>CAZCUD010000010.1:0-138139 GCA_964501785.1 uncultured Bifidobacteriaceae bacterium
CGCCGGCGGCGTGGCTGGTGTGGGCGCGGCGACAGATCGCGGCGAGCGCGTCCGCACCTCGATGCGCCCGCGAGTCCCACGGCTGACCCTTGGCGGGACGCATCGTCTCGATCTCGTGCTCGAGCATCGCCTCGACGAACGCGGCGTCGACGTCGAAGATCGTCCCCGCCAACCGCAGCCCGTGCCCGTCCTTGGTGCGCCACCACCGGAACGCGCGTGCCTCGCGGCGGCGCTGCATCTCTTCGGGGGTGACGACCCGGGACTTGCGCAGCAGACGCCGCAGCTCACTCGGCGCACAGTGCTCGGCCCGCTGGGCCCACTCAACGTCGGTGTCGGGCGTGGCGAGCTCGACCAACGGCACCAGCTGATCCAACGACAGACGCCCCGCCTCCGCCAACGCCCGGATCGCGGGCAGGTCTTCGAGCGCCCGGGCCACCGCGACCTCCTCGCGTGCCGAACGCGACGACGTGCGATCCCGCGCCGCGACCCACTCGCTCGCCGCCCGGCCGCCCATCGCGCCGCGCTCGTCGAGCACCCGATCCATCCGCACCCGCGCCAGACGCGCCCGCCGCTCGCGCTCGCGTGCCGCATCCCGGGCCGCGAGGAGCCGCTCGTTCGGCCACGTCCGCAGCTCGTCCAACGACGGGACCCGCATCACACCTCCTCCCGAGGATCGCCACCAGCGACACACCCTCCGGAGCACCCGGAGAAGGTCTCGACTGGCTCGTTCGACTGTGGGGGAAGTGATCATCCCCATCCGACCGAACGTGTGTTCGGTCTGTCAACCGCTGCAGACCACCGAACCCCGGAGGCGTGACGCGGTCGCGGCGACGCGCCGAGGGCTAGGTCCGAGGGTTGACGGACCAGGCGACCGACTCGACGACCGGCTCGATCGCGGGCGGCTCGAAGGCGTGGCCCATGCCGGTCACGAGCCGCAGCCGGCGAGGCTCGGGTGCCGCGTCGTACAGCGCGTCGGCGTCGGCGGCCGGGATGAAGGGGTCCGCGGTCCCGTGCACGACCGCGAGCGGCACGCGCACGAGCGGCACGAGGTCGATCGGTGGCGCCGGCCGCGGCCGCGGACGAGCGATCCGCACCTTGACGTAGCGGCGGGCGGCCCAGCGACCGGGTGGGGTCTGGGTCATCAGCGCGGACAGCACCCCCCGCGCGTTGCGCGGGAGCGTCCAGCGCGCGGGACAGCTCACCAGCACGAGCCCCGCGACGCGTCCAGCCGGTGCGTGCTCGACGGCGTAGCGCAGGGCTCCGATGGCACCCATCGACGCGCCGACGAGCCCGACCGGACCCGATCCGGACGCGTCGACCACTGCGGCGACGTCGAGCGCCTCGTCGGTGCCGAGCGTCGCCTCACCGCCGCTCGCGCCGTGCCCGCGCGCGTCGAACGTCAGCACGACGTGCCCTGCGTCCGTCAGTGCGCCGGCGACCGCACGCACGCGCGCCTCGGAGCCCGAAGCCCCGAACCCGTGGACCACCACGACCGTCGTGCCGCTGGGAGGCGCGGACGCTGCCCAGCTCCTCGCGACGATGCGAACGCCGTCCGCAGCCTCGAGGTCGAGCAGCGTCTCGGTCACGCCGCGACGGCGGCCAGCACCTCTCGGGCGAGGTCCTGGCGGCACACGACCAGATCGGGGAGCCAAGGATCGCGGCGGTTGTACTCGAGCGGTGAGCCGTCGATGCGCGACACGTGCAGTCCTGCGGCAACCGCGACCGCCGCCGGCGCCGCGGAGTCCCACTCGTACTGCCCGCCCGAATGGACGTACGCGTCGACGGTGCCGTCGACGACCGCCATCGTCTTCGCGCCCGCCGAGCCCATGCCGACGAGCTCGCCACCGAGCGCGTCGGCGACGCGCTGCGCCGCAGCCGGTGGGCGCGTCCGGCTCACGACCACGCGCACCGGCCGCTCGGGCGCGACCGGAGCAGGAGGTGGGTCGGCGGTCGCGAGCACGCGGCCCTGGGCGGGGAGCGCGACCGCTCCCGCCGTCAACCCGTCAGCGCGCGTCCACAGCGCGACGTGCACCGCCCAGTCGGTGCGACCGGCCTCGGTGAACTCGCGCGTCCCGTCGAGCGGGTCGATGATCCAGACGCGGTCGGCATCGATGCGGCGCGGGTCGTCGGCCGACTCCTCCGACAGGACGCTGTCGCCGGGATGCTCCTCGCGCAGCAGCTCGAGGAGGCGTCGGTTGGCGAGCACGTCGCCGGCGTCGCCGAGCGATCGCCGACCCCATTCGTCGGAGGCGGCCCGCTCGCGCAGCTCGAGGAGCAGACCCCCGGCCTCCTCGGCGTAACGTGCCGCGTCTTCTGCATCTCCCACGGGCGGCATTCTGACCGACCGACGCCCGCCGGCCGACTCGAACGATCCCGCCCCCGACCGCTGTGGTCCGCTACCGTCCCCCGGCGACCGAAGGGACCGCCATGACCACGCCTCCCGAACCCGATCCGACGATGCCGGTGCCCACCGGTGGCGAGCCGACGCAGGCCGTGCCACCGGTCGCGGGCGGCGAGCCGACGATCCCCGTCCAGGGGGAGACGTTCGGCGGCGGCGCGGGTGGGCCCGGCGGCCCGACCGGGCCGGGCGGGGTCGACGACGCCGGCGACAGCCGACGTCTCTGGATGATCGCCGGCGGCATCCTCCTCGCAGGCATCATCATCGCGGTCATCGTGATCCTCGCCGCCGGTGGTGGCGACGACGACACGCCGACGACGACCACGTCCAGCTCGACGACCAGCTCCTCCACGACGACGACCACCGCGCCCACGACGACCACCGCGCCCCCGACCACGACGGCCCAGGGTCCCCAGATCCAGCAGTTCACGGTCAACAGCTCGTCGGTCAGCTGCCCGTCCACGACCCAGATCACGCTGACGTGGTCGACGCAGAACGCGCAGAGCGTCACGGTGAGCATCGACAACCCGAACGGTCCGTTCGGCAACTACCCGCCGACGGGCAGCGAGCCGTTCCCGTTCGCGTGCGGGGCCGGGCCGGGCTCGGTGCAGCACATCTACTACCTGCGCGCGAACGGCTCGGGCGGTCAGAGCACCCAGTCCCAGGTGAGCGTGACGGGGAGCTTCCCGCCGCCCTCGTCGACGACCCCGAGCACGCTCGAGTAGTGCACCGGGCGCTCCGTGGGCGCCCGCACCCGTCGAGCAGAGGGCTCCCGACCGGGGGTGCGGCGCCGGCCCCGCCGCCGGTTTCCGCGCGGGGGGTTACTCGCTGGTAACTTGTGGGTATCCCCACTGGGGCCGGCACGGAGCCGCCCTTCCCCAGGAGGCCCAGATGAGCGAGTTCTCCCTCGAGCTCGACGAGGACCAGCTGCAGATCCAGAAGTGGGTCCACGACTTCGCCGAGAACGTCATCCGTCCCGCCGCCAGCGAGTGGGACGAGCGTGAAGAGACGCCGTACCCGATCATCGAGGAGGCGGCCAAGATCGGGCTGTACTCGCTCGAGTTCTTCGCCAACTGCACCGCCGACCCCGCGGGCCTGACGCTCGCGCTGGCGAGCGAGGAGCTCGCCTGGGGCGACGCGGGGATCACGCTGTCGATCCTCGGCAGCACGCTCGCCGTCAGCGGCATCCTCGCGAGCGGCACGCCCGACCAGATCGGTGAGTGGCTGCCGCAGTGCTTCGGCACACCCGAGAAGATCCAGCTCGGCGCGTTCTGCGTGAGCGAGCCCGACGCGGGCAGCGACGTGTCGAGCCTGCGCACCAACGCGGTGTACGACGAGAAGTCCGACGGCTGGGTGCTCAACGGCACGAAGGCGTGGATCACCAACGGTGGCATCGCCGACGTGCACGTGGTCGTGGCGCAGGTCGACCCCGAGCTGAAGGGCCGCGGCCACGCCGCGTTCGTGATCGGACCCGACACACCCGGCCTGAGCCAGGGCACGAAGTACAAGAAGCACGGCATCCGCGCCTCGCACACCGCCGAGGTGATCCTCGACGACGTGCACGTGCCCAGCAGCCAGCTCCTCGGGGGCAAGGAGAAGCTCGACCAGCGTCTCGCGCGCGCTCGTGAGGGTCAGAAGACCCGCACCCAGGCCGCGATGAGCACCTTCGAGGCCACGCGCCCGCTCGTCGGCGCCCAGGCCCTCGGCATCGCGCGCGCGGCCTACGAGTACGCGCTCGAGTACGCCAAGGAGCGCAAGGCGTTCGGGCGGGCGATCATCGAGAACCAGGGGATCGCGTTCAAGCTCTCCGACATGAAGATGGAGATCGACGCGGCCCGGCTCCTCGTCTGGCGCGCCTGCTGGATGGCCGCGAAGAAGAAGGAGTTCACCTCCGGCGAGGGCTCGATGAGCAAGCTCAAGGCAGGTGAGGTGGCAGTCAAGGCGACCGAGGACGCGATCCAGATCCTCGGCGGCTACGGCTACACACGCGAGTACCCGGTCGAGCGCTGGCACCGCGACTCGAAGATCTACACGATCTTCGAAGGCACCTCCGAGATCCAGCGCCTGGTGATCGCCCGCGCCATCTCTGGCCTGCACATCCAGTAGCAGTCGCGGGATCCGGGCCGCGGATCGTCGCGGCGGAGGTCCGGCCGCGCCGGCGCGAGACTGTCGCGGTGGACGAGCGGCGAGCGGTGCTGTTCGCCGATCTCGCCGGGTTCACGGCCCTGACCGAGGCCCACGGTGACGATTCGGCTGTCGACGCGGCCGAGCGCTTCTGCGCCATGGTGAAGGCCGCGCTCGGGCCCGACGATCGCCTCGTGAAGACCATCGGAGATGCCGCGTTCGTCGTGACGGCGACCCCGCGAGCAGGCCTCGACGTGGCGTTCGAGGTCCTGAGGAGCGTGGCTGCAGAGCCGAACTTCCCCGGAGTCCGAGCGGGGCTGCACGTCGGCGAGGTGATCGAGCGAGACGGCGACGTCTATGGGGCAACCGTCAACGTCGCTGCTCGCCTCACCGAGCTCGCGCATGTCGGTCAGCTCGTCACGACGGCATCCGTCGTCGAGCACGTCACGGAGCACGATGGCGCCACCACGCGAGACCTCGGGTCGATCCGGCTCAAGCACGTGAGCAAGCCCTTCGCGTTGTACGCGGTCGACCTCGATGATCATGAGCCCGAGGCGCAGGTGCTCGATCCGGTGTGTCGCATGTACATCGACGCCGACGACGCCCCGGCTCGGCTTCCCTGGGGTGGACGCACGTGGATGTTCTGCTCGCTCGAGTGCGCCGCCCGCTTCGCTTCGGATCCGGACTCTTACGTGGACTGATCACAGAGCGGATCAGCCGCCTCCGCCCATGCCGCCACCTCGATGGCCACCGCCCATCCCGGGCATCTTGCCCATCGATTGCATGTGCGCTGCCATCAGCTCTGCCATCTCGCCGCTCGCCATGAGCTCCCACATCGCGTCGCGATCCATCGCTTCACGCATCTCGGGAGTCATCGATGCGCGCATCTGCTCCATCATGGCGGTGAAGTCGGCCATCATCTCGGGCATCGAACCGTCGGACATCATCTGGGCCATGCGGTCGTGCCGAAGACCGTGGTCGTCGCCGGAACCATGGCCGTCGTCGAAGGCCAAGTAGCCGACCCCGAACCCGATGAGAAGCGCGACGATCGCGCCGAGCACGATCGCCCATGATCGTTGCATCACAGTCCTCCCACGAGAGACGAGCGGTCAGCGACCGAGCAGCTCGCGACGTTTGCGGTACTCCTCGTCGTCGATCTCGCCGCGCGCGAAGCGATGATCGAGCACGTCGATCGCCGACGACTCACGCCGAGCGTGCGAGCTCCCTCGTGAATCACGCGTGAGCGCGTAGATCAGGACTGCGACGAGCCCGACGATCAGCAGCAGCACGAAGGCCATCATCACCCACCCCCAGCCGTCCATGTGGTCGTTGTCCATCCACTGTTGAGCGATCGGAACCAGCACGTTCATCGACAGCCTCTCGGGTCGTGGCCTGTGTTGCCAGGCACAGACTTACTACGGGGTGTAGTCGTCATCCAGGGCCGAAGGTCCCACTTGCGCATGGGCCGGGCTGCGTGGCACCGGCCGTCACTTCGACTCGAGGCGATGAGGGTGCTGCGGCGGCCGGGGGCAGGGTCCGGCCGCCGCAGCGATCTCACGTGACGACGATCGTCCCGACCATGCCTGCCTTGCGATGGCCGGGGATGCTGCACCAGAAGCGGTACGTTCCCGGCTCGTCGATGCGCAGGCCGCCGCGCTTGGTCTTCTTGGCCTTGGCCGACACGATGTGGCCCTCACGCTTCACGACGAGGTCGTGCAGGATGTCGGTCGAGCGCAGCACGATCGTCACGTCTTCACCCGCTCCGACCGTGATCTCGTCGGGCGTGAACTCGAACGACTTCGCGCTGACCTCGATCTCACGCGCGCCGGGCACGGTGGGTGCGCTCTCGTGTCGCTTGCTCCCCGAGCCGTGGCCGTGCTCGCCGCCTCCGCCGTGCCCGTCGCCCGCATGGGCGATGCCGGGGACGGACGTGGCTGCGAGCACCGCCAGGCCGGCGATGATCACTCGGATCTTCATGATCGATCTCCTCGTTCCGTTGGATGCTTCCGGGGACGAGGTCCGATCAACAGCGCAGCTGTCCGGCGAGGAGGGGCGGTGGTGCTCGACCGAGCGAGGAGCGCTCGCCGGTCACGAGCTCGTACGGTGTGCTGGTCCGTTCGGTCCGGCGTTGCCTGGTCCATCGGCGGCCGAGCTCGAAGGCCGCGAGCAGCGCCGCTCCGCCGATGGCGAGCCAGAGGCAGATCGCGCCGACGTGGCCGAGTCCGTTGTGGCCGTCCGTGTGGTCCCCGGTGCTGTGCGCCTCGTCGGCGTGGACGACGGTCCCGGAGAGTGCCGGAACCTCGGCGGAGGTGAGGCCGTGCATGGCGAGCACGCCGATCGCGAGCACGCCGATGAGCACAGCGAGCGCGAGCGTGTTGGCCGGAACCGAGCGCCGCCCGGTCGACGAGCCCGACAACGACGACATGTAGGAGATCGTAGAGGAGAGATCAGGCTGCGGCGGGGTCGGAGGCGGTGGTTCTGCCCGCGACCTGCGGCGGTGCCGGATCGGGCACCGGGGCGCCGGGTGGAGCCGGCAGTCGGAGGCGCTTCAACAGGAGGGCGTTGATCGCGACGATGAAGCTGGAGCCCGACATCGTGAGGGCCGCGATCTCCGGTCGCAGGACGAGTCCGATGACCGGGTCGAAGATGCCGGCCGCGATCGGCAGCGCGATCGCGTTGTACCCGATCGCCCAGCCGAGGTTCTGGCGCATCTTGCGCAGGGTGCCCCGACCGATCGTGAGCGCGGTCGGGATGTCGAGCGGGTCGGATCGCATGAGCACGACGTCGGCCGTCTCGATCGCGACGTCCGTTCCCGCGCCGATCGCGATGCCGAGATCGGCCTGCGCGAGCGCGGGCGCGTCGTTGACGCCGTCGCCGACCATCGCGACCCTCGTCCCGGCACGCTGGAGCTCCGCAACCCTGGATGCCTTGTCGCGGGGCAGCACCTCCGCGATGACGGTGTCGATCCCGAGCTGATCCGCGATCCGGCGCGCGGTCGCCTCGTTGTCGCCGGTCAGCATGACGACACGCACCCCGGCGCCGTGGAGGGCCTCGACCGCCGCGGCAGAGGTCGGGCGGACCGCGTCGGCCACGCCGAAGATCGCGGCCGGTGCACCGTCGATCGCGGCGACGATCGCGGTGCGGCCTCCCGCCGCGAGTGCGGCACGCTGCTCCTCGAGCGGCCCGAGGTCGATCCCCTCGCGCGCGATGAGCCGACCGTTGCCGACCACGACGCGGCGGGCGCCGACCGTACCGATCGCACCGTGCCCCGGTACGGCCTCGAACGCCTCCACCGTCAGCCTCGCCGATCCAGCTCTCTCGGCGTGACGCACGATCGCGTCGGCGAGCGGGTGCTCGGACTCCCGTTCGATCGCACCCACGAACGTCAGCACCTCGCGCTCGTCGTTCCCCGGAGCGATCACGACGTCGGTGACCTCCGGTTCGCCCTTCGTGAGCGTCCCGGTCTTGTCCATCACCACGATCTCGATCCGAGCCGCCGTCTCGATCGCCGACGCGTGCTTGAAGAGCACGCCTCGCCCGGCACCGAGCCCGGTGCCGACCATGATCGCGGTCGGTGTCGCGAGTCCGAGCGCGTCGGGGCACGTGATCACGACCACGGTGATGGCGAACAGCAACGCGTCCTCGACCGGACGATCGCTGAAGATCGTCCACGCCAAGAACGTGAGCAGGCCGCCGATGAGCGCGACGAGCACGAGCCAGAACGCCGCGCGATCGGCGAGCCGCTGTCCGGGCGCCTTGGAGTTCTGCGCCTCCTGCACGAGCTGCACGATCTGCGCGAGCGCGGTGTCGGAGCCGACCTTCGTGGCCCGGACGCGCAGGGTCCCGTTGCGGTTGATCGTCGCCCCGATCACGTCGGAGCCCGCCTGCTTGTGCACCGGCAGGCTCTCGCCCGTGACCATCGACTCGTCGACGTCGCTCTCGCCGTCCTCGACGGTCCCGTCCGCAGGGACCTTCGCGCCGGGACGGATCAGCAGCAGGTCGCCGACGACGACCTCGGAGGTGGGGACCTCGACTGGCTCGCCGTCGCGCAGCACCAGCGCCCGAGGCGGCGCGAGGTCGAGCAGCGTGCGGATCGCGTCGTTCGCTCCGCCCCGAGCGCGCATCTCGAACCAGTGCCCCAGGAGCACGAACGCGGCGAGCACGCTCGCGGCCTCGTAGAACACCTCGCCGCCGCCGGTCACCGTGACGCCGAGGGAGTAGAGCCAACCGGCACCGATCGCGACCGCGACCAGCACCATCATGTCGAGCGTCCGCGCCCGCAGTGCCCGCCAGGCGCCGGTGAAGAAGATCGACGACGCGTAGAAGATCACCGGCAGGCTCAGCAGCAACGACCAGACGTCGTCGCGGAGCCCGAAGGGCGCAGCGACGTCGAAGCCGAGCACGTCGCGACCGATCGGCGACCACAGCAGGATCGGGATCGAGAAGATGGCCGCGACGAGGAAGCGGTTGCGCATGTCGCGGACCATGTCGTCCATCGACATCCCGGCGTGGCCCGGGTGTCCCATCACGTCCTCGGCCGACTTCGCGCCACCTGTCGTCTTCGGCTCGTGCAGATGTGCGGGGACGCTCTCCCCGTCGCACTGGTACCCGCATCGGCGCACGGCGGCGCCCAGCTCGGAGACGTCCGTGCGTCGGGTCTCGTAGGTCACCGTCGCGGTCTGCGCCACCGGGTTGGCCTCGACCGCGAGCACACCCGGGACGCGTTCCAGCGCCGACTCGATGACCGCCTTCTCGCTCGCCCGGTAGCAGCAGAGCGTCTCGAGCACGACGGTCGCGATCGCAGGGTGATCGGAGCCCATTGGCCTCGTCACCGTAGTGGGTCAACGACAAGTCGTCGTTCTCGTCCGCGCCGGCTCGGTGAGGCACAATGCATCGATGGTGAAGCGTGCACGAGGCGAGCTCGAAGCGCGCGTCATGGACGTGCTGTGGAGCGAGGACGAGGCGCTGACGCCACGCGAGGTGCACGAGCGGGTCGCCACCGCGAGGCGCCCGCTCGCCTACACGACGGTGATGACGATCTTGGTGCGCCTCTGGGAGAAGGGGATGCTCGAGCGCGAGACACGCGGGCGGGCGTACGCGTACCGCCCGGTCACCGGGCGCGAAGAGTGGGCAGCCCAGCGGATGCACGAGCTGCTCGAGCAGACCGCTGACCCGGCAGCTGCATTGACGCACTTCGTACGCGCGATCGACGGCAGGGAGGCTGCGCAGCTTCGACGAGCGCTCGACGGGCGGCGGCGCACGTGATCCTTCTCGCACTGAGCACCCTGGGGCTGGTGCTGCTGGCACTCCCAGGGGTGGCGGCCCGCTGGTCGTCGCGTCTTCCGGCAGCGGACTGGACTCGGGTCGTCGTCGTGGCACTCGCTGCGGGTGTCACCACCTTCCTCGGCGCGCTCCTGCTCGCGGCGGTTCCCGCGTTCGCATGGATCGTCGACGCGCCTTCGGTCGTCGATCACTGCCGCGGTGTGCTGGCGCCGCTCTCGGCCGACCCGACCCTCCTGAGCTGGGGGGCCGTGGCGGTGATGTCGATCCTGGTCGTCCGCCTCGCAAGCGGTGCGCGACGCGCGTTCACTGGCGCGCGACGAGCGCGCGTCGAGTCCTGGCTCGGGGAGCATCGCGAGGGCGATGGCTACGAGCTCGTGGTCCTCCCGACCAGCGAGGTCCTCGCGTTCGGGGTCCCCGGCGATCCACCGCAGGTCGTCGTCTCGACCGGGCTCGTCGACGTCCTCGAGCCCGAGCAGAGGTCGGCCGTGATCGCGCACGAGGTCGCACACCACCGTCTGCGCCATTCGCGAGTCCTGGCGTTCTTCGCCAGCGTCGAGCACGCGTTCGGATGGTTCACGCCTGCGGGTCAGAGCGTCGAGGTCGGACGAACCGCGGTCGAAGCGTGGGCCGACGACGCGGTCGGCCAAGACAGCAGCGCCCGCCGTTCGCTGCGATCCGCCCTCTCGGGCATGACGCGCGGCACCTGGCATGCCGATCAGCGCCTGGCTCGCCTGCGAACGCGCATGCCGGCGCGTGCGCCGATCGCCCGATTCGCCTCGTTCGCACCGGTCGCGTTGATGCTCGTGACGGTGCTCGCACTCGTGGCCGGGTGGTTCACCGACGCGCATCACGCGGTCGCGCTCGGCGCGCCCTGCGATCACTGATCGGTTCTGCGCCGGCTGCACGATCGTCTACTGTGAGTGGGCTACGACGACTTGTCGTTGTCAACGAATCGGAAGCCCCCGACTGCCGAGCTCCAGGAGCACGATGTCTCGTCACTGCCCGGGCCGAGGGTGGACCGCCGCCCAAGGTCTCGGAGGGGCTGCCATCGTGCCGGGTGGCGCACTCCGACTCGGATGATCCGCGTAGGTACCGGACGGGAACCGCGCCGGGTCGGGGTCCTGGTCGCCAGGGCCTCCTGGCTCGTCGCGCTGGCTGTGCTGGTCGGCGCGTTCGGGGCGCAGCCTGCTGCGGCGCACGCCGAGCTGACGTCGAGCACTCCGGCCGAGGGGGCGACCGTGACCGGACCGCTCGACCGGATCTCGTTGGAGTTCCTCAACCCCGTCGTCGCGGTCGGCGATCAGTTCTCCCTGCTCGACGGCAACGGGCAGCCGGTCGAGATCGCCGCAGTCGAGCCGGAAGGTGAGACGACATCGCTCGACGTGATCCCCGCGGCACCACTCGAGGGCGGGGCGTACGGCCTGCGGTGGTCCGCCCGTGCCGGAGACTCCCATCCGCGGCAGGGCACCGTGACGTTCACGGTCGAAGCGCCCGCAACCTCGGCCTCGACACTCCCGAGCGCCGGCGGCGACACGCCCGCGACCGGAGCTGGCGAGGCGGTGTCCGAGCACCCTTCGGGAGCTGCAGCAGGTCATGACGCCGCGGCCGGCCTCCACGATGCACTCGCGACGCCCGACACCGGCACGGCATCGTCGCTGGCGACGGCGGTCCGCTTTCTCGTGTACTCCGGGATGCTGCTCGCGATCGGCGGGATCCTGTATCTCGCCTTCGTGCATCGAGGGACCCGAGGTGAGGGACGACGCCTCGTGTTCATCGTCCGACGCGCGGCGGCCCTCGTGCTCGTCGCGTCGTTCGTCGAGCTCCCGGTCCAGGCGATCCTCTTCGACGGCGGATCGACCGATGCGATCGCGGCCCCCGACGTCTACCGGGACCTCCTGAGTGGAGACTTCGGCATCGGGGTCCTGCTCCGCGCCGTCGGCGCGGTCCTCGTCCTCGCGGGGATGCGGATGCAGCTCGACCGCCTCGGCGAGCAGGAGCGACGAGCCGCCGACCTCGGAGACGAGCCGACGCTCGAGCACCACCTCGGACGCGGGGCAGTCGCGACCCGCACCCGCCCGGCCGCCGTGGAGCACGACCATCGTGTCCGCGTCGAGGCGTCACCCCTCGCGATGGCCGGCGGGCTCGCGCTCGTCGCCTCCGAGCTCTTCATCGGCCACACGGCTTCGACCGATCCGCGTTGGCTCGTCGGCGTGTCGACGATCGTGCACCTGCTGGCGGCGGGGCTGTGGGTCGCCGGCGTGGCGATGCTCGCCGCCACGCTCTGGCGCCGGCATCGTCACGGTGCCGAGCTCGAGGCTGCACTGCTCGCGACCCGTTTCTCGGTCGTGGCGATCGGCGCCGTGGCCGCCGTGTCGGTCACCGGGTTCGTGCTGGGCATCGCGATCCTCGGCGACGCGGGCGCGTTGGTGTCCACCGAGTTCGGCCGTCTCCTCCTGGTGAAGGTCGTGCTCGTCGCCGTGCTCGTCGCGCTGGGCGGATACAACCAGCGCGTGATCATCCCCGCGCTCGAGCGACGCCGTACCTCGCGACGCGCCGGTCATCGTCTGCGCTGGATGGTCACCGCAGAGGTGGTCACCTTCCTCGCGATCGTCGCGCTGACGGCGGCCCTCGTCGGCGCCGACTCGACCGGCTGACCGCCCCTGTATCCGGCGGCTGGTCATGAGGAGAGCCATCTCAGGCCTACACACCCAGTAGTCGAGCCGCCGCGCTCGGTGACACCGGGCGCTCGATGGTCCAAGATGGACGCCGTGGGGGGCGCGGGGGGCGGCGACACCGAGCAGGAGCTCGAGCGCGCCCGACAGGCGCTGCGCAACCTCTCCGAGCTGGTCCAGGTCGGCACCTGGGACCTCGAGGTCCCCACCATGGAGATGGTGCTGTCGCCGGAGGTGCTCGAGATCTTCGAGGTGCCGCCGGAGGAGACCGCGTTCGATCGGATGATCGAGCTGTACACGCCCGAAGGCCGCGCGGTGGTCGAGGCGGCGCTCGGCGGTGCGATCCAGGACGGGCAGCCGTGGGACGTCGAGGTTCCGTCGCTCACCGGACGGGGGCGCGAGATCTGGGTGCGCATCTTCGGGCGGCCCGTCGTCGAGGACGGCGTCGTCACCCGGATGGCCGGTGCCATCCAGGACGTCACCGCGCGCCGTGCGGCCGAGGAGGAGCGGCGGAGGCTCGACGAGGGCCTCGTGGAGGCGCAACGCCTCGAGAGCCTGGGGTTGCTCGCCGGCGGCATCGCCCACGACTTCAACAACCTGCTGTCGGTGATCATGCACTACGCCGGGTTCGCGGGTGAGCAGGTCGCCGAGGCGGCCGAGGGTCCCGACGGTGAGCGGTGGCGTCAGGCGCGCGACGACCTCGTCGAGGTGCAGCGCGCCGCCGAGCGCGCCGCCGAGCTGACGCGCCGCATGCTCGAGTTCGCACGACGCGAGGTCTTGCACCCGAAGGTCCTCGACCTGAACGAGGTCGTGGAGCAGCTGACCCCGCTGCTGGCTCGCACCGCGGGCGAGGGGATCCGGTTCGCGACCACGCTGGTGGACGAGCCGTGGCGAGTGAACGCCGATGCTGCGCAGCTCGAGCAGATCCTCGTCAACCTCGTCATCAACGCTCGTGACGCGATGCCCGACGGGGGCCTGCTCCAGATCGAGACGCTCAACGTCGAGGCGGACGACGCCTATGTCGGGGCCTTCCCGGGAGCCCAGCCGGGTCGGTACGTGAGCCTCCGGGTCTCGGACACGGGCATCGGGATGGACGAGGAGACGCGCCGCCGCGCGCTCGAGCCCTTCTTCACGACGAAGCCACCCGACGTCGGGACCGGCCTCGGCCTCGCCAGCGTGCACGGCATCGTCGGGCAGTCGGGTGGGTTCCTCAAGATCTACTCGGAGGTGGGGGCAGGGACGACGATCGGGATCCTGCTCCCGGCGACGGACGCCGAGGTGACGCGACCCGCGGCCGAGCTGCTCGAGCGCGCCGAGGGTGGTCGCGAGACGATCCTCGTCGTCGAGGACGAGGCGCCGCTGCGCGAGGTCGCGCGGCGGGTCCTGAGCCGCAACGGCTACGCGGTCCTGACCGCCGCCGACGGCAACGAGGCCGTCGAGGTCGCGGCCCGGCACGACGACAGGATCGACCTGCTCCTGACCGACGTCGTGCTGCCGGCGATGTCGGGCCGTGAGGTCGCGGCGAAGCTCGAGGCTTCCCGCCCCGGGATCGCCGTGCTCTTCATGTCGGGCTACGCCCAGCCGGTGCTCGCGTCGCGCGGCGTGCTCGACGACGGCGTCCACCTCGTCGAGAAGCCGTTCTCGGAGCAGACGCTGCTCACGAAGGTGCGGGAGCTCATCGACGACCCGAGGGCTCCGACCAACGGACGCGGAGAGTGACAACCCGACCGCGAGCAGTCATGCTGGGACGAATGCAGCTCTATCAGGGCTGGCGGGGGTGGGCGCTGGCGGGCGGGATCGTCGTCCTCTACGTCGCCCTGGCCTTCGCCGGCCACGAGCTCGGCTACTTCGGGGTGCTCTCGGTCTGGTACCCGCCGGCGGGCCTCGCCCTCGCCGCCGGCCTGATGTGGGGCTGGCGCGTCTGGCCGCTCCTCGCCGTCGGCGAGCTCGTCGGCGGTCTGGTCGTGTTCGACATCGGCTCGTCGTTCACGTGGCCCGAGATGATCGTCAACGCGCTCGGGTACACCGCGATCTACGTCGCCGCCGGCCTGCTGCTGCGGCGGCTCCGAGTCGGCGGCCACGCCGTCTCCCTGAAGGAGGCGCTCCAGATCCTCGTGGTGGGGATCGGCGCCTCGTTCGTCGCCGCGCTCTTCGGTGTCGGCATGCAGCATCTGGCCGGGCTCCCCGACCTCGGCGACTACTGGCGTTCGGTCCGGGTCTGGTGGATCGGTGATGCGATCGGCATCGCGACCATCACGCCGTCGCTCCTCCTCGCCGCGCTCGCCTTCGGTGCGACCGGCAGGTCCTTCATCCCGGTGTCGGTGCGCGGCATCGCGATCTGGAAGCTCGTCGCTGCGCTGGCGCTGCCCTCGGTGCTCGCAGTCGGGCTCTTCCTCGTCGGTGCCGACCGCCCGGGCGTCATGTCGCTCGTGTTCGTCCCGGTGCTGTTCGTCGCGCTGCGGTTCGGTCTCACCGGTGCCGCGCTCTCGACGCTGCTGCTCGCCCCCGTGCTCACGGTGCTCGCGAACGAGACGGCGGAGACGCTCGACCGCGCCGATCTCCAGATCTACCTCTTCGGCGTGCTCGTCGTCGCGCTCATCGTCGGCGCCGTCGTCGACGAGCGCGAGCGGATCTCGCTCCGCCAGCGCGAGCTCGGGCAGATCGTCGAGGGCACGACCGACCTCGTCGCGATCGTCGATCGGACCGGTCATCTGCGCTATCTGAACGCCGCGGGCCACCAGCTGCTCGGGGTGGGCATGGACGAAGACCTCTCGCAGTACTCGGAGGAGGACTTCTATCTCGACGCGCTCGCGGCCCAGGAGGCCGTCGAGGCGCGAGAGGTCGCGAAGGAGCACGGGAGCTGGAGCGGTGACGTGCAGCTCCGGGGGACCGGGGGCGCGCAGATCTCTGGGTCGAAGGTCGTGATCGCGCACGCGACTCCCGACGGTTCGGTGCTTCGCACCGCGTCGGTCGTCCGGGACATGACCGATCAGCGTCGCCTCGAGGCCCAGCTGGAGCGCCAGGCGCTCGAGGATCCGCTGACCGGGCTCGCCAACCGGGCGATCTTCCTCACGCAGGTCGATCGGGCGTTGGCGAGCTCAGCCGGCGGCGTCGTCCTCGTCGTCAAGATCGATCGCTACGCGGCCCTGCGCGAGACGATCGACTCGTCGTCTGCCGATGCGGTGCTGCTCGAGGTCGCCGAGCGCCTGCGCCGGGTCTGTGGCGACGCCACCGTCGCACGCGTCGACGCGGCGTCGTTCGGTGTGGTGCCCCACTACCGCATCAGCGGTCCGGCCGCGACGACGCTCGCCCGGCGGATCGTCGACGCCGTCGGCGATCGACTGGAGGTCGGCGGCCGACGCGTGTCGGTGACCGTGAGCGTCGGGCTCGCCGAGCTCCGGGGCGCGTCGAGTGCCGACGAGGCAGCCCGCGCCGCGACCGTCGCGGTCAACCGCGCCGAGGCCAAGGGCGGCGGTTGCGTCGTCTTCCACGTCGAGAGCATGACGGAAGAGGCTCATCTCGCCCTCGCGCTCGAGTCGGAGCTGCGCGACGCGATCGACCAGCGGACGTGGTCGGTCGTGTACCAACCGATCGTCGAGGCCCACGCCGACGTCGTCGTCGGCGTCGAGGCGCTCCTGCGGTTCCCCGGCCACGACACCCCGGCCGCCCACATCGCGCTCGCGGAGGAGAACGGCCTCATCGTCCCGCTCGGTCTCGAGATCTTCGAGCGCGCGTGCCAGGACGCGCGCGCCTGGTCGAGGACGCATCCGATCGACACGGTGCACGTGAACGTGTCGGCTCGCCAGCTCGTCGAGCCCGACTTCGTCCCGTCGGTCCAGGAGGTGCTGGCCGCGCATCCGGATGCTGCTCCCGTCATGACCATCGAGGTGACCGAGACCGTGATGAGCAGCGAGCCCGAGCGTGCCTCGCGGGCGCTCGCGCAGCTGCGGGAGCTCGGCGCGACGATCGCCCTCGACGACTTCGGGACGGGCTACTCGTCGCTCGCGACCCTGCACACGTTCCCGATCGACGTGGTGAAGCTCGACCGGGCGTTCACGCTCGACGTCGCCTCCTCCGAGCGGATGCGATCGGTCGTGCGCACGTCGATCGAGCTCGCTCACGCCCTCGGGATGCAGGTGGTCGCCGAAGGGGTGTCCGAGGCGGAGCAGCTCGAGGCACTCAGGGAGCTGGGCTGCGACGCCGTGCAGGGCTTCCTCGTCGCCCGCCCGCTCACCTTCGACGCCCTGTTGGCCTGGCTCGGAGCCCGTACCGCGACCGTCCCGACCTGAGCGCCCCACCTCGGCGTCCCACCCACAGTGGCCACACTGTGCGCAACAGCCACAGCGTCGTCGCCGGTTCGCGCTCTCCGTGGCAAGGCTTTCACGGACCGCTTGCGGCGGGCGCCGGCCTGGATGAGACTTTCGCCTCCCAGGCAACTCGAAGCCTCAGGAGGTGGCTGCTGCAACGACTTGGATTCTGCGGGCAGGGCCTCGGTCCTGCGACTGCACGACCTTTCTTCAGCGGAGCGTTCGCGACTCGGTCCCTTAGCGCCGACCGGGCCAGCTGGCTTGCAGAAGGGAGGCGATATGCGTGGGCAAGCGAGTGCTCGTCCGTCTCGGCCTCATCGCATCCAGCATCGCCGCTGTGGTGCTGGCGGGCGGGGCCGGTAGAGGGTTCCGGTAGACCGACCCATGACATGTCCGGAAGGTCTCGGGGTCCTGCCCGGTGAATCCAAGCCCTGTCGAACCTGCCGCGGACCGTGAGTTCGCGAACCCGACGTACCTGCGCCTGTGGGCAGGCTTCGTCTTCGCGGTCGCGGCCGGTTCGGCGCTCGCCCTCGGGGTCACCCAGTCGACCCCGATCCCGCTCCTGCCGCTGATCCTCCTCGTCGGTCTCGCGATGGCCGCGGAGCACTTCGCGGTGGTGATGCCCAACGGTGCCTCGGCGTCGGTGTCGGTCATGGTGTGCCTCGCGGCGATCGTCGTGTTCTGGGAGCCGGCGCCCCTCCTCGGCCCCCTCCTCGTCGGGATGGCGAGCGGCGTGTTCGTGCCCCACCTCCTGCATCGCGACTGGATGCGCCTCGGGCTCAACGTCGGCATGTTCGGCTTGGCCACGCTCTCGAGCGCCGTCGTCTACGGCCAGCTCGTGACGACGCCTCGACCGTCGATCGGTCTCGCACTCTTCGCCGCGGTGCTCGCAGCCGGCGCGTACTGGCTCACGAACATCTTCATCCTCGCCGTGGCGATGACGCTGCGACGAGGCACCAGCCTGCGCACCGAGTTCCTCGACCTGTGGGGTTGGGCCGAGATCGAGATCGTCGTGTTCGCCGTCCTCGGGTTCTTCATGGGGCGCCTCTACCTCGACCTCGGCGCGTGGTCGATCGTGCTGTTCGTGTCGCCCCTGCTCGCCGCCCGACAGTCGTTCGCCGCGTACCTCCGTGGGCGCGAGTCCCACCAGGCCGTCCTCGCGACGCTGATCCGCGCGCTCGAGGCGAAGGACGTCTACACGGCCGGACACGTCGAGCGAGTCGCGAGGTTCGCGAGCTACATCGGCACCGAGTTCAACTTCACGCCGGGCCGGCTCCGTCGCCTCCACGACGCTGCCCTGCTGCACGACATCGGCAAGCTGACGGTGCCCAACCAGCTGCTCAACAAGCCGGGCAAGCTGACACCGAGCGAGTACGAGCGGCTGAAGCGCCACGACGACGTGACCCTCCAGCTGGTCAGCGAGATCGACACCCTCGCACCGCTCGCCGACGGGGTCGCGCTCGGGCTCGACGCCCCACTCGAGAGCCGGATCGTCCACGTCGCCGACGCGTTCGACGCCATGACGTCGACGCGCCCGTATCGGCGAGCGCTGACCCAGGAGGAGGCCGTCGCCGAGCTGCGCGAGCACAGCGGGTCGCAGTTCGACGGCGAGTGCGTCGAGGCCCTCGTCGCCGCGCTCGAGCGCAAGCACGAGCGCTACGGCGCCGGTGAGGAGCACAGCGAGAGCACCCTGTTCCGCTCCGCGCCGGTCGCCGGTGTGGGCTCGGCCGGTCTCGGCGACCTCGCCCCTGAACCGAGCTGACGGGTCTCGACCGACCGATCGGGCTAGGTCTCGGCGCGACAGCGGTTGCGGAGCTCACCCAGCTCGTCGATGCGCGTGACGACCGTCGCGCCGTCGGTGAGGTACTGCGGCGGCGTGCGCGCGTGGCCGACCCCGGCCGGCGTGCCGGTCGCGATCACGTCCCCGGGGAGCAGGGTGATCACGTCGGAGATGTACGACACGAGCGTCACCGGATCGAACAGGAGATCCGACGTCACACCCCGCTGCACCTCGACACCGTCCACCTCGCAGGTCACCGCGAGCGCATCGCTGGACACCTCGTCGGACGTGACGAGCTGCGGACCGAGCGGCATCGTCGACTCGAACGTCTTGCCCTGGAGCCACTCCGACGTGCGGTGCTGCCAGTCACGCACGCTGACGTCGTTGGTGACGCAGCAGCCGGCGATCGCCGCGCTGGCCTCGTCACGCGATGCATGACGCACCGGCGCACCGATCACCACGGCCAGCTCGGCCTCCCAGTCGACCATGGTCGAGATCCGGGGCAGGACGATGTCGTCGTGCGCGCCGATCAGCACGCCGGAGAACTTCGCGAACAACGTCGGGTGCTCAGGCTCGACGTGGCCCATCTCGGCGATGTGCTGGCGATAGTTGAGGCCGACGCAGATGATCTTGTCCGGGCGGGGCACGAGTGGCGCGTAGTCGAGCCCGGCGACGTCATGGATCCGACCGCCGGCTGCGGCCGCGATCTCGCGCCAGCTCGGCTCCTCGAGCAGCGCCCCGACGTCGACATGGCCCGTCTCGGTCGCCGACGCTCCGTCGATCCGCACCGCGGCGAGGCCGGTCGAGGTCCGGACGGTCGCGAGCCTCATCGACCCGGTGGCGAGCTCAGAAGAGCCAGCGGTAGACGACCTGGGCGACGCAGGCCGGCTTGTCCACGCCTTCGATCTCGAAGGTGAGGTCGATCGTCGCCTGCACGCCGCCCGGGACGTCGTCGGCGCCCGAGAGCACGGCGGTCATGCGAACGGCCTTGCCGACGGGCACCGGGCTGATGAAGCGCACCTTGTTGCATCCGTAGTTGACGCCCATCTGCACGTCTTCGAGGTCGACGACCTCGCTGATGAGCACGGGCGCGAGCGAGAGGGTGAGGTACCCGTGGGCGATCGGGCCGCCGAACGGGCCGCTCGCCGCACGCTCGGGATCGACGTGGATCCACTGGTGGTCGCCCGTCGCGTCGGCGAACCGGTCGACGGCCTCCTGTGTGATCGTGCGCCAGTCGCTGACTCCGAGCGTGCTCCCGACCGCGGCCTTCACGCCGTCGACGCCGGCGAGCTTCGTGCGAGCCATGGGCGGAGCGTACCGGCTACGTCCCGCCGTCGACCTCGTCCTCGATGACCGACTCGAGGAACCTCGCGATGCCGTCGTTCGCCGACAGGCGCCACTGGAGGGTCAATCGCTCGACGCCGCCGCTCTGTCGGCGCCGTTGCTCGATCCCGTCACGAACGTTCGCGAAGCGAGCCAGCTGTGCTCGGGCGAGGGTCGACAGCTCGCGGCCGCGCCGGGCACGCAGCGCCAGCTTCGCCAGCAGCTCGGTGCGCACGTCGCGGGGGTGCGCAGCGGGCTGATCGAGCCATCGCGTCACCCGCGCGCGCCCGGTTCGGGTCGGGGCCATCACGGTTCGGTGGGGTCCCTGCGCGCCCGGCTCGACCGAGCGTGGCTCGATCAGCCCCTCGAGAGCGAGATGGTCGAGCGAGCGGTAGACGAGCGGCCGCCGCACCGTCCAGATGCCCCCCAGCTCGCTGCCGGCCTCCAGCTCGCGAGCGACCGCGAACCCGTGTCGAGGCTGTTCGCAGAGGAGCGCCAGCACGAGCCAGTCGGTCAGCGACATCTGCGGCGGCGAGCGACGACTCATCCCCCCCGAGGCTCGCGCGACGCAGCACGGGACGCCGCATCCCAAATAGTCTCATCGGAACTAATCGGGGGTCCAGGCCGTGGAGGTCGAGGTGCGGTCCGTCGTCACGAGGTCACTCGTCCCGCTCGTCCCGCTCGTCCCGCTCGCGCTCGTGGCCGCGCTCGTGGCCCCGGTCGGCGCATCGGCCCCGACGCAGTCCCGGCCGACCGGGGAGATCACCGTCTCCGCGGCCGCGTCGTTGACCGAGGCCTTCACCGAGATCGGTGACGACTTCGAGGACGAGTACGACGACACCGAGGTGACGTTCAACTTCGATGCGTCGTCGGCCCTCGTGCTCCAGATCCAGAGTGGCGCGCCCGTGGACGTCTTCGCATCGGCCGACGAGGCGAACATCGACGAGCTGGTCGACACCGGCGAGGTCACTGCGAAGCCGATCGTGTTCGCGCGCAACGAGCTCCGGATCGCGACGAAGCCCGGGAACCCCGAGAAGATCAGGACGATCGCCGACCTCGCCGACGCCGGGACCATCGCGCTGTGCGCCGCGGAGGTGCCGTGCGGCAAGTACGCGGACGCGGCGCTCGACGAGGCTGGTGTGACGATCCCGTCCGACCAGGTGACGCGGGCGCTCAACGCGAAGTCGACGCTCGCGGCGGTGTCCGAGGGCGACGCGAACGCAGCGATCGTCTACGTCACCGACGTCGAGGCGGCGGGCTCGTCGGTGAAGGGCGTTGCGATCCCCGACAGGGTCAACCAGATCGCGGTCTACCCCATCGCGCCGATCAAGGGCTCTTCCGACGCGAGGACGGCGAAGGCGTTCACGAGGTACGTCGCGTCGTCGGCCGGGCAGAAGGTGCTGAAGAAGTACGGGTTCCTTGCCCCCTGATCCGGGTTCGGCTCCCCGCCGTCGGGGCGGGCGGCGACCATCGCTGCTGGTCGTGTGCGCCGCCGTCCTCGCGGTCGCCTTCTTCGTGGTCCCGCTGCTGGGACTGCTCCAGCGGGCGCCGTGGTCGAGCCTCTGGGAGGACCTGACCACGCCCGAGGCCCGGGACGCGCTGCGCCTCTCGCTGGTCTGCTCCCTCTGGGCGACCCTCCTCGCGATCGTCTTCGGCGTCCCACTGGCCTGGGTGCTGGCCCGCGTCGAGTTCCCGGGTCGGTCGCTGGTGCGCGCCCTCGTCCTGCTCCCGATGGTCGTCCCTCCGGTCGTCGGCGGGGTGGCACTCCTCTACGCGTTCGGGCGCTCCGGTCTCGTCGGTGAGCACCTCTACGACTGGTTCGGCGTCCAGCTCACGTTCAGCACGGCGGGCGCCGTGCTCGCCGAGACCTTCGTCGCGATGCCCTTCCTGGTCCTGACGGTCGAGGCCGGGCTGCGCACCATGGACACCCGCTACGAGGACGCGGCCGCGACGCTCGGCGCCAACCGCTGGACGACGTTCCGTCGCGTGACGTTGCCCTTCATGATGCCGTCGTTGGTCGCCGGGGCGGCACTGGCCTGGGCCCGGGCCCTCGGAGAGTTCGGCGCCACGATCACGTTCGCGGGGAACATCCAGGGTCGCACGCAGACGATGCCGCTGGCCGTGTACCTGGCGCTCGAGAGCCGGCCCGAGGGAGCGATCGCCCTCAGCCTCGTGCTCCTCGCGATCTCGATCGTCGTGCTCGTGATGCTGCGCGACCGTTGGTTCCCCTCGATGACCGCGAAGCGCGCGTGAGCCTCGAAGCGAGCCTGCGCGCACGCGTCGGCGTCCTCGATCTCGACGTCGAGGTGTCGGCACGCGATGACGAGGTCGTGGCCATCCTCGGCCCGAACGGCGCGGGGAAGTCGACCGTCCTGCGGATCCTGGCCGGTCTGCGCGCCGTCGACGCCGGGCGCGTCGTCCTCGACGGCGAGGTCCTCGACGACGCGTCGGCGGACGTGTTCGTCGTGCCGGAGCGGCGATCGATCGGCATGGTATTCCAGGACTACCTGCTGTTCCCGTCGCTGAGCGCGCTCGACAACGTGGCGTTCGGTCTGCGCAGCCGCCGAGTGACGAAGCGCGCGGCCCGTGCGACGGCGCAGGAGTGGCTCGAGCGCGTCGGACTCGGCGCTCGGGCCGACGCCAAGCCGGGCGAGCTCTCGGGTGGCCAGGCCCAGCGCGTGGCGCTGGCGCGGGCGCTGGCGAGTCGGCCTCGGATGCTGCTGCTCGACGAGCCGCTCGCCGCGCTCGACGTGGGCGCGCGCGGCGACATCCGGCGCGAGCTGCGCAAGCACCTCGCGGAGTTCGCCGGCGTCCGCCTCCTCGTCACGCACGATCCGGTCGACGCGGCGACGCTCGCGGACCGCCTGTACGTCGTCGAGTCGGGACGGCTGTCACAGTCGGGGACGTTCGCCGAGATCAGCGCCCACCCTCGATCGCCGTACGTCGCCGAGCTCGTCGGGTTGAACCTGTTCCGCGGCCACGTGCGTGGCGGGGTCTTCGAGGTCGACGGTGGCGGCGAGCTGGCCGTCGTCGGGTCGGACGTCCGCGATGAGGCCTGTGCCGTCGTGAGCCCGCGCGCGGTCTCGCTGCACGCCGAGGAGCCCCGCGGCAGCCCCCGCAACCGGTGGTCCGGGACGGTGACCGACGTCGACGTCGTCGGCGATCGGGCACGGGTGCGAGTCGAGGCGGGGTTCCCGCTCGTCGCCGAGGTCACGCCGGCCGCCGTCTCGGAGCTCGCTCTCGCGCCCGGACGCCCGATCTGGTGCAGCGTGAAGGCGACCGAGATCGAGGTCTTCGAGGCCTGAGCCGTGGTGAGGTCAGCGCGTCGCGGCGGCGCGGGCCACGAACTCGTCGAGCCGTTCGAGCGCGGCCCGCGTGTCGTCGAGGTCCGCGAGCGCATCGACGGCGTCGCGCAGGTCCCAGGTCGTGTCGTAGGTGTAGACGCCGGCGTGGGTCTCCCACGCCGTCAGGAAGAGATCCGCGGCATCGATGCCGATCCGGAGCGCGAGGTTGAGTCGGCAGTGCGCGACGTCCACCTCCGCGGGTCCGCGACAGCCCCACGCCCAATCGACGATCCCGCTCACGTGGTTGCCGTTCCAGAGCACGTTCCCGGGGTGGTAGTCGCGGTGGATCAGGACGGGCTCCGACGACGGTGCAGCGGCGGCGTGAGCCTCGAACGCGGTCACCCACGCGGCCGGGTGGCTGCTCCACGACGGGGGATCGGCTCCTGCCCCGTCGTAGGTCCGATACTCCGGGAACTCGGGGTCGACCGGCGTGACCGCGTGGATGGCAGGGAGCTGCGCCGCGAGCTGATCGAGGAAGTCGACGACACCTTCACGGGCGCGCCATCGTGGCTTCCCGTGCAGTCGCGTCATCAGCAGCATCGGATCGCCGCAGACCTCGCCTTCGGCATCCGCCGCGACGACTCGAGGCGCGTCCACGGTCGATTCCTCGAGGGCGCCGAGCACCGCGACCTCGCGCGCGACCGGGTCCGGCTCCGACTCGAGCACGGCGGCGTCGACGTAACGGCGGAGCACGAGGTGGACGGTCGGGTCGTGGGCGCGGTCCACGTCGATCGCGCTGACGACCGACGTCGTCGCGCCTGGCATCTCGTGGGCGTGGACCGCTCTCGCGTCGCTCCCGACCGCGTCCTTGACCCATTCGGTCACGGTTCGGGGGAGCGGCTCCACCTCGGTGGGTCCGCCTACTCGTCCAGCGGGGACGTGGACACGTCGTCAGGGTAGGCCGTCGCCGCCCCGAGGCGCCCGGGTCAGCCCAGCTTCGGCGGCCACCAGCTCGGGGACACCGACCCCTCGATCGTGCGGGGGTCGATGGGTCGCCGTTCGTTCGAGGCCTGGTACACGGCGAAGATCAGCTGGAGGGTCTCGACCGCGAGCGAGCCCTCCATGTCGGCGGTTCGTCGGCCCTCGAGGACCGCGCTGATGAAGTGCTTGGCCGACTCGACGAAGCCCGTGCCCCAATCGGCGTCGAGGCCACCGAAGGAGGTCGTCGTGCCGTCGGCGTCGTAGAGCACGACCGGCGGGAGGTCGAGCATCTCGCCGGTGTAGCGGGTGACCCACACCCAACCGTCGGTCCCCTGGATCTCGAAGAACTCGTCGGCGCCGTAGTAGGCGGTGCGCATGAACATGTTCGGCGCGTACGACACCTCCATCATGCCGAGGAGGTCATCGCGGGAGTACTCCCACAGCGCTGCGGTCGGGGCCTCGAAGAAGAACGGGCCTTGGCGCACGACGGCCTGAACGCTCCGCACGGAGTCGTCGACGAGCCAGAGCGCTGCGGCGTACTTGTGCCAGACGTCGTCGAACAGGTGACCGCCGGGGCTCAGCTCGTTGAAGCGCCAGATGTAGCCCTCGACCTCGAGTGCGTCCTGGAAGGGCGACCGTGACTTGCCGGCGACCAGGGTCTTCACGCGGATCATCGTCGGGGTGCCGATGGCGCCGTCGGCGATGAGCTCGCGAGCCCTGACGAGCGGGGGATAGTGGAGCGCGCACTCGCTCACGCGGAAGATGACCCCCGCCGCCGAGCACGCGTCGATCATCTCGCGGGCTTCGGCGACCGTGTTCGACACTGGCTTCTGCACCGAGACGTGCTTCCCGGCGCCGGCTGCCGCGACGACGTGGTCGCGATGCATGTGCGTCGGCGTGAGGATCTCGACCGCGTCGATGTCGGGATCGGCGAGGAGATCGTCGAGCGCCGTGTAGACCTTGGGGACGCCCCACTCGGCAGCCATCCGACGGGCCTTGTCCTCGCGCGGGTCGCAGAGCGCGAGCACCTCGCAACGCTCGTCCTCGAGGTAGCCGCGAGCGTTGATCGGCGCGATGTTCCCGATCCCGACGATGCCGAGACGGACGCGGTCCATCGTCACCTCCGGGCGGCAGCCTGCTCCGCGCGGACGCCGCGGAGCCCGAACCACGCAAGCTCCGAGACCCAGCGAGCGAGGACGGCCGGTTCCATGGCTGCACCGTCGTCGGTCAGCGCGTCGCGGCTCGTGGCCTCGGCGATCCCGATGAGCGCATGCGCGAGCACCCGGCGATGCTCGGGCGTCCCCTCGATCTCGATCAGCTGCGAGATCGCCTCGGCGGACTCGTCGAGCACCCGCTCGACCACCTCGGCGAACTCGGCGTCGTTGCGAGCCGCGGCTCCGAACAGCACACGGAACGCGGACTCGTTGCGCGTCACGAAGCGGAAGTACGCGGTGAAGCCGGCTTCGACGCGCTCACGCCCGCTCGTCGCTCCGCTGGTCGCTTCGGCGAGCGCGTGCAGCAGCTGGTGACCCACGTCATCGAGGAGCTCCATGAAGAGCGCCCGCTTCGAAGGGAAGTGCTGGTAGAGGACGGGCTTCGTGACGCCGGCTGCCAATGCGACGTCGTCCATCGCGGTCGCGTGGAAGCCGCGCGCGGCGAACACCGTGCAGGCGACGTCGAGGAGCTGTCGCCGCCGTTGCTCGGCGGGAAGGCGGGTGGCCACGTGTCGAGTGCCTTCAGGCGCTCGACTTGAGGGGCATCACGTAGCGGTCTTCGTGGTCGAAGTTGCGGGACCACAGCGACTCGAGCTGCGCGGTCTCGTCCGCGGTCAGGGGGAGCTCGGATGCGCCTGCGTACTCGGTGATCTCGTCGACCGTGACGCACGTCGGCAGCACCGTGGTGAAGGCGGGGTTGGCGAGGATGCCCGCGATCGCTGCCTGACCGATCGTCCGGCCCGTGCCCTCCCACAGGAACCGGAGCGTCTCGGCCTTCTCGAAGTTGTCGAGCATGTTGTCGCGGTTGCGATGCGCGCGGTGGTCGTCCTTCGGGAACACGGTGTCAGGGGTGACCTTGCCCGAGAGCGTGTCGGACGCGTGCGGGACCCGCGAGATGAGTCCGACCGTGCCCTCCGCGACCTTGGGCTCGCGCGCGAACGTCAGCCCTGGTTCCTGCTCGAGGATGTTGAACACCGTCTGGAGCGAAGCGATCGGGCGTTCGCGGACCGACCGGAGCCCCTCTTCGACCCAGCCGATCGCCGGCCCCAGCGCGACGCCGAGCTCGAGGATCTTGCCGCTGTCGCGCAGGCGCTCGAGCTCGGCCCAGAGATCGTCGTCGAGCACCGGCTCGATGCGCGCGTTGTGCAGCTGGTAGAGCTCGATGCGGTCGGTGCCCAGACGGCGAAGCGAGTCGTCGAGCTGCTTGCGGATCGACTCGGGTCGCCAGTCGTGCGGCCGCTCCGACTGGCCGGGGAACGTGCGCTCGGCATCGATGTCGTACCCGCACTTCGTCGTGATGACGATGTCGTCACGGTTCGCCCGGAGCACGTCTGCGAGCATCGACTCCCCGACGGCGTCCTTGCCGTAGACCGGGGCGGTGTCGATGAAGTTGATGCCGGCGTCGAGCGCCGCGCGGAGCATTCCGGCCTTGTCGTCGACCTTGCCCCACCAGTCGCTCGCGAGGGTCCAGACGCCGAACCCGACTTCGGAGATCTCGAGATCGGAAGAGCCGAGCTTGCGGTATCGCACGTTGCACTCCCCTGTTCGGGCCGTGCCGCCTGCACGTGGTGCCTTCAGAGAACCTAGATCCTGCGGGAGAAGGTGATCGAACCACCAACGAGGAGCCGACGTGGGCTCCGACTCCTCACGGGCCGGGCCGGGCCGCCCTCGCCTGCCGTTCCTCGCGTTCGGCAGCCTTCACCCCGTACCCGAAGACGATCGGGGCCGGCAGGATCACGATCGCGAGCACCAGCGACACGATCGTCAGCGTGACCGCCCAGTCGGGGAAGTCGGTCGCGAACGCGATCACGAAGCCCACCACGGCGACCCCGAGAGCGAGGTAGCCGACCCGCTGCGCGAGCCTCACCCATCGGGCGATGCGTGCCCGTCGGAGCGCGATCGGGTCGGGCCGGCTCACCACTCGCCCCAACCTACCGTCGCGAACGCCGCGGTGAGCCGGCGCGGGAGATCGCGCACGTCGAAGTGCTCGCGCACGACCTCGAGGTTGCGGTCGAGGACGTCGCGGCTGGGATCGCGCATCCAACGGTCGACCCGAGCGACGTCGTCGACGGAGAAGAGGTCGAGTCCCAGCCCACGCAGCTCCTCGAGCGCCGGGTACGTCGCCGTGACGACCGGACGCCGCGCGATGACCGATTCGATCACCGGGTTGCCGAACCCCTCCCAGCTCGACGGGAAGACCACGACGTCCGCTGCCGCGTAAGCATCCTCGGCGCGTGCGGCCCTTCCGAGTCGCACGTCGACCCGTGCCGCCTCGAGCAGCCCAGCGAGCCGATCGTCGAACCCGTCCTCGGCCGGGCCGGTCAGCCAGTAGGTCACGGGCCGCTCCGACCGTGCGGCGAGCTCCTCGGCGAAGCGGATGCCCCGCCCGACCTCCTTGCGGGGGATGGCGCGGGTCGGCTGGAGCACCAGGCGATCTTCGAGGGGCACCCCGAGCGCGCGGCGGGTGGCGAGCCGATCGCCCGGGGCAGGTGCGAGGTCGAAGGCATTCCGGATCGTGACGGCTTCGATCCCGCGCTCGGCCAGCGAGACGCGAGCCTGCTCGTTGATCGTCACGTGCAGCGAGTTCGGGCGTCTGGGAGGGAAGTCGACGAGGTGCGCCAGGTGCGCCCGTTCCCAGGGGAGATCGTGGTGGTGGAAGAGGACCCGGCCGGCGTGGTCGGCGAGGACGTGCCGCGCGAGCGTCGCGGCATCCTCGTTGATCGGCAGCGAGCAGAGGTTCTCGACGACCACGAGATCCGCGTCGCGGATCGCCAGCGCGAACGCGGACGGATCGAGGGCCACGCCCGGCGGCGGCTCGATCGCCAGGAAGGGCAGGAGCGTGTCTTCGCGCCGTGGGTCACCCAGCTCGCCGGCAACCCTCCGAGTGCGGAAGCCGAGCCGGCGCAGCGCCTCTTCCCACTTCCGCGTCTCGACGGACACGCCGTCGGCGTCACCGAGGCGATACGAGCAGATGACGGCGGTCGGCGGGGTCACGGCGCGGTGGCGTGCGCGTCAGCGGAAGGGTCGGTCCTCCGCCCACATCGGGAGCCGACGGTTGACCGAGTCGAGCACGGCTCGTACGAGCGCGTCGTCAGGGCTGTGCTGCACGATCGCCGAGCCGGCCAGGTGCGTCTCCATGGCCGAGTCGATCGCGACGATCGTGACCAGAGCGACGTCGCGCGCACCGACCCTGGTGATCTCCGCGCCCATGACGTCGAGTCGGCTCGCGACCGGCTCGAGCTGACGGAGCGCGTCGAGCGTCGCCGCCGCGACGAGACGAGGGCGGATGGCAGCCGCGGCGGCGCCTTCCGCGAAGCCGGTTGCGTGACCATCTGCCGAGAGCGTCACACGGATCGAGGTGCGCAGTCCGGTCGTGCTCACCTCGATCGCCTGGGCCTTGATGCGGGCCGGAGCGGCCGGCGGTGGTGCGCCTTCGCCGTTGGGGGTGAGCTGCACCACCGACACGATCCGGCGGTCGATGTCGAGGCCGAACGACGCGAGCGCGACCGACTGGACGTCGCGGACGATCTGCTTGGCGTGCTTGCCGGTGTGGGCGAGGACGTGGATCTCGAGGGGGCGCCCGACGTCGTCGGTGACGAGTCGTGCGGCGACGACGTCGGGGAGGCGGCCGAGCTCGGCCTCGAGCGCGACGACGTCGGGATCGGCGGTCTGCTGCTCGTCTGGCATGGCCCCGCTTCCCGTGTGCATCCCGGCTCCGACGCTCGGTGCCGAGATCTCCCCACCCCGTTACCCGGCAAGAGGATACGGAGCGTGGCGGTTCGTGACGCGGATTCCACCGTTCGCGCAGAGAGTGGTCGGCACACCACGATGGGTCTTGCCGAGACGTGTGATCGGAGTGAGACTCTGTGGCTCCTGTGAACGACGTCGAGCTCCGGAGGAGGTGAGCGAAGGACGGACGAAGCGGGCAGGACCTCGACAAGAGACCGGACCGAAGGGTTCCCAGCGGAGCGGCCATCCCGTCGGCGACGAGCGGGCCGGCGGGCACTGTCCGAAAGGGGGGATTCCTGTGATCAAGAGGGTGATGGTTCGTCTCGCACTCGTTGGTTCCACCGTGGCAGCCCTGATGCTCGCTGGCGGCGCCAGCCGCATCTGGCGGTAGCACGCAGTGCCAGAGCACTGAACGCCGAGGTCCTGCCCGCTTCGTCCGTCCCGAGGCCGATGGTCGACATCCTTCCTCCGGCTTCACTCGCCCCACGCGCGAACGGGCGGGGCTCCGGGGTGGCCGTATGAGCCGCGCCGTGCTCCTGACCGCGGTCGCGCTGCTGGGCCTGCTCGCGGGCGCGGTCGCGGACCTCGCGGGGGCATCCCGGTCGGTGACGAGCCTGATCGTGCTGGGCACCGCGCTCGCGATCGCCGACCAGTTCGCGCTGCGGCCCGTCCAGCGGGCCGCGCTGCCGCTGTCGTTCGCGGTCGTCGTGGTCCTGGTGCGTGCGGCAGATCCCCTGCCGACCCTGCTCACGATCGTCGCGGCGTACGCGCTCTCGATGGTGCTGTCGCCGCGCGGCACCGGGGTGCGGACGCGGGTGGTCACGTGCGCCGAACGCGTCGTCGAGGGCGGCGCCGCGGTCGCGGCGTTCGCGCTGATCGGCGACGCAGGAGGCGACGACCCCCAGGCCGCGGTGCTCGTCGGTCTCACGGCGGCGGCCGTGGTGCAGATCGCGATCGCCGACGGCTTCTCGTACGCCAAGACCCGTGAGCTCGCACCCATCCGGGCGAGGGGCGCCGACCTCGCGCTCGTGAGCTCGGCGATCCTGATGGGAGTCGGCTACGACGGGATCGGTGGGGAGGGGAGCCTCGGCCTGTGGGGGCCGCTCCTCTTCTCGATACCTCTGCTGGCAGCCTGGTACTCGTTCGAGCTCGTCGCATCGACGCGCCGCAGCTTCTGGCAGACCGTGCGTGCCCTCGGCCGAGCGCCCGAGCTCGCGGGTCTGGCGCGGCCCGGTCACGCGCAGCGCGTCGCCGACCTCGCCGTCGCGATGGGCTCCGACCTGGGGCTCAGCACGAGCGAGATCGACCAGCTCGAGACCGCCGCGCTGCTCCACCATCTCGGCGCGGTGTGCCTCGACGCGCCGACCGACGACACGCCTCTCGATCCGAGCGCGGTGTCGCGCGCGGGGGGCGAGATGCTGCGGGGGAGCGAGGTCCTCGAGGGCGCGGGCGACATCGTCGCGGCCGAACCGATGCTGCATCGACCGCCCGGGGATGTTGCGACCGCGGGCGGCACGTTGGCCGGCCAGATCCTCAAGGTCGCGAGTGCCTTCGACGAGCTCACCGATGGCTGCGACGCGCACGCGACGTGGGCGTTGGAGGCGATCTACACGGGTCCGCTGTACGTCTACGACGGTCGGGTGGTGGGTGCTCTCGAGCGGGTGCTCGAGCGGCGGGGAGTGCTCGCGGCGCGCGTCTGAGCGCCGTCGGCGCGAGCCGGGCTTCGACCGCGTCGTCGTCTCCGACGGGTGCCGTAGTACACGAGCTCGCAGATGCCGACCGCCATGATCAGGTCGCCGAACGACACCACGGTGTCGAACGGCTTGGGCAGCACGATCTGGTCGCCGAGGAAGCCGAGGAGGTCGTCGTCGGTCTCCTGTCGGTGCTTCACGGTCCGCTCCACCGGCTCCTCGATCCGGTTGCCCTGCGCGTCGTTGCCGATGCCGAGCGTCGGCATCCCCTGGTTGAGACCGATCACGAGCGCGTTGAGGGCGACGCCGACCGCGATCACCCCGAAGCCGCGGATCGGGAGGTTCGCGAAGCAGAACGACAGGATGAACGCGTACGACACCATCAGCAGGCCGTACCCGATCGTGTCCATCTGCTCCGGCGTGAAGTCGACGAACTCCAGTGCGACCTGGATCGCGAGCCCGGCGAGGAGCAGCCATGCCCCGACGATCTTCAGGCGAGCGAGCTCTCTGACGTCACCCCAGGTGACGACGACGACCAGCGCCGCGGCGGCGACCGTCAGGACGAGGAGCCACACGGCGCAACGCTAGCGGGCAGCTGATCGGACACGATGCCTACGATGCCCCGCGTGTCCGAGCTCGAGTACTCGTCGTCCGCCGGGATCGCGCGAGCGACCATCAATCGGCCCGAGCGTCGCAACGCGATGTCGTTCGAGGTCATGTCAGGACTCCGCGACGCCGTCGCGCAGGCGCGCACCGATGACGACGTTCGCGTCCTGGTCATCACCGGGGCCGGTGACGCCGCCTTCTGTGCCGGCGCCGACCTCGGATCGATCGCGGGCGGCGAAGGTGCGATCGCAGCCCACGACGGCCGGGGCCTGCTGGCGGATCTGTTCCGTGATCTGTGGGGACTCGGGAAGCCGACGATCGCTCGCGTACGGGGGTTCGCGCTGGCGGGGGGCTTCGGGCTCGCGATGGCCTGCGACTTGGTGGTTGCGGCCGACGACGCGGTGTTCGGCACCCCCGAGATCAACGTGGGTCTCTGGCCGTACATGATCAGCGTCCCGCTGCTCCGTTCGATGCCCCCGCGGATCGCGCTCGAGCTGATGAGCACAGGTCGGCGCGTCGATGCGGCGGAAGCGGAGAAGATCGGCTTCGTGAACCGAGTCGTGCCCGCGGACGAGCTCGACGCGACCGTCGACGCGTTGGCTGCCGATCTCGCCGAGAAGTCGCCCTTGATCATGCGGCTCGGCCGTGACTCGTTCTATCGAGTGCTCGAGATGGATGCCGACGCCGCACTCGACTACCTCCAGTGCCTGCTCACGGTCACGTCCTCGTCGGAGGACACGGCGGAGGGCGTGGCCGCGTTCGCCGAGAAGCGAACACCGACGTGGCGCGGACGGTGACGGTGTGACACGCGCCCGCGCGTGACGTGACGCGCGAATTCTCGGCGCGATCCGTGGACATCGGTGAGGTCGGTCGGTAGGTTGCGCGCGCTTCAAGCGCCCGCTGAGGCGGGGAAGCTGGGAGGGCGCGATGGAAGACTCCGGCCACGCGGCTCCGGATGAGCTGCGGATCGTCATCGCCCGGTATCGCGACGACGCGTACCGACTCGCGAGGCGGCTCACACGAAGTCAGCACGAGGCCGAAGACCTCGCGCAGACGGCGATCCTCAACGTGCTCGGTCGCGCCGAGTTCATCGAGGACGAGACGAAGGTCCGGTCGTACCTGCTGACGGCGGTTCGCAACGTCTGGCGCAACCAGCTGCGCTCACGTTCTCGGCGTCGCGTGGTGGGAACGGACGTCGCCGAGACGATCCCCTCCGACGAGCTCGAACCCGATGAGCACGTGCTCACGATGCTCGAGGCGAGACTTGCCGCCGCCGCGTTCGAGTCCTTGTCGTCGACGAGCCAAGACGTGATCCGGCTCCGCTACGTGGAAGGACTCGACTATCACGAGCTCTCGGAAAGGCTCAGGATCAGTCCCGTCGCTGCCCGCCAACGCGCGCATCGGGCCCGCGAGGAGCTCGTCAGCGCCTGCATGGAACTCGTGGCGCAAGGAGGTGAGGGTCCGTGCCGCGACGTTCGTCAACGACTCGGTCGATACCACCGCGGACTACTCACCAAGCGGACGCGCGTGCGCCTGGATCTTCATCTGGAGGACTGCGAACAGTGCAGGTCCTGTTATGAGCAGGTAGTTGACCTCTATGGAGCGCGGTCGCAGAAGGATGGCCGTTGAAACAGGCGTTCGCGCAGCGTCTCGCGCGGGTATCCGCTGCTTCCTGGACCCCCCGCCGATATGTCGGCGTACTTGTTCTCGCGTGTGTGTTGCTCGTCGCGGGGATCGCAGCAGCTGTTCTATCGGCTTCGAACGAGAACTGGGCGGTGGTTGCCGCGCTTGCGCTTCTCTTCGTCGCTGCCGAGAATCGGGATCGGGTCTTCAGCGATGAGACCGGGCTCAGTGGCAGCATCGCCGTGGCACTTGCCGCGGCGTACTTTTTCGCTGCCCAGGACTGGCCTGCAGGGGCATTCGTGGCATGCGCTGCAGGTGGGCTCTACGTGCCACACCTTCGTCGTCTCGATATGGCGAAGATCGCAGTCAATGCTTCGTGTTTCGGAGTCTCGGCCGCTGCTGCATCGCTGTTGATCAATCAGCTCGAACACTTGGGCATTGGCTCGCCGGCAGTCTGGCTCAGCGTTCTTGGCGCGACATTCCTGTACTGGGCGCTCAACAGTCTCCTCCTGGGTTTGGTCTTTGCGGCGCTGAATCGCGGATCGATTCGTCGCGAGGTGATCGAGCTGATGCGATCGGACACGCTGATGCTCGTCTTCGGTCTCGGGGGCGGTCTCTGCGGCGTTGCCATGGTCGAGGATCGCTTGTGGGTCGGCGTCGCGACGCTCGTCGCCCTGCTGGTCGCGCTCGACGTCTTCGTGATCTCGTTTCCCGGCGGTGCGCTCGACCTCCGGGCCCGCTGGGTCATGTTGGCGACTCGGGGCATCTCGGGAGGAGTCGCGGGCACCGTCGGCGCACTCGTGACACGGGCAGTGTCGGTCTCGGTGTTGGGCGCCTTCGCCGGCATCGCGGCCGGAGTCGCGGCCGGTGTTGCAGTGGTCGCGATCATCGTCCTCGCGCGGCTCTTCGTCAGGTACGGGAGCGCCGACGCGGCCACCGTGAGAGGGCTGCTGCTCGTGGAGTCGGTCGTGCCGATCGTCGCCGCTTCCACCGCCGTCGTCGCGGTCGTTGCGGGACTCGATGTGGGGCTCCTCTACGCATCGATCGTCGTGATCGCGTTCTCCGTGATCGTCGCGGTGCATCGCCATCGCTCGGCGAAGCGCACCCGGGTCGAGGACGACGACGTGCTCTTGGGTGCCGTCGTCGAGGCGATCACCGACGGCCTCCCCGTGCGCGACCGCTGACGTCGACCGGCGCGTACGCACGATGCGCGTGCGAGGATTGCGGCATGGTCGAGCAGCGCACGGGCGACACGGGTGGTGGCGACGTCCATGATTGGGGCCCGCTCGTAGACGACCTCGAAGCGCGTCGGGATCGCGCCCTCGAGATGGGTGGGGTCGAGCGCGTCGAGCGCCAGCACGATCTCGGCAAGCTGACGGTTCGCGAACGGCTCGACCTCCTGCTCGATCCCGGCACGTGGGTCGAGCTCGGTCTTCTCGCCGACAGCATGGACGCGGCCTACGCGGACCGGTTCTTGGCGGCCGACGGTGCCGTCACGGGGATCGGTGAGATCGACGGCCGCCGGGTTGCTGTCGCCGCGTACGACTTCACCGTGCTCGCCGGATCGATGGGTCGGGTCGGCGAGGTGAAGATCAAGCGGTTGCGCGAGCTGGCGGTTCGTCAGCGCATCCCGATGGTCTGGTTGCTGGATTCGGCGGGCGCGCGCATCCAATCCGAGTCGGGATCGACGTTCGCCGGTGCCGGTGACCTGTTCCGCGAGCAGGTCGCGATGAGCGGTGTGGTCCCGATGGTCGCCGCGATGCTCGGTCATTGTGCAGCCGGCACTGCCTACATCCCCGCACTCGCGGACTTCGTTCCGATGGTGAAGGGCACGTCGTCGATGGCGCTGGGAGGGCGTCATCTCGTGAAGGCCGCGGTGGGCGAGGACGTCACGGAGGAGGAGATGGGTGGATCGGCGGTCCACACGAAGATCTCCGGCTGCGCCGATCTCGAGGTCGGTGACGATCGTGAGTGCCTCGCGGTCGTGCGCAAGTACCTCTCCTACTTTCCTGCGCACAATCGGGAAGCGCCGCCGGTCCTCCCGACGTCCGACCCCGTCGACCGGCGGGTCGCCGAGCTCTACGACATCGTGCCGACCGCGCCTCGGCGGGCCTACGACATCCGCAAGGTCGTGTCGACCATCGCCGATGACGGTGACGTCCTCTGGATCAAGCCCGACTGGGCGAAGAACATCGTCACCGGGCTCACGCGGATCGGAGGCGCCCCGATCGGAGTCGTCGCGAACCAGCCGATGGTGCTGGGTGGAGCGCTCGACGTGAACGCAGCAGACAAGGCGGCTCGGTTCGTCTGGCTCTGCGACGCATTCAACATCCCGCTCGTCTTTCTGCACGACGTGCCGGGCTTCATCGTCGGGTCCGCGGTCGAGAAGCAGGGCATCATCCGACACGGCGCCAAGATGCTCTTCGCGGTCTCCGAGGCGACCGTTCCCAAGATCAGCGTGATCCTGCGCAAGAGCTACGGAGCGGGCTACTTCGTGATGAACGGGTACGCGTACGAACCCGACTACCTCGTGGCGTGGCCGACCGCCGAGATCGCGGTGATGGGTCCCGACGGGGCAGTCAACATCATCCACCGGCGCACCCTCGAGGCGGTCCCGGAGTCGGATCGCGCCCAGAGGCGACTCGAGCTCGCCGAAGAGATCCGCAAGAACATCGATCCTTACGTCGCCGCCGGTCATGCGCTCGTCGACGACGTCATCGACCCGGCTGACACGCGCCACGCGATCTGGCGAGGCCTGCAGGCGGCACGCGACAAGCACGTGGACCGGCCCTGGCGCAAGCACGGGGTGCTCCCGGTCTGACTACGCTCCGCGCATGCACGAGATCCGCGCCGAGATCACCGCCAACGTCTGGCAGGTGCGCGCCGAGGAAGGCCAGATGGTGGCCGAGGGCGACGAGATCGTCGTCCTCGAGTCCATGAAGATGGAGATCCCGGTCGTCACGGAGGTCCCCGGGGTGTTGCGCGAGCTGCATGTCGCGCCGGAAGACGTCGTGCAAGAGGGTGACCTGATCGCGCTCATCGACGAGTCCTGAACGTGCCGATCGAATGGGAGCGGGTCGGTGACGTCGGGGTCGCGCTCATCGATCGGCCGGAACGGCGCAACGCGCTCGACGCCGCCCTCTGCGACGAGCTCGGGTCGCGTCTCGACGAAGCGCAGGCACTCGGGGCCATCGTCGTCGGCGGCACGGGCGACAAGGCATTCTGCGCCGGCGCCGACCTCGGGCGCCGGGCTGCCGACACCTCGGGCGGGCTCGAGCACGGTGGCGGCGACACGTTCCGTCCGGCGTTCGAGCGCCTGCTCGACAAGATCGTCGACCACCCCGCACCGGTGATCGCCGCCGTCAACGGCGCGGCACTCGGGGCAGGCATGCAGCTCGCGGTGGCGTGCGATCTCCGGGTCGTGGCTCCGCACGCACGGTTCGGCATCCCCGCGGCGCGGCTCGGTGTGATGTTGAGCGCGTCCAACATCCAGCGGTTGGCGACGCTGGTCGGGCAGGCCGCGGCCCGGGACATCCTGCTGTCGGCGCGCGTGCTCGACGTCGACGAAGCCGAGCCGCTCGGCCTCGTGCAACGACGAGCCGACGACGCGGTCGGCGCAGCGGTCGCGCTGGCGCAGGAGATCGCCTCGTTGGCGCCACTGAGCGTGCGTGGCCACAAGCGCGCCCTCGCCCTGGTCGCCAGGTCGGGCTCGCTGGGGGACGAAGATCGAGCGCTGATCGGCGCCATCGAGACCGAGGCGTTCGAGAGCGCCGACCTCCAGGAGGGCCTCGCAGCCTTCAGCGAGAAGCGCGCGCCCCGATTCGAGGGCCGCTGACGGTCAGGAGCGGTCTGCCTGGCACTCCTTGCGTGAGTCGTTGAACTCCGCGACTTGATCCAGGAGCAGCTGCGCGTCGTCCGCGGCCGTGGTCAGCAGCTCGACGGCATCTCCGATGCGGACGTCGGTGACCGCGTCGAACGCTTCGCGCCCGTTCTCGGCGATCGTCTCGGCGTTCGCCAGCGCGGTCTCGGCACGTTGGATCGTCCGCACGCACGACGCGGGGACGCCGGTCGAGTCGAGGACCTTGTCGCCAAGCGTCGTGCCGAGACCGAGGCCGATGAGCAACGACACGATGCTCGTGAACCACCGGCTCTTGAGGAATCCCGGCGCGCGCTCGGCCATCGTCAGTAGTTCGCCGGGAGGACGCGCTCGAGGAAGGTGAAGAACACGAAGAGCGCGATCGCGAACGGGATCGCGCCGATCACCCAGCTCGTCCACCGAGGATGGCGATGGAACAGCAGCCACCAGAGCAGACCGATGACGGCGGCGATCGCGCCGGCGATCGCGGCCGGGACCTTGGACCCCTCTTCCCCGGAGAGCCCTTCCTCGGTGATGCGCGAGTCCTGCACGATCGCAGGCGCCGCGAAGGCCTGTTGCCCGTCGTCGAGATCCGCCTTGATGACGAGGCGCTGCGCGGCGGAGTACTTCGGGTTGCACGTCGTCAGCGTCAACGTCGCTTCGTAGCCCTCGGACGGATCGTCGGGATCGACGGGCGTGGGCTCCACGACCGCGACGTCGCTCGGGCGCACGATCAGCTGCTCCCGCACGCGGTAGTCGAACGTGCCCTGAAGCGTCGTCACCTGGATCAGATCACCTTCGGAGAGCTGGTCGAGATCGGCGAACGGCGCGCCGTAGGTGGTGCGGTGACCGGCGATCGCCGCGTTGCCTTCTTGCCCGGGCAGCGGGGTGTCCGGGTAGTGGCCGGGGCCCTTGCGCAGGTCGTCACGGGACACGCCGTTGACCACGATCGAGTCGACCCCGATCTTGGGGATCTGGATCCGTGCCACGGCCTCGCCCTCGGGTGGGGGCGGCGGTGCGGGCTCGGTGGTCGTCGTCGTGGTCGAGCTCGGTGGGACGCCGGCGACCGTGGTCGTGGTCGTGCTCGAGGTCGTCGACGGGGACGTGTCGGTGCCGGCACGGATCAGTGCGGCGTCGAACTGGTCTTCGAGCTGGTTCTGCTCGCGGGCCGTGTAGAGCCCGGTGCCCCACAGCTGGTACGCCACGAACAAGAGGATGATGATCCCGGCGGTGATGAAGACTCGCCCGACCGCGCCGACGACTCTTCGCACGCCCCGAATCCTACGGGTGAGGGCCGGTCGAACCGCGGCGCTGTCTGCTGCAGGGCGGTTCGCCGCCGCCGGGGGGCCCTCCGTACACTTCGGACGCCACCCTCGTGGGAGTGTCCGTGCAGCCCGTCGTACGCCTTCGGTCCACCGTGTGCCTGCTCGGTCGGTTCCCGGCGCTCGCCGGGCTCGACCTCGACGCCGACCAGGGTGAGGTCGTCCTCTTGTCCGGCGGCAACGGTGCCGGCAAGACGACGCTGCTCCGGGTGCTCGCCGGGCTCGTGGCCGTCCATTCGGGTGAGGCGGAGGTGCTCGGACACGACCTGACCCGGGATCGCCGCTCTCACCGCCGTGAGCTCGCGCTCGTCGGACACGAGTCGGCCTGCTACGACGACCTCACGGCCCGCGAGAACCTCGACTTCGCCGTGCGTGCCGCGGGGGGTTCGTCCGCGGCGGCCGACGAGGCGCTGGAGCGCCTCGGGCTCGGTCGGTTGGCGGATGTCCCGCACGGGCGCATGTCGGCGGGACAGCGCAAGCGGCTCGCGCTCGCGATCGCGCTCGCGCGCGTTCCCCGGCTGCTGCTGCTCGACGAGCCCCATGCCGGGCTCGACGCCGAGGGTCGCGCCGTTCTCGACGAGACGCTCGCGAGCGCGCAGGCCGAAGGACGGACCGTGCTCGTCGCCTCGCACGAGCTCGATCGCACCCGTGCCCTCGCCACGCGCGAGGTCGTGCTCACCGCGGGGCGCGCGCACGGTGCGCGCGGCGCTGCGCCCGAGCCGGAGCCGGTGCGCCCGTGAACCTCGCCCAGGAGGCCGGGCTGGTCGCAGGGAAGGACCTGCGCATCGAGCGGCGCGCGCGGGTCACGCTCCAACAGATCCTTCCTTTCGGCGCGATCGTGCTGCTCCTGTTCGCCTTCGCGTTGGACCCCGATCGCGGGGTGCTGCGTCGCGTCGCGCCCGGGCTCTTCTGGGTCGCGGTGCTGCTGGCCGTGCTGTTGGCGGTGTCGCGATCGTTCACGCTCGAGACCGAGAACAACGCCCGCGACGGGCTGCGCCTCTCGGGACTCGACCCCGCCGCGGTGTTCCTCGGCAAGGCGGCGGCCATCGCCGTGCAGCTCGCGGTGCTCGAAGCGCTCCTCGCCGTGGGCGTCGTCCTCTTGTTCGACGTCAGCCTGTCCTCGCTCGGGCCGCTCGCCCTGGCGACGGTCGCCGCGACCGTGGGTCTCGCGGCCACCGGTACCCTCTACGGCGTCCTCGCGGTCGGTCTGCGGATGCGAGAGACGCTGGTCCCGGTGCTGCTGCTGCCCGTGGTGTCCCCGGTGCTGCTCGGTGCCACGCGGGCGTGGGAGGCCGCGATCGACGGCGTCCCGTCCGACGCGTGGCCCTGGGTCGGCGTCCTCGGCGTGTTCGCGGTGTTGGCCGTGGGGGCGGGGATGCTCGCCTTCGGCCCCCTTCTGGAGGAAGCGTGACGCTGCTCAAGCCCGCCGTCGCACGGGCCCTCGGCTGGTCGGCGATCGTGGCCCTCGTCGTGCTCGCGATGTTCGGGCTGTGGGGTGCCCCGCCCGATGACGTGCAGGGCGACGCGCAGCGCCTCATGTACCTCCACGTTCCCGCCGCTTGGGTGGCGTACCTCGCCTTCGGCGTCACGGCCGTCGCCTCCGCGCTCTGGCTGTGGCCGCGCACGCGCTCGGTCGTCTGGGACCGGATCGCGGGTGCATCGGCCGAGCTCGGCGTCCTGTTCACCGCCTTGACCCTGATCCTCGGTGCGTTGTGGGGCCGACCGATCTGGGGCGTGTGGTGGGCGTGGGACGCTCGGCTCGTCACGACCGCGGTCCTGCTCTTCCTGTACCTCGGCTACCTCGCCCTTCGGCGGGTGCCGGCGCCGCCCGAGGCCCGCGCGAAGCGCTGCGCGATCGCCGCGCTGATCGCGTTCGTCGACGTGCCGATCGTCCACTTCTCCGTGACCTGGTGGCGGACCCTGCACCAGGAGGGCACGGTCTTCGACCCCGAGCTCAAGGCCAACATCCACGGCGTGATGGCGTTCACGCTCTGGTGGGGCGTGCTGGCGTTCACGCTCGCCTACGCCTACCTGCTCGACCGTCGCTACCGGCTCGAGTCGCTCGAGGAGGATCTCGAGGAGCGCGAGCTGGAGCAGGCGATCGCCGAACGACTCGCGGGTGCGGGCACGCCGGGATCCCGCGACGTCAACGACGGGGTGCCGGTCGCGTGAGCTGCCACGAGGAGTGCGAGCGATGACCGATGTCGGCTACGTCGCCGCGGGTTGGTCGATCACGGCCGCCGTGCTCGCCGGATACTGGCTCTGGCTCCGTCGCCGCACCCGACGCGCCGAGCGCCTCGACCGCGACGCGTGATCCCATCGAGATGACCGAGACCACGACGAACCCGGTGACTCGGCGGCGCCGTCGGCGCGCCTGGATCGCAGTCGGGCTGTGCGCGGTGGCGGTGGTCGCGATCATCGTCCTGGCGATCGTGCTCTCCGAGAACGTCGTCTACTTCCGCACCGTGTCGGAAGCGGTCGAGCAGCGCGACGAGCAGGGAGCCGACCGCTTCCGCCTCGCCGGTGAGGTCGTTCCGGGATCGATCGTCGAGACCCGTGACGGTGTGCGCTTCCGCGTCACCGATGGCGAGGCGACCGCGACGGTCCGTCACGTCGGTGACCCACCCGAGCTGTTCGAGAACGGCGCGCCGGTCGTCTGCGAAGGCCGCTGGGGGAGCGGTGCCGCGTTCGACTCCGACCGGATCATGATCCGACACGGCAACGAGTACCAGCCGCCCGAGGTCGACCAGTCGATGGAGAGCGGAGTCGAGTGAAGGCGTCGCTCGGCGTGCTGGCGCTCGCGGTCGGCGCGAGCTCCGCCGTCCTCGGGATCGCGGTGCTCCTGCGGGGTCTGGTGAAGCACGACGACTCGCTGCTCGTGCTGGGCCGTCGGTTCGTCTTCGGCGTGCTCGCCGCCGCGATCGTCGCCGCCGGCGCGATGGAGTGGGCACTGCTGACCCACGACTTCTCGCTGAAGTACGTCGCGGAGAACAACGCCGAGGGCACGCCGCTCCTCTACACGATCACCGGGCTGTGGGCGGCGCTCGAGGGATCCATCCTCCTGTGGCTCGTCGTGCTCGGGGGCTTCCTCGCCTACGTCGCGATCCGGTTCCGTGATCGTTCGAGGGATCCCCTCGTCGCGGTGGCGACGATCGTGGGCCTGGTCGTCGCGCTCTTCTTCTTCGCGCTGGTGCTCGGGCCCGCGAACCCGTTCGAGACGCTCGCCGTCGCGCCCGCCGATGGGCGCGGCCCGAACCCGCTCCTCCAGAACCATCCGCTCATGGCGATCCACCCGCCGATGCTCTACCTGGGCTACGTCGGCTTCACGGTGCCCTTCATGTTCGGCATCGCGGCCCTCGTGACCGGGCGGTTCGGTGAGGGCTGGCTGGCCGACGTACGTCGGGCGACCCTCCTCGCCTGGGTGTTCCTGTCGGTCGGGATCATCCTCGGCGCCTGGTGGAGCTACGAAGTCCTGGGGTGGGGGGGCTACTGGGCGTGGGACCCGGTGGAGAACGCGTCGCTGCTCCCGTGGCTGACCGCCACGGCGTTCATCCACTCGGTGATCATCCAGGAGCGACGCGGCATGCTGCGCGTCTGGAACCTCTCCCTCGTGATCGCCACGTTCTGCCTGACGATCCTCGGCACGTTCCTGACCCGCTCGGGCGTCCTCAACTCGGTCCACGCGTTCACCGAGTCGACGATCGGGCCATGGCTCCTCGGCTTCCTCGCCGTGACCGCGGCGACCGGCATCGGCCTGATCGCGTGGCGAGGTGACGCACTCCGGTCGGGCGGCCGCATCGACTCCGCCGTGTCCCGGGAGTCGGCGTTCCTCGTCAACAACCTGCTCTTTGCCGGGCTCGCGTTCGTGGTGCTGCTCGGCACGGTGTACCCCCTGGTCGCCGAGGCGGTGCAGGGCCGCCAGCTGAGCGTCGGCGAGCCCTACTTCGACCGGATGACGACGCCGATCGGGATCGCCTTGCTGTTCCTGATGGCGGTGGCGCCGGCGTTGCCATGGCGCACGACCAGCAGCGACGTGCTGCGAGACCGCCTGCTCGTGCCCGCATGGGTCGGCGCGATCACGATGGTCGTCGCCGTGATCCTCGGAGCCCACGGCATCACCGACGTGGTGACCTTCGGACTCGCAGCCTTCGCGCTGGCGGGCATCGTGCGTCAGTTCGTCGTCGGCGCCCGCGCGCGCCGTCAGGCGCACGGCGGCTCGTGGCCGGGTGCGCTCGTGCAGGCCGTGCGCGGCAATCCTCGCCTCTACGGAGGCCTTGTCGTCCACACCGGCATCGTCATCATCGCGGTCGCGCTGGCCGCGTCGGCCACGTACTCGACGAAGCGCGAGGTTCGGCTCGCACGCGGTGACTCCGCGACGGTGGCCGGGTACACCGTGACGTACCTCGGCCGTGAGGTCGAGACCGACCCGCAGAAGCGCGTCGTGAAGGCGAGGGTCAGGATCGAGCGCGGCGACGACGACCTCGGCGTGTACGCACCGTCGGTCAACATCTTCCCCAATGCCACGAGCGCGATCGGGACGCCCTCGGTCAAGACCGGGATCCTGCGCGACGTCTACCTCACCCTCGTGTCGTCGCCGACCAACAGTGCGGGGCGGATCACGCTCGGTGTCGCCGTCAACCCGATGATCGTGTGGCTCTGGATCGGTGGGGGCGTCGTCGTGCTCGGCACCGCGCTCGCGCTCGTCCCGGGCACCCGCCGCCGTCGGGTGCCGGCGGTCGCGCCGCCCGCCGACGATCGGGAACCCGAGCCGGAGCCGGTGCCGGCATGAAGCATCCGACGCGCTGGATCGCCCTCACTGCGGGCGTCGTGGTCGCCGTCATCGCGGTGGTGCTCGCCACGCAGGTCGGTGGCGATCCACGCGCCGATGCCACCCGCAGCCAGCTCGTCGGTGAGCCGGCGCCTGCCTTCTCCGTGGAGACGCTCGACGGCGAGCGCGTCTCGCTCGCCGACCTCGCCGGCAAGGCGGTCGTCGTGAACTTCTGGAACACGTGGTGCGCGCCCTGTCGTGCAGAGATGCCGGCGCTCCGGAGCTTCGCGAAGGCTCATGCCGACGAACCCGACTTCGAGATGGTCGGCATCGTTCGCGACGACTCGGAGCGCGCGGTTCGCTCGTACGAGCCCGGTCGCCGGGTCGACTGGACCATCGGGCTCGACCCCGGCGCGCGGGCCGCGCTCGCGTACGGGACCCGCGGGCAGCCCGAGACGTTCGCGATCACGCCCGACGGCATCATCGCCGGGGCGCAGATCGGACCGTCGTCGCGTGCCGATCTCGAGACGCTCCTCGCGGCTGCTCGGGGCCAGCCGACGTGAAGGCGTGGCCGTGGTTGGCGCTGATCCTCGTCGTGGCCGCCGTGCTCGCGTGGGCCGCGTGGCCCGACGGCGGTGACCGAACCCCTCGAGACCGCACGAGAGACCTGGCCGCGGAGCTGCGCTGCCCCGACTGCGAGGGGCTCTCGGTCCTGGACTCGTCGACGTCGACAGCACGTGCGATCCGGGCCGACATCCGCCGCCGGGTCGACGCGGGTGCCACCGACGAGCAGATCCGTCAGTCGTACGTCGATCGCTACGGCGAGTCGATCCTCCTCAACCCGGAGGGCGGCGGTCTCGGCGTCCTCGTCTGGGGATTGCCGGTGCTCGTGCTGGTCGTCGGCGCGGGCGGGATCGTCCTCGCGCTCCGCCGATGGCGGAGCCAACCGGTCATGCGCTCGACGGATGCCGACGAGGCGCTCGTGGCGCGCGAGCGTGGGGATCGGCGATGAGCACACGACTCGAAGAGGAGCGCGACTTCCTGCTCAAGTCGCTCGACGACCTCGAGCAGGAGCGAGCGGCAGGCGGCATCGACGAGGAGTCCTATCGGGCGCTCCACGACGACTACACCGCGCGTGCTGCCGCGGTCATCAGGTCGTTGCGCGATGGGGTCGACGCGAGGCCCGCGCCGGTCGAGAAGCCCGCCGCGCGCCGGTGGCTCGTCGTCGGTGGGATCGTGGCGTTCGCCGTGATCGCGGGCGTCGCGCTCGCGTTCGCGCTCGGTGCCCGGCTCCCGGGGGAGACGAGCAGCGGCAACACCGATCCGCAGACTCAGCCGTCGCCGTCGGTCGATCGTCGCGAGCGGCTCGAGCAGGCCGTTGCCGAGAACCCCGACGACGTCGCGGCGCGTCTGCTGCTCGCGCAGTTCCTCGAGGCCGACGACGACCTGCCCGGCGCGCTGCGTGAGTACGACGAGGTCAGCCGCATCGATCCGAGCAACGCGACCGCGCAGGCGCAGTCAGGACGGATCCTCTATCTCACGGCGACCGCGGCCGACCCGCTCGACGCGGCGTCGCTCGTGGAGGAGTCGCGTGCGCGCCTGGACCGAGCGGTGGAGCTGGATCCGGAGCTCGCCGATGCCCGGTTCTTCCGCGCGATCGTGTTGGCGAACGAGTACGGCGACTTCGTCGGAGCCCAGAACGACCTCCAGCGCTACCTGATCGCGGAGCCCGAAGGCGCGTTCGCCACTCAGGCCCGTCAGCTCCTGGCCGACGTGACGACCGCGCTCGAGTCACCACCGAACCCAACCCCCTGATGCGCTTCTGGAACCCCACAGGGGTCCCAGAAGCGCATCGTCGATGAAGAAAGGTGCCCGACATGGCCAAGCAGCCGGAGCAGCAGATCGACGAGAACGCGATCTACCGCGCCACCATCACCACCAACCGGGGGACGGTGGTCATGGACCTCGACCCGCAGCTCGCACCCAACTCGGTGAACAACTTCGTCGGGCTCGCCCGCCAGGGCTTCTACGACGGGCTCACGTTCCACCGGGTCGTGCCCGAGTTCGTCATCCAGGGTGGCTGCCCCGAGGGCAGCGGCCGCGGCGGGCCCGGGTACAAGTGGGCGGACGAGCCGGTCAAGGGCGAGTACACGCTCGGCGCGGTCGCCATGGCGAACGCGGGGCCGAACACGAACGGCTCTCAGTTCTTCGTGTGCATCGACGACTGCACCCGCAAGCTGACGAAGGACTACAACCTCTTCGGCTACGTCGTCGAGGGGATCGACGTCGCTCAGGCCACCGAGGTCGGCGATGTGATGCAGTCCGTCACGGTGGAGGAGCGTCCTCGATAGCGGCGTAGCCTGCGGGTGATGCCAGCAACCGAGCCCGGAGCACCTCGATGAGCGACGCCGACGTCGGACCCACCACCCCGCTCGCCCTGGTGGAAGAGCGCTACCAGCAGTACCCGGAGCGAGTGGCGATCGCACGGGAGCGACTGGGTCGGCCGCTGACGTTCAGCGAGAAAGTGCTGTTCGCCCACGCCGACGATCCGCGCACCGTGGGCGTCGAGCGCGGCGTCGACTATGCCGACTACCGCCCCGATCGCGTCGCGATGCAGGACGCGACCGCGCAGATGGCCCTGCTCCAGTTCATGACCGCGGGGCTTCCCCGTGTCGCGGTGCCGGCGACCGTGCACTGCGATCACCTGATCCAGGCGCACGTCGGTGCCGACAGCGACATGGCGACCGCGCTCGACGTCAACTCCGAGGTGTACGAGTTCTTGCGCTCGGTGTCGTCGAAGTACGGCATCGGGTTCTGGAAGCCCGGCTCGGGGATCATCCATCAGGTCGTGCTCGAGCAGTACGCGTTCCCCGGCGGGATGATGATCGGCACCGACAGCCACACCCCGAACGCCGGCGGGCTGGCGATGGTCGCGATCGGGGTCGGCGGCGCCGACGCGGTCGACGTCCTCGCCGGATGGCCGTTCAACACCCGGGTGCCGCGGGTGATCGGCGTGCGCCTGACCGGCCGGCTGTCGGGCTGGGCGTCGCCCAAGGACGTGATCCTGCGCGTCGCCGGGATCCTCACCGTCAAGGGCGGGACGGGCGCGATCGTCGAGTACTTCGGGCCGGGCGCCGAGTCGATCTCGGCGACCGGGAAGGCGACGATCTGCAACATGGGCGCCGAGATCGGTGCGACCTGCTCGATCTTCCCCTACGACGCCCGATCGGCCCTGTACCTCAAGGCCACCGGCCGTTCCGACATCGCCGGGCTGGCCGACGAGTACGCCGAGCACCTGCGTCCCGACCCGGAGGTCGAGACCGACCCCGAGCGCTACTACGACCGGGTCATCGAGATCGACCTCGACGACCTCGAGCCCCACGTCGTCGGACCGCACACGCCCGACCTCGACCGTCCGATCAGCGAGCTCGCCCGGGTCGCGGAGAGCGAGGGCTACCCGCTCGACATCTCGTACGCGCTCGTGGGCTCGTGCACGAACTCCTCCTACGAGGACATCGGCCGCGCCGCGCACGTGGCGCGTCAGGCCAAGGCGGCCGGCCTCACGGTGAAGTCGCCGCTGCTGATCACCCCCGGCTCCGAGCAGGTGCGCGCGACGATCGAGCGCGACGGTCTCCTCGACGACCTCGAGGCCATCGGCGCGACGGTGCTGGCGAACGCGTGCGGCCCGTGCATCGGTCAGTGGAAGCGCGACGACATCGCGACCGGCGAGACCAACTCGATCGTGTCGTCGTTCAACCGCAACTTCCCTGCCCGCAACGACGGCAACACCGCGACCCTGTCGTTCATCGCGTCGCCCGAGACGGTGGTCGCGATGGCGTTGACGGGCCGCCTCGACCAGGACTTCGTGCACGAGCCGATCGCGAACGGCAACGGTGGCGTGCGGCTCGAGCCGCCGGTCGCCGACGAGCTCCCCGACCAGGGCTTCGACCCGGGGGAGTCGGGGTTCTTGCCGCCCGCCGAGGACGGCGCCGCGGTCGAGGTCGTGGTCAAGCCCGACTCCGAGCGCCTCGAGCTCCTCGACCCGTTCACGCCGTGGGACGGCCAGGACCTGACCGGTCTCCGGGTGCTCATGAAGGCCGCCGGCAAGTGCACGACCGACCACATCTCGCCGGCGGGGAAGTGGCTCCGGTATCGCGGCCACCTGACGAACATCTCGCAGAACCTGTTCACGGGGGTCAACAACGCGTTCGCGCTCGACGAGCCCGGCATGGGGATCGACTTCCGCGACGGCTCGGTCGTGCCGCTGCCCGACCTGGCCAAGGCCTACAAGGAGGCCGGCGTCGCGTGGGTCGCGATCGGTGACGAGAACTACGGCGAGGGCTCGTCCCGTGAGCACGCCGCCATGGAGCCCCGGTACATGAACGGGCGGGCGGTGATCGTGCGGTCGTTCGCCCGGATCCACGAGGCGAACCTCAAGAAGCAGGGTGTGCTCGCGCTCACGTTCGCGAACCCCCTCGACTACGAGCGGGTGCTGGTGGACGACACGATCGACATCGTGGGCCTCGCCGACCTCGCGCCGGGCAAGCCCGTGAAGGTCGTGCTCAACCACGCGAACGGCAAGCGCGACGAGGTCGAGACGACGCACACGATGTCCGACGAGCACATCGCGTGGTTCAAGGCGGGATCGGCCCTCAACGTGCTGCGCGCCGAGACCTGATGCGGGCGCGCGTCGTTGCTGCCGGTGTGGTGCTGGTCGTCGCGGTCGGCGCGGCTGCGTGCAACGGCGACGACGGCTCATCGAGCTCGAGCACGTCGACCCGGGGCACGCAGGCGACGACGACGACGCAAGACTCCACGTCGGTGACGGTCGGCATCATCTGCTCGACCGCCGAGGATGCCGCCCAGACCCTGGTCGACGCGTGGGGGAGCGGCGAGGAGGCCGCCGCCAGGCGCTGCGCGACGGACGCCGTGGTCGAAGAGCTGTTCCGCACCGACGGCGCCGGCAACACCTGGACGTCGCAAGGCTGCGACCGGTCCGACCCCGGAGTGCCCGTGTGCGCGTACACCTACGAAGGCGGCGCGGCGTTCCTCACGGTCGAGGGCACCGAAGCCGCGGGGTGGAAGGTGACGGGGCTCGACTTCCGCGCCGACTGACCGGAGGCGGCGCACCGCCCCCGGTCGTGCGGCGGCCCGGTTCAGCCCTCGTCCTGCAGGACGGCCTGGATCTCGAGGTCGATCTGGACCTTGTCGGAGAGCCCGACGCCACCGTTGTCGAGCGGGGTGTCGAACGACACGCCGAACTCCTTGCGGTGGATCTCGGTGCGGGCGGAGAAGCCGACCCGGGTGTCACCGAAGGGGGTGTTCTCCTGGAAGCCGTTGACCTCGAGCGCGAGCTCGACCGGCTTGGTGACGCCGTGGACGGTGAGGTCACCGCTCACCACGAACGCGTCACCGTCGGCGCGCACGCCCGTCGAGTGGAACTCGAGCGTCGGGAACCGCTCGACGTCGAGGAAGTCGGCCGAGCGGACATGGGCGTCGCGGTCGGCGTTGCCCGTGTTCACCGTCGTGGCATCGATCGAGACGTCGACCCTGGAGTCGAGCGGGTCGGCGCCGGTGACGATCACGCCGTCGAGGCCGGTGAAGCTGCCGCGGACCTTCGTCACCATGAGGTGACGGACGGTGAAGGCGGCCTCGGAGTGCAGGTCGTCGATCTTCCAGGTGCCGGGCCGGTAGCCGGGGATCTGGGTGCTGGCTGCGTGCTGGACGGCGGTCATCGGGGCCTCCTGAGGGCTCGGGATGATGATCTCATGCTCAATAGTTGAACACTCTATCAGATAGGATTGAGACGTCAACCAGTGATCGGATGCGTACCGTGTCTGCCGTGAGCCCCGACGCCCCCGCCGAGCCGCGCTGGCTCGACGACGACGAGAACCACCTGTGGTTGGGCTGGATCTTCGCCAGCCGGCTGCTGTGGGAGGAGCTCGAGCGCGACCTCAACCACGAGACCGGCATCCCGTGGGGCTACTACGAGATCCTCGTGATGCTCTCGGAGGCGCCCAACCGCACGCGCCGGATGAGCGAGCTCGCCGATGCCACCCAGTCGTCGCGCAGCCGCCTCTCGCACGCGATCGCCCGGCTCGAGGAGCAGGGGTGGGTGCGACGTGACCGCTGTGGCGAGGACCGGCGGGGTGCGCTCGCCGTCCTGACCGACGAGGGGTTCGCGGCGCTGGAAGCCGCCGCGCCGCTCCACGTCGAGAGCGTCCGGCGCCATCTCTTCGACCAGCTCTCTCCCGAGCAGCAGCGGGAGCTGGGGGACATCTGCGATCGGCTGCTCGATCACCTCGTGCCGCTGATCCGGGAGCGCGGGGACACGCGCGCCGACTTCCTCGAGCAAGCGCGCCGGCCAGACGCGCCGACCTGAGCTCTCGGCGCGTCGCGCACCGCGAGCGCGCGAACGACTCGCCGAGATCTTGCGAGACGCCGCTTGACATGCGAACGTGTGTTCGATAGAGTGAGGGCACGCTTCGCGGACCGGCGATGCTCCCGACAGAGCTCGGGTGAGAAGGGTCCTGCCAACCGACTTCCCCACAGTGAAGTGACAGGCAGGAGGCATCGTGTTCGATCAGGTCCGCGCTGCACTGGACACCCTCGAGGGTGTGGTGCGTGGCTTCGAGCCGGCGTGTGTGGACGGCCCGGATGCGGTCACGGTGTTGGAGCTGTTCGCGCGGATCGAGCGCCTCGCCGCCGCGGGCAAGACGCTGGCGGCGGTGCGGGTCGAAGAGACCGGCGCGCACCGCGCGTCGGGGCATCGATCGGCTGGTCAGCTGCTCGCGGATCGGTCGGGGGTGTCGGTGGGCGCGGCGGAAGGGATGCTGCGGGCGGCGAAGCGCCTGCCCGAGCTCCCGGTCGTGGAGCAGTCGTTTCGGGCGGGGGAGCTGAGCGAGACCGCGACCCGCGAGATCACCGCCGCCGCGGTCAAGGATCCCGACGCCCAGGGCGAGCTGGTCGGCTATGCGCGGCGCCTGCGGCCCATCAAGGGGCTGCGGGAGCGTTGCGCGCGGGTGATCGCCGCGTCGGTGAAGGACGACAGGGAGTGGGATCGCAACCTGCACGAGACCCGGGAGGCGCATCTGTTCGACCACCGGGGGCACCTGCGCCTCGACGCCCGGTTCTCACCCGACCACGCGCCGGGCATCTACGCCGCGGTGCAGGCCGAGACCGACCGCGTGTTCCGTGATGCGCGTGCCGCGGGCCGGCGCGAGCCGCGGGCCGCGTACCTGGCCGACGCGGTCGCCAACCTCATCCTCGGGGGCGGGCCCGCCAAGCCGATCGACGCTCGCCTCGACGTGAGCGACGCTGCCCTCGAACGCGGCCACCTCGTCAAGGGCGAACGGTGCGAGGTCCCCGGGTTGGGGCCGATCCCGGTTACCACCGCCCGGCGGCTGCTGCGTGACGCCCGCGTGAGCCTGCGGGTGCGTGACGAGCACGACCGGATCACCCACATCTCGTCGATGACGCGCACGGTCCCCGCCAAGCTGCGCCGCTGGCTCGAAGCCACCTACCCGGTCTGTGGCCGCCAGGCCTGCGAGAACACCCGCAACCTCGTCATCGACCACATCCACCCCTACTCGTTGGGTGGCATCCTCGATCAGGACAACGCGTGGCGGATCTGCACCGCATGCGACCATCTGAAGCAGCACTGCGGCTGGATCGTCATCGGCACACCCGGCGCCTGGGACCTCGTCCCACCCGACGACCCCCGCGCCCGACCACCCACTGACGCCGACCAACCCGAGCCCGAATCACCCGAACCCGAACCTGCCGAACCCGACCTCGCCGGCGCCACGGCCGGACCCGATCCGCCATGACCGGTCGGGCGGGAAGCATGTGGGTCGGCGGGGAGTTGATCCAGTCCAGGCCGGTAGAATGTCCATGTGGTCGCGGCTGTCTGCGGCCCTCAGACCCTTCGAGACGAGAGCGAAGCCACGATGAGCGAAGCCCTGACGATCACCGACGAAGCCCGCGACAAGATCCTCGAGGTCCGAGCGGGAGAGTCCGACGCCGACTCGCTCGCGCTGTTCGTCGAGGTGTCGGGGGTGCGCGACGGCGCGTACACCTACACGATGGACCTCCGGCCGAGTGCCGAGGCGAGCGCGGGCGACGTCGAGGAGCGCTACGGCGACCTGCCCGTGATCATCAAGGCCGACAGCAGCGAGAAGCTCGTGGGCGCCACGCTCGACTTCAACGGCTCGGGCATGGTGATGCAGAACCCGAACCGCCCCGAGCCCGAGGCGATCGCCCCGCCCTGGACGGAGGCGGCCGACACCGACCTGTCGAGCGATCTGGCGCGGACGATCGTGGCCGTGCTCGACGAGCAGGTGAACCCGGCGATCGCTTCGCACGGGGGGCAGGCGCAGCTCGTGGCGGTCGAGGCGCCGGTGGCCTACGTCGTGCTCTCCGGCGGCTGCCAGGGCTGTGGCATGGCCGCGGCGACGCTGGCCCAGGGCATCGAGGTGGCGATCGTCGAGGCGGTGCCCGAGATCGAGCAGATCGTCGACGTCACCGATCACGCCGCGGGGCTCAACCCCTACTTCGCGTCCGCCGGCCACTCGCACTGATCGCCGGGTCGCACGACCCGGATCGCAGCTCGTCAGCCCGACCCGAACCGCGACACCTCGCGCGCCAGGTCGAGGGGCGCGACGGTCGCCGAGCGGTCGTGCTCGCCCCACTGGTCGCGCGGCACGAGCCACATGATCTCGAACTCGTTGCCGTCGGGGTCCTTGCCGTAGATCGACTTCGTGGCGCCGTGGTCGCTCTCGCCCGTGTAGGCACCGACGCGCAGCAGCGTCTCGCGCGCGGTCTCGAGATCGTCGATCGCGGGGACCTGCCAGGCGAGGTGGTAGAGGCCGACCGTGCCCCGGGTCGGGCCGGGCGCGTCGGGTCCGACGGAGAACAGCCCGAGGTCGTGGTGGTTGGCCGAGCCGGCGGCGCGCAGGAACGCGGCACCAGGCATCTCGGTGATGACCTCGAAGCCGAACGTCTCCTGGTAGAACGCGGCCGAACGGGCTGCGTCACGCACGTAGAGCACTGCGTGGTTGAGGCGCTGCACGGGGATCATGGCGCGGCCTTTCGTCGATGCCGTCGGTGTTCTCTGGTTCAACGCGTCCGGAGGGCTCGCAGCTTCCCGACGACCTCGGGGAAGGCCGAGCAGAACGCGTCGACGTCGGCCTCCGTCGTGCTCCACCCGACGCTCGGGCGCAAGGAGCGATCCGCGTCGACGCCCATGGCCTCGAGCACGGGCGACGGCTCGAGGGCTTCGCTCGAGCACGAGGAGCCCGAGTGCACGGACACCCCGCGCTGGTCGAGGGCGAGGAGGATCGGCTCCGCCTCGACGCCTTCCACACCGAGGCACACGAGATGGGGGAGGCAGGTCTCGGGGTCGCCGAACCGCTCGACGCCGTCGACCGACAGGGCAGCAGCGAGGAGCCGGTCGGTGTGGGCACGGGCGCGGGCCGACTCGTCGGCCAGCCGACCGCCCTGGCCGAGCTCGGCGGCCGCGGCCCCGAACCCGACGATCGCGGGGACGTCCTCGATGCCGCCTCTCCGGGCCCGCTCCTGCATGCCGCCGACGACGAAGGGCGGGATGCGCAGGCCCCGACGCACCAGGAGCGCGGCCGCACCCTTCGGGCCCCCGAGCTTGTGGGCGGTCACCGAAAGAAGGTCGGCGTCGAGCGCTCCGAAGTCGACGGGGACGTGGCCGGCGGCGGCACAGGCGTCGACGTGGACGAGAGCGCCGGCATCCCGTGCCGCGGCGACGACGTCGGGGAGCGCCTCCTGCACCGTGCCCACCTCGTGGTTCGCGAGCTGCACCGAGACCAGCACCGTCGCGGGTCGAAGCGCGGCGGCGACCGCGTCGGCAGCGACGCGACCGAGTCGGTCGGGCGGGACGAGCGTGACCTCGGCCGGCGAGCGCTCACAGGAGTCGATGACCGACGAGTGCTCGATCGCAGTCGTGACGATGTGGTGCGGCGCATCGGCGTCGGTGGCCACGGCTCGGGCGACCGCGCCCCACACCGCCGCGTTGACGCTCTCGGTGCCCGTCGCGGTGAAGACGACCTCGCGGGGGCGGGCACCGAAGAGCGCGGCGACCTGCTCGCGTGCGGTCTCGAGCGCGACGCGGGTGACCCTCCCGTCGGTGTGCACGCGCCCGGGATCGGCTGGGTGGTCCCGCAGGAACGGGAGCATCGCGTCCAGCGCGGCGGGACGCAGGGGCGACGACGACGCGTGGTCGAGGTACGCGCGCGGCACGGTGGGTCAGACGCGAGCGACGCAGTGGTCGGCGCCGTCGGGCCGGCTGACGTCGAAGCGCGGTGAGGTCTCGCCGTACAGCCGAGCGAGCATCCCGCGGATCATGCCGCGATCGAGGGCGCACACGACATGGGGGTAGGTCTGGGCGGTGTCGCCGAAGGGACAGCACTCGGAGACGATCGAGAGCTCGTTGCCTCGCGACTCGGCATGGGCGGCGAAGCCGTGTGCGGTGAGAGCGTCGGCGACGGCCGCGAGCGCGGTGCGCGCCGAGCGCTGTCCGGTGCCCGGCTCCATCCGCTCGGCGAGCGTGCGGCCGTACTCGTAGCCGACCTCGTCGGCGAGCGCCTCGGCGTGCTCCGGGCCGAGGGCGTCGAGGGCCCGGACGAGCAGCGACGCGAGCACGTCGTCGTGGCGCAGCGGCAGGGCCAGCGCGTGGTCGAGCTCGCTGGCGCGGTAGCGCTTCGAGGGCCGTCCCGCGGGACGGCTCCCACCTTCGGCGTCGACCCGACCGATCGCCACGCTGAGGTACCCGCCGCTCGTGAGCTTCTCGAGGTGGTGACGAGCCACGTTCGGGTGGAGGTCGAAGTGCCCGGCGACGTCGGCCGCGGTCACGTCGCCGGCGTCTCGCACGAACAGGTAGATCTCACGCCGCGTCGGGTCGCCGAACGCGTTGGTGACGGCGGTGACCGCCGCGTTGAACTCGTCGGGGGTGAGCTCCGCTCGGCCCGCCCCGTCACCGGGGTCGGACCGCTCCGGTGCGGTCTCCTTCGCCGCCACGCCGGTATTCTACCTATCCCCGTAGTGCAAACCCCTGCCTCCCGTTCGAGGGACGAGATGCCGAGCGAAGACGCCGCACAGCTCCAGGCACGTGTGCGCACGGCGGTCGACGTGGTCGCCGAGCCCCTCCTACGCATCCCGATCGGGGAGCTGGGGCTCGTGCAGGGCGTCGCCGTCGACGGCTCGACGGCGGTCGTGGCGCTCGCCGAGCCCCTGCCCGATCGCGGGCACTGGGCCGAGCTCGAGGAGGCGGTCCGTGACGCCGCGCTGGCGGTCGACGGCGTGCAGCGCGTCGACGTCGACGTCCGACTCATGGACGAGGACGAGCTGCCGGAGGTGGCGCGGGTCCTCAAGGGAGAGCCGCCGCCCGACCCGCTCGCCGTGGTCGATGCGGGCGTCGCACCCGAGGAGCCCGTGCGCCATCGCACCAACCCCTTCACGAGCTCGCGCACCCGGATCCTCGCGATCGCGTCGGGCAAGGGCGGCGTCGGGAAGTCGTCGGTCACCACCAACCTCGCGATCGCGCTCGCCCAGCGCGGCAAGCGCGTCGCAGTCGTCGACGCCGACGTGTGGGGCTTCTCGATCCCGAGGATGCTCGGCGTCGATCATCCGCCCGATCTCGTCGACGACGTGCTCGTGCCGCCGGCGATCCACGGCGTGACCGCCATCTCGATGGGCTTCTTCACCCGCGAGGACGAGGCCGTCGTGTGGCGCGGACCGATGCTGCACAAGGCGCTCGAGCAGTTCCTGACCGACGTGCACTGGGCCGATCCCGACTACCTCGTGATCGACCTCCCTCCGGGCACCGGCGACGTGTCGCTCTCGATCTCGCAGTTCCTCCCCCGAGCCGAGATCATCGTCGTCACGACGCCCCAGCTCGCGGCGCAGAAGGTCGCGCAGCGGGCAGGGGCGATGGCCGAGAAGGTGCACCTCGACGTCGTCGGGGTGATCGAGAACATGTCGTGGTTCCAGGGCGACGACGGGAAGCGCTACGAGCTGTTCGGGGCCGGCGGCGGTGCGCAGCTCGCGCAGCGACTCGGCGTCCCGCTGCTCGGTCAGATCCCGCTCGAGCCGGCGCTGCGAGAAGGTGGGGACGCCGGGACTCCGATCGTCGTCGCCGCGCCCGACGACGAGGCCAGCCAGGTGTTCCGGGAGATCGCGCAGACCCTCGACACGGAGCTCGCACCGACGCGGATCGACCATCCCGAGCTGCGCATCCAGACCTGAGCGGCCGCGGCCTAGATGCGAGCCACCGACCGCACGTAGCCGAGCCGGGGCGTCACCTCGATCCGTACCGTCTCGCCCTGGGTGTGGGCGGCGTAGAGCGCCCCGTTCACCCGCCACGCCGCGATGCGATCGCTCGACCCGTCGTCGAGCGCGAGGTAGTGCCAGTACGACGGGTCCCTCGATCCGGTGAACACCTGTCGGTACCGTCGGGCGCGCACGAGGTCGCCGGTCACCGAGCGCGTCTGCCACAGATCGGGCACGGCGCGGACCAGGACCCACGCGCACCAGCCGAGGGCGACCACGACCGGGGCGAGGAGCACGGTGGCACCCGTGTCCACCCACTCCCAGGCCGAGGCCGAGATCTCGGCCGGTCGCTCGGCGTCGAGGAGCTCCAGCAGCCCGTAGCCGATGAAGCCCGCGACTGCCGCCCAGAAGATCGCCAGCGCGACCGCGAAGAGCGGGTGCTTGCCCCACGCCGGCGGCAGCGCGCGGGGGTAGCGCACCTCGACCCGGCGCCAGCGGCCGCCGTGGCGGCTCCACGCGTGGCGATCGTCCTCGGCGCCCATCGGGAGCAGCTCGACCGCGAGCGGCGCGACGCCGAAGGCCGCGGCGTACGCGAACAGGCGATCCCAGAGCCGCACCCCTGCCGGTGGGAGCGAAGCGAGGCTCTCGTTCTCCCGCAGCCGGGCGGCGAGCCCGACGATCCGGGGCGCGGCCTGCAGCCCGGCGGGCGTCGGGAGCTGGGCCAACGATCGCCCGATCCGGGCGACGACCACGACACCTCCGCCGAGCCCGGCGAGCGCGATGGTCGCGGCGACGACGCCGACGAGCGTCCCGTCGTCGTCGGAGTCGCCACCGACCTGGCTCGACAGGACCAGCAGGGCGACGACGGCAGCCAGGCCGACGCCGAGGACGGCCGTGAGTCGCGGCGGCCACCGCCGCCGGGTCAGACCGCGCGCCTGGGCGTCGTCGACGACCTCGCGCGCGAGCGCGCGGTGCCAGTGCTTCGACTGCTCGGTAGGTCCCGTCGTGAGCGCGTCGGTGGGCACGACACCGTCGATCGCCTTGCGCGTGAGCTCCTCCAGCACCCGAGACTCGTAGGCCGCGAGGTGCTCGCCTCCGGCGCGCGTCGCGTCGACGCGACAGATCGTCTTGCCGGGCTGCACCTCGTCGAGCTCGACGAAGCCGCGGGCGGCGAGGTCGAGCACGACGGCGGGAGCGGTCTCGGCGGCGACCTCGAAGTCGCCGGCGACGATCCCGGCGACGGCCGGGGGCTCGGGCGGGAGGTCGAGGCCTCCGCCCTCGTCGCCGCGGATGCGAGGTGGTCGCCGGGTCGCGGCGACCGCACCGACGACCAGCCACCATCCGAGGGCGGCCGCGGCGGCCGCGATCAGCAGCGGCACCGAGAACGTCGGGGCCTCCTCCGCGGCGAGGAGCACCGCACCCCCGGCGTCGACGGCGATCACAGCACGAATGTACGTGGGCGGTAGTGTCCGCCTCATGGAAGTGCGCATCGGTGTGGTCCACACGCCCAAGGAGCTCAACCTCGACGTCGACGGCACCGCCGACGAGGTGATGCAGGCCGTCGATCAGGCGCTCGCGAAGGACGACGGCGTGCTCTGGCTCGATGCGAAGGGCCGCAAGATCGGTGTGCCGGCCGACCGGGTCGCGTACATCGAGATCGAGACCGATTCCGGCGCGAAGCGCGTCGGCTTCGGCCCTGGGTGACTCAGGGGCCGACGCGCGAGCGAGGAAGTCCGGTCGAGCAGCGACCGGGCGAGCCTGATCTCCTCGACCGGCGTCTGCTCTTCTTCACCGGCAAGGGTGGAGTCGGCAAGAGCACCGTCACCGCCGCGACCGCGCTGCTCGCCGCCGAGCGAGGCAAGCGCGTCCTCCTCGTCGAGGTCGACTCCAAGGGAAACCTGACCGCGCTCTTCGAGCGCCCACCCGTGGGCTTCGACCCGGTCGAGGTGCATCCCGGCGTGCACGCGATGCAGATGAACACCGAGGCGTCGCTGCGCGAGTACCTCAAGCTGAACCTGCGCGTCCCAGTGCTCGGAAAGATCGGGCCCCTGGCTTCCATGCTCGACTTCGTCGCCAACGCCGCCCCGGGCGTCAAGGAGATCCTGACCGTGGGGAAGGTGTGCTGGGAGGTGCGCGAGTCGATCGAAGGTCGCGCGGACTGGGATCTCGTGATCGTCGACGCGGCGGCGACCGGGCACGTGGTCGCGCAGCTCGACTCGCCCCGAGCGATCCGCGAGCTCGTCCAGGTCGGTCCGGTGCGGACGCAGACCGAGTGGATGGTCGATCTGCTCGCGGATCCCGCCGTCACCGCGTTGAACGTCGTCACCTCACCCGAGGAGATGCCTGTCAGCGAGACGATCGAGCTCGTCGCGCGCGCCCGTGAGGGCCTCGACGTCCCGCTCGGCGCCGTGGTCGTCAACCGGGTCCTCCCCGAGCCGTTCACGCGTGGGGACGAGCCGGTGTTCGCCGCGCTCCGCGCGCCGGCCGCGACGACTGCCCTCTCCGAGGCGCTCGACGACGAGCGCGGCGTCGGCGTCTCGGCTCTCCTCGACGCGGCAGGCCTCGCGGTCGCGCTGCGCCGCTCGCGCGCCGTGCACCTCAACCATCTGCGCGCCTCGATCGACCTGCCGATGCTGTACGTTCCGTACCTGTTCGTCCGCGACCACGGCCTCCGAGTGACCCGGATGGTCGCGGAGGCGTTGGCCGAGGAGCTCGGCGCGTGAGCTCGCCGGCGCTGCCGTCCACCGACGGGTCGGTGCACCTCGAGTCGCTGTTGGCGACGCGGGAGATCGTCGTGTTCTGCGGCTCGGGCGGCGTGGGGAAGACGACGACCGCGGCCGCGTCGGCGCTCGGCGCGACGCTGCGGCTCGGCGGCAAGGTCCTCGTCCTGACCATCGACCCCGCACGCAGGTTGGCGTCCGCGCTCGGCCTGGAGGGCTTCGGGAACGTGGAGCGGCGCGTGCCGCCGGAGGTGCTCCGCGCGGCCGGACTCGAGCCGAGGGGCGAGCTCTACGCCGCGATGCTGGACACGAAGGCGGGCTGGGACGATCTGGTCCTCCGCCACGCACCTGACGAGGAGACCGCGTACCGGATCCTCGAGAACCGGCTGTACCACAACATCACGAGCCGCTTCGTCCAGAGCCACGACTACATCGCCATGGAGCGTCTCTTCGACCTCCATGCCGGCGGCACCTACGACCTCATCGTCATCGACACGCCGCCGACGCGCAACGCGATCGACTTCGTCGACGCACCGGCGCGCATGGCCGACTTCTTCGGCGGCAAGCTGCTGCGCTGGCTCACGATGCCGTACCGCGTCGGCGGCAAGCGTGGTGCGCGCTTCGTCAACTTCGCGAGCAAGCCCTTCTACACCATGGCGGACCGCATCCTCGGCAGTCAGTTCCTCCAGGACATCGCCGAGTTCTTCCTCTTGTTCCAGACGATGTACGACGGCTTCGTCGAGCGCGCGCAGGCGGTCGAGCGACTGCTGCACGATCGTCGGACGGGCTTCGTCGTCGTGACGACGCTCGAGGGTGCGCCGCTGCGGGAGGCGGAGTTCTTCTGCGATGCGCTCGTCGAGCGCCGGTTCCACCTCGCGGCTCTGGTGCTGAACAAGGCTCTGCCCGACGTGCTCAGGGGGCAGGAGGGTTGGCGCGCCGCCGAGGCGCTCCTGGCCGATCCCGAGGCGATCGCGACCGAGCTCGTCGCGCGCGGGATCGACGGGATCGAGGACGTCGAGAGCACGGCGCGCGTGCTCCGCACGATCGGTGAGACCTTCCGGAGCTACGCCGTCGTGGCGACGCGCGAGCGAGAGCTGCGCGACGAGCTGGCGCGGATCCCCGAGACCGTCGCCGTCGTGCCCGCGTTGGAGGACGACGTGCACGACATCGGTGGGCTTGCGGCGATGGGCGAGCACCTCCTCGGCCCCTCACCCCGAGGGCCGTCGCGCCGCGGAGCGTCGAGCCTCGGGTCGTAGCCTGGGCTCGTGGCGATCCCGCTCTACGAGCTCGCGCGGGCGAACACCGGGCTCACGGGCGAGAGCCTCCGCCACGCGCAGCGGCTGGTCGCGACGTGGCAGCCGCTGGCCGACCTGACCTTCTCCGACCTGCTCCTCCTCGCGCCGGTGCAAGGTGAGGAGGGTCACCGCTTCGTCGTGCTGGCACACGTCCGTCCGACGACCGGGCAGACGCTCTACCCGGCCGACCTGATCGGGACCGTCGTCACCGAGAACGACCGTCCCGTCGTGGCGCGCGCCTGGCGCAAGGGCGAGATCGTCGGTGGCGACACGACGGTGCTGGGCGGGCGCGATCGGGCCCGGGTGCAATGCATCCCGGTGCTGCTGCGCGACCAGGTCATCGCCGTGATGACGCGAGAGACCGCCATGACGTCAGCGCGGCGCCCCGGCGAGCTCGAACGCCACTACTTCGACGTCTTCGAGCGCTTCGCCCGGATGATCTCCGAGGGGACGTTCCCGTTCGGCCGCGACGAGGTGGTGCTGGAGGAGGCGCCGCGAGTCGCGGACGGCGTGGTGGTGCTCGACGAAGAGCTGCGGATGCGATACGCGAGCCCCAACGCGATCAGCGTGCTGCATCGCATGGGCATCCATGCGTTCACCCAGGGGATGCAGCCGCGGGAGATCGGGTTCGATCAGGACGCCGCGGAGGCCGCGTGCAGCCTCCGCCTCCCCGTGACGGAGGAGCTCGAGCGGGGGGACACCTCCGTCCTGGTGCAGGCGATCCCGCTGATCGAGGGTGCTCGCGTCACCGGCGCGCTCGTGCTCGTCCGCGACGTGACCGATCTCCGACGCCGCGACCGGATCCTGCTCTCGAAGGACCAGACGATCCGCGAGATCCATCACCGCGTGAAGAACAACCTCCAGACGATCGCCGCGCTGCTGCGACTCCAGGGTCGCCGCCTCCAGTCACTCGAGGCACAGGACGCCATCGAGGCGTCCGAGCAGCGGATCCGGTCGATCGCGATCGTCCACGAGACGCTCTCGCGCGATGCCGGCGACGTCGTGCCCTTCGACGACGTCGTCCGTCCGCTCGTGCGCGCGGTCGAGGAGACGGTGTCGACCGACGAGCAGCGACTCCACTTCGAGGTCGTCGGCGAGGCCGGGCTGCTCCCCGGTGTGGTCGCGACCCCGCTCGCGGTCGTCCTCAACGAGCTGATGCAGAACGCAGTCGACCACGCGTTCCCGATGGCGAGCGGAGACGACGGCGATGACGAGACGGCGCCCTTCGACGGTCACGTCGTCGTGCGGCTCGAGCGCGGCGAATCGTCGCTGCTCGTGCGGGTCACCGACGACGGCGTCGGGCTGCCCGACGGGTTCTCACTCGACGCGTCCCGCGGACTGGGGCTGTCGATCGTGCAGGCGCTCGTGACGAGCGAGCTCGACGGCTCGATCACGATGCACGACGAAGCGGGCGGTACGGAGGTCGAACTGACGATCCCGATCGCGCCCGACCCCGCGGTGGAGCTGTAGCGACCGCCCCGGGGGGGCGGACGTGGGTCAGGCCGTCGCGCGCTGGCGCGCGAGCCACGCCTTGCGCAGCTTGCGCCGGTCTTCCTCGGTCGTGCCGCCCCAGATCCCCGCCTCCTGGTTGGTCGCCAGGGCGAACTCGAGGCACTCGTCGGAGACGAGGCAGGCGGTGCAGATCCGCTTCGCGGTCTCGATCTGCTCGAGCGCACCCCCGGTGGTGCCGATCGGGAAGAAGACGTCGGGGTCGGAGTCGAGGCACGCCGAGCGTCCCCGCCAGTCGTCGACGTCCCAGTCGTGCGTGCGGATCCAGGTGAGCGCCACCGCTCTTCCCCTCCTGGTCTCGATCGATCCGGGCTCTCGGGGGTTGCCTCGTGCACCGAGTCCGGTGGGCACACTTCGTCCCCGGGGCGTGGCCCTCGAGGCGTCAGCGACACTACGGCGCATGTGACGCGGGGCACAAGTGCCCTGACCTGCGGTTTCGCCCGACCGGCGACAGGTCGACGGCTAGCGTCGCCCGCCATGAGCGGGGTGCGTCCGAAGGTCCTGGCCCACCGGGGCGCCCGGGAGCAGGCCCCCGAGAACACCCTCGAGGCCTTCGCCCTCGCCCTCCGACTGGGCGCCGACGGGGTCGAGCTCGACGTCCACCGCACCCGCGACGGTGGGCTCGTCGTCCACCACGACGCGCGGGCACCCGATCTGGGCGTGCTCGCCGAGCTCGGCGAGGCGGAGATCCGGGCTCGGCGACCCGACATCCCGACGTTGGCGGAGGTGCTCGACTGCTGCCACGGGAGCCTCGTGAACGTCGAGATCAAGAACCTCCCCGGAGACGAGGACTACGACGAGTCCGAGCAGGCGGCCGACGCCGTGGTCGACCTCCTCGCCGCACGACGAGGTCGTGACGAGGTGCTCGTGTCGTCGTTCAACCCGGCGTCGATCGCGCGGGTGCACGCGCTCGACGCGAGCATCCCGACCGCGCTGCTCACCATGAGCGACGAGCTGATCGACGCGCTCGAGCGCTGCGTCGTCGGCGGGCACGTCGCGCTCCACCCCTGGTACCCGTTCGTCGACGATGCGGTGGCGGCCGACCTGGTGCCCCGAGCCCACGATCGGGGCATCGCGGTCAACGTGTGGACCGTCAACGACGAGGCCGAGATCGCGCGCTTCGCGCGGGCGGGCATCGACGCGGTGATCACGGACGTGCCGGAGATGGCCCGCCGCGTGGTGGAGGGCTGATCAGCCCTTGACCGGAACGACCAGCTGCAGCGAGTCGGGCACGTACCGCACCTCGATCCGCTCGACCTCTCCGAGGTAGTCACCGTCGACCTGCCACGGGAACGGTCCGTGGTTTGCCACCAGCGTGAGCGCGTGGAGATCGGAGCGCTGCACGACCGCTTCGTTCGAGGCGATCCGCTTGCCCTTCACCATGGCCGAGCCGGCTGCCGACAACGTCGAACCGACCTCGAGCTGCGTGAACATGGTCAGCGCCAGCGCCCGATCGAGGCCCGCCTCGGTCGTCACCAGGAGCGGGCGCGGGCCGAAGAACGCATACGGCTTCGTGTTCGAGATGATCGCGAAGAAGCCGTTGCCGAGGTCTTCTCCGTCCTCGCCGAGCACGTGGAACGGCGGCCGCTCGCGATCGATCCCCCGGAAGTAGGTCGTGACCGCGGCGACCGCGAACATCGGGTGGGCGACCCAACGCTTGAGCCAGTTGCGTCGCTCGACCTGCTCGATGACCTCGGCGTCGAACCCGCAGCCCATGTGGAAGAGGAAGTGCCGGCCGTTCGCCTCGCCGACACCGATCGAGCGGATGGAGGACGCCTCGAGCGAGGAGACGAGCTGCTCCGTCGCCGGCATGATCGAGTTGGGGATCCCGAGGGTGCGGGCGAACACGTTGGTCGAGCCACCGGGCAGCGGCGCGAGGGCGGTGTCGGTGCCGATCAGCCCGTCGGCGGCCTCGTTGAGCGTGCCGTCGCCGGCGGCGACGACCACGACGTCGATCCCGTCGCGGGCCGCGGCCCGGGCGAGCCGGGTGGCGTGCCCCCGGCGGTAGGTCTCGGCGACCTCGAGGCGGTGGTGCTGGCCCAGGAGGTGCTGGACGCGCACGCGCCGCTTCGGCGTCATCGACGATGCCGTCGGGTTGACGATGAGGAGGAGTCGCACGAGGCAACCAGGCTAGGCGGACCGGCGCACGACGGCTCCGTCGTGCGGTCGCGTCGCCGTCGCCCGAGTGCGACGATGCGCTCGTGCCCCACCCTGACGCGCTCGATGAGCTCAGCCGGGAGATCGCCGGGTGTCGCGCCTGCCCGCGACTCGTCGAGTGGCGGGAGCGCGTCGCCCGTGAGAAGCGAGCCTCGTTCCGCGACGACGAGTACTGGGGCCGCCCGGTCCGGGGGTTCGGGGACCCGGTGGCGCGCATCCTGCTCCTCGGCCTCGCGCCGGCAGCGCACGGCGGGAACCGGACCGGCCGCGTGTTCACGGGCGATCGCTCTGGTGACTGGCTGTTCGCGGCGCTCCACCGGGCCGGGCTCGCGAACCAGCCGGAGTCGGTCGGCCTCGACGACGGACTGCGTCTGATCGACTGCTACGTGGCCGCCGCGGTGCGGTGCGCTCCTCCTCAGAACAAGCCGACGCCCGCGGAGCGCGACGAGTGCCAGCCGTTCCTCCTGCGCGAGCTCGCGCTCCTCGATCGGTTGCGCGTGATCGTCGTGCTGGGCGGATTCGCCTACGAGGCCGCGTGGCGGGCGCTCGCCGCCCGCGGGGTCGAGCTCCCGTCGCCGCGACCTCGGTTCGCGCACGGGCTGGAGGTCGAGCTCGAGGACCTGTGGATCGTCGGCTGCTACCACCCGAGCCAGCAGAACACGTTCACGGGTCGGCTCACCGAGCCGATGATCGATTCGGTGCTCGGGCGGGCCCGCGGGCTCGCTCGCTGAGCCCTCGCACGCGATCGCTCAGAGCACCGCGATCAGCTCACCGACGACGTACACGGCCGCGATCGCGCCGAGGCCGAACCCGACGACGAGCCGCAGGACACGGTCGGACGCCCGGATCGCGAGGTGCGATCCGACCCGTGCCCCGGGAACGATGCCGACGCACAAGGGGAGTGCGTAGAGCCAGTCGATGTTGCCCAGTGCGACGTGGGTGACGGTCCCGGGGATCGCGAGCACGGCGACGCATGCCAGCGAGGTGCCGAGCGCGGCCTTGATCGGGAGCCGGATCCATCCGGTGAACGCAGGGACCATCACGAGCCCGCCTCCGATGCCGAGGAGGCCCGAGAGCAGTCCCGCGCCGAGGCCGACGACGACGAAGCGCCACGGCGCGCGCCGCACGCCTCCGGTGCGCACCACCTCGGCGGACGGACCGGCATCCGTGATGCCCTCGACGCTGAGGTCTACTGGACCCTCGGCGGCCGGCTCGGGCCGCGCGAGGCGATACGCGCTGAACGCGATCAGGATCGCGGTCAAGAACATGAGCGGGTGACCGTCGCCCGGCACCACGTCGACCAGGAGCGCCCCCACCACAGCCGCGAGTGCGCCGGCTCCCGCGGTCCAGGCCGCCACCGGCACGTCGACGAGCTCTTCGCGGCGGTAGCGCAGCGCGCCACTGATCGCGCCCGGGATGATCGAGGGGAGGGTGGAGGCCACCGCCGCGATCGGACTCGCGCCCAAGGCGCGGATCGCCGGCGTGGAGATCACGGCGCCACCGACCCCGAACATCCCGGACAGCACGCCGGTCGCGAAGCCGACGAGGGCGGTGAGACAGATGATTGCGAGGTCCGACAAGACGACCGCAGGGTACCCTTCGCGCATGGGCTCACCCGTACGTCTGCGCGGCGTCTACATCCCGCTGATCACCCCGTTCGCCGCGGACGGCACCGTGGCGCTCGACGCCGTCGAGCGGCTCGCCCATGAGTACCTCGACGCCGGGTGTGCGGGTCTGGTGCCGCTCGGCACGACCGGCGAGTCGACCGCACTCGACGCCGACGAGAAGCGCGCGGTCATCGACGTCTGCTCACGGGTGTGCGTGGAGCGGAGTGCGGAGCTGATCATCGGTGGCGGCACGAACAACACCGAGGCCAGCGCGGAGGCGGTCGCATCCCTGGCCGACGTGGCCGGGCTCACCGCGGCGATGTGCGTCGTGCCCTACTACGTGCGTCCGAGCCAAGCAGGCATCGTCGCCCACTTCACCGAGATCGCGCGACGCAGCCCGGTCCCGGTGCTCATCTACAACATCCCGTCGCGCACGGGTCGGCTCCTCGAGGCCGCGCACCTGCTCGAGCTCGCCCGCGTGCCCAACATCGCAGGGGTCAAGCAGGCGACGCCGGTCGATCCCGACACGATGCGGGTGCTCGCCGGTGCGCCCGAAGACTTCTCCGTCCTCAGCGGCGAGGATCCGTACCTGTTCCCCCACGTGCTCCTCGGCGCCCGCGGCACGATCTGCGCCTCGGCGCACGTGTGCACCGACCGGTTCGTCGCGCTCGTCGAGTGCGCACTGGCCGGGAAGGTCGACGAGGGGCGAGCGCACCACGAGGCGCTCGCCGCTGTCGTCGACGCCGGGTTCGCCGAGCCGAACCCGTCGGTGTGGAAGGGCGCACTGCACGCGCAGGGGCGGATCCCGACCGCCGACCTGCGCCTGCCGATGATGGCGGCGGAGGCCGCGTCGGTCGATCGCCTCCTGGCCGCGATCGACGCCGCCACGCACTGACGACTCCGATCCCGAGCGTGGTCGCTGCGATGCGACCGACGTCACGGTGAGGAGGTGAGTCGACCGGGCGTATGGTCTGCCGGTGACCCTCAAGGAGCGCGTCGCGAGCCGGGCCGAAGCACGCCGCTGGTGGATCCTGCTCGTCCTGTGCTTCAGCCTCCTCGTCATCGTGATCGACAACTCGATCCTCAACGTGGCGATCCCGACGATCGTCCGCGAGCTCGATGCGACCACCAGCGAGCTCCAGTGGATGGTCGACGCCTACACGATCGTGTTCGCCTGCCTGCTGCTCACGGCCGGGAGCCTGGGCGATCGGTTCGGGCGCCGACCGGCGCTCCAGCTCGGGCTCGTGGTGTTCGGGCTCGGCTCGCTGCTCGCGGCGCTGTCGAGCTCCGCGGACCAGCTCATCGCCACGCGGGCCTTCATGGGCATCGGTGGCGCGTTCATCATGCCGGCGACGCTCTCGATCATCACCAACGTGTTCCCGGCCGACGAGCGGCCCAAGGCGATCGGCGTGTGGGCCGCGACCGCCGGAGTCGCGGTCGCGCTCGGTCCGCTCACGGGTGGGTTCCTGCTCGAGCACTTCTACTGGGGCTCGATCTTCCTGGTGAACATCCCGATCGTGGTGATCGGGCTCCTCGCCGGCGTCTTCCTGATCCCCGACTCGAAGGACCCGCATCCCCAGCGGATCGACCCGATCGGTGCGCTCCTCTCGATCGTCGGTCTCTCGACGCTCCTGTACGCCGTCATCGAGGGCCCGGTCGACGGTTGGACGTCGTCGATGACGCTGCTGTCGTTCGCGATCGGCGGCGTCACCCTCGCCCTGTTCTTCGTGTGGGAGCTGCGCAGCGACCATCCGATGCTCGATCTCTCGTTCTTCAAGAACCCGCGCTTCTCGGTGGCCAGTGGCGCGATCGCACTCACGTTCTTCGCGATGTTCGGGTCGATCTTCCTGCTGACCCAGTACCTCCAGTTCGTGCTCGGCTACTCGCCGCTCGAGACCGGAGTGCGCCTCCTCGCGTACGCGATCCCGATGATGATCTTCGCCCCGCTGTCGGCGCGCTTCGTCCACCACGTCGGCGCGAAGGTCGTCGTCGGCTCGGGGCTGACGCTCATGGCGGCCGGACTGCTCCTGTCGACGGGGCTCGACGCGTCGTCGTCATATGGCGCGATCGCGTGGCGGATGGTGTTGATGGCAACGGGCATGGCGCTCACGATGGCACCCGCGACCGACTCGATCATGGGCTCGCTCCCGCTGGCGAAGGCCGGCGTCGGCTCCGCGGTCAACGACACGACGCGCCAGATCGGCGGCGCGGTGGGGGTCGCGGTCGTGGGCAGCGTGTTCTCGTCGATTTATAGCGCCCAGGTCGGCGACGCCATCGCCGGCGAGCCCGTGCCGCGCGGCCTGGTCGACGGCATCGAGGACTCGGTCGGCTTCGCGCTGCAGGCCGCCGCGAGCATCGGGGGCGACGCGGGCGCGCAGGTCGCCGATGCGGCCCGTTCGGCGTTCGTCGACGGGCTCCACGCCGGCCTGATCGTCGCCGGCGTCGTCGCCGCGATCGGTGCCGTGTGCGTGTTCCTGTGGCTGCCGGCGCGCGCCCGCCGTCAGGACGTCGATCGCCAGGAGGCGGAGTACAGCGGCCTGCGCCGGACCGAGATGGCGCCCACGCCGGGCAGCTGAGGAGTCAGCGAGCGGTGATGGCGGCGGCGAGCAGCTCGGCCTGCTCGCGCTCGTGGACCTTGGTGCTCCCGGTCGCCGGGCTCGCGCTCGCGGCTCGGGCGACGTGGCGCAGGTCGATGCCACGGGCCTTCAGGATGCGCAGCAGCTTGCCGTGGACGAAGTTCCACGCGCCCATGTTCCCCGGCTCCTCCTGCACCCACCAGACCTCGGTCGCCTGGGAGTAGCGAGCGAGGACCTGGGTGAGCTCGACCTCGGGCCAGGGGTAGAGCTGCTCGATGCGCACGATCGCCACCGGGGCGGACTGCGCGTCGCGTGCGTCCATCAGCTCGTGCCCGAGCTTGCCGGCGCAGAGGACGACCCGTCCGACGGTCGCGGGATCGAGCGTGTCCGCGGCCCGATCGTCGAGCACGCTGTGGAAGCTGCCGTCGGTGAGCTCGGTGACGGGTGAGCGCGTGTGCTGCATGCGGAGGTAGCGCTTCGGGGTCAGGCACACGAGCGGGATCCGGCGCGCGGCCTTCACCTGGCGGCGGAGCGTGTGGAAGTACTGGGCGGCCGTCGACGGGTAGACGACGCGCATGTTGTCCTCGGCGCACAGCGCGAGGAAGCGCTCGAGCCGGGCGCTCGAGTGCTCCGGGCCCTGGCCCTCGAACCCGTGGGGGAGCAGGAGCGACAGCGACGACTCCTGGCCCCACTTGTCGTCGGCCGAGACCAGGAACTGGTCGACGATGATCTGGGCACCGTTCACGAAGTCGCCGAACTGGGCTTCCCACGCGACGAACGAGCGCGGGTCGGCGACGGAGTAGCCGTACTCGAACCCGAGGGCGGCGTACTCGGAGAGGACCGAGTCGTAGAGCCGGATCGGTGCCTGGTCGGCCGAGAGGTGGGCCAGGGGCACGTACTCGGTCTCGGTCACGTGGTCGACGAGCACGCTGTGACGCTGGCTGAACGTGCCGCGCCGCGTGTCCTGACCCGCCAGCCGGACGGGGGTCCCTTCGAGGAGCATCGTGCCGAACGCGAGCGACTCGGCGAGCGCCCAGTCGACGTGACCCTCCTCGAACACCAGTCGGTTGGCCTGGAGCACCCGCTCGAGCTTCGGGTGCACCGAGAAGCCCTCCGGCCGCGTCTCGAGCGCGCGCACGACGGTCTCGAGCGCCTCGCGGGGCGCGGCCGTGGCGACCGGGGCGTCGGGCGGCTGGGGCGACTCTCCCGACTCGTCGAGCGACGGGCCTCGGGCATCGAGGCCGGTGTCGTGGGGCGTGTGGGTCTCCTCGAAGGCCTGGTCGAGGCGGGACCGGAAGTCGGCCCCGGCGGCCTCGCACTCCTCGGAGGTGAGGTCGCCCTTGGCGACGAGCTGCTGGGTGTAGAGCTCGCGCACGCCCGTCCGCGCCTCGATCAGGGCGTACATGCCGGGCTGGGTGAAGCCGGGCTCGTCGGTCTCGTTGTGCCCGTACCGGCGGTAGCAGACGAGGTCGACGACCACGTCCTTCTGGAACGTTCGACGGAACTCGTACGCGAGCCGCATGACGCGCACCGCGGCTTCGGGATCGTCGCCGTTCACGTGGAAGATCGGTGCCTGCACCATCTTGGCGACGTCGGTCGCGTAGACCGACGAGCGCCCCGACTCCGGCGCCGTGGTGAAGCCGAGCTGGTTGTCGACGACGACGTGCACCGTGCCGCCGACGTCGTAGCCCTCGACCTCGGACAGGTTGAGCGTCTCGGCGACGACCCCCTGGCCCGCGAACGCCGCATCGCCGTGGATCAGCACGGGGAGCACCGCCGCCCCGGAGATGTCGCCCCGGCGGTCTCCTCGCGCCCGTGCCATCCCCTCCACCACCGGATCGACGGCTTCGAGGTGGCTCGGGTTCGCGGCGAGCATGACCTTCACCTTGTTGCCCGCGGGTGATCGGTGCTTGCCCTTGGTGCCGACGTGGTACTTCACGTCGCCCGAGCCCAACGTGCTCGCGGGATCGAGCTCGCCCTCGAACTCGCGGAAGATCTGTGCGTACGACTTGCCAACGACGTTGGCGAGCACGTTGAGCCGTCCGCGATGCGCCATGCCCATCACGATCTCGGACACGCCGTCGTCGGCGGCCGCGGAGCAGACCGCGTCGAGCATCGGGATCAGGGTCTCGGCACCTTCGAGGCTGAACCGCTTCTGGCCGAGGTACTTGGTGTGCAGAAACCGTTCGAAGGCCTCGGCCGCGACGAGGCGGTCGAGGATGCGACGCTTCTCCTCGTGCGAGGGGTCGGGGGCGGGCGTCTCCACCCGTCGCTGGATCCACTCCTTCTGGTCCGGCTCCTGGATGTGCATGTACTCGACGCCGACCGTGCGGGCGTAGGCGTCGCGGAGGCGACCGAGGATCTCGCGCAGCGGCAGGCGACGGGCGTCGTCGTCGTCTCCTCCCAGGGTTCCGGCGGGGAACTCGCGGTCGAGGTCCCAGATCGACAGCCCGTGGTGGTTGATGTCGAGCTCGGGATGCGTGGTCGGGTCGCGTCGTCCGAGGGGGTCGAGGTTCGCGAGGAGGTGCCCGCGCACCCGGTACATGTTGATGAGCTGGTGGACCTGCACGACCTTGTCGTGGGTCGCCTCGGGATCGAGCGCGGCGTGGTCCCGCAGCCAGCGAGCGGGCTCGTAGGGGACGGCCAGGCTGCGGAACACCTCGTCGTAGAGCTCGTCGCCGAGGAGCAGGTCGTGGATCCGCCGCAGGAACTCGCCGCTCTCGGCGCCCCCGATGATCCGGTGGTCGTAGGTGTTGGTCAGCGTCGTGACCGTGCTGACCCCGAGCCGGGCGAGTGCCTGCGGGTCGGCGCCTTCGTACTCGGACGGGTGGCCGATCGCGCCGACGCCGAGGATGAACGCCTGCCCCGGCATCAACCGAGGCACCGAGTGGACGGTGCCGATCATGCCCGGGTTGGTGATCGTCGCCGTGGTGCCGGCGAAGTCGTCGGGCGACATCTTCTGGGCCCGCACCTTCTCGATGACCTCTTCGTACGCGGCCCAGAAGCCCGCGAAGTCGAGCGTGTCGGCACGCTTGACGTTGGGGACGAGCAGCGTGCGGGTGCCGTCGGGGCGCTCGAGGTCGACCGCGAGGCCGAGGTTGACGTGGGGGTGGTGCACGAGCGTCGGCTTGCCGTCGCGCTCCTCGAAGCTCGAGCTGAGGTTGGGGAAGTCGCGCAACGCCTGCACGACCGCGAACGCGATCAGGTGGGTGAAGCTGACCTTGCCCCGACCGGTGCGCCCGAGGTGGTTGTTGAGGATCTGGCGGTTGACCTCGAGGAGCTTGGCCGGCACCGTCCGGACCGACGTCGCCGTGGGGACGCCGAGGCTCGCCTCCATGTTCTCGGCGATCCGGGCCTGCACGCCGCGCAGCGGCTCGCTGGTCTCGACGTCGGGGGCCTCCGGGCCGGCGTCGGGCGCCGCGGGCGGCGCCGCCACCGAGGGAGTCGGCGGCGCCTGCGGCTCCGGCCGGGTCGAGGGTGGCGCCGGGGGGACCGGGGGTGCGGGCGCGGGTGCGGCCTGCGCTCTGGCCCCGTCGCCGTTGCCGCCGGGGGCCTCGGTCGCGAAGTACCGACGCCACCGCTCGGGGACGGACGCGGGGTTCTCCCGGTACTGCTCGTAGAGGTCATCGACCAGCCCCTCGTTGGGGCCGGCCTCGTCGAACGCCACGAACCCATGCTCGCGCGGGCCAGTCAGCTGCCGAAAAGGCGACGTGGAGACGGGTCGTGTCAACCCCGATGCTCGTGGGGGTCAACGAGGTCCGGCGTAGTACCCGTGAACCCTTGCTGGCGCTGGTCTGAACTCGTCTGCCGCCGCTAGTTTCGAGGGTCCCAGATGCGCCTAGAATCGACAGTCCGCCGCCGCCTCTTCGCTCGACGCCTGCTTCCTGTCCGCCCTGTTCCGCCTCGCTAAAGTCTCGCAAGTTTTCGGCGCGCCTCTCAGGATGACGACCTTGCAGAACTGGACCCCTTCTTCCTGGCACGGCTTCGAGATCGACCAGGAGCCGGATTGGTACGACGAGGATGTCCTCCTTGACGTACTGAAGCAGCTCCGAAGTCTGCCGCCGTTGATCTTCGCTGGCGAAGCGCGTGCGCTGAAGGACGAACTCGCGCTGGCGGCGGCCGGTGAAGCGTTCGTGTTGCAGGCCGGAGACTGTGCTGAGACCTTCGCTGACCTGTCGGCTGACCATGTGCGCGACGACCTGAAGGTTCTGCTGCAGCTGGCGGTCGTGCTGACCTACTCGGGCGGAGTGCCGGTTGTGAAGATCGGGCGCATCGCCGGTCAGTTCGCCAAGCCGCGTTCCTCTCCGTTCGAGACGGCCTCCGATGGCACGACCTTGCCGTCGTACCGCGGTGACATGTTGAATCGTCTTGAGTTCACCGAGGAAGCGCGTCGCCACGATCCAGAGAACATGTTGCGCGCATACAACCAGGCTGCAGCCACGCTCAATCTGCTGCGCGGATTCACGAGTGGTGGTTTTGCTGATCTAGCGGATGTCCATTCTTGGAACCGCGCTTTTGTCGCTTCGAGCAATGAGGGGCGCCGTTACGAGGCGCTCGCGTCCGGAATCGACGGAGCGCTTCGCTTCATGAAGGCGTGTGGGATCGATTCTCCGGAGATGCACCAAACACGCCTTTACACCAGCCACGAGGCTCTCGTCCTCCACTACGAGGAAGCGCTCACTCGGCAGGATTCGACCGACAACGACCGTTGGTACGACTGCTCAGCGCACATGCTGTGGATCGGAACGCGCACGAAGGAAATTCAGAAGGCACACGTTGAGTTTCTTCGCGGGGTGAACAATCCGATCGGGCTCAAGATCGATCGTAAGAACACTCCATCGCAGTTGTTGGACTGGTGCGAAAAGCTCAATCCTGACCGCGAGCCGGGCAGGTTGACGTTTGTTAGTCGAATGGGTCGCGAGCACGTTTCGGAGCTGGAGCCCCTTATCGAGGCTGTGAAGGCTACTGATCATCCCGTCGTATGGATGTGTGACCCGATGCATGGAAACACGTTCTCCAGCGAGGGGGGCCTTAAGACGCGGCGTTTCGACGACGTATTCGACGAGTTGTCGCAGTACTTCGCGATTCATCGCAAGTGCGGTACTTGGCCCGGTGGGATCCACCTTGAGTTGACAGGTGACAACGTCACCGAATGCATCGGCGGGTCCGACGGCCTTCGCGACGAGGAACTGCACCACAGGTACCAGACGGCATGCGATCCCCGCTTGAATGCACGACAGTCGTTGGATCTCGCGTTCCGTGTGGCCGAACTTCTGGCTGACGCGCGTTAGCGCGGTAATAGGTCACGACGTCGCCCCATTGGTCTCGCTTCAGGGACGATCGACTTAGCCGACCTAGAGATAGCCGCTCGGCGAGCTCGCGCCTTCGACTCCGGGGCCGGGGCCGGCCGCGCCCTGGGCCGCCTCGAGCGCGCGGCGTCGCCGCATCTCCTCGAGCTGGCCCTGGGCCATCGTCTGCTGGGTGAAGAGCGTCGCCTGGATGCCGTGGAACAGGCCCTCGAGCCAGCCCACCAGCTGGGCCTGGGCGAGACGCAGCTCCGACTCCGTCGGCGCCTCGGACGTGAACGGCAGCACGACCTCCTCGAGCTCGGCCTGGAGCTCGGGTGAGAGCACGCTCTCGAGCTCGGTGAGCGACCGCTCGTGGATCTCTCGGAGGCGCCGCCGTCCCGCGTCGTCGAGGGGCGCGCGACGCACCTCGTCGAGCATGGTGCGCACCATCGACGCGATCCGGATCAGCTTGGTCGGGCGCGTGACCTGCTCGTCGGGCTCGGGTGCGCCGTCGGCGCCGGGCGCGCCCTCGGCCGCGGGCGCGGCCGTCGCTTCGAGCACCTCGGGCTTCACCGGCTGGGCCGTCTCGTCGCTCGCGGTCATCGACTCCTCCTGGGGATCTCCACAAGGATAGGGAGTGGACGACGGTGGCCTCGCTTCGATAGCCGAACGAGCGATGCGAGGCGACGATTCGAGCCGGGGTGGCGACGAGGCCGACCGGTACGCTCCGTGAGCACTATGGATCGCCGTCTCGATGCGTGAGCAGCTCCTGGTCCACCTGCGACGGGCGCTGACGGCGATCGGTCTCCCCGAGCCCGACGACGGGATCGAGCTCGATCCGCCCAAGCAGCCCGAGCACGGCGACTGGACCACCAACGTCGCCCTCAAGGTGGCCAAGCCCGCGGGACGCAAGCCTCGCGACGTGGCCGACGAGCTCGCAGCGGCGCTGCGAGCCGACCCGCCCCCGCACCTGGCGGACGTGCAGGTCGCGGGCCCGGGCTTCGTCAACCTCCACCTCGCCCCGGCGTGGCTCCACGAGGTCCTGCGGGCGGTCGTCGCCGCGGGTGACCGGTACGGCCACGGTGACGCACTGGGAGGTGCGCGCATCAACCTGGAGTTCGTCTCGGCGAACCCGACCGGGCCGCTCCATGCCGGCGGCGGTCGCTGGGTCGCCGTCGGCGACGCGCTCGCGAACCTGCTGGCCGCGCAGGGGGCGGCCGTGCACCGTGAGTACTACCTCAACGACGCCGGCAACCAGCTCGACGCGTTCGGCGCGTCGCTCTTCGCGCGCTACGAGGGTCGCGAGCCGCCCGAGGACGGCTACCAGGGCGAGTACCTGGTCGAGATGGCGGCTCGGATGCGGGCCGAGATCGGCGACGCCGTGACCGAGGAGCAGGCGCGCGAATGGGGCTATCGCGACGTCGTCCGGCAGCTCGAGCACGACGTGGGCCGCATCGGCGTGCACTTCGACACGTGGTTCTCGGAGCGCACGCTGCACGAGCGTGGCGACGTCGATCGCGTCCTTGCCGACCTCCGGGCGCGCGGGGTCGCGTACGAGGACGACGGCGCATCCTGGTTGCGGACGTCCGACTTCGGTGACCAGCGCGACCGCGTCCTCGTGAAGTCCGACGGCTCGACGACGTACCTCTGCAACGACCTCGCCTACCACCGCGACAAGATCGATCGCGGTTGGGAGCACCTCATCGACATCTGGGGCGCCGACCACCACGGCCAGGTGAAGAGCCTCCAGGCCGGGCTCGAGGCCCTGGGCCTCCCGGCGGGTCAGCCCGAGGTGCTGCTCGGTCAGCTCGTCAGGGTGCAGCGCGGCGGCGAGGTCGTGCGCATGTCGAAGCGGGCCGGCGACATCGTGACGCTCGCCGACATCCTCGACGAGGTCGATCCCGACGTCGCACGCCTGACGTTCCTGCTCCAGAGCATCGACACCGCGCAGACGTTCGATCTCGACGTCGTCACCGCGCAGTCGGCGGAGAACCCCGTGTACTACGTGCAGTACGCCCACGCGCGCATCGCATCGATCGGTCGCAAGGCGGCGGTCGAGGGCATCACCCGCCTGCCGATCCTCGAGACCGACCTCGCGCCCCTCGTGCACGAGCGGGAGGTCGAGCTGCTCCGCGCGCTCGCGGCGTATCCCGAGGTCGTGGCCGAAGCGGCGGCGATGCGGGCACCCCACCGTGTCACGACGTGGGTGCGAGAGTTCGCGGCCAGCTTCCACTCCTTCTACCGAGACTGTCGCGTCATCTCCGAGGACGTGGCGCTCACGCAAGCGCGGCTCTGGCTCGCGGAGGCGTGTCGCGTCGGGCTCAAGCACGCGCTCGACGTGCTGGGTGTCGGCGCGCCCGACGAGATGCGACGAGACGATGGTGAGGTCGACGCGCTGCCCGACCCCTCGCGCGGGTGACCGTGGCCGCCGACGAACCGTTCGACGCGTCCCTCGTCCCGCCCGGGCTGCTGGCGGCCGACCTCGACGCGATCGCTCGCGAGTTCGGCACGCCCACGTTCGTCTACGACGAGGACGAGGTGCGCCGGCGCGCGCGCGAGTACGTCGAAGCGTTCGGTCCCGGGAGGGTCGCGTACGCATCGAAGGCGTTCCTGTGCAGCGCGCTCGTGCGGATCATCGACGAGGAGGGGCTCCACCTCGACTGCGCGACCGGAGGGGAGCTGCACGTGGCCCTGCACGCGGGCTTCCCGGCCGAGCGCATCGTGCTCCATGGCAACAACAAGTCCGACGACGAGCTCGCGGCCGCGATCGGCGCGGGCGTGGGGCGGATCGTCATCGACTCGTCCGACGAGATCGCCCGGATCGAACGGCTCGTCGACGCGGGGCGCGACCCGGTGCGCGTGCTCGTGCGAGTGACTCCGGGCGTCGAGGCGCACACGCACGAGTACATCGAGACCGGCACCGAGGCATCGAAGTTCGGCTTCACCATGACCGACGGCATCGCCGAGCAGGCGGTCGATCGGGTGCACGCGAGCCCGGCCATGTCGCTCGCCGGGTTCCACTTCCACATCGGATCGCAGATCTACCGGCTCGACGCGTACACGCGCGCGATCGACCGGATCGCCGAGCTCGCGTCGTCCGTGCGGCGAGCCGGCGTGACCGTCGACGAGCTGAACGTCGGAGGTGGTCTCGGCGCCCGGTACCTCGCCGATGACCCCGAGCTGCCCGTCGCCGACCACGCCGCGAACCTGCGGCGCGCCGTCGCGGAGGCCTGGAGCGCAGCCGACCTCGGGCCCGCGCCGCACCTGATGGTCGAGCCCGGTCGGTCGATCATCGCCCCGTGCGCCGTCACCCTCTACCGCGTCGGCACCATCAAGGAGATCCCGGGGATCGGCACGTACGTCGCCGTCGACGGCGGGATGAGCGACAACCCGCGTCCGGTGCTCTACGGCGCCGGGTACGAGGCCTACCTGCCGGCCCGCATCGGCGATCGTCGGCCGCGGCGCGGCGCCGTCGTCGGGAAGCACTGCGAACAGGGCGACGTCCTCGTGGCCGACGCCGCCCTCCCGGAGGTGGTGGCGGTCGGTGACCTGCTCGCGACCCCGACCACCGGTGCGTACGGGTACTCCATGGCGTCCAACTACAACGAGGTGCCCCGACCGGCGGTGGTCTTCGTGCGCGGTGGGCAGCCCCGGCTCGTCGTGCGCCGGGAGGTCCTCGACGACCTGGTGAGATTGGACGTGGAGTGATCCGGCACCGGGTGGGAGAATCGTCGCCACATGGCTGAACCCTCCGAACCCCGCGCGCCGGTGCGCGTCGGCCTCCTCGGCTGCGGCAACGTCGGCAGCGCCCTCGTCAGGCTCGTCGGTGAGAACGCAGACCTGCTCGCGGCGCGCGCCGGCGTCCCGATCGAGATCGTCCGCGTGCTCGTGCGCGACGCCGCCAAGCAGCGCGACGTCAAGCTCGCACCCGATGCCTTCACCGAGGACGGTGATGCAGTCGTCGGCGCTCCCGACGTCGACGTGGTCGTCGAGATGATGGGGGGCACCGAGCCGGCTCGGTCGCTGATCGTCGCCGCGCTCCGGGCGGGCAAGCCGGTCATCACCGCCAACAAGGAGCTGATCGCCCAGGACGGCCCCGAGCTGTTCGCGATCGCGGCCGACGCCGGCGTCGACCTGCTGTTCGAGGCGAGCGTCGCCGGTGGCATCCCGCTGCTGCGGCCGCTGCGCGAGTCGCTCGCCGGCGATCGGATCCGCCGCGTGCTCGGCATCGTCAACGGCACGACCAACTACATCCTCACCCGCATGACCGAGGAGGGCTCGACCTTCGCGGACGCCCTGGCGGAGGCCCAACGGCTCGGCTACGCCGAGCCCGACCCGACCGCCGACGTGGAGGGGCACGACGCGGCGTCGAAGGCCGCGATCATCGCGTCGATCGCGTTCGGTGCGCTCGTCGGTCCCGGCGACGTCTACTGCGAGGGGATCACCGGAGTCACGTCCGACGACATCGAGTCCGCGGCCACGCTCGGCTACGTCGTGAAGCTGCTCGCCGTGGCCGAGGAGCGCGAGGGCGAGGTCGCGGTGCGGGTGCACCCGGCGATGGTCCCGGTCCACCATCCGCTGGCATCGGTGCGCGAGTCGTTCAACGCGGTGTTCATCGAGGGGGAGGCGGTCGGCGAGCTCATGCTCTACGGCCGTGGCGCAGGCGGCGGGCCGACCGCGTCGGCGTTGCTCGGCGACCTGGTCGACGCCGTGAAGAACCTCGTCGGCGGCGGCAAGGGCGCCACGATCGGCGACCTCGTGGCCCGACCGATCCGCGCGATCGAGGACACCGAATCGCCCTTCTACCTCCTGCTCGAGGTCGCCGACCGTCCCGGCGTGCTCGCCGCGATCGCCGGCGAGTTCGGCGAGCACGGCGTCTCGATCAAGTCGATGGAGCAGCGCGGCCTCGGTGACGACGCCCGCTTGATCTTCATCACCCACCGCGCCCGCGAAGCCGACGTGCGCGCCACCCTCGACCGGCTCCGCGGCGTGGAGGCCGTCCACCGAGTGGGCTCCGTGCTGCGCGTCGTCGGCGACGACGAGTGACCGCGGGTCGATGACCACGCCACCGAAGGGGTCGCGGTGACGACCGCCGCCCGCTGGCCCGGCATCATCGAGGCGTACCGCGAGCACCTGCCCGTCACCGACGCCACTCCCGTCGTGACGCTGCTCGAGGGCAACACCCCGCTCGTCGACGCGCCCCGGCTCGCAGCCCAGGCGGGTGTCGCGCGCGCGCTGCTCAAGGTCGAGGGTGCGCTGCCCACCGGTTCGTTCAAGGACCGCGGCATGACGATGGCCGTGTCGAAGGCCGCGGAGAAGGGCGCCAAGGCCGTAATCTGCGCTTCGACCGGCAACACGTCGGCCGCCGCGGCGGCCTACGCCGCGCGCGCCGGAATCATCTGCGCGGTGGTCCTGCCGGCCGGGCAGATCGCGCTCGGCAAGCTCGCGCAGGCGCTGATCCACGGCGCGCGGGTCGTCGCCATCCCCGACAACTTCGACGTGTGCCTCGACATCGTGCGCGAGCTCGGTGAGCGACCGGGTGTCGAGGTCGTGAACTCGGTGAACCCGTTCCGCATCGAGGGTCAGAAGAGCGCCGCGTTCGAGATCGTCGACGTGCTCGGTGATGCACCGACCGCGCACTGCATCCCGGTCGGGAACGCCGGCAACATCACCGCGTACTGGAAGGGCTACTGCGAGTACCGCGAGCTGGGGCGAACCGAACGGGCCCCGCGGATGCTCGGCTGGCAGGCCGCGGGCGCCGCACCCATCGTCTCGGGGAAGCCGATCCGGCACCCCGAGACGCTGGCGACGGCGATCCAGATCGGGAACCCCGCGTCGTGGAAGCAGGCAGAAGCGGCGCGCGACGAGTCCGGCGGCCACATCGGCGCGGTGCTCGACGCGGAGATCCTCGAGGCGTACCGCCTGCTCGCGTCGGAAGAGGGCGTGTTCGTCGAGCCGGCGTCGGCCGCCGCCGTGGCCGGCCTCCTCGCCGCGGGGCGCGACGGCCTGGTCGACGCCGACGACGTCGTCGTGTGCACGGTGACCGGTCACGGCCTCAAGGACCCCCAGCGCGCGATCGCCGAGGTCGAGCTCGGCGAGCCGGTCACCCCCGACGCGCGGGCGGTCGCGGAGGCGATCGGCCTCTGAGCCCGGCCCGGCCTTCGGCGGGCCGCGGGCGGATCGAAGGCGACTCGACGTGGGAGGCGAGAGATGGAACGGCCGACAGCTCTGGTGACCGGCGCCTCGGGCGGGATCGGCGCGGCCTTCGCGCGATCGCTCGCGGACCGGGGTCACGATCTCGTCGTCGTGTCCCGCACCCGGCACACCCTCGACGAGGTCGCCGGGCGGCTCCGAGCCGAGCACGGCGCCGCCGTCGAGGTGCTGGTCGCCGACCTCGAGACCCGCGACGGCGTCGAGACCGTCGCGACTCGGCTCGGCGAGCCCGATCGCCCGATCGAGCTGCTCGTCAACAACGCGGGGTTCGGCACGCACGGCCGCTTCCACGAGCTCCCCGTCGACGGAGAGCTCGCGATGCTCCAGCTGAACGTCGTCGCCCTCGTGCAGCTGACCCACGCCGCGCTCGGCCCCATGGTCGACCGCGGCCATGGTGGGGTGATCAACGTGTCGTCGGTCGGCGCGTACCAACCCACTCCCACGTACGCCACCTACAGCGCGACGAAGTCGTTCGTCTCGAGCTTCAGCAACGCGGTGCACGAAGAGCTGCGCGGCACCGGCGTGAAGTGCATGGTCGTCGCCCCCGGCTTCACCCGCACCGACTTCCACGAGCGCGCGCGCGTCGACGCGCGCGACCAGATCCCGGACTTCCTGTGGCAGTCGGCGGACGAGGTGGCCGAGACCTCCATGAAGGCCTACGAACGGGGTCGAGCGGTGTGCATCCCGGGGCCGATGAACGGTGTGGCGGCTGCGTTCTCGACGGTGATGCCCGCGTCGGTGTCGCGGCGTGTGGCCGGGATCGTGTCGCACCGCACGCGCTGACGAGCGCGCGGTCGGTCAGTCGAGGCTGCGGGCCGTGGCGCGTGCTGCGGCCTCGATGGGCGAGGCCCCCGCCGCGATGCCGTGACGGTGGTCGTGGCCGCTCGCGTCGACGAGGGCGACGGCGACCACGAACCGGCCGTCGGCGGTCGTCTCGACGGTGCGGGCCCACGCGGGGGCGAAGCGCAGCCCGGGCGCGACCTGCTCGATGCCGAGCAGCACCGCTTCGACCGCGCCGGCCAGACCGTGGGCGAGTGGCGCTCGTCCCACGGCGCGTGCACCGGCGACCGCGACGTGGGTCTCGATCTCACCGTCCTCGGGGACGCTCCGCACGGCCAGCAGCTCGATGCCGGGGTGCGTGGCCGGCAGCGCCGGATCGGCGTCCGGACCGTTCGCCCGGAGCGGCGGGGCCGAACCGACGGCGTGCTCGCCTCGCACGACCTCGACGACGAGCGGCGTGCCGGGCTCCGACGCGAGCTCGCGTGCTGCGAGGCGTCCGAGGTCGTCGGGGGCGTCATCGGCGGCGTGGACGCGCACGAGGGTCAGGTCGTGGTCGCGCTCGACCGCCACCGCGTACACGCCCGGGAGCCGGCGGAGTGCGAGCTCGCCGGTCGGGTGAGCGCTGTCGCGCAGCACGTCGACCCGCAGGCTCGCCGCGCAGAGCGCGACGAGCAGGTCGTCGTCGAGCACGTCCGGGGCGAGGGCCGGCTCGGCGAGGACGCCGGGTCCGGAGGCGGTGAGCCCCGTCGGGATCGTGCCGGCACCGGCGCGGAAGGCTTGTCGACCGAGGTCGGGATCGTCGACCACCACGGTGAGCGCTCGCAGGTCGTGGCGAGCGACGAGCCGCTCGAGGTGCGAGCGCAGCCCGTTGAGCCCCACCTCGGCGGGGGCGTCGGACGCGGTCCAGCCCGGCATCGGGTCCGACGGGTCGTGCGTCGTCTCTGAGTGGCGCGAGGGGTGATCGGCGGTCACGTCAGCTCGTGCTCCAGGTGATGTCGTCGCGCAGGCCCGGCGGGGTGCGACCCCGGGCGGCCTCGGTGCGCGGACCGGGCACGTTGCGGAACTCGTACGGCACGGCTTCCCGGCCGGGCTGACAGACGAAGCACTGTCCGGTGGCTCCCGAGGTGATGGCTTCGATGACTGCATCGGCGACCTGGCGCGGCGGCATGAGCGGGAAGTCCATGTCGGCGAAGGTCGCCTTCGCCTCGTCGCTGAGGATGTTGGTGTCGGTCATCCCCGGGTTCACGCAGTTCGCGGTGATGTCCAGCGGCGCCAGCGTGGGTGCGACGGAGCGCACGAGCCCGACGACGGCGTGCTTCGAGGCGTCGTAGATCGGGTCGGGCGGGAAGGGGACGATGCCGGCGAGCGAGGCGGTCGCGACGACGGCGCCCCCGCCGCGCGCCTGCATCGCTCGGATCGAGGCGCGCAGCCCGTACACGACGCCGTCGACGTTGACCCGCATGATCCGGCGGTAGGTCGCGCCGTCGAGCTGGGTGAGATCGGCCACGCCGATCGCGATCCCGGCGTTGAGGAAGGCGATGTCGACGCCGCCCAGCTCGCGCGTGCACCGATCGAAGGCGGCATCGACCTGGTCGGGATCCCCGACGTCGGCCGCGTGCGCCAGGCCCTCGAACGCGCCGGCGGCCGCGTGGGCGCCGGTCTCGTCGAGATCGACGACGAACACCTTCGCGCCCTCCTCGTGCAGGCGCTCCACCGTCGCCAGCCCGATCCCCGACGCGCCGCCGGTCACCAGTGCGACCTTGCCCCGTACCTCCATCGCCCCGCCCGCTCCTCCGACCTAGAGCTGCACGACGACGAGTCGTGGCTCGGTCATCTCCTCGACGGCGTACTTGGGACCCTCCCGCGTGTTCCCGGAGTCGCGCAGGCCGCCATAGGGCATCTGATCGGTGCGGAACGTCGGGACCTCGTTGACGAGCACGCCCCCGAAGTCGAGCTGTTGCACCGCCTGGAGCGCCTTCGAGAGGTCGGCGGTGAAGATCGCGGCCTGGAGCCCGTAGCGGGTGTCGTTCGCGAGCGCGATGGCCTCGTCGAGGCGACGGTAGCGCTGCACACCGACGACGGGGCCGAACACCTCGAGCGAGCAGATCTTCATGTCGGACGCGACGTCGGTGAGGACCGTCGGCTCGAGGACGCCGTCGCGGACCGTGCCGCCGGTCGCGACCTTGGCGCCGGCGGCGGTCGCTTCCTCGATCCATCCGGCGACTCGGTCGCGCTCGGCCTGCGAGATCAGGGCCGAGACGTCGGTCTCGGGATCGAGCGGATCGCCGACCACGAGCGACTCCACGCGGGGCACGAGCTCGGCGAGGAACGCGTCGCCGAGGTCCTCGTGCACGTAGACCCGCTGGGTCGAGATGCACGACTGGCCCGCGTGGCTGAACCCCGCCACCGCGATCTTCGTGGCCGCGGTGACGACGTCGGCGTCGGGCTCGATGATGACGGGCGCGTTGTTGCCGAGCTCGAGGCCGACCTTCTTGCGGGGCGCCTTCGCCTTGATGTCCCACCCGACCTCCGGGGAGCCGGTGAAGGTGATCATGGCGATGCCCTCGTGCTCGACGATCGCACTGCCGACCGAGCCGCCGCTCCCGGTGACGAGGTTGAGGTGCCCTGGCGGGAGCCCGCACTCGTCGAGCAGCAGCTCCGCCAGCGCGATGGCCGAGATCGGCGTCTGCGAGGCCGGCTTGAGCACGACCGGGCAGCCCGCGGCGATCGCGGGTGCGACCTTGTGGGCCACGAGGTTCAGCGGGAAGTTGAACGGGCTGATCGCGCCGACCACCCCGATCGGGCGGCGGAGGGTGAACCCGAGCTTCCCGGCGCCCGCGTCGCTGGCCTCCATCGGCACGATCTCGCCGGCGAGGTCACGGGCGGCGAGCGCGGAGAAGGTGAAGGTCGAGACTGCCCGCGACGCCTCGACCGTCGCGGTCTTGATCGGCTTCGCGGCCTCCTCGGCGATGATGCGGGCGAACTCGTCGACGCGCTCGCGGAGCGCGTGCGCGGCGGTGTCGAGGATCTCGGCCCGCTTCCAGGCGGGGAGCGGGTCGTCGTGCAGTGCGGCCGTCGCCGCGGCGACCGCGCGATCGACCTCGGTCGGCCCGCATGCCGGCACCCGGGCGATCTCGTGACCGTCGTACGGGGAGCGCACGGTGATCGTCTCGCCCGACCCGGAGGCCGCGATGCGATCCGCGCCGATCGGGAGTGCCCGGACGTCACCTGCGGCCATGCGGCCAGGCTAGCGATGCGCCGTGCTCGCCGGTTCGAGAGCGCGACACAATGGGTAGGAGCCACCTCGACCGTCGAGATCGAGAGGACCTGTGATGAGCGACGTCTACACGCTGCCCGAGCTCGGCTACGACTACGGCGCGCTGGAGCCGCACCTGTCCGCGACGCTGCTCGAGCTGCATCACGGCAAGCACCACGCGGCGTACGTCAAGGGTGCGAACACGACGCTCGAGAAGCTCGCGAACGCGCGCCGGGAGGACAGCTTCGACACGATCAACCAGCTGCAGAAGAACCTGGCCTTCCACGTCTCGGGTCACATCCTGCACTCGGTGTTCTGGACCAACATGAGCCCCGACGGCGGCGGCAAGCCCGAGGGCGACCTCGCGGCCGCGATCGACGAGAGCCTCGGATCGTTCGAGGGCTTCAAGCAGCAGCTCAGCGAGGCGGCGGTCAACGTGCAGGGCTCGGGGTGGGGCACGTTGGCGTGGGAGCCGATGGCCCAGCGGCTCGTCGTGGAGCAGGTGTACGACCATCAGGGCAACATCGGCAACGGCACGGTGCCGCTGATGGTGCTCGACATGTGGGAGCACGCCTACTACCTCGACTACAAGAACGTGAAGGGCGACTGGGTCGAGGCGTTCTGGCAGATCGTCGCCTGGCCCGACGTCGCGGCGCGCTTCGAGCGCGTGCGCGACCTGCAGCTCGTCTGACCGCCGTCAGGAGGCGCCGCTCCGCAGCCTTCTGACGCCTGCGCGTGGCTGCCCGGTAGCCTCACGGACATGCCGGATGCGACGCCGACCGACCAGCACGTCGAGCAGGTGTGGGAGACGCCCCCGCGCGACGAGATCCCCAAGCTCAGCGAAGCGCACGTCCAGGCCATGGAGTCGATGGACGACGAGTCCATGGTCTGGGAGCAGGCGGGGATGCAGCACGTCCTGTTGCGGACCGTCGGCCGGAAGTCGGGCAACGAGCACAAGGTGGCCCTTCCCACCTGGAACGATCCGGAGGGGCGGCGCGTCGTCGTCGCGTCCTTCGCCGGCTCGCCGGGCCATCCGGCGTGGTACCTGAACCTGTCGGACCGCACGGCGAACCCCGAGGTGCTCTGCACGGTGCGCGGCGGGCGACGGTTCTGGTCGGAGCACGAGATCCTCGAAGGCGACGAGTACGACCGGATCTGGGGCCTCCTCACGACCGACCGGGCCTGGTACACGACCTACCAGTCGAAGACGGAGCGGCGCATCCCGCTCGTTCGCCTGCCGGAGACGCGCGAGGCCTGAATCGGTGAGGAGCCGACCGTCGCGGTTGCGGGGGATCATCGGGACGCTCCGCTCGGTGATGCGGTTCGAGCCGATCGAGCTCGATGCCGTCACGCGTCGCCTGCGCCGGGCTGCGTCGATCGCCGACCTGCGGCACCTCGCGAAGCGTCGGCTCCCGCGCGGGGTCTTCGACTACATCGACGGCGGTGCCGAGGACGAGCGCACGCTCGCCGAGAACGTGCGCGGGTTCGCTCGCGTCACGTTCCGGCCACGTGTCCTGCGCGACGTGGCGGTGATCGATCCCAGCACGTCGATCCTCGGTCGTGAGGTCCCGATCCCGCTCGCGCTCTCCCCGACCGGGTTCAACCGCATCGCTGACCCTGCAGGTGAGCTCGCCGTGGCGCGTGCCGCGCAGCGGGCCGGGCTGCCGTACGCGCTCTCGACGCTCGGGACGCGCTCGATCGAAGAGGTCGCGGCGGTGGGCTCCGGCCGTCGGTGGTTCCAGGTGTACGTGTGGAACGACCGAGGCCTGGTGAAGGAGATGATCGGTCGCGCCGAGGATGCGGGCTACGAGGCGCTCATCCTGACGGTCGACACCGCGGTGCAGGGTCGACGCGAGCGCGACGTGCGCCACGGCTTCGTGCTCCCGCCGAAGCTCGGGCTCGACACCTTGCTCGACGGCATCCTCCATGCGAGCTGGACCTGGGACTTCGTGCGCGCCGACCCGATCCGATTCGCGAACGTCGTCGGGCGCGGCGTCGCGGACGGGACCGAGGCCGTGGCGCTCGCCGACGTGATGAACGACCAGTTCGACTCGTCGGTCGGCTGGGACGACGTCGACTGGCTGCGGTCGGTCTGGGACGGTCCCGTGATCGTGAAGGGGATCCAGACCGTCGACGACGCGCGGATCGCCGCCGATCGGGGGATCGACGCCATCGCCCTGTCGAACCACGGTGGCCGACAGCTCGACGGTGCACCGGCCCCCATCGACCTCGTCGTCCCCGTCACGGATGCCGTCGGGGGCTCGATCGAGGTGTGGTGCGACGGGGGCGTCCGCCGGGGGAGCGACATCGTCAAAGCGGTCGCGCTCGGCGCGACCGCGTGCACGATCGGGCGGGCCTACCTGTACGGGCTGGAAGCGGCGGGCGAGCGCGGCGTCGACCATGCGCTCGGTCTGCTGGCCGACGGCGTGCGGCGCACGATGGCCCTCCTGGGCGTCACGACGATCCGCGACCTCTCGCGCGAGCACGTCTCCGTTCCCTGACGCATCAGGGGAACGTCGGCTACTCGGGCTCGAAGGGTCCCTTGCCCATCTGCTCGCGCACCGTGACGACCGGTGGGTTGGTGAGCGTCCGACGCTGCCAGTTGGCACCGTCGACGACGAGGGTGTGACCCGAGATGAACCGCGCGTACGGCGAGGCGAGGAAGGTCGCGGCCCATCCGAGCTCCTGGCGCTGACCGACGCGCAGCGCAGGCTGGCACGAGTCCTTGTCGTGGGTGCGCTGGAGGTTGCCCTGGATGTCGGCCGTCATGTCCTCGTGCGGGAAGAGCCCCGGCACGAGCCCGTTCACCTGGATCCCGTACGGCCCCCACTCCACCGCGAGGGTCTCGGTGAGGTTCTTCACGCCGGCCTTGGCGGCCGCGGAGTGGGCGAAGCCCGGCCCGCCCGTCCATGCGTAGGACGCGCCGACGTTCACGATCGAACCGGGCGTGCCCGCGCTCAGGTGACGTCGACCGAACTCGCGCGAGCACAGGTAGGTGCCGGTCAGCGTGATGTCGACGACGGTGCGCCAGGCGTTGGGCGACATGTCCTCCGCCGGCACGGGGAAGTTCGCGGCGGCGTTGTTGACCAGGACGCCCGGCAGCGAGAACCGCTCTTGCGCCGCGTCGAACATGGCGGCGATCGAGTCGGCCTCGCGGATGTCGCACGAGACCGCGAGCACGGGCGCGCCGATCTCCTCGATCGCAGCCTGGCCGGCCTCGAGGTGCTCGGCCTTCCGGCTCCCGATGACGATCGACGCTCCGAGGCGAGCGAACTCGGAGGCGATGGCCTTGCCGAGGCCGGTGCCCGCCCCGGTGACCACGACGCAGGTGCCGTCGAAGTCGCCCGGCTTGAGTGCCGTTTCGCCGACCGGTGGTGGCGCCGGCAGTCCGATGGTGTCCACAGTCATCAGCTCCCCGTGTAGCGCGCGTCGCGCTCTTCCGCGCGGGCGGCGCGCATCTCGGCCATGTCGTCGCTGCGGCTGATGAAGGTCTGGTAGATCATCTCGTCGTTCATCGACGATCGGATCTGCGGTTGCGCGAGGTGACGGATCACCTCGCGTGCCATCTTCACCGTCACGGCCGGGGACGACGCGATCTGGTCGGCGATCTCCCGCACCGTCGCGTCGAGCTCGTCGGCGGGCACGACGCGACTCACGACTCCGTGGGCGAGCGCCTCCTCGGCCGAGAGGATCCTCCCCGTCAGCACCATGTCGCTCACGAGGCCGTGACCGCACATCTCGTAGAGCACCGCGACGCCGCCGGTGTCGGGGATGACCCCATAGGTGACCTCGGGCAGACGGAAGCGCGTGCCCTCCGCGGCGACCCGGATGTCGCAGAGCAGCGCGCGCTGGAACGAGCCGCCCATCACCCACCCTTTGCACGCCACGATGATCGGCGCGTCGATGTCCCACACCTGCTGGATCCCGCGGTGACCGCGCCGCATGAGCTCGTGGTGCGAGAGCTCGACCTTCAGGTTGCCGATCGAGCCGACGTCTCGTCCCGACGAGAACGACTTCCCCTCGCCACGCCAGATGACCGCGCGGACCTCGGGGTGGGCCTTGATCTCGGCGAGCACGCCGAAGAGCTCGGCGTCCATCTCGTCGTCGAACGCGTTGTGCTTGTCGGGGTTGTCGTTGGTGATCGTCGCGATCTTGCCGTCGATCTCGAGCTGCACTCGCTTGCTGTCAGGCATGGAGGCGTGAGTCTACGGAGGGGGTGATCGGCGCGGGGGACGACGCGGGGAGGGCGGTCCGCGGCGGGCGCCCGGACTGTGCCACGATCCCCGCTCGTGGCGGCCACGGTGCGAGCGGGCGTGTTCCCCGGTGACGGGACCTTCGAGGTGCGCGAGCTCCCCGCTCCCGACCCTCCGCCGGGAGGTGGCGTGCTCGCCGTCGAGGCGGTCGGGCTCTGCGGCAGCGACCTCGCGCAGCTCGACGGAGTGAAGGACGTGCCGGGTCAGCAGTACCCGGTCGTGCCCGGCCACGAGATCGTCGGCCGCATCCTGAAGCTGACGCCGGAGGCGGCGCGCGAGTGGCGCCTGGAGGAGGGCGACCGCGTCTGCGTCGACGAGATCGTCAAGTGCGGCGGGTGTGCAGGATGTCGGTCGGGGTCGTTCTGCTGGAACATGCAGCTCTACGGCTACACCATGAGCATCCACGACGGATCCGGGCTCTGGGGTGGATACGGCGAGCAGATGGCACTGCTCCCGGGCACCAACCTGCACAAGGTGCCCGCGGACATCCCTGCGACCGAGCTCACGATGTTCGAACCGCTCGCGAGCGCGGTGAACTGGACGCAGCGCGTCGGCGTGCAGCTCGGGGACACGGTGGTCGTGCAGGGTCCCGGGCACCAGGGGCTCGCCTGCGTGATGGCCGCGCGCGCGGCCGGCGCGACCCGGGTCATCGTCACCGGCACGTCGTCGGACGGGCTGCGATTCGAGGCGGCGCGCGCCCTGGGCGCCGACGAGGTCATCGACGTCGACGCCGAGAGCCCGGTGCAACGGGTCCGCGAGATCACGGGCGGTCAGATGGCCGACGTCGTGATGGACGTCGCCGCGGTGACGACCGCGACCGTCCCGCTCGCAGTCGACCTCGCGGCGATGAACGGACGCGTGCTCCTCGCGGGCCTCAAGCTGCACAAGCCGGTCGAGGGGCTCGTGAGCGACCAGATCGTGCTGAAGTCCTTGACCGTCGTCGGCGGTGCCGGCTTCACGCCGTCATCGATGCGGGTCGCGGTCGAGCTGCTGGTGACGGGTCGCGTCGACCGTTCGGTGCTCGTCGGCGACGTCGTCACCCTCGACACCCTCGGTGAGGGCCTCGACCTGCTCGCGCGCCGCATCGAGGGCCGCGACTCGGTGCACGTGAGCCTCGCGCTCACGGCCTGACGGAGGATCAGATGAGCTTCTTCGGCCTGCGGTTCGACTTCCGCAACCCCGACTTCGCCGAGACGTCGATGACCGACCGGTACCGAGCCGCCCTCGACATGTGCGAGTGGGCCGACCGGCTCGGCTTCGTCATCGCCGTGGTCTCGGAGCATCACGGGTCACCCGACGGGTACCTGCCGAGCCCGCTCCCCATGGCGGCCGCGATCGCGGCTCGCACGGAGAGCATGCGGATCCAGATCGCCGCCTTGATCGCGCCGTTCCACGACCCGCTCCGGCTCGCGGAGGACGCGGCGGTCGTCGATCGCATCAGTGGGGGGCGGCTCGACCTCATCGTCGCCAACGGCTACGTGCCGGCGGAGTTCGAGATGTTCGGCGTGGAGCTGAAGGACCGCGCCGGACGCACGACGGAGACGATCGAGGTCCTGCGCCGGGCCTGGACCGGAGAGGCGTTCGAGCACCGGGGGCGCCGCGCGCGCATCACTCCGTCGCCGCACCAGGAAGGCGGGCCGAAGCTCGTCCTCGGCGGCAGCAGCGAGCCCGCCGCGCGGCGAGCGGCGCGCATCGCCGACGGGTTCCTCCCCTCGACCCCGGACGTCTGGGACCACTACGTCGACGAGTGCGCGAAGCTCGGCAAGCCCGACCCCGGCCCGCACATGGGTGGCGACACGTCGACGTTCTTCCTCGCCGAGGACGTCGAAGAGGGCTGGCGAGAGTTCGGACCCTACGCGCTGCACGAGATGAACGCGTACGGGCAGTGGATGGAGGAGTCGGGCGTCGGTGCGGCGGGGGGCTACGAGCCGACCGCCGACGTCGACGCGCTGCGCGCGACCGGGCAGTACCGCGTGCTCACGCCCGACGACATGGTGGCCGAGCTCGAGGCCCAAGGGCCGTTCGGCTTCGCGATGCTGCACCCGATGGTCGGCGGTGTGCCTCCGGATCTCGCCTGGAAGATGCTGAAGCTGTTCGAGGCCGAGGTGCTGCCGCGGGCGCCGAGCGCGTGAGCCCCGACCCGCTCGCCGTGCTGGAGGCGATCGAGGCGATCAGGGCGCTGAAGGCGCGGTACTTCCGGGCCATGGACACCAAGGACTGGGACGCGTTCGCGGCAGTGTTCGCCCCCGACGCGGTCATGGACATGCGCAGCGAGGTGCCGCCGTCGCCGGACGATCCCGACGCCGGCCTCGTGCGCGGCGACCGCGCGATCGCCGACTTCGTGCGTCGCAACGTCGATCCGGTGGTCACCGTGCACCATGGGCACATGCCCGAGATCGACGTCACCTCGGCGACCACGGCGACGGGGATCTGGGCGATGGAGGACCACCTCTGGTGGCCCGAGGGCGCGCCGCTCTCGACGATGCACGGCTACGGCCACTACCACGAGACGTACGAGCTGGTGGACGGCGAGTGGAAGATCAAGACCCTGACCCTCACGCGCCTCAGGATCGACGTCCGCTGAGACCGTTCTGGCGTCAGGAGACCCGCGAGAGGCGGGTCTGCTGACGCCGAAACGATGGGTTCAGGCGGTGATGCCGAAGCGCTCGAGGCCGTACGCGGTGACCGCGTTGCCTCGGATGACCGCGTGGCACTCGTGGGCGTTCATCCCGGCAGCGTGGAACAGCTCGCGGGCGACCTTGCGCGAGTGCGGGAACGTGCCGTCGGAGTGCGGGAAGTCGGTCTCGAAGAGGATCTGCTCGAGGCCGACGTCGTCACGGCACTTCAGGCCCACCAGGTCGTCGAACACGCAGCCGTACACCCGGCCCCGGGCCTGCTCGCTCGGTGCGGTGGGAAGGTCCACGCCGCCGACGCCGTCGCGCCACACGCTGTCCATGCGCTCGAGCTGGAACGGCATCCAGCCGACCTGGCTCTCGGCGTAGGTGATCTTGATCTCGTGGAAGCGCGCCAGCGTGCCGGAGAACACCCAGTCGCACAACGAGCCCTGCGCGTTCTGCGCGTACAGCGACATCGACGTGGCCAGCGGCGCGTCGGGCGCGGTGCTCGGCATCTTCGACGACGAGCCGATGTGCATCGACACCGTGGTGTCGGTCTCCTCGCACGCCGTCCACAGCGGGTCCCAGGCGCCGGAGTAGAGCGACGGCAGCCCGAGCGCCGCCGGGTTCTCCGTGAACGCGATCGCATAGCTGCCCTTGGCGGCGCAGCGCCGGACCTCGTCAGCGGCCAGCTGCGGGTCCCAGAGCGGCACGAGCGTGAGCGGGACGAGTCGCCCGCGGCCGGCCCCCGCCGACCACTCGTCGATCATCCAGTCGTTGTAGATGCGCAAGCAGGCGAGTGAGAGCTCCTTGTCGTCGCGCTCGAGGAACCCCTGGCCGGCGAACCGCGGGAAGATGTTGGGGAAGTTGATCGCGGCCTCGACGTGGTTCGTGTCCATGTCGGCGAGGCGCGCCGCCTGGTCGTACGCGCCTGGCCGGAAGTCCTCGTAGACCGCGGGGACGTTGCGCTGCTCGCTGCGAGGGGTGCCGGCGGGAGCGTGCAGGAAGCCGGTGGGCACGACCAGGTCGTCGAAGAGCCAGAGGTCGCACCAGTCGCCGTCCTCGGCGCCGCGCTCGAACCCGTAGTGACCGCCCTCGAAGACGAGCTTCACCTTCTCGCGCGACGTGCGCGGCCCCCGGTCCCGCACGCTCTCGGGCAGCTCGCGCTGCCAGAGGTCCTTCGGCTCGAGGACGTGGTCGTCGACCGAGATGATGAGGGGGAGGTCTGCTTCGGCGGGAGTGACGTCTGCTGCCATGTCCTCAATCCTACGAACCCTGCTTCGAGCCCGTCGTACGGTCCCGATACGCGGCCATGTGCTCGATCACGTCGGGTGCCCGGCTGGCGAGCGTCTGGTTGCGGTTCTCGAGCGCGATGGCCGCGGCCATGCTCGGGTTGTCGACGTTGTGCCAGAGCACCTCCTTGGTGTTGAGGAGCCCGGTGCGCGTGTAGCCGGCCATGGTGCGGGCCGTGCCCAGTGCCGTCTCGAGGAGCTCGTCGTCCGCGACGACCCGCGAGACGATGCCCAACGAGAGGGCCTCGTCGGCGTCGACCTCCCGCCCCGTGAAGATCAGGTCCGCGGCACGGGATGCGCCGATGAGGCGGGGCAGCAGGTAGGTGATGCCGATGTCGGTGCCCGTGAGCCCGGTGCGGATGAACGCGGAGCAGAAGCGGGCCGACCGGGCGGCGAACCGGAGGTCGCTGGCGCACGCCAGCGCGAAGCCGCCCCCGAACGCCGGCCCGTTGACGGCTGCGATCACGACCTGTGGCGTCTGGCGCAGGTGCACGGTCAGGTTCGAGATGAACGCCTGGCCGTCGACGTTCGCGTGGACGTGCGGGTGCTCGCCCGCCGCGGGCGGCGTTCCCCAGTCCTTCAGGTCGAGGCCGGCGCAGAAGCCGCGGCCGGCACCGGTGAGCACCACGACCCGGCACTCCGGATCGCCGCCGATCTCGTCGAGGGCGTCGTGGAGCTCGGCGACGAGCCCGAAGCTCATCGCGTTGAGCCGATCGGGTCGGTCGAGGGTGAGCACGGCGATGCCGTGCTCGATCCGCTCCAGGCTGACGTCAGGCATCGGGTCTCCCGCTCAGTGGGGGACGAGACCGCCGTCGGCGATCAGCACCTGCCCCGTCACGAAGCTCGCGGCGTCGGACGCCAGGAACAGGGCGGGGCCGATCATCTCGTCGGGATGGGCCGTCCGGTTCATGTGCGAGGCCTGCGCCATGCGCGCCTGCGCCTCCTCGCTGTTGGCCCGCATCATGTCCGTGTCGATGGAGCCCGGTGCGAGCGCGTTCACCCGGATGCCCTTCGGCGCGAGGTCGGCGGCCCACGCGCGCGTGTACGACATCAGTGCCGCCTTCGCCGCGGCATAGGTCGCGGTGAAGGACGAGTAGAGGAACGCACCTGCGGAGATGACGTTGACGATCGACGCGGCAGGGCTCGCCTCGAGGTGGGGGATCGATGCCTCGACCAGGAACACCGGACCGCGCAGGTTGACGTCCATCGACTTCGTGTACGCCTCGGGCGTGAACGCGCCGATGTCCTCGCGCAGCGCGGTCGCGGCGTTGTTGACGACGATGTCGAGCCGGCCGAACCGGTCGAGCGTCGTGTCGACCAGCGCGCGGATCGCGTCGAGGTCGCCCATGTGGGTGGGGACGCCGATCGCCTCGCCACCCGCGGCGCGCAGCGCTGCCTCGGCGTCGGCGCACGAGTCGGCCTTGCGGCTCGCGACCGCCACCTTGGCGCCCGCGGCCACGAAGCCTTCGGCGATCGAGCGGCCGATGCCTCGCGTGCCACCGGTGACGATCGCCACGCGGTCCGTGAGGTCGAACAGCTGCTCCAGCCCGGCTCGGTCCACGGCGGTACCATAACAACGTTATGGAGACGCGTGACCAGCTCCTCGAGCTGGCGACCGATCGCTTCGTCCGCGACGGCTACGCCCGCACGTCGGTGCGGGAGCTGGCGCGCGAGACCGACCGCACGACCGGCTCGCTCTACGGGCACTTCCGCAACAAGGCCGACCTCCTGGCCGAGGTGATCGCGGCGCGCATCGCCGACCTGGAGAGCTCGTTCCCGTCCGGCGTCTCGCTCGTCGACGGCCTGGCCGAGCAGTGGCAGCGTCATCCCGATCGCCACGCGCTGCGAGCGCTGCTCCTCGAGGGAGCGGTCGCCGCCCGTCACGACGGTGAGATCCGCGACCGTCTCGGCCCACCGCAGGCGGCCACGATCGTCGAGTGGGCCGACCGCGTCCGTGACCACGCGGCCGAGATCGACCTCGACCCCGACCTCGACCTCGAGGTGCTGTTCACGCTGTTCTGGGCACTGGAGCTGGGCCTCGGCGTCCTCGAGGCCTACGGCGTCGAGCTGCCCGACCCCGAGGTGTCGGCGCCGATGATCGCTCGGCTCGCGTCGTCGTAGCCCGCCGCGCGCTCAGGCGATCGGCACCTCGACGGCCTCCACCCCCGTGATCCAGGGCCGGCCGGCCCGCCGCACGTCGGCCCACTTGTCGAGACGACCGTCGCCGTCCTGGCCCGCCTGCCCCAGCTCCTCGGGCGTCGGACCGATGCGGGCCGCCACGGGAGCCAGGGCCTCGGCGTCGAAGCCGTAGACCGCGGCGGCGTTCGTGCCGAGGATGGCCTGCGTCTCGTCGACGGGGATGTCGTGGAACGCGCCGCGCAGCCACTCCTTGGTGTGCGGCCACGTCCCCTCGGGGTGCGGGAAGTCGTTGCCCCACATGATGTTGCCCACGCCGATCTCGTAGCGCCGGGCGAGCTCACGTCGTCGGGTGTTCGACGCGCCGATCGAGCAGTTGCGGTCGAAGTACTCGCTCGGCCGCATGCTCAGGTGCGCCGTCAGCTCCTTGCCGAGCTTCTTCGCGGCGTGCTCGCGGTCGTAGACGAGGTCCGAGGTCCACAGGAGGTCGGGAGCCCAGAACGCGCCGCACTCGGTGACGACGAACTTCAGGCGCGGGAACTGCTCGAACTTGCCGGACCACAGCAGGAACCACAGCGGTCGCGTCGACCACCAGCGGACCTCGCTGACGTACATGCCGACGAACTCGCCGTACGACTCCTTGTCGGCCGCACCCGAGTGCACGTGCACCGGGAGCCCGAGGTCCTGGCAGGCGGCCCACACGGGGTCGTAGCGAGGATCGTGGTACGGCGCGTAGGGCTGCCACATCGAAGGGATGAGGATGCCGCCCCGCAGGCCCGCGTCCGCGGCCCACTGGATCTCGGCGACGGCGGCGTCGACGTCGTGCAGGATCGGCATGATGGCGACGCCGGCCCTCCGCGCCGGGCTCTCGGCGCAGAGCTCGGCGAGCCAGCGGTTGTGGGCACGCGCGCCGGCCAGCAGGAGCTCGGGGTCCCGGTCACCACCCTGGCCCAACCCGGCACCGAACGGCGCCGAGGCTCCCGAGGTGACGGCGTCCGCGTCGGGGAAGATCACCTCGCCGGCGACGCCGTCCGCGTCGAGCTCCTTGTCGCGCCGCGCGGCATCCCACCCGCCGCGCAGCCCTTCCTCGTTCTCGCGCTCCCACTCCTCCGCGAACTCCTCGTTGCGCAGGCCGCGGCTGCGCAGCTCCTGCTCGATCGCGGCGCGCGCCACCTGCTCCTCGTCGAACGCGGCGTGGTACTTCGAGTCGAGCCAGTCGCGGTACTGGAGGTTCGGCAGACCGGCATGGCAGTCCGACGAGATGATCAGGTAGCGCTCCAGGTCGCTCATCCGGCGATGCTCCTCGTCGTCCGTCGGTCGGTCAGTTCGTGTTGGAGATCCCCGCGAACGCGGGGCACTTGCGCGCTTCGTCCGGGATGTCCTCGGCAGCGATGGGGTCGGCGATGTCGGCGACCCTGGGGCCGACGCGCGCGGCGATCGGTGCCAGGGCCTCGAGGTCGAAGCCGTAGAGCTCGGCCGCGTTGGCGCCGATCATCTGCTGCACCTCGGACTCCGGCACGCCGGCGAACGAGAGGCGGAGCGCTTCCAGCGAGTACGGGTAGCTCGACTCCTTGTGCGGGTAGTCGCTGCCCCACATGATCTTGTCGAGGCCGACGACGTCGCGCAGCGGGACCTCCGCGGGGCGGATGAAGCTCGCACCCACGTGGCACTGCCGCGCCCAGTACTCGCTGGGCTTCAGCGAGAGGTCCGCGACGACGCTCCCACCCCATTCGACCTCCTGCGAGCCCGTCGCCGAGCGCATCCGCTCGGCGAAGTAGTCGAGCCGCAGCAGCTCCTCGGGGATCCACGCGGTGCCCTGCTCCGTCAGGACGAGCTGCATCTCGGGGTGGCGCTCGAGCACACCACCGAACACGAGGTGCGAGAACGCGCGATGGGCCCACCACGTCACCTCGAGCAGGAACACCACCTTGTCGACGGCGGTGTCGTCCATCGGCGGGACCGCGCTGCCCGAGTGGTGGTTGACGGGCATGCCGAGCTCTTCGCACACCTGCCAGATCGGTTCGTAGGCGGGCGAGTACAGCGGCGGGAGCCCCGTCCCGGGAGGCGCGCCGGGGAGCAGCACCCCACCCGTGAGGCCTGCGTCGCGCGCCCAGCGGATCTCGGCGACCGCGGCGTCGACGTCGGCGAGGAGGATCTGCGCGACGCCGGCCCGGCGTCCCGGGGTCGCGGCGCAGAAGTCGGCCAGCCAGCGGTTGTGGGCCCGCAGCCCCGCCCAGCGCAGCTCCAGCTCTCGCGCGTCCTCGGTCGGGGGGTGCGCGGTCAGAGACGTCTTGGGGTAGAAGGGCGGGATCGTGTTCGGGAACAGCACCTCGGCGACGATCCCGTCGTCCTCCATCTCGGCGAGCCGACGGTCGCTGTCCCAGTTGCGGCTGGCCCCCGGTCCCTCGAGGTCGGGGTACGGGCAGACGTAGCCCTCGAGCCACCGGTCGAAGTCGTCGAGGTGCCGGGCCTCGAGGTAGTCGCGGTAGGCGTGGATCTCGTTGCCGGCGTGGCCGTCGGCCGAGACGACGACGTAGCGGTCGCCGGCCGCCGCGTGCTCGATCGTGCTCACCGTGGTCCCCCCGGCGCCGCTCCGACCGTCAAGGCCTGGTCCATAACGTTGTTATGGCGTCAGGCTCGCGCGCGGCTCCGCCCGGGTCAACCCGGGGCCGGCCCGGCGAGGAAGCGCTCGGATGTCGCCGCGATGTGGTCGACGTCGGCGTCGTCCATGCCGTGGTTGCAGGGGAGGATCAGGCCGGTCTCCATCACGCGGTCGGCGTTGGCGAGGCCACCCGGCGCGACGCGGTGCGGGACCGCCTGGAAGGCCGGCTGGCGGGTCGCGTTGCCGGTCCAGACCATGCGGGTGTCGATGCCCGAGCGCTCCATGAACTGCTGGTACTCGGTGCGCGACACGCCCGACTCGGGGCGGATCATGATCGGGAACATGTGCCAGCCCGTGTCGATCTCGGGGGTCGTGCGGGGGAGCACGAAGACGTCCTCGCGGCCCGAGAAGGCCTCGTGCAGTCGCGCGAAGTTGCGCTTGCGCCGTTCGAGGAACGCCGGGAGCTTCTGCATCTGCACGACCCCGAACGCAGCGGAGAGCTCCGACGGCTCGAAGTTCCATCCGACCTCGTCGAAGATGAAGAGGTCGTCGTACTCGAGGCCGTCGATGTCGGAGAAGAACCGCCGCCCGCCGCGCTCACCGCGACGCGATCCGTAGATCGCGACCTCGCTGCGGCGTCCCCACCGACGGAGGAGGAGGCCACGGTCGACGAGGTCGGGGTCGTCGAGGCACACCATCCCGCCGGTGCCGGCCGCGGTGATGATGTGGGAGAGGGCGAAGCTCGTGAGGGAGATGTCGCTGCGCGTGCCCGTGGGCGTCCCGCGCAGCGTCGCGCCGAGGCAGTCGCAGGAGTCCTCGACGACCTGGAGCTCGTGCGCGTCCGCGATGGCGCGGATCCGGTCCCAGTCGGGGCAGTTGCCGATGAGGTTGGGCGCGAGGATCGCTCGCGTGCGGGGCCCGATCGCGGCCTCGATGGCGTCGACGTCGATCTGGTACGTGTCGACCTCGACGTCGACGAAGACGGGGACGAGTCGCGACCGAACCATCGGCGCGATGTCGGTCGAGAACGTGACCGCGGACGTGATGATCTCGTCACCGGGATCGAGTGCCAGCAGCTCCACGGCGAGGTAGAGCGCCGACGATCCGGAGTTGACCATGATCCCGCGCTGCTTGCCGAACGCGGCGGCGACGAGGGCCTCCATCTCGCGGACCCGGGGTCCGATGCGAAGCGCGGTCGGCCCGCCGCGGAGGACTGCGAGGACGGCTTCGATCTCGGCGTCGTCGTGGACGCTGCCCGCGTAGTCGATGCGTCGGTCCGTGGCAGGCTCGGGGGGCATGGCGCCGGAATCTACCGAGGTCGAGGCCTACGACGTCGTCGTCGTCGGCGGGGGGCCGGCGGGTGAGAACGTCGTCGAGCGCTGCACCGCCGATGGTCTGACCGTCGCCGTGGTGGAGCGGGAGCTCCTCGGTGGCGAGTGCTCGTACTGGGCGTGCATCCCGAGCAAGGTGCTGCTGCGACCGGGTGAGGTGCTCGCGGCAGCCCGGCGCGTCCCCGGCGCACGCGAAGCGATCAGCGGTCCGATCGACGTTGCCGCCACGCTGGCCCGCCGCGACGAGATCGTCGGCGACTGGGACGACGCGGGCCAGGCGAAGTGGCTCGGCGGCGCGGGTGGGACGCTCGTCCGCGGCCACGGTCGCCTCGTCGGTCCGCGCCGGGTCGACGTCGAGACCGACGACGGACGGACGGTCGCGCTGGCCGCGCGGCGCGCGGTCGTGCTCGCGACCGGCATCGTCGCGGCGATGCCGCCGATCCCCGGCCTCGACGCCGCGCGGCCATGGGACAGCCGCCGCGCGACATCGGCGCGATCGGTGCCCGAGCGCCTCGCCGTGCTCGGTGGCGGCGTCGTCGGGGTGGAGATGGGACAGGCCTTCCATCGCCTCGGCGCCCGGGTCACGATCCTCGAAGCCGGGTCACGCCTCCTGTCCGCGCTCGAACCGATCGCCGGGGAGGAGCTCCGACGGGCCTTCGGCGACGAGGGCATCGACGTGCGCACGGATGCCGCGGTCGTGGCCGTCGAGCGGTCGAGCGACGGGGCACCGGTCACGGTCACCCTCGACGGCGGTGACCGGGTCGAGGCCGACGAGCTGCTGGTCGCGGTCGGTCGACGTCCCTCGACCGGCGACCTGGGGCTCGAGTCGGTCGGGCTCGAGCCCGGGAGGTACGTCGAGGTCGACGACCGGCTCCGGGCGACCGGAATCGAGGGCGACTGGCTCTTCGCGGTCGGGGACGTCAACGGACGGGCACTCCTCACCCACATGGGCAAGTACCAGGCCCGGGTCGCCGCCGACGTGATCCGCGGCCGCGACATCTCCGCGTGGGCCGACGGGCACGTCGTCCCCAGCGTCGTGTTCACCGATCCCCAGGTCGGATCGGTCGGGCGCACCGCGGCGCGAGCACGAGACGAGGGCATCGACGTCCGCGCGGTCGAGTACCCGCTGGGCGACGTCTCCGCGGCGAGCACGCACGGCGTGGGCATCACCGGCGTCGCCGCGCTCGTCGTCGACGAGCGACGTCGCGTGGTCGTCGGGGCGACGTTCGTCGGCCCCGACGTCGCCGAGCTCGTGCACTCGGCGACGGTCGCGATCGCGGGAGAGGTGACGCTCGACGCGCTCTGGCACGCGGTCCCCTCGTTCCCGACGCTGTCCGAGGTCTGGCTCCGCCTGCTCGAGACCTACGGGCTCTGACGCCCCGCTCGAAGCGCACCGGGATCCCGCACCCACCGGATCCGGACACGCATCACGAGTGGGGGTTGGCGTGCTCCTCGGCGAGCCGCCCGAGCGCGACCCGATCGAGCTTGCCGGTGGCGTTGAGCGGCACCCGATCGATGAACACCACCTCCTCGGGCGCCTTGTAGCCGACGCGCTCGCGCGCGAAGTCGATCAGCTCCTGGCTCGTCGGCCGGGCCGTGTCACCCTTCACCTCGACGTACGCGCGCACGTTCTCGCCGTGCAGCGGATCGTGGATGCCCACGACGCCCGCGACCGCCACCGACGGGTGCTCGTCGAGCGCGCCTTCCACCTCGAGCGGGCTGATGTTCGAGCCGTCGTGCACGATGATCTGCTTCTTGCGCCCGAAGAACCACAGGTAGCCGTCCTCGTCGGCGCGCGCCAGGTCACCCGAGTCGAGCCAGCCGTCGCGGACGATCTCCGCCGTGGCGTCGGGGTTGTCCCAGTAGCCGAGGGTGCGCCCCGGCGTGTCGATCCAGACGCGACCCACCGCGTCGACCTCGACCTCGGCGTCGCCGCCGTCCTCGGCGCGGACGGAGAGCGCGACGCCCGGGGCGGGTCGCCCGATCGAGCCCTCCTTGATGACGCCCGGGACGGGGTTCGACGCGACGATGCCGACCTCCGTCATCCCGTACCCCTCGTCGATCGTCAGGCCGGCGAGCGCGTCGAACTCCTGATCGAGCTCCGCGGAGACGTGGTCGGCGCCCGAACGGCACAGTCGAAGGGAGCGGAAGTCGTCCGGCGTCACGTCGTGATCGCGGATCAAGGCCATCAAGGCAGCGGGGATCATCGACAGGATCGTCGGTCGGCGCACGCGGAGCAGCCCGAGCACCTCCTGCGCGTCGAAGGTCCGCGCCACGACCGCCTGCGCGCCCACGTACAGCGCCGAGAACGTCCACACGAAGCCGCCGATGTGCGAGATCGACGACGCGGGCAGGAACGAGTCGTCAGCCGTCGTCGCGAGCGCCGCAGCCGCGATCGCCGCGTGCCAGGTGAGCGTCTCGAGCGAGTGCGTCACGCCCTTCGCGGGGCCCGTGCTGCCCGAGGTGAAGAAGATCGCCGCAGGTGCGGACGGATCGGGGGGACCGAAGTTCTGCTCGTGCGCCGGTCGCGCCATGAGGTGCTCGAGCGAGCGGTCTCCGCCGTCACCTTCGCAGGTGACGAGACCGCAGGGGAGCGACGGGCCGAGTCGGGTGGCGGCGACGTCGTCGGCACGCTCCGCGTGCACGAGGATCGCCGTCGCCGCGCTCACCTCGAGCGCATGATCGATCTCCGACGGCGTGTACCGGTAGTTGAGGGGCGTGAGCACGATCCCCGACTTGAAGCACGCGAGGTAGTGGACGACGAGTGCGCTGCGATTGGGCATGAGCGAGGCAAGCCGGTCACCCGGCCCGATGCCCAGGTCGCGGTAGGCGGCGGCGAGTCGGCTGCTCGCGTCGTCGAGCGCACGCCAGGTGAGCTCGTCCTGCGCCGAGGCGAGGGCCACGGAGTCGGGCGCCGAGGTCAGGCCGGCTCGCAGCACCTCGTCGAGATGACGCGGTGGCGGGGCGATCGGCCCACCCTCGATCGGCATGATGCTCCTCCCGATGTGGCGTGGCGCCCGACAGAGCGCGTGCTCCGGCGAGGCTAGGTGGCCCGCCGCCGGTGGCCGACGGCACGCGGCGCCGCGGATCGGGCATCCTGTGGTCGACGAGGTCGCACCAGCAGGGGGGAAGCCGATGGGTCGCTCACTTCGGTCCGTGTGTGCGGTGGTGGTCGCCGGCACGGTCGCGTCCGCCGCGGCAGCGCTCGCGGGATCCGGCGCCGCGGGGGCGGCCCGCGCCCGTGGCGGGGGCGGCGAGGGCGACACGATCACCTTCGGCGTCGAGGCGGAGACGACGAACTACTGCCTCAGCCGCGCCCAGCTCGCGATCTCCGGGATCCAGGTCGTCGCGGCGATCTACGACACCCTCACGGTGCCCGACGCGGACGGCGAGGGCGTCCCCTACCTCGCGGAGTCGGTCGAGCCCAACGCCGACCTCACCGAGTGGACCATCAAGCTGCGTGAGGGCGTGACCTTCCACGACGGCACCCCGCTCGACGCCGCGGCGCTCAAGGCGAACATGGACTCCTGGCGCGGCGCTCCCGGTGCCCCCAACGTCGGGCCGCTGCTCCCGATCGTCTACAAGCAGATGACCGACGTGCAGATCGTCGATCCGTTGACGGTCAAGGCCGTGTTCGCGGTGCCGGTCGCCGACTTCAACAACGGCCTGTTCGGCGTCGGGCGCTTCGGGATCATGGCGCCCGCGCAGCTGAACGCCGGTGAAGAGTGCGCGACGAACATGATCGGCACCGGTCCGTTCAAGCTCGAGAGCTACGAGCAGAACGAGGCGACGACCGTCGTCAAGAACGAGGACTACTGGCAGAAGGGCTTCCCCAAGGTCGACCGCATCCGGTTCGTCCCCGTCGTCGACGGCGCGGCCCGCGTCACGCAGCTCCAGGGCGGTGAGCTCGACGTGATGCACACGTCCGCCGCGCTCCAGATCGACACCCTGAAGGGCCTCGGCGACCAGGTCGAGCTCCTCGAGCAGAAGCCCGGCTTCCGTGAGATCCGCTACTACGACCTGCTCTCCGACACCCCGCCGTTCGACAACCCGGACGCCCGCAAGGCGTTCGCCATGGCGCTCGACCGGCAGAAGGTCAACCAGATCCGCAACAAGGGCACCTTCGACGTGGCCAACGGGCTCATGGACGTGAACGCGCCCGGGTACGTCAAGAACGCCGGCTACCCGAAGTACGACCTCGAAGCCGCGCGGGAGCTCGTCGAGAAGGTGAAGGCCGACACCGGGTCGTTCGACGTGGTCCTCGGCACCACCAGCGACCCCGACAACAGCGCCGAGGCGCAGCTCGTGAAGGAGGAGCTCGAGAAGGCGGGGATCAACGCCGACATCGCGCTCTTCGACCAGGCCACGCTCATCAACAAGGCGCTCGCCCGGGACATCGACGTGCTCTTCTGGCGCAACCTCCACGGCGGGTTCCGCAACCACAACAACGCCGACACCTACACGTGGTTCGCCAACAAGGACACCGGCAACATCTTGAACTTCAGCGGGTTCGACGACGAGACGACCCAGTCGCTGCTCGAGCAGGGACGGGGCGAGACCGAGCCGAGTGCCGTGGAGAAGACCTACCAGGACTTCAACCGGGCGATGGCGGACGGCCTGTACTCCTTGCCGATGTGGTACGTCGACTGGACCATCGCGCACCAGCCGGACGTCAAGCTGACGCTCCCGCGGCTGCCCGACGGGGGGAAGCCGCTGTTCGTGTACGGCCGGATCCCGGTCCACGGGCTCTCCAAGACGTGACCTGACCCGCACGCCGGACGAGGCGAGAACGCGCGATCCGTTCCGCACACCTGATCCGAAACCGGGATGAAGAGGGGGGAAGGCCCCCGCATCGATCCCGGACCTCGGAGAAGGAGCGTGGACATGCGGTCGTTCGCCAAGCGCGTCGCGACGGTCGTCGCGTCGGTCGGACTGCTGGGAGGTGTGGGCATCGCCGCGGCGCCGGTCGCGGGTGCAGGCACCTTCGAGCTGCACTGGAACGTCAACGCGACGACTCACATCGCACGATCGGGCTCCGACGTCAACGTGTCGGGCGGCCGCTTCGACGGACAGATCGACACCGACACGGGGGCGCTCAGCGGCCGCATGTCGCTGCCGCCCACGACGCTCACGATGAGCCTCCTCGGTGAGGTGCCCGCGGCCGATGTCACCGTCAAGATCGCGCCCGTCGGCCCGACGACGGGACACGTCGACTTCGCCACGATGCAGGTGACGACCAAGTCGACGTTCAACATCCGCGTCACGAAGGTCACGCCCCACGGCAGCGACACCAACCTGGTCGGCGACGAGTGCAAGACCGAGAAGCCGATCACGGTGCGCCTCGGAGGAGTCGCCGACCTCGAGAACCCGTCGACGTTCAGTGGCGTGTTCACGATCCCCGAGTTCGAGGACTGTCGCCTGTTCGAGCTGGCGATCAACCAGCTGATCCCCGGGCCCGGCAACACCTTCAGCGCGACGTTCGCGCCGGAGGGCCAGACGCCTCCGCCGCCTCCGCCGGCCGAGCCAGCTCCTGCCCCGGCGCCACCTCCGGCCGCAACGGTGCGCGGCGGTCTGAACATCACCGCCGGCGACCAGGTCATCGAGACCCCGCCGCTCGACGTCCAGCTCCCGCCGTTGCCGAACGTGACCGGCCCGGGCGGCGCGACCAGCGGCGGCAACGGGCTCCCACCGTTGTTCACCGTCGACTGACGATGCGCGACCGCACCGTCGTTCGATCGCCCTGGTCGACGACCAGGACCGAGACCCCCGATCCCAGGAGGTAGGACCAGTGACTCCCCGTGCACGCAAGATCATCGTTGCCATCGGCGCAGCCGGTGCGGCGGTGGGGCTCGTGGCCGGACCGGCCGCGGCCCAGACCGAACCTTCCGGCAGCGCGACCGGGCTCGAGGGCCTGCTCGAGACGCCGATCACCGACGTCACGCTGCCGCCGACGCCGTTCGTCGAGCTCCCTCCCGGGGGTGAGGACGACATCCCCGGCATCGACGTGCCCGGGCTGGCGAGCGCCGACCTGCTCCAGGTCGAGTCGAACCAGACCGGCCCCAACGGCTCCGAGAGCTCCGCACAGGTCGCCGGCCTGTCGGCGCTCCCCGGCGTGGCCGACGTGACGGGCGACCTCATCGCCAGCGCCTGCTCCGCCGACCCCTCGGGCAACGAGGCGACGTCGACGATCCTCGGCGGGAGCGCCGCGGGCACGCCCCTCGGCGTCAGCCCCGACCCGAACACGACCGTCGCCGTCCCCGGCGTCGGCTCGGTGACCCTGAACGAGCAGACGACGAACGGGTCGGAGACCACCGTGCGGGCGATCCGCGTGCTCGTCGACACGCCCCTCGGCGTCGGTGCCGACCTCTCGGTGTCCACCTCGGTGTGCGACTCGGGCCTCGGCGGCGGCGGCGTCCCGGACCTGCCGCTCGAGCCGCCGGCGACCGCAACGCCGTCGACCCCGACCCTCGCGGGCTGACCCGACGATGCTGCGCTCGATCCGTTGCGCGGTGAGTCGCACCGTCGTGTCGACGGTGGCCGCGATCGCGCTGGCGTCCCTCGTGGGCGTCGGCGCGATCGCGGGGCCGGCGTCCGCGCGCGGCGACCGCGGCGATGCGAAGCCCGCCGCGACGCCGCGTGCGCCGAGCGTCGTCGCCAAGGCGATCACGAGCAGCGTGGCCGTGTACGACGAGCCCGGTGCCGCGGCGCCGAGCCGCGTGCTCGCGAACCCGACCGTCACCGACGGCGAGCTCGTCTTCCTCGTCGACCAGGTGTCGGAGGGCTGGCTCCAGGTGCTGCTGCCCGTGAAGCCGAACGGGTCGACCGGGTGGGTGCGGGCCGAGGACGTGGCCCTGTCGTCGAACCCGTACCGGATCGTCGTCGACCTCGACCGGCACCGCCTCACCGTGTTCGACGGTGACCGGCGGGTGCTGCGCAAGCCGGTCGGCATCGGGCGCGAGCAGACCCCGACGCCGCGCGGCCGGTACTACGTCACGCAGCTCTTCCAGCCGCCGGACCCGGGCGGGCCGTACGGCCCGTACGCCTACGCGCTGTCGGGGTTCTCGGAGGTGCTCGAGACGTTCCAGGGCGGCGACGCCATCATCGGCATCCACGGCACCAACCGCCCCGACCTGGTCGGCCAGGACGTCTCCCACGGCTGCATCCGCCTCCGCAACCCGGCGGTGACGAAGCTCGCCGAGATCCTCCCGGTGGGCACCCCGGTGGCGATCAAGCGGTGAGCGCGCGGTCGGATCCGAGACCGAAATCGGTCGCTCCGCGCCACGTTGCACCGCGCGATGGAAGGCGACCAGGCCCTCGTCGACGCGATCGGCGACGGATCGACCGAGGCACTGCGTGAGGTGTACGACCGGTACGGACGCGGCGTCTTCGAGACCGCGCGCGGCCTGCTCGGTCAGCGGGCGCTCGCCGAGGAGGTCGTGCAGGACGTGTTCGTGAAGCTCTGGGACCGCCCCGAGCGATTCGACGCCTCACGAGCCACGCTCAAGCGCTACCTCAACACCCTGGCCTACGGCCGGGCGGTCGACGTGGCTCGATCAGAGGGCGCTCGCCGCCGTCGCGAAGAGCGCGAAGCGCGCCTGACCGGTCGCGACTTTACGACCGCGGGTGTCGAGCACGAGGCGATCCTGAACGATCAGCTCCGCGACGCCCTGGCGACCCTCCGCACGACCGAGCGTGAAGCGATCACCATGGCGTACTTCCTCGGCTACTCGTACCGCGATGTCGCCGCACACCTCGGGGTGCCGGAGGGGACGGTCAAGAACCGCATCCGCACCGGGCTCCAGCGACTGCGCGAGCACCTCACGTCGGACGCCGACCTCCTCGCACCGTTGGCGGTGAGCGCATGACCGTCCGCCCGATCGACGGCCGCGACACGTCGCCACGCGATGACCCGCTGCGCACCGAGCTCGTCGAGCTCCTGGAAGCGGCGGGGGCGCATCACGACGAGCAAGGTCCGCGCGCGCACGTCTGGGAGCAGATCGAAGCGGCGATCTCCGAGCGCCCCCGGCCGAGCGCGACGCCGACCCCGATCGCGACCGCCCGCCGGCGCCGGGCCCGACGCACCATCGTGCGCATCGCGGCGATCGCGGCGGCCGTCTCGTCCGTGGGCGGACTCGCGTACGCCGGGCTCGCCTCGTCGGGGGACGAGGGCGCGGCGCCGGTCCCCGCAGCCGCACCCGGCGCGGACGCGGTCGAGCGCGCGGCCCGTGACGCGTCGGAGCAGGCCGACGCGCTCCTCGTCACGCTGACCGGTGGCGATGGCGCCGCGGTGGTGGATGTCGTCGCGCTGCCCGACGGCACCGCGTACGTGCTCGAGAGCCGCCTGCCCGACGCCGATGGTCGTTACCTGCTGTACGCGCTGGTCGGGGAGGCTCGAGTGCTGCTCGGCACGCTCCGCGATGCCGGATCGCTGCGCCTCGACCGGATCCCCGCCGGCGCCGCGCTGCTGGCGCTGGTGGACGACGTCGGCGAGATCGTCGCCGGCGCCTCGCTCGTGAGCGACGCGCCGCCGGTCACCCCGCCCGCGCTCCCGGGGACCGGCGACCCCGGCCGAACGGCGAACCGCCGGTCGGTGCCCGACCCCGAGACGGACCCACCACCGCCGCCGACGGGTCTGCCGGCGCTGCCCGAGGCCCCCGCGGTGCCACCGCCGCCGCCCGACGATCCAGCGCCACTCGTCGAGATCGACCTGCCTGCGCTGCTGCGCGACCTGATCCCGGGCTGACGCGGAGACCGGCGCGTCCCGGGGCTAGGAGACCTCGGCGTGACGCACCAGCCCCTCGCGGCGGGCGGTCGCGACGGCACCGAGCCGGGAGTGCGCGCCGAGCTTGGCGATGAGTCGCTGCACGTGGTTGCGCGCGGTGTTGTTGCTGATGAAGAGCGACTCGGCGATCTCTCGCGTGGTCAGGCCCTCGGCGAGGAGCGCGAGCACCTCCTGCTCGCGCGCGGTGAGGTCGAAGCGATCGCGACGCGCCCGAGCCTTCGCAGGGCTCGCGAGCCGAGCGGTCGCCTCGGGATCGATCGCGCTCCGCCCGTCGCGAACTGATCGCACCGCGGCGACCAGCTCGTCGACCGCCTTGTCCTTGGTGACGAAGCCGGCGCATCCTGCCAGCACCGCGGCACGGAGCACCTCGTCGTTCGAGAGACCGGTGAGCATGATGACCTCGACCGCAGGCGCCACTCGGCGGATCTCGCGCGCCACCGCGACCCCGTCACCACCGGGCAGCGCGTAGTCGAGGACCACGACGTCCGGCGCGTCGTTCGCGATCGCGACGAGGGCCTCGTCGCCGTTCGACGCGACGCCGCACACCGAGATGTCGTCGTGGCGCGCGAGGACGTTGGCGACCAGCTCGGCGAACATCCGGTGGTCGTCGACGATCAGGACCCGAGTCGATGTCGTGCTGCTCACGAGGCGGCGCTCCACGTGGCCGGCGGGCTCCGTGCCGGGATCAGGGTTGGACCAGGTGCTCGGAAAGGCTACGGAGGCGAGCACCCAGAGTGGTGGTCTTCCCGGCTTCGACCGCGGCGATGACGCGTCCGCGTCATGCATCACGATCGCGCAGGCGCGCCTCCAGCCCCCCACGAGGCCGGACGAATCCCTGTCTCGACACGTGAACGTTCGGGAGCTGGGAGACATCGGATGTCGTGGAAGCGCAAGTCGTTGCTGGCCGTCGCCGCACTCGCGGTCACTCTGGGTGGTCTTGCCGCCGCGCTCTGGAGCGCGTCGGGGAGCGGGTCGGGTCGCGCCCGGGCCGCGGTCGCGCAGTCGGTGACCGTGAGCGCGTCGACGGGCACTGCCGACCTCTATCCGGGGTTCACCGGTGGCGACCTCTCGTTCACGCTGACCAACCCGAACTCGTACCCGGTGACCTTCACGGCGATGACCGCGGGCGCGGTCACCTCGTCCGACCCCTCGGGATGCCCGGCGTCGAACGTGACCGTCGCGAACGCGACCGGCCTCACGCTGCCGGTTGCCGGGGGAGCCACGACCGGCGCGCTGTCGATCGCCGACGTCGTGTCGATGGGCGCCGCCGCGCCCGACGGGTGTCAGGGCGTGACGTTCGACGTCGCGGTCACCCTGACCGGCTCGCAGACCTGACCCCGGGATCCGTTCCGAGACGCGTCCGGACCGGGCCGGTGCCATGAAGCGCGCGACGGGATCGCTCGTGCTCGTCATCGGGACGCTCCTGTCGCTCGCGCTCATGGGTGGTGTGTACGCGCTGTGGAGCGCGACGACGGCGACGGGAGGGACTGCCGGCGTGCGCGCCGCCGCGCTCGGTGCCGGCAACCAGCCCGACGTCGGGGTCCTCGGGACCGCGGTCGAGGTCTCGTGGGCCCCGACCGAGCTGCCGGACGGCGAGCCCGTCGCCGCGTACGAGGTGAGCGCGCACGACGCGACCAGCGGCGCGGCGCGTGCCGTCGCGGGGACCTGTGCCGGCCTGATCTCGACGACGTCGTGCACCGACCTCGCAGTGCCATCGGGCACGTGGCGCTACCGCGTGGTGCCGCGCGAAGCGTCGTGGACGGGCATCCCGAGCCCGCTGAGCGGCACTGCGACAGTCGACTCGACGCCGCCCGACGTCGCTATGAGCTTCCCGATCGAGGGAGGCGCGTACACGAACACCCTCTGGAACGCGGGCTGTGCCGGTGTCGGTGGCGCCGGCGTGTGCGGCACCGCGAGCGATGCCCTGACGGGACTGGCCACGGTGCGGGTCAGCGTGCGGCGCGCATCAACCGGCCTGTACTGGAACGGGTCGTCGTACTCGAGCGCCACGGAGGTGCTGCTCACCCCGATCGGCACCTCGTCGTGGCGGCTCGCGCTCTCGGGCTCGAGCTTCCCGGGGGAGGGGACCTACGTCGCGCGGGTCGTGGCCACCGACACGAGCGGCAACTCGGCATCGACGAGCACGACCTTCGCGATCGACCGCAGCGCACCCACGATCTCGATCGTCGACCCCCCGGCGTCGACGACGTTCGGCCGTGGCGAGTGGGACGCCGCGTGCGGCGTCTGCGGCTCGGCCAGCGACGCGATCAGCGCGGTGGCCAACGTGCGCGTCAGCATCCGACAGGGCTCGAGCACCTACTGGGACGGTTCCGCGTTCGCGTCGCCGACCGAGGTGCCCTTCACCGCGAACGGGACGACGGCGTGGTCGTTGCCCTTCGCGTCTTCCGCGTTCCCCGCCAACGGCACGTACACGGTGCGCGCGGTCGCAGCCGACATGACCGGCGCGACCGCGCAGCAGACGCGCAGCTTCACCATGGACGTCACCGGGCCGACTCCGAGCGCGCTCGCGCTCGTCAACGGAGGCGGGACCGCAGGCCTCGGTCGGATCAACCCCGGGAGCGACTCGTTGCGGATCACCTTCGGCGAGCGGCTCGCGGTGAGCTCGATCTGCTCGTCCTGGAGCGGTGACACGGCGAACCAGTCGGCGACGGCGGTCGTCACCGTCACCGATGTCGGCGCGAACGACGAGCTCTCGGTCGCTGCGCCCGGATGCCCCCTGCACGTCGGGACGGTCTCGCTGGGTGGCGACTACGTGAGTGCGACCGCGACGTTCGGCGGCACCGTGACCTGGACCGTGAGCAGCCGGCGCATCACGATCACCATCGGGTCGCAGACCGGCGGCACGCTCGCCACCGTCGCCGCCACCGCGGGGACTGCGGTCTACGCGCCCGACGGAGCGATCACCGACGTCGAGGGGAACCCGGTGAGCACGGCCGCGTTCGCGGCGACGGGTCAGCGACTCTGACCCGCACGCTCACCTCCTCCGGGCAGCCCGATCGGCCGACGACGCGTCGAAGGCCCGGGGGAGCGTGAACCGGAACCGGCTCCCGCCGCCGGGCGCGTCCTCGACCCAGATCCGGCCGCCGTGGCGCTCGACGATGCGTCGGCAGATGGTCAGGCCGAGGCCGTGCCCGGGAGCCGTCGCTCCCGAGCTCCCACGGGAGAACGGCGCGAACACCCGTGACCGCTCTGCCTCTGGGACGCCGACGCCGTCGTCGGTCACGCTGACGATCCAAATCGCGTCGGCAGCCTCGGCGTCGACGCGCACGACCGGGGATCGATCGGGTCGGCGATACACGAGCGCGTTCGCGAGCAGGTTCTGCAGCACCTGCGCGAGTCGGGTCTCGTCGCCGATCACCGGCGGCAGCTCGTCGATGTCCACGGTGGCGCCGACGTCCTCGATCTGGGGCGCGAGCGCGGCGCGCGCTCGGCGAGCGACCGCACCGAGGTCCACCTCGGCGGCCGGGCTCGACGGCGCTCCCGCGCTCGCGTACGTCAGGAGCTCCTCGATGAAGGACCGCATCCGGTCCGCTTCGTCGAGCACATGACCGATCCACTCGCGAGCCTCGTCCGGGAGCTGCTCTCCGTAGCGCTCGCGGAGCAGGTCTGCGAACCCGGACACGGTGCGCAGCGGTGCTGCGAGGTCGTGGGCGGCCACGGCCGCGAACTCCGTCAGCGCCTCGTTCGCCGCCTCCAGGCTCGCGAGCGCACGCGCGAGGCGCGCATCCTGCGCCCGGCGCTCGCTCACGTCGGTGAACGCGGTGACCGCGTACTGGCGGGTCCCGTCGACGCTCGTGACCGGTGCGGCGTACGACTCCACGGGTGTCGAGCCGTCGGGACGCGCGATCACGACGTCGTCGGCGCGGGTGGTCTCGCCCTTGAAGAGAGCGCGCGCGATGGGGAGCTCGTCGAACGGATACGGCTCGCCGGTGCTCTCCCGGCGCATGTGGAAGTGCCTGATGATCTCGGTGCCCTCGAGGGAGACGAGATCGCCGGTTCCGAGGATCTCCCGCCCGACACGGTTGATGAAGACCATCCGTCCCGGCTCGACGATCGCCACCCCGACCGGGAGTGCCTCGAGGAAGCGCTGCGCCTGCTCGTCGGCGGTCGAGCGCGGCGCGGGTTCGCCGCGCGCCTCGATCGCCCGCACGAGCGCATCCAGCAGCTCGTGTGTCGGAGCCGTCTTGGCGACGAAGGCGCGCGCGCCCATGCTCAACGTGGTCGAGCGCTCGCCGACGAGCTCCGAGTGCACGACGATCGCCAGCTCGGGATGGGCTGCCGCGATGGCGGCGATGGCCGCGAGCCCGTCGGTGCCCGGCATCGAGAGGTCGAGCACGACCGCGTCGGGCCGCAGCTTCGCGACGACCGCGGCGGCGTCGTCACCGTCCGCCGCCTCTCCGACGACCCGGAGCCGCTCGTCCGCCTCGATCGCGGCGCGCACGAGCGCCCGGACGGACTCGTGGTCGTCGACGACGACGACGTCCCAGGTCATCGCCGGACTCGAGCTCGCGGTGCCCGCGGCTCCCGCGGCTCCCGGGGCGCCCTCGGCAGGACTCGAACCTGCGCACACGGCTCCCGGGTGGGGTCGGTGACCGATGAGCATCGGACTCCGGAGCCGTGGTCGAGCGCCCTCGGCAGCCGCGGCGCCCTCGGCAGGACTCGAACCTGCGCACACGGCTCCGGAGGCCCTTCCGGACTGTCCAAGCAGTCCAACGAGTGTGCCTCCGTTGCCCTGACCTGCAGCTTCGCGTCCGTTGTGTCCAGGGCGCCTATCCCGTCACTCCGAGTTGATTGACAACCGGATTGACAGTCCCGTGGCGAGAATACCGAGAGTCGGCCCGCCGTCAACGACCAATCGCGGTGGGGATCGAGGGGGGACGACGAGCGCGTGTGGCGAGTCCGCTCTCAGCTCTCGGCCTTCCTGAACGCCATGACGAGCGCGAACGCAACGGCCCTAGTCGAGAAGAGCCGCCCAGGTGCTTCCATCGAGTCGCCCATTCGGTAGAGGTTCGGGGTACAGGTCGACCCAGACAGGATGTCCATCTGGCTGCTCCACATCGGACACACGACTCGACGCTCACGTCGGCTCATACTTCTAGACGGGAACCGCCTAGAAGTGTGCGAAGAGGATGTCAACGGTTACGAATGGTTCGCCGAACTTGCGCTGGTACAAGACCGACCAGGTTGGGCCATCGCGGATGACGCTGCCGAAGACGCGGCCTTCCTTTCGACATCTCATCGTCGGCTCGACTTCCTCGAGCGTTGAACCGAAGGGTCCGGCGTCGACACAGCGATCGCCGTTGGCCAGTTCGACTGCCCACGGCTCCGCGCTGAACGGATCGCCGCCAGGAGTTGGGGTTGAGACCTCAAGAGTCCCACGGAACCACCTGCCGTTGCCGGAGAGTCCATCGGGGCACCAAAAGTCCACCTCCTCCAGCCCGCTCGAAACGCCGAAGATGGTGTTCTCAAAGCAGGGATCGAGGACTCCATGTTCCCTTGTTGCGCACATCCGCACGTCATCGCGTCGACTGGCCTCTGATGGGGCACGACAGTCCGCGACGTCTGTAGGTCGAAAGCTCGTAGTGCGACTTGGGACTCGATCCAGTATCAACCGCGTGGTCGGTCGGGGTGCTGCTTGTTGAATCAATCGTTGCGTCCGTCGGTCGGTAGCTTGTGATTGCCGACTCGCTGACTCGCTTGCTCGCCAGGCGACGAAGGCCACAAGCAGCGTCAAGGAAGCCGCGATCAACGCACCCCACGCAACCACTCGGGACTCGTGGTGACCCCAGGCGGACATCGATCGACTCTAACCAGGCGTTCGCATGACAACTGGTGGCAATTCGGATCAACGAAGTCGTCAGCGATCCGCGGGACTGTGCAGAGCCGCTGGCGACGCCATGTACAAGTTCGAAAACGCTGCTGCCCACGGCTCACCGCCGTCAGGGACCTCTGTGGGTGCAGTGAAGATCGCAGAGACGAGGGGCATAGCCTCCTTGTTCCAGGCGGGCCGGAATCTCGTCCGACCCTTCGGTGTCGAGGACTTGTGCTGTCGAACCCTGCTGAGATTGTGGAGCGCTACTCGCTGACCGTCGACGGTCCATTGCTGGGTGCCCTGCCGATCATCGATTGATGTAGCCGGGCAGACCTACACCCACGGCGGTGTGGGTGGCGCCTGCTTGTCCGCCTTGTAGTGACGCACGTTTGGATAGGCGACGGTAGCCATCGTGTTTTGCGCCGCGAGTCGCCAGGACGCATTCCGACCGGGGACGGGTTCGATTGGTCGTCCAGCGGCCTCGATGAAGATCCAGTCGGTCACGCCGCCGCCGAAGTAGTCGAAGACCGTGACTGAGAAGAAGAGACGTCCCTTAGGGTTCGGAGGATTCGGCTGTTCGTACGCCTCGGACCACTCTTTCAAGGTGTGCCCGCTCGCCCACTCGAGGACGGCCTCTTGTCCGGGTCGCAGGACGTACTCGGCAGAGAGTCCGCTCTTAGGTACATAGGTACCGACTTGCGCCGGGAGCCTGGGCGGACGAGTGCTCCGTGATGCCGCAATCGCGGTTGGCCGCTGCTCAAAAGGTGAGTTCTCTTCGATGAACTGCGCTTCGCCATCCAGTCGCACTCGCGCGCTGCTCCTTCCTTCGTTGACGAGTAACCCTCGCATTCGGAACCACAAGAAGGCACCGGCGTCTTGGTCGAAGACGAACTCCTCGGACTCCTGCACCTGACGGGAGCGCTGAATAGAGAGTGTGTCCAGAAGGCGAAGATCGTTGGCTTGGGGCATCCGTTGACGGTTGATGTCCAGTAGCGGCGGCCAAGCGATCGGCTCTAGGAACGCGACCACACTTGGTGCTTGAGTGTCGCTCCGCGCGCGCGCAGCCTCCTTGACTGACTCTTGTGCTGCCTCCGCTGACGTCGCAGCCGCGGTCGTTCCGTGCTCGGCTGCCGCTACTGCCCGTTCCGTCAGGAGGGTCTGTCGCCTCGCCTCGTCGACGGCCAGCTGAGTGAGGTCGGCTTGTTCCTGGGCTGCCAGGACACTCTGCCTGGTCTTTCGTCCGAGGTATACCGTGACAGCCGCAAGAGCGAAGGTTCCGACCGCAACCGCAACGTTCGTCCACTCCTGCGTGTTCACGTCGGTCTGCCCCTCGTTACGACGGTCGCCGGCTGCTTGCGACAGCCTGCGCCCCTGTCACGACACCCTTGAGCATCGGCGGGGCGCCCCCGGCAGGATTCGAACCTGCGACGCACGGTTTAGGAAGACACTCCGAGTCGTCCAGCCAGACCACTCACGTCCAGCGGGTGTTGTTCTGGCAGGACTCTACGTGCATTGCGTCCAGCCAGTGTCACGGCGTGTGCTGGAGTAGTAGGGCTGGCGGTAGGGACGACCCGCGATTCCCTTCATCGCGAGCGGCTCAGGCGCTGAGCAGGACGCTGGTCACGACGCTGTGGCCGGTTCTATCGGTTCGGCCGACGCGACCGGGTAGCCGGCGCGTCGCCACTCGGGGTATCCGTCCTCGAGCCGGCGCGCCGTGCGACCGCGCTGTTGGAGCTGTCGCACGGCGTCATCGGCGTACACGCAGTAGGGGCCGCGGCAGTACGCGACGACTTCGATGTCTTCCGAGAGCGTGGCGAGCTCGTCGGCGAGGCGATCGAGTGGGATCGAGCGAGCGCCGAGCACATGGCCGGCCCGGTACTCGGCTTCGGGGCGGACGTCGACGACCACGATGTTGCCTTCGTCGAGGCGGCGCGCGAGCTCGTCGCGGGTGATGGCTTCGAGCGCGTCGCGTGCGCCGAGGTAGTCGACCGCGAGCTTCTCGATCCCGGCGATCTGGGCCGCCGCCACGTCGCGCAAGGCCGTCCAGAGCGCTTCGATGTCCTCCGAGGCGAGTCGGTAGTAGATGCGGGTTCCGTCTCGGCGAGTGGTGAGGAGCCCGGCGCGGGCGAGCACTCGTAGGTGGTGGGAGGTGTTGGCGGTGCTCTGTCCGATCTCGGTGGCGAGGTCGTCGACCGAGCGCTCGCCTTGCGCGAGGACGTCGACGATCTCGGCGCGCCGGCCGTTCGAAAGAGCCCGCGCCACGTCGGCGAAGGCATCGAAGAGCGCGTCCTTGGCTGCCCGATCGGCCATCTGGTGAGTCTGCGGCGATCTGGCGCTATTGTCAAGTAATCAAATGACTACTTGACAAGCCCGTCCGGGCCGGCGTAGGAAGGGTGATGTCGTCTCAGTGAGGGGGAGTCATGACTCGAATCGACGTCGAGGAGCTTCGGGGCAAGGTCCAGGCGATGTACAAGGCAGTCGCCGAAGACCCGCACGGTGAGTTCCACTTCGAGATGGGACGCGCGCTCGCGGAGCGGCTCGGCTACCCCGCGTCAGCGCTCGACCGTGTCCCGACCGAGGCGATCGAGTCGTTCGCCGGCGTGGGCTACCACCTCGACCTCGCGCGGCTCGCGCCCGGCGAGCGAGTCGTCGACTTCGGGAGCGGCTCGGGGATGGACGCCTTCCTCGCGGCGCGACAGGTCGAGCCCGACGGTGCGGTCGTGGGAGTCGACATGACCGACGAGCAGATCGCGAAGGCGCGTCGGCTCGCGAAGCGAGACGGCTTCCTGTGGACGACTTTCGAGCGCGGCTACCTCGAGGACGCACCGGTCGAGGACGCATCGGCCGATGTCGTGCTGAGCAATGGCGTCATCAACCTCTGCGACGACAAGCAGGCGGTCTTCTCCGAGATCGTTCGCATCCTCCGTCCGGAGGGCAGGATGGCCATCTCCGACATCGTCACGGAGCGTCCGCTCACCGAGGCGATCGTGTGCGACGTGAACCTCTGGGCGTCGTGCATCGGCGGTGCGATGCAGGTCGACGACTACACCGCGGCGATCGAGGCGGCGGGCCTGCGAGTCTCGGAGGTGCGGGAGAACCCGCAGTACCTCTTCCTTTCGGAGTCGGCCCAAGGGGCGACCGAGACGTTCGGTGTGAAGAGCGTCTCGGTGCTCGCGGTCAAGCCGTCGTCGTGAGCGCGCCTGGATCGACCGCGACGGATCGCGTGCACGAGTTGCGCGACGACGCGTTGGCGAACACGTCCTTTCTCGTCGACGTCGGAGGCGGTGAAGCCGTCGTCGTCGATCCGCCGCGCGACGTCGACCGTCACCTCCGCTTGGCGGACGAGCTGGGGGTGCAGATCGTCGCGACGTTCGAGACGCACGTGCACGCGGACTACGTGAGTGGAGCCACCGAGCTCGCCGCGCTCGGCGCCCAGGCGGTCGTGCCGGAGGGCGCGCGGCCAGCGTGGGCGCATCGGTCGATCAGTGACGACGAGGTGTACGAGGCCGGGCGGGCACGTCTGCGCGCGATGGCGACGCCTGGGCACACGCCCGAGCACATGGCGTACGTGCTCGAGGTCGACGGTGTCGCGGTCGGGGTCTTCGCGGGCGGCTCGCTGATCCAGGGTGGTGCCGCGCGCACCGATCTCCTCGGCCCGGAGCACACCGAGGAGCTGGCCCGGGCCCAGCACGCGAGTCTGCGGCGCCTGGCGCGCCTTCCGGACGCGACTGCCCTGTATGCCACCCACGGTGCAGGATCGTTCTGCCATGCGAGCTCGGTGACAGTCGAGCACCCGACGATCGGTTCCGAACGCGCGACGAACGCGCTTCTGTCGATCGAGGACGAGGACGGGTTCGTCGCCGCGCTCACCGCCGGGTTCGGGTCCTATCCCCGCTACTACGCGCACCTCCCGGCGCTCAACGAGGCAGGACCCACGCCGATCGCCAGCCTCCCGGAACCTGGCCGTCTCGCCGCTCGAGAGGTCGCACGCCGGCTCGACGCGGGCGATGCCTGGCTCATCGACGCACGCGACATCGCTGACTGGGCGCGCGGGCATCCCCGGGGCGCGATCTCGAACGCGCTTCGACCTGCTTTCGCGTCGTGGCTCGGATGGGTCGTGCCCTTCGGCGCTCCGGTGATCGCGCTCGTCGATCCCGACGGCGAGGAGGAGCTCGTTCGCTTGGCCCGCCGCATCGGCTACGACGACGTTGCGTTCCTCGACGGCGGCATCGACGCGTGGCGCGCGGCGGACCTCCCCATGGACGCCGTCGCCGAAGTCGACGCCGAACGAGCGCGTCAGCTGCACCACGACGGGGCGACACTGCTCGACGTCCGCCAGACCTCCGAGCTCGACGTGCTTCGGATCCCGGACGCGATCCACGTGGAGCTCGGCGACATCATCAGTGGCGCCTTCCCCGACGGTCAGAGTCCGCACATCGTCTTCTGTGGCCACGGCGAGCGCTCGGCGACTGCGGCGAGCCTGCTGGAACGTCGCGGGCTCGAGGTCGTCAACCTCGTCGGCGGCACCAGCGCATGGGTCGAGGCGGGGCTTCCGGTCGAGCCCTGATGCTCCGCCAGACGCCGATCGCCATGGCCGACGATGCACCGGCGCGACCGCGCCTGGGCCTGCGCGAGAACTGGCGACAGTTCACGCTGCTCGTCGTCGTCAACGCGTTCGTCGGCGCGATGGTCGGCATCGAGCGCACGGTGCTCCCGCTGCTCGCCGACGAGGAGTTCGGGGTCGCCTCCGCGTCGGCGGCGCTGGCGTTCCTCGTCGCGTTCGGGATCACCAAGGCCTTCGCCAACCTCGCGGCCGGACACCTCGCCGACCGGTTCGGCCGCAAACGAGTGCTCGTCGCCGGCTGGATCGCGGCGTTGCCCGTCGCGCCGATGATCATCCTCGCCCCGTCATGGGGCTGGGTGGTCGCGGCCAACGTCTTCCTCGGCGTCAACCAGGGATTGGCATGGTCGACGACCGTCAACATGAAGATCGACCTCGCCGGGCCTCGCCGACGCGGCTTGGCGTTGGGCCTCAACGAGGCCGCGGGCTACGGCGCGGTCGCGCTTGCCGCGGCGGTGACCGGTCTGATCGCCGCCTCGTACGGCCCGACGCCGTGGCCATGGGTGATGGGCATCGGAATCTCGCTGGTGGGCCTCGTGCTGTCGATCGCGTTCGTGCGCGAGACCCACGGACACGCCCGAGAAGAGGCGCGCCTGCACCATCGAAGCGAAGGCGACGAAGCGCCCCGATTCCGAGAGACGTTCGCGACCACGACGTGGCGCGATCCGTCCCTGTCGGCAGTCAGTCAGGCCGGCCTGGTCAACAACCTCAACGACGCGCTCGTCTGGGGACTCGTCCCGCTCTACCTCGCCACGCAGGGACTGTCGGTCGGGCGCATCGGAGCCGTGGCAGCGACGTATCCCGCCGCCTGGGGGATCGCGCAGCTCGGGACCGGCGCATGGTCCGATCGCGTCGGACGCAAACCACTGATCGTCGCCGGACTCGCGCTCCAAGCCGTCGGCATCGCCGGCCTTGCCGCAGCCGACGGATTCGTCGGCTGGCTGATCTGCGCACTCGTGATGGGACTCGGCACCGCGATGGTGTATCCGACGTTGATCGCGGCGATCGGCGACCGCGCGCACCCAGCATGGCGCGCATCGGCGGTGGGCGTGTACCGCCTCTGGCGCGACCTCGGCTACGCGGTGGGTGGACTCGTCGTCGGCATTGTCGCCGACGCAGTCGATGACCGTTTCGCGATCGTCACCGTGGCCGCGCTCACCGCGCTGTCCGCGTTCGTCGTGCTACTTCGGATGCGAGAGACGCTGGCGCCACGATCGGCGAGCGCCGAGGACGCGCCGGTCGACTGAGCGAGCTCAGCAGGCGTCGCCCGCGGCGTCGCACACGCAGAACTCGTTGCCCTCGGGATCCTGCATGAGGATCCAGTTGCTGCCGTGCTCCGCAAGCGCGTCCGCACGCACGCGCTGCGCACCGAGTCCGGCCAGGCGCGAGGCCTCGGCCTCGATGTCCGGGGTGTGGATGTCGAGATGCATCCGCAGCTTCGTCGCCTTCGCCTCGGGCACCCGCTGCAACAGCAGCTGAGGACCCGACTCGCCTCCTGCGGGGAGGAGGAGGCGATAGCTGCCGGCCGCACCGACGTCCACGTAGCCCAACGCCGGCGCCCAGAACTGGGCCAACCGATCAGGATCCGCGCAGTCGAGCACCAGACCGATCTTCGCCGTCACGCCGCCATCGTCCCACGCGGGAAGCGGCTACCGACGCGGACGCGCACGCCAAAAATACAGTATTGACCGTTACGGTAATAACCGTCACAATAGGGCCGTGGTCATGGAGGCGAACACCGCCCACGCCGACGGCGAGGCCGTCGAGGTGCTGACCGTCGACGAGCTGGCAGCCCGGGTCGGCCTCCCGGTGCGCACGATCCGCGAGTACCAGACGATGGGCCTGCTCCCGCCGCCCGCACGGCGAGGACGGGTCGGCATCTACGGGCCCGGTCACGTCGCTCGCCTCGAGCTGATCGGTCGACTCCAAGCGCGCGGCTACTCCCTCGCGGGCATCCGCGATCTCCTCCACGCGTGGCGCGAGGGCGCCGACCTCAGCGAGGTTCTCGGCCTGCGCGCCGACGAGCTTGTGCACGTCGAGGAACCCGGGGCACCTGTGACGGCCGGCCAGCTCGCCCGCGCGCTCCCGGGGCTCATCCCTGAGCACCGCGACGAGCTCCTCGCCACGGGCGTCGTCGAAGTGGGGAGCGGCGACACCTACTGCGTGCCGAGCCCGTCACTGCTCCAGCTCGGCGCCGACGCGCTGCACCTCGGCTACGCCCCCGAAGCCGTGCTGGGCCTCTTGCGTGCGCTGCGCCGAGCTGCCGACACCGTCGCCGATGCCGCGCTCGAAGCGATCGGCGAATTCCCTCCGCAGGCCGATGCCGGCGAGCTCCTCGCCTTCGCTACGCGTGCACGAGGGTTGCTCGCGCACGGCACCGGCCGACTCGCGATCCACACCCTCGGTGCCCGGCTCGGCATCACCGACGAAGAGCAGGTCACCGACGGACTCCGTCGGCTCCTGGAAGGAAGCCACCCATGACCGACGTGGTCCGCGAACCCGGCTCGGTCGTGCACGGTGACGAGCTGTGCATCCGCGATCCCGCCGGCGCCGACCGCGCCGCCATCCCGACCACCGATGCCGACCACTCGCCACCCGAGGATCCCGACGGCGCCGACCGCATGCTCGCCCCCGTCGGCGACACTCTCCTCGCGGCCGCGGCGCTCGAGACCGGCGAGCACGTCCTCGACATCGGATGCGGCGCCGGCGCCACCGCACTGCTCGCCGCCGAGGCAGTCGGATCGCACGGAAGCGTGCACGCGGTCGACGTCACCCCCGAGATGCTCGACATCGCGCGTGCACGCGCCTCATCGGCGGGTCTCGACGGTGTCACCTTCGTCGAAGCCGATGCTCAGACCGACGAGCTACCCGGCCCGGCCGACGTCGCCATCAGCCGCTTCGGCACCATGTTCTTCGACGACCCGGTCGCCGCCTTCACCAACCTCCGACGCGCGCTCGCGCCGGGCGGCCGCCTCTGCATCGCGACCTGGCAGCCACTCGAGACCAACGCGTGGCTCGTCATCCCCGGCGCCGCCCTGCTCCACTGGATCGAGCTCCCCGCGACCGACGGCCCAGGACCAGGCATGTTCTCCCAGTCCGACCCCACTGTCGTCGAGAGCACGCTCAGCGACGCCGGGTACCGCGACATCACTGTGCAACCGGTGAAGCTCGCGCTCACCCTCGGCCACGACCCCGACGCCGCGCTCGCACGACTCCTCGACACCGGCGTCGGCCGCGCCGCCATCGCGGCGGTCCCCGACGGGGCACGCCCCGAAGCCCTCGATGCCGTGCGCGCGGCGCTCGCCGACCACAGCGGGCCAGGGGGAGTCCAGGTCGGAGCGGCGATCCTTCTCTCCACCGCCACTCGCGAGTCCTGAGCCGAGCCCGGTGCCTTGAGTCGGCGCCCCCACGTTGGCGCATCGGCCCCACTTGCCGGTCCAGCCCCTCGAGCACTCGGCGAGCCATGTCCTAGAGTGCGCTTACTACTACGATACGTAGTCGTCCCCCCTGAGGAGCACCGATGGCGCTTCGTGGCCTCACACGTCCTCTTGTCGCTGGCGCGCTCGTGCTCGGCGCGGCCGTGAGCGGCGCATCGTCATCCATCGGCGGCGTCGCAGTGGCCGCGCCGATCGACGACCTCCGAGCACAGGCCCAAGCGCTCGAAGCGAAGATCGCGTCGAACGGAACGGAGATCGCGGCACTCGGGGAGCAGCTCAACGCCGCGCAGCTCCAGCTCGACGAAGCGCAATCGAAGGTCGACGACGCCGAGGTGAGGATCGAGCAGACGAGACGAGAAGTCGTCCGTCTGGAGGACCTCGTCGATCGCCGCGCCGTCTCGATCTATCAGTCGGCCGGACTCGCCAACCCCCTCGTGATCTTCGAGGTCGAGAACGCGACGGAAGCAAGCACGCGGCTCAAGTACGGCGAGATCGCGACTCGTCGCGACAACCAGCTGCTGCGCGACCTCGCCGCGGCACGCAAGGACCTCGACGTGCAGCGAGCCGAAGCGACGACCGAGCAGCGTCATGCGGCCGCTGAGCGCGACCGACTCACCCAAGCGAAGGCAGACGCCGACGCTGCAGCCGCGGAGCAGCGAGCGCTCCTCGATCAGGTCGAGGGACGCCTCGGCGAGCTCGTTCGCGAGGAACAGCAACGGCGTGCCGCGACCACGACGCCGGCCGCCGGCAAGAGCACCTGGTCGGGTCCAGTGCCGAACCCGAGCGGTGGCGCAGCTGCAGCGGTCGCGTTCGCACAAGCGCAGCTCGGCAAGCCGTACGAGTACGCCGCCTCCGGTCCCGACACGTATGACTGCTCGGGGCTCACGATGCGCGCCTGGCAGGCCGGTGGTCTGTCCTTGCCGCACTACTCGGGTGCCCAGGCCGCGATGTTCCCGAGAGTCCCGCTCGACCAGCTTGCACCCGGCGATCTGATCACGACGAGCAGCTGGCCGGCTCACATCGGGATCTGGGTCGGCGGGGGCTTCATCCACGCCACGCACACGGGCGATGTCATCCGCTACGTGAGCGGCAGCGCCTCCGTCGTCGACGCCGTGCGGCCGGGGTGACTCCTACGACGGATCGCGTGTGTCGCTGGTCGACCGTCGACCCGCGCGATGGGTGAGGCAGCTGGAGTGGGTCGTGGTGCACGGGTTCGCAGTCACGTGACGTCACGAATGGCACCCAGTACGAGCGATACGAGGCGGTCAGCGGCTCGCTGCGTCCTGACGTGCGCTGCGCCATCGAGAGCGTGGACGCAGAAGTTCGCGAGCTCCTTCGGAGACACGTCGGTACGGATGCCGGCTGTCGTGGCGGAGTCGGCGATCATCGCGGCGACGAATCCGAGCAACCTGCGTCGTGCGTGGGCGACGTGGGCACCGCTGTGGAGCTCTGCAGCCAGCTCCGTTCCGTGGTGGGCACGGCGGATGCGCGCGTAGGCGGTCAGCACCGCCTCGACCTGCAACGTGGGATCGGTGGTGTCGCGGATCTCCTCGAGCATCGCCAAGTGGTGTGAGATCTGACGCTCGTGCCATGCGATGAGGATCTCGTATGCCGTCTTCTGCTTGAAAAAAAAAGTAGCCCGGCCGATGCCGGTCTCGTCGGCGATGCGGGACATCGTCGCGGCGCCCCGGCCGTATTCGGCAACGAGCGCAGCGGTTGCGACGAGAGTGGCGTCTCGGACGGCGCGTCGGTGCTCGTCGATCGTCTCCGTCCAGAGCCGCGGCATGCCGTCAGCGTACGGATCGTCGTGATACGAGACAAGCGTCTTGACATAGACAGACTGTCTCGTAAAAATGCCGGCACGCCGTTCGGGTTCGAGAGGACATGCGATGGCACGAGAAGCGCAGGCCGCCACGCCACCGAGAGGTGCGATGCCCCGCTGGGTGAAGGTGCTCGGAGTCGTCGCGCTCGTCGTGATCGTCATCGTCGTCGTGATGCTGCTCGTCGGCGGCGATCACGGGCCCGGACGGCACACGTGACGATGAGCCCCGGTGTTCGGAAGGCGGCCCTCTGCGTGCACGTGATGACGAGCGTCGGGTGGATGGGCGCAGTGGGGGTCTTCTTGTCCTTGGCGATTGCAGGACTGGGGAGCGACGATCACGCGACGGTTCGGAGCTCGTACGTAGCGATGGACACGGCGACGAGGTACGTCATCGTCCCCCTCGCGATCGCCGCTGTGGTGACCGGAGTCGTGCAATCCCTCGGGACGACCTGGGGGTTGGTCCGCCACTATTGGGTGGTCCTGAAGCTCGTCATCAGCGTCCTCGCGGCGGTCGTGTTGTTGCTCCAGGTCTCGACGATCAGCCGGCTCGCGGATTCGGCCCGCGGGCGACTCGGTGCGGAGCAGCTACAGGGCGACCGGGCATCGATGGTGCTGCACGCGGGGGTCGGCCTCGTCGTGCTCACGGTGCCGATGGCACTGTCGATCTTCAAGCCCCGAGGAGTGACGCCGCTCGGGCGCAAGAAGGAGCCGGTCGCAGCAGCGGTCTGAGCGTCGCGCGGGCCTGACCTGCAGTTCTGACGTGCCCAGTCGGCGCCGGTCTCAGCTTCTCGTCCAGCGTCTGGGGTCTGCGTCGTACTTCTCGACGCAGATCTGTGAGCAGAAGTAGAGCGTGCGGCCCGCGTCGTCTCGCGTTGCAGAGGCCCGGTCCTTGATGATCTCCATCCCACAGACCGGGTCGATCGCCGTGGCGAACGCGGAGGGGCGATCGCGCAGCTCGCCATCGGCAAGCCAGAGGAGACGGTCCGCCGCATCGGTGATGCGGTGATCGTGCGTGACGACGATCGCAGTCTTCGCGGTCTGTTCGACGATGTTCTGCAGGAGGTGCAGGACCTGGTAGCCGGATGCGGCGTCCAGGTTCGCGGTCGGCTCGTCCGCCAGGATCAGCTCCGGATCGTTCATGAGCGCGCGGGCGATGGCGACCCGCTGCTTCTCTCCTCCGGAGAGCTGGTCGGGTCGGTGATGCGCCCGCGAGCTGAGCGCGAACTGCTCGAGGAGCTCGTGTGCGCGGCGCCGCCGATCGTGGCGGTCGATGCCGGCAAGTGTCGCGGGGGCGGCAACGTTGTCGAGCGCGTCGAGCGCCCCGAGGAGGTTGAAGCTCTGGAAGATGAAGCCGATGTGGTGGAGCCGGAGCTGGGCGAGCTGCGTGCGAGTGTGGTTCGCGAGGTTGCGGCCGGAGACGCTGATCGTCCCGCTGGTCGGCGTGAGCAATGCCCCGATGAGCTGGAGGAGGGTGGTCTTCCCGGATCCCGAGGGACCCATGATGATTACCAGCTCGCCGCGAGCGACCTCGAGGTTGACCGCATCGACCGCGGTGACGGTCGACCCGCCAGCGTGAAACTCCTTGGTCACGTCGACGAGACCGAGGACGCTCACGCTGCGAACACCTCGCCGGGATCGATGCGAGTGATCCGCAACAGTGGCAAGAGCGCGGCGACGAGCGCCATCACCGCGGTGAGCGCAGCGACGAGCGCGAGGTCTGCGATCCGGATCTCGGTGATGAACTGCGGAACCCACCGCTGCGAGACGGCGCGCCATGCGAGCGCGAGCACGAGCCCGACGATGAATCCGGCTGCCGCGGCGAGCAGCGCCTGGGTGGCGATCACCACGACGAGCTGCCGCGCTCTTGCTCCGAGCGCCTTCAGCATGCCGTACTCACGCCGTCGTTCGACGACGCTCGAGTAGATGACCAGGCCCACGACCGCGACGCCGACCACGAACGCGAGGACGAGGAGCACTCGCACGACCGGCAGGAACCCGGCGTTGATCGGTCGCTGGTTGACCTCGATGAGCTCGCCGGGATCCCGCACCTGCACGCGCGCATCGGCGCCGAGGGCCGCGCGGACCCCACGAGGATCGGCCCCGGGCTCGAGACGAACGAGCGCTGCGTTGTCGAAGTCCTTCAGGCCGAGCACCGCACGCGCGGTCGCCTCGGTCGCGAAGGCGTACTGGAACATCACCAGGTCTCCGCCACGCGCGATCCCTTCCACGCTGAGATCCTGCATCCCGACCGTCATGTGGTCGCCGATGGAGAGGTCGTGCTCGCGGGCGAAGACCTCGTCGATGATCAGGCCGCGCGGGCCGACCTCGGCGGTTCCTTCGACGACTTCGCTCGGTCCGACGACCGGATCCTCCGGATCGAATCCGACCAGGTACACGACCGCGTCGGTGTCGTCGACCTGGGCCACGACCAGACGAGCGACGTAGGGCCGAACCGAGGCGACTCCGGGTGCTCGCTCCAGTTCCGAGCGCACCTCGAAGGGCAGGAGCGAGAAGGAGTGGAAGAAGTCAGCGGTGCCCGACTCGAGCACCCAGAGATCCGCCCGAATCGACCCGAAGAAGTCCGAGACGCGGGTCTGATATGCGACGAACAGACCACGGATGAGGATGATCATCGCGACCGCGAACGCCACTCCACCCACGGAGATCGCGAGGCGGACCCGCTCTCGAAGGAGGTTGCGCAACGCGAGACTGACCACGCGACTCCCCTGTCCCGACGTCTCGGCAGTCTACGACGTCTTGTAGTGCAACCGGCGCTGCTCATGCACGAACGTCTGTGCAAGGAGGCGCCCCCGGTGGCTCACTCGCGGCTCGCTCGACTCGCGATGTACGTTCCGCTGCTCGTCGCGGGACTCACGGTGACGCTGCTCGTCGCGGGGTGGTTCAGTGATGCGCATCACGCGTTCGCACTCGGGGGACCGTGTGCGCACTTGCGCCGGCTCGGAATCGGGTCATGAGAGCAGGTTGCGGGCACCGCTGCTCGACGACCGACAGACCTGACCCCATCGCGAGGTGCCCCTTGTGAATTCGGCGTCGACAACGGAAAGGACCTAACTACGACAGGTTTGTCGTGGTCCAGGGTCGAAGTTCCGTCTCCGGGCAACCATGTGACCCACGTAGCCACGCCTTCCGGCTAGGCGTTTCCGTCGTTGCCACCCGGGTATTCGTCTTCGATACGAGGCGACGCTCTTGGATCCCGCGCTTAGCACGTCGCCCGTGTTGCGAAGCAGAAGGAAGGTCACCCAAGTGAACGGCTCATACCTGAGATTCGGGGCCATGGTCACCACGTCGACCGTCGTGATGTTCGGGCTGACGTACACCAACGTCTTCGCGATCGATCACGTGTGGTGGAGCGAGGAGCGCTTCTACATGGCTCTCGTCATGGGCGGAGCCATGGCGATCGTCATGATCGCCTTCATGTGGCACATGTACGCCAATGTCTGGATCAATGCCGTAGTCATCGCATTGGGTCTCGTTTTCCTCGGGGCCGGGCTCGGGCTATCGCGTTCACAGGTCTTTGTCGGTGACGCCGACTACATGAAGGGGATGATCCCGCATCACTCGATTGCGATCCTGACGAGTGAGCGCGCGGACATCGACGACGTGCGGGTACGCACGCTGGCTGATGAGATCATTCGCGCGCAACGACGCGAGATCGCCGAGATGGAGTGGTTGGTCGACGACATCGCGCGCAACGGCGAGGCCACAACTCGTGAGGCCGCCGAGCGACGCCCCGTCCCCGACGATCTCGGGCCTTAGATCGCGATGCGGCTCACTCGCACTGGCTCCGATGCCAACTACAAGAGCTCGAGCCCGGGTGGCGAGCCACGTGCCTTGACGCCCGCCGCAGAAGGCGTGCGTCGGAGCACCGACGCCGCAGTTGAGCGTCTACGTGACGGGCACGGCGGATGTGTCGTAAGCGCCGGTCGCCAGCGGGTGCGAGCGGCGCCGTCGCGATCAAGGCCGACGTGGGTTGCCGTGACCGACGTGACGCGTCGGGGTGGACTTCGGGCGTCGGTTTCGCGCGTCCCTACCGCCGTCCCTACTACTGGACGACACCAGATGGACGAGCGACACGCCAGCGCGTCGTGTGACGACCGTCTTACCTGCGCAAACGTGCTGACTCGGCGCCCCCGGCAGGATTCGAACCTGCGACGCACGGTTTAGGAAGACACTCCCGACCGTCCAGCCAGACTACTCACGTCCAGCGGGTGTTGTGCTGTAAGGACTCTACGTCCATCGCGTCCAGCCAGTGACACGGCGTGCGCTGGAGAAGTAGGGATGGCAGTAGGGACGATCGGTAGGGACGCGACCGGACTTGGGCGCCATGAATGGCGTCCGATTCGACATGCGACGAAGAACACTGCGGCGGCAACCTCCTGCGCAGCCGTAGCCGCCGTAGTTGCCTGTCTTGCCAGGATCATCGCCGACTCAGAACATCCTCCTTGGGAGTCGAGGCGACGGAACGTCTCGAGGTCGAAGTCCCTGAGATGTTCACGGCAACATTTCGGCGTCGACAACCCCCAGTGGCGACGCGCGCCGACGGGCGATCGCTCGCGATGTCGCTACCTCGCGATCGCCCCTCGGGGCCGTTGCAGGGAGCGACTGAGGATGCTGACGACTGCGACGCTCACGATTGCCGCCCAGGCGAGGGCGCCGAGCAGCTCGATGACAGGAACAGGGTTGTGGTGCGCGAAGGAGGCCGCGATCACCACGCGCATGCCCGGGTAGCCCGGAAGCGTGACCGCCCAATCAGGCGGGCGGCCGCTTCCGAACATCGGGTTCTGGACGACGCCCAGGTCGATCATCGCGAGGAACAGGACCAAGTATGTGGCGCCTACCCGCCCGAGGAGCGAACCGGCGAGCGCTCCTATACCGGCATAGGTGATTCCGATCAGTGCGGTTGCGATGGCGAATCCGACGAAGCTTCGCGGAGTGAAGTCGCGTGCTGTCACGAGCAGCGACAGGGCAGTGATGACGCCGGTCGCCGTCAGAAGGACGACAAGGCGCGAAGTCACGGCTTCGAGACCACGGTATCCAGCGAGCACGAGGCGACGGTCGGCTTGCTTCGCCGATTGCATGATGAAGACCCCGACGAGCCCGCTGAGGAACGCAACGGTGATCGCCGCCATGGTCGCGCCATGGACCTCCCGCATCGTGCTCAGTGCGATGCCTCCCCCGGGCAGACCGACAGCGCGCGGGATAGGTCGAGTGGCGGCGATGGCACGCGTGATGAAGAAGATGGGGGTGACGACCAGCAGGATCACGAGCAGTGGCCGACGTCGAAGGTCACGCAGCCACAGTCGGGTCGCCGCCCAGGTGCGGTCGAGTCTCACCTTCGGGTCCTCGCCGCGTACCAGAACGCGCCCAAAGCGACGCCGAGTGCGACGACGACGCTGATCGCCGCGCCCGTCCACGTTCGATCTGCGGAAGCCATCCCGCCGCCGGCCGCAAGGAGAAGCTCACCGGCCTTCTGACTCGGTGACAAGAGCGTCGCGACGCCAGTCGTCCCCTTCGACATGCCGGGTCCGGAGAACACGTCGAGGAGAAGGATGAACACCACTAGGAGTGACCCGGCGAGCGCGTCGCGGACCACGGAACCGACAGCGGTGCCAATGGCCAGGTAGATGCAGGCATAGGCGAGCATGGCCAGCACCGTGTGGGCGACATGCGGTACCGGCTGCTGGAGGCGTAGCGCGAGGAACGCGGCTGCTGTCACTGTTCCAGCCAGCCCCAATGCACTCATGAGGCGCGCGACCGCAATGCGGCCCGGTCCGAGACCAGCGAGCGCGAGCCGCTGGTCAGCCTCGTGCGACGACATCGTGACGAAGTACCCGAGGGCACCGGCCAGGAATGCGACTGACCATCCTGCGGCGAGGGCTGTCGCTGGGCCGCCGGTTGCGGAACCTCCTAGCGCGCGCGAGAAGTCGCTGAGCACCGAGGATGCCGTAACGACGAACAGCAGCGGCAGTACGACGAGAAGGGTGAGTAGCAAGGGTGAACGCATCTGTTCGCGCAGGAAGTACCAGCCGGTCGTCACGACACCTCTCATGAAGGAACGCATCGGCCATCAACCAGCGAGTAGCTGCGCGTCAGACGTTCCCGCTCGCCGATCAGGTGCGACACGATCAGGATGGCCATGCCGGCCGCGCGGCGATGTTCGGCCATTCCCCAGAAGCTGAGGTACGTCTCCCAATCGAACCCGGTATAGGGCTCGTCGAGGAGCAGGAGATCCGGCTCGTGCAGGAGCGCCAAGGCGAGGTTGAGCTTCTGACGCGTCCCTCCCGAGAGTGCCTCGACGCGAAAGTCGAGATAGCGCGCGAAGGCGAGCTCGTCGAGCAGTCGAGCGGTGCTGGCGGCCGCGCGGTCCGGATCCATCCCATACGCGCGTGCGAAGAGGCCGATGTGCTCCGCGACGGTCAACTTCTCCCAGAGCTGTGGCATCTGCGGGCAATAGCCGAGCGTGCCGCGCAGCTCGACGGTCCCACTCGTGGGAGCAAGCATTCCGACGATGATCTGCATCAAGGTGCTCTTCCCCGACCCGTTCTCACCGACGAGTCCGACAAGCTCCCCGCGTGCCAGCTCCAGACTCGCGCCCTTCAAGACCGATGCGACAGCACCGAACGGCCAGGTGCCGATGTGAAACGACTTCGTCACCTCGGTCACAGACAGCACGAAATCTCGGTCAATCGACGCTGCTTCAACCACGCCGAGCCCCGGCACAGCCCGACTCGCCGACCACGATCGTCCACTCGGTCACATCGACTCGCGATCATCGACCGTGAGTGGGTCAGCAGAGACGTCGTCACGTCCTCGACCACCGTTCATGAGCATCATGCTCAGGCAGCGCGCCATCATTCCGACGAAGAACGGTGCGTGCGTCAGTCGGGATGCGATCAGAAGCAGCGCCGCGATGATGGCGATGGATGCACCGACGTGGAATCTGAGCATGTTGCGTGCGTTCACTGCACCGCCCTCTCACGTGTCGGAGTCAGTGATTCGGCGCCGATGGCGCGGAGCGGAGGCGAGAACTTCGACACCGAATTCCTTGCCGCGAAGTCGCGACGGTGGAGAGGACTCGGGACGGCCCTTGCGACGTGTGGGCCTAACCGCCGTCGTGGCCGCCCGGCCCTTGGTGGCCACCGCCGGACTGGTGCATCCCGGGCATCTCGCTCATCGACGCACCATGCTCGTCCATGAGCTTCTGCAACTTGCCGCTCTCCATGAGCTGCCACATCGCGTCGGAATCCATTTGCTGTCGCATCTCCGGAGTCATCGACTCCCGAAGCTGGGTCATCATCGAGGTGAAGTCGTTCATCATCTCGGGCATGGAACCGTCGGCCATCATCACCGCCATGCGGTCACTGCCCAGGCCGTGCTGATCGTCAGCCCCGTGGCCGTCATCACCAACGGCATATCCCACGCCGAAGACGGCGGCGGCCACCACGACCGCACCGAGGATCAGCATCCAGCGACGTTTCATCGAGAACTCCTTCAATCGGGCCCGCTACGGGGCGCCCGAAGAACATAACTACGACATGCTGTCGTTGGCAGGGGCGAAGGTCCTTGCCCGTGCGAATGCGTGTAGCGGCGAGCCCAGCCTCTGGCAGGGCGGAAGTTGGGCCTATAGGCACTACGACAGCAAGTCGTAGTTACGGCATGATGCTGAATGAGTGGTTCTCACGCCTGGAGCGAACCTATGGACGCACCGCGCAAGAGCCAAGAGATCGTCGTGGGGGTCGACGGCTCCGCAAACGGCCGGGCGGCGCTGCGTTGGTCGGTCTCCCATGCGCAAGGCGGCGACACGATTCACCTGATCCATGCCTGGTCGGTGTCGCCAGCTGTCGTCGAGGCCGGCCTCGCGAGCGCCGATGATGACTCTAAAGCGCTCGCGTTCCTTCGTCATGAGGCCGCCCGAGCGCACGAGCTTGGTCTGGCACCCGATGTGCAGATCACGACGAAGGCGGTCCTGGGAGACCCACGAGTCGCACTCATTGACGCCGCTCGTGGAGCAGACCTCCTCGTGATCGGCGCACGCGGGCGCAGCGGGATTGCTGGCCTGCTCATGGGGTCCGCGAGCACGTACTTGACTCGTCATGCTCCCTGCCCGACTGTCGTCGTCCCGTGGCCAGGTGTCGACCATCCGGACGCTGACGAATCGGGCCAGGTGGACTTCGATCGGACCGAGGTGCCCGACCTGTGACGGCGTCGACTAGGAGCGCGAACGGCTAGTTCGTCCCGCGCCGGCAGCGGGAGGAGAAGGATCGGCTGCACTTCGAGTGCCCTTGCTCTGGTGTCGCGCGCTTGCCTCCTGTCCAGGTCCGTCCTGTGAGTGTGTTCGGCTGGGTCTGCGGTCGACGCGGTTACGATTGTGCCCGTGAGCGGCGCGTCGCGCAGGCGGGGATCGTCACCTCGGTCAGCTCTGGCTGTCGCAACTGGTAGTCGGATTCGGGCGATCGTGGCTGCGCTGCTCATGCTCGTCGGTCTGTATGGGCTCCACTGCTCATCGCTCACTTCGGTGGTGCGCACGCTTGAGCACGCCGAACACTCGGTTCCGACCGGTGACGCGTCTGATCACTCGCACCCGCTGCATCCGACGGACGCTGAGTGGTCGCTGCACGCGCTCGCCCTTGGTGCAGCGCTGTTTGCAGTGGGGGTGGCGGTGCTACGCGGGCGTCGCCGTGTCGAGGCGCGCTTGCTCGACGACGATGAGCGGCGCGACGGCAGCGAGCGCCAGCTCGCTGCGACGTGGTTGGCTCCCCGGAGTCGAGATCCTGGTCTCCTGTTGACTGCTGGTGTCCTGAGGTACTGAGCGATCCGGGGTCGGATCGCGGAGCGATCTGGCCGTGCGTGGGTTTGTCGGATCGTTGACTCGGAGGCATCAGGATGAAGAAGGCCGGTATGCGGTCGCGTCGTCGGCGACGCGCTGCTCTTAGCGCGGCGGCGGCGGCGGGTGTGGCTGCGAGCGCGTGGACCGTGTGGCAACGCGTGATCTCGATGACGACGTTGCCGATGTTTGCTCGGCTGGTCGGCGAGATCGCCGCCGCGGAGCCGGGCATGTCCATCTACGACCCGAGCGCTGGTGCGGGGATGTTGTTGCGTGCCGCGCGGATCGCCGCACACGAGCAGGGCGCAACACGAGCCGGTTCCGTTCAGCTGTTCGGTCAGGAGTTGGATCCGCTCGCGATCGCGGTGGCCCGCACCGCATTCGCGCGGTCGGACGACCCAGTGACGCTCGTACGCGGGGACACGTTGCGCGCCCCGGCGTTCGTCGATGGTGGTCGAGTCCGACAGTTCGACGTGGTGGTCGCGAACCCGGTGTGGGAGCAGTCGGTTGGGCGTGAGCTGTACATGTCGGATCCGTACGACCGGTTCGCGCACGGGATCCCACCCGTAGAGTCGGCCGATTGGGGGTGGGTGCAGCACTGCCTGGCGTCGACGACTGAAGAAGGGCGCGTCGCAATGGTGATCGACACCGGGGCGCTGCATCAGCGACGTGATGTGTCGGCGGAGGAAGACGCCGAAGCCGCGATTCGGCGGTCGATCCTCGAGTCCGGTGTCGTGGAAGCGGTGGTCTGGTGCGTGCCTGACTCTCCGTATCTGCCGGTGCGATGGCTCGACGCTCGCCTCAGTCGCGCGCTGGCGCAGTCGGCGATCGTCGTCATGAACCGGATGCCGCGGACTCCGGGACAGGTCCTGATGATCGACGCCGCCACGATCTTTCGTCACAGTGGACTGCACCCAGTCGCGACGATCGACGCGATCGTAAATGCCTACCGCCGCGGTGCGGAGGGTATCGGCGTTGTCAGGACGGACGTCGAGGCGCTGATTGCGCAGGGCTGTGACCTGCGCCCGGCGCCGAATCTGCAGACGGCGGCATGAAGCAAGCCGATCTGCGCTGTGTCACGTCGGCGTTTCGTGCTCACGGTCGGCTTCGGGGTGCTGCGGCCCACGTGACGCGCTGCCTTGCGTCGTGCGCCGGTGTGATATCGCTGGGTCGCGGTGGCGCGCTTCGGCTGATCTCTGATCCGGAGGAAGCCGTTGCGGCCCACGCTGGATTGTCTTATCTGCCAGTCGCCGCTCCGCAGGGCGGCCAGCACGAGCTGGAACGAGCCGATCCGCGGCCTGGCGCGAAGGCACATCGGCAGCGCCGTCGAGGGCTGAGGGACCGCACGAACGGCCAGCGGCGCACGTCCTCGATCCGGTGCCTCGATGTGCGTGGACGCGTGCACCGGGACTGGACGGTGCCGGGCCCGACGATCCGTAGTCTGGCCCACTTCGCTTCCCGTCACCGCGCCGACCGACGAGCGGATCCGACGCCTTACGCATCGAACGCGTATTCCGATTCGTCTCCTATGCGCCAGTCATGACATTTGGTGCCTGCCAGCCATCGTTGCCGGGTTGTTCACCGAGGGCGCACCGAAGCAGCGTCTGCCCGGCGACGTCGTCTAGGGTGCTCGCGTACTACGACGAGTTGTCGTTGTCCGAGACCTGTCCCCCAGTCAGTGCTTCGTGGAGTGTCATGCCTCGCTGCCGACTCGCTCACCGCAGGCTTGCCGTTGCGACGGTCCTCGGCCTGGTCATCGCCGTGTCCACCGGCTCAGCGTTGGCCGCGCCGGCAGACGATCTCCAGTCGCAGGCGCAGGAGCTCGAGCAGCAGCTCGCAACGAATGGTGCCGAGGTTGCCGCGCTGGGCGAGCAGCTGAACGCGGCCCAGCTCCAGGTCGACGACGCGCAGGCCCGGATCACCAAGTCCAAGGCGCGCATCGCTGAGACTAAGACCGAGATCGTCCGCCTCGAGGACCTCGTGGACCTGCGTGCTGTCGCGATCTATCAGAGCGCGGGACTCGCCTCCGGACTCGACCTCCTCGACAGCGGGAACGTCGCTGAAGCGAACGTGCGGCTCAAGTACAACGAGGTGGCGAGCCGCCGTGACAACCAGCTCCTCAGCGATTTGGCGGCCGCGAAGAAGGACCTGCGTGTCGAGCAATCACAAGCAGAACAGGCCCAGGCCCAAGCCGCGGCCGAACGCGACCGGCTTGCGCAGGCCAAGGCGGAAGCCGATGCGGCCGCCGCAGAACAGCAGCGCCTGCTCGACCAGGTCAAGGGCGAGCTCGCGGAGCTCGTTCGTCAGGAACAGGAGCGCCGCGCCGCAAGCGCCGCCCCGGCAGGCGGGCGGAGCACTTGGGACGGGCCCACCCCGAGCCCGAGTGGCGGCGCAGGAGCTGCGGTCGCGTTCGCTCAGGCCCAGCTCGGCAAGCCCTACGAGTACGCGGCATCGGGACCCGACACGTACGACTGCTCCGGGCTCACGATGCGAGCCTGGCAGGCGGGCGGACTCTCGCTCCCGCATTACTCAGGCGCGCAGGCTGCGATGTTCCCGCGGGTTCCGCTCGATCAGCTCGCTCCGGGTGATCTGATCACGACCAGCAGCTGGCCGGCCCACATCGGCATCTGGGTTGGCGGTGGCTACATCCATGCCACGCACACCGGCGACGTCATCCGCTTCGTCGGCGGAAGCGGCTCGGTCGTCGACGCGGTGCGTCCCGGCTGATCCGACAGCCGATCGGCTATCGCCACGTTCCGTCACTGCACCGTTGGCAGCTGTGGACGTCGACTCGGCCAACCGTGATGGTGACCGTGGGGCGGCCATCCTGCGTGCGGTGTCGTTCGATCGCCAACTGAATGTCGGACGGGCGCGTGACATCTACGGGCTGGCCGCATCCCGGGCATTGGATGCTCTGTGGCATGGAACTACTACAGTACGTCGTACATGTGCTTCCGCCAGTTGATGGCTCGCGCCAGCACGCAGGGTCGACAACGCCGGAGATGGCATCTTGCGGTCGTCCCGCTTGCCGTCGCGTTCTCGCTCGTCGCGCTGCCGGCGGCGTCGAGCGCGCAGTCGTCGGGTGAGAAGAGGGAAGAGCTCCAGCATCAGATCGGGGATGCCTCCGTCCAGGAGCTCGAGGCGCTGCAGCAGCTCCAAGGCATCCGAGACGAGAAGGCTGCGATCGACGCGAGGGTCGCGGAGCTCGATCAACAGATCGGTGCCGCACAGGGTCGCCTCGCCGAGCGCGAGGCGGAGGCTCGTCGTCTCGCTTCCGAGTACGAGGAGGTGCGTCAGCGGGTCGTCATTGCGCAGACGAAGCTCGACCGAGCGCAAGCGACGCTCGACGACACCGCCGCGCAGATGTATCGCTCTGCTCGCAAGGGATCCCAGTACGAGATGGCGTTGGCCGCGCCTCCCGCCGCGATGGTGCAGAGCGACGCCTACCTCGACACCGTCTCAGACAAGCGGCGGCGGCTCGTCGAAAGGGTCGAGCGCCTCCGCGACGAGATCGAGACCAAGCGGCGGGCCATCGAAGCAGACAAGCACGATGCCGACGCCGCTCGCGCGGCCGCACAAGCGGAACGGGACACGATCGGCACGCTTCGTGCCGAGATCGAACCCGCTCGAGCCCAAGCTGCGGAGCGACAGGCTGCAGAGGAGCAAGCCCTGGCGTCCATCCAGGCGAGGAAGGCCGAGTTCGAAGGAGAGCTTGCTGCCCTCCAGGCCGCGTCCGCCTCGGTCTCCCAGGTCCTCGCCGGAGGCTCGCGTGGTACGGCGTCGAACCCGTGCGAGGCGCGTCCGGTCCCGGGCGAGATCCGCAGCGGCTTCGGCTCTCGCGTCCATCCCATCTACGGGACGACGAGGATGCACAACGGGGTCGACATGGCCGCCGGGATGGGTGAGCCGATCCGGGCGTGCCGCGCTGGCACCGTCATCCAAGCGGGGTGGAACGGCGGCTACGGCAACTCGATCGTGGTCGATCACGGTGGTGGGATGGCGACGCTCTACGCCCACCAATCATCACTGGCCGCAGGTGTCGGCGCGCAGGTCGGGGTCGGTGAGATCGTCGGCTACGTCGGTTCCACCGGCGCGTCGACGGGACCACATCTGCACTTCGAGGTCAGGCTCAACGGGGACCCCGTCGATCCCGTGCCGTACCTCTGAGAAGAGCTACACCTCGACCATCGTGTGTCCACAAGCGCACGTATACGTGTCACCGTGTGGGCACGGCCGCTCGATTCGGAGACGACAGTCGCAATCGTCGTTTGTGCACGTCAGCTCGGTGCCGCTGTCGTTCTTCATCCTTGATGCCTTCCTCTCGAGGAGCCGTTCGAACGTCGGTACCCGATGGCGCGCGTGCCATGCCTTGGGCCGTGAGCTAGACGACCAGCTCGTAGCCCGCCTCGGCGACAGCGGCTCGTACGACATGCTCATCGAGCGGGGATGCACTCGTGATGGTCGCTGAGCCATTGGCAAGCTCGACCTCGGCGCCAGAGCCTCCGTCGAGGCGCATCAACTCATCTGTCACGGCGCGAACGCAGTGATCGCACGTCATGCCACTCACGTGGTAGGTGGTCGTGACCATGTGTTCGTCCTTTCAGGCGACGTCCGATGCGCGCGTCGTTCGCTTCGCAGCCGCGAAGCGAACGACGAGCCCGCCAAGCGATTCTTCGATCTCGAGCTTGTCGACGTCGAGGGACTCGAGTGCTGCACGGAGTGCGGCGGGTGTGGCGAGCCGATGCGAGGACCCATCGACGCGATGCACAACACGTGCTGGCAGCGAGTCGACGAGGTCGTACCCGATCAGAGCTCCCCCCGGACGAAGCACCCGGATGGCCTCTCGAAGGGTCTGCTCCCACTCGATCACGTGGTGCAACATGAGGAAGCTCACCACCGCGTCGAACTGGGTACCGGCGAATGGCAAGGCGGTCGCGTCGGTGAGCACAACATGGGCGCGGCTTGCGCGGCGGGCAAGTCGCGCCCGCGCCGCAGTAGCCATCGTCGGGTCGATATCAGTAGCAACCAGACGTAGTTGCTCATGTCGATCGAGCAGGTCGGAAGCCATCGCACCCGATCCGGAGCCAAGCTCGAGGACACGACCATCCAGCCCTCGACCCTGCACAACCCAGGGAACGACGACGCGCTGCGAGATCCATCGCCACGGCAAGCTTCGGCAGAATGCCTGCTCGACGTGTGACATCACCGGCACGGATCCGCCTCCTCGTCCGCCAACCTGCACGCTTCCAACACGAGCGCTGCCTGGAGTGCATACCCCGATCACTACGGTTTGTAGTAGAAGGTACAGGTTCCAGCACCATCGCCTGCCGTCGCGGGCAGAGCGCGACACGCTTGAGAACCCACAGGGGTGCGCCACAAGCACGCGGCGCTGGTGCTGGACGCCGGTCAAGGCGCTCAGGAACCCGAAGGTCTAAAGGTGCCGGTTGCCGTGACCGACACTGGTTGCCCCCCGCACCGCTGACACCACGGACCTGGCTGGATCTGCCAGCAGCCCGATCCGCCGCGTCCCTACCGGACCCCTACCGGTCCCCGAGCGCGGGTGCTTCGTGCCTCGCGTTGTTTGCTCACGTTCGCGCCGCTTGGTTGTCGCAGGGATAGGAGAAGATGAAGTGCCCCCAGGCCGGGTGCGACCGGCCCGGGGGCGTGCCAGCACCTGACTAGGAGGTACCGGCGATGGATGACGCTACGCGTCGTGGTGAAGACGGGTCCGGGGAGCTCGAAGCGGCCCGGGCGGCAGCCCTTGAGATCGTCGACGAGTTGACGCATCTCGTCTTGGGCTTGTTCCACCGGCGTGGACTGGAGCTGTCGGAGCGGATCACGCTGGCGGGCGGCGATCCGCTCGAGGTGCTCGATCTGTTCGTTGCGACGCTGCGCGTGCTCGCGGAGGGGTTGGAGGAACCGAACCTGGACTGGGTCAACTGACGCGGGCTCTTGGGTGTGGGGTTCTCGGTGCGGTTGGTGCGTTGGGTGAGCGACCCGATGCATGGAGGTACCGAGGATGACCACGCTCTCGACACGAACCGAACCCGATGTCGAGCCGGACGGGGACTATCTGGCCGGTGCGATCGAGCGGCTCGCCGAACGCGGCGAGCGGCTGGTGTTCTCGATTCCGGAGACGGCGCGCATGCTGGGCGTGTCGCGGGCGTTGGCGTACGAGCTGGCCCGGCGCGGCGAGCTGCCGACGATGCAGTTGGGTCGACGGCGGGTGGTGCCTCGCCCCGCGCTGGTGTCGATGCTGGCGGGCGGGCCGAGGGACGCGGCGTGATCGCCCGCCGCGCCGTCGGCGCCGCCGCCGTCGTCATGATCGGAGCCGTGCTGAGTTCCCTGGGGGGCGTGGCCGGGTCGGCGTCGGCGGGGGAGGACTCGCTGCGACCGAAGGTGTGGGTGGGGCGGGTCTGCGCGCAGGCGCAGCCCGTGGCGGAGCGTCTGGGTCCGGATCTCGCCGAGTTCAAGGATCTCAGCGGCACCCGCCCGGTGACCAAGGCGCAGCTGGTCGAGGGGGTGCGGCTCTTCGATGCGCTGGTCGGCGGGTTGGCGGATTTCTTGGTCGAGTTGCGCGACGGGGTCGAGGACGCGGGTCTCCCGCGGATCCGGGATCGCGAACGCGTCGTCGCCCGCATCGTGTCGGATCTGGACGCGGTGTTGGATGAGCTCGCGGCGGCGCGGGAGGGGTTCGCGACGTTCTTCGAGACCGTGGACACCGATCCCGCGGGCGCGGCGGACGCGGCCGCCGACGCGATCGAGACCCATCTCTCCACTGAGGCGTTCGCGGGACTGCTGGCGCCGTGGCCCCGGCGGCTGGCCGAGGCGATGGCGGCCGCACCGGCATGTGTCGAGGTCAAGCGGCTGCTGGAGGCCGGCACCCCCGCGCTCTGACCGACATTCCCTCGGGTCACGGTTCTTCAGGGGTCGGGTCTGGTGACGTGTGCCTGTCGAACCGAAGTAGCGCCGCGAGGCGCAGCCCATGACCCGCGCCACCACGACCGGCGCGTTGGCGGGCATATGCGCGGCCGCGTCGGCTGGTATCGCCGGTGCCGAGCTTCTGATCCTCGTCGCCGGCGTACGACGAAGTCCGGGGATGCCCAACGGTGTCGGTGTGCTGCTCGTGGCCGGGCTCGTGCTCGTCGTGTGCGCGCGGATGTGGCGGCGCCAGGCACGACGTGATGATGGTGGGGATGATGGTTCGCCGGCGTCGGTCACGGAGTTGCGCGCCGAGCATGGTGATCGGGCCGCATTGGACGCGACCCTGAGCGCGCTGGGTGAGGCATTCGAGGAGGCAGCGTCGACGTCCGCGGTGCCCCTCGCGGTCCACGTCGGCGACGAGGTCGTCGAGGTCTTCTGGGACCGACCTCCACCGCCCGCCACGGGCGGCTTCCGCGCGGCGTCGACGGGATGGGTGTGGACCGCGACCGGCAGTCAACTCGCCCGGTACGTCCATGATCCGGCGGAGCCGCAGGAACAGGGGCCGCCGGTGCTGCCGGGTCTGGTGGCGTTGGGGGCGACGGGACTCGGCGAACTGTTCATCAACCTTGAGGGCTGTCGGCTCGTCAACCTGGTCGGCGACGCCGGCGAGGTCCGCGACGCGCTGGAATGTCTCGACGCGTCGTTGGCGCACGCGTCGGGTGACGTGATGATCGTGAGCCGAGACCCGCTGGGGAGCTCAAGCGGGGGAGTCGGGTTGGACGAGGCGCTGGTCGAGGCGCGCCGACGCCGCGCGACGGCGCGCCGATACCTCGACGAGCGTCACCTGACGTCGCTGTATCACGCACGCGCGACCGAGGCGACGGCGTGTCCGCCATTGCTCGTGGTCGTCGCCGATCCGAGTGAGTGTGACCCGGAGACCCTGGGTCGCTTGGCTCGGGTCGCGCGCGGGGAGCGCAGCGGCGTCGC
>CAZCUD010000011.1:0-135734 GCA_964501785.1 uncultured Bifidobacteriaceae bacterium
CACGAGCCACCCCCGCCCGCCTCCCCCACGGCCCGCGCGCGTCAACCCTCCGCGCAACGGGGGCGCCACCGACACCGACGACCCCACTCCGTCGGGCGCCTCCCGGCCGCCGAGCCCCTGCTCCCTCGCTGCGCCTTGTCTGGTCGGCTCGCAAGCTCGCCTCCACCGGCGGCGAGCGGCGAAGCCCCTCGCCGCCTGCCGCTGCGCTCGGTCGGGGCTTCGCCCCGGGTCTCGACCGCCTCCGGCGCGACCCCTCCTCCGGGGGTCATCGGGATCGGCGGCACCACGGGACGCAGACCTCGCGCGACCGAGCCGCGCAGGAGGGTCCCTGCGGGAAGGCGGGCACCCAAGTACCAACCCCAGTGTCTGGGGAGGATGGCTGGCGCGGTGGGAGGACGTCCGCTCGTCGGGGGCGCACGAGGGCGAGTTCGCTGAGGTCCGGCGCTGCCGCAGGCAGCGGCGTGCCGAAGTGGTGTCTGAAGCTTCCGTGCGCCCCCGACGAGCGGGCGGCCGGTCAGCTCCGGAGCCGAGCGGGGTCGTCGGTGTCGGTGCCGCCCCCGGTGCAGCCCCGCGCGCGAGTCGGGGCCGGCTGTTACGCCGGGACTGCCTCGAGGCCCGGGAGGTACTGGGTCCAGGCGGGGTCGACGGCGCCGGCGGTGGCGATCAGCCAGAGGTCGGCGTGCGGCACCGCGGGGGCCCGGCGGAGGCGCAGGCCGGCCTCGAGGGGGCTGCGGTCCTCCTTCTTGGCGTTGCACGCGCGGCAGGACGCCACGACGTTGTCCCACGAGTGCTCGCCACCGCGCGAGCGCGGCACGACGTGGTCGAGGTTCTCGGCGCTGCGGCCGCAGTACTGGCAGCGGTGATGGTCACGGGCGAAGACGGCTCGTCGGCTCAGCGGGACGCGGGTCCGGTAGGGGACGCGCACGAACTGGACGAGGCGCACCACCGACGGGACGGGCACCGCGCGACGCTCCGAGCGGAAGGCCGCGCCGTTGCGCTCGACGATCTCCGCCTTCTCCTTCAGCACGAGGACGACGGCCCGGCGGGCGGACACGACGCAGAGCGGCTCGAAGGTGGCGTTGAGCAGCAGCGCTCTCCCCAAGCCTCGCCTCCAGTCGTCGACCCCGAACGGGCGGCCGTGTCACGAGCTCGCGGGCGAGTCTACCGACGGGCTCCTGAGGGGACGGTCACGGTTCGGGCGAGCCGGTCGGGCACCGATCAGGCTCGGGACTCCCTGCGGACGCGGCGGTCCTGGACCCGGCACCAGTCGAGGTACGACACGACGTCGGCAGCGACCGGGGGCCGCTGGTCTCCGTACTGGGTCTCCATCCGGAACCGGAGGTAGGGCCGGTCGGGCACCGGGACGAACGGCGGGCGGCGCCACCACTCGGGGCGCGCGGTGCGCGCCGCGGTGCGCAGCGCGGTCGCCCAGAGCCGCGGGCGGCACGCGATCGCGACGGAGCACGCGAACCACCCACCGCGTCGAGTCGCCCGCATCGGCGTCACGGTACTGCGGGGGGCCGCTGCTACCGTCCCCCGTCGTGGCCCAAGCCGCGCCGGCCCGCCGGATCGACGTCGCCGCGCTCTTCGACGCCCTGCTTCGCAACGTGGAGCGCGTCATCCAGGGCAAGCGCGACCAGATCAGCCTCGCGCTGGTCTGCCTCCTCGCGGAGGGCCACCTGCTGGTGGAGGACGTTCCCGGCGTCGGGAAGACGACGCTCGCGAAGGCGATCGCCCGCTCGATCGCCGCGACGGCGCACCGCATCCAGTTCACGCCCGATCTCCTGCCGTCCGACGTGCTCGGCGTCTCGGTCTGGAACCGCGCGTCGAACGAGTTCGAGTTCCGTGCGGGCGGCGTCTTCGCCCACGTGCTGCTCGCCGACGAGATCAACCGCGCCTCGCCGAAGACGCAGTCGGCGCTGCTCGAGGCGATGGAGGAGCGCCAGGTCACGGTCGACGCGCGCACCTACGCGCTCCCCCGCCCGTTCCTCGTGATCGCGACCCAGAACCCGGTCGAGCTCGAAGGCACCTACCCGCTGCCCGAGGCCCAGCTCGACCGGTTCCTGATGCGCCTGCCGATGGGCTACCCGAGCCGCGAGGCCGAGATCGCGATCCTCGAGACCCACGGCGCGGGGTACGTGAGCGTCGACTCCCTCGAGCCCGTCGCGTCGGCCGCCGACGTCGCCAACGCGGCCGACGTCGTGCAGACGCTGCACGTCGCACCGGCGATCCAGCACTACATCGTCGAGCTCGTCGACGCGACGCGCAGCCATCCCGACCTCACGCTCGGGGCCAGCCCACGCGGCGCGCTCGCGCTCCAGCGCTCGGCCCGCGCCTTCGCGGCGGCCCAGGGGCGCGACTATGTGGTCCCCGATGACGTCAAGCTCCTCGCCCCGACGGTGCTCGAGCACCGGGTGATCGTGACCCCCGAGGCAGGCCTGCGCGGCGTCACCGGCGTCGACGTGATCGACACCGTGCTCGGCCACGTCCCCGTGCCCGGCGCGACGGGGTGAACGCGGCCCCCACTCCCCTCGGTCGTCCCACTCCGACTCGACGCGGGTGGCTCCTCCTCGGTGGCACCGCCTCGCTCGTGGTCGGAGCGCTCGTCACCGGGCAGCCGGCGCTCATCGGGCTCGGCGTCGCCGGCCTGCTCCTGATCGCCTACGCGCACGTCGTCGTGCTGCGGGAGCAGCCGGCGCTCACCGTGCGGCGGATCCCCCGACCGTCGCGCGTGCACGTCGGGGCCGAGGCACGAGTCCTGATCGAGGGGCGCACGCTCGCGCGCACCCCACTCCTGATGCTCACCGAGCTGGTCGACGAAGGCGTGCGTGTCGCTCGCTTCGCGCTCCCCGCCGGTCCGGCGGGCACGCCCATCAAGGCCAGCTACCGGGTCGCGACGACGCGTCGCGGTCGCCATGACCTCGGCCCGCTCATCGCGTTCGTGATCGACCCGTTCGGCCTCGCGCGGCGCGAGTGGGAGGTCGCCCCCGTCGGCGAGCTCCTGGTCCGTCCCCGGGTGCACGTCATCGACGCGCCCCGGCGCGGCGCCGGGGGCGAGATCGAGCTGAACGCGCTCGGGAAGCGTCAACCGACGCACCAGACGGCCGCGGAGTTCCTCTCCTTGCGGGAGTACGAACCCGGCGACGATCCCCGCCGGGTGAGCTGGCGGGCGACCGCGCGCCGGGGCGAGCTCATGGTGCGCCAGGACGAGGCCGCGGCACCGGGGCGGGTGGTGGTCGTGCTCGACGTGCGACCGGAGCCCTACGACGCGGCGTCGTTCGAGGTCGCGGTGGAGGCGGTGGCGTCGATCGCGGTGCAGGCCGGGAAGGACCAGATCCCGCTCGAGGCGGTGACGACGACCGGCGAGGTGCTCGGCCGCCCCGCGCCCGGCCAGCTCGAGCTGCTCCTCGACGGGCTCGCGGTCGTGGAGCCGGGCGGCCCGGACCACCTCGCGGCCCTCTGCGCCCGCCTGTCGACGCGCCTCGGCATCGGCGCGGTCGTTCTGGTCACGGGCGCACCCGACACCGTGATGTCGCGCTGCGCCACCGCGATGCTCGGCCGGTGCCTCGTCACCGTCGTCGCCACCCGAGGCATCGCCACCGGGGCCGCCGTCCCCGGTCTCGTCGATGCCTCCAGTCAGCCGTTCGCGTCGGCGTGGGACCGCGCCGTCGCGCTGAGCAGAAGGTCTTCGTGGACGTCCGCGACCTCGCGGTCTCCGCTGCGCTCGCCGCGCTGAGCCTCTCGGTCGCGCTCGGGCTCGGGCTGGCGTTCGAGGGCACGCGCTGGATCCTGCCGCTCGTCGCGATCGCGCTCGTGCCCCACGTCGTCGCCGCGGCCGGCCGGGCGATGAACCTCGGCTCTCCGTACCCGGCGATCGTCGCTTCGGCGATCCTGCTCGTCGCGGGGCTGCTCGTCGTCGCCGGCCCGTCACCGTCCGATCTGATCGACCGGCTGATCGACGGGGCCGACTCGCTTCGCGGCGCTCGCCGACTGCCGCTCCCGGCCACCGACGGTCGCATCGCCGCGGCGATGGTCGTCGTCTGGGCGGCCGCGACCGTCGCCGACTACGTGTGCCTCGACCGAAACGGTTCGGTCGGGGCACTGGTTCCCGGGATCGCGGTGCTGGTGCTGCTCGCGATCAAGGACGTGCCCGACGTGTGGCTCCCGATCAGCCTGTTCGGCGTCTTCACGGTCGTGCTGCTCGCCGTCCAGCATCGTCGCCTCCTCGACCGGCAGCGCACCTGGATCGGCGACCGGCCGAGAGCTCGCGACACCCTCGGCGCGCTGCTCGTCGGTGTGCTCGTGGGGCTCGTCGCGGTGGGGATGAGCGTCGGCGGCGCGGTCGCGCTGTTGAGCTCCGATCGACCGCTGATCGACGTCGAGTGGTTCAACCCCTTCCCCGAAGGTGGCAACCCGTCGAGCTACCGCACCGACCGGGCGCCCCTGCTCAACGTCGGTGACGAGCTGCGCCAGCCCGAGATCGCCGTGATGTTCCGCGTGCGGGCCGACGAGCCGCAGTACTGGCGCACGGTCGCGCTCGACAAGTACTCCTCGCTCGCGGGCGGCCAGTGGTCGCTGGACGCCTCGGGCGACGCGGTCAGCGACTCCCTCGACGAGGCGGTGCCCGACGACGCGCTGTTCCAGGAGTACGACGTCACGCCGGCGATGCCCGAGCGGTGGGTCCCGGCGGCGTTCCGGGCGGTGGAGGTGGAGGGGGCGAACCTCGGACTCGTCGTCCCGTCGTCGTCGACGCTGGTCACCGACGACGACACGATCGGCGGCGCGCGCTATCGGGTGCGCTCGGCGATCCCACCGAGCGCCGAGCAGATCAACCGGGCCGCCGCAGCCGCGCCGGTGCCCGACGACGTCGCTCGCTACACCGAGCTCCCCGCCGACATCCCGCCGGTGATCACCGAGACCGCCCAGGCGATCGCCGGCGACCTGCCCGATCCGGTCGCCAAGGCCGAGGCGCTGCGCGACTTCTTCCGCGACGGCTCCTTCGTCTACGACCCCGACGTCGACCTCGGCGACGACGAGGCCGCGATCGAGATCTTCATGAACGAGCGGCGCGGCTTCTGCGTGCAGTTCGCGACCGCCTACGCGCTCATGGCGCGCTCGCTCGGCATCCCGGCCCGCATCGGCATCGGCTACACCGCCGGCACCCTCGACGAGGGCTCGGGCACCTACGTCGTGACCAACCAGGACGCGCACGCGTGGCCGGAGCTCTACTTCACCGGCACCGGCTGGTCGATGCCCTACGACCCGACCCCGGTCGGTGACGGCACGCTGCCGGGAGGGAGCGACCTCCCCGGCGAGGTGGCCCCCGAGACCACGCCCACGACGACCGCGCAGACGGCGCCGCCGCCCTCGACCGTGCCCCAGAGCGCGCCGCCCGCGACCGGCGTGCCGAGTGGCAGCACCCCGACGGACACCCCGACGGGCGGTGACGACGGCAGCGTGCAGATCGACACCCAGGAGGTCGCGACCGACGACGAGCCCCTGCTGCCCGCGTTCGTGCTGCTCCTGCTCGTGGGCCTGCTGCTGCTCGCGCCGTTCGCCACGCTCCTCTTCGTCAAGCACCGGCGCCGGTGGCAGCGGCGCCACGCGACCGACCCCGCCGCGGCGATCGCCGGCGCGTGGTCCGAGGCGCTCGACACCCTCACCGATCACCGCCATCCGCCATCCGACACCGACACGCCCATGGAGACCGCCGCGCGCGCGTCGACGGTCACCGAGACGGCGGCGTGGGCACCGATGTCGTCGCTCGCACAGGCCTACGGCGAGGTCACCTACGCCGAGCGCGTCCCATCGGCGGATCGCGTCGAGGAGGCCTGGCACGACGTCGAGGAGCTGCGCGCCGCGCTCGACCACCCGCTGGGCCCGATCGAGCGCACCCGAGTCCGACTGTCGTTCCGCAGCCTGCGGCGGGATCGGGGACGCGCCGTCGGCCCCCGCCACCGACGAGTGTCGGAGACGCTCTGAGTCAGCCCGAGCCCGCGGGGTGATCGCCGCGGCGGAGCCCCTCGACGAACGACTGTCGGTCCCGCGAGAACTCGCGGACGTCGGCCTCGACGTCCGCGGCGAGCCGATCGACCGACACGAACAGCGCGAGCTGCCCATGGCCCAGGGCGTCGAGGATCTGCCCGTCGTCGCGGCACGCCCAGACCTGCTCGCCGTCGGTCACGATCCGGAGCCCGGCCAGCTCGTCACCGCCGCGCCTCACCTCCGAGAGGGCACGCCGCACGCGCGTGAGCGAGAGGCCCGCGTCGAGGAGCGATCGCACCATCCGGAGCGCGACGAGGTCGCGGAACGCGTACGGCCCGTCCTCGTCGATCGGTCTCGGCTCCACGAGCCCGGCCCGGGACCACGCCTCGACCTGCACCGTGGTGCATCCGGCGAGACGTGCCGCCTGCTCGCGCGAGAAGCCCACGGCCTCAGACTCGCACGCCCGGCGGTCGGTCGCGCCGGGTGCTCACCCGATCAGCGGGAGGGGCGGCTACTCGTCGCGCTGCCAGCGCTCGCGCCAGCGCTGCCCGGCGTTGCCGAACATGCCCTTGAGGGCACCTCCGCGCATGTTGCCGGTGAGGCTCTCGAGGCCGGCCCGCCCGATCTTTCGGGCGTTGCGCTCGATCACGAGCAAGCAGAACAACATGATGAGGAAGCCCACGACGCCGAGCGCCAGCACGCTCGTGAACGTGAAGATCATGAGGACGAGGCCGGCAACGAAGCCCAGCACCGCCCACTTGATCATCCGCGAGGAGTGGCGGTACAGCGTGGTGTCGGAGACCTGCTGCACCAGCTTCGGATCGGTGACCGAGAGGTTGGCCTCGATCTCTCGAAGGATCCGCTGCTCGTCCTCGGAAAGCGGCATGCTGGGCCTCAGTCTCGCGCAGGCGTGCGGGCCCCTCAACGCGGCGGCCGCGCCGGCGCTCCCGCGGGCGCGACCGGCGCGCCCCCGGCCGCGGCCGAGCGGTAGGCGGCGTCGACGGCGTGGTGGGCCGCGAGGGCGGCTCGGGCGCCGGGCCGGGGCGCCTCCCCCGCACCGAGCGCGTCGAGGAAGGCCTTGATCGGCGTCGCGTACTGGAGGATCGGCACGAGGACGTCGTCGGACAGCGCGAGCCGACTCGACCAGTCGGGGCGCGTGGCGACGATCTCGTGCTCGGCATCCGCCGTCTCGACGTGGAGGGGGCCCTGGTTGTCGTCGTCGGCCCAGAGGAGCGCGTCCTCGCAGAAGACCTCCAGGCGCCGGGTCGAGGGGCGCCGGAGGATCCGGTGCCAGACGCTCACGAGGGTCGCCAGCGCACCGTCGGCGAACTCGATGGTCACGTCGGCGACGTCGTCGATCCCGGGATGACCGAATCGGCTCGCGAGGCGCGCGCTCACCTGCACCGGCTCGCCGAGGATCCAGCGGAGCACGTCCACGTCGTGGATCGAGTGCTCGAGCAGCGTGCCGCCACCGGCCTTGGTGACGTCCGCGCGCCACTCCGACGCGTACATGCCCTGGATCGGGAAGAACTGGTCGTCGCGCAGCACGGCGGCGAGCGGGCGCCCGTAGGCACCCGACGCGACCGCGTCGGCTGCCGCCGCGAACACCGGTGCATGGCGCAGCACCAGGCCGACCTGGTGCGGGACGCGATCGAGCAGCGCAGCGATCTCCTCGCACTCCTCGATCGTCGGGGCGAGCGGCTTCTCGCAGTAGATCGCGAGGTCTCGCTCGACCGCCGCCCGGACGACCTCGAGGTGCGCCGAGGTCCACGTGCAGACCCAGACGACGTCGACCGTGTCGAGGAGGTCGTCGAGTCGAGCCACGGTGCTCGCGGCGTACCCCGCAGCGAGCCGTTCGGCCTTCTCGGCATCGGGGTCGTGCACCGCGACGAGCGCGGCGTCGACCACCCCGGCCTTGCTCAGCTCGCCGAGCGCGAACGCGTGCACGTTCGCGATGAACCCCGCGCCGACGAACCCGATGCGCTTCGTCACCGCGGACGCTCCGGGCCCCATTGCTCCTCCCGTGCGTCGTCACCGGTCGCCGCGAACCTCGCCGGCACCACCGCGTCGTCGCCGTACCGCTCTCGGACCGCGTCGACCGTCCGTTCGAGTCGACTGCGCTGCTCGCGGTCGACCTGCACCTGCGTGCCTCCGGATCCGGTCGCGCTCGCCTGATCGCCCTCGTCGAGCGCGAGGGCGGTCTGCACGGCCGCCGCGGGCTGGAGCTGCTGAGCCGAGACCCCGAGGAGCCTGACCCCCTCACCCAGGTCGACCGCCGCGAGGAGCGTCGTCGCGACGCGGGCCAGGTCGGCCGCGAGGTCGACCGGCTCGGCGAGCGTCTTCGCCCGGGTGATCGTGCGGAAGTCGTGGAAGCGCACCTTGAGCTGCACGGTGCGAGCGACGCTCGCCGACGCCCGCAGTCGCGCCGCGACCTTGTCGGCGAGGCGCACGATCTCGTGTTCGAGCACCGACCGCTCCTTGACGTCGGTCGGGAACGTCTCCTCGTGACCGACCGACTTCGCGATCCGGTCGGGCTCGACGGGTCGCGCATCGACGTTCCACGCCAGCGCGTGGAGATGCTCCCCGTGCGCGCGACCGAGCGCGCTCACGAGCGTGGACTCCGGCATCGCGGCGAGCTCGCCGACCGTCTGCACGCCATAGCGCGCGAGGCGTCGGCGAGTCGCCGGTCCCACGCCCCAGAGTCGTTCGACGGGCAGCGGGTGCAGCACCTCCAGCTCGGTGCCCGGCTCGACGACCAGCAGGCCGTCGGGCTTGGCGAGATCGCTCGCGATCTTGGCGAGCATCTTCGTCGTCGCCACCCCGATCGACGCCACGAGCCCGGTCTCCTCCCTCACGCGATCACGGACCGACCGCGCGATCGTCGGCCCGTCGCCGTGGAGCCGACGGGCCCCTCGCACGTCGAGGAACGCCTCGTCGAGGGAGATCGGCTCGACGAGCGGCGTGATCGACCGCAGGATGCCCATGACCTCGCGGCTGGCGGCACCGTACGCGTCGAACCGGGGCGAGAGGAACACGCCGTCGGGGCACGCCCGGCGCGCGCGTGCCATCGGCATCGCCGAGAACACCCCGAACTCGCGCGCCTCGTAGCTCGCAGCCGCGACGACCCCCCGCGGCCCGAGCCCGCCGACGATCACCGGCCGCCCGCGGAGGGAGGGGTCGGCGAGCTGTTCGACCGAGGCATAGAACGCGTCGAGGTCGACGTGCAGGATCCCGAGGCTCGTCGCGGTCGTCACGCGCCCGCGCGCCGGACCTCGAGCGTCTCGCGGCCGGTGCCCCGCACGTCGTACTCGTAGCCGCGCGCCGCGTCGGGGCCCCACCGCTCCGCGAGCCACTCGGCGAACGGCTCGTGGACCCACATCGCGCCCGCGGCGCAGCGTGACGCGCACTCCTCGGGCGAGAGGAACGCGGCCTCGACCACGATGCCGTCGGGGTCGTCGACGTGGAGCTCCCCTTCGTACTCCACCGCACGGTGGATCTCGGCTCGCAACGTCCAGCCGAGGTCGACGGCGACCGCGCGCACCTCGTAGATGGGACCTTCCCAACGGGTGACGCGCAGCCCCGTCTCCTCTTCGACCTCACGGGTGAGCCCGGCCAGGAGATCGGCGTCGTCGTCGTCGATCACGCCGCCCGGCGTGCTCCAGTCGGTCCAGCCCCCGCGTCGCTGGTTGCGGACGAGGAGCACACCGTCGGGCGCCTCGACGAGCGCTCCCGCGACGAGCCACTCACGCACCGCGGCGAGCCTACCGGCGCCCGCACGCCGTACGATCGAGCCGTGACCGAGGTGCCGGACCCGCCCGACGACATCTCGCGGGAGGCGCCGTACCAGATGCCGTCACGCACGGCGTTCCTCCTCGCGTTCGCCAGCGTGGTGGTGGCCGGCATCTTCGGCGGGATCATCGGCTACGGGCTCGCCGACGTCGGGTGCACCGGCGACTGCGAGGGCGCCAAGCTCCTCGGCACGCTCATCGGCTCGACGCTCGCCGCGGGAGGCGTCGGCATCGTCGCAGTCCTCGTCTTGCGCGCCATGGCCGAGTGGAAGCGCAAGCCCCGCTGACGACGGCTCGGTTCAGGCGCCGAGCGTGAGGCGCCGGAAGCCTTCCGCGTAGCGGACGCCCGCCACCCGACCGGCCTCCTCCGCGCTCTGGCGCAGGAACTCTCGGAACCACTCCCCCGTCTCGGTGAGCTGGCTCTCGTGGCGGAACAGCGCGTCGATCTTGCGCTCCATGGTCTCGGTCACGTCGACCCAGCAGTTGGGCTCGAGCGTGCCCGAGAGGAACACGAACGGCACCTGGTGCACCGCCAGGCCCTCGCGGAGCTGCGCCGCGAAGTAGTGCGGGTTCCCGGCGGCCGGCGCCACGGCGTCGAGCGTCGCCCATCCCGTCACGCGATGGTCGACGTGGTTGACGTAGGAGTCGCCGAAGAAGATCGCAGTCGGATCGGGGCACAGCACGACCTCGGGTCGCAGCTCGCGCACGTGCCGCACGATCTGGCCTCGCAGCCGCTCGTCGTTCTCGAGCTCGCCGTCGCCATAGTCGAGGTGGAGATGACCGGCGAGTCCCAGCTCGGTCGTCGACGCCTCGGTCTCCTCGACGCGCAGCCGGGCGAGGGCGTCGAGGTCGGCGTCGGGATCGCTGGTGCCCTTGTCGCCGCGGGTCGTGATGAGCACCCACACCTCGGCGCCGGCCGCGGCCCAGCGGGCCAGCGTGCCACCCGCGGAGATCTCCGGATCGTCGGGATGCGCGTAGACCGCGAGTGCGCGCGCCGGCGTCTCGTCGACGAGCTCGCTCACGACGTGGCGGGCATCGGGGTCACCATGCCGCGGTCACCACTTCAGGTCGAGGGTGCCTCGCATCGCGGCCTCGAACTCCTCGTCGGTGCTCGTCGAGCGGACGGCCAGCACCATCTCGGCATCGGCCCCCACCGGCCAGCGCAGCCGAGGCTCGTCGCTCTCGATCGCGTCGGCGATCGTGCCTGCCACGACCTCGGGCCCGGGTGGCTCTTCGCCGCCCGTCAGCACCTCACGCACCGCTCCCCACTCCCGTTCGAGCTCGTCGTAGGGCGGCGTGATCTCGAAGCCGTACTCCTTGCCCTGGAACGCGGTGGAGAAGATCCCCGGCTCGATGATGCGCACGCGGACACCGAAGTGCCCGACCTCGTAGTGCAGCGCCTCGGACAAGCCCTCCAGCGCGTACTTGGACGCGGAGTAGAAGCCGCCGAGCGGTGGCGCGACTCGCCCTGCGAGCGACGTCACGTTGACGACGACCCCGTTCCCTCGCTCGCGCATGGCCGGCACCACCGCCTGGATCATGCGCACCGCGCCGAAGAAGTTCGTCTCCATGATCCGGCGGCCGTGGTCGAGCGTGACCTGCTCGACCGGACCCGACACGCCGAACCCCGCGTTGTTCACGAGCACGTCGACGTCTCCGGCAGCCGCGACCGCATCGCGCACCGACGTGTCGTCGTCGACGTCGAGCGCGAGCTTCTCCGCGACGTCGAGATCGTCGATCGACGCAGTGCGGCGGGCGGTCGCGACGACGTCGTGTCCTCGCTTGGTCAGCTCCACCGCCGTCGCGCGACCGATCCCGGTCGAGCATCCTGTGATCAGCACCCGTGCCATCAGGCAGCCCCTCTCCGGATCACGCGGAGCGCGTCGATCGCGCGCTCGAGTCCGGCATCGTCGACGTCCTTGTGGGTCACGAAGCGTACGGTGCGGGCATCGATCGTGCCCGAGCGGACGCCTTGCTGCTCGAGGGCCGGGACGATGCCCGGCGGCAGCGAGGTGCTCGCCGCGCACACGATGTTCGTCTGCACCGTCGCGGGGTCGACGCTGCCAGGGAACAGGTCGGCGACCGCCTCGGCGAGGCGCCGAGCGCGCCGATGGTCCTCGGCGAGCCGCTCGACCATCGTCTCCAGCGCCACGATCCCGGCCGCGGCCACGATCCCGCCCTGACGCAGCAGGCCCCCGAGCCGGTCACGGTGCACCCGAGCGGCGGCGATGACGTCGGCGGAGCCGCACAGCACCGAGCCCATCGGCGCCGCGAGGCCCTTCGAGAGGCAGAACATCACCGTGTCGGCCGAGGCGACCAGCTCGGCCGGCGCGACCTCGAGCGCGACGGCCGCGTTCCAGATGCGCGCCCCGTCGACGTGCACGGCAACCCCCGCCGCGCGGGCCTCCGCGACGACCGGCGCGACCTCGGCCGCCGACGACGGACGCCCGCCCGCCGGCATGTGCGTGTTCTCCAGCACCAACGCGCTGATCGCCGGGAGGTGGTGGTCCTGATCGGCGCAGGCGTCGCGCACCGCGCCCGGGTCGGGCAGCCCCTGGTCGTCGGGCAGCGGGTGCAGCTGGACCCCGGCGAGCATCGCCGTCGCCGCGTCCTCGTAGCGGCACACGTGCGACCGCGCCGGGCAGAGCACCTCCGAGCCCGGCCGCGCGAGGACGTGGAGCGCGACCTGGTTGGCCATCCGACCCGAGGGAGTGAAGAGCCCGGCCTCCTTGCCGAGCAGCGCCGCGGCGAGCGACTCCAGGCGCGCGAGGGTCGGGTCCTCTCGGTACGCGTCGTCTCCGACCTCGGCCTCTGCCATCGCGGTGCGCATCTCCGACGTCGGTCGCGTCACCGTGTCGGAGCGAAGGTCGACGACGCGCTCCGACGTCGTCACGATGCGGCCGCGCCGTGCGGACGGATCGGGCGGATCAAGCCCTCCTGCATCACCGTCACCGCGAGCGCCCCGTCGCGCCGGAAGACGTGCCCGAGCGCGAGGCCGCGCGCGTTGGACGCCGACGGGCTCGTCTGGTGGTACAGCAACCACTCGTCGGCCCGGAACGGACGGTGGAACCACATCGCGTGGTCGAGGCTCGCCATCTCGAAGTCACCGTCGAACTTGATCGCATGCGGCAACGTCGCGGTGTTGAGCAACGTCAGGTCGGATGCGTAGGCCACGATGCACGCGTGCAGGAGCGGATCGTCGGGAAGGCGACCGTTCGACCGGATCCACACGTCCTGGGTCGGCTCGCGCGGTCCGGGCGTGAGCCACTCCGGGTCCTCGACCGGACGGGAGTCGATCGGCCGCGGCCGACCCAACCAGTCGATGAAGTCCTGGCTGAACCGATCGAGGTGCGGCTCGATCCGCTCTCGGAACGTCGGCAGCTCTTCGGGGCCGGGAACGACCGGCATCGGCATCGCGTGGTCGGGCCCCGTCTCGACGATCTGGAACGAGGCCGCGAGGTTGAAGATGGCGCGTCCGTGCTGGATGGCGACGACCCGGCGGGTCGTGAACGAGCGTCCGTCCCTGATCCGATCGACCTCGTACACGATCGGCACGGTCGGATCACCGGGACGCAGGAAGTACGCGTGCAGCGAGTCGACCGGCCGATCGGGCTCGACCGTGCGGCCCGCCGCGATCAGCGCCTGGGCGGCGACCTGCCCACCGAACACGCGCTGCTGGTCCTCCTTCGGGCTCGTCCCGCGGAAGAGGTTGACCTCCAGGGGCTCGAGCTCGAGCAGCTCGAGCAGCGCGCCGAGCGGCTCGCTGGTCGAGTCCTCGTCGTTCACCCGAAGAACACCTCGGCCTCCGCGAACCGCTCGACCGGCACGGTCTTGAGCTCCCCGACCGCGTCGGCGAGGGGAACCCGGACGATGTCGGTCGCGCGCAGCGCGACCATCCGGTCGAAGTCGCCGTCCTCGACCGCGTCGACCGCGGCGAGGCCGAAGCGGGTCGCGAGGATCCGGTCGTACGCCGTTGGGGTCCCGCCACGGAGCAGGTGGCCCAGCACGACCACCCGCGTCTCGAAGCCGGTGCGCTCCTCGACCTCCGGTGCCAGGCGCCCGGCGATCCCACCGAGCCGCACGTGCCCGAACTCGTCGACGTCGGCGTCGAGCGTCGCCATCGTGCCTTCACGCGGCACCGCACCCTCCGCGACCACGACGATGGAGAAGCCGGCACCTCGCGAGTGTCGGTGACGCAGGCGAGCAGCCAGCTCGTCGACGTCGAAGGGCCGCTCGGGGATCAAGATCGCGTCGGCGCCCCCGGCGAGCCCGGAGTGGAGCGCGATCCAACCGGCGTGACGGCCCATCACCTCCACGACGAGCACACGGTCGTGGCTCTCGGCCGTCGTGTGGAGTCGGTCGATCGCCTCGCTCGCGATCTGCACCGCGGTGTCGAAGCCGAACGTGTAGTCGGTGGCCGACAGGTCGTTGTCGATCGTCTTCGGGACGCCGACGCACTGCACGCCGTCGGAGGCGAGGCGATGCGCGACGCCGAGCGTGTCCTCGCCGCCGATCGCGACGAGCGCGTCGACGTGCTCGCGCGCCAGCGTGTCGCGCAGGCGCTCGACGCTCCCCTCCTCCTTGTACGGGTTGGTGCGTGAGGTGCCCAGCACCGTGCCGCCGCGGTGCAGCAGACCCCGTGTCGAGCCGACGGTCAGCTCGGTGACCTCGCCCTCGACGGCGCCCCGCCACCCGTGGCGGAACCCGACGATCTGGTGCCCGAGCACGCCCTCGCCCTTGCGCACGACCGCCCGGATGACGGCGTTGAGCCCCGGGCAGTCACCACCTCCGGTCAGCACTCCGATTCGCATTGCCCGCAATCCTGACAGGCCGATCACTACCCTCGTCGCGGTGCGCACGAGCACGACCGAACGGCTGCGGGCCGCGGCCACCGCGACCCTCGCGCCCGGTGAGCAGATCACCGACACCGGCATCTGCTGGGCCGTCGCGCGCCGCGACGGCGTGCCGCTGCTGTTCCAGGCCCGCCGCCAGTACTGGGTCGTGCTGACCGATCGACGCCTCCTCGTCTTCGACCGCCAGCGCGGGGGGCCCGAGGCCGGCGATCTCGTGCTCGGCAAGCGCTTCGACTTCTTCGCGCTCGAGTCGGTCAAGAAGGTCCGACCCCTGCTCCAGGTCCGGGTCGAGGGCGCGAACGGGAGCCATCAGGTGCTGGAGTTCCGTCCGGGGCACCGCGCCCTCGGCACCGAGGTGGCGTCCCGGATGCGCGAGCGCACCGACGCACCGACCCCGCCGTCGTCCTCGGCCGATCCGGTCGCCGACGCGACCTCCGCGGCGTTCTGGGGCGAGCGCTAGAACGCTCCCCATGGCGATCGTCCTCTCGATCGACGCCGGCACGACCGGGGTCCGCACGCACGCGATCGACGACGGCGGCCGCGTCGTGCGCACCTCGTACCGAGAGTTCCCCCAGCACTTCCCGCGGCCGGGTTGGGTCGAGCACGACGCCGACGAGATCTGGGCCGCGACGAGCGAGACGCTCGCCGACGTCACGAGCGCGCTCCGCGACGACGGCGCCACGATCGCCGGGATCGGGATCACCAACCAGCGCGAGACGACCGTGGTCTGGGACCGGCGCACCGGTGCGCTGCCGCACCGGGCGATCGTCTGGCAGGACCGGCGCACCGCGCCCCGGTGCGACGAGCTCCGTGCCGCGGGAGTCGAGCCGCTCGTGCGGGACCGCACCGGGCTCGTGCTCGACCCGTACTTCTCCGCGACGAAGCTCGAGTGGCTGTTCGGTGCCGGTGGCCTCGAGCCCTCGCCCGACCTCGCGTTCGGCACGGTCGACTCGTGGATCCTGTGGCGTCTCACCGGCGGCCCCGACGGTGGCGAGCACGCGACCGACACCACGAACGCGAGCCGCACGATGCTCTTCGACATCGACCGCCGCGCGTGGTCCGACGAGCTCCTCGACGTGTTCGGCATCCCGCGTTCGTGCCTGCCCGAGGTGCGCCCCAGCTGCGGACGGCTCGGGACGACGCACCCCGCCGCGGCCGCGGGGTTGAAGGTGCCGGTCAGCGGGATCGCCGGCGACCAGCAGGCCGCCCTCTTCGGGCAGGCCTGCTTCGAGCCCGGCATGACGAAGAACACCTACGGCACCGGCTCGTTCGTCCTCATGAACCTCGGCGCCGAGCATCCGGCACCCGTCGACGGCCTGCTCACCACCGTCGCGTGGACCATCGGCGACGAGATCACCTACGCGCTCGAAGGCGCGATCTTCGTCACGGGTGCCGCGGTGCAGTGGCTGCGCGACGGGCTCGGCGTGATCGCGGATGCGGCCGAGCTCGGGCCGCTCGCGGAGAGCGTGCCCGACTCGGGTGGCGTCGCGTTCGTGCCCGCGTTCACCGGGCTCGGCTCGCCGTGGTGGGATCCGTACGCGCGCGGCACCGTGCTCGGCCTGAGCCGCGGGACGGGGCGCGCGCACCTCGCCCGCGCCGTCGTCGACGCGATGGTCTGGCAGACCTACGACGTCGTGGAGGCGATGACCGAGGCGTCGGGACGCGCGGTCAGCGAGCTGCGTGCCGACGGTGGCGCCAGCGTCATGGACCTGCTCTGCCAGAGCCAGGCCGACGTCCTCGACGTGACCGTCCGCCGGCCCTCGGTCCCGGAGACGACCGCGCTCGGCGCCGCCTACCTCGCCGGCATCGCCGAAGGGGTGTGGTCGTCCCCCCGGGACGCGGCGGCCGCCTGGCACGCCGACGCGACCTTCGAGCCGTCCGCGCCGAAGGAGCAGGTGGACGCCGCGCGGCGGCAGTGGCGGCGAGCGGTCGAGCGTGCCCGCGCGTGGGCCACCGACGACGACTGAGCGGCTCGGAGCGCGACCGCGGCGCGGGTCGCTACGCGGGCTGGAGCGTGGGGACGTGCGCGACGTCGACGGGCACGTCCTCGGCCTTCTTGGTCGCGTACGTGTCCTGGTACTCGTAGCACTCGCACAGCTGCACGATCTCGAACATCACCTCGTCGGTGAGCTGACGCAGGGCCATGCGCTCGTCGGCGTGGACGAAGTGCTCGGCCGCGATCGGTTGACCGAACCGCACGTGGACGGTCTTGAACAGACGCGGCAGCTTCTTGTCGGTGGGCTGGCACTCGTCGGTGCCGACCAGCCCGACCGGGATCACGGGAGCGCCGGTGCGCCGCGCGAGGCGGGCGACGCCGGTGTGCCCGCGGTGGGTGAGCCCGTCCCGGGTGCGGGTGCCCTCGGGATAGATCCCGAACACGCCACCTCGCTCGAGCACCTCCGTCGCCGCGGCGAGGGCACCCTCGCTCGCCGAACCGCCTTCGCGGCGGATCGGGATCTGACCCACCGACCGGAAGAACCACGCGGTCTTGCGGTCGTCGAAGTACTCGGCCTTCGCCACGTACGTGACGCGCCGACGGATGACGAGCGGCAGGAAGATGGAGTCGAGGAACGAGCGGTGGTTGGCCGCGAGGATGACGGGTCCGCGCCGGGGGACGTGCTCGCGACCGTCGACCCGGACGCGGTAGACGAGCCGCAGGACCGGCGTCAGCACGACCTTCATGAGCCAGTACGCCATGGGTGGGTTCAGACTAGGGCCAGATCCCCGGTCGTTCGACTGGCAGACTCCCGGCCGTGACCGACCCGCCGGCCCCCCGCCCCCGCCCGGTGCTCGAGGGCGCGATCCGCCAGATCGGGTACGTCGTGCCCGACCTCGACGCGGCGATCGCGCCCTGGCTGGAGCTCGGCACCGGCCCGTGGCTCACGATCCGCGACATGCCCCAGCATGGCTGTCGCTATCGGGGCGAGCCGTGCGACCCGACCATCTCGGTCGCCTTCTCGAGCTCCGGACCGCTCCAGATCGAGCTGATCCAGCCCCACGGCGACACGCCGAGCATCTACCGCGAGTTCCTCGACGCGGGGCACACCGGCTTCCACCAGCTCGCGTGGTGGACGACCGACTTCGACGCGCTCCTCGACCGGGCCGAGGCCGCCGGCTGGGCGACGGTGTTCTCCGGCGACGCGGGCGGAGTCACCCGGTTCGCGTACTTCGAGCCTGCGCCGAGCGTCGCCACCATCGTGGAGGTCATGGAGCTGAACGACGCGACCCAGGGTCTGGCCGACGTCGTCGACGCGGCGGTGGCGGCCTGGGACGGCACGACCGACCCGGTGCGACCGCTGTTCTAGCGAGCGCTACCCGAGCTTGGTGAGCGCCCGGCGGATGTTGCGCACCGCCTGGGTGATCCGCTGCTCGTTCTCCACGAGCGCGAAGCGCACGAAGCCCTCGCCACCGGGGCCGAACCCGACGCCGGGAGAGACCGCGACCTTCGCCTCACGCACGAGGAGCTTGGCGAAGTCGATGCTGCCGAGCTCCTCGTACGGCTCGGGGATCGGCGCCCACGCGAACATCGTGCCGCGAGGACGCGCGATGTCCCAGCCCGCGCGCGCGAGCCCGTCGACCAGCGCGTCGCGCCGGCTCCGGTAGATGGCGTTCACCTCGCGAGGGAAGTCGGGCGCCTCGTTCATCGCGACCGTCGCCGCGATCTGGATCGGCTGGAACGTTCCGTAGTCGAGATAGCTCTTGAGCTTCGCGAGCGCGGCCACCACCTCGGCGTTGCCGAGCACGAACCCCATTCGCCAGCCCGCCATCGAGAACGACTTGGTGAGCGTGTACAGCTCGACCGCGACCTCGCTCGCGCCGGGGACCTGGAGGATCGACGGCGGCTCGTACCCGTCGAAGCCGAGGTCGGCGTAGGCGAAGTCGTGCACGAGCAGCACCTCGTGCTCGCGAGCGAAGTCGACCATGCGCTGCATGAAGGCCAGGTCGACGCACGCGGTGGTGGGGTTGTGGGGGAACGAGAGGACGATCACCCGCGGACGGGGCCAGGAGTCCTCCCAGGCCTCGAGCAGGTTGTCGAAGAAGTCGTGCTCGGGCCCCGAGGCACGGTCCGCGGCGCCGCCGGCGGGCCGCTCGGGCCCCAGGCGGACGTGGCGGATCTCCGCTCCCGCGAACAGCGGGCCCCAGATGTGGATCGGGTACGACGGGCTCGGCACCATGGCCGCGTCGCCCGGCCCGAGGAGCACCCACATGAGGTGCGAGAAGCCCTCCTTGGCGCCGATGGTCGAGCAGGCCTGCGTCTCGGGATCGAGCTCCACGCCGAACTTCCGCCGGTAGAGGTCGGTCACGGCCATCCGCAGCTTGGGGATGCCCCGACTCATGGAGTACCGGTGGTTGCGCGGGTTCTGGATCGCCTCGCACACCTTCTCCAGCGCGACCGGGGGCGGCGTCAGGTCGGGGTTGCCGAAGCCCAGGTCGATGACGTCCTCGCCGGCGCGCCGGGCCTCGATCTTGAGCGAGTCGATCGTGGCGAAGACGTAGGGCGGGAGCGCGTCGATCCGACGGAACTGGCGTGACATCGCGACCACGGTACCAAGCAGGTGTTCCGTTCCTCGCGCTATACCCTCCTTCCCCTCGCGCCCCTCTCGGCAGCATCCGAGCACCCCCGGCGATCCGGTTCCCCAGGAGGACACGAATGAGCGAATCCGTCACCTCGCAGCCCGAGGCGCTCGAACGCCTCGACATCTCGAACGAGGACTGCATCGTCGAGCGCGACGGCCCGGTCGTCATCATCACGATGAACCGGCCCGAGAAGAAGAACTCGTTGAGCGCCACGATGCTCGTGGGGCTGGCCGACGCGTACACCTACGTGGACGACAACGACGACGTGCGCGCCGCGATCCTCACCGGCGCAGGCGGGACGTTCTCGTCGGGCATGGACCTCGTGTCGATGAACGCGCCGCGCAGCGAGTACGTGGACAAGCGCATGTCGGAGGAGCCCAACCTGCACTGGAAGGGGCTCCTGCGCGACTACCGCTGCTCGAAGCCGATGATCGCCGCGGTCGAGGGCCATGCGGTCGCCGGCGGCACCGAGATGCTCCAGGGCACCGACATCCGCATCGCGGGCGAGGGCGCGATCTTCGGAGTGTGGGAGGGCAAGCGCGGGCTGTTCCCGCTCGGGGGCTCCGCGTGCCGGCTCCCCCGCCAGATCCCCTACACGATCGCGATGGACATCCTGCTGTCGTCGCGACCGGTGACCGCGATCGAGGCCAAGGAGATCGGCCTGATCGGTCGCGTCGTGCCCGACGGGCAGGCGCTGTCCGCCGCGAGGGCCGTCGCCGCCCAGGTCGCCGAGTGCGGACCGCTCTCGACCAAGGCCATCCTGCGCGCGTGGCGCGAGACCGAGCACATGTCCGACGCCGAGGCGATGCAGCACCAGGACCCGATCGGGTGGGAGGTCTTCGCGAGCGAGGACGCGAAGGAGGGGCCGCGGGCGTTCGCCGAGAAGCGCACGCCCGTCTTCAAGGGTCGTTGACCACCGTCCCGTGGACCTGAACCGACGCGAGTTCCTCCTCGGCGCGGCGGCGCTCGGCGGCGCGGCAGCCCTGGGTGCCGGCGCGTACGCGCTCCTGTCCGACGGTGACGACGATCCGGTCCCCGAGTCGATCCTGACGAAGCCCGCGACCGAGAGCCCGATCGACACCGTCGTCGTGCTCATGCTCGAGAACCGGTCGTTCGACCACTACTACGGGTGGCTCGGCCGGGACGAGCGCTACCTCGAAGCCGGACGGAGTCGCTACGGGGCGGGCTTCTCGATCGACGCGCGCACCGACCTGCGCTACGAGGATCCGGCCGGACGTCTCGTGCCGACGCAGTACCTGCTGACCGCGCCGCGTGAGCCCGACCCGTACCGCGGGTGTGGACACCGCATCCCCGGCCACGGTTGGTTCTCCGGACGCGTCCAGCGCGACCACGGGTTCCTCGCCGAGGGCTCGGACAACGACGACTTCGCCATCGGCTACTACGAGGCGCGCGACCTCCCGGTGCACGCGCGCCTCGCCGAGCGCTTCACCGTGTTCGACCAGTACCACGCGTCGCTGCTCGCGAGCACGTTCCCCAATCGGATGTACATGCACGCCGCGCAGTCGGACGGCCGCAAGGACGATCCCGTGCCGCTCGAGGTCGGCATCTTCGGCAGCACCACGATCTGGGACAAGCTGCGGGCCGCGAACGTCGACGCGGGCTACTACTACGTCGATCTGCCGATCCTGCTCCTGTGGGGCGAGCAGTACGCCGACATCGTCCACTCGACGGATCGGTTCTTCGAGCAAGCCGAGCTCGGGAAGCTCCCGAACGTCGTGTTCGTCGATCCCGGCTTCGGCCCGCCACTGCGCACCGATGACCACCCGCTCGGCGACGTGCGGCTCGGCCAGCGCTTCGTGCGCGAGATCGTCAAGGCGTTCGTGCGCTCACCACACTGGGAGCACGGCGCCCTGTTCCTCGTCTACGACGAGTGGGGCGGCTTCTTCGACCACGTGCCGCCGCCGATCCTCCCTGACGCGCGCGCGAGCACGATCGACGCGGACAACTTCGGACAGGCCGGCTTCCGCGTCCCGGCCGTGCTCGCGTCGCCGTACGGGCGCGCGGGCGGCGTCGACCACCGGCTGTACGACCACACGTCGATCCTCCGCTTCCTCGAGTGGCGCTTCCTCGGCGCACCGCCGGAAGGTCCGGGGCGTGACGACGACCGCTGGTACCTGACCGTGCGCGACCGCTTCGCCAACAACATCGGCGTGACCCTGCGGGACACCGCACCCGACCTCGACCTCGACTACGACGAGGGCGTCCCGCTCCAGGCGTACTCGCTCGGGTGCACGGCCGAGGGCATCGAGAGCTCGGAGCAGCTCTTGGAGGACACCGAGCCGTTCGTGCCGTCACCGGCGTTCGCCGAGCTGATCGAGGCCCGGTTCCCACGACCGACCGAGACGCCCTGGATCAGCGACGAGCAACCGCCCTTCCCGGTCACGTCGTGAGCAGCGGCTTCACCTGCTGACCGAGCACGAGCGCGTTCGTCGGGTCCTGCGAGTCGACCGGCCCGACGATCGCCCAGCTCGCGCCGGCCGCGCCGATCTCGTCGAGCTGACGGGCCATGCCCTCGGGGCCGCCGACGATCGTGCCGGCCGAGGGCTGGAGTCGCAGCGCCTTCTCGGCCGCCCGATGGTCGTCCTCGTCGACGACGACCAGCCCGCCCCACGTGCACTCGAAGTCGGCTCGGTCGGCCATGCCGCGGGTGTCGGCCGCGAGCGCCCCGAAGTCGGCCGCGTCGCCACCCCAGCCGTTCCAACCGTCGGCGTCTCGGGCTGCGACCTCGCGCACGGCGCGGTGGCGTCCACCGACCCAGACCGTTGCGCCGCGCGCGCGCGACGCGCGCACCGCGTCCTGGAGCGCACCGACCCGTTCGGCCACCGTCCGGAAGCCCAACCCGAACGACTCGTTCTCTTCGCGGCTCTGCGAGTCGCCCGAACCGATCGCCGTGACCACCCGCCCGGGCGCGATGCGCGCGACCGTCTCGATGCTCGCGGCCAGCGTCTCGGCGGGGCGCAGCCACGCTCGGAACACCAGCGCCCCGATCGCCACCCGTGACGTCTCGGCCGCGACCGCGCCGAGCAGCGACACCGCCTCGATCGCCGGTCGGCGCGACTCGCGCCCGTCACGGAACAGGTGGTCGTAGACGAACACGCCGTCGAGCCCGGCGTCCTCGGCGGCTCGCGCCACCGCGAGCGGGATCTCCGGGTCGTCGACGAACGAAGGGAGGGTGAGTCCGAGCTTCATCGTGTGGGCAACGTACGCGACGCTCGCCTCGGCGCCGGCACGAGGTCGCGGGCGAGGGCCGCGGCCCCGATGACCCCGGCGACGTCACCGAGCTCGCCGGCGACGACCGGCACCTCCGGCCGATGCGCCGAGCCCTCGAGGTGTCCGACGAACGCGGCCCGCAACGGCTCGAGCAGCACGTCACCGAGCTCGACGAGCCCGCCCGACACCACGACGATCTCGGGGTCGAGGATGTTGCCGAGGCCCGCGAGACCCAGCGCGACGAGCTGCGCGTACTCCGCGACGAGCGCGAGGCCGTCGGGCTCCCCTGCCTGGGCGCTGTCGCCGACGTGCACCCCGGTCACGGCGTCGACGTCACCACCGGCCCGAGCGAGCACCGCCGGCGCGGCACCGGTGGCGGCTCGCTCGCGCCCCAACCGGCCGAGCGCGGTGCCGGATGCCATCGCCTCCCAGTGCCCGACCTCGCCGCACGCGCAGCGCGGACCGTCGGGATCGAGCTGCCAGTGCCCGATCTCGGCGGCGAAGCCGTGGGCCCCGCGCAGCAGGTGCCCGTCGACGATGATCCCTCCGCCGATCCCCGTCCCGAGCGTCACGAGGAGGCCGTTGCCGTGCCCGCGGAGCGCGCCGTGGCACGCCTCGCCCCACGCCGCCACGTTGGCGTCGTTGTCGACGACGACCGGGAGGCCGAGCTCGTCCTCGACGAGGTCGCGCAACGGCACGTTCACGAACATCGGCAGGTTCGGCGCGTAGTGCACGACGCCGTCGGCATCGATCATCCCCGCGGCGCCGATGCCGACGGCCGCGGGCTCGGACGTCGCGACCTCGTCGAACGCCTGCCGCACCGCCTCCGCCAGGTCGTCGAGCGACTTCGGCGCCGGCACGCGGCACTCGTCGACCACCCGACCCTCCGCGTCGACGACGCCGACGCGGAGGTTCGTGCCGCCGAGGTCGATGCCGACGGTCGGCGCCGGGACCGGCTCGGTCACTCCGGACGCAGATGGCGCACGGAGTCGTCGGAGGCCGCACGGCCGTCGTCCGGCTCCGGTCGCTGCGTGCGCAGGGACTGCTGCTCCTGGACCGCCCGGTCGGCGGCATCGACGATCGCCTGCACCGCGAGGAGCAGCTCCTGCGCCGCCTTCACGACGTGCTCGGCGACCTCGGGTCCGGCCTCGAGGAGGGCGCCGACGAGCGACTCGACCGCGGTCGGGGGACCCAGCCCGGCCCCGGGCTCCGCTCGGTCGTCACCGGGCGCGTCGGACTGCTCGCGCCGCTCGTCGTCTCGCGCGGCTTGGTTCGTCATCGCTTCCTCTCCCGGCCGCTCATGCTCCCTCGGCCTCCTTCTTCAGCTCGCGGAGAGCCGTGCCCATGATCATGCTCGCCGCTCGGCGCTTGATGAGGCCCGGCAACGGAGCGGAGACGTCGACCACGAGGTCGTAGCTCACCCGCGTCCCCTCGCCCTCGGGCTCGAACCCGTACCGACCGTCGAGGCGGCGGAGCCAGTCGCCCTCGACGAAGTGCCACGAGAACGCGGCCGGCGCCTCGCCGTAGTCGTACTCGAGCACGTAGCGGATGCTCTTCCCGAGCCCCGCGACCCGGTACTCGACGCGGTGTCCCCGACCCTCGGCATCGCGCTCGAGGACGTCGACCTGCTTCACGTCGCGCGCCCAGTCGGGGTAGCGCTCGTAGTCGGTCGCGACCTCGAACAGTCGCGCGGGGCTCGCTGCGACGGAGATGTGCTCGTGTGCCTCGTCGGCCATGTGCGTATCGAACCAAGCCCTCGCGGGCGGCGCAACCCGCGACGAGCGACGTCAGGCCCGGCGGGGCCCCGGCGCAGGCCGGGGCGGGAACGTGCCGTGGCGCGCTGCCCACAGGCCGACGAACCCGAGCGGGAGCATGGGCACGAGCACCCCGAACGGGTTGGCGGCGGCGGTGCCGATCGCGATCACGATGCAGGCGACCAGCGATCCGAACAGGTGGAGGCGGATCACGCGTGGCGCGTCACCGATGGTGCCGAAGAGGTTCGCGACCACGATCTCGTCACCTTGGGCGCTGCGCGCCACCGCGACGGCGAACGCCCACGCCCACACGCCGAGGGACACGAAGAACAGCGCCAGCGCGGTGCCCACGGCGACCCCGTCGAACGCCGAGAGCCCGAGGGCGGGCGGGACCGCGGTCACCAGGAAGATCACGTTGCCCGCCCACGAGGCGACGATGATGCCGCGACCGGTCACGGGGTGAGCGTACGCGGGGTCGCTACGAACCCCCGAACACGGTCAGATCCCCCGCGGCGAGCGGGGCGAGCCGTGCCGCGAGCGCGTCGTACGACAGGTCGCGCTCGACCCGTGCGCGCGCGGCGGCACCCATCGCGGCGCGCCGGTCGTCGTCGTCGAGCAACCGTCGCAGCGCGTCGCTCACCGCGTCCACGTCCCGGGGCTCGACGACGAAGCCGGTCTCGCCGTCGACGACCGCCTCGTGCGCGCCGCCGCTGCGGCCCGCGACCGACGGGATGCCCGCCGCGGCAGCCTCCAGGAAGACGATGCCGTAGCCCTCGGCCTCGAGACCTCCCCACCGCTCGCGACAGATCATCCCGAACACGTCGGCGGCGCCGTAGAGCGCGGGGAGGTCCGCGTCGTCGACCCGACCGAGCAGATGGGCCCGGTCGCCGAGCCGTGCGGCGCGGCGCTCCAGGCGCGCCCGGTCCCGACCCGCGCCCGCGATCACGACGTGCACGCCGTCGAGGCGCGCGACGGCGTCGAGCAGCACGTCGAAGCCCTTGCGCGGCACGAGGCGGCTCACTCCGAGGACGACCGGCACGTCCGCGGGGATGCCGAACCGTCGGCGCACCTCGCGTCGCACGCCGTCGTCGATCGGGTGGAACCGCTGCTGGTCGACGCCCGGCGGGATCCGCAGGGTCGGGACGGGACGACCCGCCACCCGCTCGACCATCTCGGCCGCGTAGTCGCCCGCGGCGACGACCCCCGCGGCGCGGCGCAGCACCCGCCGCGCGGCGGTGCGAGAACCGGGGATGCGGCCGTACACCGTGACCTCGGCACCGTGGGCGACGACGACGTACGGCGCGACGCCGAGGCGCGGCCCGATCTGACCGAGGGGCAGCATCGGGTCGAGGAACACGACGTGCGCTCCCACCTCGCGCGCCACCTCTTCGACGCGGTGGCGCACCGCGCGCGTCGGCAGCAGGAAGCCCTGCGAGGTGCGCTCGATCCGGAAGCCCTGACGTCGGTCCCACTCGTCGTCACCCTCGTGCGGCGTCGTGAGCACCGTGGTGGCCTCGGCCGGCAGGCGCCGCCACAGCTCGTACAGGTAGCTCTGGATCCCACCGACCTTCGGCGGGAAGTCGTTGGTCGCGAGGAGCGACGGCACGCTCAGGGGCCCGGATGCTCGGTGGCGAGCGCGCCCGCCTCTTCGACGTTGGCCCGTCGTCGCAGCCGCGACGAGTGGAGCCACAGGGCGAGGAAGCCCACGACCGCGAACAGCGCGCCGGCACCGAACGCGCCCTGGTAGCTGGTGACCGCGGCGACGCCACCGACGATCAGCGAGCCGAGTCCCTGGGAAAGGTCGAAGAAGCTGCTGAACGTGCCCACCACCGACGCGCGCTCGGTCTCGGGTGCCCCACCGAGCGCGAGCAGCAGCAGCGCCGGGTACAGCAGCGACGCGCCCGCCGCGAGGAACACGGTGCCGAGCAGGAGCCCCACCGTCGACCCCCAGGCCGCCATGATGCCCATCCCCGTCGCGGTGCAGACGAGCGCGCTCGCACCCGCGACGCGACCACCCAGCCGGTCGGGGATCCGCGCGCCGAAGATGCGCACGACGAGGACGAAGCACCCGTACAGGAGGAAGACGACGTCGGGGCTGTCGAGGCCCACGTCGTCGACGTACAGGGGCACGAACGCGGTGAACGCGGCCAGGGCGATGAGCCCCGAGAACAGCACCGCCCCCGGCCCCACGGCAGCCCGATTGATCAGCGGCTCCTTCATTTCTTCCTGGCGTTGCGGGCGCTCGACCTCTCGGGTGAAGAGGCTGAGCACCGTCGCGACCGCCGCGAGCGCGAACGCGGTGAGCCACACCGCGGAGTAGCTCTCGTCGAGCGCGGCCTCACCGATCACCGGCCCGAACGCGAGCCCCCCGTACACGGCGACCGACCAGTAGCTGATCGCCTCGCCCCGCCGGCTCACCGGTGCGAGGTCGGTCACCATCGTCGCGGCACCCACGAAGAACGCGGCCTCGCCGAGGCCGGTCAGCACCCGCGCGCCGACGAGGAAGCCGAGCGACTCGACCGCGCCGTACAGCAGCACCGACACCGCGACGATCGCGGCGCCGAAGACGATCAGGCTGCGTCGACCGATCCGGTCACCGAGGCGACCGACGTACGGCCGCAGGAGCACCGCGCCCACGAAGAGTGCGCCGACGGCGACGCCGATCTCGAGGCTGCCACCACCCAGCTCCCTGTCGACGTACTGCGGGACGACGGGGAGCACCGCCCCGAGCGCGAGGAAGTACGCGAGCCCCGCGGCGACGACGAGGACGAACCGACCCGTGACGAGCCGCTCCTGCTCGGAGCGCGCACCGTTCACAGGTCGAGCGTGGCATCCAGGACGACCCGAGCGCGCTCCCGGATCTTCGTCGTCATCAGCACGAGGATCTCACGGGGGGCCTCCGCGATCGACGCTGCCACCTCGTGGGCAACGGTGACCACGTCGGCGCGGGGCACCACCCGGTTGGCGATCCCGAGGCGCAGGGCCTCGGCCGCGTCGATCCGCCGACCCGTGAGCGCCAAGTCGCGTGCGTGCGCTCCGCCGACCAGGTCGTGGAGCGGCCCGTACACGACCTGCGAGAAGGCGTGCTCCGGATGGGCGAAGGTCGCCGTCTCGGCCACCACTCGCAACGTGCACATCACCGCGAGGTCGAACCCGCCGCCGTAGGCGCCGCCGTTGACGGCGGCGACCGTGGGGACCGGGAACTGGAGGATCGTGTGGTGCCACCGGTCGCTCGACGCCCAGAGCCGGTCGCCGAGCTCGGGCTGCGCGAACTCCCGGAGGTCGAACCCGGCCGAGAACACGTCGCCCGCTCCCGTGATCACGAGGGCGCGGACTGCGTCGTCGGCCCCGAGCGTGTCGAGTGCGTCGCTCATCTCGTCGCGCAGGGCGATCGACAGCGCGTTCTTCTTGTCGGCTCGCTCGAGGGTCATCGTCGCGACGCCGTCGTCACCTGGCGCCTCGATCGCGACCAGCGAGCCGACGCTCACTGCGCGCTCGCCAGCTCGAGCACCTCGTGCCACGCGGCACCGTCGGCGATCATCCTCCGGTACTGCATGACCACCCGCGGCCGACCGAAGCCGATGGCCCCGACCAGACGGTCGCCGCGACCCACGGCGGCCACGAAGCGGAGCTCGTCGGGCGAGCCGTCGACGATCACGACGTCGTCGTCGCCCCGCACGTGACCCACGACCTGGATCTTCGTCTCGTACTGGTCGGACCACACGAACGGCACCGGCCCGTAGGGCTGAGGATCGTCGGTCACCAACCGCGCGCCCGCGGCGACGCCCTGTTCGGCCGCGTTCGTCCAGTGCTCGAGCCTCATCACCTCTCCTCCGAACGCAACGTTCGGCCATCGGCACACGTCACCGGCCGCGACGATGCCCGGGGCGGCCAGCAGGGTCTCGTCGCACCGGACCCCGTCGTCGATCGTGAGCCCCGATCCGGCCAGCCAGTCGGTGACGGGCACCACGCCGATGCCGACCACGACCACGTCGGCGTCGACGGTGGAACCGTCGGCGAGCCGCACCCGTTCGACGCGCGCACCGCCCTCGAAGCCGTCGACGCCGGTGCTCGTGCGCAGGTCGACACCGTGGTCGCGGTGCATCCGGGCCAGCACGTCGCCCACGGCCGGGCCGAGGCCGCGGATCATCGGTGCAGGGAGCGCCTCCAGCATCGTCACGTCGAGGTGCCGGGCCCGGCAGGTCGCCGCAACCTCGGCGCCGATGAAGCCGGCGCCCACGACGACCACGCGATGCGGCGACGCGTCGAGGTCGGCCCGGATCGCCAGGCAGTCGTCGAGCGTGCGGAGCACATGGATGCCGGCCAGCGCCGGCGTGCCGGGCAGGGTGCGCGGCGTGGCGCCGGTCGCGAGCACGACGCCACGGCTGCCACTGACCGTGCGACCGTCGTCGAGCGTGACCGCGCGATCGGCGACGTCGAGCGCCACCGCGCGGCGACCGAGCTCCCACTCCGCCTCGAGGTCGTCGATCGGCTGGCGCCGCAGCGCGATGTCGTCGACCGTCGCCTCGCCGGCCAGCAGGTCCTTCGAGAGCGGTGGCCGGTCGTACGGGAGACGGTCTTCCGCTCCGACGACGACGATGCGGCCGTCGAAGCCGACTCGGCGCAGCTCCTCGACCGCGCGCAGGCCCGCGAGCGACGCCCCGACGACGACGACGGAGTCAGGAGAGCCTGCCGTGGGCACGTCAGCGACGGTACCCCGCCGGCCAGGCGAGGCTGCGGGCCGGCCAGAGTCGCTCGGTCGCTGACGCCCGTGTCATCCTCTCGCGGTGGAGGGAGGTCCCGTCGAGCGCGACGTCACCGGCCGGCCCCTGCGCGTGCGCGAGCTCGACCTCGAGACCTTCTTGCACCCGCGGTCGGTCGCGGTGATCGGCGCATCGGAGGCACCGGGGAAGCCGAACGCGTCGATGACCCGGCGGCTCAAGACGTGGGCCGACCGGCACGGCGCGACGTTCCACCCCGTCCACCCGACCCACGAGCAGGTCCTCGGCGTCCCCTGCGTCCGCAGCATCGACGACGTGCCCGGTGACGTCGACCTCGCCGCGATCCTCAACGCGCAGGCGGTGGAGACGTTCGCCGACGTCGTGGCCCGCAAGGCGCGGTACGCCGTCGTGTTCGCCGCCGGCTTCTCCGAGGCCGGTCCCGACGGCGCCGCCCAGGAGCGGCGCCTCGAAGAGCTCGCGAGCGGCGACACCCGTCTGCTCGGGCCGAACACCAACCTCAACGCCTTCGAGGACTTCCGATCCGACCTCGACGGACCTGCGATCGCGCTCGTGACCCAGAGCGGCCACCAGGGGCGACCCGTCTTCCAGGGGCAGGAGCTCGGCATCCGGCTCTCGCACTGGGCGCCGACCGGCAACGAGGTCGACCTGGAGGTCGCCGACTTCATCGCGCACTTCGCCGAGCAGCCCGAGGTGGGCGTCATCGCCGCCTACGTGGAGGGGTTCAAGGACGGGCGGACCCTCATGCTCGCGGCGGACCACGCGGCTCGCCTCCGCAAGCCGATCGTCGTCGTGAAGGTGGGTCGCACCGACGAGGGCGCATCGATGGCGATGGCGCACACCGGGCACCTGACCGGTCGGGACGCAGTGATCTCGGCGGTGTTCCGCCAGCTCGGCGTGACCCGGGTCGACGGGCTCGACGAGCTGCTCGAGACGTCGGCGGCGCTCGCCCGCACCCGGCCGGACGAGCCCCCGCGCTGGGGTGCGCGCGGACCGGGCGTCTGCGTCTACGCGATCTCCGGCGGAACGGGTGCGCACATGGCCGACCTCGTCGCGCACGCCGGCTTGCGGCTCCCGTCGCTCTCGCCCGCGACTCGTGCCGCGCTGCACGACGGCCTCATCCCCGAGTACCTGCGCGTCTCGAACCCGGTCGACTGCGGCGGCCCTCCGGTCGCCGACTCCCGTGGCCGGAAGATCCTCGACCTGATCCTCGCCGACCCGGCGGTCGACATCCTCGTGGTGCCGATCACCGGCGCCGTGGACATCTTCAGCGAGCCGTTCACGCGCGACCTCGTCGAGGTCGCGCGCGAGACCACGAAGCCGATCTTCGTGGTGTGGGGCTCGCCGTCAGCCGCGGACGACGGCTACTACCGGCGCCTCCTCGACGGCGGCCTCCCCGTGTTCCGCACGTTCGCGAACTGCGTCGGCGCCATCCGCGCCTACGTCGACTACTGGCAGTTCGCGGCCCGGTTCCGCTCTGCGTTCCCCGGCGCCCCGCGACGCCCCTCCGCGACTGCGGCGAAGGCGCGCCGGATCCTCGCCCGGGCCGAGCCCGGAGCTGCGCTCGCCGAGCACGACGCCAAGGCGTTGCTGCGCGCCTACGGGATCCGCACCACACGCGACGTGCTGTGCACCTCGGCTGCCGAGGCGGTGCGAGCGGCGGCGTCGCTCGGTGGCGTCAAGGGCCGACCGGTCGTCATGAAGGCGGCGTCCCCGGATCTCGTGCACAAGAGCGACCTCGGACTCGTGCGCGTCGGCATCTCGGGCGCGACCGCGGTGCGCGAGACGTACGCGGACCTCGACCGGCGCGCGCGGCGCGCCGCGGGGCGATCCGGTCGTGTCGACGGCGTCCTGGTGTGCGAGCAGGTCGAGGGCGGGGTCGAGATGGTCCTCGGCGTGTCGCAGGACGAGCTGTTCGGGCCGGTCGTGATGGTCGGCAGCGGTGGCGTCCTCGTCGAGGTGATAGGCGACGTCACCTTCCGGGTGCCGCCGTTCGACCGTCGCGAGGCCGGGCGCATGCTGCAGGAGCTCGCCGGTCGTCGGCTCCTCGACGGCGTGCGCGGCGGCGAACCGGGCGACGTGCGCGCGCTGGTCGAGTCGGTCATGCAGGTCCAGCACCTCGCGATGGACCTCTCGTGCCCCGACTTCGCCGAGCAGCTCGGCGAGCTCGATGTCAACCCATTGGTCGTGCGGCCGCGCGGTGCGGTCGCGCTCGATGCCCTGGTGGTGAGGAAGAAGTGAGCGACGAGACCCAACCCGACGTCGATCAGGAGCTGCTCGCGGAGGTCCGCGAGCAGGTGCTGTGGCTGACGATCAACCGCCCCGATGCCGGGAACGCGATCACGCCCGCGGTGCGCAACCGGATCATCGACCACCTCGCGGACGCGAACGGATCGTTCGACGTGCGCGCGGTCGTGCTGACCGCGGCCGGCGAGAAGCACTTCTGCACCGGCGCCGACCTGCGCGCCGGGCGTGCCGCTCCGCCGCCGAAGCCCGAGGGCGCACCCGAGCGCGTCGCGGGCGAGGCGGCGCGCATGATCCGCACCGGGATCCAGCGTCTGATCGGCGCGATGCTCGACTGCGAGAAGCCGATCGTGTGCGCGCTGAACGGGACCGCTGCCGGCGGTGGGGCCGCGATGGTGCTGGCCTCCGACCTCGTCATCGCGGCAGACCACGCCCGCATCATCCAGGTGTTCGTGCGGCGCGGCCTCATCCCCGACGGCGGGCCGACCTACCTGCTCCCCCGTCTCGTCGGTCTCCAGAAGGCGAAGGAGCTCGTCTTCTTCGGCGACGACCTGGGCGCCGCGGACGCGCAGGCGATCGGTCTGGTCAACAAGGTCGTGCCGGCCGGCGAGCTGACGTCGACCGCAGCCGAGTGGGCCGAGCGTCTCGCGCAGGGACCGACCAAGACGATCGGGTTCGCGAAGCGGCTGCTGAACCGGTCGCTCGACGTCGATCGGGCGACGATGTTCGAGGAGGAGGCGCTGCTCGTCGAGATGGTGGCGGCCACGGAGGACTCGAAGGAGGGCGTGGCCAGCTTCGTCGAGCGTCGCCCCACCGAGTTCAAGGGCTTCTAGGTGCCCACCTCCTCCCACCCCCTGCGCGACCGCGTCGCGATCGTCGGGATCGGTCAGACCGCCTTCGGAAAGGGCCTCGAGGACAGCGAGCTGTCGCTCGCCTGCCAGGCGATCTCGGCGGCGCTCGACGATGCCGGCATCGCACCGGCGGAGGTCGACGGCCTCGCCTCGTTCACGATGGAGCCGAACCGTGAGATCGACGTCGCGCGCAACGTCGGGTTCGGCGACATCACCTACTTCTCGCAGGTGGGCTACGGGGGCGGCGCCGGGTGCGGCGTGGTGCTCCAGGCCGCGATGGCCGTCGCGACAGGTCAGTGTCGGGTCGCGGTCGCGTGGCGGGCGCGCAAGCGCGCCGCCAAGTCGAGCCGCCCGTGGGCCCAGGTGCCCCAGCGGCTGCGCGACCACTGGCAGTGGAGCCGCCCCTGGGGCCTGCTGCGCCCGGTCGACGAGGTGGCGATGCTCACACGGCGCTACATGCACGAGTACGGAGCCACGCGCGACCACCTCGCCAACGTCGCGATCGCGTTCCGCAAGCACGCCAACCGCAACCCGGCAGCGACCATGCACGAGAAGCCGTTGACACGCGAGCAGTACATGGAGGCGCGCTGGATCAGCGAGCCGCTGTGCCTGTTCGACAACTGCCTCGAGACCGACGGTGCGCTGGCGATCGTGCTCGTCGCCGCCGAGCGGGCGGTCGATCTCCCCCAGACGCCGGTGTACGTGCACACCGGCGCGCAGGGCCTGCCACCCCAGCACCAGACGATGATCAACTACTTCAACGACGACCCGCTGAAGGGGCCGTCGTGGGCCGCGGCCGGGCAGCTCTGGCGCGACGCCGAGTTCGGGCCCGACGACGTGCAGGTCGCGCAGATCTACGACGCGTTCAGCCCGCTCATCCCGCTGTCACTGGAGGGCTACGGCTTCTGCGGCCGGGGCGAGGGGGGCGACTTCACGGAGGACGGCGCGCTGGAGTGGCCCGACGGCCGGCTCCCGACGAACACCAGCGGTGGCGGCATGTCGGAGGCCTACGTGCACGGCTTCAACCTGGTGCTCGAGGGCGTGCGTCAGATGCGCGGCACCTCGACGTCGCAGGTCGAGGGCGCGCGGACCTGTCTCGTCACCAGCGGTGAGGGCGTGCCGACCAGCGCGCTGCTCCTGCGCAGCTGAAGGAGGACTGGCATTGACCGCGACCGGGTTCTTGCTGCCCGACCTGGAAGGTGAGGACGGGGCGGAGTTCTGGGCCGGGTGCGCGCGCGGGGAGCTGCTCGTGCAGCGCTGCGGCGCGTGCGACGCGCCGCGATTCCCTCCCCGCCCGATGTGCCCGCGGTGCCGGTCGATCGACGTCGTGTGGACGCCGACGTCGGGACGCGGGAAGATCTGGTCCTACGTCGTCCCCCACCCCCCGCTGCTCCCGGCCTACGCCGAGCTCGCGCCCTACAACGTGATCGTCGTCGCCCTCGACGAGGACCCGACGCTGCGGATGGTCGGCAACCTGCTCTCGTCGCCCGACGGCGGGATCGACGAGATCGATCCGGCCACCATCGAGATCGGTGCCCCCGTGCGCGTCGTCTTCCAGTCGGTCGAGGACGTGACCCTCCCCCGCTGGGTGCCGGCGTAGCGAGTGTCGTCCCGCCCCCGCCGTTTCGGCGTCAGCAGCCCCGCGTCACGCGGGTCTGCTGACGCCAGAACGATCGGACGCGACGAAGCCCGGTCACCCCGGGGGGCCGGGGACCGGGCTGTCGTCGGGACACCGACGCCGGCGGCGGTGAGACGGGGGGAGACCCACCGCCGCCGGGCGTCAGATCTTGGTCAGGCGCTCAGGCGGCCTTGCGCTCGTCGGCGGCCGGAGCCCGCCCCGCGCGAAGGTCGGCGAGGGTGCGCTCCCAGCGCAGCTGCTTCGAGATCCAGGTCATCGCCCGCTCACGCTCGATGCTCGTGGTGGTCGCCATGGTCGGCTCCTGCATTCCTGGTTCGTCGGACTTGTGATCCGCCGCACAACATCGTGCGGTATTGACTCTGAGAGTATCTACTCATAGGGTAGTTGCTGTCAAGGACGGTGACGGATGTCACAGACCCCAGGACCGCCCGACACCGGGCCGGGAGCGACCGGCGAGGGGGCAGACGAGCAGGCCGGAGCGTGGCGCATCGACGACCTGGCGCGCCGTGCCGACGTCGCGGTCGACACCATCCGCTACTACCAGCGCGAGGGGCTGCTCCCGCCGGCCGAGCGCGCCGGCCGCGCCAACCTCTACTCCCCCGCGCACCTCGAGCGCCTGGCCCGCATCAAGGAGCTCCAGGGACGCCGGTTCTCGCTCGCGGCGATCAAGGCGCTGCTCACCGACGAGCGTGAAGGGATCGTCGACGGGATCTTCGGCGGCGTCGCCGACCGCCCGTACAGCCTCGACGAGCTGCTGGAGCGCTCGGGGATCGAGCCCGAGCTCTGCGAAGCCGTCCGCGGCGCAGGTCTGCTGCGCGATCCCGCGGAGTTCGGGCGCGAGGCCTACGACGGCGACGACCTCGAGTACCTCCGGACCCTGGCCGCGCTGCACGACCTCGGCATGCCGACGCCGACCGTCGTCGAGATCGCGCGCACCTACGCCGAGGGCATCGAGGCGACGCAGGCCCGCATCGTCGACCTGTTCACGACCGGCGGATCGCTCGAGTGGACGGACGACGAGCTCGTCGAGTTCCAGGACGTGACGGCGCGCAACGCCTCGGAGATCCTCCCCCTCGCGCACCAGCTGGTCGACTACACGCACCAGCGGACGATCCAGCGACTCACGCTGGGCGCGATCGAGCGCAGCGCGTCGGACCACCCCGAGGCCTGATCACCCACGGCTAGGGTGACACGGCCGTCAGGGAGTCGCGGCCCCGGCCGCGGTCGCCCGACGGCTCGGTCGGCTCGGTGATGAGGACGGTGGCACGCACGGTGGCGAGTGGCGAACGGCTGCTGGAAGGACTGCGGGTCCTCGACCTGGCGGGCGAGCCCGGCGCGATCGGCGGACGCGTCCTCGCCGACCTCGGCGCCGAGGTGGTCGTCGCCGAGCCCCCCGGTGGTCATCCCCTCCGGGGCGAGCGCTACCGCTGGCAGGCATGGGCCGCGGGCAAGCAGGCCGTCACCGTCGCCGGGCCCGACGATCCGCTGCTCGACGCGCTCCTCGCCGAGGCCGACGTCGTCATCGACACGCCCGGGCACCCTGGAGCGCTCGTCGTCGACGCGACGCGCGCCCCGGACGCGGTCTGGGTCAGCGTCACTCCCTTCGGCCTCACCGGCCCCCGCGCCGCCTGGCGCGCCTCGGACCTCGGCGTGCTCGCGGCCAGCGGCAACATGTTCCCCACGGGTGACCCCGACCGCCCGCCCGTGCGCTGCACCGAGCCGTCCGGCTACGGCCACACGGGCGGCGAGATCGCCTTCGCGGTGCTGTCGGCGCTGTGGACCGGTCGCGGCCAGCGGGTCGACCTCTCGATGCAGGAGTGCGTCGACGTCGCCAACATGGCCGCACCCGCCCGCTTCGAGCAGTCACGCTTTCGGGGCAAGCGCCTCGGGGCCCACATCGGCAGGACGCGCGAGATCTGGCCCACGCTCGACGGCTGGGTGTCGTTCGGGCTGCGTGGTGGCAAGGCGCGCGTCCCCTCGCTCACGATCATCACCAAGGCCGTCGCCGACGACGGTCTCGACGCGTCGGCGCTCGAGCGCCAGGACTGGGAGCAGTGGTCGCCCAACCACGCGCCCGAGGAGGTGCTGCGCGCGGTCGAACGACCGATCGGCGAGTACTTCGCACGGCACACCATGCAGGAGCTGTACGACCTCGCGTGCGAGACCAACCTCATGCTCGCACCGGCCAACTCGCCACGCGAGATCCTCGCGAGCAAGCAGCTCGAGGCCCGCGGGTTCTTCGCCCCGGTGGGCGACGTCCCACGGTTCCCCGCCGCGTTCGTGCAGGTGCGCGCGCACGACCACTCGCTCGCACCGGTGGGGCCGAGCTCGCCTGCACCCGAGGACGCGGCGCCGCTCACCGGCTTCACTGCCGCGGGGGCACGCGGCGAGTCGGGCTGGCAGGCGGGTCGCCCCTGCTGGGACGGCCTCAAGATCATCGAGCTCGGATCGGGGGCCGCGGGACCGATCGCGACCCGCTACTTCGTCGAGCACGGCGCGACGGTGCTCCGCATCGAGTCGAAGTCGCGCCCCGACTTCCTGCGCGTCTATGCCCTCGGTCCCGACAACCCGCACGGTCTCGAGGGCGCGCCGATGTACGACGGGCTCAACGTCGGGAAGCGCAACGTCACGCTGAACCTCAAGAAGCCCGAGTCGGTGGACCTCGTGAAGCGTCTCGTCGTCGAGTGGGCCGACGCCGTGGCCGAGAACTACGCGCCGCGCGCGATGAAGGGGTTCGGCATCGACTACGACTCGCTCGTCGCCGTCCGACCCGACCTGGTGATGGTGAGCGCGTGCCTCAACGGCCAGTTCGGTCCGCACAAGGACTACCCCGGGTTCGGTGGTCAGGGCGCCGCGCTGTCGGGCTACAACTGGCTCACCGGCTGGCCCGACCTCGAGCCCGTCGGGCCCTACGCGACGATCACCGACTCGCTCGCGCCCCGGTACGTCGCCGCCGCGCTCGCCGCGGGCCTCCACTACCGACGGCGCACCGGGAAGGGCGTGTACCTCGACCTGTCGCAGGTCGAGGCCGGGACGTGGACGCTGGCGCCCTGGCTGCTGGAGTACGCGGACGAAGGCGTCATCGGCACGCGTGACGGCAACCGCTCGACCCGCGCCGTGCCCCACGGGGCGTTCCCGTGCGCGGACGAGACCGACGCGGTCGACGGCACGATCACCGACCGCTGGGTCGCGATCGCCTGCTGGTCCGACGACGAGTGGTCGCGACTCGCGAAGGTGCTCGCCAACGACGATGCCGACCTCGAGACGTTCGCGGGCCGTCGGCGACGGATCGCCGACGTCGAGGCGATCGTCGGGTCGTGGACCCGCACGCGCACCCGCGCGGAGGTCGCCGAGACGCTCCAGGCCGAGGGCATCGAGGCGGTGCCCGTCCAGGACTTCGGCGACGTGCACGGCGACCCGCAGCTCGCCGCCCGGGAGCACTTCGTCGCGCTCGAGCACGCGTTCATGGGACCCGGCCTCTACGAGCGCAACGGCTTCCGCGTCGCCGACGCCCCCAGCGGCTACGACCAGGCCGGCCCCACCCTCGGCCAGGACAACACCTGGGTCCTCCAGGACCTCCTCGGCCTCACGCCCGACGAAGTCGCACACCTAGAAGAGATCGGCGCAGTCGAGTAGCGCCCACGCCACCCACCCCCGCGCGCCCTTCCCCTTCCACGTCGGAAGACGAAGCGACACGCAGTGTCGCCGAGTCTTCCAACCCACCAAGGAACGTTGCCGCGGAGCCGAGCCGGCTCGCCCACGGCGGGCTGCGCCCGCCGTGAACGCCCGCACCGCGACGAGAGCGGCGCCGGAGGGGGCTCACGGGGGAGGCCTGCCTCCCCCGTGCACAGTCCTGCCTCCCCCGGACTAGGCCGGCATGGCCAGGCCGCCGTCGACGACGAGGGTCTGGCCCGTGCACAGGCGAGCGTCGTCGCTGGCGAAGAAGACCGCCGCGCCGGCGAGGTCCTCGGGCTCGAGGGTCTGCTTCATCGCCGTCATGGCGGTCATGCCGCCGATGAACATCTCGGGCACGACCTTCTTCGTCGCCTCCGTCATGGTGACGCCGGGGGCGATGCAGTTCACCGTGATGCCGTACTGGCCGAGCTGTGCGGCCATGAACTTGGTGAGGCCGACGATGCCCCACTTGGTGATCGAGTAGCTGAAGTTCCCGAGGCCGTGGAACTCGTCCATGGGCGGGAACATGTACGCGTAGGCCGCTCCCGACGACTGGTTGATGATCCGGCCCCGCCCCTGCTCGACCATCGTCGGCGCCACCGCGCGTCCCATGAGCCACGCGCCGTGCTGGTTCACGCTCATGATCTTCAGCAGGTAGTCGTAGTCGGCGTTCGTGTTGTCGATGTCGTGGTAGATCGCCGCGTTGTTGACGAGGACGTCGATCGCACCGAACGCGTCCTTGGTCGTCGCGGCGCACGCCTCTGCGGAGTCGGGGTCGGAGATGTCGGTCTCGACGAGCAGCGCATCGCCTTTGCCGTCGAGCGTGGCCATCCCCGCCTCGGCTCGCTCGGGGTCGACCTCGGCGACGACGACCTTCGCACCCTCCTCCAGGAAGCGCTTCGCGTACGCGAGCCCGATGCCCTGCCCCGCGCCGGTGATGATCGCGACCCGGCCGTCCAGTCGACCCCCCACGTCGGCCGCCCTACTTCTTGGTCCGGCCGATGAGGTTGAACTTCTCGGTCACGACTGGCTCGCCGGTCGAGTCGTCGCGCCACACGGTCTCGATGACGATGAAGGTCATCGTCGCGGAGTCGGTCTCCTTCTCGTAGAGGTCGACGATCTTCCCCTCACCCGAGAGCACGTCACCCACGACGAGCGGTCGGTGGTACTCGAACTCCTGCTCGCCGTGCAGGATGAGCGCCCCCTTCGAGTACAGGTCCCCCATCACGCTGTGCATGGGATTGGTGCCGCCGGTCGGGTCGGGCGGCTGGAGCTCTCCGAACGCCCCCATGTGCTGCATCGCGAACGTGAACGTCGGTGGCGCCGGGATGTCGGTGAACCCCGCGTCCTTGGCGGCCTGCGGGTCGCGGTAGACGGGGTTCTCGTCGAGCACGGCCCGCGCGAAGAAGCTCACCGGGCCCCGCTCGATCCGCACCTTGTGCGCGCCGGTGGGCTTCCCGATCACGCTCGTGTCGACCGCCATGTGCCGTGCTCCCCCGTCTTGACGTGCTCCGAGGACGCCGGGGTACCGTGACGCCGACGTCAGGTTTCTCCCATCTTGGGATCAGCTCGGAAGGATGCGCAAATGGCGGGCATGCTCGACGGGAAGGTCGCGATCGTCACCGGCGCCGGCAACGGCGTCGGTCGCGGCGAGGCCGTCCTCCTCGCGGACCACGGAGCCAAGGTCGTCGTGAACGACCTGGGTGGTTCGGTCACCGGCGAGGGTGCCGACGCCAAGGTCGCCGACCAGGTGGTCGAGGTCATCAAGAGCCGGGGCGGTGAGGCCGTCGCCAGCTACGACAGCGTCACCGACTTCGACGGTGCGGCCAACATCGTCAAGACGGCCATCGACAGCTTCGGCCGCCTCGACGTGCTCGTGAACAACGCCGGCGTGCTGCGCGACCGGATGATGTTCTCGATGACCCCCGAAGACTTCGACACCGTCGTGAAGGTGCACCTCTACGGGACCTTCAACACCATGCAGCACGCGTCCGCCTACTGGCGGAACGAGTCGAAGGAAGGGCGCCAGCCCAGCGCGTCGATCATCAACACCGTCTCGAGCGCCGGGCTCCAGGGCCAGGCGAGCCAGATCAACTACGGCGCCGCCAAGGCCGGCATCGCGGCCATGACGATCATCGCGAGCCTCGAGCTCACCCGCTACGGCGTGCGGGCCAACTGCATCGGGCCGGGCGGCTTCACCCGCATGGTCGGCCAGGCGATGAAGGACATCGAGATCAAGAACCCCGAGGAGTACACCGAGTTCGACCGCATGAACCCGGGCAACTCGGCGCCGGCGGTCGTCTGGCTCGCGTCCGACGACTCCAAGCCCGTGTCGGGCCAGGTGCTGCGGATGGTCGGCAACTCGCTGTGCATCTACCGCCCGTGGGAGATGGGTGAGGAGTTCTTCTCGACCGACAAGGAGGGCAACCCCACCCAGTGGGATCCCGCCCAGGTCGGTCACATCCTCAACCGCTACGCGTTCCGCACCACGAACCCCGGCATCGACGCCCAGCGCCGCGGCTGACGCGGCTCATCCGGAAGCGTCACCGGCTCCGGACACCGCCGACCAGGGGGTGTCCGGATGGCCGTCGACCTCGAACCGAGACCGGGACGCACGCGGCGGTCGCGCCGTCCCTCGCCGCCCCGGTGGGTCGAGGCGATCCCGACCGCGCTGCTGCTGGTGGCCGTGGTCGTCAAGGCCATCGTCAGCCCGAACGCGGCCCGCGACGCCTTCACCAACGTCCGGCCGCTCGCGCTCACGCTGGTGGTGGCCGTCGGTTGGCTGCTGCTCTGGCTGTGGCTGCTGCCGCGCTTCGTCCGGAACGGCTGGGTCCGCACCGGCATCCTCCTCGTCCTCGCGCTCGCTCTGTCCGTGGCGCTGATCCTCCCGTCGGTGCGCGACACGAAGGTCGTCGAGACGTTCCCCGGCGCGGCCCGCTCGAGCGAGACCTCGGCGCCGACCACGGGCGCCGCCCCGGCTGCGGGATCGACGCCGACGACCGCCGCACCCGCCGAGCCCGTGCGGCTCGGCACCGGAGCGCTCACCGGGATCGATCACGACGCGACCGGCACGGTCTCGCTCTACGAGCAGCCCGATGGCACCTTCGTCGTGGGCCTCGAGGAGATCGACGTCGAGCCGGGGCCCGACTACTTCGTGCACCTGGTCCCCGGCGCCGGCCGCACGGAGCCCGGCGGCGACGGCATCGAGCTCGACCGCCTCCGCGGCAACCTGGGCACGCAGTTCTACGTCGTGCCCGCGGGGACGAACGTCACCGCCGGCGACTGGACGGTGCTCATCTGGTGCCGCGCGTTCGCGGTGCCGGTCGCGAACGCCACGCCGGTCTGACGGGCGCGTCGCGGCGGGTCAGCGGGGTGCGCCGAAGAACCCGCGGTGCACGATCGTCGTCATGGTGTCGAGCAGCGCCTCGTCGTCGTCGCTGACGCGCCCCGACGACACGCCGTAGCTGACGCGCTCGAGCATCGCCATCAGCGCCCCCACGGCGGCCGGCTCGTTGTCGGCGATCTCGACGCCCGCTTCCCGCATGCGCTGTCCGAGGCGGCCACCGATCGCGGTGAACGCCTTCACCCCGAGGCGGTCGACGTCGCGGTCACCGACCTGGTCCTCCATCCACGCGCGGATGACCGGCCCGTAGCGTCGGTAGGTGCCGAGGAAGCCCGCCATGAACGTGCGCAGCTCCTCGCGCCCCGCCTCGTCGGGGGTGATCGGACCGATGGTGTCGGCGAGCGCGGTGAGGTCGTGGGCGCAGTCGACGGCGAGCGCCCGCAGCAGGTCTTCCTTGTTGGTGAAGTACAGGTAAAAGGTGCCGTGCGACGTGCGCGCGGCCCGCACGATGTCGTCGACGCGGGCGGCGTGGTAGCCGCGCCGAGCGAACACCCGGAGCCCCGCGTCGAGCAGGCGGCGCATGGTGCGTCGCCCCTGGGCCCGCAGCTCACGGGCCGCGGCGGGCGTCCCCGACGTCGACGCCCGGCCCTTCGCGGCGCGTGACGACCCGCCGCCCCGCCCGTCCGATCGCCCGTCACCTCCACCGGAGGCGTCCCGGGCCGCCTTGTACGATGCCGCCGCCATGCTCGGCGCCACCCTACGCGAGGCAGCGAAGCGCTTCGATGACGTGCCCGCGTACGTCGCCGAGGCGGGCTGGCCGCTGTCCTACGCCTTCCTCGATCGCGCGTCCGACGAGATCGCCGTCGGGCTCGCCCGGCACGGCGTGCGCGAGGGATCCGTGGTCTCGCTCGTGCTGCCGCCCGGGCCCGAGTACCTCGTCACGTACCTCGCGAGCGCCAAGGTCGGTGCGATCACCGCCGGCGTCAACGACCGACTCACCGAGACCGAGCGCGCCACCGTGCTCGACCGGGCCGGGCCCGAGCTCGTCGTCGCCTCGCCGACGACCGTGACCACGGACCACCCGACCGTCGTCGTCGAGCCCGCCACCGGCCCCGACGAGCTGTGCGCCCCCCTGCGGGTGCGCGGCGAGGCGCCGCCGCCGCTGCCCGACGATCCCGACCGCGCCGTCGCGATCGTGTTCACGTCGGGGACGACGGGCGTCCCCAAGGGCGCCCTCTACGGCAACCGACAGCTCTCGTTCATCACCCGCACCGACGTCGGCGACAGCTGGGGAACCGGCGGACGCGGCATGACGGGCACGTCCTTCGCACACCTCGGCTTCATGACGAAGCTGGCCGGCAACCTCCGGAGGGGCGGGACGCAGCTCATCATGACCCGGTGGAGCGCTCGCGGCGCGCTCCAGCTGGTGTCGCGCGAACGGCTCACCACCGTCGCCGGGGTCCCGACCCAGCTCGCACTGATGCTCCGCCAGCCCGACTTCGACGCCTACGACCTCGACAGCGTGGCGCTGATCATCGCCGGCGGCGGTCCGATCACGCCCGGCCTCGCCAAGGAGGCGCGCGAGCGCTTCGGCGCGGCCCTCGCGACTCGGTACTCGTGCACGGAAGCCGGGATCGGTCTCGGGACCGCGTACGACGATCCCGAGGAGGACGCGGTCGTGAGCGTCGGGCGCCCGCTGCCGGGCGTCGAGCTCGCGGTGCTCGACGACGACGACCAGCGGGTCGAGCCCGGCGCGGTGGGCGCGGTGTGCATCCGGTCCCCCGCGATCATGACGGGCTACTGGCGCGACCCCGAGGCGACGGCCGCCGCCTTCACCGCCGACGGCCACGTGCGCACGGGCGACCTCGGCTGGGTCGACGACCGCGGGCGGCTGCGGCTCGTCGGTCGTTCGAAGGAGATGTACGTGCGAGGCGGCTACAACGTCTACCCCGTCGAGGTCGAGGCCGTGCTCTCCCAGCACCCGGCCGTCGCGTCGGTCGCTGTCGTGCCGCGTCCTGATCCGGTGATGGGCGAGGTCGGCGTCGCGGTCGTCGTCACCACCGAGGGCGCGGCGCCCCCGTCGCTCGCCGAGCTCCGCGCGCTCGCAGGTGACGCACTGGCCGCCTACAAGCTGCCCGAGCACCTGCACGTGGTCGACGAGCTCCCGCTCACCGCAGGGGACAAGGTCGACCGCGCCGTGCTCACCCAGGTCGTGCGCCGCGAGGTGCCCGACCGTCAGCCCGAGACCACCTGAACGCCCCACCGTCCACGGACGACGCCGACGCCGACCCTCGACGACCCGGAGACTGGAACCCCCACCATGGAGCTCGAGTTCACGCCCGACCAGGAAGAGCTGCGCGACACCGTGCGTGCCGTGCTCGCTCGCGAATGCCCCAGCGGCGTCGTGCGCGCCGCGATCGAGGACCGCAGCACCGCAGATCCCCTGTGGCATCGGATGGTCGAGCTCGGGTGGCCCGCGCTCACCGTCCCCGAGGCCGCGGGCGGCATCGGGCTCGGAGCCGTGGAGCTCGCCGTCGTCGTCGAGGAGCTCGGGCGGGTCATCGCCCCCGGCCCGCTGCTCACGACCTGTTCGCAGCTCGTCCCGGTGGTGCGTGAGCTCGGCACACCCGAGCAGCAGGCCGACGTCCTCGGGCGGGTGGCCGAAGGGACGACGACCGGCGCGCTCGCCCTGAGCGAGCGAGGCGTGACCTCGTTCGACCCCGCGAAGGTCGCGACGACGGCGACCCGCGACGGCGAAGGGTGGCGCCTCCAGGGCCACAAGACCGGCGTGCTGTCGGGTGCCGACGTCGACGAGCTGGCGGTGATCGCGAGCGTCGACGACGCCGGCGGCGTGGGTGCGTTCCTCGTCCGGCGCGACCAGGTCACGCTCGCTCCGGTCGAGTCGATGGACGGGACGCGCTCGCTCGTCGACGTCACGCTCGACGGCATCGTCGTCGGTCCCGACCGGGTGCTGGGCGATACGGGACTCGACGCCATCACCCCGCTGCGTCATGCCGTCGACGAGGCGATCACCGCGCTCTCACTGGAGATCGTCGGCACCTGCCAGGCCGTCTTCGACATCACGCTCGAGTACGCCAAGGAGCGCGAGCAGTTCGGCGTGCCCATCGGCTCGTTCCAGGCGATCAAGCACAAGTTCGCCGACATGCTCGTCGCGGTCGAGCGCGCCCGCGCGACCGGCTACTTCGCCGCCGTCACCCTCGCCGAGCGCGACCCGCGCGCGTCGCTCGCGGCGTCGACTGCCAAGGCCGCGGCAGGCGACTGCCGCAAGCTGCTCGCGAAGGAGGGCATCCAGATCCACGGCGGCATCGGCTACACGTGGGAGCACGACATGCACCTCTACGTGCGGCGCGCCACGACCGACTCGCAGCTCCTCGGCACCGCGCGCGAGCACCGGGCGCGGATCGCCGACCTCCTCGGCGTCTAGACCCGAGCTCTGGTTGCGGGGCTCACCTCCACCACGAAGGTGGAGCCACGCACGTTCGGGGGATCAGGTGAAGATGATCTCCCAGAGGGCGTACCACACGACGGCCAGCACGACGCCCGCGGCGATGGCGCGCTTGTGGTCCTCGTAGATCCAGTTGGTGACGTTCTGGCCCTTGCCGCCGATGACGCCCAGGCAGCTGAGCTCGAGCACCAGCCAGATGACGAGCGTGATGATCCAGTACACGAGGCGGTTGTCGTCCGTGTCGTAGCCACCGTTGGCGAAGAAGTGCGACGTCGCCACCATGAACATCAGCATCGGGATCGAGAAGATCGTGTTCATCCGGGACGCCAGCAGCGCCGCGCGTCCCGCGTCGGCTGCGCCCGGGTCGGCCTCGCCGCCCGCGAGGACGTTGCGGGCGTTGGCGATCACCTTCTTCTGGTTGCGCCAGATCACGCCCCAGACGTTGAGGAACATGGTGATGCCGAGCAGCATGCCGGTGGCGATGCTCACGCCCGACGGCGACTTGAAGTAGCCCTCGGTCATGAACGCGCCGTCGCCGCCGCTGCTCACCGGGATCAGGCCGATCAGGAGGCCGAAGAGGAAGGTGGCGGCCGCCGCCCAGCGGAACCACCACAGCGCCCGCGAGGCCAGCTTGTCGACGGCCTGGTTGCGAGCACCGGCGTCGAGCTGGGCGAACGCCGGCACCTGCACGAAGTTGAAGTAGTAGAGGAGGCCGATCCAGGTGATGCCTGCGAGCACGTGCAGGTACCGGGAGAGGAAGTTCAGGCCGTAGTTGTCGAAGATGTCCAGTGCCAGCACCATCGTGGTGCCTCCTCCTGTGCTCAGCGGCGATCCGGCGGCAACGTAGCACCGCAGTCCGCGAACGCGAAGGATTCCTGACGCGGGCGCCCGCTACAGGTCGGGCGAGCGGGGATCCCCGGTGCCGGCGGCCTCGAGCGGCTCACGGCGCTCCACCACCATGGACGAGAAGTCGGCGAACGCGATCACGTTGCCGAGCGGGTCGGTGACCCGGATCTCCACCACGATCAGCATGCGCCCCGCCCGCATCAGCCGGGCCTCCGCCGTGATCGTGTCGCCCTTGGGCCGGCCGAGGTAGCGCACGTGCAGATCGGCCGTCACCAGGCTCTGGGTGAACGGGTCGAAGCCCGACGCCCGGGCCGCACACGATCCGGCGGCCACGTCGATCAACGTCGCGATCGCACCGCCGTGCAGGTTGCCCGACGCGTTGAACGCCTCGTCACGCACCGGCATCGACACCCGCACGACTCCCGGCTCACCGGTGTCGGGCGCATCGGTCTCGTGGAACGTGAAGCCGAGCAGCGCGTGGAGCGGCGTCTGGTGGAAGATCTCGCGGAGGTGGTCGAGCAGCGCCTCGCCGCGCAGCTCGTCGGGCTCCGTCACAGCGGCGAATCTACCCGTGACCCGTCGCCACCCTCGCCGAGCCCCGGGCCCGAGCGCACCGGCGGATCGGACGGCGCCGCGACGAGCGTCAGCACACCGTCGTCACCGACCTCGAGCTCGGTGACCGACGCGTGGCCCGGCGTGCAGCACACCAGGCGCTCGTCGCCGGTCGCCGCGCCCACCGCGACGTTGATCGCGACGAAGTGGGTGAACACCACGGAGTCGTCCGCGAACGACCGGAGCGAGGCGAGCAGGCCGGCGCGCCATTCGTGCAGCGCCGGCGCGACGTCGGCCCACGACCGACCGAGGACGTCACGCAACCACTCCCCCCGCTCGGCGAGATCGTCGGTGGGCGACGGCACCTCCCCCACCGCGTCGACGACGCGGGCGTCGGTCTGCCACCGACGCGCCAGCGGCGCGGCCGTCTCGGCCGCTCGACGCAACGGGGAGGTGACGACGGCGAGCGGCCCCCGTGCCTCGAGGCGGCCCGCGACCGCCCGGGCCTGCGCCGCGCCCACCTCGTCGAGGGGGGCGTCGGTGCTCTCGTCCCAGCTCGCGACCGGGCGGGCGTGACGCACGAGCAGCAAGCGGGTCATCGCTCGCGCACCGTATCCGTCACCGCAAGCGTTCAGAGAGAGGACCCTCGATGCCACGATCCGCCACCGCCGTCGTCGCCGGCCTCGCGTCCGTCGCCCTCGCGACGGTGCTCGCCACCCCCGCGACCGCCCAGGATGCCGAGCCGACCGGCGACCCGGTCGGTGAGCCACCGGCCCCGCCGATCGACCCCGGTCCGGCCGACCCCGCACCCGACCCCCGGATCCCGCCGGTCCGCACCGGGTACGCCTCCGACGTCCCCGGAGCGCCCGCGACGGAGCTCCCCGTGGCCGTCGACGCGGGTCCGCCGGCCGTCTCGCAGGGCGAGCCGCCTGCTGCCCCACCACTCGACGCACCGACGGCTTCGCCCGAGGTGCCGCGGTCGGGGGCGCCCACCGACGCCGCGCCCGCAGATCGCCGACGCGAGCGACCCGGCAACCCAGACCGGCGTCGCGCCGGCGATCCCGAGCGCAGCGCCGCGCCATCCCGCACCCCACGGACCAGCAGCACCAGCGTCACGGTGGGCACTCCACCACCGGCGACGAGCGGGCCGACGGAGCACGTCGTCGCCGCGGGTGAGCACCTCTGGTCGATCGCGGCGGCACGCGTCGCGACCGCGACCGGACGAGCGCCTGCCGACGTCCCCGCCGTCGAAGTCGCGCCCTACTGGACGCAGCTGTGCATGCTCAACGAGGCGCGCCTCGTCTCGGGCGACCTCGACCTGATCCACCCCGGTGAGGTGCTGATGCTGCCCCCGGCGTGACGTGAGCGGGCGCTCAGGGATCGCGGGGCAGGCCGAGGACGCGCTCGCCGATGATGTTGCGCTGGATCTCGCTCGTGCCGCCCGCGATGGTCAGGTTGCGGTTGAACAGGAAGCCGCGGCTCCACGCCTCGCCGTCGGCCTCGGCGACCGCGCCCTCGACACCGCACAGCGCGAGCCCGACCTCCTGCACGTGCTGATCGTGGACGACGCCGAGCAGCTTGCGCACCGCCGCCTCCGAGCCGCTCGGGTCGGCTCCCGCCAGCGCGGCGAGCGTCAGCCGGAAGCCGAGGCACGACAGCGCGTGCGCGGTCACGACGAGCCCGCCGACCTCGTCTCCGGTGAGCAGATCGTCCAGACCTCGCTCGGAGACGAGCCGGAGCACCTGCTCGAGCCCGCGGGCGAAGCTCATCCCGCCGCCCATGAACACGCGCTCGTTGGCCAGGGTCGTGCGCGCGCACCGCCAGCCGTCGTTCGCCTGACCCACGAGGCAGTCGTCGGGCAGGAACGCGTCGTCGAAGAAGACCTCGTTGAACATCGCGTCGCCGGTGAGCTCGCGCAGCGGACGGATGTCGATGCCCTCGGTGTTGCGCATGTCGACCATGAAGCACGAGATGCCGTCGTGCTTGGGCTTCTCGGGATCGGTGCGCGCGAGCAGGATGCCCCAGTCGGCCGTCTGGGCCATCGAGGTCCACACCTTCTGCCCGTTGACGACCCATCCGCCGTCGACCCGGTCGGCCCGAGTGGACAGGCTCGCCAGGTCCGAGCCCGCGCCCGGCTCGCTGAACAGCTGGCACCACGAGATCTCGCCGCGCAGCGTCGGAGGGATCCATCGCTCCTGTTGCTCGCGCGTGCCGTACATGATCACGGGCGGGAGCGCCCACGAACCGATCATGATCCCGGGACGGGTGACCTTCGCGGCGCGGAACTCCTCGTCGATCACCACCTGCTCGACGGCCTTCGCGCCGCGACCCCACGGTGGCGGCCAGGTCGGCATCAGGTAGCCCGCCTCCGCGATCCGGTTGCGCTGCTCTGTGGGCTCGAGATCACGCACCTCGGAGAGGAACGCCCGCACCTCGCTCCGCAGCGCGTCGGCCTCGTGACCGAGGTCGACCGACTGGCCGCGCCGCTCGCCCTCGAGCGCCCGCGCGAACACGCCTGCCCGCCAGCGCGCGGCGGGACCGAGCAGGCTGCGCAGGCTCATCGCGCGCTTGAGGTACATGTGCGCGTCGTGCTCCCAGGTGAAGCCGATGCCGCCCAACACCTGGATGCAGTCCTTGCCGTTCTCGAACGCAGCGTCGAGTGCGAGTGCGATCGCGGCGCCGGCCGCGAGGTTCGTCGCGACGCCGTCGTCGACCGCGCGCGCCGCATCCCATGCCGCCGCGCGCGCGAGCTCGACCCGGCAGAGCATGTCGGCGCAGCGGTGCTTCACGCCCTGGAACTGCCCGATGGGGCGGCCGAACTGGATGCGATCGCGCGCGTGCTCGGCCGCGGTGTCGACGCACCACTGCGCGATGCCGACGAGCTCCGCGGCGGCGAACGTCGCCGTGAGCGCGGCGACGAGGTCGTCACCGATGCCGTCGAGCCGCCGGGTCTCGCCGATCGTCGCGTCGACGGTCATGGACGCCACCCGGCGCGTCGCGTCGACGCTCGGCAGCATGGTGAGCGCGACACCTTCGGCGGCCGCGTCGACGGCGACCCACACGATCTCGTCGCCGAGCGCTGCGGGTGCGACGATCACGTCGGCGAGGGCACCCCCCACGACGGGCCGGACGTCGCCCCGCAGGTGCACGCGCTCGCCGTCCGTTGTGGCGACGAGCCCGCACCCGGGGCCTCCGGCGACCGCACCCACGATCTCGCCCGTCGCGAGCCCGGGGAGCAGCGCACCCCGGAGCTCGGTGTTCGTCGAGCGGGCGACCACGGCGGCGGCGAGGACGGTCGGGAGCACCGGTCCGGGCACGAGCGCCCGACCGAGCTCCTCCAGCACGACGCTCACCTCGGGCGCGCCGTAGCCGCTCCCTCCGTGCTCCTCGGGCACGAGCAGGCCGAGCCAGCCCTGCGCGGCAAGCTCCCCCCACCACTCGGGCATTGCCTCCTGCTCGGCATCGAGCAGCGCGCGCGGCACGCTCGGCGGGCAGTGCCGGTCGAGCCAGCCCGCCACCGCGTCGTGCAGCGCGACGTGTTCGTCGGTGATCCCGATCGGCATCGGACGACGCCCTCCTGCGGTCTCGTCGCGTCGGCCGCTAGCCCGCCAGCGGTGCGAGCACCGCCGCGAGCCGCTCGGGCGCGCTGATCATCACGTCATGGCCGGTGTCGAGGTCGACGACGCGGAGCTCGCCACCCGGCGACTCGCGCAGCGAAGCGATCTGCGCATCCTGGTCGGCCGGCGTCAGCGCCTGGTCGCGACCGAGTCGCACGTACACCTTGGGCAGCTCGGGCGGGATCCCCACCCGCGTGACCGTGTCGTCGAACGCGCGGGGGGCCTCCGCACCGCAGTGCTCGAGCACCTGCTGCGTCTGCGACTCATCCATGTCGTTGCAGAACATGCGCCGGATGGTCGCCTCGTCGAGGCCGGATGCCGGGCCGCTCGCGAGATCACCCGCCTTGGCTCGCGCGACCGCCTCGCGCACCGGCGCTCGGAACTCCACCGGGAGGGTGTCGATCACCGAGCCACCCTCGGGCGGGACGATGCACGACACGAAGACCAGGCACGCGACGCGCGCCGGGATCCGCCGCGCGACCTCGGCGACGGTCAGCCCACCCATCGAGTGGCCGACGAGGACGAAGCGGTCGATGCCCGCCGCGTCGATGTCGGCGATCGCGCTCGTCGCGAAGTCGTCGAGCCCGACGGTGGCGAGCTCGGCCGGCATCTCGCCGTCGGCGCGGACGCCCCGCACCGACTTCGGGGGCAGGTCCACCGCGAGCACGTCGCCCGGGAGCCGGGATCGGACGGGCTCCCAGCACCACGCGCCGTGCGCGCCACCGTGGACCAGGACGAAGGGCGTGGTCATCTACGCGATCCGCTCGTCGCCCCGCCACACCGAGATGGCCTGGGTCGGACAGCCCTGCGCGGCCAGGACGACCTTCTCCTCGGGGTCGCCCTCCGGGTCGACGACCGTCGAGATCCCCTCGTCGTCGAGCGCGAAGGTCGCCGACGCGTAGAACTCGCACGTGCCCTGCCCCATGCACCGCTCGCGGTCGATCTCGATGCGCAGGCTCACGTCGTCACCTCCGTCGTCTCGGCCCGAGCCGTCAGCTCGCCAGCTCGAGGAACCGGGCGTACCGGTCGTTCGTCGCGACCACCCAGGCCGGGTCGGGCTCGACCGTGCGGCCGACCCGCGCCCAGCGTCGCGCGTCCGTCATCGCCGTCGGCTCCTCGAGCCCGGCGGCCATCCGCGCGAGCCACGCGGAGCCCAGCGCCCCACCCTCGGGAACGGCGACGCAGTCGCACGCGACGCCGGTCGCGTCGGCGACCGCCTGCACCCAGTCGTCGACCCGGATGCCGCCACCGGTGAGCACGAGCCGCCGCGGCTCCACGCCGGCATGGGCGCGGACCGCATCGAGCGTCCGCCGCACGACGAAGCCCGACGCCTCGAACGCCGCCCGCTGGATCGCCGCCGCGTCGTGGGTCAGGTCGAGGTCGGCCAGCACCGCCCGCCGGGTGGGGTCGTGCAGCGGCGTGCGCTCGCCGCGGGGGTACGGCGCCCACACCGGGACGCGGCCGGGGTCGGTCGCGTGCGATGCCTCGCGCGCCCAGCGCCGCACCCAGTCGGTGAACAGGCCTCCCGCGTTGGACGGCCCGCCGACGAGCAGCTTGCCTGCCGCGGTGTGCGGGATCGACCAGTAGCCGGGGACCGAGACGTCGCCGCCGTCCCCGTCGGGCGTCGCGACCACCCACACGATCAGGGTCGTGCCGAGGATCACGAGCACGTCGCCGTCGGCCTCGGCGCCTGCGACGAGCTGCTCCGCCAGCGCGTCGATGCACCCGGGTGCCAGCGGCGCGCCGTCGCCGTCGATCCGCGCCGCCTCGAACCCGGTCGGGGCGAGACGAGGGAGCTGCTCCGGTCGCGCACCGACCGACGCGGCGACGTCGGCGTCCCAGCCGGTCCAGTCGAACAGCGGATGCGCGGTCGCGGCGGTGGCGGTGTCGAGGATCGCCTCTCCGCACAGCGCGTGGTTCGCGGTCGCCTGCGCGGGCCAGAAGCCGGCGACGTCGTCGAGCTCGGCGGCGAACCGGCGCAGGAACCCCATCAGCTCGCCGCTCTCGGCCGGGCTGCCCGATCCGTCGCTCTCGGCTCCGGTGCGGCCGCGCTCGTCGCCGTAGAGCAGGCCGGGGCCGAGCGGGGTGCCGTCGGGCCCGACCGCGGTGAGCGACGGGACCATCGCGGCGACGCTCACGCCCCGCACGTCGAGGTCACGTCCGACCTCGGCGAGCGCTTGCCGCGGGCCCGCGCGCCACGCGGCGGCGGCGTCGTGCTCGAAGCGCTGGGGCGTCGGCACCCGGAGCTCGTGGGGCACGCGTGCCGATGCGACGACGTTGCCGTCGCCGTCGGCAGCCACCGCCTTCACCGACGACGTGCCGATATCGAGACCGACGGTCACCTCCACCCGCGCGGCTCCGCTCACGCAGCGCCGAGTCGATCGAGCACGGCATCGTGGAGACGGCCGTTCGTGGTGACGCACCCGCCGGGACCGAGCGCGGGAGCGCCCGCGAGGTCGGTGCAGCGCCCGCCGGCCTCCTCCACGATCGGGCGCAGCGCGGCGACGTCCCAGAGCGCGAGCTCGGGCTCCACCATCACGTCGGCGGCACCCTCCGCGACGAGCATGTGGCCCCAGAAGTCTCCGAAGCCGACGGCCCGCCACACGTCGCTCGACAGGGCGAGCATCGCGGCGTCGAGCCCCTTGGGCTCCCAGTCGCGGAAGTTCGCGAAGCACAGGTGCGCGTCGGCGAGGTCGTGCACCTCGGACACGGCGATGCGATCACCGTCCGCGAAGGCGCCGCTCCCCCGCGTCGCCCACCAGCGACGATCCAGCGCGGGCGCCGAGACGACGCCGAGCACGAGCTCGCCTGCGACCTCGAGGGCGAGCAGCGTCGCCCACACCGGCACTCCGCGCACGTAGCTCTTCGTGCCGTCGATGGGATCGATGATCCAGCGTCGATCCGCGTCGTCGCCCCCCGTCGTGGTGCCGTGCTCCTCGCCGAGGATCGCGTCGCCGGGGTGCGCGACGGCCAACCGGTCGCGGATCGCGGTCTCGACCGCGCGGTCGGCCTCGCTGACCGGGGTGAGGTCGGGCTTGGTCTCGACGTGCAGGTCGTGGGCGCGGAAGCGCGCGGTCGTGATCGCGTCGGCGATGTCGCAGAGCTCGTGCGCGAGCTCGAGGTCGTCGGTCACGGGCGGAACGTAGCCGCAGCCTCAGCCCGCGACCTCGATCACGGTGGCCGATCCCATGCCACCGCCCGCGCACATCGTCGCCACACCGATCCCACCGCCGCGACGGCGCAGCTCGTAGGCCAGCGTCGTGACCATGCGCGCGCCGGTGGCCGCGACCGGGTGGCCGAGCGAGCAGCCGCTGCCGTTCACGTTCACGATCTCGTGGTCGAAGCCCAGGATCCGACTCGACGCGACGGCCATCGACGCGAACGCCTCGTTGATCTCGACGAGGTCGACGTCGGAGGTCGTGAGCCCCGCACGCTCGAGCGCCTTCGGGACCGCCAGCGTGGGCCCGAGTCCGGTGTCGGCGGGCGGCAGGCCGACCGACGCCCACGACCGCACGGTGGCGAGCGGCTCGAGGTCGTGATCGGCCGCGTACCGGTCGCTGGTGAGGACCATCGCGCAGGCGGCGTCGTTCAGCCCCGACGAGTTGCCCGCGGTGATCGAGAAGCCGGGGATCTCGGGGTGCAGCGGAGGCAGCGACGCGAGCTTCTCCAACGTCGTGTCGCGACGCGGGTGCTCGTCGGTGTCGAAGATGCGGGTCTCGGCCCGACCGACCGGCACCTCCACGCTGAAGATCTCGTCGCGCAGGCGGCCCTCGTCGGTCGCCGCGACCGCGCGCTGGTGCGAGTGGAAGGCCCAGTGGTCCTGGTCCTCCCGGGAGACGTCGCAGCGCTGCGCGGTGTTCCAGCCGACCGTGATGGACATGTCCATCGTCGGCGCGTCAGGCGTCTCGGGATGTGACGGCGACAACCAGGGCTGCACGCCCGAGTACGAGCCCGGCAGCTTCTTGAACACGCTGGGCGACTGCGTGATCGACTCGGTGCCTCCCGCGATGACGACCGAGTCCATGCCGGCCCGGATGTTGGCCGCTGCGGTCTGCACCGACGCGAGGCTCGTGGCGCAGTGACGGTTGTGGGCCAGGCCCGGGACGTCGATCATGCCCAGCTCGATCGCGATGTAGCGGGCGATGTCACCGCCACCCTGGAGCACCTCGCCGAGCACGATGTCGTCGACGTCGTCGACGGGGACGCCCGACCGCTTGAGCGCCTCCTCGACGGCGAGGCGACCGAGGTCGAACGCGCTGAATCCGATCAGGGATCCCTTGCGGGCGGTGCCGATGGGAGTTCGAGCCGCGGAGACGATGACTGCATCAGGCATGGCGCGGAGCGTACCTGACGCCCCCGTCAGGGAGGGTCGGATCCTCGGCTAGTTTCCGGGGCCGTGCCCGAGTGGGGTGAGCTCCAGGAAGACCAGCTGCGCTTCATGGCGCGCACGCACCCCGACGAGGTCGCGTACCGCAACCTCGACGCGGGCTCGGCGATCACGTTCGCCGAGTGGGAGCGCGACTCCAACCGCCTCGCCCGCGGTCTCACCGAGCTCGGCGTCCGCCGGGGCGACCGGGTCTCGATCTACCTCCCCGCCGACGAGGTGCTGCGCTGGATCACCGCCTACGCGGCCGTCCACAAGGCGGGCGGCGTGGTCGTGCCGACGAACACGCGCCTCAGCGTCCCCGAGCTGGTCACGGTGCTCGGCCACGCCGAGGTACAACTGATGCTCACCTGCGACGAGCTCCTCGCCACCGCGGGCGAGGTCGCCGCCGCCGTGCCCTCGCTGCGGACGGTGGTGACGGCGGGCGCCGAGGGAGCGACCGGCGACGACGCCCTCGCCGCCGGGACGACCCTGCGCGCGTGGGAGGACGTCGTCGACGCCGATGCGAGCACCTATCAGGTGCCGGTGGCCCTGGAGGACCTGGCCGACGTCATGTACACGTCAGGCACGACCGGTCTCCCCAAGGGCATCGCGGTGCGGCACTCCAACGTGGCGATGATCCCCAACCACGAGCCGCTGTGGACCGGCGGCGGCTGGCTGCACGGCGCGCCCATGTTCACGTTCGCGGGCATCGCGTTCGTCTACAACCCGATGAAGATGGGGCTGCGCGGCTTCTACCAGCCCCGGTTCGACGCCGGCCGCTGGCTCGCGTACGTCGAGCAGGAGCGGCCGACGTTCTCGATGCTGGTGCCCTCGTTCGCGGAGCTCCTCGTCGCGCATCCCGACTTCGACCGAGCCGACCTCACGAGCCTCCAACAGGTGTCGATCGGGAGCGCGCCGCTCGCACCGGCGACGCACCGGCGACTCATCGACCGCCTCCCCGACGCCACCGTCGGCAACTCCTACGGCATGAGCGAGGCCGGTCCCGCCTACATCGTCATGCCCAAGGAGGAGATCAAGAACCGAGTCGGCTCGGTGGGCAAGCCGCTCGGGCCGATGGAGCTGAGGATCGTCGACGAGGAGGACGAGCGCGAGCTCGGGCCGCACGAGGTGGGCGAGCTGCACCTTCGGATGCAGGGCAAGCAGCGCGAGTACTACAAGGACGACGAGGCGACCGGTGAGACGTGGACCGAGGACGGCTGGCTGCGCACCGGCGACCTCGCGTACCTCGACGAGGACGGCTTCCTGTACATCTGCGGCCGCAAGAAGGACATGATCATCCGCGGCGGCAACAACATCTACGCGACCGACGTCGAGGCGGTGCTGCTCGAGCACCCCGACGTGCAAGAGGCGGCGGTCGCCGGCGTGCCGCACGAGGTGCTCGGCGAAGACGTCGGTGCGTGGATCGTGGTCCGCGAGGGCTCGATGCTCGACGACGTCGAGGTGCTCGCGTTCTGCGCGGAGCGGCTCGCCGACTACAAGCGACCGCGACGCTTGCAGTTCGTCGACGAGCTGCCCCGCAACGCAACGGGCAAGGTCATGAAGCACGTGCTCCTGGAGGAGCACGCGGAACAGGAGAAGAGGTAGTGGCGCTCACGGAGCTGAAGGGACAGACCACCGGTACGCAGAAGGTGGTGATCGAGCGCGGACCGGTGCGGGTCTTCGCCGAGTCGCTGCTCGACGACGACCCCACCTACCGGGGTGACGGCGCGCCCGTGCCGCCGACGTACCCGTTCGTCATGCCGTACTGGGGCTCGCTCGGCGAAGGCGGTGCCGCCGGGCTACCGATCGAGAAGCTGCGCGGCAAGGGCCGGGCGATCCTGCATGGCGAGCAGGCGTTCGAGTACCACCGGTGGCCGAAGGTCGGCGACGTCCTCGAGGGCACGACCGTGATCACCGACGTGTACGAGAAGGAGCGCTCCAACGGCGGGAAGCTCGAGTTCTACGTCACCGAGACCGAGTGGAAGGACGCCGAGAGCGGCGAGCCCGTGGTGACGAGCATCTTCACCCTCGCGATCAACGTGCGTCCGCCCGAGGACGCGAAGTCCTGAACGGCGCGGGTCGTGGGCGTCGTCTTCAACCACCTCGGGCAGTGCGTGACCGACCTCGAGCGGTCGCGGCGGTTCTACGTCGAGGTGCTCGACTTCCGCCTCGTGCGCGAGATCAACCCGCCCGACGACATGTCCGCACAGCTCCTCCGGCTGTCACCGCCGCTCGGCATGACCGCGTGCTACCTCGAGCGCGACGGTCTCGTGCTCGAGCTGCTCGCGTTCGACGGTGAGGGCGGCCGACCGCTCCCGGCACGGGAGCGGGTGATGAACGAGCCGGGCCTCACGCACGTCTCCGTCAGCGTCGACGACATCCCCGCGACGTGTGCGGCGGTGCGCGACCACGGTGGCGAGGTGCTCGAGGACACCGACATCGGCGCCGGGATCTTCGTGCGCGACCCCGACGGGCAGCTGATCGAGCTCTTGCCGATGGCGTACCGCGACTCGCTGAGGTGACCACGGTGACGCCGGGCGTCGATCCCCGGCACGCCCTCACGCTGGGCGACGTGCTGCGCGAGCACCGCCGCAGCCGACCGGACCGGCTGGGCCTCGTCGACGACGACGTGAGGCTCACGTACCCCGAGGTCGACGAGCGCGTGAACCGGCTCGCGCACGCGCTCTCCTCGGCCGGCGTCACGGCCGGCTCGCGGGTCCTCTGGTTGGGGCAGAACTCGTTCCGGGTGCTCGAGCTGCTGCTCGCGTGCTCGAAGCTCGGGGCGATGTTCTGCCCGGCGAACTGGCGCCAGACCGCCGACGAGCTCGCGTTCGTGATCGACGACCTCGATCCCGCGGTCGTGGTGTGGCAGGAGGAAGAGGTCGGTGACGCGGTCCGGGCCGGCCGCGAACGAGCGTCGGCGTCGCCCCGGTGGCTCCGGCACGACGACGACCCGTCGAGCGAAGACTCCTACGAGGCGTTCCTCGTGTCGGGCGCGCCCGACGACCCGGACGTCGCCGTCGATCCGAGCGCCGGCGCGCTGATCATCTACACCGCGGCCTTCGCCGGGCACCCGAACGGCGCCGTGCTCTCCCACACGGCCTGCATCGCGCAGGGGCTCGTGTACGGCCACTTCACCGGCACGAGCACGCACGACGTGTACCTCAACAGCGGGCCGCTCTTCCATCTCGGCACGTTCATGCACACGCTCGCGACCTTCGTGTTCGGCGGCACCAACGTCTTCGTGCGCCGGGTCGAGGGCGCCGAGCTGTGCCGCGTCATCGCGGCCGAGGGCTGCACCGGCGCGTTCCTCGTCGGTCCGATCTTCGAGTCGGTGCTGGAGGCGAACGCCTCGGGCACGTACGACCTGTCGACGCTGCGGACGGCGTCGGTGAGCACGACGTGGGACGCGATGACGAGCCGAGATCCGAGCGCGTGGGCGGCCGCGCCGGGCGGCTACGGCCAGACCGAGGCGGTCGGGATGATGACGTTCTCGTGCCTCGGGATCGGCGACGCCGGGCCGCACGGGCGCACGTCGCCGCTGCTGCAGGTGCGCGTGGTCGACGAGGACGACCGCGACGTGCCGGTCGGCGAGGTCGGTGAGCTCGTCACGCGCGGACCGACGGTCATGAACGAGTACTGGAACCGACCCGACGAGAACGCACAGCGCTCACGCAACGGCTGGCACCACACCAACGACCTCGGGAAGCGGGAGGCCGACGGGACGATCACCTTCGTCGGACCCAAGGGCCGCATGATCAAGTCCGCGGCCGAGAACATCTACCCGGTCGAGGTCGAGCGCTGCCTGGCCGCGCACGAGGCGGTCGCCGAGGCGGCGATCATCGGCGTGCCCGATCCCAAGTGGGTGCAGAGCGTCAAGGCGATCGTCGTGCTCGCCGAGGGTGCATCGGCGACGCCCGATGAGCTCATCGAGCACTGCCGCGAACGCATCGCGTCCTACAAGAAGCCGCGCACAGTCGAGTTCGTCGACGCCCTCCCCCGCGACGGCTTCCTCGTCGACTACGACGCGCTCGACGCTCGCTTCGGCGGCGGCAGCTACCCCGGCGGCAACACCCGCAGCGCGTGAGCTTCTTCCCCGACGGGTCGTACCGTCGCCGTCTGCGCATGACGGTCGTCGACGACTCCGGCGCGGTCGAGGGGGGCCTCGAGGACGACTTCCACCACTTCCGCGTCAGGGTCGAGCACGACGGCGGCATCGTCACGAGCGTGGAGGCCGACCCGCGCCGCTGGCCCTGGACGACCTGCCCCGACGCCCGCACGCCCCTCCACGAGCTCGAGGGCATGGAGCTCTCGGAGCGTTGCCTCGCGGTCGGGCGGGTCTCCGACCCCCGGCAGAACTGCACGCACCTGTTCGACCTCGCCGGGCTCTGCATCGCGCACGCCGCCCGCGGCGGCCCCGTCGGCACGACCCGCCAGTACGACATCGAGGTGCCCGCCGAGGTGCGCCAGGGCGAGCCCGCCACGGTCACGTCGCTGAAGGACGGGGAGCCGCTCCACGAGTGGCGCATCGAGCAGTGGAAGCTCGTCGGCCCCGAGCCGTTCGCGAGCGCGCCGTGGCGCGGCGGCTTCTTCCGATGGGCCGACGAGACCTTCGACGCCGACGACGCCGAGGGCGCCATCGTGACCCGCCGCGCCTGTGACATCGGCCTCGGGCGCGGCATGGACCTCGACGCGGTCGAGCGGGCCGACGAGCTCCAGGACCAGATGGCCGGTGTCTGCTTCACCATGCAGCCGCGACAGATCGCCGTGTCGCTGCGCAACAAGGGCACCATCCGCGACTTCGACGCGGACCCCGACGCCCTCCTCGCCGACGACTGATCCCGCGTCAGGCCCGGGGCTGAAGGCCGACGGTGTCGGCGAAGCGGCGCATGCCGTCGATCGCCTCCTTCGAGCGGCGCCACGGGGAGAAGACGAGGCGCGTCACGCCGATGTCCTCCCATCGTGCGAGGTCGTCGCGGGTCTCGACCGGTCCGCCCAGGCAGTACTGGAAGTCGTCGGGATCGCGACCTCCCTCCTCGAGCAGCGCGCGCAGCCGCGTGATCTGCGCCGCGCCCGACTCGAGGTCGTGGGCCATCCCGATCCAGCCGTCGCCGAGGCGGGCAGCCCGGCGGAGCGCCGCGCCGCTCTCGCCGCCCACGAGGATCGGTGGGTACGGCCGCTGCACGCACTTCGGCTCGAACACCGCGCCGTCGAACGAGAAGTGCTCGCCGTGGAACGACGTCTCGGTCTGCGTCCACAGCTGCTTGCAGATCTCGATCGCCTCGTCGACGCGGCGGCCGCGGCTCGCGAAGTCGAGCTCGACCGCGTCCCACTCCTCCTCCAGCCAGCTCGCACCGATCCCGAACTCGGTACGGCCGTTCGACACGATGTCGAGCGTCTGCACGGCTCGGGCGGCGGTGAAGGGGTGGCGCAGGCCGATGTTGTAGACGTGGGTGCCCAGCCGCACGTGCTCGGTGATGCCCGCCAGGAACGAGAGGTACGCGAAGGCGTCGAAGATCGGCGTCTCCGGCGGGACGGGCGGATGGGTCTCCCCCGGATGCGGTGAGCGGCTCATCTTCGTCGTGAAGATCAGGTGCTCGGGGAGCCACACCGACTCGTAGCCGAGGCGCTCGGCCTCGAGGGTCGCCTCCACGAAGAACGCCGGGTTCAGTCGGCCGAGCGCGATCCCGAGCTGCATGGTCTCCCCTCTCCGAGGCGCGTCAGGCGTCCGGCGCCGTGGGCGCGTCCGGGTGCAGCCGGTACGTGCCGTCGTCCTGGCGCACCCAGCCGCCCGAGGCCCAGTTGCCGCCGTCCACGTGGACCGTGGTGCCCGTGACGAAGCGGCTCAGATCACCCGCGAGGAACACGGCCGCGCCCGCGACGTCGTCGGCGTGCCCCGCGTACGGCAGCGGCGTGTGCACCCCGTGCTCCATGCCGATGCCCGGCGTGGGGATGACGTCGGGGGCGATGCAGTTGACGCGCACCAGGCGCGGCCCCAGCTCGAGCGCGAGGCTCTTCGTGAGGCTCGCGACCGCGGCCTTCATCGCGGAGTACACGGCGAAGCCGGGTCCGGCCCGGTGCGCCTCGATCGACGTGACGTTCACGATCGATCCGCCGCGCTCGGGCATGCGCGGCACCGTGGCCCGCACGAAGTGGGTGACGCTCGAGAAGTTCTCGCGCACGAGCGAGTCCTGACCCTTGGCGTTCACGTCGAGGAAGGCGGCGTGGAAGCCGCCGCCGGCGTTGTTCACGAGGACGTCGACCGGACCGAGCTCGTCGTCGACGCGCGCCACGAACGCCTCGACCGCGTCGGCCTCGCGCACGTCGAGCTCTCCGGTGACGACCCGGCGACCGGCCGCCTCGATCGCGGCCGCCGTCGCCTCGAGCCCGGGCACGTCACGGTCGCACACCGCCACGTGGGCACCGAAGGCCGCCAGGGTCGTGGCCACGGCCTCGCCGATGCCCACGGCCGCGCCCGTCACGATCGCCACGCGGTCGGTGAGCAGCGCGGCCGACGGGTCCAGCGTCACGGCGGCGCAGGCTAGCGGCTCACCTGACGCATGCGTCAGGGACGTGCCATGGTGTCCTCATGGCCTACGACCTCACCGGCAAGAAGGTGCTCGTGACCGGCGCGTCGAGCGGCATCGGCGCCGCGCTCGCCGAGGGCTTCGCCGCCCGAGGCGCGACCGTGGGCATCTGCGCCCGCCGCGCCGACCGTCTCGCCGACGTGCTGCGGAGCCTCCACCGGCACTCGCCCGAGTCGCGGTCCTGGACGGTCGACCTGTCCGACCTGGGCGCCATCGCCGGCTTCGCTGCGACGGTGCAGTCCGAGCTCGGCGGCATCGACGTCCTCGTCAACAACGCGGGCATCCCGAAGCGGCGCCACGTGACTCGCCTCTCGCCCGCCGAGGTCGAGTCGGTGATGACGATCAACTACTTCTCGCCGGTGCGCCTGACGCTGGCGCTCCTGCCCGGGCTGATCGAGCGCGGCGGGCACGTCGTGAACATCTCGTCGGTGGCGGCGCGCCTCGGCCCGCCGATCGAGTCGTCCTACTCGGCCAGCAAGGCCGCGCTCACCGCGTTCTCCGAGTCGATGGCGGTCGACCTGCGTGACACCGGAGTCGGAGTGCACGTCGTCAACCCGGGCGTCATCGACACCGAGCTGTTCCACCTCCCCGACAACGAGGAGGGCTTCCACCAGCAGGTCGACGCGCTGCCCGTCGACGCCATCGTCGATCCGGTCCTGGCGATGCTCGACAGCGGGAGCATCGAGGGCTACGTCCCCGAGTGGTTCGCCGACGTCGTCGCCAACAAGTTCCAGGACCCCGACGCGTTCATCGCCGGCACGAAGCAGTACGCCTCCCAGACCGAGTCCGCCCGCTCCTAGCGTTTGGCGTCAGCAGACCCGCGTCAGCCGGGTGTGCTGACGCCAAAACGACGGGCGCGCGCCCGAATGGCACTGACGAGCCGGGCACCGCCCGATGCGACGTCGCCTGCGTGCGCGGTGACCTGGATCCAATCGACTCCGATGAGGTCGTTCCGGCGATCGCTGTCGCGGCGGCGTCGGTGGACGCCCAGATGGAACTCGTCGCTGTCGTACTCGATCGCCAGCCGCCACTGCGGGTAGGCCGCATCGGCGCACTCGAGCACGATGCCCTCACGCGCGATCTCGTACTGGAGCTCGGGCGTGGGAAGCCCGTGGCGACGAAGCACCTGCAGCACACGCGTCTCCATGTCGCTCTCGGTCTTCCCGATCGTCGATCCACGCTGTCGGAGTATCGACCGCAGGACTCCGACGCCGTTTCGACCTTGGCGGCCGAGCCGTCGCAGGGCGCGCTCGAGATCGTCACGGTCGAGCAGCTCCCGGTTCAGCGCGCGGTCCACTGCCATCTCGACGACGGATGGGCGACACACCGCCCCGAGGTCGACCAGCGTCCCTCGCGGGTGTCGTGACCGGGACCCGATCCACCTGCACGATGTCGATGTGATGGAACGCCTTGGTCTCGTGAACGACGAGCAGCGCGTGCTGCGACCGGCGCCAGCGCGGACACGTGATCTCCGAGATGTCCCGGCGAGCACCGGCAAGTCGCCACAGCGCGGCCGCAGATCGGTGTGATGCATACGCGCGGAAGCCGCCGGCCCAGCATGCCGCGAGCAGATCGCCTCGCCAGGTTGCGGGAGCAGCAGCGACGCGCAGCGCACTCTGATAGAGCCGCGTCCACAGACCGACCCGGATCCGCTGGTCGATCTCGTGTTCGGTGAAGCCGCACTGGCGCGCATGCTCCCTGCTGAACACGCCATGGTGCTCGGCCGCGACCGCCGCCAGCGCCACGTCTCTGCTCGACATGCCGGCCACGACACCGCTTCGTCGGTGCGTGACCCACCCGTTCTGGCGTCAGCAGCCTGGCCCCACGCGGGTCTGCTGACGCCGAAACGATGGGCGCTACTCGAAGAGGTCGGGCTGCTCTCGGGTGATCTTGGCGAAGAGGGGCTGGAAGCTGAAGTAGCCGGCGACGTGCGAGCCGACCTGGCCCGAGGTGAGGCGGGCGTGCTCCTCGTCGATGAGGACCGGGGTGCCCGCCGCCTCGGCGAGGAGCTGGGCCTGGCACGAGCGCTCCATGGTGATGAACCACCACACCGCCTCGTCGACCGAGTGGCCGACGGTCAGCAGGCCGTGGTTGCGCAGGATCGCCGCCTTGGCGCCCCCGAGCGCGTGGGCGATGCGCTTGCCCTCCTCGAGGTCGAGCACCACGCCGGTGTAGTCGTCGAACAGCACGTGGTCGTCGTAGAACGCGCACACGTCCTGGGTGATCGGGTCGAGCAGGCGCCCGAGCGACGACCACGACTTCCCGTGGACCGAGTGCGAGTGCGCTGCCGCGATCACGTCGGGACGTGCCGCGTGGATCTGGCTGTGGATCGCGAACGCCGCGCCGTTGACGAGCGCGTCGCCCTGGACGACCTCACCCTTGTCGTTGACCAGGATCAGGTCGGACACCCGGATGTGCGAGAAGCTCATCCCGAACGGGTTCACCCAGAAGTGATCGAGCAGCTCCGGGTCGCGGGCCGTGATGTGCCCGGCGACGCCCTCGTCGAACCCGAACTTGCCGAACAGCCGGAACGAGGCGGCCAGCCGCTCCTTGCGGTGCTGGCGCTCCTCCTCGACCGACCCGAACGTCGGCAGGTAGCTGTTCATCACCTCACGGACGGCCTCGTCCTCGCTCAGCTCGGTGATCTCGGTGTCAGGCATGCCACGAGCGTACCGCTACCCTCGGATCGTGCGGATCGCCGCGCTGGACCTCGGCACCAACTCGTTCCACCTCCTCGTCGCCGACGTCCAGTCCGACGGGCACTTCGAACCGCTCGTCACCGAGAAGGCGATGATCCGCCTCGGCGACGTCGTGAGCCGCCACGGCCGCATCACCGAGCCCGCCGCCGAGGTCGTCGTCGCGACGGTGCGCCGCTTCCGCCAGCTCGCCGAGGCCGCGGGTGCCCACGAGCTCCACGCCTGCGCGACGAGCGCGATCCGCTCGGCCGCCAACGGCGACGCCGTCGTCGATCGCATCGAGGCGGAGACGGGCGTCGTGGTGGAGGTCATCAGCGGACGCCGGGAGGCCGAGCTGATCTTCGGCGCGATCCGCAACGCGGTCGTGCTCGAGCCGGCGCCCGCCTTGTGCTTCGACCTCGGGGGCGGGAGCGTCGAGATCATGGTCGGCGACGCCGGCGGTCTGCGGTGGGCGACCAGCGAGCAGCTCGGTGTGGGCCGGCTCACCGCGCAGCACGTGCACAGCGACCCGCTCGGGAAGGACGACCGGCGAGCGCTGCGGCGACACCTCGAGGAGGTGCTCGGGCCGGTCGCCGATCACGTCCGCGAGCTCGGGCCCCGGCTCGTCGTCGGCAGCAGCGGGACGCTCGAGGACATCGCGCACATGGTCGCGGCGCGACGCGACGCCGAGGTGCCCGTGTCGCTCAACCAGCTGTCGTTCACGCGCGAGGAGTTCCTCCCGCTCCACAAGGAGATCCTGGCCAGCCCCGCTGCCGAGCGCCTGCGCTTCGTCGGGCTCGAGGCGCGACGCGTCGACCTGATCCCCGCCGGCTCGATGTTCCTCGCCACCGCGATGGAGCTGTTCGACTTCGACGCCATGACCATCAGCGAGTGGGCGCTGCGCGAGGGCATCGTCCTCGACGCGATCGGTCGACACGATCCGGTCGACTGGAGCGACGACCCGCGCGCGATCCGCCGCGGGTCGGTCCAAGGGCTCGCGCGTCGGTGTCGCTGGCCCGAGGAGCACTCGCGACGCGTGGCACGCCTCGCGCTCGAGCTGTTCGACCAGACGCGCGAGCTGCACGGCCTCTCCGACGACGACCGCGAGCTGCTCGAGTTCGGCGCGTTCCTCCACGACATCGGCGAGCACGTGGCCAGCCAGGGGCACCACAAGCACGGCACCTACCTGGTGCGCCACGGCCAGCTCCGCGGCTTCACCCCCGAGGACGTGCAGATGCTGGCGGGCCTGGTGCGCTGGCACCGGCGGGGCGACCCGAAGCCCACCGACGAGCTGCCGCTGATCGACGAGGATCGGCTCCGCCCGCTGACCGCGCTGCTGCGGCTCGCCGACGGCCTCGATCGAGGACGCGCCGGCGCGGTCGAGCACCTCAGGGTCCGCGTCGGGCCGTCGCTCGTCGTCGTGCAGGTCGAGGGCTCCGGTGACTGCGAGCTCGAGCTGTGGGGCGCGCGCCGCAAGCGCGAGCTGTTCGAGAAGCTCTTCAACCGCGACCTCGAGCTCGTCGAAGCGCGTGGCGCGACCGACCGCGACCCTCCCGAGCCGTCGATCGCCTAGCTCGTCACCCAGCGCCCCCCGTGACCACCTGATGGAGGATGCGCGCGGTGGTCTCGACCAGGTCGTCGGGCTCGACGCCCCACGGCACCAGGTCGGCGTGGAACGCGGCCATCCGCTCGAGCATCGACATGAGTGCGCTGGCCGCCGCGATCGGCGCGATCGCGGCGTCGACGCGCCCGGCGCGCTGGGACTCCTCGATCTTCGACGCGAACCCCTCGAGCAGCGGCGCGAGTGACGCGTTGCGCACGGAGCGGAAGCGCTGGTCGCCCTCCTGTGCGGCGAGGTTCCGGGTGCGCAGCACCGCCCGGTGCTCGTCCCAGTAGTCGATGAACGAGCGCACCAGCTCGCGTGCCGCGCCGACTCCCTGCGTCCCCGTCCAGTCGCGGGCCAGCAGCTCGCCGACCGGTGCGAGGTCCTCCCCGACCTCCTCGGACAGCGCGAGCACCGCCTCGGCCACGTCGCGGAAGTACTGGTAGAAGGTCGCGGGCGAGGTCTGCACCTCGCGGGCGATGTCGACGACCCGCAGGTCGCGCACGCCGCGGTCCTCGAGCAGCCGCGCGGTCGCATCGAGGAGCCGTCGCCGGGTCGCCGCACCCCGCTTGCCCAGCGGTCGGCCGTCGAGCGCCAGATCGGGCGGGCGCTCGACTGGCCCCGCGCTCCGGTCGGCCCCGGCGACGGTCAGTGGCTCGCTGCTCACGGGGCGTCAGGTTAGGGCCGCGCCGGACCCACCGGCTCGGCCTCCGACGGGCGTGCCACGATGCGCGCGTGGACTCCGAGACGCTCCTGCGCGACGGCGCGACCGGGTGCATCGTCGTCCTCGCCGGCCCCCGCGTGATCGACGAGGACGCCCTCCCCGCGCTGCGTGGGCTCGCCGCCGCCGGGTCGCTGGGCGTGGCGAACACCTGGGGCGCGAAGGGCGTGTTCGCCTGGGACAGCCCCCACCACCTCGGGACCTGCGGGCTCCAGTCGCGCGACTTCGAGCTGCTCGGCTGGCGCGAGGCAGATCTCGTCGTCACGACCGGGCTGACCGACGAGGTCTCGCTCTCGCTCGAAGCGCTCGCGCCGGTGGTCGACCTGGCGGTGCGCGACCTCGCGTCGGCCACCGGTGCCATCCGCGCGGATCGCGCGCCGACGAACGACCTCTACCCCCGCCTCGCCGCCATCGCGCAGCCCGGCTACGTCGACGACAAGGTGCCCCTGCACCCGGCGCGGGCGGCGGCCGACCTCGGCGCCGCGCTGCCGGCGAACGGCTTCGTCGCCGCCGATCCCGGCCGGGCGGGCCTCTGGGTCGCGCGCACCTTCCCGACGCCGGCGCTGGAGCCCGGGGCACCGAGGCGCGTGCTCGTGCCCGCCGCGCGCGAGCCCGGGGTGGCGCTTCGCCTCGCCACCGAGGCCGCCCGGGCCGGTCGGCCCGCGATCGCGGTGACGACCGCTCCGCTCGACCGCGCGTCGACGCAGGCCGTGGACGCGGCCCGCGCCGAGTCGCTCGATCTCGTCGTCGCCGCGTGGACCACCGAGGGCACGCTCGCCGATGCCTCCGCGCACGGTGCGCTCCTGTGTGACGCTCTGGCAACGCCGGGCGTGACGGTCGTCGAGGTGCCCGTCGCGCTCGGCGACACCGTCCGCCTCGTCGAGGCCGCCGGCGACGTGGTCGCCTGGGGCGGGATCGACTAGGAACGAAATCATGAACGAAGCATGCACGGCCGTCGTGACCGGCGCGTCGTCGGGGATCGGCGTCGCGATCGCGACCGAGCTCGCCCGGCTCGGGTGGACGATCGGCCTCGGGGCCCGTCGCGTCGACCGCCTCGAGGAGACCGCCGCCGACGTGCGTGCGGCCGGCGGCACCCCGTTCGCGCACGCGCTCGACGTCACCGACTCGGCGTCGATCGAGGGGTTCTTCCGCGCCGTGGAGGCCGAGTGCGGTCCGGTCGACGTGGTCGTCAACAACGCGGGCATGGCGACGCCGGGCTGGCTCGCCCGCACCCCGGTCGAGGCGATCGAGCGCGAGGTGCACACCAACCTGCTCGGGCCGATCCTCCTCAGCCGGCTCGCGATCGCGTCGATGCAGGCGCGGGCCGCCCGTGGCCACCTCGTCTTCATCACCTCCGACGCGACCCGTCACCCGCGTCCCCGCATGTCGACCTACACGGCGACCAAGGCCGGGCTCGAGGCGCTCGCGCACTGCCTCTCGATGGAGCTCGAGGGCACGGGCATCCGCAGCACGGTCGTGCGCGTCGGTCCGACGCTGAGCGAGTTCGGGTTCGGCTGGGACATGGACGAGCTGACCGACATCATGGGCTACTGGCCCCGCTTCGGTCTCCAGCGCCACGGCGGCGTGCTCGAGCCGACCGCGATCGCGAGCGCGGTCGTGACGGCGGTCACGGCGCCGGCGGGCGTCGTGGTCGACACGATCGAGGTGCAGCCCGAGGCGCCGGTCGGGGACGACGCGCCCGCGCAGATCATCGACCGGCCTGATGCCGGAGGCACCACCTCCCCCGCATAGCGTGGAGTCGTGCTCCGCCCAGGGATCGCGCTGCGCGCCGCCCTCGTGCTGGGCGTGGTGTCCGCGCTCGGCCTCGCGGCGTGCGGCGGCGACGACGTCGAGACCGGCACCGTCAACGGCATCGCGGGCGGGAAGCCCACCGCCGACGCCCGAGAGGTGAAGGTCGAGGCCAGCAACTTCGACTTCGATCCGGACGAGCTGAAGATCGGCGCGACCGAGGAGATCGCCCTCGATCTCGTGTCCACCGACGGTCCCCACGACTTCGCGGTCGAGGGGCTCGGACTCGTCAACGACGTGACGGGTGGGGAGGAGCGCACGCAGCGCCTTCGCATCGACCAGCCGGGCGAGTACACCTACTTCTGCACGCTGCCGGGCCACCGCGACGGCGGCATGTCGGGCACCATCGTCGTCCGCTAGTCGGGACGACGCGCGCCGCCCACCTCCCGAGCACCCTCCGTCATGTAGCGCCGCACGAGGCGCGCGCTGCGGTGCCCGGTGTGGGCCATGATCCGGCGTTCGCCCGCACCCCGCTCGGTCGCGGCGAGCACCATGCCGCGACGCAGGGAGCGAGCCGAGTAGCGCGCGCCGTCGAATCCGGCACGCGCGACGGCACGTTGCACGATCCGGGTGACGCTGCGTTCGGTGAGCGCTACGGCACCCAGCTCACCGTGCCGATCGACCGAACGGAACGCCGCGCCGCGGGTGACTCCGGAGACCGCGATCCACTCCTCCCACGCCCGCACCGCGCAGAGCGCACGGGCCGAGCCGAACGGGACGACCACGCGCCCTCGCGGCGCGTCGACGCGCAGGCCTGCCGCGACGTGCCGCACGTCGGTCGCCTGGAGGCTCGCGAGCTCGCCCGGTGCGAGACCCGCTCCGTAGCCGACGAGCAGCAGCGCGCGGTCACGCCGGCCGGCGAGGGAGTCCGGCGCCGCACGTGAGGCGGCACGCAGCTCGGCGGTTCCGAGCGGCACCGTGTCGCGCCGGTCCTCACGACCGTGCCACTCGGCGCGCGCCAGGGCCGCCCGCACGGAGGGCGCCGACGTCGGCGTCCGATGCCCTCGATCGACATGTCGCGCTCGGACCGCCGCCACGCGCCGGCGCACCGTGGCGAGCCGCCGGTGCACGATCGAGTCGTCGACGTAGGCGGCCACGGTGGCGCTCGACGCCGGCAGGGGGCGGACGCCCCGGGCGGCGCACCAGTCGCGGAAGTCAGCCCAGTCGGCGGCGTACGCCCTCGTCGTCGCCGCGGCCCGGACCACCGTGACACGGTAGCGCTGACGTCCGATAACTGGCACCCGGTTGCATGCCGCCGATCGGCCGCGGACGCTGCTCGCATGAGCAGCGCGAACGATCCGACCGCCACCGAGCACGTCGTCGACGCCGACGGGCACGTCATCGAGCCCGCCGACCTCTGGGAGAAGGGGCTCCCCTCGCACCTGCGCGAGCAGGGCATCCGCCTGCGGTGGAACGAGGAGACCGGGTTCGACGAGTGCACGCTCGAGGGGCGCATGGTGACCGACCGCGGGCTGGTCGGCCTCGGCAACGCCGGCGAGTCCTTCGACGACTTCGGCCGCGGGCGTCACTACGAGGACCTCAACCCGGCGGGCTTCGACCCCGCCGAGCGGGTCAAGGTGCTCGACTCGGAGGGCATCGACCTGTCGGTCATGTACCCCGGCATGGGACTGAAGCTCGGTGGCATCCAGGACCCCGAGCTCGCGGTCCACTCCTGCGCGGTCTACAACGACTGGATCGCCGACTGGTGCGCGGTCGCGCCCGACCGCCTCAAGGGCGTGGGTGCGCTCCCGATGCAGGACCCGGAGGAGGCCGCGCGCGAGGCGCATCGCATCCGCGACCGCGGCCTCGTGGCGGGGTTCGCGCGGCCCAACGCGTACAACGACCTCCCCTTCCACCATCCGGCGTACACACCGGTGTGGGAGGCGCTCGAGGAGTCGGGCCTGCCGCTGGGCCTGCACATCGCCGGGCTGCCCGACATGCCCGGCGCGTCGAAGCTGATGCTGCACCTCATGGCCCCCGGGACGCACCACGCGCTCATCCCCGTGATCGACCAGATGATGACGCTGTCCAACCTCGTCTACGGCGGGGTCCTCGAGCGTCACCCCGGCCTGAAGGTCGCGGTCCTCGAGAGCGGCGGCGGGTGGATCGCGCACTGGATGGACCGCCTCAACGAGTTCGAGGAGAGCTACTCGTGGGCCGCGGCGCCGATGAGCCTCAACGCGGAGGAGTACTTCAAGCGGCAGTGCTGGATCAGCTTCGACCCCGGTGAGCGCACGCCCGGTCCGCTCGCCCCGATCGCCGGCGGGGAGCGGTTCATCTGGGCATCCGACTTCCCCCACAACGACGCGCAGTACCCGGGCGTGGTCGACGAGCTGCGCGAGCACAACCGAGACCTGCCGGCCGATCAGCGGGCCGGCCTCTTCGGCCTCAACGCGCTCGACCTCTACGGCCTGCCCCACCCCGCATGAGCGAGCTCGATCTCGTCATCCGGGGCGGCACGATCGTCGACGGCACCGGCGCGCCGGCGACGCAGGGCGACGTCGGGGTGCGCGGCGGCAGGATCGTCGCCGTCGGCGAGGTCGACGGGGACGCGGCCCGAGTCGTCGACGCCGGCGGCCTCCTCGTCACGCCCGGCTTCGTGGACATCCACACCCACTACGACGCCCAGCTCCACTGGGACCCGACCGCGTCGCCCGCGTCGTGGCACGGCGTGACGACGCTGATGACCGGCAACTGCGGCTTCACCCTCGCACCGTCGAAGCCCGAGGACCTCCCCTGGCTGCTGCAGATGCTCTCGCGGGTCGAGGGCATGTCGGCCGACGCGCTGAGCGTGGGCGTCGACTTCGCCGAAGGCTCGTTCGGCGCGTTCCTCGACAACCTCGAGGGCCGGATCGGCGTCAACGTCGGCGCCAACGTCGGTCACTGCGCGATCAGGCGCTACGTGATGGGCGACGACGCGTCGGAGCGCACCGCGACCGACGACGAGATCGCCCGGATGCAGGAGCTCCTGCGGGCGGCGATGCGCGAGGGCGCCGTCGGGTTCACCTCCTCCCAGCTCGACCTGCACGTCGCGCACGACGGTCGCGGCGTGCCGTCGAACCACGCGTCGGCCGACGAGCTGATCGCCCTGGCAGGCGTGCTCGCGGAGTTCGGTCGCGGGTCGATCGAGTTCATCCCGCGGACGTTCCTGCCCGGCTACGACGACGACGATCGCGCGCTCATCCGCGCCATGGCCGAAGCCGCCGGGAGACCGGTCCACCTCAACACGCTGACGATGATGCCGCATGCTCCGGACGGCTGGTCACGCAGCCTCGAGTTCGCGGAGGCAGCGAACGCAGACGGGCTCGAGGTGCACCCGATGTTCGCCAGCAACCGCCAGGGTGCCCACTTCTCGCTCGGCTCGACGTTCCTCTTCGACGAGATGCCCAGCTTCCGCGACACGCTGACCCGGTCCTCGCCCGAGCGCGAGCAGCGCCTGCACGATCCCGGCCTCCGGGACCGGATGCGAGCCGAGATCGCGGACCCGACCGGGCGCTCGTTCGTGTTCGTGTGGCAGGTGCTGCGCGTCGAGGCGGTGCAGCACGATCGCAACCGGCGGTTCCTCGACAGGTCCGTCACCGAGGTCGCCGAGATCCTCGGGGAGGAGCTCGGCCAGACGGTCGATCCCCTCGACGCGTTCCTCGACCTGTCGCTCGACGAGGACCTCGAGACCCAGTTCGTGCTCGCCGCTCCCCCCGACCCGAAGCGGCGCGCCGCCACCGAGCAGATGATCCGGTCGGAGGTCGTCATGGCCGGGAGCAGCGACGGTGGCGCCCACCTCCTCTCCTTCTGCGGCGCCGACTACACCACCCGACTGCTCACCGAGTGGGTGCCCGACGTGCTGAGCCTCGAAGCGGCCGTCGCGCGGCTGACCTCGGTGCCGGCCGCGGCGTACGGCATCACCGACCGCGGCACCCTCGCTGCGGGTCAGGGCGCCGATCTGCTGCTCATCGAGCACGACGCGCTCGCGACCCCGGATGCGCCACGGTACGTGCGGGACTTCCCGGCCGACTCCGGCAGGTACGTCGTGGACGCGGACGGCTACCGGGCCGTCGTCGTCAACGGGGAGGTGCTGCTCGACGACGGGACCTGGACCGGCGCGACGCCCGGTCGGGTGCTGCGAGGCTGAGGCGCGCGCGGCGATCGCTCACGGCGCGCCGCGATCCGAGAGGTCGACGAGGTCGGGCAGCTCCAGGAACGCGGTGAGCGAAGCCACCGAGGTGCCGAGGAACGCCGCCGCGAGCCCCCGCAGCACGGCGGTCGACGAGCCGAGGCGCACGAGGCAGACGATGAGGGCGAGCGTGCCGGCGACGACGTAGCCGACCACGAACGCGACGACGATGACCCTTCGCCACCGGTCGTCGGGGCCGGGCTCGGCGGCCGTCGGCGCCTCGCGACGTCGCTGGTCGGCCCGCACGCCGGCGGCGAAGGCCCCCCCGGCGAGCCCCGTGAGCGACACCGCGAACAGCTCGTACGACTCGTCACGCACCGGGTCGACGACGCCGAACGTGGCGAGCGTCTCGCGGATCACCACCACGGCGAAGCCGACGAGGAGCGCGCCGCCGATGACCGCCAGCGCGAGGTGGCGGGTCGCGCTCGCGGCGTCGACACGAGCCGTGCGGTTCGCACGCTTCACGTCGGCTCGGGACGCGCCCCTCGTCGTCACGTGCATCCGGACGCCGCGGGCACGGGCCCGTGACGGCATCGGAGCGCCGCCCGCCGCCCGCCGACTCGGTAGCGTGGGGCATCGCCGCCGTCGACCCACCGCCGTCGAGCCCCGCGCCCAACGGCGACGGACACCCGCGCCCCGAGCGTCCGCTGCGCACGGAGCCCCGCCCGTTGTGGATGCACGTGATGGTCGACGCGCTGATCGGGTTCTGCGCGACCGCGCTCATCCTCGCGTTCTTCGGCATCCCGCTGTGGGTGATGATCGTCGTCGGCTGGGTCATCGGGCTCGCCCTCGGCCCGCTCACCCACCGGCTGGACGAGCGCCAGATCCGGGACCGGGCGGCCGAGGGAGCCCACGCACCCCGTAGGCTCGGGGACGACGCGACGAAAGGTTGACCCTCATGGCCGACGACACCGGCACCAGGGCGGAGTACCAGGACAAGGCTCGGGTCGCCCTCGACAAGCTCAAGACCCAGATCGACGAGCTGCGGGTGCAGGCCGACCTCGCGCAGGCCGAGGCCCGCGACAAGCTCGAGCAGGCGATCGACACGCTGCGTGCGAAGCAGGTCGAGGCCAAGGCCAAGCTCGACGACGCGCAGTCGTCCGGCGCCGAGACGTGGAAGTCCGTCGCGAAGCAGGTCGAGCAGGTCGTCGACGACCTCGGTGACACGTTCGCGAAGCTCGCCGGCGAGGTGCAGGCGGCGGTCGGCGCGGCCGGCTCCGCCGCGACGAAGGGACGCGACGCGTTCCTCGACGAGTGGAAGAAGGCGCGCACCGAGCGCGAGAAGCTGCTCGAGGACTGACCGTCATCAGCTCGTCCGATCCGGCGGAGCTCGGGGCGAGAGCCGACCACGAGCGCACCAACCGCGCGTTCTGGGACGACGACGCCGACGCGTACCAGGCCGAGCACGGCGCGCAGCTCGCACCGGGCAAGGTCTGGGGCGTCTGGGCGATCCCCGAGGCGAGCCTCGGCGTGATCGGGGACACGCGCGGGTGCAGCGTGCTCGAGCTCGGCTGCGGCGCGGCACAGTGGAGCGTCGCGCTCGCCGCGGACGGCGCCCGAGTGGTCGCGCTCGACCAGTCGCGGGGCCAGCTCCGCTACGCAGTGGCGAACCGTGATGCCGCGGGTGTCGCGCTCTCGCTGCTCTGCGCCGCCGGCGAGGCGCTCCCGCTCGCGGACGAGGCCTTCGACCTGGTGTTCTGCGACCACGGCGCGCTGTCGTTCTGCGATCCGGCGGTGATCGTCCCCGAGGCGGCGCGGGTCCTCCGGCCCGGCGGTCGGCTCGTGTTCAACCACGGCACGTTGTGGCACTCGCTCTGCTACGACGCCGAGCACGACCGCCACGACGACCGCCTGCGCGGCGCGTACCACCAGCCAGGAGGGGGCGCGCGACGCTTCGACTGGGGCGAGGGGACGATCGACTTCCACCTGCCGTACGGCGAGTGGATCCGCGGCTTCCGGGCATCCGGCCTCGTGGTGGAAGACCTCGTCGAGCTGGTGCCACCCCCCGGCGCCTCCACCTCGTTCGACGAGTACGTGTCGCTCGAGTGGGCGAGACGCTGGCCCGCCGAGGAGATCTGGGTGCTACGCAAGGAGGCATGACCCACGACGCCCACCGGTACGCGACGTCGCTGGAGTGGGAGGGATCCACCGGCGCCGGCTACGAGGCCTACGACCGCACGCACCGCGCGAGCGCACCCCCGGGGCGACCCGAGCTGACGCTCACCGCCGACCCCGCCTTCCGCGGCGATCCCACCCGGCTCGACCCGGAGCGGCTCCTGGTGCTCGCGGCCTCGTCGTGCCAGCTGCTCTCGTTCCTCGCGGTCGCCGCCCGCGCCCGGATCGACGTCGTCGCCTACCGCGACGACGCGGAAGGCATCATGCCGATGGACGATCGCCCGTTCCGCATCACCGCCATCACCTTGCGCCCCGAGATCACCCTGCGTGGTGACGTCGACGACGACCGGCTCCGGCACCTCGTCGACGTCGCCCACGGCGAGTGCTTCATCGCGAACAGCCTCACGACCGAGATCACCGTCGAGCCCACGTTCGTGCGCGCCGCGACGTAGCCCGCAGCCGGGTGCCGCCAGGTCAGGGCGCGATGCCGTGGTGCTCGGCCGGCCCGACGGGCGCGCGTCGGCGCGCCGCCGTGAGGCGGAGGGCGTCGAGCAGCGCATCCCGCAGCTCCGCGGGCTGCACCACCTCGTCGTAGCCCAACGTGTCGGCCGAGGAGTACGCGCCGCCGAGCTCGGCGTGCTCCAGCAGCGCCTGGGCATCGGCCTCGAGGCCGGCCGCCTCCGCGCCGCTCGTCGCGGGCATCGCACCGAGGCGCGCGCCGGGCAGGGCGAGCGTCACCGTCTGGGCATCGAACGGGTTCATCGCCATCAACGAGGAACCGAACCCGTACGCCTTGCGCAGCGTCACGTGCAGCTTCGGTGACCGCAGCCGGTGCTGCGCCGCGAACATGCGCGCCGCGTGACGCAGGATGCCGCTGCGCTCCGCAGCCGTCCCGGCGAGCACCCCGGGGTTGTCGGCCAAGAAGACCACCGGCAGGTGGAACGCGTCGGCCACCGACAGGAAGTGGGCGGCCTTGTCCGCGGCCGCAGCGTCGATAGACCCCGCCTTGGAGGCCGGCTGGTTCGCGACCACACCGACCGACTCGCCACCGAGGCGGGCCAGCGCGGTCACCACCGACCGCGCGTGCGCGGGCTCGATCTCGAGCACAGAGCCCGCGTCGAGCACAGCGTCCAGCACGTCGTGCACGTCGTAGCCCCGCCGCGGGTCGGCCGGGACCAGGTCGACGAGCTCGGGGACCGCGCGCCGAGCCGTCGCGTCGGACGCCGGCGAGCTCGGAGGGTGCTCCCACGCGTTCGACGGCAGGTAGCCGAGGTAGCGGCGAACGAGCTCGAGCGCGGCCGCATCGTCGGGTGCGGCGTTGTGCGCGACCCCGCTCGCGACCGTGTGCACCGCGGTGCCGCCGAGCTCCTCCTTGTCGACGTCCTCCCCCATCGACGCCTTCACCAACGGCGGACCGGCCGAGAACAGCGCCGCGCCTTCGACCATCACGACGAAGTCCATGAGCGGGGCGGTGAGCGCGCCGTGGCCGGCGGACGAGCCCATGACGACGCACACCGTCGGCACCAGGCCCGACAACCCGGCGAGCGTCTGGAGGTCGTTGGGCGAGCGGCCCCGCCGCTCGAACGCGTTCTGCGTGCGCTCACCTGCGCCCTCGAGGAGCATGACGAGCGGGACGCGCTCCTGGCGGGCGAGGTCGGCGAGACGCTGACGCTTGGCGGTGGTGCCGTGACCGATGGACCCGCCCATGACGGTGAAGTCCTCGGCACCGACCAGCACCGGTCGCCCGTCGATCAGGCCGTGGCCCGCGACCAGGCCGTCGGCGGGCACCGGCGGGATGACCCCTCGGTGCACCGAGCCGACGAGCGTCCCGAGCTCGACGAACGAGCCGGGGTCGAGCAGACGGGCGACGCGCGCCCGAGCGTCGAAGCGACCCCCCGCGTGCTGGCGCGCCAGCCGCTCCTCGCCGCCCATCGCGCGCGCCTCGGTGCGGCGCCGCTCCAGGTCGTCGAGGAGCGGGTCCCAGTCGCTCATCGCACGCCGAGGGCGGCGTCGCCGCCGCGGCGGGCGCACACCGACATCACGAGAGCGTCGCCGCCAGCGCGTCGGCCTGCGCGTCGGGCGACCCGAACACCGTGTCGAGCACCCACGCGCGCTTGAGGAACAGGTGGACGTCGACCTCCCACGTGAAGCCCATCCCGCCGTGCACCTGGAGCGAGCTCTTCGCGTTCTTGCGTGCGGCCTCACCGGCGAGCAGGCGAGCACCGGCCACCGCCCTCCGAGAGGACTCGTCGACGTCGTCGACCGCCACCGCCGCGGCATCGACCGCCGCCCGCGCGACCTCGGCCCGAACCGCCATGTCGGCCAGGATGTGCTTGACGGCCTGGAACGACCCGATCGGGCGGTCGAACTGCTCCCGCTCGAGCGCGTAGGCCGTCGCGGCCTCGACGCAGGCCTGCGCCATGCCGACCTGGTAGGCCGCGGTCAGCACCGAGCCGCCGACGCGCCACGCGCCGGCCTCCTCGGCGCCACCGACGACCTCTCCGTCGGGCAGCACGTCGACCCGATGCACCGGGGTCAGCGGATCGAGCGGCCACGTCACCTCGGTCGCGTCGGCGAGGTCGTCGGGCGCGATCCGCTCGATCGCGTCGTCGCGCAGCACCACGACCGCGTCGGACGCCGCGAGGTGCTCGACCATGACCGAGCCGCCGGGCCCTGGCTCGACGCCGGTGACCACGCCCTCGACAAGTCCGTGCGCGAGGTGCGTCCACACGAGCGGCCCGGGCAGGAGCGCGCGCCCCAGCTCCTGGAACGCGATGGACGTGTCCGCCCAGGAGAACCCGTCGTCGCGCAAGGAGAAGACGCCGGTCTCGGCGAGCTCGTCGTGGATCGAGCGGTCGAACCCGACGCGCACGCGCTCCATCGTGAACCGGCCCGTGCACAGCGCCCGGATGCCGTCGCGCAGCGCGACCTGGTCGTCGGTGAGGTCGAAGTCCACGGCTCGCTCAGGCCTCCCGCGGCCACGGCCGCTCCTTGGGCATGCCGAGGAGCCGCTCGCCGATGATGTTCCGCTGGATCTGGGAGGTCCCGGCGGCGATCGGGATCGACAGGGTGCGCAGGCGCTCCTCGACCATGAAGTCGTCGACGTCGAGCCCCTCGCGACCGAGCACCCGCAACGAGAGCTCACCGAGACGATCGCGGGCCTCCGAGTACGCGAGCTTCAGCATCATCGCCCCCGGCCCGGGCGCGCCCTGCGCGTCGGCCTGCGACACGTTTCGCTTCGTGAGCGCCCAAAGCGCGTCGAGCTCCGCGACGACGTGCGCGAGCTCGCGTCGTTCCGCCGGGTCGTGCACCGACGGAGCGAGCTCCTCGGCCATCCGCAGCGCGTCGACCATCTCGCTCACGAACGCGGTCCCCCGTTCGAACGACAGGGTGACGTTGGTGACGCGCCAGCCGTCGTTCTCCGCGCCGACGCGCTGCTCGACCGGCACCCGCACGTCGTCGAGGAACACCTCGCAGAACTCCGAAGATCCGAGGAGCGTCTCGATGGGCCGTACCTCGATGCCCGGCAGGTCCATCGGGAGGATCAGCCAGGTGATGCCCTTGTGCTTCGGCGCGTCGGGGTCGGTGCGCACCAGCAGCTCGCCGAACTCCCCGACGTGGCCGAACGAGCACCACGTCTTGCGCCCGTTGACGACGTAGTGGTCTCCGTCGAGCACGGCGCGGGTCTGGAGCCCGGCGAGGTCGGATCCGGCCCCCGGCTCCGAGAAGCACTGGCACCAGACCTGCTCGCCGCGCAGGATCTTCGGGATGTGCTTCGCCTTCTGCTCGTCGGTGCCCTCGGCGATCAGGGTCGGCCCCGCGTGCAGCGTGCCGACGAAGTTGACGCCCACGTAGGGCGCGCGGGCGCGGGTCGTCTCCTCCAGGAAGATCAGCTGCTCGCCCGGCGGCGCGCCCCGACCGCCGTACTCCTCGGGCCAGCTCATCCCCGCGTAGCCGCCGTCGAAGAGACGCCGCTGCCAGTCGGTGTCCCAGCGCACCCGGGCGGGCCAGTCGTCACGACCGGGCTGGGGCGCGAGCTTCGGGAGCTCCTGGTCGAGCCACTCCCGCAAGCGTGCGCGGAACTCGGCCTCGGTCTCCGAATCACGCAGCTGCATGGCGAGGGGAGCCTACTTGCGGGACCTGACGCCCCATCAGGTCGGGGCGTTCAGCACCGCTTGGTCCGTCGCGGGGTCTGCTCGTCGATCAGGTAGCGCACGACGATCCGGTCGACGCACTCGTTCCCGACCGCGAACGACGTGTGACGGCTGCCGCCGACCGTGACCAGCGCGGACGACTCGAGCTGCTCGGCGAGGTTGCGGGCCCAGGCCACCGGCGTGGCCGGGTCGTCGCGGGTGCCGAGCACGAGGATCGGCGGCGCGTCCGGCGCCGACACGGGAGCCGGCGGCGCGGCCGCGATCGGCCAGAACGCGCACGCCATCGAGTTGTTGACGATCGACGCGCCCACCCGCGGCGCGACCTCCTCGGCCGCCGCCTCGATCTCGCGCAGCGTCGCGGCATCGCCGACCGACGGCCCGTCGACGCAACCGATCGCGCTGAACGCCGCCTGCAAGGTGTCGTACGTGCCGTCGCCCTGGCGCCCCGTGTAGTCGTCGGCCCACTGCACCAGCTCCGCACCGTCACCGTCCGCCGCCGCGGCGAGCGCGGCGTCGAGCGTGCTCCACCCCTCCTCGCCGGAGTACAGCAAGTTGGACACGCCGATGTCGAAGAGGGTCTGGTTCAGGACGCGCCCGTCGGCCGCGTCCACCGGCGCCTCGTCGATCGCGGCCCGGAGCCGGTCATAGGCCTTCGCCGGCTCCCGGCCGTCGGCGAACGCGCAGTCGCCGGTCTCGGCGCAGTCGGCGAGGAACAGCTCGAGCGAGCGCTCGAAGCCGCGCGACTGCTGGACCTGGAGGGCGGTCGCGTCGAGCGCGGGATCGACGGCGCCGTCGAGGACGAGCGCCCGGACCCGGTCGGGGAACGCCTCGGCGTACCGGGCGCCCAGGTAGGAGCCGTACGAGAACCCGAGGTAGGTCAGACGCTCGTCGCCGAGCGCGGCCCGGATCCGATCCATGTCGCGCACGGTCCGCTCGCTCGACACGTACGGGAGGACGTCGCCCGACTCGCGGACGCACGACGCGACGAAGTCGCGGTTGGCCGCCTCGAGCGCGGCCCGCTCCTCGTCGGTGTCGGGATCCCAATCGGTCGCGTAGAGCGGGTCGAGCTCGTCCGAGCACGCCACCGGGATGGTGTCGCCCGTGCCCCGGGGATCGAAGCCGACGATGTCGAAGCGGTCCTGGAGCTCTTCGGGCAGGACGCCGGCGATCGAAGCGGCGAAGTCGGCGCCGGGCGCACCCGGACCACCCGGGTTGACCAGGAGCGACCCGATGCGCCGCTCGGGGTCGCGCGCGGGCACGCGCGACAGCGCGACGTCGATCGTCGGACCGTCGGGCACGGTGTCGTCGAGCGGCACCTCGAGCGCCGCGCACTCGGCGCTCCCACCGAAGCACGGCTCCCACTCGAGGGCAGTGGCGCCCGATCCGGCCTGCCCCGATCCGGCCCGCCCCGATTCGGCCCGTGTGGTCGCCGCGGTCGCGGTCGTGCTCGTCGCGAGCCCGAGCAGGGCCGACGTGGCGAGCATGCCGAGCGCGACGGACCTCCGCACCCGTCGTCGCCGCATCGTCCGAGCGTAGGTGGGCGCGGACGTCACTTCGGGGTCAGGTTCCTTGCGCGCGTCCGAAGCCCTCGGTTCACGTCCGCGAAACGGCGCGGAGACGTCGCGTCCTTACGTTGCCCGCCAGGTGAGCCGGGAAGTCTGGTCGGCCCGTCGCCCCCGGCGGCGGAAGTGTCCTCGACGCGGGAGATGCCGACCAGTGGCGATGCCGGAGAAGGCAGCAGCTCGGACCGAGCCCACGCCTGGACTCCCTGAGCCGCCCGGCCACCACAGCGCCCGCACCCGCGCGGCGTTCCCTCGCGTGCCGAAGCCCGAACCGTGGTCGCTCGGACGCGCCTGTGAGCCGGCAAGCAGTCGGCCGCACCGAAAGGAGCACATCTCGTGAAACGACGTCTCGCGTTCGTCGGCGCTGCCGGCGGCCTGCTCGTCCTGATGGGGGCGACGCCTGCAGTCGCACAAGGTGGTGCCGAGCTCGTCCAGGGCCAGCTCGACAACACCTTCGTGCTGCTGTCGGCGGTCCTCGTCATCTTCATGCAGGCAGGATTCGCGCTCGTCGAGGCCGGCTACACCCGGGCGAAGAACGTGTCCAACATCATGATGAAGAACCTGATGGACTTCATGGTCGGAGTCCTCGCGTTCTTCGTGGTGGGATACGCGATCGCCTTCGGTCCGGCATCGGATACGGGGATCGAACAGTTCATCGGGACCAAGGGCTTCTTCCTCGGTTCCGGGTTCGACTCGTACACGAGCGGGAGCCTGCTCGATCCGTTCGTGTTCTTCCTGTTCCAGCTGGCGTTCGCGGCCACCGCGGCCACGATCGTCTCCGGAGCCATGGCGGAGCGCACCAAGTTCAAGTCGTACTTCATCTACAGCATCGTGATCACGGCCGTGATCTACCCGGTCGTGGTGCACTGGTTCTGGGGTGGCGGCTGGCTGGCGCAGCTCGACACGCCGCCGATCGACTTCGCGGGCTCGACCATCGTGCACGCGACCGGTGGAGTGGCAGCCCTCATGGGTGCGATCGCACTCGGGCCTCGTCTCGGGAAGTACGGACCGGGCGGCAAGTCGATCACCATCCAGGGGCACTCGATCCCCTACGCGGTGCTCGGCACGTTCATCCTGCTCGTCGGCTGGTACGGCTTCAACGCCGGGTCGAACCTCGTCGCCGACGGCGCGGCGCTCGGGACCATCGCGGCGAACACCACGCTCGCGGCGGGTGCGGGTGCGGTCGTGGCGATGCTCATCGCCTGGTGGACGACGCACGGCAAGGCCGACGTTGGCATGGCCGCCAACGGCGTGCTCGCCGGCCTCGTGGGCATCACCGCGGGCTGTGCGGCGGTCAGCACGACAGGAGCGCTGCTCATCGGCGCGATCTGCGGTGCGGTCGTCGTCGGCAGCGTGGCCCTGCTCGACAAGGCGAAGATCGACGACCCCGCCAGCGCGGTGTCGGTCCACGGCTCGTGCGGCATCGTCGGCACGCTGCTGGTGGGCTTCTTCGCAGTGGGTGACGTCGGGCTCTTCTACGGCGGCAACGCCGACCAGCTGATCGCGCAGGTCATCCTGGTCGTCTCCGTCGTGGTGTGGGTCGCGATCACCGCCGGCATCCTCTTCTGGGTGCTGAAGGCGACCGTGGGCCTGCGAGTGAGCGAGGACGAGGAGCGCATGGGCCTCGACACGCTCGAGCACGGCTACCCGGGCTACGGCCCCGAGGTGTTCACGCACGTCGACGAGGTCACGACGAGCTGATCACCGCCGAGTGAGGCTTGCGCCCGGCCGTCCCGCCCATCTGTCCCGGGACGGCCGGGCGCAACCGCGTCCGGACCCGCACCGACCGCACCTCGACCGCCGCGCTCGGATCGACCACCCACGCGGCCGCGGCCTCGGGTGGGGCACCATACGGAGGTGCCGGGACGACTCGACGGGAAGGTCGCGCTCATCACGGGCGCGGGGAACGGCATGGGACGAGCCGCCGCGTCGCTGTTCGCCGCCGAGGGCGCACGGGTCGTCGTCGCCGACGCAGTGCGCGACGCCGGCGAGGAGACGGTGGCCACGGTCGGCAGCGCCGGCGGCGAGGCCGCGTTCGTCGAGGTCGACGTCTCCCACGAAGACGCAGTCGCGGCCATGGTCCGCTTCGCCGTCGACACGTTCGGGGGTCTGCACGTCCTCTACAACAACGCGGGCGTGTTCCCAGCGGACGACGGCGGCGTCACCGAGACGTCGGTGCGCACGTGGGACCGCGTCATGGACGTGAACCTCAAGGGCGTCTGGCTCGGCTGCAAGCACGGCGTCCCGGCCATGCTCGACTCGGGCGGTGGCTCGATCGTCAACGTCGCGTCGTTCGTGGCGCTCATGGGTGCGGCGACACCCCAGATCGCGTACACCGCGAGCAAGGGCGGCGTGCTGGCGATGACCCGGGAGGTCGCGGTGGAGCACGCTCGCAGCGGCATCCGGGCGAACGCGCTGTGCCCGGGACCGATCGACACCCCGCTCCTCGCGGAGCTGATGAGCGACCCCGACTGGGCGCGTCGGCGCCTCGTGCACATCCCCATGGGACGACCCGGCCGAGCCGAGGAGCTCGCCAAGGCGGCCCTGTTCCTGGCGTCCGACGACTCGTCGTACATGACCGGCTCGGCGCTCGTCGTCGACGGCGGCATCACCGCCGCCTACGTCACACCCGAGTGAGCACGCGACTGCGCCCAGGGAGGCACCGATGAGCGACGTGCGAGGGATGCTCGACGTGGAGGATCTGGAGCGTCGCGTCCGGGCCGACGAGGTTGACACCGTGCTCGTCGTCTTCCCCGACTACCAGGGGCGCTTGATCGGCAAGCGCGTCGCCGGGCACTACTTCTGCGACCACGTGCGCAGCGACGGCATCGAGGCGTGCAGCTACCTCCTCGCCGTCGACGTCGACATGACGGTGCTGCCCGGCTTCGAGTTCGCGAGCTGGGACAAGGGCTACGGCGACTTCGTGTGCCGGCCCGACCTCTCCACGCTGCGGATGGTGCCCTGGCTCGAGAAGACCGCGCTCGTGATGTGCGACCTGCTCGACGAGCACGACGGCGCTCCCGTCGCGGTGTCGCCGCGCCAGATCCTGCGCGACCAGCTCGCTCGCGCCGCGGCGCTCGGGTACTCGGTGAAGTGCGGGTCGGAGCTGGAGTTCTTCTTGTTCCGCGACTCGTACGAGGAGGCGCAGGCGAAGGGATACGCCGACCTGACGCCGCACGGGCCGTTCGTCGAGGACTACCACATCCTCCAGACGACCCGAGACGAGTACGTCGTCGGAGCGATCCGGCGCGGGATCGACGCCGCCGGCATCCCGGTCGAGTTCTCGAAGGGCGAGGCGGGCCGCGGACAGCACGAGATCAACCTCGAGTACAGCGACGCGTTGACGATGGCCGACCGGCACGCGATCTACAAGAACGCCGCCAAGGAGATCGCCGGCCAGCTCGGCCGGTCGATCACGTTCATGGCGAAGTACGACATGGACGAGTGCGGCTCGTCGTGCCACGTCCACTCCAGCGTGTGGACCGCGGACGGCACGACGCCCCTGATGCACGATCCGGACGGGGCCGACGAGATGTCCGACGTCTTTCGCGGCTGGCTCGGCGGGCTGATCGCGCACTCGGGCGAGCTCGCGTACTGCTTCGCGCCGACGGTGAACTCCTACAAGCGGTACCAGCTCGAGAGCTGGGCGCCGACCGCGCTCGCCTGGGGACGCGACAACCGCACGTGCGGGTTCCGCGTGGTCGGGCGTGCGGGTCCGTCGTACCGGGTGGAGTCACGCGTCCCCGGTGCCGACTGCAACCCCTACCTCGCGTTCGCCGCGACGATCGCGGCCGGGCTCGCCGGCATCCGCGCCGGCATCGATCCCGGCCCGGCCTTCGAGGGCAACGCGTACGAGGCGGGCGACGTGGCACGCGTGCCGCACTCGATCGTCGACGCGATCGAGGCGCTCGAGACCAGCGCGGTCGCGAAGGACGCGTTCGGCGAGCAGGTGCACGCACACCTGCTCAACATGGCGCGCCAGGAGTGGCTCGCCTTCGGCAGCGTCGTGACCGACTGGGAGCGTCGGCGATGCTTCGAGCAGCTCTGAGGTCGACGGCTCCGTGTCGCGTCCGCTGATCGTCGTCCCCTCGTATCCCCGCGTCCCCGAGGAGAAGATCAAGGGCTGGAACGCCGACAACGTCGGGGTGCCGGCGCCGTACGTGGAAGCACTCCGCCGGGCCGGCGGCCTCGAGGCCATCGTCGTCACCGAGCCACTGGACGCGGATGAGCTCGAGGACTCGCTCGACCGCTTCGACGGGATGCTGCTGCTCGGCGGAGGCGACCTCGACCCGGCGACCTACGGCGCGAAGCGCACGACCGACGCGATCTACGGCGTGCGCGAGTCGCGCGACACGAGCGAGCTCGCGCTCGTGCGCGCCGCCATCGAGCGCGGCATGCCGGTGCTCGGCATCTGTCGCGGCCACCAGGTGCTCAACGTGGCGCTCGGCGGCACGCTGGAGCAGCACATCCCCGATCGCCTCGGCACGGGCGAGCACGGCACGCCCGGCGTCGCGGGCGGCGGGTACCGCCACGACGTGACCGTCGAGCCCGGCACCCGGCTCGCGGCCGCGATGGGCGCGGAGCGCGCCCGGTGCTCGTGCCACCACCACCAGGCCGTCGACGTGCCCGGCCGCGGGCTCGTGGTGACCGCCCGCGCGGACGACGGCATCGTCGAGGCCACCGAGCTCGTGGGCCCCGACGCACCCTGGGTGGTCAGCGTCCAGTGGCACCCCGAGGACACCGCCGCCACCGACCCCGCCCAGCAGTCCCTCTTCGACGAGCTCGTCCGGAAGGCTGATCGATTCGGCGTCAGCAGACCCGGCTGAGACCGGTCTGCTGACGCCGGAACGCCGGGGCCACGCGGAGGTTCAGGTCCGCGCGTAGGTCTCGCGGAGCTGGTGCTTGAGGACCTTGCCCGAGGCGTTGCGCGGGAGCGCGTCGACGACCTCGAGCTGCTCGGGGACCTTCTGCTTGGCGAGCCCCTCGGCGGTGAGGTACTCGAAGAGCTCGGGCAACGTCGGTGGGCTCGACGGATCGGTCGGCACGACGACGGCGCAGGCCCGCTCCCCCGTCTTCGGGTCGGGCAGCCCGATGACCGCCGCGTCACCGATCTTCGGGTGCGTGAACAGGAGGTCCTCGACCTCCTTCGCGGAGATGTTCTCGCCGTGGCGGATGATGATGTCCTTCACCCGTCCGGTGATCAGCACGTGGCCGGTCTCGTCGAGCCGGCCGATGTCACCGGTGCGGAACCACCCGTCCTCGTCGAACGCGTCGGCGTTCAGCGACTCGTCGAGGTACCCCCGGCAGACCTGCGGGCCCTTGGCGCGGATCTCGCCTTCCTCGCCGTCGGCCGCGACCACGCCGTCGAGCCTCACGAAGCGGAGGGTCACGCCGGGCGTCGGGGTTCCCTCGGTGTCGGCGAGCTGGGCGTCGGTGTCGCGCACGCTGTTCATCGTGAGGATCGGCGCCTCGGTGAGGCCGTAGCCCGACACGATGCCGACGCCCCCGAGCTCCTCGCGCACCTCGTAGTGGAGCTGCGGCGGCTTCGGCGCGCCCCCGCCCGGGTAGGCGCGCACGTTCGGGAACAGCGGCGTGTCGGGCTGCTCGCGCTGTGCGGCGAGGTACGCCATGTGGAAGGGCGTGCCCGCGCCGGCGAGGGTCAGGTCCTCGCGCTGCAGGATCGGGATGGTCGTCGCGGGCACGAACGCCTCGACGAACACGCACACGCACCCGGTCATGAGCATCGTGTAGAGCCAGCCGATGCCGCCGATGTGCGTGAACGGGAAGACCATCGCGGCGCGGTCGGCGCCGGTGATCTCGAGCGCCTCGATCATCCCCGTCGCCGACGCCTTCACGGTGAGATCGGTGTGGCGCGCGCCCTTGGGGTCGGCGGTCGTGCCCGACGTGTAGAAGACCCACCGGACCGGGGCGTCGTCGGGGGTCACCGGGGCCGGCGGTGGCGGCAACGTCGACGGGTCGCCCTCGGGCAGCGTCCGGTCGACGATGAGCACCTCCAGGCCCGGCTGCTCGGCGGCGATCTCACGCGCCTCGTCGCCGAAGGCGCGACCCTTCCACTCGGAGGGGACGATCAGCAGCGCGGCCCGGGTCTGCTGGGTGATGAAGCGCATCTCGCGCGTGCCGAGGATCGGCAGCATCGGGTTCTGCACCGCGCCCAGCCGCGCCAGAGCGGCCACGAGCACCGCCGACTCGAGCCAGGTCGGCAGCATCCACGACACGTTGACGTCGGCGCCCACGCCGTGGGCCTGGAGGCCTGCGGCGGCCCGCTCCGCAGCGTCCCGGAACTCCCGCCCGGTCAGCGTGCGACCGTCCTCGTCGACCGCGATCACCACGTCGGGCGCGTCCGTGGCCCGTGCCTCCACGAGCTCCCACAGCCCGCGGTGGTCCTGCGTCGGCTCAGCCACAGGTGATCCCGCCGTCCATGCTCACGATCTGACCCACCATGTAACGACCTTCGTCGGACGCGACGAACGCGATCAGCGCGGCGATCTCCTCGGGCTCGGCGTAGCCGATCGGCGACGTGATGTTGGCGAACTCGTTCACGTCGGCTCCCTCGGGGAACCCCCACGTGTTGATCATCGGCGTGTTCATGCCGCCCGGTGCGACCGCGTTCACCCGCACTCCCTGCTTGCGGTACTCGTACGCCAGCGCGCGGGTCAGGTTGACGACCCCGCCCTTCGAGGCGCAGTACGCCGCCGAGTACGACTGGCCCATCAGCCCCGCGTTGGACGCGACGTTCACGATCGCGCCACCTCCGTCGAGCATGTAGGGCAGCACGGCACGACACAGGAAGAAGGTGCCGTCGAGGTTGACCGCCAGGATCTTGCGCCAGCTCTCGGGCGTCTCCTCCTCGGAGCGCACGAACTTGCCGATGCCCGCGCAGTTGACCAGCACCGCGGGGCGGCCCAGGTCGTTCTCGACCTGGGCGACCGTCGACTCGACCGACGCGAAGTCGCTCACGTCGCACGCGTAGGCGCGCGCGGTGCGCCCGCCCTCCTCGATCAGCTTCGCCGTCTCGGCCGCGGCGGCGTCGTCGAGATCGAGCACCGCGACGAGGGCCTCCTCGTCGGCCAGGCGGCGCGCGGTGGCGCGTCCCAACCCCGACCCGGCACCGGTCACCAGCGACACCCGATCCGTGAAGCGCGCCATGCGGATCCCCCTCTCGTGCACGGAAGCTGTGGGCCCGGCCGAATCTAACAACCCGTCAGGTACAGTCGCCCGCCGTGACCAAGACCCGTCTCGTCGCCGATCTCGTGCGCGACGCGGCGGCCGAGCATCCCGAACGCGACGCGTACGTCCACCGGGACAAGCGCTCGACCTACGCCTGGCTCGACCGGGCGGCCGACGGCTTCGCGGCGACGCTCCTCGACCTCGGCGTCGAGCGCGGCGACGTCATGGTGCTGCTGCTCCCCTCCTCCACCAAGTTCGCGGTCTGCTACCTGGGCGCCCTGCGCGTCGGCGCGATCACGTCGGCGATCAACCTTCGTCTCGGCCCCCGCGAGCAGGCGTCGATCATCGCCCGCACCGACCCGAAGGTGACGGTGCTCGGTGACGGCGCGGCCGTGCCGGACGGCGTCGACCCCGGCCACCTGCTGCCGGTGACCGCGCTCAAGGAGGCCTTCGGTGCCGACGCTCCCGCGCCGAGCCGGCTCCCGCGCCTCGACCCGACCGACGCCACGTGCATCGTGTGGACGAGCGGCACCACGGGCGCACCCAAGGGCGCGGTGTACGACCACGAGCGCCAGGCCGCCATCTCGCGGAACGTCGGCGAGCTCACCCGACCCGGCGACCGGCGCCTGGTCGTCCTGCCGTTCCCCCACGTCGGCTACATGACGCGCATGTGGGACGAGCTCGCCAACGCCACGACGATCGTCCTCGCCGGCGAGCCGTGGTCGGCGGAGGAGACGCTGCGGATCATCCGCGACGAGCGGATCACGATGGCGACCGGCGTCCCGACCCAGTGGCAGCTCGTCCTCGACCATCCCGACGTGGCGCGGACCGACTTCTCGACCCTGCGCGTCGCCGGCATCGGAGCGGCGGCGATCCCGCCCGAGCTGGTGCGCCGGATGCGTGAGCAGCTCGGCTGCCCGGTCATCACCCGGTACACGTGCACGGAGGCGGGCGTGACCACCAGCACCCTGGCGACCGACACCGAGGAGGTGATCGCGACCACCGTGGGGCGTCCGACCGACGACGTCGAGCTGCGCATCGTCGATCCCGCGACCGGCACCGACGTCGCATCCCCTTCGCCCGGCGACGACGCCGACGGTGCGGTCGGCGAGATCCTGTCGCGCTCTCCGGCGATGATGCTCGGCTACTGGCGCGACCCCGAGCTCACCGCGACCGTCGTCGACGCCGACGGATGGCTGCACACGGGCGACCTCGGCTACGTCGGCGGCGACGGCAACCTCCGCATCGTCGGCCGCCTCAAGGAGATGTACATCCGTGGTGGGTACAACGTGTACCCGGCCGAGGTGGAGGCCACGCTCACCGACCACCCCGCGATCCTGCGCGTGGGCGTCGTCGGGGCGCCCGACGAGGTCCTCGGCGAGATCGGCGTCGCCTTCGTCGTACCCGCGCCCGACGCCGATCCTGCCGACCTCACCCTCGACGCGGTACGACGGTGGAGCCGCGAGCGCATCGCCGACTACAAGGCGCCCGACCGGGTCGTCGTCGTCGACGAGCTGCCCGTGACGCCGATGATGAAGATCGACAAGGCTGCGCTGGCCGAGCCGGCGGCCGCGGCGGCCCGCACCTGAGGCCGCCGACCCGACCGACAACCATTCGACCGACCGACCGACCGCCCGCCCGACTACAGGAAGAAGAGGAGCACCCCGTCGTGAACGTCTCGGAGAAGCGGTACCAGAGGCCCGACGTGCCACGCGACGACCGGCAGATCCGTGTCGGGTCGTTGCTGTTCACGATGGTCGAACCGCACAAGGGCCACGAGGTCGCGTACAACCGCTGGTACGAGCGCGACCACTTCTACGCCGGCTGCATGGTCGGCAAATGGCAGTTCGGCGGCGCGCGCTACATCGCGACGAAGGACTGCAAGAGTCGCCGCTATCCCGACGACTCGGTCATCGTGCCCGATCCGACGGTCGGCTCGTACCTCGCCATCTACTGGGTGCTCGACGGTCACCACGACGACTGGAACAAGTGGGGCGTCGAGCAGGTCAACTGGCTGCACGCCAACGACCGCATGTTCGAGGAACGCGACCACATCCACACCGCGCTCTACGAGTACGCAGGTGAGGCCAACGCTCCGGGCAGCACGATGCCGGTGGAGCTCGCGCTCGACCGCGCCTACGGCGGCATCTTCGTGTTCATCGGCGAGATGGCCGACGGCGTCGACGCCGCCCGGGTCACCGACTGGCTCGAAGGCCTCCCGTGCCCCACCGACGTCGCCCTGATCGGCACTCCGCTGCCGCTGCGCGACGACCGTCCGGGCGACGTCCCCGACACCCAGGCCGACGACCGGGTGCTGATCATCGGCTGGGTCGAGGGCGACGTGCTCGCCAAGTGGGACGAGAGCGCGACCGGGATCGGAGACGCGTTCGCCGGCGCCGGGCTCGGGACGATCGTGTTCGCATCACCCTTCCTGTCGACCGTCCCCGGCACCGACACCTACACCGACCAGCTCTGGTAGCGGGCGTGGGCTGGCTCGGTCGAGCGCGACTCGAGGAGATCGGCGACGAGCCCGACCCGCGCTTCACGTACGCGAACGAGCGCACCTTCCTCGCGTGGAGCCGGACCTCGCTCGCCCTGGTCGTCACCGGGGTGGCGGCCACCCAGCTGCTGCCCGAGCTCGACATCGAGTTCGGGCGGCGGCTGATCGGCATCCCGCTCATCGTCCTGGGTGCCGTGCTCGCGCTCGTCGCGTACCACCACTGGTACGCGAACGAGCGCGCGATGCGCCTCGGCGAGCCGCTGCCGCCCACGCGCCTGAGCCTCATCCTGGCGTTGGGGATCGCGGTCGTGTCGGTGCTGGCGATCGTGGTGGTGATCCTGGAGTGAGCGCGTCGCACCCCGCATCGAGCCGGCCGGCGGTCCGGCGTTCGACCAACCAGGTCGTCGATCCCGACGAGACGCTCTACGAGGAGCGGACCGAGCTCGCGTGGAACCGCAGCGGCCTCGCCCTGCTCGCGGCGTTCGCCATCCTGGCTCGGCGCGTGTGGAGCGAGGAGACCTCGGTCGGGGGCGACGTGCTGGCGGTCGCGCTGCTCGCGGCCGCGAGCCTGGGCTGGGCCGTCGGCACGCTCGGGTGGCGGCTCAGCCACCATCGCAGCGACGATCCTCGGCCCCGCAACGCGCGCGAGCTGTTCGCGGTCTCGCTCGGCACGCTCGCCCTGGCGGTCGCCGGCTTCGTGATCTCGTTCGCGGTCTGACAGGAGCACCCACGACGATGCTGGTCGACCACTACCTCCGATCCGATCTCCCCAACGTCGCCGACCTCGCTCGCGACCTCGAGGAGATCGGGTTCGACGGCCTCTACACCGCGGAGGGTCCGCACGAGCCGTTCTTCCCGCTCGTGCTGGCGGGCGAGCACACGACCCGGCCCACCCTCTTCACCAACATCGCCATCGCGTTCGCGAGGAGCCCCATGGACCTCGCGCAGATGGCCGACGCGCTCCAGCGCATGTCGGGAGGGCGCTTCGCGCTCGGGCTCGGCTCCCAGATCCGCCCCCACATCGAGAACCGGTTCTCGATGACGTGGAGCCGCCCGGTCGCGCGGATGCGCGAGATGGTCGAGGCGATCAAGGCGATCCAGCAGGCGTGGCAGGACGGGACCCGGCTGGCATACCGGGGGGACATCTACCGGCACACCCTCATGACCCCGATGTTCGACCCGGGCCCCAACCCGCACGGACCGGCACCGATCTGGCTCGCAGGGCTCGGCCCGAAGATGACGCGCAACGCGGCCGAGGTCGCCGACGGCCTGCTGGTGCACCCGTTCCACTCGGAGCTGTTCATCCGCGAGCACGTGGCGCCGGCCGTCGCCGACGGCCTCGCCGCGTCGCGTCGCGAGCGGACGGGCTTCACCGTCTCGGCGACCCCGATCGTGTGCACCGGCAGCACCGACGAGCAGCACGAGCACGCGCGCCGGAGCGTGCGTGGCCTGCTCGGCTTCTACGGCTCGACCCCCGCGTACCGGGTGACGCTCGACGCCCACGGCTGGGGCGATCTCCAGGTCGAGCTGAACCGGCTCACGAAGGAAGGGCGTTGGGACGAGCTGTCGGGCGTGCTGCCCGACGAGGTCGTCGAGACCATCGCCGTGTGCTGCCGGCCGGACGAGGTCGCCGACCGACTCCTCGCCCGCTACGGCGACGCGGTCGATCGGGTCGGCCTGTCGATGCCCTACGACGCGAGCAGCGACACGCTCGCGGCGATCGTGGCAGGCTTCCGCTCCCACTCCTGACGATCCACCGAAGGGACGACCGATGGCCAAGGGTGTCTTCCTCGCCTACTCGAACGCCGCGGACGGCGCGAACCACGACGACTTCAACCAGTGGTACGACGACGTGCACGCCAAGGAGGTCCTGGCGCTGCCGGGCGTGAAGTCGGCGCGGCGGTTCAAGCTCGCCGACTCGCAGATCATGCCGGGCGACGACGCCAACGGCCGTCAGTACCTCGCGCTCTACGAGGTCGAGGCCGACGACTGGGCTGCGTTCGCGCAGTCGTTCCAGGACGCGTTCGGCAGCGGCGCGATCACGATCAACGCCGAGCTGCTCCAGCTCGACCCGATGGTGCAGACGATGGTGTTCGAGGAGATCAGCCCCGAGCAGCAGTCGTGACCGGGCCGGCGCCCGCGCGCGCCACCTGAGGTCGCGCCGTGCGCATCGGGGTCTTCGTGAGCGAGACGAGCGCCGAGCTGACCGACATCTCGTCGCTCGTCGAGAACGCGATCGCGGCCGAGGCGGCCGGGTTCACCACGGCGTGGGTGCCCCACATCCCGTGGAGCCTCGACGCGCTGACCGCGGTCACGATCGCGGCCGGCTCGACGAGCACGATCGAGCTCGGCACCGCGGTGGTGCCCACCTACTCGCGCCACCCACTCGCGATGGCCCAGCAGGCCCTGTCGACCCAGGCCGCGGCGGGCGGGCGGCTCGCGCTCGGCATCGGCCCGTCGCACCAGATGGTCATCGAGGGCATGTACGGGCTGTCCTACGAGCACCCGATCCGGCACGTGCGCGAGTACGTCGAGGTGCTCGAGGCGGCGTTCGAGGGCACCGGGCGCGTCGACCACGACGGCGACCTCTACTCGGTGCACGCGATGCTCACGGTGCCGGGCGCCACCTCGGCGCCGATCCTGCTGGCTGCGCTCGCACCCTTGATGCTGCGCCTCGCCGGCGAGCGGACCGACGGCACCATCACGTGGATGGCCGACGAGCGCGCGATCGGCGAGCACGTGGTGCCGAGGATCACCGCCGCCGCCGAGTCGGCCGGGAGGCCCGCCCCGCGGGTCATCAGCGGGCTCCCCGTCTGCGTCCACCCCGACGAGACCGAGGCGCGCGAGCGGGCCGCGCACGCGTACCAGGTCTACGGGCAGATCCCCACGTACCGGCGGATGCTCGATCGGGGGGACGCCGAGGGCCCCGGCGACGTGTGCATCGCGGGCGACGAGGCCGCGGTGACGGCCCAGCTGCGCTCACACCGCGACGCGGGCGTCACCGAGCTCGCAGCCACGATCTTCACCGTCGGACGGACCCCCGCCGAGCGCGCCGCCTCTCGGCAGCGCACGTTCGACCACCTCGCCTCGCTCGCCCCCGCCCTCGCGTCTTGATGCGCGTCACAGCGCGGCGACCGCCGGGAGGATCTCGTCCCGGAACGTCGTGAAGCTCGCGAGCATGTGATCGCGGGTGTCGCCCGCGACGGTGACGGTCGCATAGGTCACGCCGACGGCGTGGAGCCCACGGATGCTCGCCACCGTCTTGTCGGCATCCACCGGTGCGTTGGTGAACATGTCCAGTCCCATCGGCATGAACACGTAGTCGAGCGGCGTCGTCCGGCCGTTCGCCGCCTCGGCGGCGTGCGCCTCGTCGATGCGTGCCTTCAGGTCGTCCATCGTCTCGAGTGGAGGCGTGTGCAGGCGCTTGCGCGCCTTCGCGGGGCTCGGCATCGGTGCCCAGCCGTCGGCGAGCTCGACGGCGCGTCGCATTGCCCGCCGGGAGTTGCCACCGATCCAGATCGGCGGTCCGCCGGGCTGGGCGGGCGCGGGAAGCATCGTGTTGCCCGGTGCGTCGAACCCCGCGCCGCGCATCGTCACGCTCTCACCCGTCCATGCCGCGCGCATCGCGGCGATCGCCTCGTCGGTGCGGTCGTTGCGCTCGTCGAACGGCGCGCCGAGCGCGGCGAACTCGTCCTCGAGGTAGCCGGCCCCGATCCCGAGCACGACGCGACCGCCCGCGAGCGCGTCGAGCGTCGAGACGGTCTTGGCGAGCATGAACGGGTTGCGGTAGGCGGGGATCGCCAGGTACGTGAGCAGCCGCACCCGCGTCGTCGCGGCTGCGGCGAACGACAGCGCGACGAAGGCGTCGAGCGCGTGATGACCGCCCGACGCGAGCCACCGGTCGCCGGGGAAGGGGTGCTCGGTCACGAACACCGCGTCGAAGCCGGCCTCCTCGGCCGCCACCGACAGGTCGGTGATCGCCGAGGCGCTCGCCAGCTCGTCGAACCGCTCCACCCGGTGGGTGGGCAGCTGCACCGCCACCTTCATGAGTCCCCTCGATCCTGTCCCGGCTCCGCCGGGTGGTCGATCCTGCCCCGGCTCCGCCGGGCGGCCGCGGCCCGCCGGCCCACTCGACGGGGCCGGGCGCCGATGGTAGAACGCGTTGCAGTTCTGAGAGACCGACCACCGGGGGGATCCGTGGGCACGTTCAGCCGCCAGGAGATGGAGGACGCCTTCCAGGTGTTCCAGGACCGGGCCAAGGTGGCCGGCCAGACCGGCAACTGGGACGAGTGGTCGCTCTGCTTCACCGAGGACGCCAAGTACTACGAGCACCACTACGGCCGCATGGAGGGCCGCCAGGCGATCCTCGACTGGATCACCTCCACCATGAACGAGCCGCTGTTCCGAGAGATGACGTCGTTCCCGATCGAGTGGTACGTCATCGACGAGGACAAGGGCTGGATCATCTGCTCGGTCGCCAACGTGATGCAGGACCCCGGCGACGGCAGCGACCATCGCGAGTCGAACTGGACGCTGCTGCACTACGCCGGCAACGGGCAGTTCTCCTACGAGGAGGACATGTACAACCCGACCGAGTTCGGCGAGATGATCAAGGGCTACCTCAAGGCCAAGAAGGCCGCGGCCAAGTAGCCGTTCCGGCATCGCACACCGCGCATCGCACACCGCGCACGTCGCACGACAGGAGCCTCCTCGTGGAGTTCGGCATCTTCAACAGCCTCTACACGCCCCGCCAGTCGTATCAGGACGCCGACGACCAGTGGGCGGTCGAGACGCAGCGCCTCATGGACGAGGTGGCGTGGACCCAAGCGGCCGATCGCGCCGGGTTCAAGTACACCTGGGCCACCGAGCACCACTTCCTCACCGAGTACTCGCACCTCTCGTCGAACGAGACGTTCCTCGCGTACCTGGCCGGCACGACGGAGCGGATCCGCCTCGGCACCGGCATCTTCAACATCACGCCACCGGTGAACCACCCGGCGCGGGTCGCCGAGCGGATCGCGATGATCGACAAGCTGAGCGGGGGTCGTTTCGAGTTCGGCGTCGGACGCGGGTCGTCGACCACCGAGCAGCGCGGCTTCGGGATCACCGACCCCGAGCTCACCAAGGAGATGGTCGACGAGGTCTACCCCGAGTTCAAGAAGATGTGGCGCGAGACCGCGTACAGCTTCAAGGGCAAGTTCTTCGAGATGCCGCCTCGCAACGTGCTGCCGAAGCCGCTCCAGGATCCCCACCCGCCGATGTGGATCGCGGCCGGCAACCCCGGCACGTTCGAGAAGGCCGCCCGCATGGGCGTGGGCGTCCTCTGCTTCACGATGGGCACGCCCGAGCAGCTCGCGCCGCTGATCGAGGTCTACAAGAAGAACATCGAGAAGGCCGAGCCGGTCGGCGAGTACGTCAACGACAACATCATGGTGACGAGCCAGATGCTCTGCCTCGAGGACGGCGAGAAGGCTCGTGACCTCTCGACGCGCATCACGTCGCGCTTCCAGAACAGCCTCGTCTTCCACTACCTCGACACGTTCCCCGCTCCCCCGGGCATCCCCGCGTGGCCCGCGGTGCTGCCGGAGCCCACGCGCGAGGAGGTCGACGCGGCGGTCGCAGCCGGCGACGCCTGCATCGGGACGCCCGAAGAGGTCACGAAGGCCGTCAAGCGCTACGAGGACGCGGGCGCCGACCAGCTCGTGTTCGGGATGCTGTCCACGACGATGCCGATCGACGTGGCGATCGAGGCGACCGAGACGTTCGGCAAGCACGTGATCCCGGAGTTCGACAAGGACCCCGTCGCGTCGACCGTCCGCCAGCGCGAGGCGTACGTCGCCAAGCGTGGGCCGCGCACGAAGACCGAGCTCGGCCTCGCGGTCGACGAGCTGCCGGTCCTCTAGGCCGACATGGTCGACGCCACGAGCACGGGCGCGCTCGCCGGCCGCGTCGCGCTCGTCACGGGCGCGAGCCGAGGCATCGGGTACGGGATCGCTCGCCGGTTCGCCGCGGAGGGCGCCGCCGTCGCGGTGACCGCGCGCACGCTCGAGCCCGAGCCCGACGCGAAGCTCGACGGGTCGCTGCGCGAGACCGTCGAGGAGATCGAGGCGGCGGGAGGACGCGCCGTCGCCGTGCAGGCCGACCTCAACGACGCCGATGACCGCGCGCGCGTCGTCCCCGAGGTCGAGGCCGCGCTCGGACCGATCGACGTGCTCGTCAACAACGCGGCGGCGGCGACGTACGTGGCGAACGCGGAGATCACGCTCAAGCGTCGCCGGCTCACGTTCGAGATCAACGTGCAGGCCCCGATCGACTTCGCCCAGCAGGTGCTGCCCGGGATGCTCGAGCGCGGGGAGGGCTGGATCCTCAACATCTCGAGCGCCACCTCGAAGCACCCCCAGGGGCCTCCGTTCGATCCCGGATTCAAGCTCGGCTTCACGAGCACGACCTACGGCGCGTCGAAGGCGGCGCTCGAGCGCTTCACGACCGGGCTCGCCGCGGAGACGTTCGGACGCGGCATCGCCGTCAACACGCTGGCGCCCGTCGCGGCGGTGCGCACGCCGGGCGCCGACTCGCTCGTCGGTGACGTCATGGACGCGAACCCCGACATCGTCGAGTCGCTCGAGCTGTTCGTCGAGGCGGCGCTCGCGCTCTCGACGTGCGACGCACAGACCACCACCGGCCGCATCTGCTACTCGCGCCCGCTCCTCGAAGAGCTGGGCCGCGACGTCCGCGCCCTCGACGGCACCCCCCTCTGAACCGCCGCCCGGGCGGGGCGCTCCGCCTCGCCGCGCCCCCGTCGTTTCGGCGTCAGCAGACCCGCGTCACACCAGGCTGCTGACGCCAGAAGGTCGTGGGGGCGCGCGAGGTCAGGGGTGCTCCTCGAGGTACCAGCCCGTCTCGGCCATGTGGAGGCGGTAGCGGGGTCCGGGGGTGTCGAGCGGACCCGGCGTGTCGGGATCCTCGAGCGCGTACGCCGCGTCACCGGACCAGAGCGCGAGCATCTCGTCGTCGGCACGCGCCATCTGCGTCTCGTAGAAGTACGGTTCGCGCGCCTCGGCGTCGGCCATGAGCGAGTCGAGGTCGTCGAAGCGGCGGAGGTAGTCGAGCGTCATCCACGTGGGCGGCGCCAGCTCGATCTCGAGCGCGTCACGCCGGGACAGTGCGTCGTTCGCACCCATCCACGCGCTGTCGTGGATCTCCCCGCCGTCGATGATCACGGCGCCCTCGGGCGCCGGTGCGACGAAGAACCACGTCGCGTACCGCTTGGGCGCGATCGCCGGTGGCGTCCAGTGCGAGATGAACGCGAGCGACGACGGCGCGACCACCAACCCCGCCTCCTCGGCCGCCTCGCGCACCGCTGCGTTGCGCGCCGCCCCCTCGACGTCGTCGGCGCCGATCCGGTCGTCGTCGTCGATCCGACCGCCGGGGAAGACCCACATGCCTCCGAAGGCGAGCTTCGAGTTCTTGTGCAGCATCAGCGTCTCCAGGCCGCGCTCCCCCGGTCGCACGAGGACGACCGTCGCAGCCGGGATCGGCGCGCCCTCGACGCGCTCACCGTGGAGGAACCACTGCTGGAACTGCGTCAGATCGGCCACGGCACTCCTCTGGTTCTCTTCGCGCCCGGCCCTAGCCTGCCAGGGCCCGCTCGAGCAGCGCATGGCCCTCGGGAGTCAGCTCGATCGTCGCCGCAGCCGCGATCCCACCGGGACTCATCTTCCCCGCGGTCTTGCGCAAGATGTCGACGACCTTGTCGTCGTCATGACGACTCGCCAGGTCTGCGAGCTGCGTCTCCAGGAACACCAGGCACAGCGCGTCCTCGAGCGTCTGCACCTCCGGATCGCGCGCCGCCGGATCGCGCACGAGCCCTCGCTTGCGCACCAGGTCTTGCACCCGAGCGATCGTGGCATCGTCGTACCCGGCGTCGACGAGGATGCGTGCGACGTCGTCGGCGTGCTGCTCGTGCTGAGCCTTGCGCCAGCGGAGGTAGCCGGCCCGGCCCGACGGATACGAGTCTCGCGGGATCGCCCAGCGGCGCACGTGGTGTGCGCGCGCGGCGAGCAGCAGCGCTTCGCTCGGGTCGTCGGCCAGTCGCTGCACCCACTCCGTGACGAGCTCGGCGTGCGCCAGCTCCTTCGGACGCTCTTCACCGCGCACGACGATGCGGACGGGGTCGTCGGCGTTCGCGGCATCGATCGCCGCGACCGCTCGGGCGAGGCGCTCGTCGTCCACCCGGCGAGCGTACGCCGGGCCTGTCGACGCGCTGGGTGATCAGGCCGTGGGCTCGCGGGGCTCCAGCCCTGCCGCGCGGTAGATGTCGTCGATGACCCGCATGTTGGCGACCGAGTCGGACGGCGGGGTGAGCACCGCCGACCGGTCGCCGCCCACCGCCTTCGCGAACGCGTCGAGCTGGTACCGGTAGGTGTGCTCCCCGCGCACCCGTTCGCGCCGGCGCTCGCGCACACCCGACCTCGGGTCACGGGTCTTGACGACCACTCGGTGGTAGTACTGCGGCCCGGTCATGTTGAGGACCTTCATCGTCCCCCGCTCGCCGGTCACCGTCGCGCCGAGGCTCAGCAGCCGACTCGACCAGAGCGCGCACTCGACGCTGCCGGTACGCCCGTCGCCGAACGCGACCTCGGCCTTGGCCCAGCGGTCGACCCCCGGCGAGCGCAGCTTCGCCTCCGCCGACACGACCTCGGGCTCCGCGCCTGCCAGCGTGCGCAGCTGGTGCACCGCGTAGCAGCCCGTGTCCATCAGCGCGCCGCCCGCGAGGTGCAGCTGGAACCGGATGTCGTTGCGCATCGGCATCGGGATGCACATGCGGGTCTCGATCCGCTCGATCGGACCGAGGTCGGTGGCGACGATCTCGAGCAGGCGTGTGACCAGCGGGTGGTAGCGGTAGTGGAACGCCTCCATCACGACCAGCTCCGAGCGCTTCGCGGCGACGTTCGCCACCTGCTGGGCCTCGTCGGCGTTCGCGGCGAACGGCTTCTCGCAGAGGACGTGCTTGCCCGCCTCGAGCGCGGCGATGCTCCAGCGCCCGTGGAGCCCGTTGGGCAGCGGGTTGTAGATCGCATCGATCTCCGGGTCGGCGACGAGCGCCTCGTAGGAGTCGTGGACGGTCGGGATGTCGTGCTTCCGGGCGAACTTCTCGCCCCGCGCCCGGTCACGGGCCGCGACCGCGACGACCTCGACGCCCTCCGTCGCCTTCGCCGGCTTCACCAGCGCCAGCGGCGTGATGCGGGCCGCGCCCAGGGTCCCGATCCGCACCTTCTGCCCCCCGGACTCCGTCATGGCCATGGAATCTAGGATGCCGGAGCCCTGCCCGAGCAGCCCCGAGAAGAGGAGCGTCCCCGAGCGTGCTCGCCGGTCTGCGGATCGTCGACCTCTCCACCGAGATCGCCGGTCCCTACTGCACCAAGCTCCTCACCGACGCGGGCGCCGACACCGTCAAGGTCGAGCCACCGGGCGGTGACCCGATGCGCCGCTGGATGTCGGGAGCGCTCTTCGAGTTCCTGCACACGTCGCGACGCTCGGTCGTGGGCACGCCCGACGACGCGGTCGTCGGCGACCTGCTCGCGTCGGCCGACGTCGTGGTCGAGAGCGGGCCGCCCGGCTCGTTCGACGTCGCCGCGCTCCAGGCGGTGAACCCGACGGTCGTCGTCGTGTCGATCACCCCGTTCGGCCAGGACGGGCCGTGGAGCGAGCGCGCCGCGACGGAGTTCACGCTCCAGGCCTGCTGTGGCTCGACGGGGTTCCGCGGCGTGCCCGAGCGGCCGCCGCTCGCGGCGGGCGGTCGCATCGGCGAGTGGGTCGGCGGCACCTACGCCGCGGTCGCCGCGGTAGCCGCGTGGCTCAGCGCGCGGACGACCGGGCGTGGTGAGCACGTCGACCTCGCGCTGCTCGACACGATGGCGCTCACGATGAACACCTACACCTCGGTGTTCGCCGAGTTCCTCGGCTGGCCGCCGCTGCGGCGTCCGACCCGTTCGATCGAGATCCCGTCCATCGAGCGGAGCAAGGACGGCTACGCCGCGTTCACGACCAACAGCGCGCAGCAGTTCGCCGACTTCCTGATCCTGATCGGGCGTCCCGACCTGATGGACGACCCCGAGCTCTCGAACGCGCTCGTGCGCTTCAAGCGGCGCGACGAGATGTACGAGGCCATCCACGCGCACACCGACCACTTCACGACCGCGGAGCTGCTCGAGCAGGCGGCCGAGCTGCGCATCCCGAGCGGCCCGGTCGGAAACGGCGCGACGGTCACCGGCTTCGATCACTTCGTGGCGGTGGGCACGTTCGTCGAGAACCCGTCGGGCCGGTTCGTGCAGCCCCGCGTCCCGTACCGCATCTCGGGGCTCGAGTCGCGCCCACTCGCCCCTGCGCCCGCGCTCGACGCCGACGCCGATCGCCTCGACTGGTCCCTTCCCCGCTTGGAGGCTCACGACCCCGGAAACAGGGGTCCGGAGCCTCCGGGCCCGGAGGAGCTGCCCCTCGCGGGGGTACGCGTCCTCGACTGCACGGCCTGGTGGGCCGGGCCCGCCGCGAGCCACATGCTCGCGACGCTCGGCGCCGACGTCGTCAAGGTCGAGTCGGTGACCCGCCCGGACCTCATGCGGTACACGTCGGTCAAGCCGCCGAGCGAGGATCGCTGGTGGGAGTGGGGTCCGCTGTTCCACGGCGCGAACACCAACAAGCGCGCGGTCACCCTCGACCTCACCACGCCGGAGGGCCGCGACCTCCTGCTGCGCCTCGCCGCCGAAGCCGACGTCCTGCTCGAGAACTTCACGCCCCGGGTCATGGAGCAGTTCGATCTCGGGTGGGACGTGCTGCACGCGACCAACCCGCGACTGATCATGGTGCGCCTGCCCGCCTACGGCTTGAGCGGCCCGTGGCGCGATCGCACCGGCTTCGCCCAGACCATGGAGGGCATCACGGGCATGGCGTGGGTGACCGGCTGGCCCGACGGACCACCCGTCCTGCCCCGAGGTGCCTGCGACCCGCTCGCCGCGATGCACGCCGTGTTCGCCACGATGCTGGCGCTGCGCGACCGCGAGTCGACGGGTGAGGGTCACCTCGTCGAGGTGACGATGATCGAGGCCGCGCTGAACGCCGCCGCCGAGCAGGTCGTCGAGCACGGTGCGAGCGGCACGGTGCTGACGCGGCAGGGCAACCGCGGACCGCTCGCCGCGCCGCAGAACGTGTACCCGTGCGCCGGCGACGAGGAGTGGCTCGCGCTCGCGATCGTCGACGACGACCAGTGGCTGGGGCTGCGCAAGGTGATGGGCGACCCGGAGTGGGCCCGTGACGACTCGCTCGCGACCGCCGACGGTCGCCGAGCCGCGCACGATCGCATCGACGAGGAGCTGGGGCGCTGGCTGGCGACGTGCGATGCCGCGTCGACCGCCGACGAGCTGAGCGAGGCCGGCGTGCCTGCCGGCTACGTGATCGACGCGCGCGAGGTCGTGAAGAACCCCCAGCTGCGCCACCGAGGCTGGGCGGAGGTCGAGGAGCACCCGGTGACCGGAGCCCACCCGATCCCGATGGTGCCGTTCCGGTTCCGGAGCCGAGGCGACGCCGGCTGGCTGCGCCGCCCGTCACCGACGCTCGGGCAGCACAACGACGAGATCCTGGGCGGCGAGCTGGGCCTCGACGACCGGGAGCTCGCGGCGCTCCGTGACTCGGGCCTCATCGGCGACCGGCCGCGCGGGACTTGAGGACGGCGAGCATGGCAGCGAGCGCGGTGCCCGACTGGGGCTGGGCGACGGAGTACGACAGCGTCAACGGCGCCGTCGCGATCTGCGGGGTGGGTGAGTCCGACCACACCAAGGCCTCGGGGCGGACGGTAACCGAGATCGTCGGCAGCGCCGTCGAGCGCGCCATCGCCGACGCCGGGCTGGAGCCGACCGACGTCGACGGACTCATGCACATCCCGCTCGTCGACCAGTTCGACGTGGCCGCGTTCCACGACTACTTCGGGACGAGTCACGACATGTGGGAGTCGCGGTCGGGCGGCGGGATGCGCTGGGCGGCCACCGCACCGTACGAGGCGGCGAAGGCGCTGGCCGACGGCAAGGCGACGACCATCCTCAACACGTTCGGCGTCGCCTGGGCGACGCAGCGGTCGAGCATGGTCGGGGGCCCGGGCGAGAGCCACGCCCAGGAGCTCTTCAAGCAGAACCTCGAGATCCCGATGGGCTGGTTCCCCCAGCCGGTCTACTTCGCGACCATCGCCCGTCGTCACATGCACGACCACGGCACGACGCAGGAAGATCTCGGGGCGGTCGCCGTCACGTGCCGGCGCCACGCGAACCTCACGCCGGGCGCGGTGATGCACGAGAAGACGCTCACGATGGAGCAGTACCTCGAGGCGCCGACGATCGTCGCACCGTTCCGCAAGGAGGACTGCTGCCTCATCTCCGACGGTGGCGGCGCGTACCTCATGACGACGCCCGAGCGCGCCCGCGACCTCGCCAAGCCGGTCGTCGAGGTGGCCGGCGTCGGTCTCGGGAACTCCTCGACGGGCGTGCACTGGGCCCAGCAGGAGGCGTTCACGTCGACGCCACAGGTGTTCGCCGCGCCCGCGGCGTTCGAGATGGCCGGGCTGACGCCCGCCGACGTCGACCTCTACACCTGCTACGACCCCTTCACCATCGTCACGCTGATGCAGATCGAGGACAGCGGCTTCTGCGAGAAGGGCGCGGCGGGCGAGATGGCACGACGGGGCGACCTCGCGTACGACTCGGGCGTGCTGCCGACCAACACCCACGGCGGCCTCCTGTCGCACGCGTACGTGCTGGGCATCGCGCACGTGGTCGAGGTGGTGCGCCAGCTCCGCGGCGAGGCCGCGGCCCAGGTGCCCGACGCCGAGGTCGGCATCTACGGCGGCTACACCGGCCCCCAGGCCTCGACGCTGATCCTGCGAAAGGCCTAGGGATGGAGACGCGACGCGAGTTCCCGTTGCCCGACCTGTCGTGGGAGCCGACCGCGGAGTTCTGGGCCGGCGCGGCCCGGGGCGAGCTGCGCATCCCCCGCTGCGACTCTTGCGGACGGCTGCGCTGGTACCCCGAGGAGCGCTGCCGGCACTGCGAGGGCGAGCCGTTCACGTGGGAGACGATGAGCGGGCGCGGCACCCTGTTCTCGTGGGTGGTGGTGACGCACCCCTTCCTCCCCCAGTTCGCCGACCTCACCCCGTTCGTGCCCGCGCTGGTCGCGCTCGAGGAGGACCCGTCGGTGCGCCTGCCGACCCGGATGGTCGACTGCGACCCCGACGCGCTCGACTACGAGATGCCGGTGCAGGTGGTCTTCCGGCCACTGTCGTTCAAGGACGTGGACGGCACCGTCGACGCCCCGCTCTTCGTCCCGGCATGAGCACGACGAGCGCGCCCGCGGACACGTTCGTCGCGGTGGCGCCGCACTGGTACGTCACCAACACCGGTGGTCTGCTGCTCAACGGTGTCGTCGCCGCCGTCTCGGGTCGGCGCCTCCCGCGCTGGTCGTTCTACGGCGGCGTCGCGCTCCACGTCGCCGAGGCCGCGTACGCCTACGGGGCGGCGCGACGCAAGGGCTTCACCGCGTCGGCGCCGAAGTGGGCGCTGCAGACCCTGGCCGTCGGATTCCCGTCCCTCATCGCGCTGCACCGCGCGACGAGCACGCCGCTCCGACCCGTCAGGGATTGAGCGTGTACTGAACGATCCAGGTCGCGCTGTTCACGTTCCCCGGCGTCACCTTCACGTTGTCGCTCGCGGTGTAGGTGTTCTTCTGCCCGGTGACGGCCGACTGCGAGATCGTCCACTTCCGCGCACCGGTCGTGAACACGACACCGAGCGTGCAGCCGATCACGTTCGACGTCTTGACCACGCCCGCGGAGCCGTTCGGGATCACCGTGGCAGGCGGGATCGGCAGCACCGCGCCGATGACGCCGGCGACGACGGTCCCCGAGTTGTTGGTGACGATCGCCTGGCACGACTGCGTGATCCCCTCGGTGCCGGGGTCGATGAAGAGCGTCGACGAGCCGAACTTCTCCGGGATCTCTCCGGTGGCAGCGGTGACGTGCTCCTGGATCGCGGACGCGACCGCCGGGTCCGAGCTGATGTCGTTCAGCGGGGTCGCGGTGAACGAGAGCTCCTTGCCGTCGAGCTTCGGGTCGGTGAGCGTGTAGGTGCTCGCCGTGCCTCGGCCCTTGCCGTCGATGACCGAGATGGCCGCGTTGGGTGGGTCGTCGGCGAGGCCCAGCTTCTCCCAGTGCTTGACGAGGTGCTTGACCGGCATGGCGCCCGCGTCGCGGGTCGGACGGTCGGTGAACACGATCGCGTTGCGGTCGACGTCGTCGAGGGTGAGCGTGAACGCGTCGCCCGCCTCGACGACGCTCCCGCTGCTGCTCTGCACGACGAAGTACTCCTCGATGACGCCTTCCGACTTCGAGTCGACCGGTTCGCCGTCACCCTGCGCGCCGGCAGGCCCGGCGACGACGCCGAAGGCCAGCGCGGCCGCGACGAATCCGATGATCAACCCACGATTCCGAGACATGCGTCCGCCCTTGTTCGTTCCCCGCCGTCCAGCAGTGTCGGAGCAGCGTAGGCGTCGCCGTCACCGGAGCGACGGCACCCCGGGTGATCGGTGCCGAGCATCCTCGACCCGGAGCACCGGCCGATCGTCAGCGAGCCAGGTCGGGCCAGACCCGGAGGGCGTTCTCCCCGAGGAACGCGGCCCGCGCATCGTCGCCGAGGCGGCTCGCGGCGCGACGCGCGTGCTCGACGAGCTCGGGATAGGGCCGGTCGTTCGTCTGCGAGAAGTCCGAGCCCCACATCACCCGGTCGGAGCCGAGACGGGCGACGACCTCGGCGAGCCCGTCGCGGACGTCGCCGTGCTCCGCGAGCTCGTCGAGCACGATCGTCGAGACCTTCCAGTGCACGTTCGGGTGCGCCGAGAGCGCGACGAGCGCGTCCGGCACCCCGGCCGCGAAGTCGGCGAAGGCGCAGTGGTCGACGGCGAGCGGCACCGGCGGGAGCCTCGGGACCAGCGCGAGCAGCTCGTCGAGTCGTGCGGCGAACGTCGTCACGACGACCGGCAGCGCGAGGCGACCGATCTCGTCCCAGACCGCGCGCGGCTCTCCGAGCGGCTCGCCGTCGATGGCCCACCAGCGCAGGCCGCGCGCACCGTGCTCCACGACCGCCCGGCGCAGCCCGGCAGGTGCATCAGCGGCAGCGAGGTCGAGGCAGACCACGCTCGCCGTGCGCTCGGGGTGGACCCGGGCCGCGTCGAGCACGTAGCGGTTGTCGTGGCGGTACGCCCCGACCGCCTGCACCAGCACCGCTCGGTCGACGCCCGCTTCGTCCATGAGCGTGAGCAGCGACTCGGCGGAGTGCGCGTGGTCCCGATACCACGGGTGCACCCCCGGTCGCGGGTCGAGCGGGTAGCGAGTCACGTCGTCGGCCACGACGTGCGTGTGCGTGTCCACGATCACGACGCTCGATCCCCGTCTCTCGCCTCGCTGCCCATCGAAGGCGCGGTCAGTCGGCGGCCGCGATCGTGGGTGGCGCGTCGAGGACGAGATCGGGGCCGATGCCCGTCTCGTCCTCCAGCGCCTCGTCGAGCGGCCGGTAGCGGTGCCACCGGAGCCCACCTGCGACGGCGGCGACGATCAGGCCCGCCGCCGACACGAGCACGGTGGCGCGCAGGCCGATCAGGTCGGCCAGGTATCCCTGGATCAGCGCGCCGATCGGCACGCCGGCGAGCAGACCCATGAGGTAGATCGAGAGCGTGCGGCCACGGTGCACCTCGTCGACCCGGGCCTGGATGGACGTGTTGAGCGCGGTGGCGATGAGGAGGTAGGCGACCCCCATCGTCGCCATCGCGACGAGGGCGACGGCGTACCCCGGCGCACCGCCGAAGAGCAGCTCCCCCACCGCGAAGAGCGCCAGCCCGCCCATCGCGACGCGCGATCGGGGGATCTTCTCGGCCGCGACCGACACGACGAACGACCCGACGATCGCCCCGATGCCGAACGCCGAGACGAGGAACCCGTAGCCGCTCTTGCCGACGTCGAACACGTCCTCGGCGAACGCGGGCGCGAGCTGCACGATGCTGCTGCCGAAGAACGACACCAGCGTGATCGTGACCACCGGCAGGAGCAGTGCCGATCGCGCCCGCACGTAGGACAGCGCCTCCTTGAAGTGCTCGATGACGCCGCCGGCGTCGTCGTCGGTCGGCACCACCCGAGGATGGATGAGCAGCAAAGCGCCGAGCACCAGGACGAACGAGATCGCGTTGAGGAAGAACGCGGTGCCCGCACCGGCGGCCTGGAGCACGATCCCGGCGAGCGCGGGTCCGAACGCGCGCGCGCCGACGAACTGCATCGAGTTGAGGCGCACCGCCGGGAGCAGCTGGTCGTGCGGCACGAGCTGCGGCACGAACGACTGCCAGGCCGCGATGTTGAGCCCCGACGCCACCCCCGACAGGCACAGCAGCCCGACGATGATCCCCGGCGTGGCCAGGCCGGCGACGTAGACGCCGAACAGCGCGAACGCGGTGACCATCATCGCGGCTTGCGTCCACAGCAGGATCGTCTTGCGGGGGAACCGGTCGGCGAGCGACCCGGCGAGCGGGCTCACGAGGAGCGCGGGGAAGAACGCCATGAAGGCGCCGATGCCGAGCCATGCGGTCGAACGGGTCATCTGGTACAGCACGTAGGGCGCCGCGATCGACTGCATCCAGGTGCCGGTGTTGGAGACGAGCGCGGCTCCCCAGAACAGCGCGTAGTCGCGGTGCCGCAGCACCCCGAAGGCGTAGCGGACGCCCCCGCGCTTGGCCGGGGCCGCGGTCGGTGCGCTCACGGCGTGAAGCCGTCGAAGACGCGATCGAGGTCACCCGAGCCCGCGGGGAGGCCCGTCCAGCCGGTGTCGGCCATCACGTCGGCCCATCCCTCGCGCACCGACTCGGGGGTCATCGGTCGCTCCCACCGCCGACCCTCGTTCACCGCGACGGCGACCCGACCCACGTAGCCGCCGCCCACCGTGAAGCACTCGCCGCTGACGGCGCAGTCCTCGTGGACGAGCCAGGCCGCGACCGGCGCGACGACGTCGAGCGACAGCCACTCGAACAGCGCGGGCGACTCGGGGATCGGCCCGAAGCCGCCGGGGCGGGTCTTCGCGCACGGGGCGATGACGTTGACGCCGATGCCGTGCGCCGCGCCCTCCTGGGCCAGCGCGCGCGTGAACCCGACGATCGCCATCTTCGCCGCCGAGTATCCCGTCATGCTCGGGACGCCCCACAGGCCCGCACCCGAGGAGAGGTTGAGCACGCGTCCGTAGCCCGCGGCCTGCATCGCGGGCCACGCGGCCCGGGTGACGTGGAAGTGCCCGCCGACCTGGCTCTCGAGGACCGGCCACAGCAACGAGTCGTCGTGACCTTCGAAGGCCGACGAGCGCACGACGCCGGCGTTGTTGATCAGCACGTCGATGCGTCCGAACGCATCGAGCGCGGCGGCGACGATCGCTGCGCCGCCGGCCTCGGTCGCGACGCTGTCGGTGCTGGCCACCGCCTCGCCGCCCGCGGCCACGATCTCGTCGACGACCGCGTGTGCGGGGTTCGCGGCCGGCGCCTCGCCCGAGCCGTCGGTGTCGCTGATCGCGACCCCGAGGTCGTTCACGACGACCCGGGCGCCGCGACTCGCCAGCAGCAGCGCGTACTCACGGCCGAGGTTGCGACCGGCCCCGGTGATCACGGCGACACGGCCGTCCCACCGGAGCTCCCCCATCACCCGCCGAATCTACTGGAACACGTTTCAGTCCCGGCCGACGTCGAGGAGGTCGGTGGCGGCGGGGCCGGCGAGGTAGCCGCCGTCGATGACGAACTCGGCGCCGGTGCAGTAGGCGCTGGCGTCGGACGCGAGCCAGCACACGAGCTCGGCCACCTCCTCGGGCTGCCCGATCCGCCCGAGCGGGTTGCTCGTCGCGAGCGCGGGACGCATGTCGAAGCCGCCCCACGACTCGGGCTGCACCATCGGGGTGTCGATCGGGCCGGGATGCACCGTGTTGACCCGCACGCCGCGACGTCCCAGCTCGAGGGCCGCCACCTTCGCGAGCCCCCGCAGCGCGAACTTGCTCGAGACGTAGCCCGCGATCCCGCTCGCACCGACGAAGCCGTTCACCGACGACGTCAGCACGATCGAGCCGCCGCCCGCCTCGACGATCGCCGGCGCGGCGAAGTGGATGCCCACGAATGCGCCCACCTGGTTGATCTCGATGACCCGCCGGTACTTCGCGGGGTCGGTGTCGACGATCGCGCGTGGCATCGGCGAGATGCCCGCGTTGCTCACGAGCACGTGCAGGGCACCGAAGCGACCGACCGCGGCCTCGACCGCCGACTGCCAGTCGGCGTCACTCGTCACGTCGAGGTGCCGGTACACCGCGTCGTCACCCAGCTCCACGGCGACTGCGCCACCCTCGTCGTCGAGCACGTCCCCGAGCACGACCTTCGCTCCGCGCTCGACCAGGAGGCGGGCCTCGGCGGCGCCCTGGCCGCGCGCCGCGCCGGTCACGATCGCGACCTTGCCCTCGAGCGGCCGTTCGCCCACGTCTCGACGTCCGCTCAGATCGTCTCGGGCACGTGGTCGAGCCGGTACAGCGTTCGACAGTTGTCGTGCAGCATCTTCTTGACGGTCGATCGCTCGACCCCGCGGAAGTTGCGCTCGATCGACACGCGGTTGTTCGGCCAGTCGGTCCCGGTGTGCGGGTAGTCGGTCGACCACATCATCTGGTCGACGTTGAGCCGGTGCCGCAGCTCGATGCCCACGGTGTCGACCATGAACGTGGCCCAGAAGCTGCGGTGGAACGTGCGGCTCGGCATCGTCGGCATCTGGTCGACGCCACCCGTGAACCACCGGTAGCGCAGGTACATGTCGTCGACCTGCTCCAGGAGCGTCGGGATCCACCCGATGTTCGCCTCGACGAGCAGCAGCTTGAGGTCGGGGAAGCGCTCGAAGACCCCCGAGAAGATCAGGTCGCAGACGACCGGCAGGGTGTGCGCACCCGCCTTGCTCGCGCCGGCGACGCCCATGAACGCCAGCGTGTCCAGCGGCGGCGTCGACGACACCGTCTTCAAGAAGCTGCCGATGTGCACCGCGACCGGGATGTCGGCGTCCTGCGCGAGCGCCCAGAAGCGGTCGTCCTCGGGCGCGCTGTCGAGCGTGCCGTTCGGATACGCCGAGATGACGACGCCGCGGTGCCCGAGCGCGAGCGCACGCTCGGTCTCCTCGATGGCCGCGTCGACGCCGGTCGTCGGCAGGATCGCCTGGGGCACGAGCCGTCCGTCACCGGCCTCGCAGAACTCGACGATCCAGTCGTTGTACGCACGCACGCACGCGAGCTGGAGCTCGGGCTCGCTCCCGTAGACCTTCGCGCCACCGAGGGTGACGCTCGGGTAGAGGACCTGGAGCCAGATGCCGTCGGCGTCCATGTCGGCGAGCCGCGCCTTCGGGTCGAACGAGCCGGGCCGCATCGTCTCGTAGGAGAGCCCCGCGGGCCGGAAGTCGAGGTACGACAGGCCCGCGGTGGCCGTGAGACCGACCGGACGCATCACCTTGCCGTCGTCGAAGCTCCACAGGTCGCCGTGCTCGCCGTGCACGACCTTGGGCGCGCGCTCCTTGAGCTTCGCCGGCACCCGGGCCTGCCAGGTGTCGGGAGGCTCGTTGACGTGCGCGTCGGCATCGAGGATCGGATAGTCGATGCTCGCGACCTCGGTGAACCGACCGTCCCGCTCTTCCCCCATCCGCGCATCCGACCACTTGCGGCTCCGGCGTGCAACTGCCAGGGTCGCCGCCACATGGGGGGCGTCGAGGGCACCTGCGACCAGCGCTTCGCGGCCGTGCGGGACGCCTTCGCGGCCGGGTTCGCGGACGGTCACGAGCTGGGCGCGTCGCTCGCCGTCGAGGTGGAGGGCATGGTGGTCGCCGACCTGTGGGGCGGCCACGCCGACGCGGCCCGTTCGCAGCCGTGGCGTCGCGACACCATCGCCTGCGTCTTCTCGTGCACGAAGGGGCTCGCCGCGCTCGCTCTGCTCGGCCTCGTCGATCGCGGCACGATCGACCTCGACGCGCCCGTCGCGCGCTACTGGCCCGAGTTCGCCGCGGCCGGCAAGGCCGAGCTGCCCGTGCGCTGGCTCCTGACGCACGAGGCGGGCCTGTCGGCGATCTCGCGCGAGATGCCGTTCGGATCCCTGTCCGACTGGGATGCCATGGTCGACGCGCTCGCCGTGCAGGAGCCGTGGTGGGAGCCGGGCACCGCGCACGGGTATCACGGCGTCACGTTCGGGCACCTCGTGGGCGAGGTCGTGCGTCGCGCCGACGGGCGCACGATCGGGCAGGTGCTCGCGGAGGACGTCACCGGACCGCTCGGGGTCGACTGCTTCCTCGGGCTCCCCGCGAGCGAGGACGCGCGCACCGCCGACATGACGATCGAGCTCGTGCCCGGGGCCGCCACGTTCTTCTCGCACTGGGGGCCCGACGACCTCGGTCCGAAGTCGTTCGGCAACCCGCCCGACTGCAACCTCGTCGACCACACCAACACGCGCGCGTTCCGTGCCGCCGAGATCCCGGCCGCCAACGCGCACTCGAACGCCCGCGGCCTGGCGCGGGTCTACGCCGCGCTCGGCGCCGGCGACGTGCTCTCCCCCGCGCTCACGGCCGAGGCGGGCCGGGCGCACGTGAGCGGCGACGACCTCGTGATGGGCCTGCCGACCCGCTTCGGGCTCGGCTTCGAGATCACGATGCCCGAGGCCGAGTTCTCGTTCGGCCCCGGCACCCGCACGTTCGGCCACAACGGGTCGGGGGGCTCGCTCGGCTTCCTCGACCCCGACGCCGGTGTCGCGTTCGGGTACGTGATGAACAAGATGGAGTGGCGCGCCCGGCGCGACGACGCGCGCTGGTTCCCGATCCTCGACGCGATCTACGAGGCGCTCTGATGCCCCGGCTCTCGGTGCTCTTCCCCGAGACCCGGTCGATCTCGGCGGTCGCCGACCTGGCGGCGCGCTCGGAGGAGCTCGGGTTCCACGGGATGTTCCTCGGGTCGGCGTTCGGCTTCGACCCGGTGATGGCCCTCGCGCTCGCCGGGCCCGCCACCGACCGGATCGCCCTCGGCACCGCGGTCGTGCCCACCTGGCCCCGCCACCCCGTGGTGGCGGCCCAGCAGGCCGCGACGGCGCAGGCCGCCTGCTCCGGCCGCTTCCGGTTCGGTGTCGGACCGTCCCACCCGCCGGTCATGGGCATGTACGGCATCGACTACGACAAGCCCATCGGACACGCGCGCGAATGGGTGACCGTCGTCCGCGCGCTCCTCCACGAGGGCAACGCCAAGCTCGAGGGCGAGCACTACCGGGTGACCGCGTTCCTCGACGTCGAGGCGCCGGCGCCGCCGCCGATCCTGATCGGGGTGCTGCACGCACAGCTCGCGCGCGTCGCGGGGGCGCTGGCCGACGGCGTGCTGCCGTGGCTCGCGCCACCCGAGTGGATCGCCGACACCATCGCGACCAACCTGCGGATCGGTGCCGACGCGGCGGACCGCGCGCCGCCGCCGATCATCGCCGAGCTGCCCTGCTACGTCTCGTCCGATCGCGCCGCGGTCCTCGAGGCCGCGCAGCGCGACCTGGCGATCTACCCGATGATGCCGGCGTATGCCGACGTGCTCGGGCACGCGACCGGTCGCCTCGGCGCCGACGTCACCGCCGACGGCTGGACCGACGCCTGCACCGACGCGGTCGTCGTGTGGGGCGACCGCGACGGCGTCGCCGCTCGGGTGCAGGCGTACCTCGACGCCGGCGCCGACGAGGTCGTGCTCTCACCCTACGGCTGCGGCTCCGACCCGGACCGCAACCTCGACGAAGCCCTGGAGGTGCTCGGTGACATCGCCCGATCCTGAGGCCGGTACGCACGAGGCGACGATCAAGGAGCTCTTCGCCCGCCTCTCGGCGCGCGAGTTCGACGCGATGGGCGAGCTGCTCACCGACGACGTGGAGTTCGACCTCGCGTACGCACCCGACATGCTCCCCATGCCGACCGTGGGGCGTACCGGGGTGCTCGAGCTCGTCGGCAACGTCATCGGCGGCATGTTCGAGCCGTTCGTGATCTCGGTGACCGCGGTGTACCCCGCCGCCGACGCCGACCTCGCGTTCGCCGAGTACACGAGCGACGGGACCGTGCGCCACAACGGCAACCGCTACCTGAACCGCTACATCGGCATGTTCCGCTTCGCCGACGACGGACGCATCCGGTTCTGGCGCGAGTACCACGACCCGGAGCAGGCGACGAAGGCCCTCACCGGCTGACGAGGCACGTCACGCGGCGACGGGCACCTCGACGCGGTAGAGCTCGGCGGCGTTGTCCCACAGGACCTTGCGTCGCACGTCGTCGGGCTGGTCGGCGAGGCTGGACTCGATCTTCTCCCGCACGTTGCCGAACAGGCAGATGGGGTGCGGGTAGTCGGTCTCGAAGAGGATGTTGTCGGCCCCGATCGCCTCGACGACGCGCCCGAGGCCGAGCTCCTCGAAGAAGTAGCAGCCGTAGACCTGCCGCTTGAACAGCTCGCTCGGGATCGGGTCGTCGGGCCGGTCCGTGGGCATCGACGACTCGCCGTACGCGTAGTCGGACGCCTCGAGGATGAACGGGAGGAAGCCGATCCCGCTCTCCACCGAGACGAACCGCAGCTCGGGGAACCGCGACAGCACGCCCGAGGTCAGCAGGTCGGCGATCTGCACGCCGTTGGTGAGGAAGAGGCTCACCGACGTCGACACGTAGGCGGCACCCGCGCCGTGGGCGCGGATGCGGCCGGGCGAGAAGCCGCTCGCCACGTCCCCGCTGCCGATGTGGAAGCTGATCGGGAGCCGGGCCTCCTGGGCCGCCGCCCACAGGGGGTCCCAATGAGGGTCACCGAGGAACGGGAGGTCGAAGCGCTGCGGCTCGCCCGTGAACAGCACGCCGCGATGGCCGGCCTCGGCGCAGCGCTGCACCTCGGCGACGGTCGCGTCGACGTCCCAGAACGGGGTCGCCGTCACCGCGAGCAGGCGCGCCGGATCGGCCGAGCACCAGTCGGTCATCCAGTCGTTGTACGCACGCACGCACTCGACCTGCAGCTGCGGGTCGTCCATCGTCAGGAACGCCTGGTTCCCGAAGCCGCCCACGTTGGGGTACATGACCTGGGCCCAGATCCGGTTGTCGTCGAGGTACGCGAGGCGCGCCTCGGAGTCGTGGGCCGCCTCGGGCACCTCGTCCATGTTCTTGGGTGCCGAGGGGAAGCGCTCGGGCCACCCCGCGGTGGCCGTGTGCCCGACCGAGGCGATCGTCTTCCCGCCGACCTGCCACACGTCCCATCCCGAGCGCTCGTCGCGGACGAGCCGAGGCACGAGGTCGCCGTAGCGGGCCGGCAGCCGGTCGGTCCAGACGTCGGCGGGCTCGGTGACGTGCGCGTCGGCGTCGATGACCCAGTCGGTGCTGAGGTCCATGGGTCGGAAAGGTATTAGAAATGGGCGCCATGAGCGCCGAGACCGCACCCGGCAGCACGATCGAAGGCGCCCGCGAGCTGGCGAGCGACCTCCAGTTCCCGGAGGGGCCCATCGCGATGCCCGACGGCTCGGTGGTGCTCACCGAGATCCGCCGGGGCACGCTCTCGCGGGTGCCGGCGGGCGGCGGCACGGCCGACGTCGTCGCCGAGCTCGGCGGCGGACCCAACGGAGCCGCCGTCGGTCCCGACGGAGCCGTGTACGTCACCAACAACGGCGGGTTCTGCTGGAGCGAGATCGCGGGGATGATCCTGCCCTTCGACCTCACCGACATGTCCAACGAGCCGCCCGACTTCGCGGGCGGCTGGATCGACCGGGTCGACCTCGCCACGGGCGAGCACTCGGTGCTCTACCGCGAGCACGACGGGGGACGGTTCTGCGGTCCCAACGACCTCGTGTTCGACGCCCACGGCGGCTTCTGGTTCACCGACTTCGGCAAGATCCGCGCCCGCGACGCCGACCGGGGCTCGCTGTTCTACGCGACCGCCGACGGCGCCCGGGTCGTGCAGGTCGCCCGCGGCCTCTACGGCCCCAACGGCGTCGGCCTCTCGCCGGAGGGCGACCGCGTCTACGTGGCCGAGAGCTTCAGCGGCCGGCTGCTCACGTGGGACGTGACCGGCCCCGGCGAGGTCGCCAGCCCGATGGCGACCGTGCTCGAGGCGACGAAGGGCCACTTCGACTCGCTCGCCGTCGAGGCCGACGGCACGATCGTCGTCGCCGCGATCGGGGGTGGGCTCTGCGTCGTGCAGGCCGACGGCTCGGGCCACGAGTACGTCGCGGTGCCGGGCGACGGGTTCGTCACCAACGTCTGCTTCGGCGGCGACGACCTCACCACCGCGTTCGTCACCGGATCGGGCACCGGCAAGCTCTTCGCCTGCGACTGGCCCCGTCCGGGCCTGCGGCTGGCGGCGTGATGCCGACGATCGCCGACTTCGTCCACGCCCGCGCCGCGTCCGACCAGGACCCGAGCGCGACCGCGGTCCTCTTCGAGGACGAGCGCTACACCTGGGGCGAGCTGCTCGACGCGGTCGCGGTCCGCGCCGCGTACCTCGACGCGACGCTCGACGCGGGCGCGCCGCCCCACGTGGGCGTCCTCTTCGACAACATCCCCGAGTACGCCATGTGGCTCGCGGCCGCGGCCGTCACCGGATCGGTCGTCGTCGGCATCAACCCCACGCGCCGCGGCGCCGAGCTGGCTCGCGACATCACCCACACCGACTGCCAGGTCGTGGTGACCGAGGGTCGCCACGTCCACCTGCTCGACGGGCTCGACCTCGGGATGGCCGACGGCAAGCTGCTCGACGTCGACGGGCCGGACTACCAGGCCGCGCTCGCACCCTTCGCCGGCGCGGCGCTGCCCGACTCGTCGTCGGTCGGCGAGGACACGCTCTTCATGCTCCTGTTCACGTCGGGCACCAGCGGGGCACCGAAGGCCTGCCTGCTGTCGCAGGGACGCCTCGCCCGCATGAGCGAGGGCCTCGCGCTCGGCATGCAGTTCACGCCCGACGACGTCCTCTACTGCGTGATGCCGCTGTTCCACTCCAACTGCATCATCACCTCGTACGCACCGTGGCTGATCACCGGAGCGACGCTCGCGCTGCGCCGGCGCTTCTCGGCCTCGGGCTTCGTCCCCGACGTGCGCAAGTTCGGCGCGACGTACTTCAACTACGTCGGCAAGCCCCTGTCGTACATCCTGGCGACGCCCGAGGCACCCGACGACCCCGACGTCCCCCTCACCCGGGTCTTCGGCAACGAGGCCAGCGACGTCGACATCGAGGAGTTCGGCCGGCGCTTCAACTGCATCGTCGGCGACGGCTACGGCTCGACCGAAGGCGGCGCGTTCATCAGCCGCACGCCCGACATGCCGAAGGGCGCGCTGGGCGTCGGCCCCGAGGGCACCGTGATCCTCGATCCCGAGACGGGCGAGGAGTGCCCACCGGCGGAGTTCGACGAGCAGGGTCGACTCCTCAACCCCGAGGACTGCATCGGCGAGATCGTCAACAAGAACGGCGCGCCCGGCTTCGAGGGCTACTACAAGAACGACGAGGCCAACGCGGCGCGGGTGCGCGACGGCTACTACTGGACCGGCGACCTCGGATACCGCGACCAGGACGGGTACTTCTTCTTCGCGGGCCGCGACTTCGAGTGGCTGCGCGTCGACGGCGAGAACTTCTCGGCCGCGCCGGTCGAGCGCATCCTGCTGCGCCACCCCGACATCGTGCTGGCCACGGTCTACGCCGTGCCCGACGAGGAGGTCGGCGACCAGGTCATGGCTGCGGTCGAGCTGCGGCCCGGCGCCGCGTTCGACCCCGACGACTTCGAGTCGTTCCTCGGCGAGCAGCCCGACCTCGGCACCAAGTGGGCGCCGCGCTACGTGCGGGTGATGGACAAGATCCCCGTCACCGAGACCCAGAAGCCCATGAAGCGCCAGCTGCGCAAGGAGCGCTGGGACGCGCCGGAGCCGGTCTGGTGGCGCCCGGCGAAGGGTGAGTCGCTCCGGCCGTTCGAGCCCGGCGACCGCGAAGAGCTGCTGCGGCGCTTCGAGGAGCGCGGCCGCGTGGGCGCGCTCGACCTCGCCTGAGCGCGCGCCCGCCCCGATGAGCGAGGCGACGATGCTCGACGGGCGGGTCGCGGTCGTCACCGGTGCGGGCCGCGGGATCGGGCGCGCCGAGGCGACGCGGCTCGCGGCCTACGGCGCGGCGGTCGTCGTCAACGACCTCGGCGTCGCGACCGACGGCAGCGAGACCTCCGAGGCACCCGCCGACGAGGTGGTCGCCGAGATCGTCGCGGCCGGCGGGCGCGCCGTCGCCGATCGCAGCGACATCGCGACCGTCGAGGGCGGTGAGGCCGTCGTGCAGCGCGCGATCGACGAGTGGGGCCGCCTCGACGTCGTCGTCAACAACGCCGGCTTCGGGCGACCCCGCATGGCGTTCAACCTGTCGGCCGAGGAGTGGGACGACGTCGTGCGCGTGCACCTGCGCGGGACGTTCGCGGTGACCGCACCGGCGTGTCGCTGGTGGCGGGCACGGCACAAGGCGGGCGACCCGATCGCCGGGCGGATCGTCACGACGTCGACGGGCCTGCTCCTCTACGGCGGTGCCGGGCAGTCGAACTACGTCGCCGCGAAGGCCGGCGTGCTCGCGTTCACCGAGGCGGTGGCCACCGAGATGGCGCCCTACGGCGTCACCGCGAACTGCATCATGCCGTCCGCGGCGACCCGGCTCGCCGACATCGGCTGGCGCATCGGACGCTCGCGCGAGGCGGGCGCCGACGCGTTCGACCCGACCGACCCCGTCCACGTCGCGGAGATGGTCTGCTACCTGGCATCACCCGAGGCCGGGTGGTGCAGTGGCCAGTGCTTCCAGGTGCGGGGCGGCGTGCTCGAGCACGTGCAGACGTTCACCGTCGACCGGACCGCGTCCCGCGACGACCGGGGCTGGACCGCCGCCGACCTGGCCGGCGAGCTCCCCCGCATGTTCGGCGCCGGCCCCCACCGCGCCGACCCCCCACCCAAGGAGTGGCGCGACTCCTACCGAGCTCGGGGCTCCGCCTCCACCGCGCCGTGACACCATTGGTTGCGTAGCTCACCTTCATGGAGATGGTTCAGCTACGCATCCGAAGGAGGAGGACCGCATGAGCGACGTGGAGCCGACGAAGCCTCGCGTAGCGCTGCCCGACTTCGTCGAGCGGGCCCGTGACGTGTTCACCGTGCGGCGCGTCTACGGCGACCCGGTCGAGGTCGACGGCGTCGTCGTCGTGCCTGCGGCCACCGTCTCGGGCGGCGGCGGGGGCGGCACCGGGATCGAGCCCGACGGCCGGCAGGGCAACGGCGGTGGGTTCGGCATCCACGCCCGCCCTGCGGGCGCGCTCGTGATCCGAGGCGACGACGTGCGCTGGGAGGCCGCGCCCGACCCCGAACGCCGAATCGTCGCGGTCGCGGTCGTCGCGGTCGTGGGCATCCTGGCCATGCGCTCGCTGCTCAAGCCCCGCCGCCGGCGGCGGCGACGCTGACCGTGGCGTCCACCTCGCTGCCCGGCGTCTTCGACGCCGACGCGCACTTCATGGAGCCTCCCGACTTCTGGGCGGAGCACCTCGAGCCGGCGCTGCGCGACCGGGGGCCCGTCGGCTCGGGCGATCGCGGCGCGATCGTGGTCGACCGCGACCGGCGGGTGCCGACCGTGCGCTGGCGTCGCCTCGCGGGCGGGCTCCGGACGCTCAACGACGAGTGGGCGACGACGTACGCCAAGTACGAGGAGCGCGGCTGGGATCCCGAGGCCTACGTGCTGGCGATGGACGACCAGGGCATCGACCGCATGGCGCTGTACCCCAGCCGGGGCCTGATGCAGGTCGCGGCCTGGGGCCTCGACCCCAAGCTCGCGGCAGCGATCGTGCGAGCCGGCAACGACTGGTCGGCGAAGTTCGTCGCCCAGGTGCCCGACCGACTGCTCGCGATCGGTCAGCTGTCGCTGCGCGACGTCGACGCCGCGGTGGCCGAGGCTCGTCGGGCGGTCGAGCAGCACGGCCTGCGCGCGTTCTTCGTGCTCCCCGAGCCACCGCTGCCCGGCGTCACCCTCGAGCGCGACTACTACGAGCCCCTCTGGGCCACGCTCGCCGAGCTCGACGTCGCGCTGGCGCTGCACAACGTCGCCGGCACCGGGCTCGGCCAGCTCGGCGCCGACCGCTTCGGCGACTGGGCGCTCCCCCGCATCGCGGCCGCGTTCCCGTTGGAGAGCGCGCTCACGCTGTTCTCGTTCCTCGTCGGCGGGATCTGCGACCGTCACCCGGGCCTGCGCGTCGTCGTGCTCGAGTCGGGGGCAGGCTGGCTCCCCTACTGGCTGTGGTGGCTCGACGAGCTGTACGAGCGCTACGCGGGGCTCGACTGCGAGGAGCTCTCGGCGCCGCCCGGCGAGCTGTTCCGCCGCCAGTGCTTCGTCTCGGCCGAGGCCGAGGAGCCCCACCTGCGCCACGTGGTCGACGCGCTCGGCGCGGGCTGCGTCGTGACCGCCTCCGACTTCCCGCACCCGGAGGGCTCGTTCCCCGACGGCCTGCGTGACTTCGCGGCGCGCGACGACCTGGCGGACGCGGAGAAGCGCTCGATCCTCTGGGACAACCCGCGCCGCCTCTACGGCATCGCCTGAGCGCGCGTCAGGCGTCGAAGACGACCGGGAGCGCGGTCGGGGCGCGGAACATGAGGCCGGTGATCTCGGGACGCTCGACGGAGTCGTCGAAGCGCACGTTGGGCAGCCGGTCGAGGATCGCGTCGACGGCGACCGTGGTCTCCATGCGGGCCAGGTGCATCCCGAGGCACGTGTGCGGCCCGGACGCGAACGCCAGGTGCGGCTGCATCGGCCGGTGGATGTCGAAGCGGTCGGGATCGTCCCAACGGGCGGGGTCACGGTTGGCGCTCCCCATCTCGACCGAGATCGCCGCGCCGGCCGGGATCGGCACCCCGGCGACCTCGGTGTCGACCATCGCGGTGCGGCCGATGCCGGTGAGGGGCGGCTCCCACCGCAGCCCCTCCTCGATCGCGGCCTGCATCAGCGAGCGGTCGTCGCGCAGCGCCGCGAGCTGCTCGGGGTTGCTCAGCAGTCCGAACATCAGGTTGCTCGACGACCGGTAGGTGGTCTCCGCGCCCGCCGGGAGCAGCAGCCGGAGGAAGGCGATGATCTCGTCGTCGGTGAGGCGCTGACCGTCGAGCTCGGCCTCGACGAGGACGCTGATCACGTCGCCCTGGGGCTCGACGCGCCGCTCGGCGATGATCGCGGCGAAGTAGTCGTAGAGCCACTGCGACGCGACGAGGCCACGCTCGATGTCGGTGGCGATGCTGATCAGCTCGACCGCCTTGCCGTGGAACTCCGCGAGCCCGTCGCGCGGCAGCCCCAGCATCCCCGCGATCACGTGCACCGGGAACGGGAAGAACAGCTCGCGCACGAGCTCGGCCCGCCCGAGGCCCTCGGACGCGCGGTCGACGAAGCGGTCGACGAGCCCGTGGACGACCGGGTGGACGAGCTCGGCCTCCCAGCGCTCCATCGCCTTGCGGGTGAACGCCTGCTGGATCAGCTGGCGGTAGCGGCCGTGCTCGGGCTCGTCCATCTCGAGGATGGAGTGGCCCATCACCAGCCCCATGCTGTCCGCGTAGCCGGACGACGAGAACGTCTGCCCGTCCCGCAGCACCTGCTGCACGGTGTCGAACGACAGCATCGCGAACGACGGCTTGTCACCGAGCAGCGCGGCCTCCATCGGCAGCTCGATGTCGAACCGCTCGTGGAACCGACCCGTGTGCACGGGGCACTCGGCCCGCATCTCGTGGAAGGTCGGATGGATGTCGGCGACCTGCCCGACGCCGACCGACTCGTCGAACGCGGCGAACGGGTCGAACTCGGATCCCTGGACGTCGGTCATGGCACCAGGCTGCCACGCCCGGGCGCCCCCGGCAGCCCGGCCCCCGGCCCCCCGGCCCGGGCGGCGGATGTGCCAACCTGCCCCCCGATGCCTCACGACCAGCTCTTCCAGCCCCTGCGCCTCGGACCGATCGAGCTGCGCAACCGCGTGATCTTCGGTGCGCACTTCACGATGTTCACCGAGCCCAACCCCGTGTGGGGCGAGCCCGGCTTCTACGGCCGTCGCTACGGCCGCTACCTCGCGGAGCGCGCCCAGGGCGGCGTCGCCGCGGTCATCGCCGGCGAGACCGCGGTGTCGCCCAACACCGCGTACAAGATGACCAACAACGCCAACGGGTGGGACCCCGAGTGCATCCCGCACTACGAGCAGCTCACGTCGCAGGTGCACGACCACGGTGCGCACGCGCTGATCCAGCTCACGCACTCCGGCGCCATGATGCTCGGCAACTGGTCGAAGCAGGTCGCGGTGGCCCCGTCGGTCTCGCCCGACCACATGGAGGCGCCGCGTGCGATGGACGCACGCGACATCGCCGAGTCGATCGAGTACCACGTGCGGTGCGCGCAGAACGCCGTGGCCGGCGGCTTCGACGGCATCGAGATCCAGAGCGCGCACGGCTACCTGCTCCACCAGTTCCTGTCGCCGAAGTTCAACCACCGCGACGACGAGTACGGCGGCAGCCTCGAGAACCGCATGCGCTACGGCGTCGAGGTCGTGTCGGCAGTGCGCGAAGCCGTCGGCGACCGCGCCGCGGTCGGCATCCGCCTCGCCGGCGACGACGAGCAGTCGCACGGCCCCGGCCTCACCGCCGACGACGCCGCGGAGGTCGCCGCCCGCTACGAGGAGCTGGGCCTGGTCGACTTCCTCAACGTGAGCGTGGGGATCGGCGGCATCGGCATGGTGCGCACCAACTACGCCCCGCACTGCTTCGGCGTGTACGCCGCGCACGCGGTCAAGAAGGCGGTGCGCGACACACCGGTGTTCACCGTCCACCGCATCCTCACCCCGTTCGAGGCCAACGGCATCCTCGAGCGCCACGAGGCCGACGGCATCACGCTCGTGCGCGCCCTCATCGCCGACGCGGAGTGGGTCGCCAAGGCCCGCGAGGGACGCGACGACGAGATCCGCCACTGCACCGGCATCAACCAGTCGTGCTACGGCAACCTGCTCCAGTCGATGCCGATCAACTGCGTGCAGAACCCGGCCGTGGGGCGTGAGGACGAGCTGGGCCTCGGCACGCTCGAGCCCGCGGCGACCACCAAGAAGGTGGTGGTCGTCGGCGGCGGCCCCGGGGGGATGGAGGCCGCCGCCACGGCCGCCGCGCGTGGCCACGACGTCACCCTGCTCGAGCGTGAGCCCAAGCTGGGCGGTGCGCTGCGCTGGGCGCGCGAGCTGCCCGGGCGCGGCGAGATCTGGGAGATCGCCCGCTGGCGCATCGGTGAGTGCGAGCGCAGGGGTGTCGACGTGCGCACCGGCGTGGAGGCCACCGCCGACGACGTGCTCGCCCTGTCACCCGACGCGGTGATCATCGCGACCGGCGGTCGGCCGACCAAGCTCGGGCAGGCCGCGTACCACCCCATGCCGGTGCCCGGATCGGAGCAGGACTGGGTGCTCGACCACGTCGACGCGCTCAAGCGCACGTTGCGCGACCCGGGTGCGCTCGGCGGGCGCGTCGTGATCCTCGACGCGGTCGGGCACGCGCAGGCGATCGGGCTCGGCGAGCTGCTCGCGGCCGAGGGCACCGAGGCGATCTGCGTGACGCCGCTCCCGCTCCCCATGGCCCTCGACGGCGAGACCCAGGCGGCGATCCTCCCCCGCGCGGTGCAGGCCGGGATGCGGTGGCGCCCCAACACGGTGCTCGCGTTCATCGGCGATCACGAGGTCACGCTCGTCGACACGCTCTCACGCGAGCTCGAGACGCTCGCCGACGTCGACACCGTCGTGATCCGCACCCACGGGACGCCGAACGACGACCTGTACCACGCCCTCGAGGGCAAGGTGCCCGAGCTCGAGCGCATCGGCGACGCCGTCGCGGTGCGTGTGGTCGACCGCGCCGTCTACGACGGCCACGTCACCGCCCGCGCGCTCTAGTGGCGGGTGGCGGTCTGGAACTTGCGGATCGCGAGCAGCGAGAACACCACGGTGATCCCGACGATCCAGGCGATGGAGACCCACAGGTCGCTGCCGGGGTCGGTGCCGTTGTAGAGGTCGCGCACCACGTCGGTGACGATCGAGAACGGGTTGGCGTTGGCGATCGCCTCGAGCCAGCCCGGCATGTTGGCCGGGTCGACGAACGCCGACGAGATGAACGTCATCGGGAACATCCAGATGAACCCGGCCGAGTTGGCGACCTCCACCGAGCTCACCGACACCCCGATGAACGCCTGCACCCAGCTCAGCGAGTAGCCGAACGCGAACAGGATCACGAACCCGAGGATCGCCTCCCAGATGGCACCCTCGATGGTCCAGCCCACCGCGAACGCGACCGCGACCATCACGAGGAACGTGAAGAGGTTGCGCACGACGTCGGACACGCTGCGCCCGATGAGGACCGCGGGCTGGAACATCGGCAGCGACCGCAGTCGCTCGATGATCCCCTTCGTCATGTCCTCGGCGATGCCGACGCTCGTCCACGCGGTGCCGAAGACGACGGTCTGGGAGAAGATCCCGGCCATCACGTACTGCGTGTAGTCGCCGCCCGGCACCGCGACCGACTCGCCGAACACGAAGACGAACAGCAGCACGAACATGATCGGCTGGATCGCCGAGAACACCAGGATCTCGGGCGAGCGCGGCATGGCCCGAAGGTGCCGCAGCGCCTCGGTCCACGAGTCGCGCCACATCCATGCCGCGCCGGTGGGCACGTCGTGCCCGCCGGCGTCGCCGACCGGAGCGCGCAGGCTCACGTCGGCCGCGCTCACGCCGCGTCCTCCTCGCTCGCCTCGTCGACTTCGTCGATCTGCTCCTCGTCGTCCTCGGGGATCTCGGCCGCGTGGCCCGTGAGGTCGAAGAAGACGTCGTCGAGCGTCGGGCGGCGCACGGCCACGTCCTCGACGCCGATCTTCGCGGCGTCGAGCTCGCGCACGATCACGGGCACGAGGCCCGCGGCGCTGCGCACCGGCACCGTCACCGTGCGGGCGAGCAGGTCGAGCGTCTCGGGTCCGCACGCGTGGCGCACCAGCACGTCCTTCGCGGGCTCGAGGTGCCCGGCCTCGAGCGTCGTCACGACGAGCCGCTCCGCTCCGGTGCGGGCCTTGAGCTCGTCGGACGTGCCCTCCGCGATGACCGAGCCGTGGTCGATCACGACGATCGAGTCGGCGAGGCGGTCGGCCTCCTCGAGGTACTGCGTGGTGAGCAGCGTGGTGGTGCCCTCGGCGACCAGCTCCTCGATGAGGCCCCACATGTTGAGGCGGCTGCGCGGGTCGAGGCCGGTGGTCGGCTCGTCGAGGAACAGCACGGACGGGCGCCCGATGAGGCTCATCCCGATGTCGAGGCGGCGGCGCATCCCGCCCGAGTAGGTCTTCACGACGCGGTCGCGAGCGTGCATCAGGTTGAACCGCTCCAGCAGCTCGGAGGCCCGGTCGCGCGCCTCCTTCTTCGGCAGGTGGAAGAGGCGCCCGACGAGCTCGAGGTTCTCGAACCCGGTGAGCCGCTCGTCGACGGCCGCGTACTGCCCGGTGAGGCCGATGCGCGCCCGCGCCCGGCGCGGCTCGGCCACGACGTCGATCCCGTCGATGACCGCTCGCCCGGCGTCGGGCTTCAGCAGCGTGGTGAGGATCCGGACCGCGGTGGTCTTGCCGGCGCCGTTCGGACCGAGGACGCCCAGCACGGTGGCGTGCTCGACCTCGAAGTCGACGCCGCGCAAGGCCTCGGTGTCCCCGAAGCGCTTCTCGAGTCCCTCTGCGACGACCGTAGGCACGAAGGGTCACCCTATCGAGCGCTCGACCCCCTCTTGAACACGATTCCGAACCGTGGGTTCAGACGTGCGCGCCGCCCGCGACGGTGATCGCCTGGCCGGTGACAAAGCTGGCCGCGTCGCTGGCGAGGAACACGATGACCGCCGCGGTCTCGTCGGGCTCCTGGTAGCGACCGAGCGGGATGGTGGCTCGGGCCCAGTCGGGCGAGCCGCCGGCGACGCCCTGCGTCAGCCCGGGGTTGCCCGCACCCTGGTGGGGTGACACCCCGAGCGGGCACACCGAGTTGGCCCGGATCCCGAACTTCGCCAGCTCGAGCGCGAGCACCTCGGTGAGCCGGACGACGCCGGCCCGCGCCGCGGAGAAGGCGCCCACGTCGGGCGCGCCGGCGAGCGCCGCCGACGACGCGAGGTTGACGATGGCGCCCGGCGGGTCGCCGGCCTTCACCTGGAGCGCCATCTGGCGCGCGCAGCAGCGGGCGCCGAGCCAGGTGGCGGTGAGGTTGGCGTCGATCGCGGCCCGGAACGAGTCGGGCTCGACGTACAGCAGGCCGCCCGTGCCGAGCTCGGGACCGGTGCCGCCCGACAGGTTGCACGACACGTCGACCCGACCGAGCTCGTCCGTCGTCGCCACGACCGCCTGCTCGACGGCCTTCGAGTCGGTGAGCTCGACCGCCTGGACGAGCGCCCGCCGGCCCTCGGCACGCACCGCGTCGGCGACCTCCTCGAGCGCCGCGCGCGGCACCCGGTACGACTGCTCGGGCGACGCGTCGTCGTCGACCACGTCGACGCACGCGACGTCCGCGCCCAGGCGGGCCAGCTGGATCGCGACCGCGCGCCCGATGCCCGGCGGACGGGCCGCGCCCGCGACCCAGGCGACCTTGCCCTCGAACGAGATCACTCGGTCAGAGCTCGTCGAGCAGGTCGAGCAGGTCCTCCTCCTCGACCTCGGGCGTCTGTCCGCCGAGCTCGAGGAAGCGGCGCATCCGCTCGCGCGCGACCGGCTCGGCGAGGGCCTTCCGGAAGCCCGCCGCCTCGGCGGCGTAGCCCGCCGTCACGTCGCCGGACGCGAGATCGACCGCCCGCTTGGCCTCGGCCACGGCGACCGGGGGGAACGAGGCGATGCGCGTCGCGAGGTCGCGCACGAAGTCCTCGGCTGCGTCGTCGTCGAGGACGTTGTTGATGTAGCCGATCGCCTCGGCCTCCTCGGCGTCGACGTCCGCACAGCCGAGCACGATCTCGAGCGCGCGCGCCCGCCCCACCAGGCGGGTCAGCCGCTGCGTGCCCCCGGCGCCGGGGATGATGCCGAGCGCCACCTCGGGCTGGGCGAACAGCGCGTCCTCGGTCGCGAAGCGCATGTCGCACGCCAGCACGATCTCCGATCCTCCGCCCCGCGCGATGCCCTCGACGAGCGCGATCGACACCTTGGGGATCTCGCGCAGCCGCTCGAGGAGGACGTTGACCGGAGCAGGCTCGGAGTCGCTGCCACCGATGCCCGACGCGTCCATGTCGATGATCATGCCGACGTCGGCGTGGGCGACGAAGAAGTCCTCGTTCGCGCTGGTCAGCACGAGGACGCGGCTGGCGTCGTCGTGCTCGAACGCGCCGATGAGCCCGACGAGGTCGTTGGTGAGCTCGCGGTCCCACAGGTTGAGCGGCGGGTGGTCGATGACCGCCCAGGCGACGCCGTCCTCGACCTCGACCGTGATGTGGACCAGCTCGTCGTACCCGCTCATGCGCGGCCGCCTCTCACTCGGGCATGGGGGGATCCCACTGCACCCCGTTCATGTGGCTGCCCCCGTCGGCGAACATCGTCATGCCGGTGATGTAGTCGCTGTCGTCGGTGGCGAGGAACAGCGCGACGCCGCCGATGTCGTGCTCGGGGTCACCCATCCGCCCGACCGGGTTCTGCTTGAGCATCTCCTGGGCGTTCTCGGGCGCCGCCTCGGCGAAGGCCACGTAGGCGGGCGACGCGGCCGCGGGCGCGATGCAGTTGACCAGGATGTTGTGCCGGGCCCACTCCCGGGCACCGGTGCGGGTGATCGCCTGGATGGCCATCTTGGCGGCGTTGTAGTCGACCGAGTACTGGTGCGCGTTGATCCCGTTGAGCGACACGAAGTTGATGATCCGCCCCCAGCGCTGCTCCTTCATGTGGGGGAAGACCGCCTGCATGGCCCGGAACGTGTGCATCGGTCCGCCGTCGAACGCGAGCTGGAGGTCGCTGTCGGGCTTGTGCTCGAACCGCCCGAAGCCGCCGGCGACGTACGCGTTGTTGACGAGGACGTGCACGCCCCCGAGCTCGTCCGCGGCGATCTTCACCATGCGCTCGAGGTCGTCCTTCTCGAGGACGTTCGTCGGCACGAACTTCGCCGTGCCGCCGAGCTCGTCGACGATCTCCCGCTCGACCTGGGCACCCGTGTCGGGGTTCACCTCGGCGACGAGCACGGCCGCACCCTCCTGCGCGAACCGACGGGCGATCCCCCGCCCGATCCCCTGCCCCGCGCCGGTGACGATCGCCACCTTGTCGTCGAGCCGTCCCATCACCTCTCCTTGGTCACCATCGCTGTGGCGTCACGTGTCTACCGAGGCGGTAGCGAGCTGACGCCAGAACGGTCAGGGCGCGCACCCTACCGGCGGGACGCGCCGGGGTGCGGCGGGGGTGCGGCGGGGCGCGGCGGACCAGGGCCGATCGGCGGCGCCGGTAGCCTGCGGCGCGTGGGAGCCGACGTCGACACCGACCTCGACGGCGTCCTGGCGGCGGTCGACGCCGGGTTCGACGACGCCCGGGCCGCGCTCGACGACCTGGTGCGGATCCCGAGCATCAGCGCCGACCCCGACCGCCAGCGCGACGTGGCGCACAGCGCCGACGCGACGGCCGCGTACCTGGAGTCGTGCGGCCTCGAGTCCGTGCGCCGGGCGACCGTGCCCGGCTGCCCACCGGCGGTGATCGCCGAGTGGATGCACGCCGAGCCGGGCGCCGACGGTCGCACGCCCCCCACGGTCCTCCTCTACGCGCACCACGACGTGCAGCCGCCCGGGTACGAGGAGCGCTGGGAGTCCGACCCGTTCGAGCCGGTGGCGCGTGACGGTCGCCTCTACGGCCGGGGCACCGCCGACGACAAGGCGGGCGCCGTTGCCCACGGCGCGATGTGCAAGGCCTGGCTCGACACCGCGGGAGCGCTCCCCTGCAACGTGAAGGTGCTCGTCGAGGGCGAGGAGGAGATCGGGTCACCCCACCTCGGCGCGTTCCTCGCCGAGCACGCCGACGACCTCGCGGCCGACGTCCTCCTCCTCGCCGACGCGGGCAACTGGAGCGTCGGGACTCCGGGGCTCACCTACTCGCTGCGCGGGCTCGCGGGCGGTGACGTGCGCCTCACGATGCTCGACAGCCCGTTGCACTCGGGCATGGCCGGCGGCGTGGTGCCCGACCTCACGATCGCGCTGGCCCGGCTGCTCGACTCTATGGTCGACGAGCACGGCGACGTCGCCATCGAGGGCTTCTGGGACGACGTGCGCGCGCCCTCGGCCGACGAGCGGGCCCGCATCGCCGCGCTCCCGGTCGACGAGGCCCGCCTCCGCGCGGCGTGGGGGATGCAGCCCGGCGTCGAGCTCGCCGGCGACCCGTCGGTGTCGGTGTACGAGCGCCTCTGGCATCGCCCCGCGCTCACCGTGCTCGCGATCGACACCCACCCGCTCGAGGGCTCGTCCAACCAGATCGTGGCCAGCGCGGCTGCCCGCCTGTCGTTCCGCGTCGCGCCGGGCCAGGACCCCGCCCGCCTGAACCGGCTCGTCGCCGAGCACGTCGCGGCGCACACGCCGTGGGGCATCGACGCCCGCTTCGACCCGTACGAGGCCGTGCCCGCGTGGGCCTGCGAGCCCGAGGGCTGGGCGTTCGACGCGGCCGACCGCGCCCTCGCCGCGGGGTTCGGCACGCCGCCCGTGCACATGGGCGTCGGGGGCACGATCCCGTTCGTCGGCCCGTTCGCCGACGCGTACGGCGGCATCCCCGTCCTCATGCTCGGTCCGGCCGACCCCCACAGCCGCATCCACGGCGAGGACGAGAGCCTGCACCTCGACGACTGGCGCAAGCTGATGCGCAGCGAGGCGCTCCTCCTCGCCGAGCTCACCCGAGCGCGTCCGTAGCGTCCGCCCGGGGATCCCGCGCATCCCCGCGCCCGAGTGCGACGATGCACGGCCATGGCTCACCTACGTACGTTCCTCGTCGCGTCCGTGCTCGCCCTCGTGGCGGTCGCCGGCACGGGATCCGTCGCCGGCGCCCAGGAGACGAGCTCGAGCGACGGCATCACCCGCATCGAGCTCGCCGAAGGGATGCCCGCGAACGCCCCGGGGCAGACGCTGTACCTCCAGGAGGTGCGCATCGCACCCGGCGCGAAGCTCCCGACCCACTACCACCAGGGCACCCAGGTCGCGAGCGTGCGCAAGGGCGTGCTGACCTACGACATCGTGTCGGGCAGCGCCCAGGTCACGCGGGCCGACGGGACCGTCGAGACGTTCGACGGACCGACGTCGATCGAGCTGCGCAAGGGTGACGCGCTGCTCGAGGTCGAGTCACTCGTGCACTACGGCTCGAACGACGGCAAGAAGCCGGTCGTGATCATGGTCGCCGCGCTGCTCGCCGACGGTGCGCCGCTCGCGACGCCCGTCGAGGAGCCGTCGGGCTAGACGCGCGCGGCCGCCTGCTTCGCGGGGCGGCGGCGCTTCTGGCCACCACTGCGCTGGCCGCTGCCGCCACCGTTGCGCTGCTTGGCTCCGCGGCCGTTCGTCGCGGCCTTGGCGGTGCCGTTGGGACGACGGCGCCGGTGCCGCGGTCGGCCCGACTTCGTCGTCGCCTTGGTCGGCCCCGACCGCCCGATGACGTCGCGCTCGACCGAGAGGCCGAGCTGCCGGCGCAGCTTCACCGCACCCGCCGCCTGCTCGGGGTCGACGAGCGAGATCACGGTGCCACTCGCGCCGGCCCGCGCGGTGCGGCCCGATCGGTGGGTGTAGTCCTTGGCGTCGTGGGGCGGGTCGAAGTGCACGACGCAGGCCACGCCGTCGACGTGGATGCCCCGGGCCGCGACGTCAGTGGCGACGAGCGCGTCGACCTTGCCGTCGGCGAAGTCGGCGAGGGCTCGATCACGCTGCCCCTGGGACCGGTTGCCGTGGATGGCCACGGTCCGCACGCCGAGGCGATCGAGGTCGCGCGCGACCCGATCGGTGCGGCGCTTGGTGCGACAGAACACGATCGTCGGCCCGTCGCTCGCCTCGATGAGCTCGGCACAGCGGGCCAGCCGGTCGCTCGCCGCGGCGCCGACCGGCTCGACCCGGTGGTCGATCGGTCCCGACTCCTCGGCCTGGCTGGGAAGCCGGTGCACGACGGGGTCGTGCTGGTAGCGGCGCACGAGCACGTCGACGGCGTCGTCGAGCGTGGCCGAGAACAGCATCGTCTGGCGGTCGTCCGACGTCCGGTCGAGGAGTCGCTTCACCTCGGGCAGGAAGCCCATGTCGCTCATGCGGTCGGCCTCGTCGACGGCGACGATCGAGACCGCGCCGAGGTCGAGGTCGCCCTGGCCGACGAGGTCGGCGAGGCGGCCCGGGCAGGCGACGACGATGTCGACGCCCCGCCGGAGCGCCTTGCGCTGGGGCTCGAAGCCGACGCCGCCGTAGATCGCGAGGACCCGCAGGCCGCGGGGCTTGCCGAGCCAGGCGAGCTCTCGCTTCACCTGGGCGGCGAGCTCGCGCGTCGGCACGAGGACGAGTCCGGTCGGACGACGGGGCTCGGCCTGGGGCACGCGCGAGACCATCGGGATGCCGAACGCGAGCGTCTTGCCCGAGCCGGTGTCGGCCCGGCCGCAGACGTCGCGGCCCGCGAGCGCGTCGGGGATGGTCAGGGTCTGGATGGGGAACGGTTCGTCGATGCCCCGGGCGGCGAGCGCGTCCAGGACGGCGCGCGGCACCCCGAGGTGCTGGAAGTCGGTCATGTCTCGTTCTCTTTCGGTTCTTCGCCGCACGTTGCGGCGTGGATGCAGGTCTCACGAGGGGCGAACTGACCCCGAGACGCCGATCCCGTCACACCAAGTGGTGCTGGTGCGGAACCGCGAGAAACAAGGCGGATTGCCCGATGCGGAGCCCGTCGCCGGCACGCATGCCAGGCGTTCGAGCTCCCCCCACCCTAGTCGAGATCGAAGGGTGGATACCGGTCGGTCACCAGCACCAGCGCGTAGCCGACCACCCGGTTCTCCCAGCGGATCACGCCGACGACGAAGTCGAACGCCCACCGCGGGTAGCGACCGGTGAACAGGATCGCGAACCAGGCGATCACGACCACCACGATCGCCGCGAGGTTCAGGAACAGCAGCACGAACACATGCGGGATCGCGAGGAACCACTTCACCAGCGGCAGCCACCGGTTGAGGTCCTTCGGCACGTCCGGGTAGTCGATCTCGAGGTGGACGCTCTGCTCCTCATCGGTCGACGGGTACTCGTCGCGCAGCAGGAAGAGGTACGTCCCCACCCGATTCGTGAACCGCAGCAGGCCCAGGTTCCAGTCGAACCACCAGCGCGGGTACTTCTCGCGGAACAGGATCATGAGCAGCGGCGCGAGGAACAGCATGCCGCCGCCGAGCACGACGACGTTGCGGGCCTCGGTGCCGACCGTGAACGACGAGCCGCTCACCGCGGCGAGCACGACCAGGATCGGGATCGCCACGAAGATGCGGAAGAACGTCGTGACCCGGTTCAGCTCACGATCGGGATAGTCGACGTCGAAGCGGACGGCGTACGGCTCTCCGGTTGGCTGCAAGAGTCCTCCTGGCTCAGCCGGTGAACGCCCAGCGGAGACTCTAGAGCGTGGCGCCCTCGTGGTGGAGCAACCACGCCTTTCGGTCGAGTCCGCCCGCGTAGCCGCCGATCGTCCCGTCGGCCGCGATGACCCGGTGGCACGGTACGACCACGCCCACCGGGTTCTGGCCGTTCGCGGCGCCGACCGCACGGAACGCCGTCGGGCGTCCCACCCGCCGGGCGAGCTCGGCGTAGCTGATCGTCTCGCCGACCGGGATCGTGCGCAGCGCCCGCCACACTTCCTGCTGGAACGGTGTGCCCCGGTCGAAGCGCACGGACACGTCGTCGATCGCGTGGAGCTCGCCGTCGAAGTAGCGGCGGACGCGGTCGACGATGCCCGCCGGGTCGTCGTCGACCGACACGGTCGCCGGCGCGTCGCTGGCGTCGACGAAGTGCAGGGCGACGAGCGCGTCGCCGTCGATCGCGAGCTCCACCAGCCCCGTGGGGGTCGGGAGCGAGGCCGAGGTCACCGTCACAGTCTGCATGGGGTGGTTGTACGCCACGATCCGCTCGATCGTCGGCCACATCCGGACAGCCGAGACCGTGTCCGGATCCGGCCGATCCCCGACCGCGTCCTGCGCGACGATCGACCCATGCCGCTCTCGGCCGTGCGCACGACGGGGATCTACTGCCACCCGGGCTGCTCGGCGTCCCCCAAGCCGGGCAACGTCGTCGAGTACGCCAGCGCCGCGGCCGCCGAGGCAGATGGCTTCCGGGCCTGCCTCCGTTGCCGCCCGTATCGCAGCGCCCACGCCGATCCGTGGGTGCCCGACCCCGAGCTCGTGTGCCGAGCGGTGCGACTGATCCTCGCGGGTGCGCTCGACGACGCGAACGAGGACGACCTCGCGGCCCGCGTCGGCGTCAGCGGCCGGCACCTGCGCCGCGTGTTCCTCGAGAACGTCGGTGCGACGCCCGACCAGGTCGCGCGCTCGCGTCGCGCTCACTTCGCCCGCCGGCTGCTCGACGACACCGACCTGCCCGTGACCGACGTCGCGTTCGCGGCCGGCTTCGGCTCGGTGCGCCAGATGAACCGGGTCATGCACGACGTGTTCCGCGCCTCCCCCACCGAGCTGCGGAGCAAGCGGAGGCGCACCGACCGCCTCGTCGCCGACGGCGGCCTCGACACCCGCCTCACGTTCCGGCCGCCGCTCGACTGGGACGGGCTGCTCGACTTCCTCGCGCTGCGGGCGATCCCGGGCGTCGAGGCGATCGCGTGCACCGACGACCGCGGTCGCGTCTACCGCCGCACGATCGAGGTCGAGGGTCGGGTCGGCGCCCTCGAGGTGTGGCTCGGCGACGACCGGGAGCACCTCGTGGCCCGCTTCCACCTCCCTTACTGGGAAGGGCTCATCCACCTCGTCGCACGGGTGCGTCGCTGCTTCGACCTCGACCACGACCCGGTGCCCGTGCGTCACGGGCTGGGGAGCGAGCCCACCCTCGCGCCGTGGCCCGACGGCCTGCGCGTCCCCGGCGCGTGGGACCCGTTCGAGGCCGGCGTGCGGGCAATCGTCGGCCAGCAGGTGTCGGTGGCGGGAGCGACCACGACGATGGGCGCGATCGTCGCCGAGCACGGCACTCCCGTCAGCGGGCTCGAGCCGCTGGGGCTGACCCACGCGTTCCCCCACCCCGACTCGCTGCTCGACGCGCCGCTCCCCATGCCCGGACGTCGGGCCGCCGCGGTGCACGGGTTCGCCGCCGCGGTCTCGGCCGACGCGCTGGCGCTCGACGGGTCGCTGCCCCTCGACGCGTTCGAGGCGGAGCTCTGCGCGCTCCCGGGCATCGGACCCTGGACCGCCCAGTACCTGGCGCTCCGGCTGGGCTACGCCGACGCGTTCCCCTCCGCCGACCTCGGGGTGCTGAAGGCGCTCGGGGGGATCGACGCCACCGAGGCGAGCGCGAAGGCCGAGGCGTGGCGACCGTGGCGGGCGTACGCGACGCTCCGCCTGTGGGCAGGTCCGACAACCACCCGGTGAGCGGCGTGTCGCGCAGCATCTCGGTCGACCAGGCGCGGCGCATCTTCCTCGGCGCGCAGGGCTTCGGGCGCCCGCGCCCCGGCGGCCGGATCGACAAGCGCCACGTGCGGGCGGTCTTCCGACGCCTCGGCGTCGTGCAGCTCGATTCGGTGAACGTGCTCGTGCGCGCGCACTACCTGCCGTTCTTCTCGCGCCTCGGCCCGTACGACCGCACCCTGTTCGACCGCCTCGCGTACGAGGAGCACGAGGTGTTCGAGTACTGGGCGCACGAGGCGTCGCTCGTCGACCGCGAGCTGCACCCGTTCCTGCGCTGGCGCATGGACACCGGGCACCGATGGTCGGGCATGCGGACCTGGGTGGAGGAGCAGGACCCGGCGTCGATCGACGCGCTCCACGCTGCGGTCGTCGCCAGCGGCCCGGTCACCGCCGGCGAGCTCGACGGCGCCGAGAAGACGAAGGGCCCCTGGTGGGGCTGGAGCGACACCAAGCGGGGGCTCGAGTACCTCTTCTACGTCGGTCGCGTCGGCGCGATGCGCCGCGGCAACTTCGAGCGCGTGTACTGCGACCCGGCGCTGGCCGTCTCGGCCGAGGTGCTCGCCCGCCCGACGCCGCCCGAGCGGGAGGCCATGCTCGGCCTGCTCGACTGGGCCGCGCGCGCGTTCGGGGTCGGCACCGCGAAGGACTTCATCGACTACTTCCGCCTCCCGCCGAAGATCGCCCGCCCGCTCGTCGAGGACCTCGCCGACGAGGGAGTCCTCGAGCGGGTGACGGTCGACGGGTGGCGCCAGCCCGCGTTCGTCCACGTCGACGCGAAGGTCCCCCGCCGGATCGACGCGTGCGCGCTGGTGTCGCCGTTCGACTCTGCGATGTGGGAGCGCGAGCGCATCGAGCGGCTGTTCGACTTCGAGTACCGCATCGAGATCTACACGCCGAAGCCGAAGCGGAGGTACGGCTACTACGTGCTGCCCTTCCTCCTCGGCGACCGCTACGTCGCCCGCGTCGACCTCAAGGCCGACCGTGCCGGCTCGCGCCTGCTCGTGCAGTCGGCGTGGCGGGAGCCGCAGCTCGAGGCGTGGGGCCACGACGAGCACGAGGTCGCCGAGCGCCTCGACGGCGAGCTGCGCCTGATGGCCGACTGGCTCGGCCTCGACGACGTGGCCGTCCAGCGCAAGGGGACCCTCGCCCCGCGGCTGCGTGCGGTGCGGACGTGAGCGCGCCGCAGGTCCGCTTCGCGACGGTGCCCCTCGACGGCGCCGACGCGTCGGAGCTGGTGGCGGAGTTCACGGTCGAGATCGCCGGTCGCTACCCGGGCTGGAAGCCGACCTCGGGTCCGAGCGCCGAGCCCCACGAGTTCGTGCCACCGGCCGGACGCTTCGTCGTCGCGTACGTCGACGGCCGGGCGATCGCGTGCGGCGGGTACAAGCGCATCGGACCCGACGCCGCGGAGATCAAGCGGGTGTACGTGCGACCCGACGCTCGCACCACGGGCGTCGCCCGGAGCCTGCTCGCCCATCTCGAGGATGCCGCCCGAGCCGACGGATTCGCCGTCGTCCGTCTCGACACCGGAGCCAACCAGCCCGAAGCGCTCTCGCTGTTCCGCTCGCTCGGCTACGTCGAGATCGACGACTACAACGACAACGCCTACGCCGCCTACTGGTTCGAGAAGCGCCTCGGCTAGGGCCGGCGCCCGAGGTAGGCGAGGAGCTTCGCCTGGGGGTCGGCGTCGGCGGGGGCGTCGACCTCGGGCCCGAACGCACCGGGGCCGCGCATCGCGTCGCCGAACGACTTCGCCGACTCCATCAGCCGCGCCACCTCGGCGTCGTCGATGCTGGTGTCCTGCCCGGTCGCGCGGGCCAGGTCCCACCGGTGGATCACCTGGTCGAACGACAGGAACCGGTCGACCCCGGCCTCGAACGTCGTCTCGCCGAACATCCCGGTGAACTCGGTCGACGCCCGCTCGGGGTCGTCGAGCACCGCCTGCACGGCGTCGCGGGCGACGACCCAGGCCGCCATCGGGTCGTCATCGGCGGACGGCGGGTCGAGCTCGTCACCGATGAACCCGAGGAACAGCTTGTGGGAGTCGACGACGTGCTGGACGAGCTGGCGTGCGTCCCAGCCCTCGCACGGCGTGGGCGCGCTCCACTGGTCTGCGGGCACGCCGGCGACCGTGTCGGTGAACTCACCGGAGAGTCGGCGGTAGCGGTCGGCGATCTCGCTCATGGTCCGACCGTACCCGGATGCTCCCCCGTCAACTCCCGGTCCCCCCGTGGGCGTCGAAGAAATCGAGGATGGCGGGTGTCGCGTCGAGCGGCGAGTCGGGCTGGGGCCAGACGTGCGCGCCCCCGTGGATCGTGAACAGCACCACGCCATTGCCCTTCGTGCAGCCGGTCCACGTGCGCGTGGTGACCTGGTCGCTCACCGCCTCGACCGTCGGCCGTGCCTTGCACCCGTCGATCTCGGCCAGCTCGGCCATGCGCTCCTCGACGCCCGGGTTGCCGAGCTCGAACCCGGCAACCGTGCCACCCGCGTAGTCGACGAGCGCATCGGCATCGCCGTGCACCGCCACGACCGGCACCGGCGACTTCGCCGGGCACTTCGTGGTCATGTTCCCGCCGGCGACCGGCGCCGCCGCGGCATACCGGTCGGGGAAGAGGCACGCGAGCTGGATCGCCATCCCCGCGCCGTTGGACATCCCCGTCACGAACACCCGGGCGGTGTCGACGCAGAGCGTCTCGCCCAGCGACTTCGTGAGCGCCCGCACGAAGCCGATGTCGTCGGCGGCGTCGAGCCCCCCGGGCTGCTCGTACGCACCGCCCTCGGTCACCCGGGTGACGTTCCAGAACGGGATCGTCACCCCGCTGCCGTCCTCGTTGAGCGGGAGCTCGACCGGCTCGGCCTGCGGCGTCACCACGACGTAGCCCCGAGCGGTCGCCTCGACCGGCAGCCGGGTCTGCTGGTCGTGCGACTCCTTCGTCTCGCCGAGCCCGTGGAAGCTGAAGATGATCGGGACCTTCGTCTTCCCGTCGTAGTCGTCGGGCACCACCAGGTTGTACGAGCGCTCGACACCGTCGTGCTCGAACGTGTGCACAGGCGACCCGGGCTCGAACGGCCGCACCTGCTTGCACGTGTCAGCCCCGCCGCCACCGGACCCGCCGGCACCGGCAGCGGCCGGCACGCCGGACGTGACTCCCGCCCCGACCAGCACACCGAGCACCACGGCCACCACGATGCGTCGCATGTCGCCTCCCCCGTCGGCGCCGACGCTAGATCAGCGCACCGGAGGGCCGGCGCCGCCTGGCTCTTCAGTTGTCAAGGTGCGGTTGGGGAAGTGCTGGACCGGGTCGACGGCTTCCGCGTCCCACATCGGCATGGGTGCGCGGGTTCCGGCGGGTCCGGAAGGTGTTGTGGGTCTTGACGTGCGTTGCTCGACCCTGGTGGTGAAGGTGACCTACGCCTCCAGAGCGCGGGGTCACGCGGCTTCGGGGGTGGGCGGTGCGCGGGCCTCGTCGGGCAGATCGTCACGGGGTTGGGTGTGGAGGGTGTGGGTGAGGCCGTCGGGGGCCTCGGGGTCGCCGCTGAGCAGCCACCGTCCGTGCGGGACCAGGGTGCGGTGATGGGTGGTGCAGACCAGCACGAGGTTGTGCTTGGACGTCGCGCCACCCCACGAACGCGGCACCAGATGGTGGGCGTCGAGACCGAAGCTGCGCTCACAGCCCGGGACGCGACAGGTCGCGTCGCGTCCGACCAGGTAGGTGCGCAACACCGCGGGGATCCGATCGCCCGAGCGGGGGGCGAGCGGGTCGTCGTCGTGGACGGTGCGGACCTTCGCCCCGGCTCGGATCAGGTCGTCGACGGTGCCGAGATCGATCGGCATGCCGTTGATCGTGGGCTGGGCGTCGGAGCCCACGTGCACGACCACCGTCGGCTGCCACGCCTTCTTCCGCGTCTTCTGCGCCCCTCTCCGGGCGCTCGCGTCGGCGGCATCGCCGGCGGCGTGGCCGGTGTGGGCGCGGCGACAGATCGCGGCCAGCGCATCCGCACCACGATGCGCCCGGGAGTCCCACGCCTGGCCCTTGGCGGGGCGCATGGTCTCGATCTCGTGCTCGAGCATGGCTTCGACGAACGCGGCGTCGACGTCGAAGATCGTCCCGGCCAACCGGAGGCCGTGGCCGTCCTTGGTGCGCCACCACCGGAACGCCCGCGCCGCGCGCCGCTCGGCCATCTCCTCCGCGCTCACGACCCGCGACTTTCGCAGCAGACGCCGCAGCTCACTCGGCGCCACATGTTCGGCGCGGCGCGCCCACTCCCCATCGGTCTCGGGCGTCGCGAGCTCGACCAACGGGACCAGCTGATCCATCGACAGACGCCCCTCCTCGGCCAACGCCCGGATCGCAGGCAGGTCTTCGAGCGCCCGGGCCACCGCGACCTCGGCGCGCGCGGTGCG
>CAZCUD010000012.1:0-63853 GCA_964501785.1 uncultured Bifidobacteriaceae bacterium
AGTCTGGGCCGTGTCTCAGTCCCAGTGTGGCTGGTCATCCTCTCAGACCAGCTAACCATCGTAGCCTTGGTGAGCCGTTACCCCACCAACAAGCTGATAGTGCGCGAGGCCATCCCGAAGCGGAATCCATTTCCTCATCGCATCATGCGGTGCGATGAGGGCATCCGGTATTAGCACCGGTTTCCCGGTGTTGTCCCGGTCTTCGGGGCAGGTTCCTCACGTGTTCCTCACCCGTTCGCCACTGTCCACCCGGAGCAAGCTCCGAGCTTCTCGTTCGACTTGCATGTTTTAGGCGTGCCGCCAGCGTTCGTCCTGAGCCAGGATCAAACTCTCCATCGAGATCGCAGTGCCGGCACCCCCGACCCGAAGGTCGTGGGCTCCGTCACCAGATCTGGAGAGCCGCCCATCGGAATCACTGAGATCCGAGGGGCGACATGGCGCTCCCGAGCCGTGCCGAGGCACGAGTCGTGAAGCACCGGAATTGCAGGTACGTCCGACGGGGCCGTCCCACCGAGGTGGGCAGGCATCACCGGACGCATGCACTGGCTTTCATGGCGTCACTGTTCCGTTGTCAAGGAGCTGCGCCGAGGCCCGTGCTGGTCGCGTCGACCAGTAGCCCCGTGGGTGACACCGCTTCGGTCCTCTCCGCCTGGCCGACTGGCCAGCCTGGACCGGTGGTGTGTCCGTGGCGCCCGGGGTCCCGTCACAGACGGCCTTCGGGCGGACTGACGATCCTATGGATCCCCGACCTTCGAGTCAAGGCGGGACCGGGATTTCTCGTGTCCCGGCGTCTTGCAGGTCATCAACGCCTCCGACCCGCGTCGGGTTCCCGAGCCGCGGCGACCGCTCGCCCGCTCAGGTGTCGCCGGCGGCCAGGAGCTGGTCGAAGACCGCGACGTCGTAGGTCTGGGCCTGCACCATCGTCGCCGCGGCCTTCCGGACCTTCTCGGTGCCCGCGTGCTCGGCCGCGTGCTCGGCCATGTGCAACCCCCCGAGGTGGTGCTCGCGCATCAGCTCGAGGAAGAGGCGGCCCTTGGCACTGCCGGTCGAGGCGGCGAGCGTCGCCATCTCCTCGTCGGACGCGTAGCCCGGCATGTCCTCGGCGGCGTAGGCGTGCCCCATCCACGCCATGACCTCGGTCGGGGGCGCGGTGCTCTGACCCCAGTCGCGCAGCCAGCCCTGGAGGAGCCCCATCTCGTAGGCCTGGGTCTGGAGGATCTCGGCCGCGGCGGCCTGGACCCCACCGCTGGTGTCGGTGCCCAGGACGCGCTGGCTCATCGCGAGCGCCTGCTGGTGGTGGAACGCCATGTCGGTCGCGAAGCCGACGTCGACGGTGTTCGGTGCCTCGGCCGCGTTCTCGCTCGCTTCGGTGCTCGAGCCGGCGCTCGACGAGGCCGAGGACGGTGCGAACAGCAGACCCACGCCGATCCCGGCGCACAGCATCGGGGTCGCCGCGAAGACCCACCACCGCATGCGCGGCGGACGCGCCCCGTGGTGCCGGCGTCGGCCGGCACCACGGGTGCTGCGGGTCAGCTTCACGGCGCCATCGGCGGACCGCCGAGCCCGGCGCCGCCCGCACCGGACGACTCGAGCAGCTCGCCGCGGTAGCAGCCCATGAAGTACGGGAACGTGGTCGTCGTGTAGTAGCGGTACTGCCCGTCGTCGTCGACGCGCCCGTTGCACTCGTCGAGGTCGCCCGAGCCCTCCACGTAGGAATGGGCCGCCCAGGTGTCGGTCGCGAACAGCGACTCGTCGGTGAGCTGCCAGCTGCTCTCGAGCTGCTCGGTCTCGGTGCAGTCGTCGTCCGTGCAGACGACGCCCGACATGATCGGGTAGCCGTCGAGGCTCCAGCCCACCAGCTGCGGGCCCGACTCGACCTCCTCGGCCGAGTAGAGGCACTGCACGCCGTCGGCCCATCCGAACAGGTGCATGTGGAAGCCGGGGGGACCGTTGTGGCTGCCGCACTCCGAGAGCGCGCCCTCGAGGCTGAGCACGTCACCCCCGGTCGCCTCGGTCGGACCGAAGATCGGCACCCCGTCGACCGCGACCGCGCTCGGACCCACCATCGGGATCTCACCCGGCGTGTCGGCCTCGGTCGGCGTCACCGGGATCTCGAAGGTCGCGTCACGCGCCTCGAGCTCGCCCGGCGTCGTCTGGACGTACGGGTAGTCGGGGATGGCGTTCGTCTCCACGTGCACGACGTCGTCGGCGCACGTCACCGCCAGCTCGGGCGCGGGCAGGTCGGCGTTGGCCGACTGCACGTCGCGGTAGGTCGCGGTGACGCTGTCGCAGTCGGCCGATTCGAGGTCCGACGCGTCGTTCGTGTCCGACGCGTCGCTCGTCGTCGTGCTGCGCTCCAGTGTCGTGTCGGGGGTCGCGGCGTCGGCCGCACCCGAGTCGTCGCTGCCCGAGCCGCTGCCACACGCGGCTGCGGCGAGGCAGATCGCGAGGAGCAGGGCCGGCAGCACCAGTCGGCGCTTCATGGTCCCTCCCGGGGTCGGTGTTCCGTCCATCGCCGGACGTTGTACGGAGCGCCCCCGGGAGGCTCCTGGGTCGTACCTGGGAGGTCGCTGCGAGCCGCGCTCGGATCAGCGGAAGCGGGCCCAGCGGCGCTTGCCCGCCTGCCACACGCTGCCGGGGAGCTCGTCGAGGGTGACCGTGGCGTCGACGTCGGCGACGACCTCACCGTCTCGGCGCACCCCGCCCTGCTCGATGAGGCGCTTCCCGTCCTTGCCGGACGAGGCGAGACCGGTCGCGACGAGCAGGCTCGACACCCGCACGCGGCCGTCGGCATCGACCCGATCGGCCAACGCCGCCACGTCGTGCTCGGGGATCTCGCTCGGGGTCGCGCCCGCCTTGAAGACCCGATCGAACTCTTCCTCGGCCCGCTCGCCCGTCCCGGCGCCGTGGTAGCGGTCGACGACGGCCCGCGCGAGCGCACGCTTCGATTCCACGGGTGCGCGGTCGGGATCGAACGCGAGCGCGGCGGACGCCGGCCCGACGGCGTACGCGTGGTACTGCGGCATGAGCGTGTCCGGGATCGACATGAGCTTGCCGAACTGCTCGGCCGGCGGCTCGGCGATCCCCACGTAGTTGCCGAGCGACTTCGACATCTTCTGCTCGCCGTCGAGGCCGACCAGGAGCGGCATGGTCATGGCGATCTGGGGTGGCTGGCCCTCCTGCTCCTGGAGCTGACGGCCGAGCAGGAGGTTCCAGAGCTGGTCGGTCCCGCCGAGCTCGACGTCGGCCTCGACCATCACCGAGTCCCAGCCCTGGAGCAGCGGGTAGAGGAACTCCATCACCGAGATCGGCGTGCCCCCCGCGTAGCGCTTCGCGAAGTCGTCGCGCTCGAGCATGCGGGCGACCGTGGTCCGCGCGCTCAGGCGCAGCACGTCCTCGATGCCCATCGTCGCCAGCCACTCCGAGTTGCGGCGCACCTCGAGCCGCTCGGGCGAGAGGATCTGCTGGATCTGCTCGACGTAGGTCGCTGCGTGCTGGTCGACCTGCTCCTTCGAGAGGCGGGGGCGCGTCGCCGATCGCCCCGACGGGTCACCGACCTGCGCCGTGAAGTCGCCCAGGATCAGGACCGCGGTGTGACCGAGGTCTTGGAACTCACGGAGCTTCCACAGCACGACCGCGAACCCGAGGTGGATGTCGGACGCGGTCGGGTCGATGCCCAGCTTCACTCGCAACGGCCGCCGACCCGAGAGCCGCTCCGCGAGCGCGTCGCGGGTGACGACGTCCACGGCGCCCGCCACGAGCGCCTCCAGATCGGGATGCTCCGCCACGCGTCGAACCTACTTGCCGCTCCGGCGCGCGAGCGGGCGAACGCCCCGCGCGCGGGCCGGGCCGCTCACGTGCTCGTCGCCGGGGACGAACCACCGCCAGGGATGCTCGTCGCCGCGACCGGGCGACAGCCCGATCCTCGTGCTGCGCCCGGGCTCGTCGGGCGGCGGGGTGCCGTCGTCGAGGATGCGCAGCGGCCCGCGGACCAGGTCGGCGCCGTCGAACGACCGCTCGATCCCCAGCGCCTGGGTCAGGCGGGCCGGTCCTGCGCACAGCTCCCGATCGCGCCGCGCGGCGCGACGCCGGACCCGCATGGTCTCGAGTCCCTCGAGGGCAGCGCCGGCGCGCAGCAGCACCGCGCTGCAGATCCCGTCGGGGCCGGTGACCACGTTGGCGCACCAGTGCATCCCGTAGGTGAAGTACACGTAGAGGTGACCGGGCGGCCCGAACATCGTGGTCGTGCGGGGCGTGGGCCCTCGGAAGCCGTGGCTGCCCGGGTCGTCAGCGCCCGCGTAGGCCTCGACCTCGACGATGCGGACCGCGAGGCGCCCGGTCTCGGGATCGTCGAGCACGAGGACCTTGTTCAGCAGCTGTGGCGCGACGTCCCGTGCGTCGGCCGCGTAGAACCGCCGCGGCAGGGTGTGCCCGCGGGACCCGCTCAGGCGAGCCATTCGGCCTGGGTCGCCAGGCGGGCCTCGGCGGTGGCGAGCTGCTCGGCGACCGGTGCCGGGCCGGCTCCTCCTGGCGAGGTGCGCTGCTTGGCCGCGGCCCCGGCCTCGAGGTGCGAGAGCGCGTCGGGCCCGAGGCGCGGCTCGGTCACGACGAGCTCCTCGAGTGGGATCCCGCGCTCGTCGGCCTGTCGGACCAACGTGCCGATGACCGCGTGGGCCTCGCGGAACGGCACCCCCGCGCGCACGAGGTGCTCGGCGAGGTCGGTCGCGGCGACCCCGGACGAGTCGGCAGCGGCGCGCATGCGCTCCGGCACGAACACCATGGTGTCGAGCATCCCCGACACCGCGGCGAGGGTGCCGGCGCAGGTCCGCACCGAGTCGAACAGGGGCGCCTTGTCCTCCTGGAGGTCGCGGTTGTACGCGAGCGGCAGGCCCTTGAGCGTCGCCAGGAGCCCGGTGAGGTTGCCGATGACCCGTCCGGCCTTGCCCCGCGCGAGCTCGGCGATGTCGGGGTTCTTCTTCTGCGGGAGCATCGACGAGCCCGTGCTGTAGGCGTCCGCGACCCGGACGAACCCGAACTCGTCGCTCGCCCAGAGGACGATCTCCTCACCGACTCGCGAGAGGTGGACCTGCTCGAGGGCCACGACGAAGAGCGCCTCGGCGACGAAGTCGCGATCCGAGACCGCGTCGAGCGAGTTCTCGAACCGCCGGGCGAAGCCGAGGTCGGCTGCGGTGCGGTCGGGATCGATCGGCAGACTGGTGCCCGCGAGGGCCCCGGCGCCGAGCGGCGACACGTCGGCCCGCGCGAGGCAGTCTCGCCACCGGTCGACGTCGCGGGCGAAGGTCCAGAAGTGCGCGAGGAGGTGATGCGCGAGGAGCACCGGCTGGGCTCGCTGCAGGTGCGTGTAGCCCGGCAGGTAGACGTCGTCGCCCGACTCCTTCGCCCGCGCGAGCAGGACCGCCTGCAGGTCGTGGGTGAGGCCCATGAGCTCGCGCCCCCGGCGGCGCAGCCAGAGCCGGAGATCGGTGGCGACCTGGTCGTTCCGACTCCGGCCCGTGTGCAGCTTGGCGCCCGCGTCCCCCGCGAGCTCGGTGACCCGACGTTCGACCGCGGTGTGGACGTCCTCGTCGCCCGGCGCGAGCACGAAGGAGCCGTCGGCCATCTCTCGCTCGACCGTGGAGAGGGCATCGAGGACGGCTGCGGCTTCGCGCTCCGTCAACAGGCCGACGGCAGCGAGCATCCGCACGTGCGCGCGCGAGCCCGCCACGTCCTCCGTCGCGAGCTCGCGGTCGAAGTCGATGCTCGCGGTGAACTCCCAGAGCGCATCGCTGGGTGCGTCGCCGATGCGCCCGTGCCAGAGGGGGCGGGACCCGGCGTCCGGCGCCTCGTCGGGTGCCGGCTCAGGCATCGGGCGGGCCCTGCTTGCGCGCGACCGTCTGCAGGCCCAGACCCCAGAGCCGGACGAAGCCGGCCGCGTCCTCGTGGCGGAACGAGTCGGCCGCGTCGTACGTCGCGAGCTCGTAGTCGTAGAGGCCGGCATCGGCGCGCCGACCGACGACCTCGCAGCGACCCGGCTCGAGCCGCAGCCGCACGTCGCCGGTGACCTGCTCCTGGCTGGACGCCACGAACGCGTCGAGCGCTCGACGCAACGGCGAGTGCCACAGGCCGTCGTAGACGAGCTCCGCGTAGCGCGGTGCGAGCCGCGCCTTCTCGCGCATGAGGTCGCGCTCCTGGGTGATCGACTCCAGGTCGGCGTGGGCCAGGATCAGCGCGAGCGATCCCGGGCACTCGTACACCTCCCGGCTCTTGATGCCGACGCGCCGGTTCTCGACCATGTCGAGTCGTCCCCAGCCGTAGGACCCGACCACCCGCGCCACCTCGCCGACCAGCTCGTGGAGCGGCATCCGGCGCTCGTCGAGGCCCACGGGCACGCCACCCTCGAAGCGCAGGACGAGCTCCCAGGGCTCACGCGGCGCCTGGGCCGGATCGGTCGTGAGCGCGTAGGGCTCGCCTGGCGGCGCGACCCAGGGATCCTCGATGGCCCCGCACTCGATCGCTCGTCCCCAGAGGTTCTCGTCGATCGAGTACGGGTTGTCCTTGCGGACCGAGATCGGGATGCCGTGCGCCGCGGCGTAGTCGATCGAGTCCTCGCGAGTGAACCCCCAGACCCGCACCGGCGCGAGTACGTCGAGCTCGGGAGCGAGCGCGCGCGTCGAGACCTCGAAGCGCACCTGGTCGTTGCCCTTTCCGGTGCAGCCGTGGGCGACGGCGTCGGCGCCGTGCTCGCGGGCCGCCGCCACGAGGTGCTTGACGATGACCGGCCGGGAGAGGGCGGACACGAGCGGGTACTTGCCCTCGTAGAGCGCGTTGGCCTGGAGTGCGGGGAGGCAGTAGTCGTCGGCGAACTCCGCGCGCGCGTCGACGACGATCGCTTCGACCGCCCCGGCGGCGAGGGCGCGCTGGCGGATCGTCTCCCAGTCGTCGTCGGCCGACTGGCCGACGTCGACCGCGAGCGCGACGACCTCGGCCCCCCATTCCTCTCCGATCCACTTCACCGCCACGGAGGTGTCGAGTCCGCCCGAGTACGCCAGCACGACGCGCTTCGCCATTTCCGTCCTTCTCTCAGAGCCCGGCCAGCTCGGCCAGGCGGCTCGCGACCTCGGCTCCGCTCGTGTGCTCCGAGCAGACCAGGATGAGCGTGTCGTCACCCGCCACGTTGCCGAGCACCTCGGGCAGCCCCGATCGATCGAGCGCCGATCCGATCACGTGGGCCGAGCCGGGCGGCGTGCGCAGCACGACCAGGTTCGCGCTGTGCGACACGTCGACCACGAACTCGCCCATGACGCGCCGGAGGTGGTCGTCCGGGGCGCTGCGGTCCTTCGCGTGCTCCGGGATCGCGTACGCCATCGCGCCCCCGGGGATGCGCACCTTCACCGCGCCCAGGTCCTCGAGATCACGGCTCACCGTGGCCTGCGTCGCGACGACGCCGTCGGCTGCCAGGAGCTCGACGAGCTGGGCCTGGCTGGAGACCGCCTGCTCCTCGAGGAGCCGTGAGATCCGGTGCTGGCGCTGGGGCTTCCCGAGCGTCGCCATCACGCCTCCTTCGTCCGCGGCACGTCAGGTCTCCTCGAGGAGCGTCGCGAGGAGCGCACGCGTCGCGTGCATCCGGTTCTCGGCCTGCTGCCAGACGACCGACTGCGGGCCGTCGATCACCTCGGCCGCCACCTCTTCGCCGCGGTGGGCCGGGAGGCAGTGCAGGAACCGTGCCTGGCTGCCGGCCAGCGACATGAGGGGCTCGTCGACCTCGAAGCCGGCGAACGCGGCGCGCCGGGCCTCGGCCTCCTCCTCCTGGCCCATCGAGGTCCACACGTCGGCGTACACGGCGTCCGCGCCCCGCACCGCCTCCTGGGGGTCGGCCACGAGCTCCACCGTGCCACCGAGGTTGCGGGCCCGCTCGACGACGTCGTCGTCCAGCTCGTAGCCCGCGGGGCTCGCGACGACGAGCTCGAGCCCCGAGAGCGCGGCACCGAACGCCAACGAGGCCGCGACGTTGTTCCCGTCGCCGACGAAGGCGAGCCTTCGACCCTCCAGGTCGCCGAACACCTCGAGGATCGTGAGGAGGTCGGCGAGGGCCTGGGTCGGATGGGCGCGGTCGGACAGCAGGTTCACGACGGGCACCGCCGCGGCGCCGGCGAACCCCTCGAGGGTCGCGTGGTCGAACACCCGTGCGGCGAGCACCGCGCAGTAGCCCGCGAGCGTGCGTGCGACGTCGTCGAGCGACTCGCGACTGCCGATCCCCACCTCCTCGCCCCGGATGTAGATCGGATGCCCACCGAGCGTGACGACCGCCATCTCGGTCGAGGAGCGGGTCCGGGCGGACGGCTTCTCGAACACCAGCGCCGCGCCCTTCCGAGCCAACGGCTGCGGCACCAGCTCGGGTGCGGCCTTCCAGTCGCGCGCCCGCTCGAGGATCCGCTCCAGCCTCACCGGGTCGAGGTCGTCGACCTCCAGGAACCGCGGCATGCTCACGACCAACCTCCTGGCGAACCCTCGTCACCGTGCCGCGCCAGCACGCCGGACAGGATGTCCACTGCCTCGTCGATCTCGGCGTCGGTGACGAGCAGCGAAGGCGCGAACCGCAACGCCGTCGGGGTGACCGCGTTGACGACCAACCCCGCGTCCATGCACCGCGCCGCGGCCGGCCCCGACTCGATGCCGGGCACGAGCTCCGCGGCGAGCAGGAGTCCGGCACCGCGCACCGACGCGACCTCGGGGAGATCGGTCAGGCTCGTGCGCAGCCGCGCGCCCGACCGTTCGGCGCGGCCCGGGACGTCCTCGGCCTCCATCACGTCGAGCACCGCGAGCGCAGCGCGTGCCGCGAGCGGTTGCCCACCGAACGTCGACGCGTGGTCGCCGGGCCGGAACGCCTCCGCCACCTCGGCACGCGCCCAGCAGGCCCCGATGGGGACGCCGTTGCCCAGCGCCTTGGCCATCGTCACCACGTCGGGCCGCACGTCGTCGTGCTGGAACCCGAACCACCGCCCCGTGCGTCCGAGACCGGTCTGGACCTCGTCGACGATCAGGAGCACCTCCTGCTCGTCGCACAGCGCGCGCACGGCCTCGAGGTAGCCCGGCGGAGGGACGTTGACGCCGCCCTCCCCCTGGAGCGGCTCGAGCAGCACGGCGCAGACCCGGTCGTCGATCGCGCGAGCGAGCGCATCGACGTCCGCGTACGCGACGTGACGGAACCCGGGCGGCAGCGGCTGGAACGGCTCGTGCTTCTGCGGCTGCCCCGTCGCCGCGAGCGTCGTGAGCGTGCGGCCGTGGAACGAGGCGTAGGCCGACAGCACCTCGTGGCGGTCGCTCCCCCCGTTGGTCTGGCCGTGGCGACGGGCGAGCTTGATCGCGCACTCGTTCGCCTCCGCCCCCGAGTTCGAGAAGAACACTCTCCCGCCACCGCCGATCAGGTCGTCGAGGCGTGCCGCGAGCCGGGGCTGGAGCTCGTTGAAGTACAGGTTCGAGACGTGGAGCAAGGTGCGGGCCTGATCGGCGAGCGCGTCGGCGATCGCCGGGTGGGCGTGTCCGAGCGACGTGACCGCGAGGCCACCGAGGAAGTCGAGGTACCGGCGGCCCTCCGAGTCCCAGAGGACCGTGCCCTCGCCGCGCACGAAGGCGACGGGAAGGCGCGCGTACGTCTGCATGCCGTGCTCGGCGTCGAGGGCGCGCAGCGCGTCCAACGACATCGTGGCCGCGGTGCCGGCCGTCATGCGTCGATCACCGTACCGACTCCTTCGCGGGTGAAGAACTCGAGGAGGAGCGCGTGCGGGACACGCCCGTCGAGGATGTGCGCGCGGTGCACCCCGCTCTCGAGCGCCGCGATGCACGACCGCAGCTTCGGGATCATCCCCTCCCCGACCTTGCCCGACTCGAGCAGCCGACCCAGGCCGACGACGTCGGTCTGGCTGATCAGGCTCCCCTCGTCGCCGAAGTCCTCGTAGACGCCCGCCACGTCGGTGAGGTAGACGAGCTTCTCGGCCCGGAGCGCCGTCGCGATCGCGCCCGCGACCGTGTCGGCGTTGACGTTGTAGGCCTGGCCGTCGTCGTCGACGCCGATCGTGGCGACGACGGGGATCAGGTCTTCGCGCAGCATCCGTTCGAGGATGGCCGGATCGATTGCCCGCACGTCACCGACGTACCCCAGTCGCTCGTCGCGCGCCTGGACCTGGAGCAGCCCGGCGTCCTCACCGGACAGCCCGACCGCGTAGGAGCCGTGCCGGTTGATGGTCGTCACGATCTCGCGGTTGACCTTGCCGACGAGGGCCATCCGCGCGATGTCGACCGTCTCCGCGTCCGTGACCCGCAGCCCGTCGACGAACTCGGGCTCCTTGCCCAGGCGGCGCATGAGCGCGGTGATCTGCGGCCCACCACCGTGCACCACGACCGGGTACATCCCCACCAGACGCATGAGCACGACGTCCTCGGCGAACAGCCCCGCGAGCGACGGGTCTTCCATCGCGTGCCCGCCGTACTTCAGCACGATGGTCCGACCCGCGAACTCGCGGATGTAGGGCAGCGCCTCGGCGAGGATCCGTGCCTTCTCGTGCGCATCCCGCAACCGGTCGGCAGCCGTCGTCATGACGTCCCCATCATCACCGGGGCCGTCGTCACGACGTCCCCATGTTCTCGTCGACGTAGGCGTGGGTCAGGTCGGTGAAGCGGACGCTGGCCTGACCCATCCCCTCGTGCAGGTCGCACACGATCTCCAGGTCGCGCTGCTCCATCGCCTCGTCGAGCGCGGTCTCGTCGTGGAGCGCGGCGACGCCGTTGCGGCAGACCGTCACGCCGTTGTACGAGATGTCGACGCGCTCCGCGTCGAACCAGGCACCGCTCGCGCCGAGCTCGGAGAGCACCCGGCCCCAGTACGGGTCCTTGCCGTAGAGCGAGCACTGCACGAGCTGGCTGCCGGCCACGGCTCGAGCCGCTCGTCTCGCCTCCTCCGACGAGCGCGCTCCGTGCACCACGATCGTCGCCAGCTTCGTCGCGCCCTCGGCATCGGCGGCCATCGCCTGCGCGAGCTCGTCGCAGGCCTCGGTCACCGCCTCGACCAGCGCATGGAAGCCATGGCCCTCACCGGTGATGGGCTCGTTGCCGGCCGCGCCGTTGGCGAGCAGCAGCACCGTGTCGTTGGTGCTCGTGCAGCCGTCGACGAGCAGCGAGTTGAACGTGTCGCGCACCCCGTGCTCGAGGGCGCGCTGCAAGGCGTCGGGCTCGCACGCGGCGTCGGTCACCAGCACGGCGAGCATCGTCGCCATGGCCGGCGACAGCATGGCCGCACCCTTGGCCATGCCGCCCACCGTCAGGGCCGGCCCGTCGGCCAGCTCGGCGACGACCACCGTCTCCTTGCGGACCGTGTCGGTCGTCAGGATCGCGTCGGCTGCGGCGTGCCCGGCCTCGGCCGAGTCGGCGAGGTCGGCGACGAGCCGGGGGATGCCGTGCTCGATCGGCTTCGTCGGCAGCGGGATGCCGATGAGACCCGTCGAGCACACCAGGACGTGCTCTGATGCACAGCCGAGCTCCTTCGCGGTGAGCTCGCACATGAGGGCGGCTGCGGCGCGCCCGGCATCGCCGGTCGCCGCGTTGGCGTTGCCCGAGTTCAGCACGACCGCGCTGGCGGCCTGCTGCGCCCGCAGGTGCCGGCGACTCACCTGCACGGGTGCGGCGGTGGCGAGGTTGGTGGTGAACACGCCTGCTGCGGTCACCGGCGAGCGGTCGGCGGTCGCGACCAGGGAGAGGTCGGGCGCGCCGCCCCCCTTGATCCCCGACGCCAGTCCCGCCGCCTCGAACCCCGTCACCGCGGTGACGCTCACGGCACGACCCCGATGGTGGAGAGGCCGGTGGTCTCGGGCAGGTCGAGCACGCAGTTCAACGCCTGGATCGCCTGTCCCGCCGCGCCCTTGACGAGGTTGTCGAGGGCGCCGATCGCGAGCACCGACTCGGTGCGCTCGTCGTAGCGAACGGTGAGGTGCGCGGTGTTCGCGCCCAGCGTCGCCTTCGTCGTCGGAGGCGCCGCGTCGACCACGACGAACGGCTCGTCCGCGTAGTGGTTGCGGTACACGTCCAGCAGGTCGGCGGTCGACAGTCCCGACGCCGTCGGGCGCGCGTGGCAGGTCGCCAGGATGCCCCGCGTCATCGGCACCAGGTGCGGCGTGAAGAGCACCTGCACGGGCGCGCCGGCCGCGTGGGCGAGGCCGTGCTCGATCTCACCCGTGTGGCGGTGGTTCAGCAGGCCGTAGGGGGTGACCGTCTCGTTCGCCTCTGCGTACAGGCTCGGAGCGGTGAGGCCTCTCCCCCGGCCGGACACGCCCGACAGGGCGTCGACGACGATGCCGCGCTCGTCGACGAAGCCGTGCGAGAGCAGCGGCGCCAGCGCCAGCACTGCCGCCGTCGGGTAGCACCCTGGCGCTGCGACGTGCGCGCACGTGCGCAGATCGTCGCGGAACAGCTCGGGCAGGCCGTAGGCGAAGACCTCGACGAGGTCCGGTGCGGCATGGGCCTCGCCGTACCAGCGGGCGTACGAGTCCACCGGGAGCCGGAAGTCCGCGCCGAGGTCGACCACGTGTCCGACCCGGTCGACGAGGTCGGGCACCAGCGCCTGGGACGCGCCGTGCGGAAGGGCGACGAACGCCACGTCGAGCCCGTCGAGCGCGCCGGGATCGAGGGCCTCGTAGACCATCCCGCCGTACGAGGGCCCGAGCGAGGGGTACAGCTCGCCCACCGCCGTGCCCGCGTTCGAGTCGGCGGTCACGTGCACGACGTCGAGCTCGGGGTGCCCCGCGGCGAGGCGCAGCAGCTCTGCGCCGGTGTACCCGGACCCGCCGACCACGCCGGCTCGATACGCCATGGCGGATAGCATACACCGGACTGCATACTCTTGCAGAGGATGCGCGGCCCGGGACCCTCCCCCGGTTCAGCCCCGGAGCTCGGCCCCGTGCTCGCGTGCCGCGGCCTCCACGCAGCGGGTCCGGGCCTCGCCGACCTCGGCGTCGGTGAGGGTCCGGTCCGGCGCCCGGAACCGCAGGGCCAGCGTGAGGCTCCGACGCCCCGCACCGAGGGCATCGCCGCGGAACTCGTCGAAGACGTGCACGTCCTCGAGCAGCTCGCCGCCGGCACGCCGGATCGTGGTGACCAGCGCACCCGCCGCGACCTCGTCGGCCACCACGAACGAGAGGTCGACGGTCGATGGTGGGAACGGCGACGGAGCCACGAAGCCGCGATCACGCCGCGGCGCGCGGTCGAGCGCGTCGAGGTCGACCTCGAACGCGACCACGGGAGTCCCGATGCCGAGTGCTTCCGTCGCGCTCGGATCGAGCACTCCGACGCGACCGAGGATCTCCTCGCCCCCGATGACCTCTGCGGCCGCGCCGCGCGCCCAGCCCGGCGCGTCGGAGGCGCGCAGCTCGATCCCGTCGACGGCGAGCGCATCGAGGACCACCTGCACGAGGTCGACCGCGTCGTAGGCGTCGATCGGTCGATCGGGTTCGATGGGTGCGCGTCGCACGGAGCCGGTGACGACCGCGGCCACCCGCTCGCGCTCGGTGGGGAGCAGCGAGTCGTCCGACGGGGCCTCGAAGACCGCACCGATCTCGAAGAGGCTCACATCGGGATGCCCTCGCGAGACGTTGAGGGCGACGCTGCCCGCCAGCCCGGGCAGCAACGACGTGCGCAACGCCGACTCCTCGGCCCGCAACGGGTTCGTCAGCTGGACGATCCCGCTCGCGGCACCGAACCGTTCGAGCAGCCCGGGTGCGACCAGGGGCAGCGGCATCGCCTCCGACGAGCCCGCGCCGACCAGCGCGTCGGCGACGAGGCGGCGGGCGCGCTGGCGAGCCGAGAGCGCGCCGACCTGATCGGCGGGCTTCGGGACGGTGCGGCCGATGGCGCCGAAGCCGATGCGGCGGGCCACCTCTTCCACGAGGTCGATCTCGCGCTCGAGGTCGGGACGGAAGCTCGGTGGCGTGGCGACGAGCTCGTCGTCGGTCCCCTCGATCTCGATCTCGAGCGGGCTCAGCGCGGCGATCACGTCGGCGGCGGCCAGGTCGGTGCCGAGCACTCGGTTGACCTTGCTCGTGCGCACGTGGATGCGTGGGCGTACGTGGGGCACCGGGTACTCGTCGACGGAGTCGGCGGCGACCCGGGCCGAGCCGAGGTCGGGCCGGGCGAGCAGCTCCATCGCGCGATCGGCAGCGGTCGCGACCCCGTCCGGGTCGGTGCCGCGCTCGAACCGCGCGCTCGACTCCGAGCGCAGACGCAGGCGCTTCGACGTGCGGGCGATGCCCATGCGCTCGAAGTGCGCCGACTCGAGGAGGATCTCGGTGGTGCTCGCCGACACCTCACCCGTGGCGCCGCCCATGATCCCGGCGATCGCCTGGGGCGTTCGTTCGGCATCGCAGATCAGCAGGTCGTCGGGCTCGAGCCGGCGCTCGACGCCGTCGAGGGTGGTCATCACCTCGTCGGCCGCGGCGAGGCGCACGACGATCCCCCGCCCCGCGAGGCGGCCCAGATCGAACGCGTGCTGGGGCTGGTTTCGCTCGAGGAGCACGTAGTTCGTCACGTCGACGACGTTGCTGATCGGACGCATGCCGGCCTTGAGGAGCCGCTGCTGCATCCACGCCGGCGACTCGCCGACGGTCACCTGCGCGACACGACCGAGGTAGCGCGAGCAGCGTTCGGGTGACTCGATGACGACCGAGATGTCGGACGTCACGTCGGGTGCCGAGTCGACCGCAGGCTGCGGGATCGTCAGCGGTTGGCCGAGGTGTGCAGCGAGCTCGCGCGCTACGCCCACGATGCACATCGCGTCCGGCCGGTTCGGCGTGATCGCGAGGTCGAGGACGACGTCGTCGAGCCCGAGGTGCGTTCGCACGTCGGAGCCCAGGGTCAGCCCCGCATCGAGCTCCAGGATGCCGGCGTGGTCGTCACCGAGCCCGAGCTCTCGCGGGGAGAGCAGCATGCCCTCCGAGACCTGGCCGCGGATCTTGCGCCGTTCGAGCGTCAGCCCACCCGGGAGGCGGGCGCCGACGCCGGCGTAGGGCACGACCATGCCCGGTGCGATGTTGGGGGCGCCGCACACGACCCGTGTCGTGCCGTCGCCGTGGTCGACCTCGGCGAGCTGGAGGCGATCCGCGTCGGGATGCGGCAGCACCTCGAGGATCCGCGCCACCCGAACGCCGACGACCTCGCGGCCGGGCTCGTCCACCGCCTCGACCTCGAGCCCGAGCTGGTTGAGCGCAGCGACGATCTCCTCGACCGGCGCGTCGGCGGGCGTGAAGTCACGGATCCACGACAGCGGTGCGAGCATCAGTACCTGCTCAGGAACCGCACGTCGTTCTCGAAGAACGTGCGGATCTCGTCGATGCCGTAGCGGATCATGGCGATGCGCTCGAGGCCGAAGCCGAACGCGAAGCCCTGCCACTCCTCGGGATCGAGGCCGACGGCGGTGAGCACGTTGGGGTCGACCATGCCGCAGCCGCCGAGCTCGATCCATCCGGTGTGCGAGCAGACGCGGCACCCGTCTCCTCCGCAGAACACGCAGCTCACTGCGAGCTCGGCCGACGGCTCGGTGTACGGGAAGAAGTCGGAGCGGAAGCGCGTGCGCACGGTCTCGTCGTCGAACAGCCGGCGGGCGAACGCCTCGATGGTCCCGAAGAGGTCGGCCATCGTCAGGTCGCGGTCGATCGCCAGGCACTCCATCTGGTGGAACACCGGCGAGTGGCGCGCGTCGAGGGTCTCGTTGCGGTAGGTCCGGCCGGGCGCGACGACGTAGATCGGCGGCGGTCCGGCCTCCATCGTCCGGATCTGCACCGGGGAGGTGTGGGTGCGCAGCATGACCTGCTCGTCACCGCCGAGGTCGACGTAGATCGTGTCCTGCATGGAGCGTGCGGGGTGGGCCGGCGGGATGTTGAGCGCCTCGAAGTTGTGCCAGTCGTCCTCGACCTCGGGACCTTCCGCCACGCGGTAGCCCAGTCCCACGAAGATGTCCTCGAGCTCCCGTCGCACCTGCGTGACCAGGTGGAGGTGGCCGAGTCGGTGCCCGTGCCCGCCGAGCGTGAGGTCGACGATCGGGCCCGACCGCTCCCCCGCCGCCGCGAGCAGCTCGGCCCGCCGCGCCGCCACGAGGGCCTCGACCGCCGCGCTGTGCTCCGCGACCGCCTGCCCGGCTGCGGGGCGCTCGTCGGCGGGCAGGTCCTTGATCGACTGCTTCGCTCGGGCCGCAGCCGAACGCTTCCCGAGCAGGTCGCGCGCGATCGCGTCGAGCGAGTCGAGGTCGTCCGCGGTCGGCAGCCGCTCTCGGGCCGAGTCGAGGGCGTTGGCGAGATCGGCTCGCAGCGCGTCGCCGCTCATCGTGCGACCGCCACCGCGCGGCGTTGCCGCGCCGCCTCGAAGCAGAGCACCGACGCCGCCATCGCGACGTTCAGCGACTCCGATGCACCGGCGAGCGGGATCGTCACCGCGCCGTCGAGCTGCGCCTCGAGTCCGCCACCGAGGCCACGCGCCTCGTTGCCGAGCACGATGGCGCACGGCACGGTGAGATCGGTCTCGTCGTAGGGCACGCCGCCGCGGGCGTGGGTCGCGAGGCGGCGACGACCGACCGCGCCGAGGTCGACGAGCGCGGCGACCGCGTCGGGCTGCTCGATCACGTCGACGCCGAAGATCGCGCCCGCGCTCGAACGCACGACCTTCGGGTGGTGGACGTCGACCGACCGGTCACCGCAGACCACGACGCCCGCGCATCCCGACGCCTCCGCGCTCCGGACGATCGTTCCCAGGTTGCCGGGATCGGCGACGTCGACGGTCACGAGCACCGTGCCCTGCTCGGACAGGTCGGCGACCGTTCGACGCGGGATGTGGGCGACCGCGAGGACCGGTTGCGGCGTGCGCGTCGTGCTCACCTTCTCGACGACCCCGTCCCGCAGCTGCGCGACTCGGACGCCGGCAGCTCGCGCCTGCTCGAGCAGGCGCGGGAAGCCGGCGCCGGCACCGTCGGCGAGGTAGATGGTGTCGAGCTGCGCGCCGCGCTCGAGCGCCCCGTCCACGACTCGCGGCCCCTCGAGCACGAACGCCGCCTCGGAGGAGCGGGCGGTCGCGTCGCGCAAGAGCGCTCGCAGCCGCCGGACCTCGTGGTGTCGTGGGCCGAGCACGGCCCCGCCGAGCGGGGTCACGGCGCGCCGAACGTCAAGCCGCTTCGAGTGCCTCGCGCGCGGTGGCGACCAGGGCGCCGAACGCGGCCTGGTCGCGCACCGCGAGGTCGGCGAGGATCTTGCGGTCGACGTCGATCTCCGCGCGCTTGAGGCCGGCGACGAAGCGTGAGTACGAGATGTCGTGCTCACGGCACGCCGCGTTGATCCGGACGATCCACAGGCGGCGGAACTCACCCTTGCGAGCCCGACGGTCGCGGAAGGCGTAGCTCCCCGAGTGGAGGAGCTGCTCGTTCGCCTTGCGGCGATGACGGCTCCGGGCGCCGGAGTAGCCCTGCGCGGCCTGGAGGACGGCGCGACGACGCTTCTTGGAGTGGACGGAACGCTTGGCGCGTGCCATGGGTCGATGCTCCTGGTGCTGGGACCTTCGGTGTCTTGGAGTGGATCGCGCTCAGGCGCGACCGAGGAGGCGCTCCACACGCTTCTTGTCGCCTCCTTCGACCGCAGCGGGGCGGCCGAGGCGACGCTTGCGCGTGCTCGTCTTCTTCTCGAGGAGGTGCGAGCGCAGCTGCTGGCGCCGACGGATCTTGCCCGTGCCGGTCACCTTGAACCGCTTCGCGGCCCCTCGGTGCGTCTTCATCTTCGGCATCAGCCGGCTCCTGTGTCGTCGGCAGCGGCGGCGACCGGCTCACTGGCCCCGCTCTTCTGCTCCTTCGGCTTGGGCTTCCCGCCGCCCTTGGCGAGCGGGTGGAGCACCATCGTCATGTTGCGCCCGTCCTGGCGGGGGGCCGACTCGACGATCGCGATCTCGCTCACCTCGTCGGCGATGCGCTCGAGGATCCGCAGCCCCAGCTCCGGGTGGGCCATCTCACGCCCGCGGAACATGATCGTGAGCTTCACCTTGTTCCCCTCGGCGAGGAAGCGCTCCACGTGGCGCATCTTCGTCGTGTAGTCGTGGACGTCGATCTTGGGACGGAACTTCATCTCCTTGATCACGACCTGCGTGGCCTTGCGCCGCGACTCCTTCCGGCGCTGCTGCTCCTCGTACTGGTGACGGGAGAAGTCCATGATCCGGGCCACGGGAGGGTTGGCGTTGGGGGCGACCTCGACGAGGTCGAGCTCCCGGGACCGGGCAGTGGCCAGGGCGTCGGGGAGGTTGACGACCCCGAGCTGGCTGCCGTCTTCTCCGATCAGTCGGACCTCTCGGGCCCGGATCCGATCGTTGATCCGCGGTTCGTCGGTGGCGATGCTGCACCTCGTTGCTCGGTGGGCGGGCGGGAAGTGCACCAGACGCGACGATGGCGGACGCATCCCGCGTCCGCCACGTGCCAGACCAAGACGCGCAACGCGTCCTGGCCGTTCGACGGACCCGGGCTCGGCTGCTCATCACCCGTGGAGACGGGGTGCCGGCCGGGTGGGGACACGACCTCGTGCCCCGCTTCCCTCTCGATTGTCAGAGCATGGTCGCTCCAGGTGCCAGGATACCCGCGTGAGCTCGCTGTGGACACCCTCGGGAGAGCACCAACCTCGTGACGAGGGCCCGGAACCGACCGGGGACGCTCCCGGCGTCGCCGAAGCGGGGCGCGAGCCGACGGAGTCCGAGCGAGCGGCGATGGAGGCCGAGCTGCGGCGGGTGCGCGCCGAGCTCGCGAGCACTCCGGTGGCCGACGTGGTGGCGAACCACGCGATCGGGCTCTGGCAGCTGGCGGTCCTGCACCTCTCCCCCGAGGAGGGCGAGCCCGTGCGCCTCGACGAGGCCGGCCTGGCCGTCGACGCGATGGCGACGCTCGTCGAGGGCCTGGGCGACCGCCTCGGGGAGGCCGCCGGCCCCCTGCGGGACGCCCTCGCCCAGCTGCGCGTGGCCTTCGTGCAGGTGAGCGAACGGGCGACGAGCACCGGCGACGCCGGATCCGAGGCGACCTGACGTCGTGGCATCGCGCATCGAGCAGTACGCGCTGCTCGGCGACACCCAGACGGCGGCCCTCGTCGCCGACGACGGCTCGATCGACTGGATGTGCGCACCCCGCTTCGACTCTCCCGCCTTCTTCGCCGCCCTGCTCGGCACCGAGGACCACGGTCGCTGGCTGATCGCTCCCGCCGCGGGCGGGCGGGCGACCCGCCGGCGCTACCGGGACGGCACCCTCGTCCTCGAGACCGAGTTCGAGACGCCCGACGGAGTCGTGCAGCTCGTCGACTGCATGCCGATCCGCGACCGCAACGTCGACCTGGTCCGCATCGTGAAGGGTGTGCGCGGCACGGTGCCGATGCGGATGGACCTCGTCATGCGCTTCGACAACGGGTCGGTCGTCCCGTGGGTGCGTCGCGTCGGGGACGCGCTGGTGGCGATCGCCGGTCCCAATGCCCTCGCCCTGCACTCGCCGGTCGAGACGCGCGGCCAGCACCTGCACACGATCGCCGAGTTCGAGGTCGCAGAGGGAGACGAGCTGCCGTTCGTGCTCACCTGGTTCCCGTCGCACCACGACATCCCGCACGTGACCGACTCGAAGAAGGCCGTCGCGAAGACGGAAGCCTGGTGGCAGGCCTGGTCGAAGCGATCGCAGTACGACGGCCACCACGCCGAGCTGGTGCAGCGATCGGCGATCACCCTGAAGGCGCTGACGTACGCCCCCACCGGTGGTCTGATCGCCGCCGCGACGACGTCGCTGCCCGAGTGGATCGGCAGCGTCCGCAACTGGGACTACCGGTACTGCTGGCTCCGCGACGCCACGTTCTCGCTCTACGCGCTCATGAGCCTCGGCTACGTCGAGGAGGCCCGAGCGTGGCGCGACTGGCTCCTGCGCGCGCTCGCCGGGCAACCCGAGAAGGCCCAGATCATGTACGGGCCCGCCGGCGAGCGCCGGCTCACCGAGTTCGAGGTCGACTGGCTCCCCGGCTACGAGGGCTCGGCCCCGGTCCGCATCGGCAACGCCGCCTCCAACCAGTTCCAGCTCGACGTGTACGGCGAGGTGTTCGACGCGCTGCACCTCACGCGCCGCGTCGGCATCCCACCCGACCCCGGCATGTGGCCGTTGACGCTCACGATCCTCGACTTCCTCGAGGAGGCGTGGCGCGAACCCGACGAGGGGATCTGGGAGGTGCGCGGGCCTCGTCAGCACTTCACGCACTCGAAGGTGATGGCCTGGGTCGCCTTCGACCGTGCGGTGAAGGCGGTCGCGGAGCTGCACCTCGAGGGGATCGACACCCAGCCCTGGGAGTGGCTGCGCGACGAGATCCACGCGCAGGTCTGCGCCCAGGGCTACGACGCCGACCGCAAGAGCTTCGTGCAGCACTACGGGAGCACGGCGCTCGACGCGAGCCTCTTGATGATCCCGCTCGTCGGGTTCCTCCCACCGTCCGACGAGCGGGTCGCAGGCACCGTCGCGGCGATCCAGCGCGAGCTCGTCGTCGACGGCTTCGTCCAGCGCTACGAGACCGAGCGCGGGGTCGACGGGCTCCCCCCGGGAGAAGGAGCGTTCCTCCCCTGCTCGTTCTGGCTGGCCGACAACCTCGCGCTCATGGGTCGCCTCGACGAGGCGTCGACGATCTTCGAGCAGCTGTCGGGCCTCGTGAACGACGTCGGCCTCATCTCCGAGGAGTACGACCCGAAGGGTCAGCGGCTCCTCGGCAACTTCCCGCAGGCGATGACGCACGTGGCGCTGGTCAACACGGCGTGCAACCTCAGCGGGATGGGAGGCCCGGCGCGGAGCCGCTCGGGCTTGGCTCAGCCCGCCCCGGCCGGCGAGTCACCGCACACCGCGACCTCGGAAGCCTCCCAGACCCCGAGCGACGCGGGCACCAGCACGTAGCGCACCGTTGCGCCCACCGGCACCTGCCGGCTCCCGTCCGCGACCTGGGTGCAGTGGAACGCCCTGCGTGCCCCGCCGCTCTCCTCCACCTCGCCGAGGCCCCGCGACGCGTCGAACGCGACGACGCGTCCGGTGCGCTGGGCTCTCACGGCACGATCTTGGAGATCGGCAGCTCGATGATGCCGCTCGCACCGTTCGCCCGCAGCGCAGGGATCAACGTGTTGATCTCGCTCTTCGCGACCACGGTCTCCACGGCGTAGTCGTCGCCCTCACCGAACAGCTTCGACACGGTCGGCGCCTTCATCGCGGGCAGCAGGGCGATGATCGCGTCGAGGTCGTCGTGGTCGACGTTGAGCTTGAGCAGCACTCGCCCGCGCGCCTCGAGCGCGCCCGCGAGCAGCACCTGGAGCTCCTCCATCGCCGTGCGTCGGTCGCGGTCGGCGTACGCCGCGGGGTTGGCGATGAGCTCGGTGTGCGAGACGAGGATCGTCTCGATGATCTTCAGTCCCGCCGCCCGCAGCGCGCGTCCGGTCTCGGTGATCTCCACGACGGCGTCGGCGATGTCGGGCACCTTCGCCTCGGTCGCGCCGTAGGAGAGCTGGACGTCGGCGTCGATCCCGTGCTCGTCGAAGTAGCGCTTGGTGAGCTGGGGGTACTCGGTGTGCACGACCAGCCCGGCCGGGAGGTCGCCGACCGACTGCGCCTCCGAGTCGGCCCCGACCGCGAGCACGACCTTGATCGGGCGGGCCGTCGCCTTCGAGTAGTGCAGCTCGCCGAGTGAGACGACGTCCGCACCGGTCTCCTCCACCCAGTCGCGCCCGGTGATCCCGAGGTCGAAGAGCCCGCTCGCCACGTAGCGAGGGATCTCCTGAGGACGCAGGATCCTCACCTCGTCGACGCGCGGGTCGTCGATCGTCGCGCGGTAGTCGACGTCGGATGCTCGCTGCACCGAGAGGTCGGCGTCGTCGAACAGGGCGAGGGTGGCGCGCTCCAGCGACCCCTTCGGCAGGACGATCCTCAGCACGAGCCACCCCCGCGTCGGAGCTCGCGCGCGGGCGGCAGCGCCCGGAGCAGCTGCACCATCTCGACCGCGGTGCGGGCCGCCTCGGCGCCCTTGTCGCCGTCGGCGCCGCCCGCGCGGGCGAGCGCCTGGGCCTCGTCGTTCGTCGTGAGCACTCCGAAGATCACCGGGACCCCGGTGTCGAGCGCGGCCTGGGCCACGCCGGCGGCGCACGGTCCGGCGACGTATTCGAAGTGCGCCGTCTCGCCGCGCACGACCGCGCCGAGGCAGATCACTGCGTCGACCGTGCCCGACGCCGCCAGGCGCTTCGCGACCAGGGGGATCTCGAACGCGCCGGGCACCCAGTGCACGGGCGGCTCGCGCCCACCGAGCTCGGCGACCTCGCCCACGGCTCCCGCGAGCAGCCGCTCGGTGATGTGCGCGTTGAACCGGCCGGCCACCACGGCCAGCCGGATGCCGGTCGCATCGAGCGGCGCGTCGGTCGGCGCGTACTCGCCCATCGGGTGCCTCGGGTCCTGTCCTTCGGTGACGGTCGTCGGGATCTCGTGTCGGCTCGTCGTCGGTGCCGCAGCCGAGCTCAGACCTGCGCCTCGCCCAGGTCGAGGAGGTGGCCGAGCTTCTCCTGCTTCGCCCGCAGGTACGAGATGTTCTCGTGGTTGGGGGCGACGTGGAGCGGCACGCGCTCGACGATCTCGAGACCGTACCCCTCGAGCCCGCCGTACTTCGCCGGATTGTTGGTCATCAGCCGCATCGTGGTGACGCCGAGGTCGACGAGGATCTGCGAGCCGATGCCGTACTCACGGGAATCGGCCGGGAACCCGAGCTCGACGTTGGCCTCAACGGTGTCACGACCCTCGTCCTGCAGGCTGTACGCACGGAGCTTGTGGCCGAGGCCGATGCCCCGACCCTCGTGGCCCCGCAGGTAGACGACGATCCCGCGTCCCGCCCGAGCGACCTGCTCGAGCGCGCTGTCGAGCTGCACGCCACAATCGCAGCGCATCGAGCCGAAGACGTCGCCGGTGAGGCACTCCGAGTGCACCCGCACGAGGACGTCGTCGGTGCCGGCGACCTCGCCCCGGACGAACGCCAGGTGCTCGGTCCCGTCGAGCAGGCTCTCGAAGACGTAGGCGGTGAAGTCGCCGTGTCGCGTCGGGATGCGGGCCTCCGACACCCGCCGCACCAGCTTCTCGCGGTGCCGCCGGTACCGGATGAGGTCGGCGATCGAGATCAGCTGCAGGCCGTGCTCCGCCGCGAAGCGCTCGAGCTCGGGGAGGCGCGCCATCGTCCCGTCGTCGTTCGTGACCTCGGCGAGCACACCGGACGGGTACAGGCCGGCCAGGCGCGCCAGGTCGACCGCAGCCTCGGTGTGCCCGGCGCGCTTGAGCACGCCACCCTCGCGATAGCGCAACGGGAAGATGTGACCCGGCCGGGCGAGGTCGTCGGGCGCGGTGTCGGGAGCGATCAGCGCCCGCACGGTCGCGGCCCGGTCGGCCGCGGAGATGCCGGTGGTGGTGCCGTTGCGCGCGTCGACCGAGACCGTGAACGCGGTCCGCTGCACCTCGGTGTTGTTGGCCACCATCAGCGGCAAGGAGAGCTCGTCGCAGCGATCACCCTCGAGCGGTTGACAGATGACGCCGCTCGTGTGGCGGATCATGAACGCGATCGACTCCGGCGTGACCTTCTCGGCCGCCATGATCAGATCGCCCTCGTTCTCGCGGTCGGCGTCGTCGACCACGATGACCAGCTCACCGCGCGTGATCGCGTCGATGGCGTTCTCGATCTCGGTGAAGGGCATCAGCCGTGCTCCTGCTCGCCTGCCTCGCGGCCTTCGAGCCGCTCGACGTACTTGGCCATGAGGTCGACCTCGACGTTGACGGGCGCACCCACCGCGCGCTCGCCGAAGGTGGTGACGGACAACGTGTGCGGGATCAGCGCGACGCCGACATGGGTGCGACTGCCGTTGTCGCGCACCTCGGTGACCGTCAGGCTCACGCCGTCGACGGCGATCGAGCCCTTCTCCACCACGTAGCGGCCCAGCGCCTTCGGCAGCTCGACGTCGATCCGGGTCGACCCGTCGGCCTCGGGCCGCCGCGCGGTCACGGCGCCGACACCGTCGACGTGCCCCTGCACCAGGTGCCCGCCGAGCCGGTCGGACAGGCGCAGGGGCCGCTCGAGGTTGACGTGATCGCCGGCCCGGAGGCCGCCGAGCGTCGTCCGCTCGAGCGTCTCGGGCTGCGCATCGGCGGCCCACCACCCGGGGCCCAGCTCGACGACCGTGAGACAGCACCCGTTCACCGCGATCGATGCCCCGAGCTCGGCGTCGTCGAGCACCCGCTCGCAGGAGATCTCGATCCGCACGCCGCTGCCACGAGCATCGATCGCGCGCACGGTCCCGAGCTCCTCGACGATCCCCGTGAACATCAGGACTCCCCGGCCCGCGCCCGAGGCAGGTAGTCGAGCCGCACGTCGTCTCCGAGCGGTCGGGCACCCAGGAGACGGAGGCGGGGCGCGTCGGCGAGCGCCGGAGGCAGGGGCGCGTCGAACGCCGCTCGACCATCGGGTCCGAGCACCGTCCCCGCGACGTAGGCGACGACGTGATCGGCGAGACCGCCCGCGACGAGGGCACCGTGCAGCGTGGGACCACCCTCGACGAGGGCCTGGAGGACGCCTTCGGTCGCCAGGTGCTCGAGGACGGCGCGGAGGTCGACCCCGCCGGCGCGATCGGCCGGGAGGACGACGACCTTCGCTCCCGCCCCGGACCACGCGTCGCGGGCGTGGCTCGGCGCGTCACCCGACGTGCACACGAGGGTCGGGGCCTCGCTCGTGTCGAACAGGGGGCCGTCGGCGGGCACCCGGCCGCGCCCGTCGAGCACGACCCGCAGCGGCGGGTGCTCGACGCTCGCGTCGACCGGGCGGGCAGTCAGGAGGGGCCGGTCCGCGAGGGCAGTGCCGGAACCGACGACGATCGCCTGGGAGTCGGCGCGCAGCCGGTGCACGTCGGCGCGCGCAGCTTCACCCGTGATCCACCGTGAGGACCCGTCGGCCGCGGTGACCCGACCGTCGAGGCTCGTCGCGGTCTTCACGATGCAGTACGCACGCCCGGTGCGACGCTGGTGCAGGTACGGCGCGAGGTCGAGCGCGGCATCTTCGGCACCGACCCCGAGTTCGACGGTGATCCCTGCGTCCCGCAGCCGTTCGATCCCCTTTCCAGCAACCTTGCGATCAGGATCGACGAGCGCGACGACGACACGGTTCACGCCGGCTTCGATCAGGGTGTCGACACACGGGGGTGTCCGCCCGTGATGCGAGCAGGGCTCGAGAGTGACGTACGCGGTGGCACCTCGAGCACGTGAGCCTGCGGCTGCGAGCGCTAGAGGCTCGGCATGGGCACGTCCGGCGCGGACGTGCACACCCTCGCCGACGATCTCACCGTCCCGGGCGATCACGCAGGCGACCCACGGGTTCGGCGGAGCGCTTCGGCGACCGCTCGCACCGAGCGCGACCGCACGTGCCATCAGCTGTGCGTCGTGCCCCGTGCCGCTCACCCTTGCTCCTGACCGGTCGGTGAGCCCGACGGGCACGGCCGCGCGTGGAGCCACGCGCCTCCGCCCTCTCCCATCCGGACTCTCACCGTCGGCTCCGGCTTCTCACCGGATCAACCCACCGCCGGCTGCGGCAGGCTCGCGGGCTCGGGCCCAGTCACGCTGGACCCACACCGCCGGTCGGGACTCTCACCCATACCCCGAGGGCTCTCTCGTTGGTCCACCCAGCGTACCTGTTTTCGATCCTAATTGGAACAGGTTCTAGTTTTTTTCACCGGGGTGCCCTTCCGGCGCGCCGACCCCACTCCGTCGGGCGCCTCCGGCCGACGAGCCCCTGCTCCCTCGCTCGCCCCGTCTGGTCGGCTCGCAAGCTCCGCCCCCTGCCGCTCGCTCGGTCGGCCGCGAGGCGGCCGGGTCTCGCCGGCCTCCCGGCGCGACTCCTCCTCCGGGGGTCGGCGCGTCGGAAGGGCCGGGCAAGAAGCAGACACCCTTCGTTCGAGGTGCGGACCGCCCGCGTGCGGACGGCACTCGTTCGGGCTAGTGGGGGCGGCCGCCGGCGAGGAGATCGAGCGCGTGGGGGACGACGGGGAGGATGGCGTCGAGGCACTCGAGGGCGCCGTTGGTCGAGCCGGGGAGGTTGCAGACGAGGGTCGGGCCCACGGTGCCGCACACGCCGCGGGACAGCATCCCGAAGCCGCGTCCGTCCGCGTCGCTGACGCGGCGCATGGCCTCTGCGAGACCGGGCGCATCGCGCTCGACGACGATGCGGGTCCCCTCGGGCGTCAGGTCACGAGGGCCGAAGCCGGTGCCGCCGGTGGTCACGACCAGCCCGGCGAAGTCGGCGACCAGCTCGCGCAGCGCGTCCGCCACCGCGTCGGTGCCGTCGGCGCTGACCCGATGGTCGACGACCTCCCATCCGCGCTCCGTGAGGTGGTCGACGAGCGCGATGCCCGATCGATCGTCCCGCACGCCTTCCGCGACGCCGTCGGAGACCGTGAGGACCTTCGCCGCGAGCGAGCGGTCGGCCACGTCAGGCCGCGAGCGCGGCAGCCCGGATCTCGGCCGCCGCTCGCGCCTGGTCGTTCGCCTCGAAGATGGCGCTGCCCGCCACCAGGATGTCGACGCCCGCGTCGTACACCTGCTTCGCGTTGTCGTGCTTGATGCCGCCGTCGATCTCGATCTCGACCGGCAGCCCCTGCTCGTCGATCGCCTCCCGCGCTGCGCGCACCTTGTCGAGCACCTCGGGGATGAAGTGCTGGCCGCCGAAGCCCGGGTGCACGCTCATCACGAGCAGGAGGTCGATCTCGCCGAGGTAGGGCAGCACCTGGTCGACCGGCGTCTCGGGGTTGAGGGTGAGCCCGACGCCGATGCCGAGGGCACGCAGCTCGTCGAACAGCGGTTGCGGATCACCGACCTCGATGTGGACGATGCAGCGGTCGGCGCCGGCCTTGGCGAAGTCGGCCAGGAGCACGCCGGGGTTGCTCACCATGAGGTGGCAGTCGAGGAAGAGCTTCGTGCGTGCCCGCAGCGCCCGCACGACCGGCGGACCGATCGTGAGGTTGGGGACGAAGTGGCCGTCCATCACGTCGACGTGCAGCAGGTCGGCCTCGGTCGTGACCCGCTCGACCTCGTCGGCGAGGCAGGCGAAGTCGGCCGAGAGGATGGACGGTGCGATCTTCACGGGGCGGCCCATGCGTGACCGACGCTACCCGGCCCTCCGCCGGAGCCCGAGCACGTACATGCCGTCGGTCCCCGCGACCGACGGGAGCAGGAGGGCACCCGGCCCCCACGCTCGCCACGGCCCGGGCGGCGCCGGGAGCACCTCGAGCTCGGGGTGCGCGCCGACGATGTCCGTGGCCAGGTCCCGCGTCTCGGCGCTCGTCAGCGTGCAGACCGAGTAGACGAGCGTGCCGCCCGGCCTCAGCAGCGCCGCGCTCGCCTCGACGAGGTCGCGCTGGAGGTCGGGCAGCGCGGCGACGTCGCCGGGATCGATGCGCCAACGAGCCTCCGGTCGGCGCCGGAGCACGCCGAGCCCGCTGCACGGCGCGTCGACGAGGACGCGATCCGCCCGCCCCGCTCGCAGCGGCGGTCGCCGGCCGTCCGCCACGACCGGGACGACGGTGGTGAGGGAGAGGCGACGCGCGGCAACACCGACCAACCGGGAGCGTCCCGCATGTCGATCGCACGCGATCACCCGTCCCCCGGCCCCGACCCGCTCGCCGATCGCGGTCGCCTTGCCCCCCGGGGCCGCGGCCACGTCGACGACGAGCTCTCCCGGCGCCGGGGCGAGGTAGTCGACGACCGCCTGGCTGGCCTGGTCCTGCGGCGTCGCGCGTCCCTCGGCGATGGCGGGCAGCACCGCGGGATCACCGATCCCCCGCACGAGGAGCGCGCCGTCGACGAGCGTGCCCGGCTCGACGCTCGCTCCCGACTGCTCCAGCTCGACCGCCAGCGCGTCGGGCGTGGTGCGGGCCCGGTTCGGTCGCAAGGTCACGGCCGGCGGCTCGTTCGCGACCTCGAGGACGGCGCGCGCGTCCTCCGCACCGAGGTCGGCGCACAGTCGGTCGACGATCCAGTCGGGGAACGACAGCGCGACGGCGGCGTCGGCGGGCTCCGGCCAGGGCGGGCCGGTGCGGGTGAGCGCGCGGAGCACGCCGTTGACGTAGCCGCGAGCCCGTGTGGGGGTGACGGCGACGGCCTCGTCGACCGCGGCGTACGGCGCCACCCCCTGGAGCAGCTGCTCCACGCCGAGGCGCAGGGCCGCGCGCACCTCCGGATCGAGGTCCGCGACGGATCGGGTGCTCACCCGCTCGAGCAGCTCGTCGATCCGGCGTCGGCCCCGCAGCGTCCCGTACACCAGCGCGGTCGTCTGGGCGCGCTCGCGTGCCGACAGGTCGGTCTCGCGCAGGATCGCCGGCAGCACGACGTTCGAGTACGCGCCGGCCTCGATGCGCACGAGAGCGTCCCGAGCGACGCGGCGCGCGGACGTCACGCTTCGACGCGGGGCTCGGGTGCACGCACGCCGGCGCGCCAGTCGGGGCCGGTCATCACGCCCTTGCCCTCGGGCTGCACCTCCTCGAGGACGAGCAGCCCGTCGGTCGTCACGAGCCGCGCGGTCGCGTCGACCACGCCGGGCGAGGCCGCGACGGCGCCGGGGGCTGCGTGGGCGCGCAGCACCTTCACGCGACGCCCGTCGATTCGCGCCCACGCGCCGGGGCGGGGGTTCCCCGCGCGGACGAGCCTCGCCAGCTCCGACGCGGGGCGACTCGGGTCGAGCATGAACTCGTCGACCGAGAGCTTCGCCGCGGTCGTCGGCTCACCGACCTGGGCGCGGGGCGTCAGCTCGTCGACCGCGCCGACCACTCGCGTCAGGAGCGGCGTGCCGAGATCGACCAGCCGCGCTCGCAGCTCGCCGGCGGTCTCGTCGGGCTCCACCCGCGTGGACGCGCAGTCGTACACCGGCCCGGTGTCGAGCCCCTCGTCGAGGCGCATGACGCACACGCCGGTCTCGGCGTCGCCCGCCATCACTGCCCGCTCCACCGGCGCCGCCCCGCGCCAGCGTGGGAGGAGCGAGAAGTGGAGGTTCACGAACCCGAGCCGGGTCGCGGCCAGGAGGTCGGGCGGGAGCAGCTGCCCGAACGCCACCACGACGCCGACGTCGGCGCGGAGCGCCGCGACCTCGTCGACGAGCTCGCGAGCCCGCAGCGGCGTGCGGACGTCGAGACCGAGCTGTTCGGCCGCCGCCTTGACCGGGCTCGGTGCCGGCTCCCCGCGCCGGCCCCGCCGGCGGTCGGGCTGGGTGAGGACGAGCGCCACCTCGTGACCCGCGTCGAGCAGCGCGCGCAGCGGCGGCACCGCGTCGTCGGGGGTGCCGCAGTAGACGATGCGCATCCCGGACGGCTCACCCCGGACGGGGGGCGTCGGGCTCAGAGGTGCCGCGAGCGGTCGCTCCCGCCCACCGCGGCCGGCCACCCCGGAGGCCCGTCGAGCTGCGCTCGGCGCCACTCACGCAGCGCCTCCTTGCGACGGTCGGGGTCGAGGCGTTCGATGAGCATCGTGCCGTCGAGGTGGTCGATCTCGTGCTGGATCAGCCGCCCCATCAGCTCGTCGCCCTCGAACACGACCTCCTTGCCGTCGAGGTCGATCCCCCGGACGGTCACCAGCTTGGGTCGCACGATCTCGAACTGCATCCCCGGGAGCGACAGGCAGCCCTCGTCGTAGGTCCACTCCCCCGACGACTCGACGATCTCGGGATTGATCAGCACCTCCGGCCCGTCGCCGAGGTCGTAGACGTACATGCGCTTGAGCACGCCGACCTGGGGCGCGGCCAGACCGAGGCCGAGGGCCTCGTACATGGTGTCGACCATCGTCGCGGCGAGGCGGGCGAGCTCTCCGTCGAGCTCGTCGACCTCGGACGCGCGCTGACGGAGCACGGGATCGCCGAAGACGCGGACCGGGAACGTGCTCGCCACGTCACCAGGGTACCGGACGCCGTCGCGCGCGCTGCCCGCCCGGCTATCCGGCGCTCGGCACCCAGTTGCCGTGGAAGCCGTACGGCACCCGTCCGGGCAGGTGCACGGTCGCCACCGGATCGCCGGTGAAGTCCTGCGCGTCGAGCACGACGAGATCCGAGCGATCCGTGCCCTCGTCGTAGACCAGCGTCAGCAGCCAGCCGTCGTCCTCGCCCGCATCCGATGATCGCGGCACGAAGACGAGCTCGCCGGCGTGGCGCCCGGGACCGAACGCGTGCACCTCGGTGGCGCCGCGCTCGAGATCGTGCTTGAGCGCGTCACCCTGGTCGAAGTCGTCACCGACGACCACCGAGTAGCCGTAGCGGTGCCGTCGACCGAGCACGCGCTCGTCGTGCCGGGGGAACTCCTGGCCTCGGTCGTCGAGGACCTCGGTGTGGACGGTGCTCGTGTCGGGCCTGATCGTCCAGCGCTCGAGCCGGGTCGGACCCTCGTTCGGGCCGAGCACCTCGCGGTCGAACATCTTGGGCCACCGCACGAGGTCGACGACCACCCCTCCGTCAGCCGTGTCGAACGCGTTGAGCGGGTGGAACACGTAGCAGGGATCGACCTCGTGCCAGGTGACGTCCTCGCTCCCCGAACGAGGGAGGAGTCCGACGCGGGCACCGTGCTCGGGGTGCCAGCGGTACGGCAGGCTGACCCCCGACATCGCGAGCTCGAGGTCGAACGTGCACGGGAGGTCGAACAGCAGCGCACGCGTCTCGGTGATCGCCAGGTCGTGCACCATCGGCTGGCCCGGCACCGGGAGGTCGACGTCGACCGACTTCGCGACGCGTCCGTCCGCATCGACGACGAGGTAGCGGATGCGGTCGCCCCAGCCCCAGAAGTAGGCCACCACGCACAGCTCGCCGGTCTTCGGGTCACGCTTCGGGTGCGCGCTGAAGGCGTGGTCGAGCGTGGCGCCCAGATCGGTGGGCCCGATGGTGTCCAGCTCGTCGGTGAGCTCGATCGGCGGCGCGCCGGCCTCGACGATGGCGAGGGTCGTGCCGGCGTGTCCGATCACGTTCGTGTTGGCCGCGAAGATCCGCACGTCGTCGGAGTAGGGCGAGGGCGGCGCGGGTTCGCCGAGCGCCGCCGCGACGTCGGGACTGCGGACGAAGCGGTTGCGGTACCACTCCGCCTTGCCGTCGCGGAGGCGGATGCCGTGCACCATCCCGTCGCCGGTGAACCAGTGGTGCGTGGCTGGGTCGGGTGCCGCCAGCGGGTTCGGCCCGTTGCGCAGGTAACGCCCGTCGAGCTCCGGCGGGATCGTGCCCGTGACCGGAAGGTCGTGGACCGTGCGCTCGTCGCGGACGGGGCCGAAGTTCCCCGCCAGCCAGATGTTCTCGGTCGTCGAGGACGTTGCAGTCATCATGCCTCCTGGTCGGTCAGGTTCGGAGCGGGAGAGCTCGGAGTCGTGGGTGCGGTCACGATCCGCAGGGCCAGCGCGAGGAGACGGTCGAGGTCCGAGGGCGCGCCGGTGAACGCGACGGCCGTGCCGAGCGTGCCCGGGATCCAGAGCGTCGCGATCCCGTGCACGGTCGCCCACATGACGGCGGCGAGCTCGCCGGGCGCTTCGTCGGGATGCCAGCCGGCGGCCTGTGCCCCGGTGACGACCTCGACGAGCTGGAGGAAGGCCGCGGCGCCCGCTTCCAGGAGCTCCGGCTCCTGCGCGGCGTGGCGCTCGTGGCGGAAGGCGAGCTCGAACACGCCCGGGTTCGCGATCGCGAAGTCGACGTAGCCGCGCCCGGCCGCACGCAGACGCGCGAGTGCATCGGCGGAGGGCCCTGCGGCCACGAGCGCTGCCGCGACGGAAGCGTGGAGGTCGCAGAACCCCTGCGCCGCCACGACGGCCAGGAGGTTCGCGACGCCCGGGAAGTGCCGACCGGGTGCGCCGTGGGAGACCCCGGCTCGGCGGGCGATCGCCCGCAGGGTCAAGCCGTCGAGCCCCCGCTCGTCGAGGTGCTCCCGCGCCGCCCGCACGAGGCGCTCACGCGTGTCCGCCTGGACGACCATGTAGACATTGTCTACGAATCCGTGGACAGTGTCAACGGACTCGGAGGTTCGGCGTCGTCAGATCCGCAGTGGGTCGACGTCGATGCGGAGCCGTCCGAGCGCTCGGGCCGGACCGAGGTCCGCCGCGGCGAGGGCGTCGCACAGGGCCTCGACCGTGTCGGCGCGCAACAGGGCCCGCCCGTGGTTCGGCCCGAGGACGGTGAGGCGGTCGCTCAGCAGGTCGCACGCGGCGTCGACCGCGGCCGAGTCGCCGCTCAGCGCGGCGACGCCGCCGAACGGCGGGTACCCCAGCGCGCGCCGCCGCTCGGCGTCGGCCTGCTCGACGATGGAGGGGTCGCCGTCGCCGACCGCTCGCAGCACCTCGTGCTCGGGCACGCGCGTCTGGAGCAGGATCCGCCCTCCCCCGGCGCGGTCGCCGACGAGGCGAGCGGCGCGGACCAGGAGCCACAGCGCCTGCTCCGCGGCCCGGTAGCGAGGCGCGAGCAGCTCCTGGTCGATCTCCGGGAACGCCACGAGCGTGACCGGTCGGGCCGGCTCGGTCGGTACCCGGTGCAGCACGGCCTCGGTGCCCACCGCGATGTCGAACGCGGGCAATGGCGCGCTCGACGAGTCGACCGCCAGCACGTGTCGTCGGGGGGCCAGCGCGGCGATCGCGTCCCGCAGGCCGGTGACGCCGTGTCGGAGCCTGCTGAACCGGATCGAGCCGCAGTGGACGCACTGGAGCGGGCTGCGGTGGCCGCATGCCTCGCACGCTGCGGTGCCGTCACCCTCGGACAGGCGCGAGCCGCACCGCTCGCACTCGGCGATCGAGCCACACGACCGGCACACGAGCAGGTGCGCCCGTCCCTTGCGGTTCACGACCAGCAGCGCACGTCCCCCGGAGTCGAGCGCGCGCTGGATCGCGGGCCCGAGGGCCCGCGACAGGAGCCCGGCCCCGGGTGGCTCGTCGCGGAGGTCGACCACGTCCGTGTGCGGCCAGCCCCCGCGCATGACTGCCGCGGGAGCGCTCACCAGCGCGCCGCCTGCCAGCGTCACGGCCTCGACCGACGGGCACGGGCTCACGAACGTCACCCGGGCCCCTTCGACGCGCGCTCGCTCGATCGCGAGCTCTCTCGCGTGCCAGACCGGGGCGCGCTCCTCTGCGAGCGCCTCGTCGACGTCGTCGAGCACGACGATGGCGGCCAGGTCGGGAACCGGCGCGAACACCGCGATCCGCCCACCGACGACCACGCACGCGCCGTGGCGCGCCCTCGCCCACGCGGAGGTGCGCTCCGCGGCCGACTGGTCCCCCCGCATCACGTGGACCTCTCGGCCTTCGGCCTGCGCCATCTCCGCCAGCACCCTCCCCTCGCCGGGATCCGGGGCGACGACGACCGTGGAGCCCGCGGGCTCGAGGAGCGAGCGCACGAGGTCGATCCGTGACGAAGCCGGGGGCCAGGTGATCACCCGCACCGGCGCCTCGGGCACCGCGATCGGTCCGGCCCGCTCGGGGAACACCGCGACGTGGCCCTCCGGCCGCGGGCCCGGTGCGACCGCGTTCGGTGGTGAGGCGGCGCGCAGGAACGGTGCACGCGGGCCGGCCCAGCGCCATGCGCCGAAGGCGGTGAGCGCGACCACCGCCGGCGGTGGCCCGGCCGACGACACCTTGAAGATCGGACGCACGCGCGACCGCTCGACCTCGGGCGACACCCCGCTCTCCAGCACCCATCCCCGCACCCGCCGGCCGTGCAAGGGGACCCGCACGACCGTGCCCACGATCACCTCGGGCGCGACGTCGTCGGGGATCGCGTAGTCGAAGGCCCGATCGACGGCCGGGACGTCGGGCAGGACCCGGTCGATCCGTCCGCCGCCCTCGGCGCGCGCGTCCGGCGCGTCGGGCGGCGTCGGAGCCGTGCTCAGCGCGCCGAGACCCGGCTGCTCAGGCGATCGCTTCGGCGGCCTTGCGCAGCTGCTCGGCGTGGTCGGTCGCCTCCCAGCTGAAGGTCGGCTCGGGCCGACCGAAGTGGCCGTACGCGGCGGTCTTCTGGAAGATCGGACGGCGCAGCTGGAGCCGCTCGATGATCGCGGCCGGTCGCAGGTCGAAGATCTCCTGCACCAGGTCGGGCAGCTTTGCCGGATCGATCTGCGACGTCCCGAACGTCTCGACCATCACCGACACGGGCCGCGCGACCCCGATGGCGTACGCGACCTGCACCTCGCAACGCTCGGCGACCCCGGCCGCGACCATGTTCTTGGCCACGTGGCGCACCGCGTACGCGGCCGAACGGTCGACCTTCGTGGGGTCCTTCCCGCTGAAGGCGCCGCCGCCGTGGCGGGCCATGCCGCCGTAGGTGTCGACGATGATCTTGCGCCCGGTGAGACCGCAGTCGGCGTGGGGACCGCCGAGCTCGAAGCTGCCCGTGGGGTTGCACAACAGCTCGAAGTCGTCGTTCGCGAACTGCTCGGGCACGAGCGGCGCGACGACGTGCTCGGCGAGGTCCGGCCGGAGTCGGTCGAGGATGTCGATGCCGGGCGCGGTCTGGGTCGAGATCAGCACGGTGCCGAGGCGGGCCGGCTTGCCGTCCCGGTACTCGATCGTCACCTGGGTCTTGCCGTCCGGGCGCAGATAGTCGAGGGTGCCGTCCTTGCGCACCGCGGCCAGCCGCTCCGCGAGTCGGTGCGCGAGCCAGATCGGCATCGGCAGCAGGTCGTCGGTCTCGTTGCAGGCGTACCCGAACATCATCCCCTGGTCACCGGCGCCGATCTCGTCGTACGAGTCGCCGGTGCCCGCCCGCTGCTCGGCGGCCTTGTCGACCCCCATCGCGATGTCGGGCGACTGCTCGTCGATCGACGTCATGACGCTGCACGTCTTGCCGTCGAAGCCGAATGCCGCGTCGTTGTACCCGATCCCGTTCACCGTGTCGCGCACGACGCGTGCGTAGTCGATGTGCGCCTTCGTGGAGATCTCCCCGGCGACGATCACGACGCCGGTCGTCGCCATCGACTCGCATGCGACCCGCGACTCGGGGTCCTGTTCGAAGATCGCGTCGAGGACCGCGTCGCTGATCTGGTCGCACATCTTGTCGGGGTGCCCCTCGGTCACCGACTCCGAGGTGAAGGTGAAGTCGTTCACGGCGCTCCTGTTCCCAGCTCGAGTGCTCCACGGACCCGATCGAGGATCAGGTCGGCGAGCGCGATCTTCGTGGACAGCGGTGGTTCCTCGACGAGGCCGGTCGAGTCCAGCAGGACGATCCGGTTGGTGTCGACCTCGAACCCGGCGTCGGGTGCGGACACGTCGTTCGCCACCATCAGGTCGACCCGCTTGGCGGCGAGCTTCGCCGCCGCGTTGCCGCGGAGCTCCTCGGTCTCGGCCGCGAAGCCGACGAGGAGCTGGTGGCTCTTGCGCTCACCCAGCGCACCGAGGATGTCGGGCGTGGGCTCGAGCACGATCTCGGGGACGCCGTCGCGCTTCTTGAGCTTGTGCGTCGCCGCCACCTTCGGGCGGAAGTCCGCGACCGCGGCGGCCATGACGACGACGTCGCAGTCGGCGAACCGATCGAGGACCGCGTCGTGCATGTCCTCGGCCGACTCGACGGCGACGCGCTCGACGTGGGGATCCGACTCCAGCTTCGCGGTCGTCACCAGGGTCACCGCTGCACCGCGACGGGCCGCCGCGTCCGCGAGCGCGTGTCCCATCTTCCCGGACGACCGGTTGCCGAGGAAGCGAACGGGGTCGATCGCCTCGCGGGTCCCGCCCGCGGTGATCAGCACGCGCACGCCGGCGAGGTCGTGGTCGCGCGCCAGCACCGTGGCGGCAGCCGCGACGATGTCCGACGCCTCGGCGAGTCGCCCGGCGCCGACGTCGCCGCCCGCGAGGCGCCCCTCCCCCGGCTCGACGACGTGCACGCCGCGCGTCCGGAGGGTCGCGAGGTTCGCCTGCACGGACGGGTGCTCCCACATCTCGGTGTGCATCGCCGGCGCGACGAGCACTGGCGCCCGCGTCGCGAGGAGGGTCGCGGTGAGAAGGTCGTCGGAGATCCCGCTCGCGTACTTGCCGAGCAGCTTCGCGGTGGCCGGTGCGACGACCACCAGGTCGGCGCCCTGTCCGAGGCGGGTGTGCGGGATCGGGTGCTCGTCGGCGCCCTGGGCGAAGAGCGAGGTCCGGGCGGGCTCGGAGGCCAGCGCCGAGAAGGTGAGCGCACCGACGAAGCGGAGCGCGTCCTCGGTCAGGACGGGTGCGACGTGCGCGCCGGCGTCGACCATCCGCCTGCAGACCTCGACGGCCTTGTAGGCGGCGATGCCGCCGGACACGCCGAGCACGACGCGGCGACCCCGCAGGGCTCGGAGATCGGGGGTGATGGCCATGGCGGACGCGGCGCGCCGGGCGCGACCCCGCTACTCGACGACGGGCTCGCCGGCGCCTTCCTCGACGAGGAGCTCCTCGTCGGGCTCCTCGGGGAGCGGCTGCGCCTCGATCTTGGCGGCCTCGATCTCCTCGAGGGCGATCGTCAGGGGCTTGCGAGACACCGACGTGACCTGCGGCGGGACGATCTTGCCGAGGCCCTCGCCGAGCTGGTTGTAGTAGTCGTTGATCTCACGGGCCCGCAGCGCCGCGAGCGTCACGAGCGTGAACTTCGAGTCGACGCGATCGAGCAGGTGCTCCATGCGCGGGTCCATGAGCGAAGCGCGGCGTTCGGCCATTGCGAGGGGTGCTCCCCAGAGGTGAGGGCGAGTGGAGCCACCAGCGTACCCGCCCTGGCCGACCCGGCGCCGATCATGCCCCCGAAGCCGAGCCGGGCCCTCGGGACGCCGGTCAGCCCGCGTCGAGCATGGCGACGAGCTCGTCCACGACCCGCTCGACGTCGTCGTTGACGAGCACGGCGTCGAACGCGGGCTCCTCGGCCTCCTCAGCGGTGGCCGCGGCGAGCCGGCGCTCGAGGTCGGCCGGGTCGGCGTGGGGGTCGCGGGCCCGGAGCCGCTCTCGCTGGACGTCGCGCGAGGGCGGCTTCACGAAGACGAGGGTCGCGACGGGGAGCGCGCGCTTGATGGCGAGCGCTCCCTGCACGTCGACCTCGATCAGGACGTCGTCGCCGGCGGCGAGGTGCGCTTCGACCGGCGCTCGAGGCGTGCCCTTGAGGTCGCCGTAGACGTCGAACCACTCGAGGAAGCCACCCTCGTCGCGGAGCCGACAGAACTCGTCGTGATCGAGGAACCGGTAGTCGACGCCGTCGACCTCGTCCGGCCGCGGCGGGCGATCGGTCGCCGACACCGACCACCACAGGTCGGGACGGCGGTCGCGCAGGCGCCGCACGATGGTCGACTTCCCGACGCCCGACGGACCCGCCAGGACGAGGACGACGCTCAGCGGTCCGCGGGGGTCGTGCCGAAGTGCTCGAGCAGCCGGCGCCTCTGGTTCGGCCCGAGGCCGCGCAGGCGGCGGCTCTCGCTGATGTCGAGGTCACGCATCAGTCGACGGGCCTTCACCTTGCCGGTGTTGGGCATCGACTCGAGCATGCTGACCACCTTGAGCTTGCCGAGCACCTCGTCGGCCTCGGCCCGGTCGAAGAGCTCCGAGAGCGACAGCGACGACGCCTTGAGCTCTTCCTTCACCTGGGCTCGGACCTTCCGTGCCGCAGCGGCCTTCTCGAGCGCCGCGCGACGCTGATCCGGCGTGAGGGCGGGCGGGAGCGGCATGAGCGCGTCAGCATAGCGACGGCCCTCGTCGGCAACACCGGGCCCGCCCGGCCGCCGCCTGCGACTCAGGTGGTCACGGCGATCGCGGCGTCCACCTCGGTCGCGACCTCGGAAGCGGCACGCTCGGGATCGTCGGCCGCGGTGACCGTGCGCCCGACGACCAGCCAGGTCGCACCGGCCACGATCGCGTCCCGCGGGGTCGCGACCCGGGCCTGGTCGTCGGCGCTCGTGCCGGCCCGCCGGACGCCGGGCACCATCGAGCGAAGCCCGGCGTCACGCGCGGCAGCGACCTCCGCCGTCGCGCAGACGACGCCGTCGCATCCGGCGTCGACGCAGGTGCGCAGCCGCGCGTCGAAGGCCGAGACGTCGGGGTCGCTCGTGAGGACCGTGACCCCGAGCGCGACCGGTGCCGGGTGGCCGGCGTCGCGCGCGCCTTCGCGGAAGGCATCGACGCCGGCGCGCAGCATGTCGACGCCGCCCGCGGCGTGGAAGTTCAAGAACTCGACGCCTCGTCGGCCGTGGACCCGGGCGGCTCGAGCGACGGTGTTGGGGATGTCGTGCAGCTTCAGGTCGGCGAAGATGCGCAGGCCCTCGGCGTGGAGCGCGTCGAACGCCGCTGGTCCGGCCTCCGCGTAGAGCTCGAAGCCGACCTTCACCGTCGGGAACCACGGTGCGAGTCGCCGCGCGAGCGCGAGCGCGTCGTCGAGCCCACCGACGTCGAGCGCCAGCACGAGTCGGTCGTTGGCTTCGGTCATTGCCCCGGCTCCTCTGGTCGATCGTGCGCGCGCATCGCGCCGGTGAGCGAGCTGACCGCTCGTACGTCCCGTCGCGAGCACCACTCGGTGAGCTCGTCGAGGATCCGCAACGTCGCCCGTGGCTCGGCGAACGTGGCGGTGCCCACCCCGACCGCGGAAGCACCCGCGAGCAGCATCTCCACCGCGTCGAGCCCGCTCGAGACGCCGCCGGTACCGACGATCGGCAGCGCGGGGTGGGCGCTGTGCACGTCGTGCACGGCTCGCAGCGCGATCGGCTTGATCGCGGGCCCCGAGAGCCCGCCGCCCGGGCTGCCCAGGACCGGTCGGCGCGCCTCGGGATCGACCAGCAGCGCTCGCACCGTGTTGATCACGGTGACCGCAGCGGCCCCCGCGTCGGCGGCCACCCCTGCGATCTCGGCGATGTCGGGGGTGGCGGTGAGCTTGGCGAGCAGCGGCACCCCGAGCTCGACGGAGCCGACCGCCTCGACGACCGCCTTCGTGTCCCCCGCATGGGTGGCGAACATCGCGCCGCCCGCGGCGGTGTTGGGACACGAGAGGTTGACCTCGACCGCGACGATGCGATCGACCCCGGCGCGGAGCAGCTCGGCTCCCTTCCGGTAGTCGTCCACCTGGTGTCCCCAGAGCGACGCGATCACCCGGGCACCCCTCGCGTGCAGCGGCGGGAGGTCCTCGGCAACCCAGTGCGCCACGCCGCGACCCTGGAGTCCGACCGCGTTCACCATGCCGGCGTCGGTCGGGTGCAGTCGGGGCGGCGGGTTGCCACCCCAGGCGAAGGGAGCCTGGGACTTCGCGGTAACGGCACCCAACCGGGAGGGGTCACACAGGCGGGCGACCTCGTCGCTGTGCCCGAACGTGCCCGACGCGGCGACGACGGGGCTCGGGAGCTCGAGCGGACCGAGACGGACCGTGGTGTCGACGGCGCCGCCGGCGGTCGCCACGCCCGTCAGACCTTCAGCCCGAGCTGCTCGTCGCGGTGGTACTCCTGGAGCGAGCGCACGCCGGGCGCGTGCCGCGCCCGGTCCGCGATCCCCGCCGCGGCCGCACGCGCGGCCGCGATCGTGGTGATGCACGGCACCCCGTGGCGCGTCGCGGCCCGGCGGATGTGATCGCCGTCGGCGCGGGGACCGCGGCCCCTGGGCGTGTTCACGACGAGGTCGACCTTCCCCGAGGCGAGCAGCTCGACGGCGTCGACACCGGTGCCCTCTCCCACCTTCGCGACGACGGTCGCGACCGGGAGCGCCTCGGCCTCGATCGCGGCGGCGGTGCCGGCCGTCGCCGCGAGGGCGAAGCCGAGCTCGACGAACCGGCGGGCGAGCTCGACACCGACGGCCTTGTCGCGGTCGGCGACCGAGATGAACACCGTGCCGGTCGCGGGCAGCCGGTTGCCGGCCGCGGCCTGGCTCTTCGCGAAGGCGAGCCCGAAGGACCGGTCGATGCCCATGACCTCGCCCGTCGAGCGCATCTCCGGTCCGAGCATCGTGTCGACGTCGGGGAACCGATCGAAGGGCAGCACCGCCTCCTTCACCGCCACGTGCGCGCCGCCGACGGCGGGCTTGACCAGACCCTCGCCCCGCAGCTCCTCGAGGGTCGCGCCGACCATCAGCCGGGCCGCGATCCGCGCCAGCGAGACTCCCGTCGCCTTGCTGACGAACGGCACCGTGCGGCTCGCGCGCGGGTTGGCCTCGATCACCGAGACCTGCCCGTCCTTCACCGCGAACTGCACGTTGAGGAGCCCGCACACCTCGAGCTCCTCGGCGAGTGCCCGCGTGTGGTGCTCGATGGTCGCGACGACGTCGGCGCCCAGGGTCGGAGGTGGGATCGCACACGCGGAGTCGCCCGAGTGCACGCCGGCCTCCTCGATGTGCTCCATGATCCCGCCGAGGAGGAAGTCGCCGCGGTGATCGCGCAACGCGTCGACGTCGACCTCGATCGCGTCCTCGAGGAACCGGTCGATGAGCGCCGGGCGCTCGGCCGAGAGCCCGCCCTCGCGCCCGAGCGAGCCGGCCTGGGTGAGCTCCGCCATCGCGGTGCGCAGCGCGTCGTCGTCGTAGACGATCTGCATCGCCCGGCCACCGAGCACGTACGACGGCCGTACGAGCACCGGGTAGCCGACCTCGGACGCGATGCGCAGCGCCTCGTCGACGTCGCGAGCGGTCCCGCCGGGGGGCTGGGGGATGCCGAGGCGCTCGCACACCTCCTGGAACCCGGCGCGGTCCTCGGCTCGGTCGATCGACGCCGGGCTGGTGCCCAGCACCGTGATGCCCGCGCGCTCGAGCGCGTGGGCGAGCTTGAGTGGCGTCTGCCCTCCGAGCGACACGACGACGCCTTCGATGCGGCCGTCGCCGTCGACGCGGCGGGTGAGCGCGTCTCGGATCGCGCACACCGACTCCACGGTGAGCGGCTCGAAGAACAGGCGGTCGCTGGTGTCGTAGTCGGTCGAGACGGTCTCGGGGTTGCAGTTGACCATCACGGTCTCGTACCCGGCCTCCGAGAGCGCGAAGGCCGCCTGCACGCAGCAGTAGTCGAACTCGACGCCCTGCCCGATGCGGTTGGGTCCGCTGCCGAGGATCAGCACCGCCGGCTTCGACAGCGGTGCGACCTCGCACTCGTCCTCGTAGGTGGAGTAGTGGTACGGCGTGCGCGCCGCGAACTCGGCCGCGCAGGTGTCGACGGTCTTGAACGTCGGGGCGACCCCGTGCGCGGCCCGCGCCTCGGCGACCGCGGGCGCGTCGACCGACCAGAGGTGCGCGAGCTGCGCGTCGTCGAAGCCCAGCTGCTTGATCGCGCGCCACTCCCGACGATCGAGCTCCCCCGGCGACCGCGCGCTGTAGTACGCCCTCGCCTCGACGACCATCAGGAGCTGGTCGAGGAACCACGGGTCGACGCCGGTCGCGTCGTGGAGGCGCTCGACGCTCACGCCGCGCCGCAGCGCGGCCTCCAGCAGGAACACCCGCTCGGGGGTCGGCGATGCCGCCGCACGCACCAGCTCGTCGACGGCCACCTCGTCGAGCGCGAGCTCGGGCGCGTCGCCGTTGAGGCCCGCGCGGCCCGTCTCCAGGCTGCGGAGCGCCTTCTGGAGCGACTCGGGGAACGTGCGCCCGATCGCCATCACCTCGCCCACCGACTGCATCTGCGTCCCGAGGACGGGTGAGGCGCCGGGGAGCTTCTCGAACGCCCAGCGAGGGATCTTGGTGACCACGTAGTCGATCGTCGGCTCGAACGCGGCCGGCGTCTCGCCCGTGATGTCGTTGAGGATCTCGTCGAGGCGGTACCCGACCGCGAGTCGGGCCGCGATCTTCGCGATCGGGAAGCCGGTGGCCTTGCTCGCGAGCGCGCTGGAGCGCGACACCCGCGGGTTCATCTCGATCACGACCTGCTCACCGGTCGCGGGATCGACGGCGAACTGGATGTTGGAGCCGCCGGTGTCGACGCCGATGCGACGGATGCACGCGAACGCGGCGTCACGCATCTGCTGGTACTCGACGTCGGTGAGCGTCTGCGCCGGTGCGACCGTGATGGAGTCGCCCGTGTGGACGCCCATCGCGTCGAAGTTCTCGATCGAGCAGATCACGACCACGTTGTCGGCGTGGTCGCGCATCACCTCGAGCTCGTACTCCTTCCAGCCCAGCACCGAGCGCTCGATGAGGATCTCGCCCACCGGGCTCGCCGCGAGCCCCCGGGTGGCGGCATCCCGCATCTCGGCCTCGTCGCGCGCGAAGCCCGTGCCACCCCCACCGAGGATGAACGACGGGCGGATGATGATCGGGTAGCCGACCACCGCGGCGACGGCGAGCGCCTCGTCGACGCCGTACGCGAGCCCCGAGCGCGGGACGGCCAGGCCGATCTCCTGCATGGCGGCCTTGAACCGTGAGCGGTCCTCGGCGGTGTGGATCGCCTCGACGTTGGCACCGATGAGCTCGACCCCGTAGCGCTCGAGCACCCCCGCGTCGTGCAGCCCGATCGCGAGGTTGAGCGCGGTTTGACCGCCGAGCGTCGGCAGCAGCGCGTCGGGCCGCTCGCGCTCGATCACCTGGGTGACGCTCTCGACGTCGAGCGGCTCCACGTAGGTGCGGTCCGCGAACTCGGGATCGGTCATGATCGTCGCGGGGTTGGAGTTCACCAGCACGACCCGGTAGCCCTCGTCGCGCAGCACCCGACAGGCCTGGGTCCCCGAGTAGTCGAACTCGCAGGCCTGCCCGATGACGATCGGACCGCTGCCGATGATCAGGATCGTCTCGAGGTCGTCGCGCCGGGGCACTAGCGCACCCCTCCCCGACTGTCGGCAATGAGGTCGGTGAACTCGGTGAAGAGGTAGGACGCGTCGTGCGGGCCCGGGCCCGCCTCGGGGTGGTGCTGGACCCCGAACGCCCGGGCGTCTCGCAGGCGGAAGCCCTCGACGACGCCGTCGTTGAGGTTGACGTGGGTGAGCTCGGCCCCCTCGAGCCCGTCGATCTCGATCGCGTAGTTGTGGTTCTGGCTCGTGATCTCGACCCGCCCGGTCTCGACGTGGCGCACCGGGTGGTTCGCTCCGTGGTGCCCGAAGAGGAGCTTGCGCTTGCGCGCTCCGACCGCCATCCCGAGGATCTGGTGACCGAGGCAGATGCCGAACACGGGGACCTCACCCACCAGCGCGCGCACGTTGGCCGTCGCGTCCGCCACCGCCTCCGGATCGCCGGGACCGTTCGAGAGGAACACGCCGTGCGGCGCGCGCGCGAGCACGTCGGCCGCGGGCGTCGATGCCGGGACCACCTCGACCCGGCACCCCGCATCGACCAGGTGGCGCAGGATCGTTCGCTTGATCCCGTAGTCGTACGCGACGACGCGGTGGGGTGCGTCGGCGTCACCCAGCACGTAGGGCTCGGCCACGGTGACCTCGGCCACCATGTCGATGCCGTCGGTGCTCGGGCTGCTGGTGGCCGCGGCGAGCACCGCCGCCTCGTCGAGGCCGAAGGCGCCGGGCAGCGCACCGTGCTGTCGCAGGTGCCGGGTGAGGCGTCGGGTGTCGATCCCCGCGATGCCCGGGACCCCGTGGTCGACGAGGAAGCTGTCGAGATCACGCGTCGAGCGCCAGCTGCTCGGTCGACGGGCTAGGTCGCGCACCACGATCCCCCGGCAGAACGGACGACGGCTCTCGTCGTCGTCGCCGTTGACGCCGTAGTTGCCGATGTGCGGATAGGTGAACGTGATGATCTGCCCGGCGTACGACGGATCGGTGATGATCTCCTGGTAGCCGGCGAGCGCCGTGTTGAAGACGACTTCGCCGCTCGCGACTCCGGCGCGTGGCTGCGCGCCGATCGCGACGCCCTCGAAGAGGGTGCCGTCGGCGAGCGCGAGGACCGCGGCGCCGCGCATCGGATCGGGTCGCGCGTCCGCGCTCATCGGGTCGCGCATCCGTCGACGACGACCGGCTCGCCCCGCAGGATCGTGTGCCGGACCCGGCCGCGCACCTCACGTCCGGCGTAGGGCGTGTTGCGGGCCCGGCTGGCGAGCGCGTCGGGCTCCACCGTCCAGCTGGCGGCCGGGTCGAACACGCACAGGTTGGCGCTCGCACCTGGCGCGATCGGTCCGCCGTGGTCGACGAGCCCTGCGATGGCCGCCGGCCCCCACGAGAGGCGGGCCAACGCCGTGGGCAGATCGAGCACACCAGGCTCGACGAGCTCGGTGAGCGTGAGCGCCAGGGCGGTCTCGAGCCCGAGCATCCCCGGGGGCGCCTCCTCGAACGGCCGCTCCTTGGCCGCGGTCGGGTGCGGCGCGTGGTCGGTCGCGATCGCGTCGATGGTGCTGTCGGCGAGCCCCGCCTTCACGGCCGCGACGTCGCTCTCGCTGCGCAGCGGCGGATGGACCTTGAAGGCCGGGTCGAACGTCGCGCAGGCCTCGTCGGTGAGCGTGAAGTGGTGGGGTGCGGCCTCGGCCGTGACCGGGAGGCCGCGCGCCTTCGCGGCGCGCACCTGCTCGATCGCGCCCGCGCTCGAGAGGTGCAGGAAGTGGACCCGCGTGCCGGTGAGCGCGGCCAGGATGCAGTCGCGCGCCACGATCGTGTCCTCGGCCGCCGCGGGCCGACCCGGGATCCCGAGCCGGCTCGACCAGTCGCCCTCGTGCATCGCGCCGCCGGCGGCGAGGCTGGAGTCCTCGGCGTGCTGGGCCACGACCGCGCCGGGCAGCGAGCCGGCGTACTCGAGCGCGGCGCGCATCACCCCGGCGGAGTCGACGCACGCTCCGTCGTCGGTGAAGATCCGCACGCCGAGGGCGTGCATCTCCCCCATGGGGGCGAGCTCGACTCCCTCGCGGCCCTTCGTGATCGCGCCCGCGACGTGCACGTCGCAGGTCGAGCGCGCGCCCTTGGCGAGCACCGCGCCGACCACCGCGGGATCGTCCTGGGGCGGGGTCGTGTTCGGCATCGCGACGACGGCCGTGAACCCTCCGAGCGCGGCGGCCCGGGCGCCGGTCTCGACCGTCTCGGCCTCCTCCATCCCGGGCTCGCGAAGGTGGACGTGCAGGTCGACGAGCCCGGGCGCGATCACGCACCCGCTCGCGTCGAGCACCCGGTCGCCGCGCAGGCCGTCACCCACCTCGGTGACCCGGCCCCCCTCGATCAGGACCTCTGCGGCGCGCTCGCCCGTCTCGTCGACGACGCGGCCGCCCCGCAGGACGATGGACTCAGGCAACCGGTGCCCCCGATCCGAGCAGCGAGTAGAGGACGGCCATGCGCACCGCGACGCCGTTGGCGACCTGTTCGGTGATCACCGATCGGGGTGCCTCCGCGACCTCGGGGGCGATCTCGACCCCTCGGTTCATCGGGCCCGCGTGCATGACGAGCACGTCGTCGCCCAGGCGCGCGGCCCGCTCGACCGTGAGGCCGAAGCGGGTCGTGTACTCGCGCAGCGACGGGAACAGCGTCGCGTCCTGGCGCTCGTGCTGGATGCGCAGCAGGTAGACGACGTCGACCTCGGTCAGCACCGCGTCGAAGTCGCACGACACTGCGGCGGGCCAGCCGTCGAGCGACTCGGGCAGCATCGTGGGTGGGCCGACCAGGGTCACCTTGGCACCGAGCGCGCCGAACGCCTTCGTCGTGCTGCGCGCGACCCGGGAGTGGCGGACGTCGCCGACGATGGCCACGTGCGCGCCGTCGAGCGACGGGCCGCGGTGCCGGCGGAGGGTCAGCGCGTCGAGGAGCGCCTGGGTGGGGTGCTCGTGGCGACCGTCGCCGGCGTTGACCACCGACGCGTCGACCCAGCTCGCGACCCGGTGCGGCGCGCCCGCCGACGCATGGCGCACCACCATCGCGTCGACGCCCATCGCCTCGATCGTCTGCACCGTGTCGCGCAGGCTCTCGCCCTTCTGCACCGACGAGCTCGAGATCGAGAACGCCATGGTGTCGGCGGAGAGCCGCTTGGCCGCGGTCTCGAACGACAGGCGAGTGCGCGTCGAGTCCTCGTAGAAGACGGACGCGACGGTCTTGCCCCGCAGCGCCGGGACCTTGGGGATCTCGCGCTGGGTGACCTCGACGAAGGATTCGGCGAGGTCGCACAGCTCGCCGACGCCGTCTCGGCCGAGATCGTCGATCGACAGGAGATGCTTCACGGTGAACCCGCCTCTCCCGGCCCTGCAGCCCCGGGCGGACCCCAGAGCTCGATGCCGTCCTCTCCCCCGTCGACGTCGGCGAGGCGCACCCGCACGTCCTCGGCGAGCTTCGTCGGGAGGTTCTTGCCCACGAAGTCGGCCCGGATCGGCAGCTCGCGGTGTCCGCGGTCGACGAGCACGGCGAGCTGCACCGCGGGCGGTCGGCCGAGCTCGGTGAGCGCGTCGAGGGCCGCTCGCACCGTGCGACCGGTGAAGAGCACGTCGTCGACGAGCACCACGGTGCGATCCGCGACGTCGACCGGGACCTCCGTGGCGCCGAGCGGCTGCACCGCTCGCAGGCCGATGTCGTCGCGGTAGAAGGCGACGTCGAGCGCGCCGACCGGCACATCGACTCCCTCGAACGACCGGATCGCCTCGGCGAGGCGGTGGGCGATCGCGACCCCCCGGGTGTAGAGGCCGATCAGGACCAGGCCCTCGGCGCCGTGGTTGCGCTCGACGATCTCGTGGGCGATGCGGGTGTGGGCCCGGCGGAGGTCGTCGGCGCTGAACACGCCGGCCCGGAACACCAGGTCGTCGTCGCGCTCGGCACCCCCGGACACGAAACGACCGCCCCCAGGGGCGGTCGCAGGTGCGTCGGGTTGGCGTGCGCGGTCGGCGCCGGGCATCTCGTTCCCTCTCCGTAGGGGCCTCACAGGACCCCCTTCACGGTCCTCTCCTGTATAGCACCCGGTCGCCCCCGCTTCCGCGGATCTTCGGCCGATTCCCCTGCGACGACGGCGTGCTACGCCGCGTCGGCATGTCGACGCTCCTCGAGTGGACGCAACGACCAGCTGCCGTCGCGATGGTCGACGATCGTGTGGCCGCGGTAGGTGACCAGGTCGTGATGGTCGCCGCAGAGCATGCCGAGCAGCTCGTACGTGGTGAGGCGGTGCTCGTGGAAGTCGATCGTGTGATGTCGCTCGAGCCCGTGCGTGCGATCGCACCCGCGCACCTTGCAGCGCTGATCGCGCTCGGCGATGGCCAGCTTCAAGGCCTCGGGCACGTGGCGGGTGCGAGAGACGACCGTCCGCACGTCGACCCCGTGGGTGAGCACCAGCTCGAGCAGCCCGTACGGGAGCACCGCCCGGGCGTGGGCGACCGGGATCGGTCCCACACCGGGGATCTCGCACACCTCCCCGTCCGCATCGGACGCGTCGGCCCCCGTCGAGTCCGGATGGTCGAGCAGCCGCCCGAGATCGACGCGGACGCGGGTCACAGGCGGGCCGGCCTCGGCGGTCGCACCGCGCGCGAGGTCGATCAGCGCGTCGAACCGGCGCGCCTCGTAGCTGTCGCGGGGACGCTCCGGCTCCTTGCGCGCCGCGTCGAAGCGCGCCTTCGCCAGCGGCTCGAGCGCGCGGAGCAGCTCGTCGACCTCCTCGGTCGGGCCGGAGAAGGAGCCGTGCGTCGCCATGCCCCGACGCCAGGTGCGGAGGTGGCGCTCCGACCGGGCGCGCTCGTGGGCCTCGTCGTCGTCGGACGCGGCCGCGATGACACGATCCGCGGTGTCGCGCAGCGTGCGCAGACCCTCGCGGCGGGCGACCTTCAACAGCCGGTGCTCGGCCGACGGATCGACCGACGCCGCCTTGGCCACGATCGACGCCTGCGTCTGCGACAGGGCGCCGGCGCGGTACCGCTCGTCGGTGGCCGGCAGATCGCGCAGCCGGGCTGCGGTCTTCAGCACCTCCCGGGCATGGCCTTCCGACGAACCCGAGATCCTCGCCAGCCACTGCTCGGGGCTGATCGCACTCGAGCCACGACGCCAACCGTTGGTGTCGACCGCGCGCCGTGCGAGCAGCGCCTTCGATGCCGCGCCGAGTCGTTCGATCTGCGCGCACGCCGACGCGAGCCGAGCCGCGTCGTCGCCCGCGCACGTCGCCGGGTCGAGCCCGGCCACGACCTCGCGCAGCTCCTCGGCGATCACCTCGATCGTCGGCCGGTCGCTCGTTGCCATGACCCGAGCATGACAGGGGGGTATGACAGTCGACCGCGCAGCCGCCGAGGCGCGTCCGGACCACCCCTGCTCGCGCGTCGCGCGGGTGGCTCACCGTCACATGCCCGCGACGCGCGTCAGCGGATGGCTAGCCCGGCAGGTCGCCGAGGAGGACCTCGACGAGCTCTCCTTCGAGGTACGTCAGCCACGAGTACACCGCGACGACCGCGGCCTGCGGGTCGGAGGGGTCGACGTCGCCGAAGTCGGAGTCGTCGGTGACGCCCAGGCGCGTGCCGAGCGCGAGGCGCGCGTCGTTGAGCACGCCGAGCAGCGCGGGCACGTCGTCGGGACCGAGCTGCACGACGAGCATGCCGCGGCGACCCGACTCCGCGTGCTCCAGCGCGCCGACCACCCGGGCCAACGCGTCGAGCCGGTCGCGGAGCAGCTCCGGGTGCACGAGCGCCTGCCACTCGTCCTCGCTCTCTTCCTCCGTCGGGTCGAGGTAGGCGCGAGGGAAGAGGCGGGCCCGGGCCTCATCGGTGCCCGAGTCGTCCTCGTAGAGGCCCCGCAGCTGCTCGGGGAGGTCGCGCAGGAGCTCGAGCTCGGGCTCCGCGAGGCGCATGCGCAGCCCCTCCCCCGCTCGTTCGAAGCGAGCGCGGTCGAACAGCGCGCTCATCGGCACACGCCCGTCGACCGCGTCGTCATCCGGGGTGCTCCATCGTCGCCCAGAGCCCGTGGGCGTGCAGGCGGGCGACGTCGGCCTCGGCCTTCTCCCGGTTGCCCTCCGACACCGCCGCCTTGCCCTCGTGGTGGACCTGCTGCATGAGCCGGGTCGCCTTCTCGCGCGAGTAGCCGAACAGCTTCTGGAAGACGTACACGACGTACGACATCAGGTTCACCGGGTCGTTCCAGACGATCACGATCCACGGCTTGTCGGTGACGACCACGTCGTCGACGTCGGGCTCGCCGACCTCGACCGGGGCCACGGACGCGCGCGTGGTCGCGGCGCTCATGGCCGTAGCTCGGCCGCCATGCGCGAGAGCAGCGCGTTCACGAACCGTCCGGAGTCGCCGGTGGAGTACCGGGTCGCGAGCTCGACCGCCTCGTCGATGATGACCCCGGTGGGCAGGTCGGGCTCCCAGCCCAGCTCGTAGGTGCCGATGCGCAGGAGCGCCCGGTCGACGGCCGGCATCCGGTCGACCGCCCAGCGCTCGGAGAGCTTCGACAGGTGGGCGTCGATCTCGTCCCGGTGCGCGGCGACGCCCTCGACCAGCCGTTGGGCGTACGGGTCGGGAGCCACCGGGAGGTCGTCGAGCAGCACGTCGGCCTCGGCATCCCTCGACTCGATCTCGTAGCAGAGCTCGAGCGCTCGCTCACGCGCCTCGCGTCGGGTCGCCGCCATCAGGCCCGCGCGAGGTAGTCCCCCGTGCGCGTGTCGACCTTCACCTTCTCACCGGGCTCGATGAAGAGGGGAACCTGCACGACCAGGCCGGTCTCGAGCGTGGCGGGCTTGCGGGCACCCGACACGCGATCGCCCTGCACACCTGGCTCCGTCTCGGCGATCGTGAGCTCCACGGCGGCGGGCAGCTCGACGCCGACGACCGCGCCGTCGTACATCGGCAGCACCGCGGTGTCGCCTTCCTTCAGGTAGTTGATCGCGTCGCCCAGGTCGCTCGCCTCGACGTGCACCTGGTCGAAGCTCTCGTTGTCCATGAACACGAGGCTGGAGGACTCGCGGTAGAGGTACTGCATCTCGCGCTTGTCGATGACCGCGAGCGGCACCTTCTCGTCGGCCCGGAACGTCTTGTCGATGACCGCGCCGGTGCGGAAGTTCTTCAGCTTCGTGCGCACGAAGGCGCCGCCCTTGCCGGGCTTGACGTGCTGGAACTCGACGATGGTCATCAGGCCCTCGGGGAGGTTGAGGGACATGCCGTTCTTCAGGTCGTTGGTGGACACACTCATGCGGCGCTCTCGATCGAAAGGGTCTTCGGGAAGGCGGTGAGGGCGTCGGCACCGGCCTCGGTGACGACGACCGTGTCCTCGAGGCGGACGCCACCGACGCCCGGGAGGTAGACGCCGGGCTCGACCGTCACGACGACACCCTCCGTCAAGGTACCACCGGCCGCCTTCGCGACCCTCGGCGACTCGTGGATCTCGAGGCCGACGCCGTGACCGGTGCCGTGCGAGAACTCCGCACCCCATCCGGCGGCCTCGATGACCGCGCGGCTCGCCCGGTCGACGTCGGCACACGCGACGCCCGCCGCGACCGCGTCGCGACCGGCCGACTGGCTCTCCCGGACGACGTCCCAGAGCCGGCGCGCGTCCGGGCCGGGATCGCCGACGCTCACGGTTCGCGTCATGTCGGAGCAGTAGCCGTCGACGATGCAGCCGAAGTCGATGACCACCAGCTCGCCGTGCTCCACCGCTCGGTCGCTCGGCCGCGCGTGCGGCAGCGCGCCGTTCGGCCCGGACGCGACGATCGTGTCGAAGCTGGTGCCCGACGCGCCTCGTTCGCGCATGGCGACCTCGAGGGCGAGGGCGAAGCCGCGCTCGGTCGGCCGCTCGGCGAGGAGCGGGAGCGTGGCCGCGAGCGCGTCGTCGGCGATCGCGCACGCGGCCCGGATCCGCGCCACCTCGCCCGGCTCCTTCACGAGCCGCAGACCCTCGACGACCTCCGTCGTGGCCACCAGCTCGACGCCGGCGAACGTGTCGGCGAACGCCCGCTGCTGCGCCCAGGAGACGCTCTGGGCCTCGAGCCCGAGGCTCGTGAGGGGGGCCACCAGCTCGGTGAGCCGCGCGAGCTGATCGGCATGGCCCGCGACCACGATGTCGGCCTCGACCCCCGCCGCGTCGAGCTGCTCGTGCGACTGCGTGTCGTAGCGACCGTCGGTGAGCAGGACGACCCGCTCGGGGGTGACCAGGACCATGCCGGCCGAACCGGAGAACCCCGTCAGGTAGCGCACGTTGGGGAGCCACGTGACCAGGAGCGCCTCGCAGCCCGCCGCGGGCAGGCGCTCGACCACGCGCCCGGCACGGCCCGCCACGTCCATCGCCGGCAGCGAGCCGACGCTCATCCCGGCCGCTCCTCCAACGCCCCCACCGCGGCCTCGACCGCGAGGCGGTAGCCCCGGCGACCGAAGCCGGCGACCGTGCCGGTGACGTAGGGCGCGACGACCGATCGGCGTCGCCACTCCTCGCGGGACGACGGGTTGGACAGGTGCAGCTCGACCTTGACGCCGTCGTAGGCGGCGAGCGCGTCCGCGATCGCGTAGGACGAGTGCGTGTAGGCGGCCGGGTTGATCACGATCGCCGCGCACCGACCTCGAGCGCCCTGGATCGCGTCGACGAGCTCACCTTCGTGGTTGGACTGGACGTGCTCGAGCTCGTGGCCGACCGCCTCGGCCGCCGCCCGCGCGTCGCCGACGCAGTCGTCGAGCGTGTCGGAGCCGTAGACGTCGGGCTCGCGGTCGCCGAGGAGGTTCAGGTTCGGGCCGGAGATGAGCAGGATCAGCACAGCTGCTCAGGCTTCCACTGCCGAGAACGCCGCGTCGAGCGCTCGTGGCGGCGGGTCGTCGACGAGCTCCAGGCCCTCGGGACCCGGCAGCACGAAGGTCAGCCCCCCGCGGGCCTTCTTGTCGCGCTTCATCACCGCGAGCAGCTCGTCACGATCCGCGTCGCCGGGGACGGCGACCGGGAGCCCGAGCCCCGCGACGACGCCGTGCACGCGGTCGACCTCGTCGAGCCCCACCCGCTCGAGCGAGTGCGCCAGGTTGACCGCGAACACCAGGCCGATCGCCACCGCCTCCCCGTGCGCGATCGGCGTGCCACCGGTCGCCGAGCTCGTCTCGAGCGCGTGGGCGAGGGTGTGCCCGTAGTTGAGCGTCGCCCGCGCGCCCGACCGTTCGTGCGGATCGCCGGCGACGACCCCCGCCTTGATCGCCGCGCACTCGGCGACGAGCTCGGCGAGCACGTCGGGGTCGCGCGCGAGCACGCGGTCGGCGTGGAGGCGGAGCAGGTCGACGACGCCCTTGCCCTCGGGCATCAGCGCGTACTTCGCGACCTCGCCGAGGCCGCTGCGGAAGTCGGCGGCGGGCAGCGTCTCGAGCGCCGCCGTGTCGGCGAGCACGGCGACCGGCTGGTGGAAGGCACCGACCAGGTTCTTGCCCTCGGGGAGGTTCACTGCCGTCTTCCCGCCGATGGCCGCGTCCACCTGACCGAGGAGCGTCGTCGGCGCCTGCACCACGTCGATGCCCCGGTGGTAGATCGCCGCCGCGAAGCCCGCGGTGTCACCTACCACCCCACCCCCGAGCGCCACGACCGCGTCGCCGCGCAGCACCCCGCGGCGCGCCATCTCGGAGCAGAGCTCCCCCACGCTGCTCAGGCTCTTCGCGTGCTCGCCGTCGCCGATCGTGAGCACGGTCGCGTCGCCGACCACCGCGGCGAACCGGGCACCGAGCGCGTCACGGATGGTCGCCTGGGTGACGACGACGACCCGCCGGTAGCGCGCACGGATCGCCTCGACCTCGGCGAGCGCGTCGGGCCCGACGAGCACGTCATAGGGATCCTCGACCGCGACCGTCACGCGGCGCATGCCGCGACCTCCTCCAGCACCCGCTCGGCGACGGCCTCGGGCGTCGACGACTCGGTGTCGATCGCCACGTCGGCCACGGCCTCGTAGGCCCCCGCCCGCAGCGCTTCCAGCCGCCGCAACGTCTCGACGGGGCTCCCGTCGGCGAGCAGTGGACGATCGCCGGTCTCGGCGACGCGCGCCGCCAAGCGCTCGGGGCTCGCGCGGAGCCACACCACGACACCGCTCGCGCCGAGCACCCGGCGGTTCGCCCGGTCGAGCGCCGCGCCACCCCCGCACGAGATGACGAGCGGTTCCGGCGAGGCGCAGGCGTCGGCGACCGCGACGCGCTCCATGGCCCGGAACTCGCCCTCGCCGTCGGTCGCGAAGATCTCCGCCACGGTACGGCCCGCCGTCGCCTCGACGATCTCGTCGGTGTCGACGAACGGGCGGCCCATCCGGGCGGCGACGATCGGCCCGACCGTCGACTTCCCTGCACCCATGAGGCCGATGAGGACGACGTGGCGTCGCTCGGCCGCGCCGCCGGAGGCACGCGTCATCCGAGCGAGGCGAGGTACGCGTCGTGGTTGCGCACCAGCTCGGTCACCGAGTCGCCACCGAACTTGCGCATCGCCTCGTCGGCGAGCACCAGTGCGACCATCGTCTCCGCGACCACTCCCGCCGCGGGCACCGCGGTCACGTCGGTGCGCTCCTTGAAGGAGACGGTCTCCTCCTTCGTGTCGACGTCGACCGTGCGCAGCACCGGTCGGTTGAGCGTCGCGAGGGGCTTCATCGCCGCCCGCGCGACGAGGAGATCCCCCGTGGTCATCCCGCCTTCGGTGCCCCCGGCGCGGGTCGACTCGCGGTGGTAGCCGGCCGACTCGTCCCAGAGGATCTCGTCGTGCGCCTCGCTCCCCCGGCGCGTGGCGACCTCGAAGCCGTCGCCCATCTCGACGCCCTTCATCGCCTGGATGCTCATCAGCGCCTGCGCGAGGCGGCCGTCGATCCGTCGGTCCCAGTGGACGTGCGAGCCCAGGCCGGGCGGGACGCCGTACCCGAGCACCTCGAGCACGCCCCCGAGCGAGTCGCCGTCCTTGGCCGCGGCCTCGACCGCGGCGATCATCGCCGCCTCCGACTGCGGGTCGAAGCAGCGCACGGGCGAGGCGTCGACGGCGTCGAGATCGGCGGGCTTCGGCCGCTGCTCGGCGTCGGCGCGCACGTCACCGAGCGCGAGCACGTGGCTGATCACGTTCACGCCGATCTGGGCGAGGAGCTGCTTCGCGACGGCTCCGGCGGCCACCCGCGCCGCCGTCTCTCGGGCGGAGGCCCGCTCGAGCACGTCGCGGGCGTCGTCGAACCCGTACTTCTGCATCCCGACGAGGTCGGCATGACCGGGGCGGGGCTGGCGCAGCGGCTTCTGGGTCGCCCCGGGCGCGGGCGACATCTCCTCCTGCCACTTCGGCCACTCGGTGTTGCGGACGAGGATCGCGACCGGCGAGCCCAGGGTCCGACCGTGGCGCACGCCGCCGAGCAGCTCGAGCTCGTCGCGCTCGAAGCGCATGCGGGGACCGCGACCGAAGCCGAGCCGGCGGCGGGCCAGCTCGGCACCGACGTCCTCGACGGTGACGGGGAGTCCGGCAGGGAGCCCTTCGACCACGACCACGAGCGCGGGGCCGTGCGACTCACCCGCCGTCAGGAAGCGCAGCACGTGATCCTCTTTCCGGTTCCCCCCAGGTTACCGGCGGGCCTCGCGCGACCTCCGGCCAATCACACCGCCGCGCCGAGACCCACGAGGGCTCCCGTAGCGAGGAACGGACCCAGCGGCAGCCCGTCGTCGAGCGCGCGACGGCACACCAGGACGAGCCCCGCGGCGGCGAGGCCCGCCAGCACCACGCCCGCCAGGAGCCCGACCGCCGCCACACCGGTGCCGAGCCAGCCGAGGTCGAGCGCGATCAGGCCCACCAGCCGGACGTCGCCGAAGCCCAGGCCGGTCGGTGAGGCCCCGTGCAGGGCCCATGCGACGGCAAGCGCGGCGGCTCCGCAGGCGAGCGAACGCACCAGCGGCATCGGTGCGCCCTCGATCGCGGCGAGGAGCACGAACCACACGAGCGAGGCGCTCGCGACCCCGTGGACGATCCGCTTCGGGAGTCGCCGCTCGCGCACGTCGACGATCGACAGGACGGCCAGCGCGGACACGAGCACGACGTAGACGGGGAGCGCGGTCACGGGCGCCCCTCAGTCGCGCGCCGCGGCCTCCCACATCGCCGCCAACGGCGCGTCGTGCCCGGTGAAGCGCTCGAACGCGAGCGCGGCCTGGTGCACGAGCATCCCGAGCCCGTTGGCGCACCGCAGCCCGCGCGCCGCGGCCAGCCGGAGCAGGGGCGTCTCCACGGGGTGGTACACGGTGTCGAGGACGAACGCGTCGGCGTCGAGTGACGCGACGTCGAAGGGCGGTGCCTCGCCCTGCATCCCGAGCGGGGTCGCGTTGACGACGACCGCGACGGTGCCGATCACCTCGTCGAGCCCCGCGAGGTCGATGCCGCGTGCGCCGCTGACGAGCTCGGCGGCCGACGTCGCGGCGTCGATGCGCCGGGCCGCGACGATCACCTCGGCGCCGGCGTCCCCCAGCGCGAGGCCGATGGCGCGCGCGGCACCGCCGGCCCCGAGGACGAGCACGCGGGAGCCCCGTGGGTCCACGTCGCCGTCGGCGAGCGCCCGCACCAGCCCCGGCCCGTCGGTCGAGTCGCCGAACAGGTGACCGTCGCGGTTGACCACGGTGTTGATCGCTCCGAGGCGGTCGGCGATCGGAGAGAGCTCGTCGCACGCGGCGGCGGCGTCCGTCTTGTGGGGCATCGTGACGCTCAGCCCCGCGATGTCGAGCGCCCGGACGCCGGCGAGCGCCTCGGCCGCCCGCCCGGGCGGCACCGGGAACGCCACGTACACCCAGTCGAGGCCCGCAGCGGCGAAGGCCGAGTTGTGGATCGCCGGGGACCGTGAGTGCGCCACCGGATCACCGATGATGCCCGCGACGCGCGTCGCGCCTCCGACGGCGCGACTCACGGAGTGCCGCTCGAGCTCCGCCGCGTCACAGGAGCCCCTTCTCGCGCGCCGCGGCCACGTTCTGCTCGTGCTCGGCCAGCGACGTGGCGAACGCGTGCTTGCCGTTCGCGTCGGCGATCACGTAGTAGATGAACGGCACGTCGGCCGGGTTGATCGCGGCGGCGAGCGCAGCCTCGGTCACGCTGGAGATCGGCGTCGGTGGGAGCCCGCCGACCCGGTACGTGTTGTACGGCGAGTCGATCTGCTTGTCGGAGTCGTTGGGCGGCGGCGGGCATCCCGCGCCGGTCGTCTGGAGCCGCGCGAAGCACAGCGTCGAGTCGATCTGGAGCGGCATGCCGTCGGCGAGCCGGTTGCGGATCACCGCCGAGATCAGCGGCTCGTCCTCGGCCACGCCCGACTCGGTTTGGATCAGCGACGCCGCGACCACCGCCTCGTAGGGCGTGAGGCCCTGCACGTTCGCCAGGCCGACGCCGTCGGCGATCTCGTCGAACCGGGCGACGAGGCGCCGGGCGATGCTCTCCTCGCTCTCGTTCGCACCGATGAAGTAGGTGTCGGGGAACAGGAAGCCCTCGAGCGACGCCTGCTCGCCCTGGTACTTCGAGCGGATGGTGCCCCCGTTGACGGCCTCCAGGAACGCGTCCGCGCTCTTCCCCGGCAGCTCACCGACGCGCTCCGCGATCTGCTGGACCGTCAGCCCCGGCGGGAGCAGCAGCTCTTCGTCGGGCAGCTCCGGCGGACCCTCGTCGAGGGTGCTGATCGCGGCCCGGATCCCCTGGCCCTCGTGCAGCTGGTAGGTGCCCTGCTCGAACGGACCGGCGCCCGTGACCGTCGACCACAGCTTGAACGCGAGCGCCGAGTCGATGACGCCCGCGTCGGCGAGCGCGTCGGCCACCTCGCTGTTGCCCATCCCGCTCTCGACCTCGAACCGCACCCGGGGCCCGTCGGAGCCCGGTCGGAGCTGGTAGCCGAACCAGCCGAGCGCGATCACGAACGGCAGCGCGATCAGCGCGAGGACCAGCAGCACCCGAAGTCCGCGGCGCCGCCCGCGCTTGCGCTCGCGGCGCGCGCCGTCACCGCCGCCCCGTCGACCACGGCCGCGCCCCGAGCCGCCGCCCGAGCCGCGACGACCACCCCCGGACCCTGCGGACGCTCCCCCGCGTCGTCCGGACGAGCCCGGCTCGATCCTCGCGATCGGCTGGGTGGGGTCGTCCGAGGGCCCGGGCCTGCGCGGCGCCTGGGCCCCGCGGGGCGCGCCGGCGCCCGGCATCGGTCGGCGGCGCGGCGCGCCGCCCGAGGGCGCAGGGCGCGGGTCGCCCGGCGGTGGACCGGGCCGCCGCGGCCGGGGACCGGGCGGAGGGCCGGCAGGGGGACGGCCGGGCGGCGGGCCGGCAGGCGGGCGACCCGGTGGGCCGCCGGGCGGGCCCGAGGGCGGGCGACCGGTCATCGCGCGCCCCTTCCGCTCCGACCGCGCGACGGCGCCGCGTCGAGGAACGACTGGAGGATCTCGGCCGCGGCGGCCGCGTCGACGGGCGGTGGCGTCCGGCGCCGACCGCCCTCCCGGATGCGACGCTCGGCGACGACGGTCGTGAAGCGCTCGTCGTGCGATTCGATCGTGAGGTCGTCACCGGCCAGGCGCGTCAACGCGTCGATCTCTTCCTGCGCGTGGCGCGCGGCGGGCCCGGTGTCGCCGGAGAGCGAACGGGGCACACCGACGACGACGCGGGTCGCGCCGGCGTCGCGCGCGGCGGCGAGGATCGCGGCGTGGTCGTCACCTTCGTCGGCGCCGCGCTCGAGGACCGCGAGCGGGGTCGCGAGCGTCCCCGACGGGTCGGAGACCGCCAGGCCGATCCGGCGCGCGCCGAGATCGACGCCGAGCACCCGGGTCACGAGACGTCAGCCCTCTCCGCCGACGTCCGACCGGGCCGCCGCGACGCTCTCGCGCAGCCGCGCGAGCGCGTCGTCGATCGCGTCGGCCTTCGGACCACCCCCGACCGCGACATCCGCCTGCTTCCCGGTTCCCCCACCGACCGCCCGCGCGGCCTCGGCTGCGATCGCGCCCGCGTTCACGCCCTCGGCCACGAGATCCTTGCTGACGGCGACCGCCACTGCCACCTTGGCGCCGTCGGGAGTTGGGCTCACGAGTCCAACGATGTTGCTGCCAGTCAGGGAGTTGTTTGTTGCCACCGCCAACCCACGTAGGTCCTCGTTGGTGAAGCCGTCGCCGCGCCACACGACGGTCTTGACTGGTCCGTCAGACGCCGAAGCCACGAGTTCCCGAGCCTGCTCCTTCAAGCCGCGCCGGCGGGCTTCGTCGAGCTCGGTGCGCAGCGCCCGGACCTCGCTCTGGAGCCGCTCGATCCGGTCGGGCACCTCGGCGGTGCTCACCTTGAGCTGCTCGGCGATGGCACGCAGCGTGCGCTCCTCTTCGGCGATGTGCGCGAGGGCGCCCTCGCCGGTCACGGCCTCGATCCGCCGCAGGTTGGCACCGATCGAACCCTCGCTGACGATCTTGACCGGACCGATGAAGCCGAGGCGCCCGACGTGCGTCCCTCCGCACAGCTCGAGCGAGTGCTGACCGGCTTCCAGGACCCGGACCAGGTCGCCGTACTTCTCCCCGAAGAACGCGATCGCTCCCAGGCTCTCGGCATGGTCCTTGGTCGTCTCGTAGTGACGGACCGGGGCGTCGCTCAGCACCTCCGAGTTGGCGAGCGCCTCGACCCGGTCGAGCTCCTCGCGGGTGAGCGCCTGGTGGTGGCTGAAGTCGAATCGCAGCCGATCGGGCGCGACGAGCGAGCCGGCCTGCTGCACGTCGGTGCCGAGGACCTCGCGCAACGCCCAGTGCAGCAGGTGGGTCGCCGTGTGGTTGCGCCGGATCGCGTCGCGCCGCGCGGCGTCGACGCGAGCCGTGCACTCCATCCCCTCCCGGATCTCGCCGTCGATCACCTCGCAGTGGTGCACCACGAGCTCGGGCACGCCGTACTGGGTGTCGGTGACCCGCAGCCGGACGCCGTCGTCGGTGACGATCTCGCCGGTGTCACCGACCTGCCCACCGGCCTCGGCGTAGAACGGCGTGCGATCGAGGACGACGTCGACCGTGCCCGCGCCCACGCCTTCGACGCGCTCGCCCTCGCGCACGAGCCCGCGCACCTTCGCGCCGACGGTCTCGAGCTCCTGGCGACCGGTGAACTCGACCGGACCGACCTCTTCGAGCAGGTCGCGGTACACGTCGGTGGACGCGTGCCCCACCGCTCCCGACCGCTGCGCCTCCTTCGCTCGTGTGCGCTGGTCGGCCATCCGGGCCTCGAAGCCCTCGAGGTCGACCGAGCGGTCGTGCTCGCTCGCGATCTCTCGGGTCAGGTCGATCGGGAAGCCGAGCGTGTCGTGGAGGAAGAAGGCCTCGTCGCCCGCCACGTCGCCGTCTCGCAGCAGCTCGTCGAGCAGGTCGAGCCCGCGCTGGAGCGTCTGGCGGAACCGCTCCTCCTCGCGTCGCACGGTCGACGAGACGCGGTCGTGGTGCTTGACGATCTCGGGGTACGCCGCACCCATCGTCGCGACCGTCGCGTCGACGAGGCTGGGCGTGACCGGGTCGTGTGCACCGAGCAGGAACGCGTGGCGCACCGCACGCCGGATGATCCGCCGGAGCACGTAGCCGCGCTCCTCGTTGGACGGCACGACCCCGTCGGCGACGAGGAACGTCATCGCGCGCCCGTGCTCGGCGAGGATCCGGAGCGCGACGTCGTGCTCCGTGCCCGGGAAGCCCGTGTAGCGGGTGCCGGTCGCGGCTTCGGCGGCCGCGATCAGGGGCCGGAACACGTCGATGTCCCACACCGACTCGGTGCCCTGGAGCACGGCGAGGTTGCGCTCGAGGCCCGCGCCCGTGTCGACGCTCGGGGCCGGGAGCGGCACGAGCTCACCGTCGGGCTGCGCGTCGTACTGCATGAAGACGAGGTTCCAGATCTCGATGTACCGGTCCTCGTTCTTCGCCGGGCCGCCGTCGTCACCGTGCTCGGGACCCAGGTCCCAGAAGATCTCCGAGCTCGGCCCGCACGGACCGGTGTCGGCCATGCGCCAGAAGTTGTCGTCACCGAGGCGCTGGATCCGATCGGCGGGCACGCCGACCTCGTCACGCCAGATTCGCTCGGCTTCGTCGTCGGTGGTGTGCACCGTGACCCAGAGCCGGGCCGGATCGAGCGCGAACACGTCGGTGTAGAGCTCCCAGGCCCAGCGGATCGCGTCTTCCTTGAAGTAGTCGCCGAAGCTGAAGTTGCCGAGCATCTCGAAGAACGTGAAGTGGCGCCCGGTGCGTCCGACGTCGTCGAGGTCGTTGTGCTTCCCGCCCGCTCGAACGCACTTCTGGATGGAGGCCGCGCGGCGGTAGGCCGGGGTCTCGTCGCCCACGAAGTACGGCTTGAAGGGGACCATCCCGGCGTTGGTGAACAGGAGGGTCCGGTCGTGCGGGATGAGGCTCGACGACGGGACCGCGGTGTGGCCCCGCGCCTCGAAGAACTCGAGGAAGGAGCGTCGCAGCTCGTCGGCGGTGCGAGGCGGTGCCACCGGACGAGGCTACCGCTCGCCCCCCGTGGCCCCTCTCCACCGTTCCCGCTCCGACCGAGCCCGGGGCGCCGCGAGCACCGTGCGCAGTCGCGCCTCGCGCTCGTGCATCTCGGCCCGGCCGTCGGCGACGATCGCGTCGACCGTGCGGCGCACCTGGCGGACGGCCCGCCCCGCAGCCGCCTCGACCACCTCGACGGCCGGCTGCTGCTCGAGCCGACGGGCCGCGGCCACGCCGATCCCGACCCCCACCGCGAGCCAGACGAGCCGGGAGCTCACGCCGACCTGCGCAGCGCTCGTCGCCCCCGGATCGGGTTCGCCGCCCGCGCCAGGGCCTTCCGGGCCCCGGCGCCGAACGCGACGGCACGCACGACCGGACCGGTCACCGGTTCCAGCGGCAGGCGCGGCGGTGACTCGGGGACTCCGGCCGCGACGGTCGCCCGACGCGCGGCGGTCGCGGCCTCTCTCGCCTCGGCGCGCGCGGCGGCGAGGTCGGGCTCGACGCGCGCTCGCACGAGGTCGTCGAGATCACGGGTGCGAGCCTCCAGGTCGGCGAGGCGCGCCCGCGTGCGCACCAGCGCGCAGGTGAGGACGACGACGCCGATCGTCGCGACGACCGCGAGCACGAGCGTTCCGGTCACGTCGGTTCACCCGTGCCGGGAGCGCGCTCGACGTCGTCACCGCGGCCCGACGGCTCGTAGTAGCGGTGGTCGGCGACCTCGGACGGCCGGTGCTCCTGAGCGACCCAGCCGCCCGGCTCGTCGTGCGGATACCGGTAGCCCTCACCGTGACCGAGCATCGCGGCGCCAGGGTAATGAGCGTCCCGGAGGTGTTGGGGGACCCTGCCCGACGCCTCGTCCTGCACGTCGCGGCGGGCCGCGCCGAGAGCGGTGATGACCGAGTTCGACTTGGGCGCGCGGGCCAGGTAGATGACCGCGTGGGCGAGGTTCAGCTGCGCCTCGGGCATCCCGACGAACTCCACCGCCCGCGCCGCGGCGTCGGCGACCACGATGCCGTTGGAGTCGGCGAGCCCCACGTCCTCCGACGCCAGGATCACGAGGCGCCGGGCGATCAGGCGAGGATCCTCGCCCGCCTCCAGCATGCGCGCGAGCCAGTAGAGGCCGGCGTCGACGTCGGAGCCGCGGATGCTTTTGATGAACGCCGACAGCACGTCGTAGTGCTCGTCGTCGCCGTAGCGCAGCGCTCGGAGGGCGAGCGCGGCTTCCGCGTCGCCGAGCGAGATCGTGGTGCGGCCCTCTTCGCTCGCCAGCGCCGCGGCGACCTCCAGCGACGTCAACGCGTGGCGCGCGTCACCGTCGGACCGGTCGACGAGATGCGTGCGGGCCTCGTCGTCGAGCTCGAGGTGGTCGTCGCCGAGACCTCGCGGGTCGGTGAGCGCGCGGTCCAGCAGGGTGGCGACCGCAGCGGGCCCGAGCGGCTCGAGGCGGAACAGGGTCGAGCGCGAGAGGAGCGGGCCGGTGAGCGCGAAGAAGGGGTTCTCGGTCGTCGCACCGATGAGCACGAACAGACCGTCCTCGACGTGCGGCAGCAGCGCGTCCTGCTGCGTGCGGCTGAACCGGTGCACCTCGTCGAGGAACAGGATCGTGCCCTGCCCGCGCTCGCCGAGCCGCGCACGGGCCCGCTGGGCGACCTCGCGCACGTCCTTCACGCCCGCGCTGACCGCCGAGAGCGGTTCGAACGCCTGCGCGGTCTCGCCGGCGATGAGCCGAGCGACGGTCGTCTTCCCGGTTCCGGGCGGACCCCACAGGACGATCGACGACAGCCGATCCCCCTGGATCAGCGTGCGCAGCGGTCGACCCGGGGCGAGCAGCGCGTCCTGGCCCACCACCTCGTCGAGGCGCTGCGGTCGCAGCCGCGCCGCGAGCGGCGCACGCCGGCGGAGCCGCTCCTCGACCGCCGCCCCGAACAGATCCATCAGGTTCCGGGCGCCGCTTGCATCGCGCTCCCCCTAGTGCTTCGGCTTCGGCTTCGCGACCGTCAGGCCCAGCTCGCGCAGCTGCGTGGGCTCGATGGCGGTCGGGGCACCGGTGAGCGGGTCGCTGCCCGACTGCGTCTTCGGGAAGGCGATGACCTCGCGGATGTTCTCCTCGCCGGCGAGGATCGCCACGAGCCGGTCGATGCCGAACGCGAAGCCGGCGTGGGGCGGTGCTCCGTAGCGGAACGCGTCGAGCAGGAACCCGAACCGCTCGCGCGCCGTCGCCTCGTCGATGCCCAGGAGCGCGAACACCTGCTGCTGCACCTCCGGGTCCGCGATCCGGACGCTGCCCGAGCCCAGCTCCCAACCGTTGAGCACCAGGTCGTACGCGAGCGACCGCACGCCGAGCAGCTCCTCGCCCCGACCCGCGGCGAGGAGCTCGGCGTCGTCGGGGTGCGGCATGGTGAACGGGTGGTGGGCCGGGATCGGCCGCCCGTCGTCGTCGATCGCCTCGAACAGCGGGAAGTCGGTGACCCAGGCGAGTCTCATCCCGCCCTCCGCGATCGGAGGCCGGCCGAGGTCGAGCCGGATGGCCCCGAGCACGTGGTCGACGAGACGACGCGTGCCCGCGGCCACGAGCAGCAGATCGCCGTCGACCGCGCCCGTTGCGTCGACCAGGCCCATCTGCTCGGCCTCCGACATGAACTTCACGGTCGGGGCCTCGAGCGCGCCGTGCTCCCCCACCCTGATCCAGACGAGCCCCGCGGCGCCGAGCGCCTTGGCGCGCTCGATCAGCCCGTCGACGAACGATCGCGGCGCGTCGCCGCGTGCGGGCACGCGGATCGCCTTCACGACGTCGGCCTGGAACGCACGGAACTCCGTGGCCGCGAACACCTCGCTGACGTCGACGAGCTCGAGCCCGAAGCGCAGGTCGGGCTTGTCGCTGCCGTAGCGGTCCATCGCGCGATGCCAGGTGATCTGCTCCACCGCGGGCGCGGGCGCCCCGGTCGCGGCTTCGATCGCGACCTGCACGACCTCCCCGATCACCGCCATGACGTCCTCGGCGTCGACGAAGCTCATCTCGGCGTCGAGCTGGGTGAACTCGAACTGACGGTCGGCCCGAGGATCCTCGTCGCGCAGGCAGCGCGCGATCTGGTAGTAGCGGTCGACGCCGCCCACCATCAGCAGCTGCTTGAACAGCTGCGGGCTCTGGGGCAGCGCGTAGAAGCTCCCGGGCGTGTGGCGCGACGGTACGACGAAGTCGCGTGCGCCCTCGGGAGTCGACGCGATGAGCAGCGGCGTCTCCACCTCGACGAAGCCACGCTCGTCGAACGCGCCGCGGATCGCGCGGGTGACGGCGCCCCGGAGCCGGAGGTTGCGCTGCATCCGCGCCGTGCGCAGGTCGAGGTAGCGGTACCGGAGCCGCAGCACCTCGTCGGCCTCGGCCGTGCCGTCGATCGGGATCGGGATCGGCTCGGCCCGGTTGAGGATCTCGACCGAGTCCGCCGCGACCTCGATCGCGCCCGTCGGCAGGTCGGCGTTGACGGTGCCCTCGGGGCGGTCGCGCACCGTCCCCTCGATCCGCAGCACGTACTCGCCCCGCAGCCCGTGGGGGTCGTCCCCGGTGACCTCCTCGGGGTCGATGACGACCTGCACGAGGCCCGCGGCGTCTCGGAGGTCGATGAACACCACGC
>CAZCUD010000012.1:63863-122369 GCA_964501785.1 uncultured Bifidobacteriaceae bacterium
CCCCCGTGGTCACGGCGGTTCGCGACCCAGCCGCAGATCGCGACCCGCTCCCCGCGCTGGTCGAGGCCCAGGTCGCCGGCGCGGTGCGTGCGCATCACGGCCGTCCGACCTCTCCGGCGGTCTCGCACCGCTCGCGGAGCCATCCCGCGATCTGCTCGCGGTGCACCTCCAGCTGGGGCTCGTCGCCCGTGAGGTGCTTCACCGAGACGGTGCCGTGCTCGAGCTCTCTCGGTCCGAGGATCACCGCGTACGCCGCCTTCGCACGGTCCGCCACCTTCATCTGGGCCTTCAAGGACCGGCCACCGTACGCGCGGTCGGCTCGGAGCCCGGCCTCGCGCAGGTCGTTCACCAGCACCGCACCCGATCCGTCGCCCACCGTGTCGACCACGAACGCATCGAGTCGGTGCTCCGGCGCGTCGAGCACCCCTTCGGCCTCACAGGCGATGAGCACTCGTTCGATCCCGATCCCGAACCCGATCCCGGGAGTCGCGGGGCCGCCCATCTCCTCGGCCAGCTGGTCATAGCGACCTCCGCCGCCGACGGCGTCCTGCGCCGCGTCGAGCGCGTCGCTCGCGAACTCGAACGTCGTCGAGGTGTAGTAGTCGAAGCCCCGTACGAGACGCGGGTCGAGCTCGTACGCGATGCCGAGCCGGTCGAGCCCACGTTGCACGGCCTCGAAGTGCTCACGTGACTCGAGACCCAGGTGCTCCGTGAGCTGGGGCGCCCGCTCGATCAGGTCCTGGAGCTCCGGCTGCTTCGAGTCGAGGATGCGCAACGGGTGCTCCCGCGCGCGGGTCAGGAGCTCCTCACCGAGATCGCCGCCGTGGGACACGAGGTAGTCGCGCAGCACCTCGACGTAGGCAGCCCGGTCCGCGGGCGCGCCCATGGAGTTCACCCGCAGCCGCACCTGTCGGAGACCGAGGTCGGCGTAGAACCCGCGCGCGAGCGCGATGACCTCGACGTCGACGTCGGGGTCGTCGCTGCCGAGCACCTCCGCCCCGACCTGCCAGTGCTGGCGGTACCGACCCTTCTGCGGGCGTTCGTAGCGGAAGTGCGGCGCGAGGTACCAGACCTTCCAGGGCGGCGTCGGGCGGTGCTCGACGTAGGCCCGGACGACCGGTGCGGTCCCCTCGGGGCGCAGGGCGAGCCGCCGGTCGCCCCGATCGGTGAGCTCGTACATCTCCTTGCGGACGACGTCGGTCGAGGCGCCGACGCGCTGGAAGACCTCGACGTGCTCGAAGACCGGGGTCAGCACCAGTCCGTAGCCGAACGCCTCCGCGCGTCGGGCGAAGCGGCCGACCACCTCGATCCAGCGATCGGAGTCCGGTGGGAGGACGTCATGGGTGCCGATCGGCGCGCGATACACAGAGCGCGGGTCGTCGGGCACCGGGCCAGCGTAGAAGAGGCGCCCGGGCGACCGGGCTGTCCTACGCGGGCGTCTCGACCGCGGTCGACTCGCCCCGCGCCGCCGCACCCGGCAGCACCCGGTACGCGTCGAACACCGAGTCGACCCGCTGGACCGCCTTCAACAGCGAGTCGAGGTGGCCCGGATCGGCCAGCTCGAAGTCGAAGCGCAAGCGCGCGACCCGATCGCTCGACGTCTGCGAGCTGCTGTTGAGGATGTTCACGTGATGCTCGGAAAGGACCTGGGCCACGTCACGCAGCAGCCGCGAGCGGTCGAGTGCCTCGATCTCGATCGACACGACGAACGTCGCCGTCTCGTCGTGGTCCCACTCGACCTCGATGAGCCGCTGGGTCTGGGCCGCGAGCGAGACCGCGTTGGCGCAGTCGGTGCGGTGCACGGACACGCCTCGGCCGCGGGTGACGAAGCCCATGATCTCGTCGCCCGGCACCGGAGTGCAGCACCGCGACAGTCGCACCATGACGTCGTCGAGCCCCTCGACGTGCACGCCCGCCGAGCGACGACCGGACGACCGGGAGCTGCGCGGAGGACGCTGGGTCGTGACCGGGAGCTGCTCTTCGCCGCCGCGCAGCTCGCGGTGCACGCGCTGCGCGACGGCCCGCGCCGAGACGTGGCCCTCGCCGATGGCCGCGTGGAGCGCGTCGAGGTCGGCGTAGTGCATCTGCTCCGCGACCGCGACGAGCACCGCCGACTGCGCGACGCGCTGCACCGGGAGCCCCTCCTTGCGGAGGGCCTTCACCAGCTCTTCGCGTCCGGTCTCCATCGCGTCGACCCGGCGCTCACGCGAGAACCACTGTCGGATCTTCGAGCGCGCCCGCGGCGTGTGGACGTACTGGAGCCAGTCGCGGCTCGGCCCGGCGCCGTCGACCTTGCTGGTGAAGATCTCGACCGTGTCCCCGGAGTCGAGCGCGCTGTCGAGCGGCACCAGACGCCCGTTGACCCGGGCACCGATGCACCGATGCCCGACCTCGGTGTGGATCGCGTAGGCGAAGTCGACGGGCGTCGCGCCGGTCGGGAGCGTGATCACCTTGCCCTTGGGCGTGAAGACGAAGACCTCGCCCTGCTCGAGGTCGATCTTCAGCGTCGACAGGAACTCGCCGGGGTCGTCGGCGTCTTGCTGCCAGTCGACCATGCGCTGGAGCCAGGCGAGGTCTTCCTCGCGTGAGCGCTCCTTGTAGCCCCAGTGCGCGGCGATGCCGTACTCGGCGCGCCGGTGCATCTCGTGCGTGCGGATCTGCAGCTCCACCGGCTTGCCCTGGGGTCCGACCACGGTCGTGTGCAGCGACTGGTACAGGTTGAACTTGGGCGTCGCGATGTAGTCCTTGAACCGCCCCTGCACCGGCGCCCACGTGGAGTGGATCGAGCCGAGCGCGCCGTAGCAGTCCTTCACCGAGTCGACGATGACGCGCAGGCCGAGTAGGTCCTGCACCTCGTCGAACTCCTTGCCCCGCACGATCATCTTCTCGTAGATCGACCAGTAGTGCTTCGGGCGCCCTTGCACCTGAGCGTGGATGTGGACGTCGGCGAGTCGGTCCTTGACGTCGGAGAGCACCCGGGCCAGGTACTCCTCGCGCTCGGGCGCCCGCGTCGCGACCATCGCCTCGATCTCCGCGTAGCGCTTCGGGTGCAGCACCTCGAACGAGAGGTCCTCGAGCTGCCACTTGACGTCGGCGATCCCGAGCCGGTGCGCGAGCGGCGCGTAGATGTCGATCGTCTCCTTCGCGATCCGCTGTTGCTTCGACGGTGGGAGCGCACCGATCGTCCGCATGTTGTGGAGGCGGTCGGCGAGCTTGATCAGCAGCACCCGGATGTCGCGGGCCATGGCCACGAGCATCTTGCGCAGCGACGCGGCCTGCTGCGCCTCCTTCGAGTCGAAGTGCAGGCGATCGAGCTTCGTGACCCCGTCGACGATCCCTGCGATCTCGCTGCCGAAGACCTCCTCGAGGTCGTCGACCGTGAGCGTGGTGTCCTCGACGGAGTCGTGCAGCAGCGCACCGGCGATCGTGATGTCGTCGAGACCCAGCTCGGCGACGATCTGGGCGACGCCGAGCGGGTGGGCGAGGTAAGGCTCGCCCGACTTGCGCACCTGCTCGGCGTGGGCCCGCCGCGCGACGTCGAACGCGGACTCGATGAGCGTGGTGTCGGCGCGGCGGTGGCGCTTCTGGTACTCGGCGAGGAGGGGCGCGAGGTCGTCGTCGACGTGATGACGACGCCACGGTCTGGGCAGGACCGGCCGACGCTCGGGACGGAGATCGGTGGAGCTCATCTCCCCCAACAGTCTAGGGACCCGACGTGTTCGTGCCGCGCCCTCAGCGTCGCTTGCGGCCCCGCTGGCGCCGGGCCCGCGGCGTGATGGCACCGCCGGGCGGCGCGGCCTCGGTGGTCCCCTCCCCGGCCGGGCTCGCAGGCCGCTCACCCTCCCCTTCGCCCGGGCTCGAGCGTGGCGTCTCGACGGCGGCGGGAGGGGCGCCGGCCCCCACGGTCACCGGCGCGCCGCGTGCCTGCTGCACGGCCGCGCGCTCGCGCATCGCGGCGTAGCGGGGCTCTCGCTCCTTGAACCAGGCCACGAGCGGCGTCGCGACGTAGATCGACGAGTACGCCCCGGCGAGCAGGCCGACGAAGAGCGCCAGCGCGAAGTCGCGCAGCGTCACCGCGCCGAGCACACCGCTCCCGATGACCAGCAGCGAGGCCACCGGGAGCAGCGCGACGAACGTGGTGTTGATCGACCGCATCAGCACCTGGTTCATCGAGCGGTTGACCATCAGCGAGTAGGTGTCGCCCCGCTCGGCGCCGAGCGACGGTGTGTTCTCCCTGATCTTGTCGAACACGACGACGGTGTCGTAGAGCGAGAAGCCCAGGATGGTCAAGAACGCGACGACCGTCGCCGGCGTCACCTCGAACTGGGTGATCGCGTACACGCCCGCGGTGATCACGATGTCGTGCAGCACGGCGAGGATCGCCGCGATCGCCATCCGCCACTCGAAGCGGAAGGTGAGGTAGGCCGCGATGAGGAGGAAGAAGATCAGGAGTGCCGTCGCGGCCTTGCGCGTGACCTGCTCGCCCCAGGTCGGCCCCACCTCGACGAACGAGACGTCCTGCTCCTCGACTCCGGCGTACCCCGCGATCGCCGCCGTCACCGCGGCGCGCTCGGCCCGGGGCAGCTCGTCGGTCTGGATCCGGATGCTGTCGCCCCCGCTGCCGCTGAGCACGAGCACCTTGGCGTCGGCGGCCTGCGTGCCGGCCAGCGCGTCGCGCACCTCGTCGATGTCGGCCGGACGGCCCTCGACCGCCGTGTCCCACTGGTTGCCACCCTCGAACTCGATCCCGAGGTTGAGGCCGAGCAGCGCGATCGCCGCGATCGACCCGCCGACGAGGATCGCCGAGATGATCGCCCAGAGGCGGCTGTGCCCGACGAAGTCGAAGTTCGTGCGCTCGTGGTAGATGTCGCGCAGCGTCGCCACGAGGCCGCGTCGCTCGCTCATGCCTGCACCCCCGGCGTGTCGAGCCCGCTCCCGATGCCGAACCCCTTCATGCGCACCAGGTGCGGCCGGCGCGCCATCAGCGCGATGACCGGGTGCATGAAGAAGTAGCTCACGAGCAGGTCGAGCACCGTCGACACCCCGAGGAAGAACGCGAACCCGCGCACCGACCCGACGGCGAGGAAGTACAGCACCGCCGCACCGATCAGGGACACGATGTCGGCGGCGACGATCGTGCGGAACGAGCGGGCGAAGCCCCGATCGACCGAGGCGCGCACGGTCCGACCGCTGCGCACCTCGTCCTTGAGGGTCTCGAAGTAGACGACGTAGGAGTCGACCGTCACGCCGACCGACACGATCAGGCCGGTGACGCCGGCCAGCGTGAGGGTCAACCCGATCCCCTCACCCAGGAACGAGATCAGTGCGTACACGACGACGGCCGACATCAGGAGACCCACGACGACGACGAGCCCGAGCAGTCGGTAGTAGACGACCATGTAGATCGCGACGAGCGCGAGGCCGATCACGCCCGCCGCGATGCCCGCGGCGAGCTGGTCGCTGCCGAGCGTCGGCGAGACGTCCTGGACCGTCAGCTCCTCGAGCTCGACGGGCAGCGCGCCGTAGTTGATGATCGTGGCGAGGTCCTCGGCCTCCTCGGGCGTGAACGACCCGGTGATCTGGACGTTGCCGCCGAACGAGGGCTCGTTGAACGAGGGGCTCGACTGCGCGACCCCGTCGAGCACGATCGCCACGCGGTTCTGCGGCGGCGCCTTCGGGAACGACTCGGCCGCGAGCGCATCGAAGGCCTCGGCGCCAGAGTCGGTGAGGCTGACGTCGACCGCGTACCCCTGACCTTGCGCGAACTGCGAGTCCGCGTCGTCCACGCCACGACCGGTCAGCGCGGTCGGGCCGAGGTACAGGCGTGCGCCGTCGGCACCCCCTTCGCGGGTCGGGAGGATCACGCACTGGTCGCGCTCGTCGTCGGCGCGGGTCGTGTTGGGCACCGACGTGCCCGCCCCGAGCAGCGCGCCCACCTGGTTGGGGTCGCACGACGCCACCGCGGCCTTCACCGCGGCCTCGTCGGCCGCGAGGGTCGTGGTCGTCGTCTCCGGCGCGCCGGGAACCGTCGTCGCCGGGACGGTGGTGGTCGTGACGTCCACGTCGGCCGGCGGGAGCTCGGCCAGCACCGGACGGAAGCGGAGCTCGGCCGTGCGACCGACGAGACGTCGCGCCTTGTCCCGATCCTTCACCCCGGGCAGGTCGACGACGATGTTCTCGCCCTGGCGGCTGATCTCGGGCTCGACCACGCCGAGCGCGTCGACCCGGTTGCGGATGATGTCGACCGAGACGTCGAGCGACTCGGCGCGGAAGTCACCGACCGGGGCCAGCACGACCGAGATGCCGCCCTGGAGGTCGAGCCCCAGGACCGGTTCCTTGCGCATCCCGATCGTGAGCCCCAGCAGGACGAGGACCACCACGAGCGAGCCCACGAGGTAGGCCCGCATCCGACGCAGCGACACGGTCAGGCGGCTCCGGCGTCGTCAGGCGGGGTGGGCGTGGGGTCGACCCGGGCTGCGATGGCGCCACGGGCCACCTCGACGACGACGCCGGGCGAGATCTCGACGCCGACCGTCGTCTCGCCGATCGAACGGACCCGTCCGTGGAACCCTCCGGCGGTGACGACGTCGTCGCCGACCGCGAGCCCGGCCATGAGGCGCTGATGGGCCGCCATGCGCCGGCGCTGCGGCAGCACGATCAGGAAGAAGAAGGCCGCGGCCAGGATGACGAGGTAGACGATGATGATCACGGGCTGCTCCGAGGCGCGCGCACGGTCGGCGCCGTTGACGGTCGCGAGCGACGACGGATCGTAGCGGAGGGCTCCGCGCGCACCTCCGCGCGGGGGAGGTCGGCGCTCAGGTGCCGAACAGCTCGGGGGCGGCGCCGGCCGGTGGCGTGAGCCCGAGGTGCGCGTAGGCGCTCGCGGTGGCGACCCGACCACGGGGGGTCCGGCGCAGCAGCCCCTCCTTGAGCAGGAAGGGCTCGTAGACGTCCTCGACGGTCTCGGGCTCCTCCGCGACCGCCACCGCCAGGGTGCCAAGCCCCACCGGCTGGCCGGCGAAGGTCTCGCACAGCGCGCGCAGCACGGCCCGGTCGACCTTGTCGAGGCCCAGCTCGTCGACCTCGAACAGCTCGAGCGCGGCGCACGCGGTGTCATGGTCGACCCGCCCGTCGCCGCGGACCTCGGCGTAGTCGCGCACCCGCTTGAGCAGCCGGTTCGCGATCCGCGGCGTGCCGCGGGCCCGCCGCGCGATCTCGGCCGCGCCGTCGCGCGCGAGCGGCACGCCGATGATCACCGCCGAGCGGTCGAGGATCGCGACCAGGTCGTCGGGCTCGTAGTAGTCGAGACGGGCGACGAACCCGAACCGATCACGCAGCGGCCCCGTGATCATGCCGCTGCGGGTCGTCGCGCCGACCAGCGTGAAGCGCGGCAGGTCGAGTCGAAGCGAGCGCGCCGACGGTCCCTTCCCGATCACGATGTCGAGCTGGAAGTCCTCCATCGCGGGGTAGAGCACCTCTTCGACCGGGCGGGGCAGGCGATGGATCTCGTCGATGAACAGCACGTCGCCGTCGTCGAGGTTGGTGAGGATCGCCGCGAGGTCACCGGCTCGCTCGAGCGCGGGCCCGCTCGTGACGCGGATGCCGACGCCGAGCTCGGTCGCGATGATGCCGGCCAGCGACGTCTTGCCGAGACCGGGCGGCCCGGCGAGGAGCACGTGGTCGAGCGCCTGGCCGCGCTTGGTGGCCGCGCCGAGCATCACCTCGAGGTGCTCGCGGAGGCTGGGCTGTCCGATGAACTCGCCGAGGTGACGAGGCCGCAGCGACGTCTCCTCGGCCCGCTCGGTGGGATCGGCCGCCGCGCTCAGCAGCTCGTCCCTCATGTGCCGGTCCCGCTCACCGCGACGCCGCCAGGACGCGCAGGGCCGACCGCAGCAGGTCGTCGACGGCACCCTCGTCGGGGACGTGGCCCAGGGCCTCGCGGATCTCCTCGGGCGAGTACCCGAGCCCCGCGAGCGCCTGACGCACCTCGGCGCGGGGATCGCCCGAGCGCGTGGCGGCGGACGTGTCGGGCACCGGCAGCTCGAGGCGGGCCCGCAGCTCGACGAGGAGACGTTCGGCGGTGCGCTTGCCGACGCCGGGGACCAGCGTGAGCGCCTCGAGGTCCTCATCGGCGACGGCGCGACCGAGCGCACCCGGCGAGTGCACGGACAGGATCTTGCACGCGAGCGCCGGGCCGACCCCCGCGGCGCCGAGCAGCACCTCGAAGGTCTCGCGCTCTTCGCGCGTCGGGAAGCCGTACAGCAGCATCGCGTCGTCGCGCACGTGGAGGTGGGTGAAGAGGAACGCCGGGCCGCCGGGCTCGAGCCCGGGCAGCGCGCTCAACGGCACGACGACGCGGTAGCCGACGCCACCGACCTCGACGATCACCTCGCCGGACGGGTCGTGCTCGAGCACGGTGCCCCGCACCGAGCCGATCACGACGCGGCCTCCCGCGCGAGGGCGCGGTCGATCGCCGCGTCGAGGCCGCGGCTCGCCGGCGGCCGATCGGGACCGACGGCGTCGCGCAGCGGCGCTCGCCACGCGTGACACAGCGCGAGCGCCAGCGCGTCCGCGGCGTCGGGTGGCTCGGGGCGCTCGGCGAGTCGGAGCACCCGGGTCACCATCTCCTGGACCGCGTGCTTGTCGGCGGCGCCGTCGCCGGCCACGGCGAGCTTGACCTCGTTCGGGCTGTAGTGGGTCACCGGGATCCCCGCCTGCGCGGCGACCGTCAGCACGACGCCGCTGGCCTGACCGACCGCGACGGCCGTGCGCACGTTGTGCTGGAAGAGCAGCCGCTCGACCGCGAGCGCGGACGGACGGAGGTCGGCCACGAGCTCGGTCACGTCGGCGTGGAGCGTCGCGAGACGGTCGGGCAGGTCGGCCGAGGGCTCCGTGCGCAGGACACCGGAGGCGACCGCGACCGGGCCCGGGGCGGCGGGGCGGACCGCGCCGTACCCGCAGCGCGTGAGGCCCGGGTCGATGCCGAGGACCGGCCCGTCCGGATCGAACACGAGTTCGATCCTAGGGGCCGGGCGGGACGCGGCCGCGGACCCCTGGTCGGGGCTCCGACGGCGCCGCTACCGGACGAGCAGCCAGACGACGACGCCGACCACGACGACGAGGCCGATCACCAGCGGCACGAGCCGCTTCGCCACCGCCCCGCCGGCCACCCGTCCGAGGTCGACCGCCTCGGCCTCGGGCGCGTCGATCGTGCGAACGCTCGTGTCGTCCGTCGGGGCGACGGCCGCCGCCGACGGCTCGGAGGGCTCGGCATCCTCGCCGAGCACCTTGGAGTGCAGGCACTCGACGAACTGGCCGAGCAGCTTCGACGACACGTCGGCCATCACGCCGCGCCCGAACTGCGCGACCTTGCCGGTGACCTGGAGGTCGGTGTCGATGGCGACCCGGGTCGCGTCACCATCGGGCGTCAGCGTCGCGGTCACGGTGGCGTTCGCGTTGCCCTGTCCCCGGGTGTCTCGGCCCTCGGCCCGGATCACGATGCGGTGGGCGGACTCGTCACGCTCGACGATCCGAGCGACGCCCTTGTACTGCGCGGTGATGGGCCCGACCTTGACCTTGACGACGCCGCGGTACTCGTCGCCCTCGACCTCCTGGAGCTGCGCGCCCGGCATGCACGGCGCGATGCGCTCGACGTCGAGGAACACGTTCCACGCCTGCTCGACCGGGACGTCGACCCGGAACTCGTCGGTGATCTGCATGGTCTGGTCCTCTCGGCCCGGATCGTCGACTCGGCTCGTCGACGCTAGGGCGCGGTGTCGCCCGCGAGGCGGGCCTCGAGCGCGTGGAGGTCGTCGATGGTATCGACATCGTCGGGCGAGCCCGTGTCCGAGCAGTCGACCTCGACGACGTCGTGGTCCTCCATGAGCGCGCGCGCCCCGACGTCACCCGTGAGCGCCCGGGCCTCGTCCCACAACGGGCGCGCGAGCAGCACCGGGTTGGCCCGGACCCCCGAGTACGTGGCGACCGCCAACGTGGCGCCGGCCTCGTGGGCCCGGACGAGCCGCCGGTAGCTCTCGGCCCCGACGAGCGGCTGGTCGGCCAGCCCGACGCAGACCGCGCTGACCTGCGCGTACGGCTCCACGGCGTCGAGCCCGGCGTGCAGGGAGTGGGCGATCCCCTCGTGCCAGCGGGACGCGTGCACCACCATCACGCCCTGCGGTGCGGCACCCGCGACGTCGTTGCCGCGGCGTCCGACCACGAGGACGACCGGGCTCAGCTCGGTCTCGGTGATCGCGTCGAGTGCCCGCGTCACGAGCGGGACGCCGGCGAGCAGCGCGAGCGGCTTCGGCACCTCACCACCGAGCCGATCGCCGTGCCCCCCGGCGAGGACGACGCCGGCGACCCGCGTCACGCGGCGTCGGCCCGCTCCAGCGCCCGGCGCACCAGGACCCGGGCCAGGTGCTCGCGGTACTCGGGCGTCGCGTTCAGGTCGGCCGGGGCGTCGGTGCCCTCGGCGGCCCGGGCGGCTGCTTCGTCGGCCGCTGCACCGCCGGCCAGCGCGGCCTCGACCTCGCCCGCGCGCAGCGGGGTCGGACCCATGTTGACGAGGGCGACGCGCGTCGAGCCCGCAGCGGTGACGGCGAGGGCGCCGACGATCGCCCAGTCCTGGGCCCGCCGGTTGAACTTCTCGTACGCCCAGCCGTCGCGCCCGGTCTTGGGCACCCGGATCTCGGTGAGCAGCTCGTCGGGCCCGATGGCGGTCTCGAGGAAGCCCTCGAAGAAGTCGGCCGCGGCCACGTCGCGCCCACCCCCCGGACCGGTGACGGTGAACGTCGCGTCGAGCGCGAGCAGCACCGCGGGCAGGTCGGACGCCGGATCGCCGTGGGCGACCGAGCCGCCGATCGTGCCCCGGTGCCGCACCTGGTTGTCGCCGACCTCCGCCGCGACGCCGTGCAGGACGCCGCAGTGCTGCGCGAGCAGCTCGCTCGTCTCGAGGTCGCGGTGCCGGGTGAGCGCGCCGATCGCGACCAGGTCGCCGTCGTCGCGCACGTAGGAGAGGTCACGGATGCGCCCCGCGTCGACGAGCACCGTGGGCGTCGCGAGCCGCAGCTTCATCAACGGGAGCAGCGACATCCCGCCCGCGAGGATCTTCGCCTCGTCGCCGTGCTCACCGAGCGCCGAGAGCACCTCCTCGGCCGACTCCGCCCTGACGTACTCGAAGGGGGCGGGGATCACGGTGCCGCGCTCACTTCGCGTCCGCGGCGGCGAGCACCGCGGCGACGATGTTCTGGTAGCCGGTGCAGCGGCACAGGTTTCCCTCCAGGCCGTAGCGCACCTCGGCGTCGGTCGGCTGCGGGTTCTCCTCGAGCAGCGAGACCGCCGCCAGCACCATGCCGGCCGTGCAGAACCCGCACTGGAGCCCGTGGTGCTCCTGGAACGCGGCCTGCACCGGGTGCGGCGCCTCGTGGGTCCCGAGCCCCTCGATGGTGGTCACCGTGCAGCCGTCGGCCTGGGCGGCGAGCATTGTGCAGGACTTCACCGACTCGCCGTCGACCAGGACCGTGCAGGCGCCGCACGACGAGGTGTCGCACCCCACCTTGGTGCCGGGGAGCCCGCACGCCTCCCGCAGGTACTGCACGAGCAGCGTGCGCGGCTCCACGTCGTGGTGCTGCGCCGTGCCGTTGACGGTGATCCCGATCTCCACGGACCGGGGACTCTAGACGAGGCGCTACTCGAACGAGTCGAGCAGCTCGGCGAGCTCGCGGGGCTTCTTGAAGATCGCCCGGATGCCGCCCTGGAAGCGCCACCGGACCACGCCCGACGAGTCGATGAGGAACACGGAGCGCTTGACCCCCACGACGGGCGACTTCGCGCCGTACTGCGCGATCACCTGCTTCTCGGTGTCGGCCAGGAGCGGGAACTCGAAGTGCTCCCGCTCGCACCAGCGCTCCTTGCTGTCGACGTCCTGGGGCGAGACCGCCAGCACGACCGCTCCGGCCTCCTCGAACGCCTCGAAGTCGTCGCGGTACGACTTCAGCTGGATCGAGCACCCCGGCGTCGCGTCACCCGGGTAGAACGCGAGCGCGACCTTCTTGCCGCGGTAGTCGGACAGCGTGAAGTCGCGTCGACTCCCCTGCTCCACGCCCGGGAGCGTGAAGTCCGGTGCCGCCTCCCCCACCTGAGGACCGTCGGTGCCGCTCATGCCTCCACCGCCTCCAGCACCTCGTCGGGGATGTCGAAGTTGGCGTACACGTTCTGGACGTCGTCGTTCTCTTCGAGCGCGTCGAGCACTCGCAGCACGGGCTTCGCCGCCGTGGCGTCACCCAGCGGCACCGTCTGGGAGGGCTGCATCGTGAGGTCGCTGGACGCCACCGCGATCCCGGCCCCGTCGAGCGCGTCGCGCACGGCGTGGAGGTCGGTGGCACCGGTGGTGACCTCCCACGAGTCGCCCAGGTCGACGATGTCGTCCGCGCCGGCGTCGAGGGCCACGGTCATCAGCGTGTCCTCGTCGGCCGCCGCCTTCTCGAGGAGCACGATGCCCCGGCGCTCGAACTGCCATGCGACCGCGCCCGGCTCGGCCAGGGAGCCTCCGTTGCGCGTGAAGATGTTCTTGACCTCTTGACCGGTGCGGTTGCGGTTGTCGGTGAGCGCCTCGACGAGCACGGCGACACCGTTGGGTGCGTACCCCTCGTAGGTGATCGGCTCGTACCGCACACCCTCGAGCTCACCGGTGCCGCGCTTGATCGCGCGCTCGATGTTGTCCTTGGGCATCGAGGCGTCGCGCGCCTTCTGCACCATCGTGCGCAGCGTCGGGTTGGCCTCGACGTCGCCGCCCCCCGCGCGTGCCGCCACCTCGATCTGGCGCGCGAGGCGCGCGAAGAGCTTCCCGCGCTTGGCGTCGGCGGCTCCCTTGGCGTGCTTGATCGAATGCCACTTCGAATGGCCACTCACGGTGTCACCTCGTGGTCGCGACGGGGCGTTCACGCCCCGGAGTCCCGATGCTGGAGAAGAAGCGCTCGTGCAGCCGGAGGTCGCCCGAGAGCTCCGGATGGAAGGTCGCGGCCCAGATCGCTCCGTCGCGCACCAGAACTGGACGGTCATCGTGACGGGCCAGCACCTCGACCCCGGGCCCGACGTCCTCGATGACGGGAGCTCGGATGAACACGCCGGGGAACGCTCCACCGGTCAGGCCGTCGACGTCGAGCGCGGCCTCGAACGACTGGGCCTGGGTGCCGTAGCCGTTGCGTCGCACGGTGACGTCGACGAGGTCGAGCGGCACCTGGTCGGGTCGACCGTCGAGCACCCGGCGCGCGAGCAGGATCAGCCCCGCACAGGTCGCGAACGCGGGCAGCCCGTCGCGCAGGCGCTCGGTCAACGGCTCGCGGAGGCCGGACGTCTCGAGGAGGTGCGTCATCGTGGTCGACTCCCCACCGGGGAGGAACAGCGCGTCCAGTGCGGTGAGGTCGCCCGGCGTGCGCACCTCGACCACGGTCGGGCCGAGCGCGTCGATGACCTCTCGATGCTCTCGGAACGCCCCTTGGAGCGCGAGGACGCCGACCTTCACCAGCCGCGCTCGGCGAGCTTCACGTCGAGGGAGTCGATCTCCTCGCCCGGCATCGCCGCGCCGAGCCCTCGCGAGACCTTGGCCACGATGGCGGGGTCACGGTGGTGGGTGGTCGCCTCGACGATCGCCTTGGCGCGCACGGCCGGATCGTCGCTCTTGAAGATGCCGCTGCCCACGAACACCGCCTGCGCACCGAGCTGCATCACCAGCGACGCGTCGGCCGGCGTGGCGATCCCGCCCGCGCAGAACAGCGGCACCGGCAGCTCGCCACGCTCGGCGACCTCCAGCACGAGATCGACGGGTGCGCGCATCTCCTTGGCCGCGGCGAAGCGCTCGGCCTCGTCCGCGACGGTGAGCCGTCGGACGTCACCGAGGATCGACCGGAGGTGGCGGACGGCCTCGACGATGTTGCCCGTGCCGGCCTCGCCCTTGGAGCGGATCATGCACGCGCCTTCGGCGACGCGTCGGAGCGCCTCGCCGAGGTTGGTCGCCCCGCACACGAAGGGGACGGTGAACGACCACTTGTCGACGTGGTGGGCCTCGTCCGCAGGCGTGAGGACCTCGCTCTCGTCGATGTAGTCGACGCCGAGGGTCTCGAGGATCTGCGCCTCCGCGAAGTGCCCGATGCGACACTTCGCCATCACCGGGACCGTCACCGCTTCCTGGATCGAGGCGATCATCGCGGGGTCGCTCATGCGGGCGACCCGACCGTCACGGCGGATGTCGGCCGGGACGCGCTCGAGCGCCATCACCGCGACCGCGCCCGCGTCCTCGGCGATGCGGGCCTGCTCGGCGTCGACGACGTCCATGATGACGCCGCCGCGGAGCATCTCCGCCAGGCCGCGCTTGACGCGGGCCGTGCCGGTCGAGCGCGACGAGGCTGACTCCATCCGCTCAGTCTACCGAGCGACCCCGCCGGGTCCCCCCGGCCTTCGATGCAGGTGCTTCGACGCGGGCGCCTGCGCTGGAGGGCCGGTCAGGGCGCGGCGGTCGTCGTCGGCGCGGTCGCCGCGGTCGACGGCGGCACGGCCGGGACGACGTCGACCGGGGTGCCGATCGGCGCCAGCTCGATCCAGGTTCGCCCGGGCGTCAGCTTGATCACGTTGCCGGCCGCGTCGAGGAACTGCGTGGGAGCCGGCGGGTACGGCTTCGCCCAGGTGCCCCGGATGAGCTGACCGTCGGAGAAGATCCACGCCTCGCCGGTGCCCATCACGTCGCCGTCGGCGCCCGCGCCGTAGGGGATGAACTGCACGATCACGTTGGTCGGCGCGATCTGCACCTCGGGGATGCCGGCGGCCATGAACGGCTCGACCCCCTGCTGGAAGCGGTTCCAGCCGCCCTTCGTCGCGTCCCAGACGTAGGCCATGTCGTATCCCATGTCGAGGCGCACGTGGAACGACGCGACGGGCTCACCCGTGAACGGCGGGTCGGCCTCGAGGTCGCCGCGCGGCTCGGGCACGAGGAACTGGAGCTGGGGCTCGGGCGGGACCGGTGTGCCTCCGAAGCCCCAGAGCAGCGCCGTCCGGCCGTACAGGTTGTGCGGCGCCGGGCGCGTCGGCTCGCGGAAGAACGCCTCGCCCGCGTTGTTCTCGTCCACGGTCACCAGACCGGTGGCGCGGACGAGCGCGACGTTGTCCTCGGTGCCCCCCGAGAACGCGACGACCCCGCCGAAGGGCAGGATGATGTTGGGGTCCATCGAGCGCACCGAGCGGATCGGCCCGACGTTCTCGGGCGCCGCCGAGCTGAAGAACGCCCAGAAGCGCGTGATCCCGCCCTCGACGACCTCCTCGAAGACGATGTCGGCTTGGTCGAGACCCGACTGGGGACGGGCCTCGGGCGTGTTCTCGATCTTCACGCCGAGCGAGGCCCGGGTCTGGGTGATCCCCTCGGGGTCCGGCAGGCCGGTGAACGGAGCGATCACCACCGGCTTCGTGGTCGTGGTCGTGCTCGCCTTGGTGGTGGAGGTCTGGGACGAGTCGCCACCGCCGCCACAGGCAGCGGCCGTGAGTCCCACGACCGCCACGAACGCGGCGGCGACGGCAGTACGGCGGCGGTTCACATCGACTCCAGGATCTTGATGCGCTCGTCGAGCGGGGGATGCGTGTCGAACAGGCGGTTGAGCCAGGCGCCCTTCTTGCCCTCTTCACGGTCGAGTGGCGACTCGATCCAGAGCTGCGCCGTGGCCCGGGTGGTCCGGTGCACCACCGCCTGGTCGCCCTGGAGCTTCTTGAGCGCCGAGAGCAGACCGGGCGGGTAGCGCGTGAGCTGCACCCCGGTGGCGTCCGCGAGCAGCTCGCGCTTGCGGCTCATCGCGAACTGCATCAGGTACGCCGCGATCGGCGCGAGGACGAGGAACGCCATCGCGACGATCGCGAGCAGGGCGCCGGCGGCGTTCGCGTTGCTGTCGTTGCTGCGTCGACCACCGAAGATCCAGAACCGCAGCCCGATGTCGGACAGCAGCGCGATCGTGCCGACCGCGGTGACGGCGACGGTCGAGGCCAGGATGTCGTAGTTCTTCACGTGCGAGAGCTCGTGTGCGATCACGCCCTCGAGCTCGACGCGGTTCATGATGCGCAGCAGCCCGGTCGTGACCGCCAGCGCCGAGTGCTTCGGGTTGCGTCCGGTGGCGAACGCGTTCGGCGCCGGGTCGTCGATGACGTACAGACGCGGCTTGGGCAGGCCCGCGGCGATGCACAGCCCCTCGACGAGGTTGTGGTACCGCTGGTACTCGGGCCCCTCGGCCGGCTTCGCGCCCGTGACCGCGAGCGCGATCTTGTCGGAGTTGAAGTACGACACGAACGCCATCACCAGCGCGATGACGAACGCGACCGCGACACCGGCGACGCCGAGGCCCAACAGCACGTCGATCGCGAGGCCCGCGAGCACGATGAGCGCGACGAAGGCCGCGAGGATCACGAGCGTCCGCCACTTGTTGCGGCGGATCTCGCGGTAGAAGTCGGTGCGCGCGACCGGCTGCGCGCTGGGTTCGCTGGCCGTCAACCGTGCTTAGAACTGGACCTTGACCGGCCCGGTCTCCTCGGGCGCGCCCTCGAAGAACTCTCGCTTCTCGAAGTTGAAGGCGCCGGCGAGGATGTTCTTCGGGACGGTCTGGATCGAGTTGTTGTAGCTGAGCACGCTGTCGTTGTAGAACTGCCGCGCGTAGGCGATCCGGTCCTCGGTCGAGGTCAGCTCCTCCTGGAGCTGGAGGAAGTTCTGGTTGGCCTTCAGGTCGGGGTACTGCTCGGCCACCGCGAACAGGCTCTTCAGCGCTCCGCTCAGCGCGTTCTCGGCCTGGGCCTGCTGCGCGACGTCGCCACCTTCCTGCGCGTTCATGGCGTTGCTGCGCGCGGCGGTGACGGCCTCGAGCGTCTCGCGCTCGTGCTTGGCGTAGCCCTTGACCGTCTCGACCAGGTTGGGGATCAGGTCGTAGCGCCGCTTGAGCTGGACGTCGATCTGCGACCACGCGTTGTCGACCCGGTTCCTCGCCCGAACCAGCGAGTTGTAGAGCAGGGCGACGATGATCAACAGGACGACGATGACGGCCACGATGATGATGACGGCGGTCACGAGCAGGCTCCTGTCTCGGTGCGACCCCACGCCCGCGGGGGCGGCGTCATCATAGGGCGACGGTCGTCGCGACGTGCGCTCGCGCGAGCGCCTCGTACCGCTGGGTGAAGTCGGCCGCCAGGCGTGCCATCGAGAACTCGGCCGCGCGTCGATGCCCGGCCTCCACCAGCGAGGCCCTGAGCGTGGCGTCGCCGAGGAGTCGGGCGAGGGCGTCCCGCAGGCGGACGGGGTCGCCCGGCTCCACGAGGAGCGCCTCCTGCTCGGCTCGGGCGACGTGCCGGTACCCGGTGAGGTCGGAGGCGACGACCGGGGTCCCGGCGGCCATCGCCTCGAGGAGCACCACTCCGAACGACTCGCCCTCGGTCGACGGGAAGCACGCGACGGTCGCCCCGCGCAGCCGGGCGCGCTTCTCGGCCTCGGAGATCCGCCCCAGCCACTCCACGCCCTCGATGCGGCGGCCGGCGAGCTCGCTCGTCTGCGGCCCCTGCCCCGCGATCCAGAGGTCGCACCCGACGTCGCCATCGGCGCGCAGCGCGGCGTACGCGTCGAGGAGCACCCCCAGCCCCTTTCGGGGCTCGTGACGTCCGACGAAGAGGATCGCCGGCCTCGGCGCCGGCCAGGGCGGCGCAGCCGCGAACGCCTCGACGTCGACGCCGTTCGGCAGGATCTCGCACGTCGTCCCGAACGTCGACTCGATGTTGCGCTGCGCCTCGACCGACACGGCGGTGCGGACGTCGAGGCGCCCGATGATCCGTCGGAGCGGCAGGCGGAACGCGTCGTACCACCCGTTGCGTCCGGGGTGGGCGGCGTGGAAGGTCCCGACGGCCGGGAGGTCCGTGGCGAGCAGGGCGGCATGGTTCGCGCCGGGCGACAAGGGCTCGTGGAGGTGCAGCACGTCGGGACGCAGCGAGCGGAGCGCCTCGAGGGTGCGACCGGCCACCACCTTGCTCGCCGTGATCGGTGCGATCGACCCGTTGGACGGGAAGCCCCGGGTGGGACCCAGGGTCGTGATCCCGGGCTCGGGTGGAGGACCGTCCGTCGGCGCCACGACCCGGGCATCGACCCCCCGGGCCCGCAGGGCTCGGGCGAGCCCGAGCACCTGGAGCTGCACTCCCCCGTCGACCGACAGGGAGTAGGGGCAGACGAGCGCGACGCGCACGGGCCGGGTCACGACGCCTCGACCGCGAGATCGGACGGCCAGTTCGGCTGCATCAGCAGCCACTGCTCCGGCGCGGCGCCGATGAGGTCTTCGAAGCGGTGCGCGAGGTCCTGGGTCACCCGGGTCACATCGTCGCGCAGCCGCCCACGCCGCTCGACGGCGAGCGGCTCGCAGATCGTGGCCGTGTGGCCCGACTCCCCGACGAAGTAGTTGCCGACCGGCACCAGCGGCGCGCCCGTCCGCAGGGCGAGCATCGCCGGCCCGCCGGGCATCCGGGTCCGCTCGCCGAAGAACTCGACCTCGACCCCGTCGCCCGCCAGGTCGCGATCGCACACCAGGCAGACGACGTGACGCGCCTTGAGCGCGCGGAGCAGCGCGGCACCCGCATCGGGACCGAGCGCGACCACCTCCATCCCCAGCGCCCGGCGCGTCTCGACGAACCACTCGAACAGCTCGGGGGGCTCCACCGGCTCCGCGACGACGGTGACGTCGGGCACCTGGCCGCTCAGCCACGCGCCGGCGAGGTCCCAGTTGCCCAGGTGCGGGAGGGCGAGGATCACGCCGCGTGCCTCGGCGACCGCGGCATCGAGGTGCTCGCGGCCGGTCGGCCGGAAGGTCTCGTTCAGCGCGGGTCGGTCGGCGGGCCGGAGCCGGAAGAGCTCGTACCAGTAGCGGGCGTAGTTCGCGAACTGCTGCTCCACCGCGGCATCGAGCGCGTCGCCCTGCAGCGCCCCACGGCTGGCGCGCTCGAGATGGCGTCGCACCTGGGCGCGCTTGTCGCTCCAGGCGCGCACCATCGCGCGGGATGCCGCGAGGGCGAGCGGTCGACCGAGCGACGTCGGGAGACGCCGCGCCGTCTCAGCGCCGGCCCGGTACGCGAGATAGGCGGCGCGGGCGCCGGGCACTGTGGCTCCGGGCGAACCGACGACGCGGCTGCGGGCGATCTGGGGGCGCGGGGGTGGCCTGACGCCACACCATCACGAAGCGGTGCACGGCGGTGATCGCGGTGAGCACGAGCATGATCCACAGCACCGGCACGAGGATGTCGAACGCGAGCCCGATGCCGAGCAGCACCATGCGCTCCAGGCGCTCCATGAGCCCGCCGCGGGCGTCGAGGCCGAGCGACTCGGCCTTCGCGCGCTCGTAGGACACGAGCATCGTCAGCGCGAGCACCGCGAGCGCGAGGATCGCGAGCTGCGGGTCCTCGGCGGACACGTGCCAGGCGACCCCGCCGAGGATCACCGCGTCGGCGACGCGGTCGCACACCGAGTCGAAGAACGCGCCCCGGGTGCCGGCCGTGCCGCTGTGACGGGCCACCGAGCCGTCGAGGACGTCGGGGAGGCCGGTGAGGATGAGGCCGAACAGCGCGAGCACCAGGTTGCCGTTCGCGATGAGCAGCCCGGTGCCGACCGCGGCGACGAGGCCGAAGACGGTCAGCGCATCGGCGGAGACGCCGATCGCGTGCAGCCCGCGGCCGATCGGCTCGAGCCCTGCCTCGGCCTTCGCCCGCCAGCGTCCGTCCAGCATCGTCGGGGCAACCCCTTGTGAGTCGTCGAGAGCGACCGAGGGAGTGGCCGGTGGGCGACGTTCCCCGCCGGCGACGGATCGCGGTGCGGTCCCAGGGTACCAGTCGCCCTGGCGGGCACCCGCCCGGGCGTTCCTAGAATCCCGCGAGCGAGACGCAGCGAGACGCATGGTCCTGGACGGGGGGAGACGCCAGCCGCCATGAAGGCCTACCCGACGTCGAAGATCCGCAACGTCGCACTCGTCGGCCATGGTCACGCCGGCAAGACCACCCTGACCGAGGCGCTCCTCTTCGTCGCCGGCGCGACGACGCGCACGGGGCGTGTCGAGGACGGGACCACCGTCACCGACTTCGACCCGGAGGAGCAGAAGCGCACCATCAGCGTGTCGCTCGCGGTCGCTCCGTTCGAGTGGGACGACCACAAGATCACCGTGATCGACACGCCCGGCTACGCCGACTTCGTCGGCGACGTCGCCGCCGCGCTGCGCGCCGCCGACCTCGCGGTCTTCGTGGTGTCGGCCGTCGAGGGCGTCGAGGTCCAGACCCAGGTGATCTGGCGGATGGCCGAGGCGCTCGGGCTCCCACGGGCGATCTTCGTCAACAAGCTCGACCGCGAGCGCGCGTCGTTCGAGCGGACGCTCGACGGTCTCAAGGAGTCGTTCGGCAGCGGCGTCGCGCCGCTCGAGCTCCCGATCGGCGAAGAGGCGGCGTTCACCGGCGTGGTCGACCTGCTCACCGACGAGGCGATCACGTACTCCGGGTCCGACGGGAAGGGCAGCACCGGCCCGGTGCCCGACGACATGGCGACCGAGGAGCACGCCGTGCACGACGCGCTCGTCGAGGGCATCGTCGTCGCCGACGACGCCCTGATGGAGCGCTACCTCGACGACGAGCAGATCGGTGTGCCGGAGCTCGAGCAGGCGCTCGCGAAGGGCATCAAGGAGGCGAGCGTCTTCCCCGTGCTGTGCGGCAGCGCGACGAAGATGATCGGCGTCGACCGCCTCGCCCACTTCGTCGCCGAGGAGGGTCCCCCGCCCGACGCCGGCGACGGCCCGGCCGCTGCGTTCGTGTTCAAGACGATCGTCGATCCCTACGTCGGCCGGGTGAACCTCTTCAAGGTGCTCCAGGGCACGGTGAAGACCGACGACCACCTGGTCAACGGTCGGACCATGACCGACGAGCGGATGCATCAGGTCTCCACCATGCGCGGCAAGGAGCAGGAGGTCGCCAAGGAGGTGCCCGCCGGAGACATCGCCGCGGTCGCCAAGCTCACCGACACGACGACCGGCGACGTGCTCGGGACCCGGGGCGCCGACGTGTCGGTGGAGCCCCTCGAGGCGCCCGAACCGACCCTCGCCGTGGCGATCACCGCGAAGTCGAAGGGCGACGAGGACAAGCTCGCGAACGCGCTCCACCGGCTGCAGGACGAGGATCCTGCGATCCGCGTCGAGCGCAACGGCGAGACGCACCAGACGCTGCTCTGGGGCATGGGCGAGACGCACCTCGGCATCGCCCTCGAGCGTCTCGCCCGGAAGTTCGGCGTCGAGGTCACGACCGAGGACGTCAAGGTCGCGTACCGCGAGACGATCACCACGACGGCCGACGCCGAGGGGAAGTACAAGAAGCAGACCGGCGGCCACGGGCAGTTCGGCGTCGCGTTCGTGCGGGTCGAGCCGCTGGAGCGAGGCAGCGGCTTCGAGTTCGGCGACGAGATCGTCGGCGGCGCGATCCCCCGCCAGTTCATCCCCGCCGTCGAGAAGGGGATCCAGGAGACCATGGCCTCGGGCGGCGTCTTCGGCTTCCCCGTCGTCGACGTGAAGGCGACCGTCTACGACGGGAAGTACCACTCCGTCGACTCCTCGGAGATGAGCTTCAAGATGGCCGGCTCGCTCGGCTTCAAGGAAGCCATGGCGAAGGCGACCCCGATCCTGCTCGAGCCGATCTCCGAGCTCGTGGTCGTCGCCCCGGAGGCGAGCCAGGGCGACATCATGGGCGACCTGAACTCCAAGCGCGGGCGCATCCAGGGGACGGCGGCGATCGGCCACAACGAGGTCGAGATCGTCGCCCTCGTGCCCACCTCCGAGGTGCTGCGCTACGCGATCGACCTCCGCTCGATGACCGCCGGGCGGGGGCGCTTCGCGATCCAGCACTCGCACTACGACCCGATGCCCTCGCACCTCGTCGAGCGCGTTGCCACTGCCAAGGCGGCGTCCTAGGGGCGCATGCGTTCTCGGCGCAGGAGCATGGAGAGGACGATGCCGGCGAACGCGACCAGGAGCGGGGCCCAGAAGGGGAGGTCGAGGAGGGACGCGGCGACGACGAAGACGACGACGCACAGGGCGACGCCGATCATCACCGCACCCTGACGCTCGGGCGTCTGGGCTCGGTACCAGGTGAGCACTACGACCCGTCGTCGGACGCGGCGGGAGGCTCGATCCGTTCGAGATCCGACCAGTCCTCGGGGTTCTCCTCGACGTACTCCCCCAGCACGGTCGCGTCGACGGCATCGAGCTCGACCAGGCCGCGCTGCGTCGGGGGCGAGTCGGCGCTGTACACGAGGATCCGCCACGACGGGCGCGAGCGGAGCCCCCGCCACCCGAGCTGCGCCGACGCGTGTCCGACGGGGAAGCCCACCGTGCGGCTCGCGACCGCGAGGGCCTCGGTCTGGTCGATCTTCAGCGGCCAGGCCGCGACGAAGTACCACGTCGCGATCACCGCGAGCAGGACGCCGGCACCGATCAGCCCGGCGTTCGACGAGCTGACCCCGAACGCCAGCGACACGATCGCGAGCACCGTGAGGAGGTAGCCGGTGATGCGGCGCCGCCGGACGTCGGGGAACAGGTAGGGCCCGACGTACGCGGTGACGTCCAGATCTTCGGGGAGGGTGTCTTCGGGGAGCGAGTCACCCACCGGCTCGTCGGTCATGACGTGCAGGCTACGTGGAGCAGCCGAGCGCCCCCGAAGGGGCGACCGCACGTACCGTGCGGTCGAGCGAGCGCGACCATCAAGGAGGCCACGCGGCCAGGAGCCGCTCGCGGGTCAGCGACAGCGGCTCGGGCAGGACTCGGGCCTCGGCGATGCTCGTCATGAAGTTGGTGTCGCCCGACCAGCGCGGCAGCACGTGCACGTGGAGGTGCCCCGGCACGCCGGCTCCGCCCGCCTTGCCGAGGTTGATCCCGACGTTCATGCCCTCCGGCTCGTACGCGGCGCGCAGCGCCGCCGCGGCCTTCCGCGTCATCCGCATGACCGCGTCGGCCTCGTCGTCGGTGAGCTCGTCGAGGAACCCGACGTGGCGCAGCGGTGCCACCATCAGGTGGCCCGACGTGTAGGGATAGATGTTGAGGACGGCGAAGACCGTGTCGTCGCGCACGAGGATCTGCGCCTCGTCGTGCTCGGCGTCGGTGAGCGCGCAGAAGACGCAGTCGTCGGCCGGTGGGGCGAAGGCGGTGTCGCGCACGTACCGCGTCCGCCATCCTGCCCACAGCCGCTCGAGGCTCATCGCTTCGACGCGACCTCCGCGGCGAGTCGCTCGACGAACCCGTCGACGCTCACTCCGCGCTCGGGCGCGTCGCTCCCCCGCTGGTTCACGCCGACCGTGCCCGCCTCGGCGTCCTCGTCGCCCACGACGAGCACATACGGAACCTTCTCGGTCTTGGCCCGCCGGACCCGGGCGCCGAGCGTGTCGGTGTGCGCATCGAGGAGGTCGACGCGGAAGCCCTCCGCCTTCAGCCGGTCGGCGACCCGGAACGCGTACGCCTCGTGACGGTCCGCGACGGGCAGCACGGTCACCTGCACCGGCGCCAGCCACGCGGGGAACGCGCCGGCGTAGTGCTCGAGCAGGATCGCGAAGAACCGCTCGTTGGTGCCGAAGAGCGCGCGGTGGATCATCACCGGACGGTGCCGCTCGTTGTCGGGCCCGATGTAGTGCAGATCGAACCGCTGCGGCAGCTGGAGGTCGACCTGGAGCGTGGAGAGCTGCCAGGTTCGACCGATCGCGTCCTTCACCTGTACCGAGATCTTGGGGCCGTAGAACGCGCCGCCGCCCTCGTCGAGCACGAGGTCGAGGTCCTTGCGCTCCGCGACCGTGCGCAGCGCCGCGGTCGCCTCTTCCCACTCCTCGTCGCTGCCCACGGCCTTGCCCTCGGGCTTCGTCGAGAGCTCGAGGTAGTAGTCGTCGAGGCCGTAGTCGGCGAGCACCGACAGCACGAAGTCGAGGGTGGTCTCGAGCTCGCCGACCATCTGGTCGCGGGTGCAGAAGATGTGCGCGTCGTCCTGGGTCATGCCGCGCACCCGGGTGAGACCGTGGACGACGCCCGAACGCTCGTAGCGGTACACCGTGCCGAACTCGAACATCCGCAGCGGCAGCTCGCGGTACGACCGGAGTCCGCTCCGGAAGATCAGGATGTGGAACGGGCAGTTCATCGGCTTCAGGTAGTAGGTGGCCGACTGCCCGTGCTCCTCGTCGAGGTGCATCGGAGGGAACATGCCCTCGGCGAACCAGTCGAGGTGTCCCGAGGTCTCGAACAGGTTCGACTTCGTGATGTGGGGCGACACGACGAACTCGTATCCCGCTTGCTCGTGACGGTCGCGGGAGTAGTCCTCCATCACCTTGCGGATGATGCCGCCCTTGGGATGGAACACCGCGAGCCCGGAGCCGATCTCCTCGGGGAAGGAGAACAGGTCGAGCTCCGCGCCGAGCCGGCGGTGGTCGCGACGCTCCGCCTCCTCGAGGCGGTGCAGGTGCTCCTCGAGCGCCTTCGGCGACTCCCACGCCGTCCCGTAGATGCGCTGGAGCATCGGCCCGTGCTCGTCGCCGCGCCAGTAGGCACCCGCGACCTTCTGGAGCTTGAACGCACCGAGGCGCTTCGTGGACGGCACATGGGGGCCGCGACAGAGGTCGACGAACGCCTCGCCGTCGCCGCGGTCGGGGCGCGGGTTTCGGTAGACGCTGATGACCGACCCCTCGCCCACCTCTGACGCGTCGACCTTCTCGATGATGTCGCGCTTGTAGGGCTGGTCGGCGAACAGCGCCAGGCCCTCGTCGCGTGCGACCTCCGCGCGCTCGAACGGCTGGTCGGCCGCGACGATCTCGCGCATGCGGTCCTCGATCTTCGCCAGGTCGTCGTCGCTGAAGTGCACGCCTTCCGGAAGCTCGAAGTCGTAGTAGAAGCCGTCGTCGATCGCCGGGCCGATCGCGTACTTCGCGCCGGGGTACAGGTCGGTGACCGCCTGCGCCATGACGTGCGCGGTCGAGTGCCGCAGGACCTCGCGCCCCTCGGGCGAGGCCGGCACGACGATCTCGAGTCGCCCGTCGTGCTCGATCGGGGTCGTGAGATCGATCCACTCGCCGTCGAGGCGCGCCGCGAGCGCATCCTTGGCGAGTCGCTTGCCGATGGCGGCCGCCACCTCGGCAGGAGTCGTGCCCTTCTCGACCGCACGCGACGAGCCGTCGGGGAGCGTGATGGTGATCTCGGCGTGCGGCATCCCCACTGGACGCTACCAGCGGCCTTCGTCGTCGCCCCGAGAGTTGGGCGAACGTCCGGGCGCGCGGATCAGTCGACCGGACGCTCGAGGTCGACTCCGACCAGGCCGGCGAGCTCGTGGAGCACGCTCGGCGCGGACGGATCGCCGCCACCCGAGAGGATCGCGCTGGCGAGGTCGTCGAGCGCTTCGATCGCCCTCGGGGCGTTGAGGTCGTCGTCGATCGCGGCGCGCACCCGCTCGGCGAAGGCCTGCGGAGCGGGGCCGGACTCGCGCGCCGCCGCGGCAGCGAGGCGGTGCAGGAGCGCGACGCCCTCCTCCAGGTCGGTGTCGTACCACTCGAACCCGGCGCGGTAGTGATGGCGCATCAGCGCGAGCCGGATCGCGCGCGGGTCGGCTCGCTCCAGCAGGTCGCTCACGAACACGAGGTTGCCGAGCGACTTGCTCATCTTCTCGCCCTCGTAGCTGACCATCGCCGAGTGCATCCAGTGACGGGCGAACGTCTTCCCGGTGATGCTCTCGCTCTGCGCGATCTCGCACTCGTGGTGCGGGAAGATCAGGTCGGTGCCGCCGCCGTGCAGATCGAGGGTCGGCCCGAGCGTGGCCATCGACATGACCGAGCACTCGACGTGCCAGCCCGGCCGGCCGACGCCGAACGGCGCCCGCCAGGCCGGCTCGTCCGCCAACGACGGCTGCCACAGCACGAAGTCGAGCGGATCGCGTCGGTGCGGATCGTCGGGTCGTCCGCCCCGCGCCTCGGCCAGCTTGATCATCCGGTCGCGCGGGTAGTGCGACAGCTCGCCGAAGCGCTCGAAGGTGGTGATGTCGAAGTAGACGGTGCCGTGGGTGAGATACGCGTTGCCCTGATCGAGCAGCTGCGCCGTCATCTCGATCATCCCCGCGATCGACTCGGTCGCGCGCGGCTCCGCGTACGGCGCTCGCATGCCTAGGGCGTCCATGTCGGAGCGGAAGCGCTGGAGCTCGGCTTCGGCGAGCTCCAGGTACGGGACGCCGAGCTCCCTGGCCTTCGGCAGGATCGAGTCGTCGACGTCGGTGACGTTGCGGACCATCCGCACCTCGTGGCCGAGCTCCTCGAGCCGGCGGATGAGCAGGTCGTACGTCAAGTACGTCGCCGCGTGTCCGAGGTGCGTCGAGTCGTACGGCGTGATGCCGCAGACGTACATGCTCACGAGCGGCCCGGGCTCGAACGGCACGACTCGCCGCTCGCTCGTCTCGAAGATCCGGATGGTCATCCCGTTCGGCTCGGCATCGTCATTCGTCGTCGAAGCCGGCGAGCTGGAGGGTCCCCTTGCCCTTGTGGCGGAGGTTCACCGACAGCAGCAGCGCCGCGAACGCCTCGATGCCGAGCGCGTTCGCCAGCGATCCGCCGTCGAACGCGCGGAGCTCGGGGAGCGACTCGACCAGGTCGATGACGGTCGAGCGCGCCACGTCGTCGTCGCCGCACACGATCACGTCGCTGCGCATCGGGCGGTCGAGCGCCGCGAACGCCGCCGCCGGGATGTGCTGGAACGCGGCGACGACCTGCGCGTCGGGCGCAGCCGCCTGCACCGCCTCGGCGAGCGACCCCTCCTCGGGGAGCACCGCGCGGAACTCGTCGTCCACCTTCTCGAGGCCGTTCGCCATGCAGACGACGACCTTCCCGGCCAGGGAGTCGGCATGGGCGGCCGCGGTGTCGACCGCCGCCTCCCAGGTCGTCGCGACGACGACCAGATCGGCCCCGGCCGCGTCGCCGTTGCCGCCGGCCGTGAGCCCCGCGACCCGGTCGCCCCACTGCTCGTGGAGCGACGCCACGGTCTTGGCGCTCTTCGCGGGGTCGCGCGACCCCGCGACCACCTCGTGTCCGACGCTGGCCAGGCGAGCCGCGATTCCCCGCCCGGCGGGGCCGGTCGCCCCCAGCACTCCGATCTGCATGCGACGAAGCATGGCACGGCGCCCCGTCGGGCCCCGACGGGAGGCGTACGCTCGCACCATGGCGGAAGGCGATCTGGAGCGACCGGGCACCCCGCTGGCGGTGAAGGTCGTCGCCCTGGCGGTCGTGGTGATCGTCGCCTGGGTCGTGCTCCTGCCGCTCTTCAACATCGCGGCATCGCTGCTCGCCCTGGCGCTCTACGTCGTGATCGCCTTCATCGCCTACCAGGTCGGCAAGGCGGTCGGGCGGGCGTCACGCGACTGACGCCCGGCCTCGTCAGACCAGGCAGTCGGGTCCGAACAGCTCCCGCAGCTCGGCGTAGAGCGCGGTGCGCGGCTCGACCCGGAACTCGTCACCGAGCTTGATCACGGTCGTCTTGTCGGGCCCGATGAGGTGGGAGAACACCGGGCAGCTCCCCGGGTGGCGCTGGAGCAGCTCCTTCAGCGCGGCGACCTTGGCGTCGGACAGCGCGGCGATGCGCACCTGGATGCGCACCGGCGCGTCCTCGTCGTCGACCTTGAGGTCGGGCGCGGTGAGCTCGCCCGCGATCAGCTTGGGCTCGTCGTCGCGCAGGTCGATCCGACCCCGCACGCACACGATCGCGTCGTTCTCGAGGACGTGGCCGTAGTCGGCCATCACCTTCGGGAACACCATCACCTCCACCGCCGCGCCGAGGTCCTCGAGGATGAACGTCGCCATCAGGTCGCCCTTGCGGGTGTACTTGCGGGCCAGACCGGTGACGATGCCCCCGACGCGGGCGGTCTGGCCTTCCTCCTTGTCGCGCAGCTCGCCGAGTGGCCCGTCGACGAGTCGCAGCAGTCCGCTCTGCACCCCGAGGAGCGGGTGGTCGCTGACGTAGAGGCCGAGCATCTCCTTCTCGAACGCGAGCCGCTGGGCCTTCGGGTACTCGTCGGTGCCGATCGACTGACGCTCCTCGAAGCCGAGCGCCTCGCTCTCGGCGCCGCCGTCCGCGAAGAGGTTCATGATCCCGGCGTCGCGCTCGCGCCGTCGCGCGAGCGTCTGGTCGATCGTCGTCTCGTGGATGTCGATGAGGGCCTTGCGGGGATGGCCGAGCGAGTCGAACGCTCCCGCCTTGGCGAGCGACTCCACCGTGCGCTTGTTGAGGGCGCTCGGCTCGACCCGCTCGCAGAAGTCGTGGAAGTCGACGAACGGTGACTCCGCCCGCGCCGCCGCGATGTGGGTGACGACGCCCTCCCCGACGTTGCGGACGGCCGACAGGCCGTAGCGGATCGCCTTGCGTCCGTCGTCGCTGACTCGCACCGTGAAGTCCTGCTCGGACTCGTTGACGTCGGGGACGAGCACGTCGATGTTGCGCGTGCGGCACTCGTTGAGGAACACCGCGGTCTGGTCCTTGTTGCTCTTGACGCTCGTCAGCAGCGCAGCGAGGTACTCGACCGGGTAGTTCGCCTTCAGGTACGCGGTCTGGTAGGCGAGCAGCCCGTAGCCGACCGAGTGCGACTTGTTGAACGAGTAGTCCGCGAACGGCTCGATCGTGTCGAAGATCTCTTCGCCGAACGCTCGCTCGTGGCCCTGTGCGACGCACCCGTCGACGAACTTGGTGCGCTCCTTGGCGATGAGCTCGCGGATCTTCTTGCCCGTCGCCTTGCGGAGGTTGTCGGCCTCCTCCAACGTGTACCCGGCCAGCTTCTGCGCGACGCGCATGAGCTGCTCCTGGTAGATCATCAGCCCGTAGGTCGGCTCGAGGACGTCCTCGAGGTCGGGGTGCGGGTACGTGACCGGCTTGCGACCGTTCTTGCGATCCGCGTACTCGTTGTGCCAGTTCTGGGCCATCGGGCCCGGGCGGTACAACGCGACGAGGGCGGCGATGTCCTCGAAGCTGGTGGGCGCGAGCGATCGCAGCAGCGAGCGCACCGGCCCGCCCTCGAGCTGGAACACGCCGATCGTGTCGCCTCGGCGCAGCATCTCGAACGTCGTCTCGTCGTCGAGTGGGACGTGGTCGATGTCGGGCCGCACGCCCGAGCTCGCCTCCACGAGATCTAGCGTGATCTCGAGCACGTCGAGGTTGCGGAGCCCGAGGAAGTCCATCTTGAGGAGCCCGAGGTCCTCGACCCCGTGCATCTCGTACTGGGTGACGATCGGCGCGCTCGCCAGGTCGCCCCCCGGCTCGGGCTTGCGCTGGACCGGGACGTACTCGGTGAGCGGATCGCGCGTGATGACGACCGCGGCGGCGTGGATCCCGTCCTGGCGGCGCAGGCCCTCGAGGCCCCGGGCCACGTCGATGACCCGCTTCGCGTCGGGGTCGGCGGCGTAGAGCTCTCGGAGCTCGCTGGCCATCTTGTAGCCGCCCTCGTGCTTGGGCGTCTCGACGAGGCACGCGGACAGCGGGGTGTCGCGCCCCATGATCAGGGGCGGCATGAGCTTCGCGATCTTGTCGCCCATCAGGTACGGGTAGCCGAGCACTCGCGCCGCGTCGCGCACGGCAGCCCGGGCCTTGATCGTCGAGAACGTGACGATCTGCGCGACGTGGTCCTCGCCGTAGGTGCGCGCCGCGTAGCGGATCAGCTCGCCCCGGTAGCGCGAGTCGAAGTCCATGTCGATGTCGGGCATCTGCTTGCGGCCCGGGTTGAGGAACCGCTCGAAGAGCAGGTCGTACTTGATCGGGTCGATGTCGACGATCCGCAGGCAGTACGCCACGCACGAACCGGCAGCGCTGCCTCGCCCCGGCCCCACCCGGATCCCCGACTCGCGCGCGTACCGGACGAGGTCCCACACGACGAGGAAGTACGCCGAGAAGCCCATGGTCTTGATGACGCCCAGCTCGTACTCGACGCGCTCCGAGACGTGAGGCGGGAGCGTCTCGCCGTACCGCTCCCGTGCCCCGGCGAGCGTCAGCTCGCGCAGGTAGGAGTCCTCGTCGTGGCCGGCCGGCGTCGGGAACGCCGGCAGCACCGCGTTGCCGAAGTCGATGTCGAGGTCGGCGCGCTCGGCGATCAGCAGCGTGTTGTCGCACGCCTCCTCGTAGTCGCGGAAGAGATGGCGCATCTCCGCGGCGGACTTCAGGTAGAACTCCTCGGTCTCGAAGCGCAGCCGGTCGCGGTCGTCGCGCGTTCGCCCCGTCTGGACGCACAGCAGCGCATCGTGCGCCTCGGCGTCCTCCTTGTTCGTGTAGTGGCTGTCGTTCGTCGCGAGGAGCGGCAGGCCGAGCTCACGCGCGATGCGGAGGAGCTTCGGGTTGACCTGACGCTGCTCGGGCAGGCCGTGGTCCTGGAGCTCGATGAAGAAGCTCTCGGGCCCGAGGACGTCGCGGAACTTCCCCGCGAGCTCGAGCGCGCGCTTGTCCTCGCCTCCGACCAGCGCCTGGCACACCGCGCTGCCCAGGCAGCCGCTCGTCGCCACGATCCCCTCGCGATGGCGCTCGAGGAGCTCGAAGTCCATCCGCGGCTTGTAGAAGTAGCCGTCGAGGTAGGCGGACGACGCCAGCTTGATGAGGTTGTGGTAGCCGGCGTTCGACGTCGCCAGCACCGTGAGGTGGAAGATGTCGTGGTCGGCGCGCTTCGGCCGGTCGAAGCGGCTCGTGGTGACGAAGTAGGCCTCGGTGCCGATGATCGGCTTCACGCCCTCGGCGCGCGCGGCGCGGTAGAAGTCGAGGACCCCGTACATGTTGCCGTGGTCGGTGATCCCCACCGCGGGCTGACCGTCGGCGACCGCCGTCGCGATGACGTCCGCGACGCGCGCCGCACCGTCGAGCATCGAGTACTCGGTGTGCAGGTGGAGGTGGACGAACGACTTCTTGGTCACGCGAGCTTCTCGGTCACCCGGGCGTCTCTCCACAGGCGGGTTCTCCACAGCCTGTGGAGAATCACACTGATGTAGTTCTTCTCGGCGACCTTAGACCATCTCGGTGAAGACCAGCACGCTCCCGGGCGCCCGCCTGGTCACGATCGACCGCGCCCCGCCACCATCGGCACCAGCATCTCCGCCGCGGTCGCGGAGCCGTGGCCGCTGCGCAGGCGCGCCTCGCGCTCGAGATCGGGATCGACGAACGCGACGTCTCGTGAGGCCGCGAGGACGACGTCGCCGAGGCGGCGGTGCACCGTGGGACCCGGCCGCGGCCCGAGCCACTCCTCGTCCTCGAGCTGCTCGCGCGAGAGCACCCACGCGTCGTCGCCGTGTCGCTCGCGCGCGGCGGCGAGCAGGTCGTCGGCCGCGCCACGGCGTGCGTACAGGTAGCGGAACCGCCCGTCGCCCGCACAGGCCTCGACCAGGCCCGCGACGTCGTCGCCGAGCGTCAGCCACGACTCGGGCCGGAGGTCGACCTGACCGTGGTCGGCGGTGACGACGACGGCCGTGTCGGACGGCAGCGCCTCGAGGAGATCGTCGACGAGACGATCGGCGAACGCGAGCTCGGCGGTGTAGAACGCGCTCTCGAGCCCGTAGCCGTGCGCGACCTCGTCGACTCCCGGGTAGTAGGCGTACACGAGCGGCTCACCTCGCACCGCGAGCTCCCGGCACTGCTGCACGATCGTGGAGACCGCACGCCAGCCGTAGAACTCGGCGCCGCGCAGGTGCGCCTCGGTGAAGCCCGACGCCCGGAACTCCGCCCGGGTCACGACGGGGACGGAGCGACCCCGGAAGGGGGCGTGGCGCTGCACCAGGCTCGGGTCGGGAGCGTGCTTCGACTTCCCCTCGGCGCTCCACCCGAGGACGTTCATCACCGCGCCGTCGATGCGCATGCGGAAGCCCACGAGGCCGTGCTCGCTGGGCGCGAGCCCGGTGCTGATCGAGGTGAGCGCGGCCGCGGTCGTCGAGGGCAGCACCGACGTCACCGCCGTCCCCTCGAGGGAGCGGATCGTCGACAGCTCGCCGGGGTGCCGTTCGAGGGCCTGCCAGCCGAGCCCGTCGAGGACCAGCACGACGACGGTCGTGGCGTCGGCGAGCGGAGGCGGCAACCAGGCGTCGTCGGCCGAGCCGAGCAGCGCCGGGATCAGCGACGCGATGCCGGGCCCGTCGTAGACCGCGCGCACCGGTTCCACGGCGGTCGCGGTCTCCGGGGGCACCTGCGGAGGCTATCGACCACCCCGGACGAGTCGTGCCACCCCGCCGGCGGTGGCCGTGGGACGATGGAGCCCGTGAAGGTCTCCACGCGGGGTGACTACGCCGCCCGGGCGCTGCTGTCGCTCGCGCTGCACGAGTCGGACCGCCCCACCTCGGTGAAGGAGATCGCCGAGCGGACCAACCTCCCCCAGCCCTACCTGGAGCAGATCCTGCTCGCGGTCAAGGGCGCGGGCCTCGTGCAGTCCAAGCGCGGCGTCGGCGGCGGCTACGTCCTCGCCCGCCCGCCGGAGGAGATCACCCTCGCCGAGATCCTCGCCGCGGTCGACGGACCGCTCGTGACGGTCATCGGCGAGCACGACCACTGCGAGGGGCACTGCGTGCTCCAGGAGGTGTGGTCGGGCGTGTCCGAGGAGATGCGCGCCCATCTGGAGGGCTTCACGCTCGCCGACCTCGTCGCCCGCACCCGCGCCGGCCATCCCCTCGACGCCACCATCCGCTGACGCGTCACTCCGAGGCCGGCGGGCCGAGCACCTCGAGGGCATGCATCAGCTCGGGTGGGAGCTCCGACGTGAAGACGACGGGACTGCCGCTGATCGGGTGCTCGAAGCCCAGGGTCGCCGCGTGGAGGAACGGCCGGTCGAGCCCGAGGTCCTTCCCCGCGCGTCCGCCGTAGGCGACGTCGCCGACGACCGGGTGCCCGATCGCGGCGAGATGGACCCTGATCTGGTGGGTCCGCCCCGTCTCGAGCGTGCAGTCGAGGAGCGCGAGGTCACGCTCGGGCCAGGTCGAACGGACCTCGTAGCGGGTGCGCGCGGGTCGGCCGCCCTCGCGCACGGCCATCTTCGTCCGATGCCGCGTGGACCGGCCGATCGGCGCGTCGATCGCGCCCCGGCGCGCGTCCGGGATGCCACCGACCAGGGCCACGTACTCGCGGTCGACCGCGCGCGCGGCGAGCGCGTCGACCAGCGCCACGTACGCCGCTTCGGTGCGGGCCACGACCAGCAGACCGCTCGTGTCGCGATCGAGTCGGTGCACGATCCCGGGCCGCTCCGGCTCGCCGACCGTCGCGATCTCCGGGAAGCGGTGCAGGAGCCCGTGCACGAGCGTCCCGTGCGCGTGACCCGGACCCGGGTGCACGACCAGGCCCGCGGGCTTGTCGACGACGACGACCGCTTCGTCGGCGGCCACGACCTCGACGGGGACGGGCTCCGCAGTCGGCAGCTCTGCCACCGGAGGCGTGTCGAGCACCTCGATGACCTCGCCGGTCCGCAACCGGTGGCTCTTCGAGGCGGGTGCGCCGCTCACGAGCACTCCGCCGTCGCGCACGAGGGCCTGCACCTCGGCCCGGCTCCATCCGGTGAGCATCGCCACCGTCCGGTCGAGCCGCTCCCCCTCCAACGCCTCGGGGACGACGAGCGGCTCCGCGTCGGGCGCCGTCATCCGGGGGCGCCCTCGTCGCCGTCGCGCAGCGTGAGCAACGTGCGCACGACGAGCGTGACGGCTCCCACCGTGATGGCCGCGTCGGCGACGTTGAACGTCGGGAAGCTGCCGACCTTCACGAAGTCGACGACCGCCCCCTCGAGGAAGCCAGGCGAGCGCGCGATGCGGTCGACGAGGTTCCCGATCGCACCTCCGAGCACCAGCGACAGCGCGATGAGCACGACGAAGTCGTCGGTCCTGCGCACCGCCCGCACGAGGACGACCGACAGCCCGATCGCGACGACCGCGAGCAGCGGGGTGAAGCCCTGGAAGAGGGAGAACGCGCCGCCGGAGTTGCGGCTCAGCCGCAGCTCGACGTCCTCGCCGACGATCGAGAGCGGACCGTCCTCGAGGCCCGCGACGGCGAGCGCCTTGCTGATCTGGTCGAGCGCCACGACGCCCAGGACGATGACGAGGACCAGAGCGAGCCGCCGGCGGGACCAGCCCGGCGTCGTGCTGCCGGTCCCGGCGGGACGTGGCTCAGCGTCGGCGTTCGGCACGCGCCTTGCAGTCGACGCAGACGTCGGCCCAGGGCCGGACCTCGAGCCGTTCGACCGGCAGGCGCCGGCCGGCGTAGCGACACACGCCGTACGTGCCCCGACGCATGCGCTGGAGCGCCTTCTCGATGTCCTCGACCTCCTGGCGCGCCGACGCGGACAGCAGCAGGTCGCGCTCGCGCTCGACGTTGACCGTGTCGCCCTCGCCGGACTCCTCGTCGAACTGCGTGTCACCGCCCTCTCGCTCGCGCGCGAGCTGCTCGGCCTCGGCCGCGAAGTCGTCGGCCTGGCGGAGCAGGCGCTCGCGCTCCTCGAGCAGGCGCGCCTTGAGCCGCTCGAGGGTCTTCGGCGAGAGGTTGGGCGTCCCCGGCGTGACCTCGAAGCCCGAGAGCTCGCAGATCACGGTCTTCTTGCCGCTCTTCTTCGCGGGCGCGGCCTTCTCGGCCACCGCCTTCGCGCCCGCGGGCGCCTTGGCCGTCTTGGTCGCCTTGGTCGCCTTGGTCGCCTTGGTCGCGACCGGAGTCGCCTTCTTGGGCGCGGCCTTCTTCGTCGCCTTCTTCGCGATCGGCGCGCTCTTCTTCGGGGCCGCCTTCTTGGGCGTGGCCTTCTTGGCCACCACCTTCTTCTTGGGTGCGGCCTTCTTCGGCGTGGCCTTCTTCGCGGCCTTCTTCGCGGGTGACTTCTTCGCCGTCGCCTTCTTCGTCGAGGACGAGGCGGCGCGCCGACCGGCGCTCTTTCCTGCCGCGGGCATCTGATCCCTTCGAGGTCGCGGGCCGGGCCCGTCGTCGGAGCGACGCAGGCCGCGAGGCCGAGAGGAAGAGCGGGTCAGGTTACAGCCCGACGCGACCGGCTTCAATCCACGGATCTGTTCGACGTCGTCGACGCTCGGACCGCGGAACGACCAGCAGGACGGCGGAGGACGGCCGGTACGCTCGCACGATGCCCTTCCGCGCCGTCGATCGCGACCTCGATCTGGTCGCGCTCGAGGAGCGGGTGCTCGCCCGCTGGCGCGAGGACGGGGTCTTCGCGGAGAGCCTCCGACGGCGCTCGGGAGCACCGGAGTGGGTCTTCTACGAGGGCCCGCCGACCGCCAACGGCCGACCGGGCCTCCACCACGTCTGGGCCCGGGCCTTCAAGGACGTCTACCCCCGCTTCCACACCATGCGGGGCCGCTACGTCGCACGGAAGGGGGGCTGGGACTGCCACGGGCTGCCGGTCGAGCTGGAGGTCGAGAAGGAGCTCGGCTTCAGCGGGAAGCAGCAGATCGAGGAGTACGGGATCGCGGCGTTCAACGCCCGCTGCCGGGAGTCGGTGCACCGCTACGTCGAGGACTGGTCGGCGCTGACCACCCGCATCGGGATGTGGCTCGACACCGACGACGCGTTCTGGACCCTGACCCGCTCCTACGTCGAGAGCGTGTGGTGGCACCTCAAGCAGATGTGGGACCGCGGCCTCGTCTACGAGGGCTTCAAGGTCGTGCCCTACTGCGGGCGATGCGGGACCGCGCTCTCGAGCCACGAGGTCGCGCAGGGCTACGAGGACGTCACCGAGCCGTCGACTTACGTGCGCTTCCCGCTGCGCGACCGTGACTTCGACCTGCTCGTGTGGACGACGACGCCGTGGACGCTCGTCTCCAACGTCGCGGTCGCGGTCGGTCCTGCCGTCCGCTACGTGCGCGTCGCCGACCGTGAGGGCGGACGCGACCTCGTGCTCGCGGCCGACCGGGTCGACGCCGTCCTGGGCGATGACGCGCGCGAGGTGGTGGAGGTCCCTGTCGACGAGCTCGTCGGCCTGCAGTACGAGCGACCGTTCACGGTCCTTCCGATCCCCGAAGGCGCGAACCGAGTCGTGGCCGACGACTTCGTCACGACCGACGACGGCTCGGGCATCGTGCACCTCGCGCCGGCGTTCGGCGAGGTCGACCGTGAGATCGGCGAGCGCGAAGGCCTTCCGGTGCTCAACCCAGTCGACGCGACTGCACGCTTCGAGGCCTCCGTCCCCGCGCATGCCGGCGAGTTCGTGAAGGACGCCGATCCCGCGATCATCGACGAGCTGGCCTCGTCGGGGCTGCTGGTGCGCGTCGTCGACTACACGCACGCCTATCCCCACTGCTGGCGGTGCTCGACACCCCTCATCTACTGGGCGAAGCCGACCTGGTTCGCGCGCACCGCGGCGAACCGCGACGCGCTGCTGCGCGAGAACGAGACCGTCGGCTGGCACCCCGAGCACATCAAGCACGGCCGCTTCGGCGACTGGCTCGAGAACAACGTCGACTGGGCGCTCTCGCGTGATCGCTTCTGGGGCACGCCGCTGCCGATCTGGCGCTGCACCGACTGTGGGCACGACACCTGCGTGGGGTCGGTCGCCGAGCTCAGCGACCTCGCGGGCTCGCCGCTCGACGAGCTCGACCTCCACCGCCCCGACATCGACGAGGTCGTCCTTCCCTGCTCCGAGTGCTCGGGGTCCGCGCGTCGGGTCGAGTCCGTGCTGGACGCCTGGTTCGACTCGGGGGCCATGCCGGCGTCGCAGCACCACTACCCGTTCGAGAACGTCGACCTCTTCGAGCGGCGGTTCCCGGCCGACTTCATCTGCGAGGCGATCGACCAGACCCGGGGCTGGTTCTACTCGCTGCTCGCGGTGAACACGCTCGTCTTCGATCGGAGCCCGTACCGCAACGTCGTGTGCCTCGCGCACATCGTCGATCGCGACGGGCAGAAGATGTCCAAGTCGCGCGGCAACGTGATCGACCCGTGGTCGATCCTCGACACCCGGGGAGCCGACGCGCTCCGCTGGTACTTCTTCTCGTCGGGATCCCCCTGGACCAACCGGCGCGTCGACGAGCAGGTCATCGACGAGTCGCTGCGCCGCTTCCTGTTGACGCTCTGGAACACGTACTCGTTCTTCGTGACCTACGCGACGCTCGACGGCTGGGAGCCCGAGACCGTCGCCGACGGGCCCGGCGACGACATCCACGTGCTCGACCGCTGGATCAGGTCACGGCTGCACGCGACCATCGCCGAGACGACCGACGGGCTCGAGTCGTTCGACGCGATGCGGGCGGCGCAGGCGATCGAACGTCTCGTCGACGACCTCTCCAACTGGTACGTGCGACGGTCACGGCCTCGGTTCTGGAAGTCGGCCGATCCCGCCGCGCACGCCACGCTGCACGAGTGCCTCCGCTCGGTCGCGCTGATCCTGGCGCCGCTCTGTCCGTTCGTCAGCGACGAGCTGTGGGGCAACCTCGGCGGCACGGGAGAGTCGGTGCACCTCGCCGACTGGCCCGTGGTCGACGAGCGCGCGCTCGATCACGAGCTCGAGGTCGGGATGGCCGACGTGCGTCAGCTCGTCACCCTCGGGCGCGCCGCTCGCACCGACGCCCGGATCCGCGTCCGTCAGCCGCTGCCGCGGGCCCTGGTGCTGCTCCCCTCCGGGCGCACGCTCGATCCAGAGCTCGTCGCCGAGGTGGCCGACGAGCTCAACGTGAAGGTCGTCGAGCCCATCGTCGACCTCACCGCCTTGATGGACCACACCGTGGTGCCCAACTTCCGCGCGCTCGGGCCGCGGCTCGGCCCGCTCATGCCGAAGGTGAAGGAAGCCCTCGCAGGCGTCGACGGCGGCGTGGTCTCCCGCGCGCTCGAGCGCGACGGACGCTACGAGCTCGAGGTCGACGGGCATCGCGTCGAGCTCGGCCCCGACGACCTCGAGGTCCGGGCGGTCGCGCACGACGAGCTGGTGCTCGCCGAGGAGGCGGGATACGCGATCGCGCTCGACATCACGGTCGACGACGACCTGCGGCGCGAAGGCCTCGCACGCGAGCTCGTGCGCGCGGTCAACGATCACCGAAAGGCGATCGACCTCGCGCTGTCGGACCGCGTCGAGATCGTGCTCTACGCGGACTCACCGGTGTCCGACGGAGCACGGGAGCACCGCGACTGGATCGCCGGCGAGGTGCTCGCCGTCGACTTCGAGGTGGAGACGCTCGCGGCTGCCGGAGACGACTCGGTGCGGATCGACATCGACGGGATGCCGATCGCGCTGCACCTGCGCGTCGCGACCTGACGACGGTTCGCCTACCGACGGCGCTTGAACAGGCGCCGGTGCTCCTCGGTGTCCTCCTCTTCGAAGAACGCGGCGTCGTCGTCGGCCCCGAGGGGAGCGTCGTCACGCACGGCGTCGCGCAGGGAGGCGAAGAACGCGTCGTCGTCGAGGCTGTCGCCCTGACCCTCGTGCTCGAGCTCGCCGTACTCGTCGTCGACGACCGCGGCGGTCGGAGCGTCGGTCCATCCCCCTGCGGGTCCGGCGTCCCACGCCTCGTCGCCACCGACGGCCACCGCCTCGATGTGGACGGTCGCCTGGTCGGTCGGCTGGGCGTAGGGGTCGCCGACCGGGCGCACCGCGCCCTCGGCCGACGCCGACCAGCTGTCGTCGGCGGGCGGTGCGGGGGCCGGTGCCTGCGGGGGGGCCGTCCAGCTCGCGGGCGCGGCGACCGCCGGCAGCTCGACGTCGTGGAGGGCCGGACGCTGCCCGATCCCCTTCGTCTCGTCGAGGAGCTCGAGCTCGGCCTGGATGGCGTGACGGAGGCGGTCGCGGTACTCGCCCTCGAAGCGCTCGAGCGCGTCGACGTCGGCGTTGAGGGTGTCGCGGGCGCTCTGGAGCTTGTCGATCTCGCCCTCGAGCTTGGCCCGCTCGCGCTCGGCGATGCTGGCCGCGTTCGCCTCGGCCTCGGCCACGACCGACTGCGCGCGCGACTCGGCCTCGCCGACCATCTGCTGGGCCTTGACCCGCGCCTCGGCCACGGCCTCGTCGGCGGCCTTCTGCGCGAGCACGAGCGTCCGCTGGATCACGTCGGTGTCGGCGCTGCGGACCGGCGCGGGCGCCTGCGGCGGGGGCGCCGCCTGGACCACCGGCGCGGGCTGCGGTGGCGGCGCCGGCGCCGGGCCACCCTGCGCGGCGCGCGAGCGGAGCTGGTGCACCTCCGCGTCGAGGTGCTCGATCGTCGCCGCGGCACGCTCGAGGAGCTCGTCGACGTCGTCGCGGTGGTAGCCGCGCCACGCCTCGCGGATCTCGATGTCGCGAAGCTCCTGCGGTGTCACGTCCATGGATGCCATAAGCACCCAATGCTAGCGACGAGCCACCCGCAAGTCACAAGGCCCCCACCAGCAACGCACGGCCCAGGGTGACCCGGTGCCGTCCCGGTTCGCCCCGAGCGGGCTCCGCCCGCTCGGAACCACCCCACGCGGCACCGAGCTGCGGGGAGGGGCCCACGGGGAGGGCTCGCCCTCCCCGTGCAACCTGCCCTCCCCGTGTCTCAACAGATCGCCTGCTGGAGGATGATCAGGCCGAAGGTCAGGACCAGGAAGGAGAGGTCGAGCATCCCGGCGGGCGGGATGATCTGACGCAGCGGCCGCAGCGCCCAGTCGGTGAGGGTCACGAGGACGCCCTGGATCTTGGCCGCCACGCCGTCGGGGTCGAGCGGGAACCAAGAGAGGACCGCACGGGCGAAGAGCAGGATGATGAAGAGCCAGATCAGCCGACAGACGATGTCCATGGTGGCGAGGCCGCGGCGTCAGTCGTCGCGCTCGTAGAGGCCGCGGGCCTCGAGCCGGTCCTTCTCCTCCTCGGAGAGCTGGACGTTGAGCGGCGTGATCAGGAACACCGCGTCGGCCACCCGGGACATCGAGCCGCCCATCGCGTAGGCGAGGCCGCTCGAGAAGTCGATCAGCCGGCGGCGCAGGTCCTTCGGGCTCGCCTGGAGGTTGAGGATCACCGCCTGGTTCGCCTTGACGCGGTCGCCGACCTCCTGGGCGTCGTTGAAGCCCCTGGGCTCGACCACGTGGACCTTGCCGGCGGTCGTCGGCACGGCGCGGACCACCGCGGGCCGGCTCACGGACACGCCGCTCGGCTGGTCGTCGCGGGGCAGCGGGCGCACGGTCGGCTCACCGGTCCCCACGCCGGTGGCTGCACCGGGAGCCCCGGGTGACGACCCCGGGCTGGTCGGGTGCCCGGGGTGCTCCCGCAGGGCGACGGTGCGGGCATCGGGGCGGACGTCGCCGACCGGGCGGACGTCGCCGCGCTGGTCGGGGTAGGGCCGGGCCTGCTGACCGTAGCCCTCGTCGTAGCCGTAGCCGCCCTGGCCCTGGTCGTCGTAGCCCGGCGGCGCCTGGTCGTCGTAGCCGGGCTGCCCGTAGCCCTGCTGGTCGTAGCCCTGGTGTCCGTACGCGTCGTCGTAGCCGCTGTGACCGCCGTAGCCGTCGTAGCCGTACTCGTCGTCGTCCTGGAGACCCAGGTAGACCATCGCTCGGCGCCACAGAGAAGCCACGAGAACCGATGCGTGCCGGGGCTGGCGGGGTCAGGGACGGGCACGCCCTCCGCCCGTCAGCCTACCGGCCCCCTCCCCCGGCTTGAAGGCATGCTGTCGGTGGCCCCACGGGCCACTCCCACCCCTCGAGCCCCGGCGGCCGTGGCCCCGGGGAGCGGGTGGTGGGTGACCTCAGGCCGGTGACGCCCCGGAGGGCCGATCCCCGAAGATCGCCCGCCCCACCCGAACGATCGTCGCGCCCTCCGCGATCGCGGCCTCGAAGTCGTCGGTCATCCCCATCGAGAGCTCGCGCGTCGAGAGCTGGTCCCCCAGCTCTCGCAGCGACGCGAACCACGCACGCGGGTCGTCGCCGTGGGGCGGCACGGTCATCAGCCCGGCGACGTCGAGTCCGAGCTCGCGGAGGCCCTCCACGAGCGCACCCGCCTCGGCGCGCGTGCAGCCGGCCTTCTGCGGCTCCTCCGCGAGGTTCACCTCCACGAGCACGGTCGCGCCGGGGGCGTGCTGGGCGATCGTCCTTCCCAGCGCGAGCCGGTCGACGGTCTCCCAGCACTGCACCCAGGGAGCGAGCGCACGCACCTTGTTGCGCTGGAGCGCGCCCAGGAAGTGCCACTGCGGCGACAGCCCCGACTCGGCGAGGGCAGGCGCCTTCGCGAGGAGCTCCTGCGCGCGGTTCTCGCCGATGTGCACGAGCCCATCCCGCACCGCCGCCGCGACGCGCTCGACGTCGACGGTCTTCGTCGCGCCGACCAGCACGACCGAGTCGTGCGCGCGCCCGGCGCGCTCGGTCGCGGCGCGGATGCGCCGGCGCACTTCCGCGAGTCGTTCGACGACGTCCCCGTGGCTCACGGGTCGATGACGGCGACGAGCGCCTGTCGTCCGGTGGCTCCGTCGCGACGGTGCGAGAAGTGCTCGGGTGAGGTGAAGGTGCACACGTCGACGTCCTCGAGGTCGCCGACGCCGGCTCGCTCCAGCGCGCGCGCGACGGCCTTCGGGATGTCGAGGGCGAGCGCTCCCCAGGAGGTGCGGGCCTCGATCGTCTCGTCGAGGGCGGCGACGACACGGTCGAGGTCTTCGCGCCCGAACTCGTAGCAGCAGGCATGGATGCACGGACCGAGGACGGCGCGCACGTCACGCGCCCCGACGGCACGCAGCCGCTCCACCGCCCGTGGGATCACGCCGGCCACCAGGCCCGGCCACCCCGCGTGCACCACTGCGACGGCGTCGTCGGAGGCGAGCACGAGCGGCGCGCAGTCCGCGGTCTGCACGACGAGCGGGACGCCCGGCGTCGCCGTCACCGCGGCGTCGGCCTCCGGCGGTGGGCCGTCGCGATGGTCGTCGCCGACCACGACGGTGCTCCCGTGCACCTGCCGGAGCCATGCCCAACCCCGGGCCGGGAGGTCGAGTCGGACCGCCAGCCGGCGCCGGTTCTCGGCGACGGCCTCCGGACGGTCACCGACGTGATCGCCGAGGTTCGCCTCGTCGAACGGTGGGGCCGAGACCCCGTCGAGCCGGTCGGTCCAGACGGCGCGCGCCGGCCCGATCCGCCGTTCGATCAGCGCAGGAACTCGGGGACGTCGAACTCGTCGTCCTCGTCGCCACCGGAGAAGCCCGACCGGTCGTCGCCGAACGCGCTGTCGGCCGCGGTCTTCTCGTGCAGGCCGAGCGACGTGGACTCGCGTCGCGACGACGTGGAGCGCTCCCCTTCGAACCGGTCGAACCCGGCCGCGATCACGGTGATGCGCACCTCGTCGCCGAGGGCGTCGTCGATGGTGGCGCCGAAGATGATGTTCGCGTCGGGGTGCGCGGTCTCCTTGACGACCTCGGCCGCCTCGTTGACCTCGAACAGACCGAGGTCGGACGGCCCGGCGACGTTGAGCAGCAGACCCCGCGCACCTTCGATGCTGGCCTCGAGGAGCGCGCTCGAGATCGCGGCGCGAGACGCGTTCAGCGCGCGCCCCTCACCACCGGCCTGCCCGACACCCATCAGCGCGGTGCCGGCGTCCTGCATGATCATGCGGACGTCGGCGAAGTCGGTGTTGATGAGGCCGGGCGTCGTGATGAGGTCGGCGATGCCCTGCACGCCCTGGAGGAGCACGTCGTCGGCCATCTTGAACGCCGACAGCAACGACGACTTCTCGTCGGCCACGTCGAGCAGCCGGTCGTTCGGGATCACGATGAGCGTGTCGCACTTGTCGCGCAGGCGGCCGATGCCGGCGTCGGCCTGCACCGAACGGCGCCGGCCCTCGAAGCTGAACGGGCGGGTGACGATCGCGATCGTCAGCGCGCCGAGACCACGCGCCACCTCGGCCACGACCGGCGCGCCACCGGTGCCGGTGCCGCCGCCCTCCCCGGCGGTGATGAAGACCATGTCGGCACCCTTGAGCACCTCCTCGATCTCGTCGCGGTGGTCCTCGGCTGCCTGCTGGCCGACCTCGGGATCGGACCCGGCACCGAGCCCGCGGGTGATCTGGCGCCCGATGTCGAGCTTCACGTCGGCGTCGCTGATGAGGAGCGACTGGGCGTCGGTGTTGACCGCGACGAACTCGACGCCCTTCAAGCCGGCGTCGATCATGCGGTTGACCGCGTTCCCCCCGCCGCCGCCGACACCGACGACCTTGATCACCGCCAGGTAGTTCTGCGGGTCGCCGAGCATTCCGGTGGTGCCTCCGTCGGTTCGGTCGGGTGTTCGGTCGGGGGGGATGGGTTCGTCGGTCGGGTCGGGCCCGGGTGGATCGCCGGCTGGGATCGGGTCGGGCGCGGGGCCCGACCCCTCGTGCCCACCATTGTCGTCGCTCGCGAGGGCGGGCGGGGGGATCGAATCGTCCGGATCGGGCACTTCCCCACCGGGGTCGTCCCAGCCGGAGTCGTCCCATCCGGGCTCGTCGAGCCGGTCGAGCGGCACCCGATCGCCGCCGTCCCCAGGGGAGTGCGGGATCACCGGCACCAGGATAGGAGGGTCATGCCGTCACCGGAGCGCTCGGCACTCGGACGTCGACGTAGGTGACCGGAGCGCCGGCCAGGCTCGTGAGCACCGCGTCGGCCGCACGGGCCTTCTCCTCGAGCCGATCGACGCTCCCGAGTCGGATCTCGGGGCCGTCGACCACGAGCAGCGCGGCTTGTCCGTCCTCGACCATCACCCGGGCGATGCGTCCCGCCAGCGGGCCGAGCGCGGCAGCCACCCGGGCCGCGGCGCGCGGGGTGATCGCCTCACCGGGGTCGAGGTCGGCCACGTCCGTGACGAGGGCGGTGAGCCCGACGGGCACAGCCGACTCGACGGCGACCACCGTCCCGGTCGGATCGACGACGGCGAACGTGCCGTCGGTTCGGGGCACGTAGGCCACCGGCGCCCGACTCCGGACCCGGATCGCGACCGTGCCTGGCAGCTCGCGCGCCACGTCCGCGTCGGCGACCCAGGGCAGCTCCTCGATCCGCTCGGCCGCGGCATCGGTGTCGACGAGCAGCAGGGCGTCGCCCCGTGCGACCTCGATCGACTCCCGGACCTCGTCGGACCGGGGCCCGGCGCCGCGGATCGTCACCCGGTCGACGTCGAGCAGCGGCGACAGGACGATGCCCCCGGCGCCGAACGCCGCGCCGAAGACGACCACGACGATCACCAGGCGCCGGAGGCGACGACGGCCGGCGCTGCGGGTGACCTGGATCCGACGCTCGCGCATCCGGGGATGCGGAGCCGGCGTGCCGGCCGGTCGCACCGACCGACCCGACCGCTTCGACGGCGCGCGCGACGCTGGCACGCGCTTCGCCGGCGGGCGGGTCGAGCGTCGCCGATCGCGCGCCGGCGTCGTGGTGCGGCGTCGCCGCGGGGGCGCGCTCACTCGAACCCCACCATCTGCAGCTCCGGGCGCAGGCACGTCCCCGAGTGCTCGTGCACCCGTCGCTGCACCTCGAGGACCAGCGCATGGACGTCGCTCGCGGTCGCGCCGGGTCCAGCCTGGAAGAAGTTGGCGTGCTTTTGCGACACCGACGCTCCACCGACCCGCAGCCCCTTGAGGCCGGCGGCGTCGATGAGCCGCCCGGCCGAGTCGCCGGCCGGGTTCCGGAACACCGAGCCCGCGTTGGCCCCGCCGGGCTGGTGCTCACGCCGCCAGCGGACGATCTCCTCGATGCGGAGGGCGCACGCGTCGGGCGCCGCGTGCGCGCCCGCGAGCTCGGCCCGGGCGACGACCTCGGTCGCTCCGACGGACGAGTGCCGGTACCCGAGGTCGAGCGAGTCGGCTGCGCGCTCGCGGACCTCGGGCCCTCGGGCGAGATCGACGGTCCACGCCCGTCGGAGCACGTCGCGCGTCTCGCGGCCGTGCCCGCCCGCGTTCATCCGCACCGCGCCCCCGACCGAGCCGGGGATGCCCACGAAGAACTCGAGCCCGCCGACGCCCGCGGCCGCGGCCTGACGAGCCAGCACCGGGAGCGGCACCGCGCCACCGGCCGTCACCCGCGCCGCGTCGACGTCGACGTCGAGCCGCTCGAAGTCGCCCGCGAGCACGACGCCGAGCCCGGGGAACCCCGAATCGGCCACGAGCAGGTTCGACCCACGCCCGACCACGAGCACCGGGACCGGATCGTCCTCGGCCGCGACGCTCTCGGCCAGCGCGGCGAGGTCGGCCTCGCGCTCGAGACGCGCGACGATCGCCACCGGCCCGCCGAGCCGGTAGGTGGTGAGCTCCGCGACGGGTTGGCGCCTCGTGACGCGACCGGGCAGGCGCGCCTCCAGGGTCGTGGCCAGAGCATCGAGCGTCACGGCCCCGCTCCGGCGTCTGCGTCGGCGGCGAGCCACTCGTCGGGAACGGTCGTGAGGTCGCCGGCGCCGAGGGTGAGGACGAGGTCTCCCGGACGGGCGAGCCCGAGCGCGTGGGAGACGACGTCGGCGCGCCTCGGCAGGTACGTCACCGCGGTCGAGGGGTGTGCGTCGAGCACGGCCTGGAGCACCAGCCGTCCGGACACTCCGGGTTGCGGAGCCTCCCCGGCGGCATACACGTCGGTGAGGACGACCGTGTCGGCCTGGACGAACGCGTCCGCGAAGTCGCGCCACAGGCGGGCCGTGCGTGTGTACCGGTGCGGTTGGAACACGGCGACGACGTGACGCCAGTCCCCTTCGCGCGCGGCGTCGAGCGCAGCGGCGACCTCGGTGGGGAGGTGTGCGTAGTCGTCGACCAGCGTCACGCCTCCCACCTCGCCGCGGAACTGGAAGCGGCGCGCGACGCCACCGAAGCCGCGCAGCGCCCGCGCGACCGCGTCGAACGGGGCGCCCAGCTCGACGGCGACGGCCACGGCGCCGGCCGCGTTGAGCGCGTTGTGGCGACCGGGCACCGGGAGCTCGATCGTGCCCAGCGCCTCGGTCGACCCGACGAGCTCGAAGCGACTTCCGTCGCGAGAGCCCTGATACCCGTCGATGCGGTAGTCCGCCTCCGGGTGCCAGCCATAGGTGCGCGTGCCGTGGACCTCCGCCGCGATGCGCGCTGCGATCTCGTCGTCGGCGCACACGACACGGACGCCCGGGACCCGGGCGAGGAAGTCCTCGAACGCTCCGACGAGCGGCTCGAACCCGCCGTAGTGATCGAGGTGGTCGGGCTCGACGTTGGTCACGATCGCGGCCTCGGGCTCCAGCACGAGGAAGGTGCCGTCGCTCTCGTCCGCCTCGACGACGAGCCACTCCCCCTCGTCGTACGCGGCGTTGGTGCCCACCTCGTTGAGGTCGCCGCCGATCACGAAGCTGGGCTGCCAGCCCGCGGCGCGCAGGCCGAGTGCCAGCATCGACGAGACGGTGGTCTTGCCGTGGCTGCCCGCGACCGCGATCGCTCGGCGCGTCGCGACGAGCGCCCGGAGCGCCTCGGCCCTGCGGAGCACCGGCACGTCCCGGGCCGCCGCCGCGACGACCTCGGGGTTGGATGCGGGGATCGCGGTGGACACGACGACCGCGTCCACACCCTCGGGGAGGTGCTCGGCCGCGTGGCCGACCTGCGTCCCCACGCCGAGCAACGACAGCCGCTGCAGCGTCGGAGAGTCCCGGAGGTCGGTTCCGGTGACCCGGTGCCCCATGCGCACCAGGACCGTCGCGATCGCGCTCATGCCCGCGCCGCCGATCCCCACGATGTGGATCGCACGTGGCGAGCTCAGATCGAGTCGATCGCGCTCGGAGGTTCCCGCCATCACGCGACCTCCGCGCGACGAGTCGCAGGTCGAGCGCTCGCCTCGACGAGATCGGCGACGCGCGCGGCAGCGTCGGGATGCCCGAGGGTACGGGCCGCGGCTCCCATCGTGCGCAGTCGTGACGGTTCGCCGAGCAGCGCGGTGAGCTCGTGGTCGAGGCGCGCGCCGTCGAGCTCGGCATCCGGCACGAGCACCCCGGCGCCCGCACTCGCCAACGCCTCCGCGTTGCGGGTCTGGTGGTCTGCCGGAGCGCCCGGGAGCGGGACCAGGATCGCAGGCGTCCCGGTCACGGCCAGCTCGGCACACGTCACCGCTCCGGCCCGGCAGACGAAGACCGAAGCGCGCCGATAGGCGGCGGGCATGTCGTCCTCGTAGGCGACGAGGTCGTACTCGAGGACGTCGGACTCGTGACGGACCGCTGCGAGTCGGGCGGCGACCTCTTCGTGGTTGCGCCGACCCGCGACGTGACGCAGCACGACGTCGCTCCGATCCCTCCAACGTGCGTAGAGGTCGAGCGCAGCCTCGTTGAGAGAGCGGGCACCCAGGCTGCCCCCGGTCACGACGACGAGGGGACGCCGGACGTCGGGTGCGCGGTCGACCGCGGCGATCTCGGCGCGGACCGGGTTGCCGGTCAAGGTCGCGTCGTGCAGCTCGGTGCCGGGGAGCGACACCGCGGCGCGGGCGCCCAGCCGGACGGCGACGCGGTTGACGATGCCGGGCGCCGCGTTCTGCTCGTGCACCACCGCCGGGACGCGCCGCACGCGAGCCGCGAGGACGCACGCGGCCGAGGCGTAGCCACCGACCCCGAGCACGACGCGGGGCGCACGCTTCCCGACGATCCGGAACGCGCGGACGAACGCTCCACACCAGCCGACGACGGCACCGATGTTCTCGACGACGGCACGTGGCGAGAGGCTGCGCCGCACGCCTCGGCCACCGAGGAGGTCGATCTCGAAGCCGGCCTCGGGCACGACCGACGCCTCGAGGCCGCGCCGGGCCCCGACGAAGCGGACGTCGCGGTGACCGCGCCGAACGAGCTCGTCGGCCACCGCGAGCGCCGGGTACACGTGCCCGCCGGTCCCGCCGCCGGTCACCAGGGCGAAGGCGCGGTCGGTCATCTCGACTGCCTCGCGATGTTGGCGAGGATGCCGGCGCCGATCATCGTGAACAGCAGTGACGAACCCCCGAAGGACACGAACGGGAGCGGGATCCCCGACACCGGGAGCATGCCGATCACGCCGCCGATGTTGACCGCAGCCTGCGCGACCACCCAGACGGTCACGCCCGTCGCGAGCAGCATGCCGAAGCGGTCGGGCGCGCGCATCGCCGTGCGGATGCCGAGGACCGCGAATGCGCAGAAGAGTCCGAGAACCGTGAGCGTGCCGATCAGACCGAGCTCCTCCCCGATCACGGCGAAGATGAAGTCGGTGTGCGCGTTGGGCAGGAAGAGCCACTTGGCCCGCCCCGCGCCGAGCCCGACGCCGTCGATGCCGCCGCTGCCCGTCGCGATCAGCGACTGCAGCATCTGGTAGCCGGTGTTGGACGCGTCGCCCGACGGGTCGAGGAACGTCAGGACGCGCGCTCGCCGGTAGGGCGCGGCGACGGCGAGGATCGCGGCGAGGGCGATGCCGCTGCCGGCGACCACGGCCAGGTGCCGGAAGCGCAGCCCGCCGGCGACCATCACGGTGCCGACGAGCACCGCCATGATGACGGCGGAGTCCAGGTCGGGCTCCAGGCAGACGAGCCCACCGAAGCCGACGACGACGAGGAGCAACGGGCGCAGCACCCGCCGCGGGTCGTCGATCTCTCGCGCGCGCCGGGCAAGCAGGTCGGCCGCGTAGAGCAGCAGGGCGAGCTTCGCGAGCTCGCTGGGCTGGAACCGCCACTGGCCCACGCCCAGCCAGCGCCGCGACCCCCCGACGTAGATCCCGATCTGCGGGATGAGCACGATCGCGAGCAGGACGCCGCTGACGATCAGCAGCGGCACGACCGCCGTCGACCATCGGTGGTAGTCGAACCGCACGACCAGCACGAAGGCGACGACGCTGATCGCGGTCCAGATCAGCTGGCGTACGAAGAAGTGCCACGCGTTGCCGTAGTCGGTGAGGGAGACCACCGACGACGCGGACAGGACCATGACGATGCCGATCACCACGAGGACGCCGATCGTCCCGAGGAGCAGCAGGTAGTGCGAGGGCGCACCGCCCATCGCACGGTCCGGCGTCTCTCCGCGGGTGCGGGTGCTCGTCACGCTCACGGCTGCACCTCGACGAGCGCTCGCACCTCGGCCGCGAAGTCGTCCCCCCGTGCGGCGTACGACGGGTACCAGTCGAACGACGCGCATCCCGGGCTCAGCAGCACCGTGTCGCCGCTCCGCGCGTGCTCGGCCGCGTGGTGCACCGCCTCGCGCATCGAGCCCGCCCGGACGACGGGCACGAGACCGCTGAACGCGTCCTCCACCTCGCCGGCTGCGTCGCCGATCGCGACGACCGCGCACAGCTGCGGCACGAGGACGCGCAGCTCCGACAGGTCGATGCCCTTGTTGCGACCGCCGGCGAGCAGGACGACGTCGTGCATCCCGCGCGTCGCGGCGATCGTGGCGTGGACGTTGGTCGCCTTGGAGTCGTCGATCCACCTGATCCCAGCCGACTCCGCGACGAGCTCCATGCGGTGGCGCAGGCCCTCGAAGCGCTCGAGGACCCGTCGCGCGGCCTCGTGGTCGGCACCGACCTCGAGGGCGAGGGAGCTCGCCGCCAGCGCGTTGGCCAGGTCGACGGGTCGTCGTCGCGGGAGCGCGGCGACGGGCGCGACCTCCAGACCGTCGGGAGCGACGATCACCGGCCCGGACACGGTGTCGACGATGCGCGCGCCGTGCGCGGCACCCGGCGCGATCGAGAACGGGATGCTGCGGCCGGGCGCCTCGGCCGCCAGCCCGGCGACCACCGGGTCGTCCGCGTTGAAGACGAGGGCGTCGTCGGGGCGCTGGCGGAGGAAGACCCGGGCCTTCGCTCGCGCGTAGGCGTCGAACGTCCGGTGCCAGTCGAGGTGATCGCTGCCGAGGTTGAGGAGTGCCGCGGCATGCGGAGCCAGCTCGTCGGTGAAGGCGAGCTGGAACGAGGAGACCTCCGCGACGACGACGTCGACGTCGTCGTCGACCGCGTCGATGAGCGGCCGCCCGATGTTGCCCGCCGGAGTGGCCACGACGCCCGCCTCGGCGAGGATCTCGGCGGTCAGCGTCGTGACGGTCGTCTTGCCGTTGGTGCCCGTGACGGCGACGAGCGTCGGACGGCCGCGACGCGCGGCGATCTCGCCCGCGAGATCGACCTCGGAGCGCACCGGCACGCCGCGCCGGCGCGCCGCGACGATGGCCGGGTGGCGCTCCGGAACGCCGGGGCTGGGCACGACGAGGTCCGCGCCGGTCGCGAGGTCCGCGGCGCGGTTCGACTCGGGCGCTGCGACGACCTCGGCCCCCAGGCTGCGCGCCTCGGCGGCGCGCGTCGACCACGCCTCGCCCTCCGGGTGGTCGTCGAGCACCACGACCGAGTCACCGAGCGCGACGCGGTGACGGACCACCGCGGCACCCGTGACCGCGAGCCCGACGACCAGGACGCGGGCCATCAGGCCACCCTCGCCATCAGTCCAACGCTCCCGGGATGTTGATGAAGTCGGCGTAGAAGAGCCCGATCCCGAGCGCGACGCAGGCGCCCGCGAAGATCCAGAACCGCACGATGACGGTGAACTCGGGCCAGCCGACCACCTCGAAGTGGTGATGGATCGGCGCCATCCGCAGCACCCGGCGACCGAACCCTCGGAACGAGATGACCTGCGCGATCACGCTCAGCGTCTCGATCACGTAGAGACCGCCGAGGATGGGCAGCAGCAGGATCGTGTTCGAGAGCAGCGCGAAGCCGGCGATCGCCCCACCGATCGCGAGCGAGCCGGTGTCGCCCATGAAGATCCTCGCCGGCGCGGCGTTCCACCAGAGGAACCCGCCGCACGCGCCCGTGAACGCGCCCGCGACCACCGCCAGGTCGTTGGCCGACGCGGCCTCGACGCCGTAGACCACGGGATGCCGGAACTGCCAGAAGCAGATGACCGTGAACGCCGCGAACACGAACGTCGCCGAACCGGCGGCGAGACCGTCCATGCCGTCGGTGATGTTGACCGCGTTCGACGAGCCGTACACCACGACGACGGCGAGCGCGAACCAGAGCCAGGTGCCGAGCTCGAGGTCGAGGATGCGGGTGAACGACAGCGTGGTCGAGGCGTCCACCCAGTGCAGTGCGAGGAGCGCGAAGCCCGACGCGACGACGAGCTGTCCCCCGGTCTTGCCGCGCTTGCGCAGACCCATGTTCCGGCCCCGGCGCACCGCGAGGTAGTCGTCGAGGAACCCGACGATCGCCAGCCCGATCACGAGGAACATCAGCGTGAGCCCGGTCCGAGCGAACTTGAGCTGCTCCGTGCGGACGTGCGCGACGAGGTAGCCGAGCACGACGCCCGACACGATCGCGATCCCGCCCATCGTCGGCGTGCCGGCCTTCCCTGCATGCGGGTGGGTGAACGGCCCGTCGTCGCGGATCAGCTGGCCGATCCCGCGGTTGCGCAGCACGCGGATGAGGATCGGCGTGCCGAGCACGGTGACGGCGAAGGCGACGCTGCCGGCGATGAGCAGGGCGATCATCGGGGCTCCTCCGAGAGCCGATCGTCGGAGAGCAGATCGTCGGCGACGCGCTCGAGCCCCACGGCCCGACTCGCCTTCACGAGCACCGCGTCGCCGGGGCGCAGGAGCTCGCGCAGCAGCAGGGTGGCGTCGTCGACGTCGTCGACGTGGCGCAGCTCGGGGCCCGCCCCGGCGACGCCCTCGGCGAGGGCGGGCACGCGCACCGCGATGACGATGTCGATGCCCCACTCGGCCGTCAGCGCGCCGATGGCTCGGTGCTCGGCCACACCGGCGTCGCCGAGCTCGAGCATCTCGCCGAGCACGGCGACCCGTCGCCCCGAGACCGAGAGCCGCGCGAGCGACCGCACGGCCGCCGCGGCGGACGTCGGGCTCGAGTTGTAGGCGTCGTTGATGACGACGATGCCGGTCGTCGTCCGCACCAGCTCCATGCGCAGACCCGCGGTCGTCGCCCCCGAGATGCCGGCCGCGACCGCATCGAACGGCGCGCCCAGGGACAGCGCGACCGTGGCGGCCATCGCCGCGTTCTCGACCTGGTGCTCACCCCGCAGTCCGACGGTGATCGACCCGGCACCCCACGGGGTCGCGAGCCGACAGCGGGGGCGAAGCTCGTCGTCGAGGCTCACGTCCGAGATCACGACGTCGGCGGTCGGCTTCGTGCCGACCGACACCACTGGCGCGCTCGACCGCGCGGCGAGGCCCGCGAACGAGTCGCAGTCGGCGTTGAGCACGGCGAGCCCGTCGGCGGGCAGCGCATCGACGAGCTCGCCCTTGACGCGCGCGATCCCCTCACGCCCTCCCAGGTGCTCCGCGTGCGCCATGCCGACGTGGGTGATCACCCCGATCCGCGGCCGGGCGAGATCGGTCAGCTGTGTGATGTTCCCCTCGAAGCGCGCGCCCATCTCGGTGACGAGCACGTCTGTGTCCTCGTTGGCGCCGAGCAGCGTCAGCGGGAGCCCTGCTTCGTTGTTGAACGATGCGGGGCTCGCGTGCACCCGGCAGGTTGCAGCCAACGCGGCCGCGGTCAGGTCCTTCGTCGCCGTCTTGCCCGCCGAGCCGGTGATGCCGACGACCGTCGCGTCGACCAGGCGGCGGCGGGCCGTGCGAGCACAGTCGGCGAGCGCAGTCATCGGGTGATCGACCTCGACGAGCGGCCGCGCCGAGACCGCGGACGGGCCTCGGTGATCGACGACCGCGACGGCGGCGCCGCGGGCGAACGCGTCCTCGACGAAGTCGAGGCCGTCGCGCTCGCCCTCGAGCGCGAAGAAGCACCCACCGGGCTCGAGGATCCGGGAGTCGATCGCGTACGACGACGCCTCGACGTCACCCGGCCCGTGCACGACGCCCCGGCTGGCCACGGCGAGCTCGTCGGCGGTCAGCCGCACATCGCCTCCAGCTCTTCGCGCGCCACGACCCGGTCGTCGAACGGGATCGTGATGCCGTCGCTGGTCTGACCGGTCTCGTGACCCTTGCCGGCGATCAGCACCACGTCGCCCGCCGACGCCGAGCGCAGTGCGGCGCCGATCGCCGCGCGCCGGTCGAGCTCGACGGTCACGTCCGCGCCGTCCACGACGCCTTCGAGCACCTCGTCGGCGATGTCGGCGGCTCGCTCCGACCGCGGGTTGTCGGACGTCAGGTAGGCGACGTCGGCCGCCGAGCTGGCGACGCGACCCATGAGCGGGCGCTTGCTCCGGTCGCGGTCGCCGCCGCAGCCGAAGACCACGAGGACTCGGTGCGGTCCGGCGACGCCGCGAGCCGCGCCGATCGCGTGATCGAGTGCGTCGGGCGTGTGGGCGTAGTCGACGAAGACCGCGAAGGGTTGTCCCGCATCTACCGGCTCGAGTCGACCCGGGACGCGATCGAGTGCCTCCAGGCCCGCGACGACGGCGTCGAACGGCATTCCCGCTCCCCGCGCCGTCGCGGCCGCTGCGAGCTGGTTCGCGACGTTGTGCCGACCGACGAGCCGGCTCTCGACGTGCGCTTGGGCTCCCGCGCGACGGTCGACCAGCGTGAAGCGCGTGCCGCGCGCGTCGATCTCGATGTCACGGGCGTGCACCGCTGCACCCTCGCGGGTCGACGACCACTCGATCACATCGAGGCCGGCAGCGGAGGCGCGCTCGGCGAGGCCGCGGCCGTGCGGATCGTCGACGTTGACCGCCGCCGTCGCCGAGAAGGCCCCGGTGAACAGGAGCGCCTTCGCCTCGAAGTAGGCGTCGAGGTCACCGTGGTAGTCGAGGTGGTCGTGCGACAGGTTCGTGAAGCACACGGCCGCGAACTGCGTTCCGTCGACCCGATGCTGGGCGAGCGCGTGCGAGGAGACCTCCATCGCGATCGTCGTCACGCTCGCGTCGCGCATGCGCGCGAGCAGCGCCTGGAGGGCGTCGGCCTCGGGGGTCGTGTGGGCGAGTGCGACCTCGTTGCCGTCGATCCGTGCTCCGGTGGTGCCGATCACGCCGGCACGCTCCCCCGCCGCGACCGCCACGCGCTCGAGCAGGTGGCACACGGTGGTCTTCCCGTTCGTGCCCGTCACGCCGAGGCAGCGCAGGCCCGCCGACGGGTGGTCGTGGAACGCGGCTGCGATGGGACCGAGCGCCGCTCGGGTGCTGCCGACGACGACCTCGGTGACCCCGAGCCCGAGGGCCCGTTCCGCGAGGAGCGCAACGGCGCCGCCCGCCACCGCCGCCTCGGCGTGGTCGTGGCCGTCGGCATGCTCGCCGCGGATGCACGCGAAGAGCGCGCCGACGGCGACCTCCCGGCTGTCGTGCGTGATCGAGGTCACGTCGACCGCCGGGTCACCGTCGACTCGCACGGCGTCGATGTGGGCCAGCAGCGCCCGAAGCTGCACGCGCGCGATCCTCCGATCCATGCCGCCGCGGAAGCACCAAGGGTAGTGATCGACCATCGCCGCATCCGCCCTGCCCCCTAGCCCGTCGCCGGGACCCGGTCGACGGCCAGCGCGTACTGCATGATCCGGGCGAACGTCGGCGCGGCGGCCTGGCCGCCGGTCGCGTTCACCTGCGGCTCGTCGAGCACGACGATCGCGGCCAGACGGGGCGAGTCGGCGGGAGCGAATCCCGCGAACGAGGTCACGTACTGGTACGGCGGCTTCTCGTAGGGGGGCTTGCGGGCGGTGCCCGTCTTCCCCGCGACCCGGTACCCGGCGATCTGCGCGTTCGTGCCGGTGCCGTCGGCGACGACGCCTTCGAGCAGCGACTGCATCGTGGTGGCCGTCTCCTCGGAGATCACCCGGCGAGTCGGGCCCAACGCCTGCTCCCGACGCTCACCCTGCGCATCGATGGTCGCCTTCAGCAGACGGGGGGCGCGCGCGACCCCGTCGTTGGCGATCGTCAGGTACACGTCGAGCAGCTGCATCGCGGTCACCGCGATCCCGCTGCCCACGGGCATCGACGCCATGCTCGTGTCGTTGTACTGCTCGAGCGGCAACAGGATTCCGGGCGCCTCGCCCGGGTAGTCGAGGCCGGTCGGGCTCCCGAACCCGAAGTCGCGCAGCGCCTGGTCGAAGCGCGCCTTGCCGAGCATGCGCGCGATCTGGATCGTCCCCACGTTGGACGAGTACCGGACGATGTCGGCGACGGACAGGTCGAGGGGGTGCGAGTGCACGTCCTCGTACTCCTGCCCGTCGACGACGATGCTGCCCGGGACCTGGAGCATCGTGCTCGGGTTCACCAGCCCGGCTTCGATCGCGGCCGCGATCGTGACGACCTTGTTGGTCGAGCCCGGCTCGAAGACGTCGGTGAGCGGTCGGTTCGGCACCGAGGAGGGCGACGGGTGCGCGGGAGCCTCGGCCGTGGCGCCGTCGACGCTGGCCATGGCGAGGATGTCGCCGGTCTGCACGTCGGCGAGCACCGCCATCCCGCCGATCGCCTTGGTCTTCGTCACCTCGTCGACGAGGACACGCTCCACCTCGTACTGCAGCGACTGGTCGATGGTGAGCACGAGGTCCGAGCCGCGCTCGGGTGCCGTCACGCGCTGCACGCCCTCGGGCAGCTCGCGGCCCTGCGGGTCGCGCTCGACCTTCATCTCGCCCGCCTTGCCGGCGAGCGTCGCGTCGAACCCGACCTCGAGGCCGCCCAGACCGTTGCTGTCGATGCCGACGAAGCCGAGCAACGGTGCCGCGAGCGAGCCGGCCGGGTAGTAGCGCTTCGGCTCGTCGACGAACCCGATGCCGGCGAGGTCGAGGTCAAGCACCGCGTCCAAGACGTCGCGCTCGACCTGGCGGGCGACGTACACGAACGAGCGGTCCTTCTGCCCGAGCGAGTTCGCGAGCTCGATCGGATCGACACCCACGAGTGGCGCGAGCGCGGCCGCATACGCGTCGGGATCGTCGATCACGCGTGGGTCGGCCCAGACGCTGGAGCGCGACACCGACACCGCCAGCACGTTTCCGTTGCGGTCGAAGATGCCGCCTCGCTCGGCCGGCAGCGAGACGAGCTGCACGCGCTGATCGAGGCCCAGCTGCTCGTAGCGGTCCCGCTCTCCCGCCTGGAGCTCGACGAGCCGGACGCCCAGGAGCGCGTAGACGCATCCGATCACGACCAGGATCGCCAGCAGCCGCCCCTTCGGCGTGTGCAGGACGCGATGCCGGGCCGCCGCGACGCGCCGTGCCGTGGCGTCGCGACGAGAGGGTCGGTGGTTGCGCCGCGGCTGCGGCGCGGGCGTCAGCTCGCCCGACGGGTCGCGGTCGAAGCCGCGCTCGACGCGCCGGCGTGCAGCCGAGCCGTCGGGTTGCGCAGTCCGACGCACACCGGGGGTCCGAGGTGCCGGAGGCCGGGGTTCGCGGCGCGGCGCGGGGCGAGACGCCGCGCGCGGGGCGCGGCGCGTCCGGGGCCGCTGCGGCGCGGCGTGCCGATCACGGTGCGTCGTCAAGGGTCGGCTTGACGTCGGTCCAACCGTGCAAGGTCGTGGCCGTGCCCTCGGGAGGCAGCGGCACCTCGCCGGCGACCGGGATCGCCGTCGGAGGGCCGGCGGGTGGGACCAGGCCGAGCTCGTAGGCGCGGGCCACGATGCGCTCGGGCGAGGCGAGCGTGGCGTGCTCGTAGCGCGCCTGCTCGTAGGCCCGCTCGGCCTCGGCGGTCTGCTGCTCGATGCGATCGATCGCGACCTGGCTCTGCGCGAGCAGCGCGTGGAAGGCCACGACCGTGAAGACCGCGACGACGGCGATCGACCCGACGATCGCCACCCGGCGCCGTCGGCTCCGCGCGCGGCGAGCGGGCTCGACCACGACCAGGTGGCGAGGGCGCGCCTGCTCTCGCTGCGGTGCGCGCACGCGCGGCGTCGAGCGCGGGACGCGAGCCCGGCGCGGTGCGGGAAGGGTGACGGCGGTCATGAGCCGGTCGCGCTCGGGAGCTTCTCGACGGCACGCAGCCGAGCGCTTCGCGCTCGCGGGTTCGCGGCGATCTCGTCGTCGCGCGGTCGGACCGCGCGACGGGTGATGCGCCGGACCAGACCGGTGCGCTCGGGCTCGACCGGGAAGCCGGGCAGCTGCTGGTCGCGGGCCCCCGCCCACGCGGCGAACCGCTCCTTCACCAGCCGGTCCTCGAGCGAGTGGTACGCCAGCACGAGGATGCGCCCACCCGGTGCGAGCACGTGGACGGACTCGTCGAGCCCTTCCGCGAGGTTCGGCAGCTCCCGGTTGACCTCCATGCGGATCGCCTGGAACGTCCGGCGGGCCGGGTGGCCGCCGCGCCGGCGCGACCGCGCCGGGATCGCCTCCTTGACCGCGTCGACGAGGTCGGCCGTCGTGTGCAGCGGTCGGCGGGCGACGATGCGCGCGGCGATCTGGCGGGCGAAGCGCTCCTCGCCGTTGTCCGCGATGACCTCGGCGAGGTGCGCTTCCGAGTAGGTGTTGACGACGTCCTCGGCGGTGAGCTCCTGGGCCGCGTCCATCCGCATGTCGAGCGGCGCCTCACCCCAGTAGGAGAAGCCTCGCTCCGGTCGGTCGAGCTGCGGGCTGCTGGTGCCCAGATCGAACAGGATTGCCATGATCTTCCCCTCGCTCTCGTTTCCGCCGGGCGCCGGAGCGCTCGAGCGGACGATCTCGGCGACGTCCTCGAAGCCGCCGTGCACGACGCGGGCCCGATCCCCGAAGGGTGCGAGCGCCTCCCGGGCCGCGGCCACCGCGTCGGCGTCACGGTCGATGCCGAGCACGGTCACGTCCGGTCGGGACTCGAGGAGCAGGCGGGCGTGCCCTCCCCCTCCGACCGTCGCGTCGACGACGGTCCCTCCCGGCACCGGTGCGAGGAGCTCGAGCACCTCCCGGGCCATCACCGGGTCGTGCTCGAATCGTGTGGCTGGCTGGCCCATCGTTCCCCTCGCGGCCACCGGCGCCCCGCCGGGCCTGCTGCGAGCCCCCCGGACGGACGAGTGCCGTTCGGTTGTCTCTCCGAATCGACTCGGTGGAAGCGGGCGGAGTAGGGGCTTCACCGCGCCGACCGGGGGGCTCGCAGCAGGTCAGGCTGGGGCTGTCTGGTCGTCAGGCCTTCGTCGCGAGCTGCTCCTCTCCTCGTGTGCTCACTAGATCCCGAAGCCGGGCAGCGCCGCGGCAGCCGACAGCACCGACTGCCCGTCGCCCTTGCGCTCGTTCCAGCGCTCGGCGTCCCAGATCTCGATCCGGCTGAACACGCCGGCCACGACCACCTCGCGGTCGAGGGCGGCGTAGACGCGCTGGTCGGGCGCGATCGGCACCCGGCCCTGCGCGTCCGGCTTCACGTCGCGGGCGCCGGCGAAGAAGGCACGCGCCGCGTCGAGCTGCGCATCACCTTGCTTGGAGAGCTCTCGGATCTCCTCGGCCACCCTCGTCCACTCCTCCGGCGTGTACACGACCAGGCAGTTGTGCTGCCCGATCCCGATCACCGCACCGTCGGCGAGGGGGCCTCGGAAGTCCATCGGAAGGATCAGCCGACCCTTCGCGTCGAGGGAGTGTCGGTACTCCCCGAGAAAGTCCTTCATGTCCCCTCGCCGGAGACGCCTCCCGGCGCCTCACCTGTGCTGGGGAGCTCCCCCACCTCCCCCGCGAAGGGTGGTGGACGACTCCCCCTGTCACCACTTCGCACCACCCTAAGCCCCCACCCCCCACCCGTCAACCCCCTTCAGCCCCATTTCCCCCCACGAACCACACGAGCCACCC
>CAZCUD010000013.1:0-115948 GCA_964501785.1 uncultured Bifidobacteriaceae bacterium
GAGCAGGTCGTCACCTTCTCGGTGGAGCCGGGCGACATCACGGTGCATCACGCGCGCACGCTGCACGGCGCGCCCGCGAACCGCTCGGAGCATCGCCGGCGAGCAGTGTCGGTGCGGTACTGCGGCGACGACGTCGTGTACCGCCGGCGACCCGGGCTTCCGACCGGTCCCGAGCTCGCCGCGATCGTCGACGGAGAGCCCGTGGGACCGCCCGCACATCCGATCGCCTGGCCGACCACGGACGGGCCCGACCCGGCCGTCCGAGAGAGGTAGGCCACCAGTGGCGCGTGACGAGCCAAAGCTTCCGCCACCGTGGTTCATCCACACGGCGTGGCGGGTGCATCGCGCGCTGTACCGGCTGAGCGGCGGTCGCTTTCTCTGGACCCCGGCGAACAAGCGGGGGTGGGGTGCGCTGCGTCTCACCACGATCGGATGGAGATCGGGCCGCGAGCGCAACGTGATCGTCGGCTACCTCGACGACGGTGAAGATCTGATCGTGCTCGCCATGAACGGGTGGGACGAGGGCGACCCCGCATGGTGGAAGAACCTGGAGGCGAACCCCGACGCGACGGTGCGGCTGTCGGGGCGAGCGCCGCGCCCCGTCCGGGCACGGCGGGCCGAGGGTCCCGAGCGCGAGCGGCTGTGGCAACGATGGCTCGAGGTCGAGCCCGAGATCGACGGCTACGCGAGCCGCCGGTCGAACGAGACGCCGGTGGTCGTGCTCGAGCCGCGGGCCGGAGCAGCGGTGTGACGGTCCGCCGAACGGAGCAGGACGCTCAGCGCAGCACGTAGTCGGCCGGATCGACGTGCCGGGTGAGCTCCCAGTACTGGTCGATCGGCCAGGGCGAGAGCGTGTACACCTTGCCCGCGGGGTTCTTGTAGTGGCTGTGCTTGATCGACGGGTGCGCCCACACGAGTTGGCTGATCTCGTGCTGGTGCCACTCGGCGTACGCGTCGTGCACGTCCGGCTTCACCTCGACGCTGCGCGCGCCCGACGTCAGCGCGAGCCGGATCGCCTCGAGCGCGTAGCTCACCTGGAACTCGGAGTGGAAGAAGAGGCTGGCGCTGTGCGCGAGGTTCGTCCCCGGCCCGTACACGCAGAACAGGTTGGGGAAGTTCGGCACCGTGATCCCGAGGTACGCGGTCGGCTCGTCGCCCCACTGGTCGCGCAGCGACACGCCGCCGCGGCCGCGCACCTCCATCGGTGCGAGGAACTCGTTGTGACGGAAGCCCGTGGCGAAGCAGATGACGTCGGCGGGCCGGACGACGCCGTCGACGGTCTCGACGCCCTCGGGCACGATGCGTGCGATCCCGGTGCGGACGAGCTCGACGTTCGGCTTGCACAGAGCGGCGAGCCACGACCCGTCGTCCTGGAGGATGCGCTTGCCCATCGCCGGGTAGTCGGGCACGCACTTCTCGATCAGGTCGGGTCGTCCGTCCAGGCCGTGGCGGATCCACGCTTCGAGCCCCGCGGCGCGCGTCGCGTGCACCTCGTTGACCGAGTGCGCGTCGTCAGCGGCGTAGTCGGGGTCGATCCGGTACTGGGCCGTGCCCATCGACATGCCCGGATACGTCATGAGGAACCGGAACCAACGGCCGTAGAAGGGAAGGTGGCGCTGCGCCCACCGATCTCCCGGCGGCACCGGGGTGCGGTACACGGGGTTGGGGAACATCCACTGCGCCGTGCGCTGGTAGATCGTGAGCTCGGCCACCTCGTCCGCGATCGTCGGCGCGATCTGGAAGCCGCTGGCGCCGGCCCCGATCAGCGCGAAGCGTGACCCACCGATGTCGAGGTCGGCCGGCCAGCGAGCCGAGTGGAACGACGGGCCCGCGAAGCTGTCCATTCCCGGGATCTCCGGGACGTGCGGCAGGTTGAGCGAGCCGACGGCGCTGATGACGAACGGCGCCTCCAGCGTCTCCGTCTTCCCGTCGGGGCCGACGATCTCGACGTGCCAGCGGGCATCGGACTCGCTCCAGCACGCCTCGTTGACCGTGGTCCCGAACCGGCAGTGCGGCGCGAGGTCGTACTTGTCGACGACGCGCGCGAAGTAGTCGCGCAGCTCCGGCTGCTGGCAGTAGTACTCGCTCCAATGGTCGGCCGGCTCGAAGGAGTAGCAGTACTGGTGGCTGCCGACGTCGACGCGTGCGCCGGGATAGCGGTTCTCCCACCAGGTGCCACCCGGACCCTCGTTCTTCTCGATGATCGTGAACGGCAGCCCGGCCTGGGACAAGCGGATGCCGGCGAGGATCCCCGACTCGCCGCAGCCGATCACGATGACGGTTGACGCGGCCTTCACGTCATCCGCGATGTCGTCTCCCCAGGTGATGGCACGCGAGTCGGCGCCGTCGAACTGCATGTCCTCGAAGAGCATGTCGACCATGCGCCCCTCGAGGTCCTTCCCCGCGAGGAACGACATCATCTCGAGGAGCACGTCGCGCGACAGCGGCTGCGGGACGCAGCGCGCGTCGCGATAGGCCGCGATCGCGGGAACGGCGCGGCGGCGGACCTCTTCCTGGTCCTCGGCGCTCAGGCCGCACTGGTAGTCCATCGCCGACGCGAGCTGGGGCACCCGACGGTCGCGCACCCATGACGCGTCACCCGTCATGTGCACGAGCGAGCAGAGCAGCGCCGGCACGTTCACGTCGCCGAGGGCCTCGGCGATCGCGACATCGTCGTCGTGGAACGGGACGCCCGCGTGCGGGTTGCGGGCCTGGATCGAGGTCATCAGCCGAGGATCGTACGGCCGACCGGCCAGGCCGGTCTCGGCGGCGTGACCCCGAGCGGGGTCGCCGATGCCGTCCCGCCTGCCCCTGCGATCCTCGGCGCTCCCGCTAGTTTCCTGGCCCACTGCACGCGCGAGCGGGGGGTCCGTCATGCCGGAGAGGTCACGTCATCGGTCGAAGGTCGCCGCGCTCGCGGTCGCGACCTCGCTCGTCGGCGCGTCTGTGGTCGGGGTCTGGGCGTCGGCGGCGGGCGCGGGGGGCGATCGGATCGTGAAGTCCACCGTGACGTTCAAGCCCCAGCCGTTCGGGGGCCGCGACACGCGCTTCAAGGGCTCGTACCCGACCGGCTACGTGCGGTCCGACAGCCAGGCGTGCCGCCAGCAGCGCGGTGTCCGGCTCTTCAAGAAGGTCGCCGGGCCCGATCAGGAGATCCTCAGCACCGTCACGTTCCAGGTCGACGGGTACTGGGAGTACCCGCTGCCACCGCCGCTCGAGCCCGGCACCTACTACGCCCGCATCGAGAGGCGGAAGATCCAGAACACGTCGCGGTCGTTCTGCAGCGAGGATCGCTCACCGGACGTGAAGGTCGACGCGCCGTAGCGCACGGGACCGTCCGACACCGTCATCGACACCGCGCCGGGCGCTCGGGCTCGCCGTCGCTCGGCGTCGCGGCCCATCGTGCGAGCGCGACGTCGGGTGCGTTGGTGAACACGCCGTCGACGCCGGCTGCGAACAACTCGTCCGTCTGCGCGGGGTCGTCGACGGTGTAGGGGTGCACGTCGAGGCAGCGCTCGTGCGCGGCCGCGACGAGCGCCGCATCGACGTTGCGGGCGTTCGGACCGACTCCGACCGCGAGCTCGGCCGCTTCGTCCAGCCGTTCGGGTGCGATCGGGCTGCCGCTCAGGTAGAAGAGCAGCACGAGCGGGAGGTCGGGTCGCTCGTCGGCGATGCGCCGCAGGCTCTCGATGCTGAACGACTGCACGATCACCGGCCGGGACGGGCCGGTCAGCGACTCGGACAGCGCGCCCTCGTCGAGGACGTCGAGCAGCGCCCGCTCCATGCCGGGCTGCGCGTCGGGCGACTTGGTCTCCACGTAGTAGCGGACGTCGTCGCCGTATCGCTCGATGACCTCTCGCATGGTCGGGATCCGCAAGTCGACGAACGCCGGATCGGCGAGGTCGGGGTATGCCTCGTTGAACCAGGAGCCGACGTCGCACTGACGCAGCTGGGCCAGCGTCTTCTCGCGCACCAGTCCGGTGCAGGCCTCCGCCGGCCCGCGCGCGGTGCGGTCGAGCGTGTCGTCGTGCATCACCACCAGCTCGCCGTCGGCGGTGAGCTGGAGATCCTGCTCGAGGTAGTCGGCGCCCTGCTCGAGCGCGAGGTCGTACGCGGCGAAGGTGTGCTCGGGCGCGTACGCGGATGCACCGCGGTGGGCGATCACCACCGCCTCGCGGGCTGCGTCCGGGGCGGGATCGACGTCCGCGGTGGTCGGCGACGTGGGTGCGGTCGCGCGACTCCCGGCGTCGTCGCTGCCGCATGCCGCGAGCGCGACCGCGGCGAGCACCACGGCGCACGCCCACGCCCCGTTGCGACGCGAACACCTGCTCACGAGCCGGCGGCGGGTCCCCACCTGGCCGACCGTAGCGGCGGGGGCACCGCGGCGCGGCGACATGAATACGCTGCCGGCATGGCGACATGGGGAGAGATCGAAGCAGCCGAGCCCGACTTCGCGCGCCGGGCGCGCGCGCTGCTCGACGCCGGACGCCACAAGACGATCGCGACGCTGCGCGCCGACGGCTCGCCGCGGATCTCCGGGATCGAGTGCGAGCTCGAAGACGGGCAGCTCCGGTTCGGCTCGATGGCCGGGGCACGCAAGCTCGCGGACCTGCGGCGAGACCCTCGCTTCGCGCTGCATGGTCCGACGTTCCATCCCGAGGAGGGGAACGAGAGCGCCTGGCCCGGCGAGGCGAAGGTCGCCGGGCAGGCGATCCCTGCGGGCCCGATCGCCGGCGAGGAAGGCGCCGACGCGCCGGACGGTGAGATGTTCGTCACCGACATCACCGAAGTCGTCGTGACGTCGCTCGACCCGACCGCCACGAGGCTCGTCGTGGAGTCGTGGACCCCTGATCGAGGGTTGCGACGCGTCGAGCGTGAGTGACGCTGGGTACGCTGACGCCCGGTGACCCGGCTCGAGACCGACTATCTCGTCGTCGGCGCCGGCGCGATGGGCATGGCCTTCACCGATGCCCTGATCGACCACGCCGACGTGCACGTCACGCTCGTCGATCGCCGCCACACGGCCGGCGGCCACTGGGAGGACGCGTACCCGTTCGTCCAGCTGCACCAAGCGTCGCTGTTCTACGGAGTCGCGTCGACCGTGCTCGGCTCCGGCACCGTCCAGGAGCACGGGCCCGAAGCCGGTCTCCAGGAGCGGGCGCGCCAGCCGGAGATCCTCGCCTACTACGACGACGTGCTGCGCCGCCGGTTCGTCGGCTCGGGACGCGTCAACTTCCTCGGTGGGTCGGAGCACCGTGCCGACGGGGCCGCGCACTTCGTGACGTCGCGGGTCTCCGGCGAGACCCTGGAGGTCGACGTGCGGCGTCGACTGGTGGATGCGACCTACCTGTCGCCGACCGTCCCGGCGACGACACCGCCGCCGTTCGGCGTCGCCGACGACGCCGCGGTCGTCGCGATCAACGACCTCGCGCGCCTGGCCGAGGCCGCGAGCAGCTACGTGATCGTCGGCGCGGGCAAGACGGCGACCGACGGGATCGTCTGGCTGCTCGGCCAGGGCGTGCCCCAGGAGCGAATCGCCTGGGTGCGCCCGCGCGATCCGTGGATGCTCAACCGCGCCATGGTGCAGCCCGACCCGGTCGTCGCCTCGGGGCTCGTCGCCGACACGTTGGCCGCGGCCGCCGACGCCACCTCGCTCGACGACCTGTTCCTCCGCCTCGAGGCATCCGACGTGATGCTGCGCGTGGATCGGGCGGTGCTGCCGACCATGGCTAAGACGCCGACGCTCGGCGCCTGGGAGCTCGACCTGCTGCGGACGATCGAGCACGTCGTGCGCCTCGGCCATGTTCGCCACGTGACGACGCACGAGATCGTGCTCGACAAGGGCTCGATCCGTCTCCCGCCCGGCGCGCTGGTCGTGCACTGCGCCGCGTCGGGCCTCCAGTACCCACCGCTGGCGCCGATCTGGGTGTCCGACGCGATCCGGCTCCAGACGATCCGCGCCGGGTTCCCGTGCTTCTGCGCCGCGCTGGCCGGCTACGTGGAGGCGACGCGCGACGACGACCGCGAGCGCAACAGGGTCTGCCCGCCGAACCTCTTCCCCGACGATGCGGCGAGCTGGGCGCGCATGCAGGTGCGGGGCGCGATCGCGGCTCGCACCTACGGCGCCGAGCCCGACATCGCCGCGTGGGCCGACGACTGCGCGCTGAACCCCGCACGCACCACACCCTCGCAACGTGACGACCCGGCCGTGCTCGCCGCCGCTGCCCGCGTCGCGGAGCACCTCGAACCGGGTCTGGCACGGCTCTCAGCGCTGTCCGGCGAGCCGCTCCGCTAGGACGGCGGTCGCTGAGCCATCCACGCGCTCCGGGCTCGCACCGCGACAGGATCTGGTGCATGGCCTCCGACGCCCCCTTCGACACCGAACCGCTGCGTGAACGCATGGAGGAGCTGCTCGACGAGTACCGCGCCGCCCTGCAACGGAGCGTCGACGGTCTCACCGAGGGCGAAGCCCGGGCACGGCTCGTCCCGTCGGCGACGACGCTGCTCGGACTGCTCAAGCACGCGACGTTCGTGGAAGGCGTCTGGTTCGACCAGGCGGTGACAGCGCGCTCCTACGCGGAGATCGGCATCCCCGACACCGTCGATGGCTCGTTCGCGCTCGTCGACGGCGACACCGTCGAGACGGTCCAGACAACGCACCGACTGCGATGCGAGGAGTCGCGCCGACGGATGGCCGACCTCCCACTCGACGCGAGCGTCACCGGACGCGGCGAGCGTCCCGTCTGGGCCCTGTACCTCCAGGTGCTGCGCGAGCTCGCGCAGCACGCCGGTCACGCGGACATCCTCCGCGAGCAGATCGTCGCAGCGCGCCTCGCCTGAGGCGCGCCGAACGCGCGCTAGCACCGGACTCCCTCGGCCTGCTCACTGACAGTTGACATGTGACCTTTTAGTCACCTATTGTCCTGGCGTGGACGACGACGACCGCGTCTTCAAGGCACTCGCCGACCCGACTCGACGCTCACTGCTCGACCGCCTGTACCTGCGGGACGGGCAGACGCTCACCGAGCTCGAGGCAGATCTCGAGATGACGCGCTTCGGCGTCATGAAGCACCTGCGAGTGCTCGAAGAGGCCGGGCTCGTCGTCGCACGACGGTCGGGCCGGGAGAAGCACCACTTCCTGAACCCGGTCCCGATCCGGTTGGTCCACGACCGCTGGATCGACAAGTACACCGAGCGCCGGGTGTCGGCGCTCGCGGATCTCAAGGCAACGCTCGAAGAGGAGACGGCATGAGCACGATCACGGAGCAGAAGCAGACGACCCAGGTGTACCGGGTCTTCATCAAGGCGAGCCGCCAGACGGTGTGGGACGCGATCACCACTCCCGAGTGGACCGAGCGCTACGGCTACGGCGGGCGCGTCGAGTACGACCTGAAGAAGGGCGGCACGTACAAGCACTACCCGAGCCTCGAGATGGTGCAGGCCGGCAAGGAGCACGGCTTCCCCGTCCCCGACGTCGTGGTCGACGGCGAGGTGCTCGAGGCCGATCCGCCGAAGCGGCTCGTGCACACGTGGCACTTCATGATGTCGCCCGAGCTCGCCGACGACGCCGTCGGCACCCTCACCTACGAGCTCGAGGAGCTGCAGGGCGGTGTGACGCGCCTCACGCTGATCCACGAGCTCGAGGGCGCGGAGGCGACCGCGCAGATGGTCAGCAGCGACGAGGACCCCGAGAGCGGCGGGGGCGGCTGGGCCTGGGTGCTCAGCGACCTCAAGTCTGTGCTCGAGACGGGCAAGCGCCTCTCGGACTGACGCACACGGGGTGGGGTCCGGACCGGACCCCACCCCGGTGCGTTCGCGCCTTCACCGGGCGGGCGGCGAAGCGCCCGGGCCCGCGTGGCTACCTCGCTCGCAACAGGTCCGCCATGTTGGTGTCGAGGGTGGCGGACTGCCGCGGTCGTGCGTCGCCACGCGGGTGGTGTGCCAGACGGTCGAGGAGCGCCGCTCGAAGGTCGGCGCACTCGCGCTCGTCCCAGAGGTTGACGAGCTGGTGCGGGTCAGCGGCCAGGTCGTAGAGCTCGCCCTCCTCGGTGCCGGCGTAGGTGACGATCTTGTGCTGTGCGGTCACGAGGATTCGCTGCTCCCAAGACGTGAAGGCCGGCCTCTCCTCCACCACGACCTCGGAGCGCGCCACCAGGTCGGGCGCACCTTCCCAGGCGCCACGCATCGAGACGCCCTCGAACGCGCTCGGGACCGGCACGGACGCGTAGTCGCAGAGCGTCGGCGCGAGGTCGACGAGCGACTGGAGGGTCGGTGACCGCTCGCCTAGCGGAAGCCGTCCGGGTGAGCGCACCAGGAACGGGAGCCGCATCGGCTCCTCGTACGCCACGAGGCCCTTCCACCAGAGCCCGTGATCACCCAGCAGGTCACCGTGGTCGCTCGTGAACACGACCACCGTTTCGCGCGCGAGCCCGAGTCGATCGAGGTGGTCGAGGATCCGGCCGACGTGGTGGTCGAGCAGCGACGTCATCGCGTAGTACATGGCGATCGTCCGCCGCAGCACCTCGTCGTCGAGCTCCATCGACGTCGCATTGGTGGCGAGGTACGGCAGCTCGGGGTCCGACGGCTCCCAGTCCCACGCGCCCGGCCGCGCGATCAGATCTCGGTAGAACGCCGGCTTGCGAGCGAGCCCTGCCCGCTCCTCGTCGCTCAATCGTGGGTGGGGAAGCGGCACGTCGGCACCGAGGTACAACGACGACCACGGCTCAGGGACGTACCAGGGGTTGTGTGGATCAGGGAAGTTCACCCAGAGGAAGAACGGGCGGCCGTCAGCCGCGCGGGCATCGAGCGCGGCCATCGCGACCTCTGCGACCCACGCCGAGCTGTGATGCTCTTCGGGAAGGTCCCACGCGCCCGCTCCCTCGTACGGCGTGTGCCCGAAGTAGCGGTCGACGTCGACACCTCGCTCCTCGAGCCACACGCCGTAGTGCATGTGCGGTGCCACTGGCTCGGTGGTGTGTCCGATGCAGAGGTCGGCGCGCTCGAACCCGTACCAGGGCCCGTGCCACGCGCGGAAGTGGTCACGGTCCGCGATGTGCGGGAACGACTCCGGGCTCGCGACGTCGAACATCGCGTTGAGGTGACTCTTCCCCACGATCTGGGTCGCGTAGCCAGCCGCGGCGAGCACGCTCGAGAGCAGCGGATCCCAGTCCTGCGGGAGGTAGCAGTAGTTGTTCGTCGCTCCGTGCGTGGAGGGGTACGCGCCCGTGAGCGTCGATGCGCGCGAGGGCAGGCAGACCGGCGTCGGCGCGTACGTGCGTTCGACGAGCACGCCTTCTGCCGCGAGGCGGTCGAGATGAGGCGTCCGGAGCCAGTCTTGATGGATGCCGAGCGCGTCCCATCGCATCTGGTCGGCGAAGATGACGAGGAAGCTCGGGCGATCGGCCACCGGTTCGATGCGGGGTCAGCGCTGTTCCGTGGCCGACTGCGTCGGGGCGAGCACGCCGTCGACGAGCAGGCGAGTCCGGTGGAAGGTCCGCTGCGCGATCCGCCAGCCCTCACCGGTGCGCACGAGGCGGTCTTCGTAACGTCCGATCCCGTCGATCCACGACGTCGACTCCCCACCGAACACGAGGACGACGTGCACATAGCTGACGGCCGACGCGCGGTCGCCATCGACCTCGATCACGAAGTTCGACAGCAGGTGGTTGGTCGCCTCGAAGCCCAGGTGGGCTCGCTCCATGTACGCCGTGATGCCGTCGACGTCGGCCCAGCGCCCGTAGTCGCCGTAGTCGGCCTTCAGGTCAGGGGCGAAGCAGCTGCGAAAGAGGTCCCAGTCGCGCGTGTCGATCGCGGTCGCGTAGCGCACCAGGACGCGCTCGATGGCTGCGACGTCGTCCGAGCCGGTCATCCGCCCTCAGCTCACGACGTATGGCTTGCCGATCGGCACCCACCCGCCCTCGCCGCTGCGCGCCGCGTCCCTCCAACGGACGATCGAGCTCACGTCCCTGACGTCGTACTTGCCGGGTCCGAGTGATCCCTCCGACACACCGGGGAGCTGGACCTCACCGACCTTCTCGGCGGCCTCGAGGAACGTCTCGTTGGAGAGCTGCGGTCCGGCCGCAGTCGCGACCTTCTCGAAGAGGCGCAGGTGCTGGCAGGCTCGGCTCACTGCCTCCGACCAGTTGGGCTCATCGTCCTTCAGCGTGTTCGGATCCTTCACGACGATGTCGGTGCGCTCTTCGACGATGTCGATGCACTCCGCCATGAGCGGATCGTCGCGATACGCCAACGGGAACGAGCCGTTGCTGATCACGTCGAGCTCTCCACCGTTGCTGAAGAAGTCGCGAAGGCTCGCTTCGGTCGTCGTGCCGTCCGCGAAGAAGTACTGCAGCTCCGGGTGCTCGCCGAAGGCGGGATACACGGTTGGGTTCATCCCAGTGAAGAAGATCGCGGTCGCACCCTCGGCGATCGCGCGCTCGAGCAGCGTGCGCACCTCCGCGTCGCCGCCCGAGATCGACGCTGACAGCACCACCTCCGCGCCCGCCTTGTCCAGTGCCCGCTCGACGTCGGGCAGGAACGGCTCGTTCTCGATGCCGGCGTTGATGATCGCGATCTTGTCGATGTCGTCGAGCATTCCCCGCTTGCCGAGCTGCTTCGCGAAGCCGGCCGCGCGTCGCGCAGTGGTCATCTCGACACTGAGCCACGGCGCGACCGCGTCGCGTCGCTGAGCGTCGGTCCACGACCCCCCGACCAGCGCGGTGCCGTGGCGCGCGGTGATGCAGGAGTTGACATCGGTCGCGCCCGGGCCGGAGAACCCGCCGAGGACCACGAAGACGGGTTCGTCCTCGGTGAAGCGGATGCACAGCTCCTCCGCCGACGCCGCGCCGGCCGGGAGGTACTTGCCGACCAGCGTCCGTACTTCGCGGCCGTTGATGCCACCACGTTCGTTGAGCTCGTCGACGAGCGCGTCCAACGCGCGCTCACCGTCCTGGAAGCTCAGGTCGACGTTCAGCTCGTTCCGGAGCCGGTCGAAGTCGATCTGGGTGTACCCGACGGTGATCGTGTCGTCGGTGATGCCGACCGGTCGGTCGGTCGCTGCCGAGCCCGATCCTCCTGACGAACCCCCGCGTGCTCCGGTCGCCGCCGCAGTCGGGCCGAGCGTCAGCGCGAGCAGGCTCGCGACGAGCGCACCGCCTGTTCGCGCCCCTCTGCAGTTCCACCAGCGAGTCGTCGCCATTGTCGCTCCCCCCGGATGCGCGCACGTGCGGATGCCTGCGATCGCAGCCGTGCCAAGGTTACTGACCATTGGTCAGGATGGCAAGGACCGCGCCTGTTCAACCGAGCCCGAGACGCTCGAGCTGCTCCCGCGGCGCCTCGACCTCGCGCAGCGCGCTGCGCAGGAGCTCGATCGCCTCCGCTTCGCTCCCGGTGCCGACGAGGTCGTGGAGCTCGTCCGGATCCTCAGCGGTGTCGAACAGCCGACTCGGCAAGGGGTCGACTCCGCCGAACGCCCAGAACGGCACCTGGTCGCCCGCGGCGAAGGGCTGGCGGATCACTGGCACGGACGAGCCCGGCATCGTCGCGAGGTGCGCGCGCTGGTCCGGGCGCGGCAGACGCAGATCGGGGAAGGCGTGCACCGGCATCGTCGACCAGCGGTTCGACCACATGGCGAGGGGCCGGTTCCCGGCCACCGAGCCGCGTGCGTACTTGCGCTGCGCGTCGATCACGTGCACCTGACGGCCCCACACTCCGCACAGCGCGTGCTCACGGATCGAGCGCTGCTGCCCGAGGAGCAAGGGGACGAGCGAACGACCATGCGTCCGGTGCTGCACCTGCACCCCGAAGATGTCGCACAACGTGGCGTGCACGTCGACGGGCGTCGTCAACGCCGCCTCGGCACGGGGCTCGATGCCCGGCCAGCGGACGAACAACGCCAGATCTCCCATCTCACGGTGCACGGGCACCGCCGGCTTGCCCCAGATGTCACGTTCACCGAGGTAGTGGCCGTGGTCGGTCGTCAGGATCACCGCGGTCGTCTCCGACAGGCCCGCGTCGTCGATCGAATCGAGGAGATGACCCAACCAGTGGTCGATCATCGTGAGCTTCGAGCCGTACGCGGCGCGCAGGCGACGCGCCTGGTCCTCGGTGAGCACACCGCGCGCCAGCGCGTCGACGGCATACGGCGGCCAGATGAGCTGGGGCGGGTCGACCGGCGCATATCGGGACGCGTACGGCTCGGGCGTGTCGAACGGCTCGTGCGGATCGAACTCGTCGACGACGAGCAAGAAGCGCTCGTGCGCGGCGGCGCCCGTGCGGATCCAGTCAGCAGCCGCGCTCATCGTGCGCGGCCCGGGGAAGTCGGTCTCCGAGCGGAACCACGTACGCGAGTCGTCGTAGTGCATCGCGAACTGCTGGCGACCCGCCGGCAGCGCGGGGGCGCCCGCCCATGACGGATCGGGGCGCGTCTTCCACGGGTCGCCTTCGTGGCCGCGGACGTAGTCCCAGGCCGAGAACTCGGTGTGGTAGTTCTCCCCACCCGTCTCGAAGAGGTGCGGGTGGTCGGTCACGAGCATCGTCGTGACCCCGGCGAGGCGCAGCTGCCACGTGATCGGGTCCTCCCAGACCTCGATCGAACCCCAGGGTCGCCAGAGGAAGTCGAGCGCGCCGCACAGGAGGTCGTGACGGGCCGGCATGCACGGCAACGAGCCGGCGACGTGACGGTCGAAGCGCGTCGACGACGCCGCGAAGCGGTCGATGTTGGGTGTGTCGAACTCCGTGCCGCCATAGGTGCCGAGCATGCGCCGGTTGAGGCTGTCGAGCACCACCAGCACGACGTGGGTCGGCAGGGACGACCCGCGCCGCGCAGCGTCGGGACCCGCCGGGGGATCTGGGAGATGCGTCATTCGGTGGTCGAGGTCGACATCCTGACCAATGGTCGGTAAGTTCCGACCGTACGAGCGCCCCGCCGTCGGGTCAAGGCCTGGGGCCGAAGAGCTCGTCCAGGAAGGGCTCGATGTCGGACTCGCCCATGTCGCCGAACGCGATGCGCCTCGCGACCATCTGCGTCGCGGCTGCCTTGACGGCGAGCCCCTCGGTGATGCCGAGCTGCTCGAGTGCGCTCACGATCGAACGCATCCCGCGTCCGAGGCCCGGGCCTCGGTTCGCGTAGAGCAGCTGGTCGTTGATCTGTTGGAAGACCCTCGTCGTCGGCCTCGTCGCGTCGAGCAGGGATGCGCGAACGAACGCGCGCGCGTCCTCGTACTGGTCGAGGGGGAGGCCGCGCTCGACGGCCTCGCCGTACATGCGACCCGCAAGTGCTTCGAGCAGCCCCATGCGGCTCTGGAAGTGGTACAGCACGGTCGACTTCGCGACACCGGCGCGGTCGGCGACGTCGTCGAGCGACGGCTCCGAATCCGACCGCTCGAGGTACAGCGCGAGCGTCGCGTCGAGGATCGCGCGTTCCGTCGTCGCCTTGCGCACGAGCTGCGTCGGCATGCGGTCACTGTATCGACGTTGCCACGACACCTGGAGGTTCGATGACACTCGACCATCTCGCGGCATGGAAGAGCTTCGCCGCGACCATCGGAGACGCGGGCGACGCGCTCCAGTGGGCAGGGCTCGAGCTCGACGATCTCGACCGCGCGGAAGGGCTGCGCTACCTGGCGCGCTTGGTCGAGAACGCCGCCGGCGCGCAGTTCAGTGACCGCACACCTCGGCATCCGGGCTTCGGCTTGTTGTCGAACGGATTCGGGATGGACAACCCCGACAACCACTACTTGGCCAGCCCCGTCGATCCTTCCCTCGAGTACCGGATCACGGGAACCAGAGGCTCGTTGAGCTACCTCTCCTTCGCCGCACAGAACCAGAACTTCGCCGACGCGAAGTCGATCACGGGCGGCGCCGGGACGCTTCATGGTGACGAGCTCGGGCTTGACGCAGCGGGCCGGTTCGAGATCGTCGCGAGCCGCGAGCCGCGTCCCGGGAACTGGCTGCGCTTGGCTGACGACACCCGGATGATCCTCGTCCGCCAGACTCGCGCCGACCCGACGGTGGAACGTTGGGCGGACTTCGAGATCGAATGCGTCGACCACGGCGGCGTGCCGCCGGCTGCGCTCGACCCCGCGTCGGTCACGGAGGGCCTGCACCGCGTCGCGCTCTACGCGGGCGGCGCCGCGGCCTGGTTCGTCGAATGGGTGCGACCCTGGCTGGCTCGCCCCAACGAGTTCGCGTTCGCCGACGCGGACGAGCAGCACCGGGTGGGCGGTGATCCCAACATCATCGCCCAGTCCGCGTACTGGTCGTTCGGGCCGGAGCAGGCGCTCGTCGTCGAGATCGATCCGCCGGAATGCGCGTACTGGAACATCCAGCTCGCCAACGTGTGGGCAGAGTGCCTCGACACGCGACGCCCCGTGTGGCGCAACCACACCAACGTCGCGCTCGATCCTGACGGGGTGGCGCGGATCGTCATCGCGCACGAGGACCCGAGCCACCCCAACTGGCTCGACACCGCCGGTCATCGCCACGGCACCGCGCACATCCGGTACGTGCTCGCAGGGTCGCATCCTCCCGCTCGCACGAGCGTCGTCGACCTCGCTGATGTCCCGGCTCACCCAGCCGTCGGGGCATGAGTGGCGCCGAGCTCACGAACCCCAGAGGGCGAGCTCGTCGCGCTCGGGCCGTTCGGTGATCCTGGTCTCCTCGTCGAACCGGATCACCGGACACGAATCGGGGCGCTGGGGCCGCCACGTCGGGATCGCGCCGTGGTTCGGATCGCCGTGACGAGCGAAGCTCAGCCACGCGTCCTGCATCGCGATCGCCAGCGAGTCGGGGGACTCGTCGCCGACCAGCAGCGTGATCGGCCCGTCCCGGTTGTCGAACACGAACGGTGTCTCGAGCGAGTGGCAGGCGCCGAGCGCACCGTCGAGCACCGGCGTGCGGTACGCGAACCGGTACAGCCACGTCGCGTTGCCGGCATCGATGGATGCGTCCGCAAGGCGGTGCATCGGCACTCGGAACATCGCGTCCGTCATCATGGCCTCGTGCAGCGCGCCCGGGTCGGCGTCCGTCCCGAGACGAGCCCGATAGGTCGCGATCGCAGCCACCGGATCGTCGAGGAGCGCACCGAGACGGGCCGCGAGCTCGGCATCGGACATCGGCGTGGGCCGGGCGAACCGGAAGATGCTCCACTCGTCTTGCGTGGTCCCGAGGATCAGATCGGCCGTCGCGCCGGCACCCCGTCGCACGAGCTCGGTCGGCGACGCCTCGAGCAACGTTCCGTCGACCACGGGCTGGAACGCCAGCAGACCGGTCGGGTCGGAGCTGCTCCGATCGGGTGCTTCGGCGACCCCCTCCGCGAGCTTCACCTGCGCGGCGAGCAGCGTGCCGACGTCGACGGCGCAGAGCTCGTCGACGCTCGAAGCACCCGCGAGCTCGAGGAATCGCCGAGCGCGGAGCGAGGCCTGCTCGCGCGTCAGCACGTGGTCGCCACCGCCGCTCTGGACAACGGCGCGATGGAACAGGCCCCGCGCCGCGGGCAGCGCGAGGAGCGTCGCGACGCTCATCCCGCCGGCGGAGGAGCCGAAGATCGTGACATTGCTCGGGTCACCGCCGAAGGCCGCGATGTTCTCGCGCACCCACCCGAGCGCGGCGACTTGATCGAGGATGCCGTTGCATCCGCTGGTGGCCAGCTCTGGGTCGAGATCACCGAGGTACAGGAACCCGAGCGCGCCGAGTCGGTAGTTGATCGTCACGACGACGACGTCCCCACGGGCGGCGAGCCGAGCGCCGTCGTAGATCGGCGCGCTCCCCTGCCCTCCCACGAAGCCGCCCCCGTGGATCCAGACCATGACCGGGCGCCGGATGGCGTCGAGTGCCGGCGTGAACACGGTGAGGTTCAGGCAGTCCTCGGAGAGGGGCAGCGCCGGCGCGCCGAGCGCTGTCAGCAGCGGCGTCGCGTTCTGCGGGCAGATGGGGCCTGGCTCGGTGGCATCGCGGAGGCCGTCCCAGCGCTCGACCGGCTCGGGCGACGCGAACCTGCGGGCCCGCGCGAACGGGATTCCGGTGAAGCGCAGCACGGGACCGTGCCGAGCTCCGCGCAGCGCGCCTCGGCTCGAATCGACCACTTCCATGCCCACCATCCCCTTCGGCAGCTCGCGACACACCCTGTTCCTGACCAATGGTCAGGAACAGGGTACGCTGTCGCCCTCACGCACCGGGGGGATGCGAAGTGAGCGTCGACCAGCACGCGGGCTCCGTGGGCTCGCTCACGGGCGCCCTCCTCGACGAGGAGTCGCGTCGAACCACCGAGCGCGCGCAAGGCAACGCGCGTGACGAGGCGATCCTCCCCGACGAGCTCTTCCCCGGTGTCGGTGGCGGCCCGATGTCGCTCCGACAGGGCCTGGCCGCCGGAGGCGCGTTCACGTTCTTCGTGCTGCTCGTCCTCAACTCCCTGGACGAGCTCGAGACCGCCGCGCTCACGCTGCTCGCGCCCGACATCCGCGACACCTTCGGCGTCAGCGACGGGACGATCACCTTCGTCGCCTCCGCGTCGGCGGCCTTCATCGTCCTCGGCGCCTTCCCGATGGGCTGGCTCGCCGACCACTTCCGCCGCGGCCCGATCGTCGGCTTCTCGAGCATCGCCTGGACGTGCTTCGTGTTCCTCACCGGCCTCGCGACCAACGCCTTCACGTTGTTCTGGACGCGCTTCGGTGTCGGGATCGCGAAGTCGAACACGATGCCGGTCCACGGCTCACTCATCGCCGACACCTATCCGATACGTGTCCGCGGACGTCTCGCCGCAACCTCGCAGATGTGCGGGCGCGCCGTCGCGGCCATCAGCCCGATAGTGATCGGTGCGATCGTCGTCGCTGCGGGCGGCGACGAGGGCTGGCGATGGGCGTTCTTCCTGATCGGCATCCCGGTCGCGCTCTTCGCCCTGCTCGCGTTCCGCCTGCCCGAGCCGGTGCGCGGGCGTTGGGAGAAGCAGGACGTGCTCTCGCAGGTCTTCGACGACGGCGACGCACCGCTGATCTCCCTCGAAGCCTCGTTCGCACGCCTGCTCCGGATCCGCACCCTGAAGTCGGTCGTCATCGCGTTCAGCGCGATCGGTTTCGTGATCTTCACGATCGCCGTGCAGTCGAGCCTGTTCTTGGAAGACGAGTACGGGCTGGACGTGCTCGATCGTGCGATCGTGACCTCGGTCGCCGGTCTCGCCGGGGCGATCGTGCTTCCCTTCGTCGGTTCGCGGTTCGACCGCACCTATCGCAAGGACCCAGCCCGCGCCCTCCGGCTCATCGGATGCGTCCTGGCGCCGGTGGCCGTCCTGATCCCGCTCCAGTTCTCGATGCCGAACCCCTACCTGTTCGCGGCCTTCGACGTCGTGCGCGTCGCTCTCTCGGCCGCGGCGTTCGGGATGATCACGCCCATCGCGCAGGCGATCGTGCCCTACCGCCTCCGCGGCATGGGCATGGCGTTGATCACCATCTACGTCTTCTTCGTGGGGGCGGTCGGTGGCTCCCTGTTTGCGGCGATCCTGACCGATGCCTTCTCCGTGCGCTTCGCGGTGAGCCTGCTCGCGTTCGTGTCGATCTCGGTCGGCTCCTACATGCTCCTGCGCGGCGCGCGACACATTCGCGGCGACCTCTCGATGATCGTGGACGAGCTCCGCGAGGAGATGGAGGAGCACGAGCGCCGGACCGCGGCCCCCGAGACGATCCCCGCGCTCCAGGTGCGCAACGTCGACTTCAGCTACGGCCAGGTACAGGTGCTGTTCGACCTGTCGTTCGAGGTGCGCCGAGGTGAGACGCTCGCCCTCCTCGGCACCAACGGAGCGGGGAAGTCGACCGCGCTGCGGATCGTCGCGGGGCTGGCCACACCCGAGCGGGGTGTCGTGCGGCTCGGCGGGCGGACGATCACCTTCGCGACGCCGGAGCAACGGGGACGCCTCGGGATCCAGCTCTTGCCCGGAGGTCATGGCACGTTCCCGGACCTGACCGTGCAGGACAACCTCGTCGTCGGCGCCTACTCCTATCGTCGAGACGAAGCCGACGTCGCCCGGCGCATCGATCGCGTCATGGGGATGTTCCCTCTCCTCGCGGATCGACGGCACGTGCGTGCCCGCGAGCTCTCGGGTGGCCAGCAGCAGGTGCTGGCACTCGCGCGCGTCATGCTCCACGACCCCGAGGTCCTGCTCATCGACGAGCTCAGCCTCGGGCTCGCGCCGGCCGTCGTCGAAGACCTCTTGCACACCATCGACGACCTCCGCTCGGCCGGGCAGACGATGGTCGTCGTCGAGCAGTCGCTCAACGTGGCGCTCGCCATCGCGGACCGCGCGGTCTTCCTCGAGAAGGGCCGGGTGCGCTTCGAGGGGTCCGCTCGAGAGCTCGCGGAACGTGACGACCTCGCGCGCGCCGTCTTTCTCGGAACGAACCCCCGATGACCGAGCCGACGGCGGTGTCGCCGATCGTCGCGGCACTCGGCGAGGGTGAGTGGTGGACGTCGCAGATCCTCTACAACGGACTCGTCGAAGGCCTCGCCATCGGACTGATCGCGATGGGCATCGTGCTCGTCTACCGATCGACCAGGGTCATCAACTTCGCCGTGGGGAACATGGGGCTACCGGGCTCCGTGCTGCTCCCCATCCTCGTCTTCAACCTCGCGCTGCCGTTCTGGGTCGCCGTGATCGCATCGCTGCTCGTCGGCGTGCTCTTCGCGGCCGCGGTCGAGCTCACCGTCGTTCGCCGCCTCTTCGACGCGCCACGCGTCGTGCTCCTCATCGCAACGGTCGGCATCGCCACCCTCGCGCAGGCGATCGTGGCCGCGTACCCCGACATCGACGCGTCGGGAGCGACCTACCCGGTCGTGAGCGACACCGTCTGGACCGACGCGACGCCCTTCGGGTTGCGGATCGCGGCTTCCGACCTCTCCGTGTTCGTCGTCGTACCGCTCGTCGCGTTCGGGCTCGGCTGGCTGCTGAACCGCACGACCTTCGGCAAGACCGTCGCCGCTTCGGCGGGAAACCGCGACCTGTCGCGCCTCTCGGGGGTCAACCCTCGCCACATCTCGACCGCGGTGTGGGTGATCGCCGGACTCGTGGCGACCCTGTCGATGATCCTCCTCAGCGCGCGTCGAGGCACCCTGACGGGTGTCGAGACCCTCGGGCCGCTCACGCTCGGCAAGGCCCTCACGGCCGCGGTCCTCGCCGGCATGCGCTCGTTCCCGCGCGCGATGGTCGCCGGCATCGGTGTCGGCATCGGCACGTCGATCGTCGGGTTCCGGTTCTTCGAGGAGCCGGGGCTCGCAGACTTCCTCATGTTCCTGGCGGTGCTCGTGGCGATCTGGTTCCAGAGTCGAACCGAGCGGTCCGACGACGTCGTGTCGTTCGTGCCGAAGGTCCGGCCCGTGCCGGAGAGGCTGCGTCACATCTGGTGGGTCCGGAACCTCGCGCGCCTGATCCTCGGGGGGATGCTGGGTGCGCTGCTGCTCGTCGTGATGCTGGAGGCAGTCGGCGTGGCCGTGATCCCGCCGTCGCGGTATCTCGTGTGGTCGGTGATCGCGGCGTTCTCGATCTGCGCAGCTTCGGTGATGGTGATCACCGGTTGGGCCGGCCAGCTCTCGCTGGCCCAGATGGCCTTCGCCGGGATCGGCGCGCTCACCGCCGCCGCGCTGCACCGCGGCGCCGAGATCGATCTGGGATCGGGTGCTGCGATCCTCACGTTGCCCGCGATGCCGTTCGTCGTGTCGATCCTCGTCGCGTCGCTGGTGACCGCCGGCCTCGCGGCCCTCATCGGGATCGGGGCGCTGCGCGTCCGAGGACTGCTCCTCGCGGTGTCGACGTTCATGTTCGCCCTCGCATGTCAGGCGTTCCTGTTCCGCCAACCCCTCTTCTCCGCAGACTTCGGACCGAGCGTTCCGTTCGAACGAGGAAACCTCTTCGGGCTCGAGCTCGGAGTGCAACGAACGTGGTTCCTCGTCACGTTGGGCGCGCTCGTGATCGTCGTCGTCGTGCTCGGACACCTCCGTCGGAGCGGACTCGGTCGGCGGACGATAGCGGTGCGGGACAATCCCGACGCGGCGGCGGCGTATGCGATCAGCGTCGTTCGCACGAAGCTCGCCGCCTTCGCGCTCGCCGGTGGCATCGCAGGCTTCGGCGGAGCGATGCTCTCGGCTGCCGTCGAGAGCGTGCCCTGGGGACAGCGACTCTTCCTCGTCGGCGACTCGCTGCGGGTCGTCGCGATGGCGGTGATCGGCGGCCTGAGCTCGGTCATCGGCCCGGTGATCGGTGCGCTCTGGGTGGAGGGTCTCCCGAGCCTCTTCCCCGAGAGCGCGCTGCTGCCGCTGCTCGCGTCGAGCATCGGCCTGCTCGTGCTGCTCTTGTACTGCCCTGGCGGGCTGGTGCAGCTCGCCTTCCAGGCTCGCGACGCTCTCTTCGAGCGACTCGCCCGGCGGCTCCCGCCGGCTGCCGTCGGTGCGGTGCCACGAGCGCCCGTGTCGTCGGCGATCGGCGTTCGATCGACGCGCACCGCATCCCTTCCGGACACGGTGCTGCGCACCGAGGATCTCGTCGTGAGCTTCGGCGGGATCCGCGCCGTCGACCACGTGAGCATCGACGTCGGGCGGGACGAGATCGTGGGCCTGATCGGCACGAACGGTGCCGGCAAGTCGAGCCTGATGAACGCGATCGGCGGGTTCGTGCGGTCGCAGGGCGAGGTCGAGCTGCTCGGCCGGTCGGTGACCAACGCATCGGCGGCCAGGCGGGCTCGGCTCGGGCTCGGGCGGACGTTCCAAGGAGCGACGCTGTTCCCCGAGCTCACGGTCCTCGAGACCGTGCAGGTCGCCCTCGAGGCGCGTCATCGTTCGGCACTCGAGTCAGTGTTCCCGTTCCTGCCCGCGGCCCGCCGAGCCGAGCGTCGGAGCCGATCCGACGCCGACGAGCTCATCGCGTTCCTCGGACTCGGCCCGTACGCGGACCACTACGTGTCGGAGCTGTCGACCGGCACCCGGCGGATCGTCGAGCTCGCCGGTCTCCTCGCCATCGACGCGCCGGTGCTCTGCCTCGACGAGCCCACCGCCGGCCTGGCCCAGCGCGAGGGCGAGGCGTTCGGTCCGCTGCTCACCGAGATCCGCGCCGAGCTCGGAGCGAGCATGCTGATCATCGAGCACGACATGCCCATCATCATGAGCATGAGCGACCGCGTGTACTGCCTCGATGCAGGTCGCCTCATCGCCCACGGGACACCAGATGACGTGCGCAACGATCCACACGTCATCGCGAGCTATCTCGGCACCGACGAGCGCGCGCTCGCGCGAAGCGGCTCGGTACCTCCTGCAGCCCCCGCCCTTCGCTGAGCCTCCAACCCCGAGGTCGGGCGCACCGCCGCGTGATGGGCACCGAGCGGCGGTTCAGGCTGCGCCGCCGTGGTGGGCGTGCGCACGGTGCCCTTCGCGATCGAAGAGCATGATCACCTCCGCCGGGCCGCCGACGGCGCCGAGGGCGTGCGGGGTCATCGTGGCGAAGTCGGCCGCCTCGCCGGTCTCGACGATGACCTCGCGCTCGCCGAGCTCGAGGCGCACGCGACCCTCGAGCACGAAGAACCAGTCGTGGCCGGGATGGACCCGCTGCTCCATGGGCTCGTCGCGCGGCTCGAGGCGCACCTTCATCGCGATCGTGTCCGCGGTCGGCCGGCTCAGCATCCAGGTGGTGCGATCGCCCGAGGAGCTGGGACTCGGGCGGATGACGACGTCGACGTCACCGTCGGCGCCGAGCAGCACGTCGAGGTCGACGTGGAGCGCACTCGCGAGCGGCACGAGGACGTCGAGGCTGATCGTCCGCTTGCCGGTCTCGACCCGACTGATCGTCGAGGGGTTGAGGTTCGTGCGGGCCGCGAGGTCGTCGAGCGACAGGCCCAGCGACGTTCGCAGGGCCCGCAGCCGATCGCGCACCACCTGTTCGATCCCCTCGGCCACGGCTCCGCTCTCTCGTCCGGGCACTCTTGCTAATTCAGCAAGCCATAGTGCGAGTCTAGCAACATGTCGATAGGGTTCGACCGTGCCCGAGCATGACCACTCCCCCCGCACGATCGAGCGCCACTGCGACGTCCTGGTCGTCGGCGGCTCGGCGGCCGGCCTGGCCGCGGCGCTCCAGCTGGGCCGGCAGCGCCGCTCGGTGATCGTCGTCGACTCGGGCGAGCCTCGGAACGCACCCGCCACGCACATGCACGGCTTCCTCGGACGCGACGGCTCTCCGCCCACGGACCTGATCGTCCGGGGGCGCGAGGACGTCCGCGCCTACGGCGGCGAGGTGCTGGCCGGCCGCGTCGAGAACGTGACCCGAACCGACGCCGGGAGCTTTCGCGCCGAGCTCGTCGGAGGCAACGCGGTCGTCGCCCGACGCGTCCTCGCGGCGACCGGACTCGTCGACGAGCTCCCAGACATCGAGGGCCTCGCCGAGCACTGGGGCGAAGACGTCGTCCACTGCCCGTTCTGCCACGGCTACGAGGTGCGCGACCGCAGGATCGTCCAGATCGTGACGCACCCGATGGGTCTCCATCCGAGCGTCCTGTGGGCGCAGCTCACCGACCAGCTCACCATCGTGCTCGTCGACGGCGTCGACGCGGACGGCACCGAGCTGGACGGGCTGCGCGCCCGAGGCGTCGCGGTCGTGCGCGGCACCGTCGAGCGGATCACCACCGGAGCCGACGGACGGGTCGCGACCGTCGAGCTCGTCGACCATGCACCGCTCGAGGCCGATGCGGTCGCGGTCGGCCCACGCTTTCGCGTTCGAGCCGAGCCGTTCGCGGCCCTTGGTCTGCGACCGACCTCCCACGCGTCGGGCCTCGGCGATCACCTGGAGACGGACGACACCGGGCAGACCTCCGTGATCGGCGTCTACGCGGCGGGCAACGTCACCGATCCGAGCCAGCAGGTGCTCCAGGCCGCAGCCGACGGCGCGCGCACCGGAGCGATGATCAGCTTCGACCTCGCACGCGACGACACCCGAGCCGCGATGCGGCCGTCGGCGAACGAGGCCGACTGGGACCGGCGGTACGCGTCGGACCGGATGTGGAGCGGCAACCCGAACGGCACGCTGGTCCAGGAGGTCAGCGGCCTCACCCCCGGATGGGCGCTGGACGTCGGCGCCGGGGAAGGCGCCGACGCGATCTGGTTGGCCGAGCAGGGATGGCAGGTCACGGCCGCCGACATCTCCTCACGCGCGCTCGAGCGCATGGCGGCCGAGGCCGGCCGTCGTGGCCTGGAGGTCGAGAGCCGTCGCGTCGATGCCAACGCACAGCACGCATTCGAGCCGGCGGCCTTCGACCTCGTCACCGCGATGTACGCCTCGATCCCCCGTTCGGCCGACGGGCGCGGCGTGCACAACCTGCTCGACGCCGTCGCACCCGGCGGCACGCTGCTCGTCGTCAGTCACGACCTCGCACCCATGCGCACCGCCGTCGACACGACCACTCGGAGCCAGGCCTTCGATCCCGACGCGTACGTGCGCGTGGAGGACGTCGTCGCGGCCATCGCCGACGCGCCGGGTTGGGACATAGAGGTCGACGAGCTGCGGCCCCGACCGCCGGGCGCCGCGTCGGCGTCGCAGCACGTCGACGACGTCGTGCTTCGGGCACGACGCGCTCCGTGAGGCACCAAAGGCCGAACGTTCGCTGATCAGCCCCAAGGACCGCGCTGGTCCTTCCTGCGGAAACCGCGTTCCGCGAGCGCGAGCGGTCAGCCCGCGGCGACCTTCCCCGCGATGTGGTTGATCACCTGGCCGTGCGCGTCCTGCGGGCTGAAGAGGATCAGCTCCGCGTCCTCGTCGACGCGAACGCTGTGACCGGCGGGCCAGTGGAACACATCGCCCGTCCGGCAGCGCTCGGTCGTGCCGTCGGCGTAGGTCACGACCAGGTCGCCTTCGATGACGAAGCCCCAATGCACCGACTGGCAGAGGTCGTGCTCCAGTCCCTCGAGCAGGGGAGCCAGGTCGGTGCCCTTGGCCATCGAGAAGTACTCGGCTCCGATCGTCCCGAGGCCGTCGCCGGCCTCGCCGAACCCCGGGAGCTGGCGAGCCACCGCACCGGGGGTGTCGATCCTGGTCGGGATGTCGTCCTTTGCTACGTGCATCGTCTCGATTCCTCTCGTGTGTGCTTCGGGTCGCTTCGATGAGGTCGTCGCGGGTTGCCCTAGAGCCGTCGGCCGCTGAAGGCCACCAGCCGTTCGAGCCGACTGGCGTCGTCGGGGGGCGTGATCTCGGCCGCGAACGTGTCCCCGTCGCGCATCTCGGCCGTCAGGGCTCTGCGCGCGAACGCGTCGACCGCGGCGACGACGGACTGATCCGGGGCGTACTGCTGGCCCGTGGCGGTCGCCAGATCCCAGCCGTGGATGAGGCCGTCGAAGGCCACGAACGCCGCGAAGGTCTCTCCGGGCACCTGACCGAACGGCGCGGTGACGATGCGCTCGGCCACCCCAGGGGATCCGGCCGCATCTCGCAGCGCGCTCATCGCCGACTCGAGCTCCTCGACCGGCACGCGACCGTCCACCTCGGGGGCCCTGATGGCCGGCGGCGTCTCGCCTCGGAACGCGTAGGCGAAGGAGCTGCCCCCCACGATCATGTGGTCGAGGACGTCGTGGACGCTGAAGGCGGCGCAGGGGGTGGGGTCATCGAGCTGATCAGGTTCGATGCCCCGGGCCACGTCCAGGACCGCCGGCAGGATCTGGTCGAGCTGGTCGAGTGGCCGCATGCGGACCCCTTTCGGTCGGTCGCTCGTGGTCGGGCTTGCCGTCACGTCCAAGGCGCGACAATCGCTGTCGCGACGCGACAAGCCCGCGTCACGTGATGCCGGTCACCCAACGGAGACGCATGCCGGACGACCTGGAAGCCGTGCGCAGCGCGGTCGAACGAGGTGAGTGGCTCCGAGCACTCGAGCTGCTCGACGGGCTCGGTGAGGCCGGGGGTGTCCCAGCCGCGCTCGAGCTGCGCGCCGCGGCCGCGTACGGATGTGGACGGCTCGAGGAGTGCGTGGGCGCCTGGGAGGCCCTCCACGCTGACGCCTTGACCGCGGGCGACGAGGAGGTGGCGGCGCGCGCCGCGGCGATGGTCGCCCTCCACCTCATGATCGACACCGGGCTGATGGCACCGGTGCGGGCCTGGTTGCGCACCGCCGACCGGCTCGTGGTGCAGCGCCCCGACTCACCGGTGCACGCGATGGTCGCGATGGTGCGCACGTACGAGCGGTTCATGTGCGGCGACATGGTGAGAGCGCGGACCGAGGCCGGACGTGCCATCGAGCTGGGCCAACGCCTCGACGTCCCGCCCGCGGTGGTGATCGGCCGCGTGGCGACGGCGCGCGTCGCCGTCCTCGACGGGGACGTCGCCACCGGCCTCGACCAGCTCGACGACGTGGCGGCGCTGCTGATGTCCGGGCAGGTCGATGCGCTCACGACCGGGATGATGTACTGCGAGCTCATCTGTGCAGCACAGGGGCTCGCGCTCTATGACCGAGCCGCCGAGTGGACCGAGGTGATGGAGCGGTGGCGACACGGCGCCGCCTTCGGAGGGATCCACGGGCGCTGCCGCGTCCACCGGGCCGAGATGCTGCGCCTGAGCGGGCCGGCCGACGAGGCGGAGACCGAGGCGCTGGGTGCGTGTGCAGAGCTGCGCCCGTGGATGCGGCGCGAGTTCGGCTGGCCACTCGCCGAGCTCGGCAACGTGCGGCTCCGCCGAGGCGACCTCGACGGCGCGGAGGAGGCCTTCACCGCTGCCCACGAGCACGGCTGGTGCCCGCATCCCGGACTGGCTCGCGTGCGACTCGCGAGGGGCGACGTCGCGGCCGCAACCGCGCTCATCGACGACGCCATCCGCCACCCGTTGCGGATCCCGTCCAAGGAGCGGCCGCCGTCGGGTGAGCTCTATCTGGCCCCGCTGCTCGACGCCCAGGTGGAGATCGCAGTGGCCGCCGGCGACCTCGACACGGCTGCCGCAGCGAGCGAGCGACTCGTCACGATCGCTGAGACCTACGCGTGCAGCCCCTTCTTGGTGGCCAGCGCCCGACTAGCGCAAGCGCGCACCGCACTCCTCGCCGGCGACACCGACACCGCGATCTCGTCGGCGGCCGCGGCGGTCGAAGGGTGGGGAGCGTCCGGAGCCCCCTACGAGGTGGCGGTGGCTCGCATCGTGCTCGGCCAGGCCTATGAACGACACGGAAGCCCCGAGCCGGCGCTCTTGCAACTGCGCGCCGCGGCCGAGGCGTTCGCCGCGTACGGCGCCCCGCCCGCCGGGTCCGGGCCACGTGGTCGTCCCACCGAACCGAGCGCGGACGCGGCCACGCACGACGCCGTCTTCCGCGCCGAGGCCGGCATGCGACGGATCGCGTTCGCAGGGCGCGAGGTGCGCGTGCGCGACCTCAAGGGTTTCCGGTATCTCGAGCGGATGCTCGCCAGCGCGCACCGCGAGTTCCACGTCCTGGACCTCGTCGCCGCCGAAGCTGGGACGTTGCCCGCCGGCGGGAGGGCCGATGGGCACGACGAGCTGAGCGTCGGACGTGGCGACACCGGCCTCCCGACGATCGACGACGAGGCCCGTCAGGCGTACCGTCGCCGACTGCAGGAGGTCGACGAGGATCTCGAGGACGCGAAGGCCGCCAACGACCTCGCCCGGATCGAGCTCGCGGAGCGCGATCGCGACTTCCTGATCAGCGAGCTGTCGAGCGCGGTCGGGCTGGGCGGCCGACTGCGCAGCACGGGCGGGGACTCCGAGCGAGCAAGGAACAGCGTGAGTCGCTGCCTCCGCTATGCGATCGGTCAGCTCGATGTCGACCTGCCCTCCTTGGCCGAGCACCTGCGCGCGAGCGTCCAGATGGGTACGTACTGCGCTTACCGTCCCGATCCCTTCGTGACCGTCACCTGGAAGTCGTGATCGAGTTGTCGCGGGGCTAGCCTCCGCGCGTGCGGGACCTCTTCACGTGCGTCCCAGGGCACGGACACCTCGATCCGATGGTCCAGCTCGCGCGCGATCGACGAGGTGCGTGCTCAACGACCTCGCGGGAGCACACTAGGGCTGGCGCCCGTTCCAGGCGACGAGCCGGTCGATCGCCGGTGCATCGTCGGGGACCTCGACCGCCGGACCGAACGGGTCCTCCCACTCGATGCCGGGCGGGAGCGACGCGGCGAACGCCGCCCACATCTCGGAGCGATCGGCGGTCGGGAGCTGCGCACGGATCGCCTCGTCGGCCAGCGCGACGACGTCGGCGTCGAACGCCGGCGACTGCCCGCTTCCCTGCGCGAGGTCCCACGCGTGCACGACGACCTCGTTCGTCCAGACGCCGAGCACCTCGCGCCCCGGGAAGGTCCCCCAGGGCAGGTCCGTCGCTCGGTCGAGCGTCGCGTCGTCGCGCCAGGCCTCCTCGGCAGCACGACGGGCGGCTCGCCAGGCCTCGGCGAACCCGTCGTCGGCGACGTCGGGTGCGCCCTCGGGCCAGGTCATCGGCGACTCGCCCCGTCCGGCGGCCGCGACCCGGCGCAGCACCGTGACGAGGTGCTCGAGCAGGTCGCGGACCTCCATTCCCGCGGGAGTCGGGTCGTGGAGACGCTCCGGCGGCACGCCGTCGATGACGTCGGCCGCGAGGTCGAGGGCCTTCTCGAAGGTCGGGCGGGGATCAGCTGTCGTCGTCATGACCGGCATCCTCCGCGTCGAAATCGGTCAACCTGTGACCAGTTTCTCTGAGAAGATCCGAACGTGCGAGCCGACCGACTCGTGGCCGTGTTGCTGCTCCTGCAGCAGCGAGGGAAGGTCACGGCCGCGGAGGTGGCGGCCGAGCTGGAGGTCTCGGAGCGCACCGCCCGGCGCGACCTCGACGCGCTCGGTGCCGCCGGCCTCCCCGTCTACTCGCTGCGTGGCCGTGGTGGCGGCTGGCGCCTCGCCGGCGGTGGCTCGATCGACCTGAGTGGGCTGACCGACGCCGAGACCCGCGCGCTCTTCGCGCTCGCCGGCCCGCGCGCTGCCACACCCGAGGTGAAGGCGGCGCTCCGAAAGCTCGTGCGAGCGCTGCCCGAGCCGCTGCGTGATCGCGCGCTCGCGGTGTCCGATCGCCTGGTCGTCGATCCCTCGGGTTGGGACCGCCCGGCCCGCGGCCGCCCGCCGGCGCAGCTCCCGATCGTCGAGCAGGCGACCATCGACGGTGAGCAGCTCCGCATCGCGTACGTCGCGCGCGACGGCGCCTCCTCCGAGCGCGTGGTCCACCCGCTCGGGCTCGCGGCCAAGGGGAGCACCTGGTACCTGTTCGCCGAGACCGACGCAGGCCGACGCGCGTTCCGGGTCGATCGCATCACGGCTGCGACACCGACCGGGCAGCCGGCTGACCGACCCGACGACTTCGACCTCGCGGCGACCTGGAGCCGCTTCGTCGACGACGTCGACCAGATGCGCACGCCGCTGATCGCGACGGGCCGCGCCGCGCCCGAGATCGTGCCCGCGCTGCGTGCGGTGCTCGGTACCCGGCTGCGGGTGAGTGCCCCTGCCGACGACTTGCCGGACACGTGGGTCGAGATCGTGCTGCGCGGTCACCGCGTCGAGTCCCTCGCTACCGAGCTCGCCGGCTTCGCGGCCGCCGTCGAGATCACCGGACCGAGCGAGCTCCGTCAGGAGCTGGCCACGATCGGCCGCTCACTCGCCGCGACCTACTCCGACTCCTCGTGACGGTCAGGGTGCGACGAACGAGGCGAGCCCGAGCCCGGGCACCGAGGGCGTGGAGAGGCGCCGGACATGTCGGGGTGCGCCGTCGAGCGATCGTGGATAGGTTCACGTGATGGGCTTGTTCCGGCGCGAGAAGAAGGCCGGAGCGGCCGCTGGAAGTGGCGCCACCGCGGTGGTCGTGGCATCGCGGTACGGGAAGAACGTCGAGCACGCGACAGGCGTGCAGACGAACGTCTCCGAGGAGTCGAACGAGCTGTGGGCGCTCGGACGGGGGACGATCCCGCACGTGCTTACCCTCGAGGTGACGACGCCGGACGCCGACCCCTTCGAGGTCGAGGGCGCGTACCGCGTCCCGGCCAAGGCGACGCCCTCGAGCAACGTGCTCCCGGCCGGCATCGAGGTGCCGGTCGTCGTCGACCCGACCACCCGAGCGGTGGAGATCGACTGGGACGCGTTCTTCGCCCGGTCGGGCTGGAAGAACGAGGTGAAGCGGGCGGCCGCGCAGCAACAGATGGCGAACGAGCGCGAGCGGTTCGAGGCCGACACCCCGATGAAGGACGCCACGTGGGATGCCGCCCGACAGGCGATCCCGGTGTGGCTCGGCGCGGTGCGCGGCGGCCAGATGACCCGCGCCTCGGTCGAGGAGGAGCTCGACGGATTCCTCGCCCGCGGGCACATGGATCCCGCGGACGCCGCCGACCTCCGCCGCCAGATGGACGCCGAAGGCCTCTAGCGCGACGGCCGGCCGCGCGTCGCGAGCACGCGGCGGTCGCGCAGGCGACAGTGGTGCGTGGTCAAGTCGGGACCGCGACGCGCCCGGCGCGTGCGAGACTGGAGCCTCCCGCTCCGCCGGTCGAGCGGACCCGTTCGGCCCATTTCGTCAGGACGATTCGCGTGCTCACCATTCGAGATCTCTCGGTCGAGATCGGGGGCACGACGATCGTCGAGGGGGTGACCACCCAGGTCGGCCCGGGCGAGAAGATCGGACTGGTCGGACGCAACGGCGCGGGCAAGACCACGCTCCTGCGCGTCCTCGGCGGCGTCACCGCGCCTCGCAAGGGCACGGTCCGGCGCCCTCAGGCGTCGGGGTACCTCTCGCAGGACCCGCGCAGTGACGCCGTCCCGGACGACACGAGCTGCCTCGCCCACGTCCTCGCGGGCCAGGGCCTCGACCGGATCCAGGACGATCTCGAGAAGGCGCGAGTCGCGGTCGACGAGGACGCGTCGACCGCCAACGTGGCGCGCTTCACCGAGCTCCAGGAGCGCTTCGAGGCTGCCGGTGGCTACGCCGCCGAGTCGGAGGTGCGGCGGCTCGCCGCGGGCGTCGGGCTCGCCGACGACCGGCTCGACCTCACGCTGCGGGCGCTCTCGGGTGGGGAGCGCCGGCGCCTCGAGCTCGTGCGCATCCTGTTCGCCGGCAGCGACCTGCTCCTGCTCGACGAGCCGACCAACCACCTCGACGCCGACGCCCGATCGTGGCTCCTGTCGATGCTGCGTGCCTACCGAGGCGCGCTCATCGTCGTGAGTCACGACCTCGACCTGCTCGACGACGCGATCACGCGGGTGATGCACGTCGACCGCCCCGCCGACGATCGACCGGGCCGGGTCGTCGAGTACAAGGGCACCTACTCCGAGTACCTCGCAGCTCGCGAGGCCGAGGAGCAGCGACAGCTGAAGACGGCGAAGCGCCAGAGCGCGGAGATCCGACGGCTCTCGACCCTCGCGGACGCGATGCGAGGCCAGACCGCGAAGCGCGCGCGCGTCGCCCACACGCTCGACCGTCGGGTCGCCAGGATCGAGGCCGAGCGCGTCGATGCGCCGAAGCGTCGGCGTGCACTGGCGCTGCGGTTCCCGACCCCACCGCGCGCGGCTCGGACGGTGCTGACCGCCACCGAGGTGTGGAAGGCATTCGGCACGAAGGACGTGTTCTCCGACCTGAGCTTCGACGTCGGGCGAGGCGAGCGGTTGCTCGTCATGGGGTTCAACGGCGCGGGGAAGACGACCCTGCTCAAGGTGCTCGCCGGCAGCCTCGAGCCCGAGCTCGGCGAGGTCACGCTCGGCACCAACGTGTCGCTCGGCTACTACGCGCAGGAGCACGAGGGGATCGTCCCCGGCGAGACGCTCCTCACGCACATGCGCGACGCCTCACCGCTCGGAGAGGGCGAGCTGCGTGGCCTGCTCGGCATGTTCGGGCTCACCGGCGGACGAGCCTTCCAGGACGCCGCCACCCTGTCGGGCGGCGAGAAGACCAAGCTCGCGCTCGCCCAGCTCGTCGCGGGTCGACACAACCTGCTGCTCCTCGACGAGCCGACGAACAACCTCGATCCCGGTGCGCGTCAGGCCGCGGGCGATGCGCTCGCGGCGTGGCCCGGCACCATGATCGTCGTGAGCCACGACGTCGAGTTCGTCAAGGCACTGGCGCCCGACCGGGTCCTGCTCATGCCCGAGGGCACCCTCGACTACTTCGACGAATCGATGCTGGAGTACGTCGCGCTCGCGTAGACGCGCTGGCCGGCGCTCTCGTCGGGAGTCACCGTCCAACCGGGCATCTCGGCACCGTCGATCTCGACGATCAGACAGGTCCTGACCCGACGCAGCTACAGATCGTCGGTCTCGGCCCACGCGGGGAGCGTGAGGCCCTCGTCGAGCTGCACACGCAGCGTCCGGAGCGCGATCGAGATCAGGGCGTACTGGCCGATCGTGAAGACGAGGTCGAGGAGCTCCGGCTCCGTGTAGCGGTCGGCGAGCGCCGACCAGGTCGCGTCACCGATGCGCATGCGTTCGGCGATCTCGTCGCACGCGTCGACGAGCGCGGCCTCGCCCGGCTCCCAGTCGTGCGAGCCGGCGTCCTGGAGCGCGTCGATCTCGGCGGCGTCGAGGACGTCGAGCCGTGTCGAGAGCGCGACGTGCTGCGCCCATGCGTAGCCGCAGCGCCAGTCGAACGCGCAACGCAGGATCAGGATCTGCCGATCGCGAGGCGCGAGCGTCGACCCGGGGATGACGTGCGTGGCGAACGGGAGCCACGCCGTGTACAGCTCCGCGTGCCTGCCGAACGTGAGGTGCATGTTCGGCGGCGGGTTCCCGAGCGCGTCCATGAGGACATAGAGCTCCTCGACCTCGGACGCTGCCTCTTCGCGTCGCATGGGCGGGATCCGGGGCTGCACGGTCACCTCTCGCTCGCGTCCTGCGGACACGCCGTCGCGCTGCCCGGACAGTACGCGTCGTCGACATCCGTTGCCGCGACCGAGCTGCGAGCCATCGCTGACCGCTGATCCGACGACGGGAGGGATACGGCCCGAGCTCAACCCTTGTACGCGGGCCCGACGTCCATCGTGACGTCCCAGTCCTGCCCGTAGCGCTCCTTGAAGAGCAGGTAGCGCGAGACCATCGCCTGCCCGGTGCCGCCGTTCCACAGGTCGTAACGAGGGTCGGAGTGCTCCGCGAAGAACTGGCCGAGGCGCTCGGTGAGGCGGGCGACCGTGGCGGCGTGCTCGGGAACCTGGGCGATGTTGTGCCATTGCTCGGGATCCGCGATCAGGTCGTAGAGCTCGGGTGCACCGGTGCCGTCGAGGTGCTGGGTGAAGAGGTGCTCGCGCGTGCGGATCGATCGCGCGGTCTCGGCCTCGAAGAACGCCTCGTCCTCCCAGTGCTCGAGCGGTTCGCCGCGCAGCGCCGCCGCGAAGCTGCGTCCCGGCGAGCCGACGACGGCGCCGTCGCGCACGCCGACGTGGTCGAGGATCGTGGGTAGCAGGTCGTAGTGCGACACGACCCGATCGACGATCTGCTGAGCCCGCACCGCGCCGGGGCGCCGCACGATCAGCGGCACGCGGAACGTGACGTCGTGCATGAACGGCGGATCGGTCCACTGCGGGTGCCCCCACAGCCCGCGCTGACCGTAGGGGTTGCCCTGGTCGGTGGTGACGACGACGAGGGTCTCCTCGGTGAGTCCCTCGGCGTCGAGCGCATCGACGACTCGACCGATGGCGTGGTCGACGAGCGAGTTCTGCGCCGCCACGTTGGCGCGAGTGGCTTGGTCGTTGTGCATGCGCACCGTCCACCACACGTTGTTGAAGGCACTCGCGAGCGTGTACTCCTCACGTACGTCCAAGTCGAAGTCGAAGGGCACGGCCAGCGAGCGGATGATGCGGTCGTCGACCGGCGGGAACGGACGGAACGATCGCCCGGCGAACCGCTCGTAGAAGGGGTTGGCCGGGTCCGCGCCGACCACCGTCGGCGGCAGCACGTAGGGACCGTCGTAGTTCACCTGCAAGAAGAAGGGGCGGTCCCGATCGCGGTCGGCCAGGAACCGGATCGCGCGATCGCTGAAGTGCTCGACGATGTGCTGGCCGGTGATCCGCTCGATCGCACCGTCGGCGTACACCTCGTTGTCGTAGAAGTCGACGGTGTGCCCCTTGGTGAAGGCCACCCAGTGGTCGAAGCCGTGCCCGGGCTGCCGGAAGTTCCCGAGGTGCCACTTGCCGACCATGGCGGTCGCGTAACCGTGCTCGCGCAGCGTGTACGGCAGCGTCGGGAACTCGCGCGTCACGTCGTAGTCGTCGGGCTTCGGCAGGACGTCGTCGTCGGGCATCGCGATGTGCACACCGTGTTGTGACGGCATCAGCCCGGTAAGGATCGAGGCACGCGTCGGAGAGCAGAGACCGCTCGTGCAGAACGCGCGGAGGAACAATGCGCCTTCGCGCGAGAGCCGATCCATCCGCGGCGTCTCGTGCTCGACGTTGCCGTAGCAGCCCAGCGAGTCGGCTGACTGGTTGTCGGTCACCAGCATCACGACGTTCGGTCGCGATTCGGGGGACCGAGCGCCCGCCCCGCCCTGTCGGTCGGCCATAGTCATCCCCCGCCGCGTCCGCAGGTTACATCGCCTCCTTCACGCCACGCGAGATCAGCAGCGCGTTCATCGGATAGCTCGTGGCGAAGCCGATGGTCATGCCGACCTGCATCAGGAACCAGAAGGTGACGGAGGTGGCGGTGAGGTGCGGATCGGGGAAGAAGACCCACCACATCAGCGCCATCCACCCGAACAGGCCGATCTCGAACGCCGTCAGCGACCAGACGTCTGCCTTCGCGGCGCGGCCCAGGAGCACCCGCGTCCGGTCGGACGACATCGCACGGATCGCGGCGAACTGGAAGATGATCCCGAGCATCATCCAGACGACGGCGACGACCTGCAACACCGCTCGGGGACCTTACCGTCGCCCGTTCTGCGGTCGGCGCGTCACATGGTGTAGGCGAGCGTGCGGGCCATGCGCTCGCCCCACTCCGCGTCGCCCGTCCACGTGATCCGACCGTCGTCGATGCGCGACTGCGGTTCGACCCGGCCGGCGGCGAGGAGGATGAAGGTCTCGACGTCGGCGGTGATCTCCACGTCGGGATCGTCGACGGACGCGACGGCCCGGGCCCTGCCGTCGACGACGATCGCGATGTCTCTCTCGACGGCGCCGGTGACGTGCACGACCGCAGAGCGGCCGTCGGGGAGCCCGACCTTCTTGCCGACGATGTAGCCGATCGACCCGGCCACCTCGTCCAGCGCGAGCTCGCCCGCGATGCCACCGGCGCCGAGCGAGCGACCCAGGGGGAGGGCGATGTCGCGTGCGTGGACCCAGAGGTCGAAGACCCGGATGCGGAGGAAGCCGCCATAGGTCTTCACGCCGGTCGGAGTGAAGGACGGCGCGTCGACGACACCGGCGTCCATCGAGCGGAGGTGCTCGAGTCGCGAGGAGGTGACCGCGGACACGCTCGCGGCAAGATCCTCCGGGGCCAGGTCGGCGACGGCGGTGGCGAACTCGGCCATCTTGGCGAACGGCGGGGGCGACTCCGTCGACGGCTCCCAGCCGTCGAGGACCGTCTCGACGCCGATGGCGTGCGCGACCACGTCGCGCACGTCCCAATCGGGGCACAGCGACTGCGTGGCCAGCGCGTCGGCGTCGAAGTCGCCGCACCACTCGTTGTAGATGGCGAAGAGCGTCTCGTGGGCCGACAGGTAGTCGGCCATCGTCGTGGTCATCGGGCGGGCTTCTCCCTCGTCTCCCAGTCGCGGGCTTCGAAGTAGGGGCGGAACACCTGGGTGATGTGGGTCAGGTCGGCGTCGGACTTCGGCGTCTTGAGCTCGTAGAGGTGGGGCACCTTGCTGTAGGCAACGGTGAGGTCCCACAGGTCGAGCGCGTCCTGACCGGTCGGAGCCGGCGCGACGACCGGGCCGTACACGTAGCGATGGTCGTCGAACACCAGCGTCGGCACGCCGAACCCGCCGCCGTGGGTCACGACGGCGAGGTGATCGGCGTGCACCTCGTCGTGCGTCGTCGGGTCGTCGATGGCGGCCTGCACGACGCCCGGGTCGAAGCCGAGCTCATGGCAGATCTCCTCGGCGACCTCGGGACGGTGAGGCTTTCGGGACTCCTCGTGCAGGGCGCGGCCGGCGGCTTCGTAGAAGCGGTCGCAGGCATCCATGGAGCCTCGGCGAAGGAAGGCCGCGACGCGCAGCATCCCCCAGCCGTAGGACCACTCTCGCTCCCACGGGTGCTTCTTGCCCTCTTCGCGGTTGATCTCCTCGAGGGAGAAGAACCGCCACTCGATGTCGAGCGGCACCGTCTCGCGCACCTCACGGATCCACTTCGCCGCCTGGTGCGCCCACGGGCAGAGGATGTCGAAGTGGAACCCGACGCGCGTCGATTGCTCAGTCACCGTCGCTAGCATCGTCGATCCGACGAGCACGCGTCGGCCATCGGAACGGACACTCGGCGGTGAGCCCTAGCGACTGGCAGGGAGACGACTACCAAGAGCGGTTCGACCGTCTGGCCGCGTCGGGGAAGGACGTGCACGGGGAGGCGACCTTCTTGCGGGCGTACTCGCCGACATCCGTCCTGGACGCCGGGTGTGGCACGGGACGCGTGGGGATCGAGCTCGCCCGGCACGGGATCGAGGTCGTCGGCGCCGACATCGATGCGTCGATGCTCGCGACGGCGCAGCGCCTGGCGCCCGACATCGAGTGGGTGCGGTCGGACCTCTGCGAGCTCGCGCTCGGGCGGACGTTCGACGTCGTCGTCATGGCCGGCAACGTCCCGCTGTTCACCGCGCCGGGCACCGAGGCGGCGCTGATCGCCGGCGTGGCCCGGCACGTCGCACCCGGCGGGCGGCTCGTCAGCGGGTTCAGCCTCGGTCGCAGCTATTCGCTCGCCGAGCTCGACCGGGACACCGCCGACCAGGGCCTCGTCCTCGAGGACCGCTTCGCGACCTGGGACCGCCGGCCGTGGATCGACGACGGCGACTACGCGGTCTCGGTCCACCGGCGACCTGCGTGACACGCTCCCGACGCTGCGTCGCCGCGCGCGACCGAGCTCGCGGCACCTATCCGGATGACTTCGTGTGCACCTACCCGGAGCGGCGCGACTGCAGGCTGTCGGCCACCAGGCACACGATCTCGTAGAACATGGTCGTCGCGTGGTAGGTGGTGAGGCCACCGCCCCCGGGCCCGCCGCGGACGTCGAACGGGGGACCGAACTCCACCACGTCGCCACCGATCAGGTCGAGGCCGCGCAGCCCCCGCACGATGCGGAGCGCGTCCTTGACGGTCATGCCCTCGGCCTCGGGGTCCGTGACCGCCGGGGCGTAGATCGGGTCGAGCGCGTCCATGTCGAAGGTGAGGTACGTGGGCCCGTCGCCGACGACGCGCCGGATCTCGTCGGCTACGGCGTCGGGGCCGATCTCGTCGACCTCCACCTGTTCGATGATCCGGACGCCGTCAGCTCGCGCGAACTCGTCTTGATCGAGGTCGGCGACCGGCCCCCGGATGCCGATCTGCACCATGCGGTGCGGGTCGACCAAGCCGCTGCGGGTGAGGAGGTGGAACGCGGCGCCGTGCACCAGGTCCTCGCTCCCCGGCATCGGGTAGTAGTCGGTGTGCGCGTCGAAGTGCACGAGGCTGATCGGGCCCTCGATCGGCCGTCCGGGGCCGACGAGGCCGCGCAGGATGCCGATGAGCACCGAGTGATCGCCACCGACCGAGACGGGACGGATGTCCTTGGCCGCCACGGTCTCGAAGTACTCGGCGATCTCCTCGACCGCGCCGTCTGACTCCAGCGCCCGGCTGACCGGGACGTCACCGAGATCGCGGATCCGACACGCGGCGAAGGGATCGAAGCGCAGCGCGCGGTTCGCTCGATGGTGCGCCGTCGACATCGTGCGGACGGCACGCGGGGCGAGGTACTGACCACGGTCGATCGAGTTGCCCGAACAGACCGGGATGCCGATCAGCCCCACCTCAGCGTCGTCCATCGTGGGGTCGTGTTCGCAGCCCAGCATGGTGGGGACCCCGTGCCAGTACTGGTACTTGCCGAGGGACGACGTCCAGTCGGGTGGGTTCTCGGTGGTCTCGCTCTGCATCCCTGCTCCTCGACTTGCACGATGGGGCGGGGTCATCGCCGCCCATGGGTCGACAGCGTGTCACGTCGCCGATCCCGGTTGCCGGAGTGCCACGAACTCGAGTTCGTCAAGGCGCACTCACCCGACTGCGTCCTGCTCATGCCCGTCGGCACGCTCTTGATGCGTCTGAGCCCGCGACCTTCGGGTTCTGCGCCCCTCGACACGCGTCCACGAACACCGCTTGACGTCCCCGGTGAAGCCCCGAGCTCGCCGGTCACTCCATCTGGCGCCGCTGCGTCCACCGAGTACGCCCGAGGCGGGTCCTCTGCTTGCGCACGCGCGCGCGTGTACGTCAGCATCATCGCCAAGCGCGCCGAGGATCACCGCACATCTGCACCGCTCGGCCGGAGGTGAACATCACCTCTGCTCGAAGAGGAAGGCTGGGAAACGATGATCCACAGGTCGAGCGTCATCGCGATCGCGGCTTCCGTCGCGCTCGTGTCGGCGGGTGTGCTCGTGTCGACTCCCCCGGCAAGCGCTGGTGATGATCCGATCAACGTCTCATCGAACGTCACGTTCAAGCCGCAGCAGTTCGGCGGTCGCGACACCGGGTACTACCCGACGGGCTACGTCAGGTCCGCCCTGCCGTGTCGTGAACGCCGCGCGGTCACGCTCTTCCGCAAGGTCGCGGGACCGGATCAAGAGGTGCTGCAGACCACGACCAAGCAGGACGACGGGTACTGGGAGTCTCGGACTCCGCCACCGCTCGAGCCCGGGACGTACTACGCGCGGATCGAGCGTCGGAAGATCGCGGGCACCTCGCGGTCGTTCTGTACCGGAGACCGCTCTCCGGATGTGAAGGTCGAAGCGTCGACGCGAAGCTGAACGCTCACCCAGCGAGGTCCCGCCGGAACGTCATGACCGTTCGGCATGGAGCATCTCGACGACTGCGACAAGGTGGAGGCGCCGCCACACGTCAAAGCCCAGCGAAGCCCCGCCGGAGCGGGGCTTCGGGTGACGCTGCGATGGTGGCGGGGGTCGGATTTGAACCGACGACCTTCGGGTCATGAGCCGCTTGACAAGAGTCCATCCAATGCCATTGAGGTCGCTGAAGTCCGCCCCAGTCGGACGGTCTTTCCACCTGGTGTCGTTGTGTCCATTGAGTGCGCCGGAGTCAGCCTGCACTGGTGACAAGTTCGGTGACGTCAGAAGCAGGTCGTCAGGGCCCGCCCTTGCGCTCGGTATCCTCGACGTGTGGCCGAGAAGGTGTGGAACGCCGAGGAGTTCGAGAGGTTGTCGCCGGCTGAACAGGATGCAGTCTTCGAGGCGAGCATCGTGACCGACCTGGCCGCCGTGCCCGAAGGGTTCTTGGCCCACGTGCGAGCAAGGGTGCAGCAACGGATTGACACCGAGGCGTCTTCTCGGCCTTGACCGGCGAACGCCGAACAGTCCGAACCGCCCAGGCGGGGCTTCGAGCTCCTCCGCATCGTCGAGGTCTTCGTCACCGCCTTCGACGAGCTCCCCGCGCTCATCCCCGACCGCGCCGACTATCGGATCCTGATCACGACGGGAGTTCTGGTTCCGAGGCTCGCGGTCGTCGGACAGCTCGTGTCCGACAACGCGATCGAGCTCCTCGAGCTCGACGTGGATTTCGACATCGGAGACGAGTAGCCACCGACGCTCTAAGGTGCGGCATTCATGGTCGACTCCCGCGATGAGGTCGAGTCGTTCGAGAAGCGCGCCGAGCGTCTCGCAAGACGGATCATGGAGCTCGCCAACACACCTGACGACGACGCTCGCGCTGCGGGGACCCGCGAGGTCTTCGCGGCCGACTACGTCCTGCACTCGGCCGGCGGGGGCACGGTCGTCGGCGTCGACGCCTACATCGAGCGCATCGCGGCCAACCTCGGCGGCCTGCCGGGCATGCGCTTCGAGATGGACGACCTGGTCGCGCACGGCGATCGGTTCGCACTCCGGTACCACTGGAGCGCGCCATACGGCGACGGCGAGGTCGGGAACCAGGCCCTGGAGATCAACCGCGTCGAGAACGGCAAGATCGTCGAGACCTGGAACTCCCAGGACCGCCTGTCGCTGATGGTCCGGCTCGGCGTGATCGACGACCCGTTCGCCGCACCGACCTGAGCGCCTTCGTCACCGACGAAGCCCCGCCGGAGCGGGGCCTCGGGTGTTCCTTCGATGGTGGCGGGGGCGGGGATTTGAACCCGCGACCTTCGGGTCATGAGCGCCTTGACAACCGTCCATTGCGTGTCGTTGCCTCCATCTGACGCGCCTGATTTCGAGACCATCGTCCATCTGGTGCCATTGCGTCCAAGGCGAGCGCCTGAGTTGGCTCGCACTGGTGACAAGTTCGGTGACAGAGCTCGCTGGGTGGGCCGGAAGCGGGTCGGTATCCTCAGATCATGCGCCTCACCGCCGCGATCTCTCACGAAGGCGACTGGTACGTCGCCCGCTGCCTCGAGGTCGAGGTCACGAGTCAGGGCGAGACGATCGACGAGGCACGCTCGAACCTCGCCGAGGCCCTCGGCCTCTATTTCGAAGACGAACCCGACTTCGAAGTCCCCGAGCCACTCATCATCACGCCGGTCGACGTTCCCGCGTGAGCCAGCGGCTCCCGCGGATCTCTGGCGACGAAGCCTCGCGGGCGCTTGAGCGTGTCGGCTTCGCGCGCGTCAGTCAGCGCGGGAGCCACCTGAAGCTGCGATCCGCAGACGGTCGAGTCGTCATCATCCCGCTGCACCGCGAACTCGCAACTGGCACGCTGCGGTCGATCATTCGGCAGTCGGGGCTGAGCGTCGAAGAGTTCCTCGAACGCCTGTAGCCGGGCAGCGACTCAGACGAAGGCAGTCACGTCGACGTTGCGGCCGTCGGGATCCTTGAACTCCAGGTTCCGCACCAGCCCGGCGATGTCCTCGATGTGACCGTCGGTCGCGCCGCGCGCGACCAGACGATCGCGAAGCTCCTCGAGCGCAGCCACGTCCGCCGCGAAGAGCGAGAAGTGGTCGAGCGGGGCGCCCTCGTGGTACCGCCCTGTCCCCGGTCCGGCCTCGGGTGCGACCACGACCGGCGCGTCGGCGCCGTCGAGAACCTGCACGAACGATCCGTTCGGGAAGAACAGCAGCACGTTGCGGTAGGAGCCCGGCTCGGTGATGTCGGTGATCTCGAGCCCGAACACGTCGGCATACCAAGACGCGGTCGCGTCGACGTCGGAAGACGCGAGCGCGACATGGTTGATGCCCTGCAGCACCGGATCCGTCACAATGCGCCCCCTCGCCCGCCGCCTATCGGCACAACCTAGGCGCGCAGAGGGCCGGTCCCGTGAGACCGGCCCTGACCTGCGGTTGCGATGGTGGCGGGGGCGGGATTTGAACCCGCGACCTTCGGGTTATGAGCCCGACGAGCTACCAGACTGCTCCACCCCGCGTCGTGCCCACGAGGTTACCAGAGGGCCAACGGCGGACGTCCGGCCGGGCGGCTTCACAGTTCCCTGAGGATCGCCTCGCGCGCTGGTGATCGTCGACCCCGATGCTGGGGACATGACGAACACCACCTCGTCCGAGACCACCGCCCCTCGTCCGTGGGCCCGGCCCGGGCCACTCGCGACCTCCCTCCTCGTGTCGGCCTCGGCCGGGGCCGCGGCGATCCACTTCGCCATGGTGCCCACGCACGCCGAGGAGTCGACCGCGCTCGCGGTTGGCTTCGCCGTGGTGGCCTGGCTCCAGGCCACGTTCGCGGTCGCGGTGCTGGTGCGCCCGACCCGCGGGCTCCTGCTCGCCGGCGCCGTCCTCAACACCGCCGCGATCGGCGTGTGGGCGTGGAGTCGCCTGTTCGGCACGCCGTTCGGGATCGGCGGCAGCGGGATCGAGCCGGTCGAGGCGATCGACGCGCTGTGCGTCGCGCTCGAGGCGACGGTCGTCGGCACGGCGCTGTGGACGACGCTCGCGTCGGCGAGCGTGCGCGACCGGGGTCCGGCGATGGTCGCGTCCGCCGGATTCGTGTGCGCGCTCGTCGTCGCGGGCACGAGCGCGGTGCTCGCCGCGCCTGCGGAGCACGATCACGGCCACGGTGAAGCCGCGGCCGAGTCGCACGACCACGGTGTGTCCGAGGTCACGGGCGCCGCGACGCACGAGCACGACGACGGCGGTCTGAGCGCCGACGCCCCGACGGGTGACGCCGACCCCGCGGTCGCTCACGACGACGGCAGCGGTCACCATCACGTCCAGTGCACCGCGCCCGTGAGTGCGAAGCAGCAGGCCGCGGCCGACGCGCTGGTCGCAGACACGCGCGCCACGATCGAGCAATGGAGCAGCTTCGAGGCCGCGGTCGCCGACGGCTTCGTGAACATCACGTCTGAGGGTCAGCGCGTCGTGCACTACGCGCGGCCCGACTTCATGAGCGATGGCGCGGTGCTCGACGCGTCGGCACCCGAGTCGCTCATCTACGCGTTCCCGCAACGGACGCCGCCGATCCTGCTCGGCGCGATGTACCTGATGGAGGGCACCGACGACCCGCCGACGCCCGGCGGTTGCCTCACGCAGTGGCACGACCACACGAACCTCTGCATCGCACCGGGCGAGGGCATGGTCGGCGTCGTCGACGCGAACGGGCAGTGCCCGCCGGGGTCGTCGAACGACACGACCCAGGCGATGATGCACGTCTGGCGCTACGACACCAGCGCGGGACCGTTCGCCGAGCTGAACGAGGTGGACGCAGCCGAGATCCGCGCCGCCGTGCTCGCCGACCTGCGCGGCACCTGACCGGGCCGTCGCGGTCCCCACGGCATCGGCATGTGACATCCATCCACCATGTGGCGCAGGTCCACCACTTGGGTGGCCGAGGGTCACATGCGGTGCCCGTCGACCGCCGGACCGGGGCCGCGCGGACCGGCGTCAGTCCCAGACGAGCGGCAGTCCGTAGGCCTGGCGGATCGCCGGCGAGATCGAGATCTCGGTGCCGTCGGCGACGCGGTAGTCGGGGATGCGGCGGTGCAGCTCCTCGATCGCGACCCGCAGCTCGAGGCGCGCGAGGTGCGATCCGAGGCACCGGTGCGGGCCGCCACCGAACGCGAGGTGCCGGTTCGCTTCGCGGGCGAAGTCGGCCAGCTCGGGATCGGCGAACTGCGCGGGGTCGAGGTTGCTCGCGCCGATGAGGAGGGTGACGTGGTCACCGGCGTGCAGCTGCACCCCACCGACCTCGCAGTCCTGCTTCACGACCCGGATCACCATCGTCACCGGCGTCTCGTAGCGGAGCAGCTCCTCGACGACGGCGGGCACGATCGAAGGGTCGTCGACGATGGCCCGCCGGCGCTCGGGCTCCCGGGCCAGGTGCAGCACCATGCAGTCGAGCGTCGCGGTGACGGTGTCGAGCCCACCGAGGAGGAGCAGGTGACAGATGCCGAGGCGCTCCTCCTCGGTGAGCTCCCTGCCCTCGATCTCGGCGACCGCGATCCGGCTGATCAGCGTGTCGTCGGGCGCGGCCCGTCGCTCGGCGAGCGCCTGCACGAAGTACTCGGTGATCTCGGTGCCGACCCGGTCGCGGATCTCCGCTGCTTCCTCGAGCGTCTCGGCATCCGGGCGGATGGTCTCGTCACGCCACCGTAGGAACCGTGGCAGGTCGGCCTGCGGGAGGCCCATGAGCGCGAGGAAGATCGACGACGGGAGCGGGGTGGCGAAGTCCTCGTGGAAGTCGCACGCGCCCCGGTCGACGAACCCGTCGATCAGTCCGTTGACGATGCGACGGGCGTCGGCCTCGAGGGCCGCCATCTTCTTCGGGGAGAACTCCGGATCGAGCAGCCGCCGGTACGGCGCGTGGTCGGGCGGGTCGACCTGGAGCGGGATGAGCGGCTGGTCCTGACCGATGTCGACGGCCTCAGGTGCCGACGAGAAGTACTCGGGGTGCTTGAACGCCCACATCACGTCCTCGTAGCGGGACAGGTAGACGGTGGGTTCGCCCGTGAAGCCCGAGACCCGTGCGACCGGGCACTCCTCGCGGACCCGTCGGTACGCGTCGAAGGGCGCGCACGCGGCCTCGGGCGTGAACAGCTCGAGGATCACTCCCTCGTGCGCGGTGGACAGCTCTTCGACGGTCGCGTGTTCGATGGTCACGGTGGCTCCGGGGGCAGCGCGGCTACGGACGGATCCCGACGGCCTGCGCGCCGAAGCGCCACAGGTACTCGGCTTGCTCGAGGGGCTCGACCTTGCCGAGCCCGACGTCGTGCACGCCCTCGAGCACGAGGACGAACAGCATCTGCGCGTCGCGCGCCGGGTCGGGCGACGTCGACTCGCCCGCGTCGACCGCGAACGCGAGCTGCGCGCTCAACAGGTCGACCATCGGCGCGAGCGCGACGCGCAGCTCGTCGGGTCGCTCTTCGCTGAGGCGACGATGCTCCTGGACGAGCATGCGCGCATACCCGATCGCACCGGGGTGCGTGAGCAGCTCGAACACGCCGAACACGTACGCGCGGACGCGTGCGACCGCGCCGGAGTGGGCTTCGACCTGCGCGCCCAGGATCCCCGCACCGAGGCGGCTGTCGTGCTCGAGCAGCGCCACGAGCAGGTCGTCCTTGCCGGCGAAGCACCGGTAGAAGCTCTTGAGCGAGAGGCCGGCCTGCGCGGTCACCTGCGCGACCGTGAACGACGCGGAGCCCTCCTCGTTCGCCAGGTCGCGGGCCGCCGCGAGGAAGCGCTCGAGTCGCTCGACCGATCGAGCGTGGGGCGCCTCGAGGGACCGCGCGATCGCCTGGTCGCGCGGCGAGGAGAGACGGCTGTTCACCTCGTCGGAGAACATGATTCTCCACCCTAGTCGACGCGCCCGGGGGGCTCATGGGCCTACGCTCCCGTCCCATGAACCTGCGGATCCCTCGTGTCATCGCCGTCCTCGCCCTCGCGCTCCTCTCGCTGAGCTCGCTCGCCGCCTTCGCCCTGCCGGCCGGCGCGCAGTCGCTCGACGACGTCCGCGACAAGGAGCGGCGCATCGCCGTCGGCAACGTCCTCGTCGGAGAGGACGAGGACATCGACGGGCTGATCGGCTCCGTCGACGGCAACGCGATCGTCGAGGGCACCGGGCGCAACGGCGTCCTCGTCATCAGCGGTGACGCGCGCGTCTCGGGTCGGGTGATCGGCGACGTCGTCGTGTTCGACGGCAACGCGATCATCAGCGGTCGCGTCAACGGGGACGTCGTGGCGTGGTCGGGACGAGCCATCATCCGGGACGGCGCGACCGTGACCGGTGACGTCCGGTCGACGAAGTCACCGACGGTCGAGCGCGGCGCCGAGGTCGGTGGGGACGTCAAGACCATCGACTGGGCCGGCACCTGGAGCTTCCTCGGGGTCCGCGTCCTGGGCTTGTTCTGGCTCGCGGTGACCGTGTCGACCGGGGTGCTCGGACTGCTGTTCGTGCTGCTCTTCCCGCGCACGGCGCAGACGACCACGCGCACCGCGCGCGCCAACACCGGCAAGTCGATCGGCATCGGCATCCTGGTCGCGATCGGGCTGCCCGTCGTCGCGGTCATCGCGCTGATCACCGTGGTGGGCTTCCCGTTCGGGCTCGGGATCATCGGCGCGCTCGGCGTGATCCACGCGATCGCCTACGTCGTCGGTGCGCTCTGGTTCGGTCGGTTCATGGTGAAGGAGCCCAAGAGCGCGATCGGCGCGTTCTTCGCCGGTTGGGCGATCCTGCGGGTCATCGCTCTGATCCCCGGCATCGGCGTCCTCGCGTGGCTCGTCACCACCGTGATCGGCGTCGGCGCGCTCACGATCTCCGCGTGGCGCGCCGGACGCGCCCCGCTGGAGCCGCCACCCGAGAAGCCGGAGCCTGCGATCCCGCCTGCGAGCGACACGCCCCCGGCGGGCGACGCGGACTCGGGCGACGGCGGCTCCGGGGACGGTGGCGACAGCGGCACGAGCTGGTCGGCGGACGACTCGTCCACCGAGTCGAGCTCGACGACCACCGCGACCGCCACCAAGAAGGCCACCCCGACCAAGAAGGCGACCGCCACCAAAGCGAGCGCCGCGAAGACCACGAAGGCCACCAAGAAGTCGTCCTGACTCCATCGTTCTGGCGTCAGCACCCCGCTCTCAGGCGGGTCTGCTGACGCCAGAACGCTTGGGCCGCGCCGAGTGCGTCGGGCGAGGCGGCGGTCCGGGCGGTCAGCCGATCTCGACGAGGAACCTGAGGCCGAGGGCGTCCATCAGGTCGGAGAGCCACGCGGTGATCTTCGGGAGCTCGTCGAGCAAGAGGACGAAGCCGAACAGCGCGAGCACCGCGGCGGACACCAGCGTCAACGCCCTCGCGTGGCGCTTCACCCACGCGAGCGGGGCGGCGAAGCGGCCGAACGCCAGCCCGACCGCGAGGAACGACACCCCGAGCCCGAGCGAGTAGGCGGTGAGCAGCAGGGCCGCCCGGCCGAGCTCCTGCCCCTGGGCCGCGAACCCGAGCACCGTCCCGAGGATGGGCCCGATGCACGGCGTCCACCCCAGTCCGAACGCCGCGCCGGTCACCGGTGCCGCCACCGGCCCGAACCGCTCGAGGTGCGGGTGGAACCGGAACTCCTGATACATCCGGGGCGTCGTGAGCAGCTGCGACCCGGCGAGGTAGGCCGCGAACAGGATGATGATCGCCCCGGAGATCCGGGTGAGCGTCTCCTGGTTCTCGAAGAGAGAGTCGCTGACCGCGGTCGTCACCAGACCCAGGATCACGAACACGACCGTGAACCCGAGCACGAAGAGGCCCGTCGTGATCGCGATGCGCTTGAGCGACTCCCGCTGGCCCTCCTCGATCTCGCCGAGCGTGAGGCCCGACACCAGGCTCAGGTAGCCGGGCACGATCGGCAGCACGCACGGCGACAGGAACGAGATGATCCCGCCGCCGAAGGCGGTCAACAGGTAGAGGTTGGACGAGGCGTTGGCCACTGGTGACGAGCGTAACGATCACGCTCGCGGGCGCTGGCGTCGGCGGTGGCGGCGTCAGTCGTCGCGGGCGTCGTCGACCGCGGCTTCGTCGAACGTCGCCATCTCGCTGAGGATCCGGGCTGTGGCTTGCACCAACGGGACGGCGAGGCACGCGCCGGTGCCCTCGCCGAGGCGCAGGTCGAGCTCGAGCAAGGGCCGCAGCCCGAGGTGCTCGAGGGCTGCCGACGCGCCCGGCTCGGTCGAGCGGTGTCCGGCGATGACGAGCGACGCGACGCCGGGCGCGAGCGCCTCGGCGAGCACAGCCGCGGCAAGCGCGATCACGCCGTCGACGACGACGGGCACCCGCGCGGCCGCGCCCGCCACGACGAAGCCCGCCAGCGCGGCGATCTCGAGCCCGCCGACGTCGGCGAGCACCGACATCGGGTCGAGGTGCCGCCTGGAACGCGCGGTGGCCGCCGCGACGACGCGTGCCTTGTGCTCGAGCATCGCGTCGTCGATGCCGGTGCCCCGTCCCGTCACGGAACGCGCGTCTCGTCCGGTCAGGACGGCGACCAACGCCGCCGACGCCGTCGTGTTGCCGATCCCCATGTCGCCGGTGACGAGCAGGTCGTGACCCGCGGCCACCGCTTCGGTGGCCACCGTGGCGCCGACATCCAGCGCGGCGCGCGCCTCCAAAGCCGACATCGCCGGGCCCTGCGAGAGGTCCGCGGTGCCCGAGCGCACCTTGCGGCGCTCGACGTCCGGATGCGCGACATCGGAGGCAACCCCGACGTCGACGACTCGCACGGTTGCCCCCACCTGGCGCGCGAAGACGTTGATCGCGGCGCCACCGGCCGCGAAGTTCGCGACCATCTGGGCGGTGACGTCCTGCGGCCAGGGCGTCACGCCGGACGCGACGACGCCGTGATCGGCAGCGAACACGGCGACGAGCGGGTGTGTCGGCACGGGCGGCGGACAGCGCCCGGCGATGCCACAGAGGTGCGCGCCCAGGTCTTCGAGGCGACCGAGCGAACCTGGTGGCTTCGTGAGCCGGTCGAGACGGGCGCGCGCCGCGTCGACCGCATCGGTGTCGAGCGCGGAGACCGCGCGCACGGCCTCCGCCGACGGGCCCGACGTCGCGACCGCGGCTCGGACGAGCGCGTCGTCGAGACCGTCGTCCGTGGCGGCGAACGCGACACCTGCGGCGAGTGCCGCGCCACGGTCGCTCTCGCGATCACCGATGAAGAGGGTGCGTCCCGGCTCGACCCCGAGGAGATCGAGCGCTCGTCGTACGGGCGCGGGATCGGGCTTGGCCGCACCGACGTCGGTGGAGGTGACGAGCACCTCGAGCACGGCGTCGATCCCCGACGGCACGAGGATCGCCCGGACGTCGGGCTCGCGAAGGACGCTCGTGTTCGTGACCGCGCCGAGCCGCACGCGGCCTCGAAGCGCCGTGAGCGCCTCGATGACTCCTGGAAGCGGCTCCGCGACGAGATGAGCAGTCGGCGTGCCAGGTTCGGCCTCCGCCACCAGCGTGTCACCGATGTCGAGCAGCACCGCGTCGTACGCGCCGGCCAGCGCGCTCACGGTCTCGTCCTTCAGCACGACGTGTCCCCTGTTCCGTCATCGGTCCCGTCGACGTCGGGATCGCACGCCTGAAGGGCGGGCGCCGCACCGAGCGCGTTCGCCAACCGTTCGAGCCCGTCGGCATCGGGAACCGCGACGCGGATCCCATCGGTCATCCCGAACGACGAGGTGTCGCGTACGAGCACGCCGTGACCCGCGAGACGATCCCGGACACCGGCAGCGTCACGCACCAGCACGAACGGTGCGTCCGAGGGCTCGGCTCGCAAGCCGGCTTGGTCGAGCACCGTGACGAGCTCGTCGCGCAGCTTCGCGATCCCGCGCGACCACGCGCCGAGGTCGGCGCGCTCGAGCAGGTGCGGCAACACCGCACACGCGATCGACCCCACCGACCAGTAGGGCTGTCGGGCGCGCAGTCGTGCGACGAGATCCGGATCGGTCCCGATGACGTAGCCCATGCGCAGACCCGGGCACGCGAACACCTTGGTGAGTGATCCGACGACGATCGAGTCGAGATCGCCGCGAGTCCATTGGCCCGTGGCGAGCGGGAAGAACGCCTCGTCCCAGACGTCGGCGTGCTCATCGGCGGCAGCGAGCCGACCGGTCGGGTTGTGGGGGTTCGACCGCCAACGGGGGGCCGTGGGCCGGAGCTCCCGCAGGTGCCGTGCGTAGAGGGAGAAGTCGGGCTCGTCGACACGGCCCACCGGCAGCTCCGCCGCGACCAGCGCGATCGCTTCGGCCCCTCCGTTGGTGAGCAGCACCCGCTCCCGGTCGACGCCGAGCGTCGAGGCGAGCGCGTCGGTCGCATCCCTCGCGTCCGGATAGCGCGCCACCTCCTGCGCCGCACCGGCGACGAGGAGCGCGGCGTCCGGCGCGAACGGGTTCAAGCTCTGCGACAGATCGAGCACGGTTGTCGGGTCGACGCCGAGCGCCGCCGCGAGCCGTGCACCGTCACCACCGTGAGCGCCCGGCGCGGGCGCGAGCGGAAGCGCCGTGTCGCGCCTCATGCCGCCACGGCCGGCGCGTTGCGACGCAAGCGTCGTGAGCGGCGGGCACGAACGGCCCAGAGCAGGCCGCTGGTCGCCAGGGTCACGCCGAGCACGAGCTCGACGCGTTCGGCGAGCTCGACGGCGCGCCCGATGTCCGAGCGCGACGGGCGCGGCCCCTCCCCGAGCCGCGGACGATCCTCCTGGCGCGTGCCGTAGCGAAGCGGCCCGCCGAGCTCGACACCGAGGGCTGCCGCGAACGCGGCCTCCGCCACGCCGGCGTTCGGGGACGGGTGCGACGCCGCGTCGCGACGCACCGTGGCCAGCACGGAACGTGCTCGGTGCGGATGGGCGGCGCAGACGAGCGCGGCGGTCACCCGCGCCGGGACGTACGCGGCCGCGTCGTCGAGGCGTGCGCTGCTCCAGCCGAAGCGTGCGTACCGCTCCGACCGGTCTCCCACCATCGCGTCCATCGTATTGATCGCGCGGTGCGCGGCCGCTCCGATCGCGCCGCCGGTCGCGCCCCAGAGGGCCGGTGCCACGACGGCGTCGACGGTGTTCTCGGCGACGGATTCGACGACTGCCGCGGAGATGCCCGACTCGTCGAGTGCAGACGGGTCGCGACCGACGAGCGCCGGAAGCGCGGCGCGCGCCCCATCGAGGTCCTGCTCGTCGAGCAGTCGCGCGATCGCACGCGCCTCGTCGCGCAGCATGCGGCCTGCCGCGCAGCACGCAACCGTGATGGCGGTGGACCCGGCCACGATCCCGGCCAGCGCGCCCAGTGCAACGCCCGTGCCGGTGTACCGGAGGCCCGCCGCCCGGTCGTCGGCGAACACCGTGCGTTCGACGATGCCCATGGTCGAGCCGAACGCCGCGACGGGATGGATCGCGGCCGGCGGTTCGCCGAAGAGCTGGTCGAGCCCCAGGCCGATGGCGCTGCCGACGAGCTGACGCGGGCCACGGTTCACCAGCGTGCACCCGCGACGAGCAGACCGATCGTCTCGCCGACGACGATCGCGGCCCCGAGGACGTCCCCGGTGAAGCCACCGATGCGCCGCCGTGCCAGCAGCAACACACCGACCGCGCCGAGCACGACCGCCAGAACCGCGACGGCCCCTTCGATGCCGATCGCGAGCCAGGCGAGCGCGGCGGCGGCCGGCAGCGCGAGGGCAGGCAACCAGCCGGCGCGCGTGGCGGCGCCGTCACCCAGCAGAGCCGAGGCGAGGCCGCCGGTACGGGCGTACGGCGTCCAAGCGGGCGTGACCGCGACCACGGTTCGCGCCGCGCACCACAGCGCGGCGACGAGCACGATCGACGCCGGGCGGGTGGCGAACCCTGCGACGCGCGCGAGCAGCACGACCGTCACCACCGCGACGCCGTACGCACCGACGTCGGGGCGGCGCATGATGTCGAGTCGGCGCGGTCGGTCGGCGTGCGGCAGCAGACCGTCGGATGCGTCGGCGAGGCCGTCGACGTGGAGCATCCCGGTGAGCGCCAGGTCGGCGCCCACCGCGCACACGGCGGCCGGGAGCGCGAAGAGCACCTCGCCGGTCGCCCACCACACGACGCCGACCAGTGCGCCGACGACGGCACCGACCACCGGGAACCATCGCCACGCGCGCGGTGACGGCGCCGCCGCGCGGCCGAGCACGGTGAGGAAGGCCATCGCCTCGCGCATCAGTCGTCCAGACGCAGCGTCCGGCCCGCGACCACGAGCCAGACATCGTCGGCGACTCGCGCGACGTCGGCGTTGAGCGCGCCGAGCACGTCGGTGAATCGACGGCCCGCCTCGGTCGGCGCGTGCACCGCGAGCCCGACCTCCTCCGTGACGACGACCGTCGGATCGGTCCGTGCTTGCAGCGCTTCGACGAGGGCCTCGGAGTCGACGTCGAGATCCGGAGCTCGGCTCAGCCACGTGCCGAGGGAGTCGACGAGCACGATGCCGTGCACCGAGCGGAGCACGCTGACGAGGTCTGCGCCGCACTCGACCGTCGTCCACGACGAGGGGCGACGGGCCCGGTGCGCCGCGATGCGCGCCGCATGCTCGTCGTCGGTGGACTCCGCCGGCACGACGACCGTCACCGGCTCGCCGAGCTCGGCGGCGATCCGCTCACCGACGTCCGACTTGCCCGATCGCGTGCCACCGACCACGAGGACGATCACGATCGCTCCTGCTCCTGCGTCCGCTCTGCGGAGTACGCGATGCCGTCGCTGACCGCGGCATGCACCGCACGAGCCAACGCCGAACCCACCGGAGAGCGCGGCCCTGCGAACGGCTCGATCGGCGCCTCGACCGGTGCGAGGACGCAGACCGCGTCGCTCGGCGTACCCGTCCCTACGACCCCGCGGTCTCCGAGAGCCTGGGCCTTCGCCTCGGTGATCGTCATCACCGCGTTGACCAGAGCGGCATCGGTCAGCGCGACCGGCACGAACGCCACGATGTTGATCGTCCCGGGACGCGACGCCGCGGCGAGGCGCTCGTCGTGGGGAGCGGCAGCCCACGTCGGATCGCCGATCCCGACCGTGGCATCGACCACGACGCCGCCGTCGACGCCGCGAGTACGACGATCGACGTGCGCGGCGGTGAGGAACCCCACGCCGTCGCCGTCACAGCCCGCAGCCGCGGCAAGCTCTTCGAGGTGACGCTCGGGGTCGCGACGGGCGTAGTCGCGGTCCACCTGCGCGTTGATCACCCAGTCGCGCTCGCCGATGCCGCCCCCGAGGACGGTCGAGGCCGCGACGCGCATCGGCGACGCGCAGCGCCAGACCAGTGCCGGCGTCCCGCCGGCACCGAGGCGCAGCAGCTCCGGTGTCGGGACGCTCAATAGTCGATCCCCTTCTTGGCGGCGATGCCTCGGTCGTAGGCGTGCTTGATCGAGCGCATCTCGGTCACGGTGTCGGCGATGTCGACGAGCGCGTCCGGCGCGTCGCGCCCGGTAGCGATCACGTTCACCTTCGAGGGACGAGCGCGAATCGTGCCCACGACCTCGCCCGTGTCGATCCAGCCCCACGTCATCGGGTACGTGATCTCGTCGAGGACGACGAGCCGGTGCTTGCCTGCCTCGATCAGTCCTCGAGCCTGCTCCCATGCGGCGCGCGCACGCGCCTCGTCCTCGGTGAGGTCGTCGGAGTCCCAGGTGAACCCCTCCCCGATCGCGAACCACTCGACGCCGAGCTCCGTCGACGTGCGCTCCTCACCGACCTGCCACCCGCCCGACTTCAGGAACTGGACGACCGCGACCTTCCAACCGCGCGCGACCGCGCGCAGCACGACCCCGAACGCCGCGGTCGACTTGCCCTTGCCGTCGCCGGTGTTGACGATCACCAGCGACTCGGCCACCTTCAGCCGCTCCGGTCGCGGATCCTCGGTCGGCGGTTGGACGCTCGACTCGTCCGGCGCGGCCGGGTCGGACGACGTCGAGTCGGTCGGATGCTCGGGCGGGGTCACGGCGCCTCTCTGGGCTCGTCGTGCGGGGCGGCCCGTGGTCGGCGCGGCAGTCGCGCCGGCACCACGATCGGCCCATCTTCGCCCTGGAGGACGCTCACCCGCGCACCGAAGTGCTCACGGAGATGCGCCTCGGTGAGCACCGTCGCGGCCGACCCGTGCTCGGCGACGCGGCCGTCGTCGAGCAGCACCAGCTCGTCGGCGAACAGGCCCGCCAGGGTGAGGTCGTGCATCGTCGAGACGACGGTGAGGCCGCGCTCGTGTCGTAGCTCTTCCACCAGCTCGAGCACGTCCTGCTGGTGGCCGATGTCGAGGGCCGACGTCGGCTCGTCGAGCAGCACGACCGGCGCGTCCTGCAGCAGCGCGCGGGCGAGCACGACCCGTTGCCGCTCGCCGCCCGAGAGGGTCTCGACCGCTCGTCCGCCCATCTCGGAGATCCCGAGGCGATCGAGCATCCGGTGCGTCACCGACACGTCACGCTCGGTCTCGCGTCCGAAGTACGGGAGGTGCGGTGTGCGACCGAGCAAGGCGTAGTCGAGCACGGAGACACCGGCAGGGATCACCGGTGCCTGCGGCACCACAGCGATGAGCCGAGCGCGAGCGCGGCTCCGAAGCGACTGCGTCGCGATTCCTCCGACCTCGACGGTTCCCGTGCGGGGCTTCGCCATCCCGGCGATCGCCCGAACGAGCGTCGTCTTGCCCGCACCGTTGGGTCCGACGATCGAGACCCAGGTGCCGGATCCCACCTCGAGATCGACGTGGTCGAGCACGAAGCGATCACCGAGCTCGACCGAGAGTCCGCGCACACGCACGCGCATCAGGTGCGACCCCGCACGCTCGTGCGCAGCACGACGAGGAAGAACGGAGCACCCACGAACGCAGTGATCACGCCGATCGGCAGCTCGGCGGGAGCGATGATCGTACGGCCGATCAGGTCGGCGATCACGAGGAACGCGCCTCCGAAGAGGATCGACAGAGGTACGACGACCCGGTAGCTCGCACCGGCGACGAGCCGGATCGTGTGCGGGACGATGATCCCGACGAACCCGATCAGTCCCGCGACGGCAACCGCCGCGGCCGTCGCCAGCGAGGCTGCTGCGACGATCACCAGTCGGCTGCGTGCGACGGGCACCCCGAGCGTGGATGCCTCGTCCTCGCCGACGGCGAGCACGTCGAGCACGCGACGGTGCATGAACAGCACGACGGTCGCGATCAGGAAGTACGGCAGCACCAGCGCGACCTCGGTCCACCCGGCCACCGTGAGCCGTCCGAGGATGAACGAGTAGACCTCGCGGATGTTGTCGCTGTTGCGTTGCAGCAGGAAGGCCTGCACCGCGGTGAGGAAGCTGGTGATCGCGACGCCGGCGAGGATCAGAGTCACGACCGCGACACCGCCGGCACCGCGACCGATGAGATAGGTGCACGTCACCGCGCCGAGCGCCCCGACGAACGCGGCGATGGGCACGAACTGGTCGCCGCCGGAGATCGAGGCCGACGTCGAGACGATCACGAGCGTCACCATCAGTCCCGCGCCGGCACCGGCGCCGAGCAGGTAGGGATCGGCGAGCGGGTTGCGGAACGTCCCCTGGTAGGCCGCACCGGCCGTCGAGAGCAACGCGCCGACGAGCAGGGCGAGGACCACCCGGGGCAGTCGGATCTCGGTGACGATGAGGGCGTCGCGCGTCGAGAGATCGGAGTCGACGCCCAGCAGGGGTACGTGGCTGAGGAGCTCGCGCACGACACCGACGGGCGAGATCCCGACGGGCCCGACGGCCACGCCGATCACGACGGCGAGGACGACGGCGCCGATCCCGCCTGCGAGCCACGGAGCTCGCAGGCGAGAGGGCGCCACCGCCACCGCCGCCGCTGTCGCCGTCACAGCTGGTTGCGCTCCTTCACGATCTGACGCAGGAGGTCGACCACGCGGGGACCCCATCGCGATGCCACGTCGTCATCGAGCGCCACGACGTGCCCGTCGCGGACCGCTGTGAGCGCGGTGAGTCCCGGACGCTGGGCGAACGTCTCGGGGGTCTGACCGCAGCACTTGGTGTCAGCGAGGAACACCGCGCTCGGATCTTCGTCGACGACGAACTCTGCCGACAGCTGCGGATATCCCGAACCGTCGTCGTCCCTGGCCTCGTCGGCGATGTTGGCGAACCCCCCGAGCGTGAGCAACCGCCCGATGAACGTGGACGAGTCGGCCGAGAAGTAGGTGTCGTCGAGCTCGTAGTACGCGGTGGGGCGGGTGTCGTCGTCGGGCACCTGCGCGCGAAGGTCGGCGATGTCGGAGCGCATCTCGCGCACGAGGTCGTTCGCCTCGTCGGAGTGCCCGGTGATCCGGCCGAGACGCCGGAGCTGCCGGTAGACGTCGGCGAGCTGGGCAGCCGCGGGGAGGACGACGACGTCGATGCCGAGCGCCTCGAGCGAGCTGCGGGCCTGGCCGTCCGGCACGACCACGAGGTCGGGGTCGTAACCGGCGATCGACTCGACGTTGGGCGTGTACCCCGACAGGTCGGTGACGGGGGCATCGCTCGGGAAGTTGGACTGGTCGTCGACGGCGACGACCTGGTCGCCGGCACCGATGGCGAACAGCATCTCGGTCGCGGTCGGCGAGAGCGACACGATCCGTTCGGGTGACGAGCCGCCCGCGTGGGCCGCCGGGGCGAGCGAGAGAGTGCCGATCAACGCCGCGAGCGCGACGAAGAGCACGAATGGTCGATGACGTTGCACGGTTGCCTCCTGTCGGTCGAGGAACCGAAGTCCGCCGACAGGGGCCCTGTCGGACGAACAGCCCTTTCCTCGAGAGCCTGTGTGTTCGTCACCGGCCGACGAGGCGACCTGGCTCACCATCCGAGTGGCTCGCGGATGGCTCACAGTTGCGGGACAGCGCCGGACTCACACCGGACTTCGCTCCCCGACCGGTAGCACCGAGGACGATACCGGACCCGGGGCAGAGCCGCCTCCCCGACGGCGCGTCGGAAGACCCAGCGACAACCTGTGTCGCTCGCGCTTCCGACGCCGCGACGGTGGGGGCTACGAGGCGCGGGACTGGGCGGCCGACCAGCTGGCCCAGAGGCTGGCGTAGCGGCCCTCGCGCTGCACGAGCTCGTCGTGGGAGCCGAGCTCGACGATCCGTCCGTCGTCCACGACGGCAACGCGGTCGGCGCGAGCCGCGGTCGACAGCCGGTGGGCGATCACGAGCACGGTGCGGGCTTCGGTGAGCGCCTCGAGCGCGTGCTCGACGGTGTGCTCGGTGCCGGGGTCGAGGTTGGAGGTCGCCTCGTCGAGCACGAGCACGGGCGGGTCGGCGAGCGCGGCGCGGGCGAGCGAGACGAGCTGGCGCTCGCCTGCGGAGAGGCGGCTGCCCCGCTCGCGCACCTCGGTGTCGAGCCCGTCCTTGAGCGACGCGAAGCGATCGCGGATGCCGAGCGCGTCGAGCGCGGCATCGACCTCGGCGTCGGTCGCGTCGGGGCGGCCGATGCGGACGTTCTCGCGGATCGTCCCGGTGAAGAGGTAGCCCTCCTGGGGCACGACGATGATCCGCTCGCGCAGCGACCGCAGCGTGGAGTCGCGCAGGTCGATGCCGCCGAGCGAGACCGAGCCCTCGACGGGGTCGTAGAACCGAGCGACGAGCTTGGCGAGCGTCGACTTCCCGGCACCCGTCGGTCCCACCAGCGCGATCCGCTCCCCCGGCGCGACGCTCAGCGACACGTCGTGCAGCACGAGCGGCCCGTCGCCGTAGCGGAAGGACACGTGATCGACGTCGATCGCGCCGGAATCGGGCAGGTCGACGGCGCCGGGACGCTCCGCGATCGACGCGGGCGTGTCGAGCAGCCCGAACAGCTTGTAGAGGGCGGCCGCGGCCTGCTGGAGCGTGTTGTAGAGCTGCCCCAGCTGCTGCACCGGCTCGAACAGGTTGTTGAGGTAGAGGACGAACGCCGCCACCGTCCCCACCGTCACGATGTCCTGGTCGACGAAGACGCCGCCGATGCCGACGATCAGCGCGATCCCCACGACACCCATGAACTCGACGAACGGGAAGTACTTCGTCGAGATCTTGACCGTCTCGAGGTTGGCGTCGAACTGGGCCTCGTTGGTCTCGCGGAACCGACGGGTGAAGGCGCGCTCGCGTCCGAACGCCTGCACGACCCGCACACCGGCGAGCCCCTCCTGGAGCGTCGCGAGGTTCGTGCCGATGCGTTCGCGCACCTCGAGGTACGCCGCGTTCGCGGCCTTGCGGAACCAGCGCGTCGCCCACACGACCGGGGGCACGACGATCAGCACGCACAGCGCGAGCTCCCAGCTCAGGATGAGGATCACGGCCAGCGCGCCGACGAAGAGCAGCGCGTTCTGCACGAACATCGCGAGGCCCATCTGCACGAGCTCTTGCAGCGCGTCGACGTCGGACGTCAGGCGGGCGACCAGCCGGCCGGTGCGCTCGCGCTCGAAGAAGTCGAGCCCGAGCGACGTGAGGTGGCGGAAGACGCGCACCCGCAGCTCACGGAGGAACCGCTCGCCGATGGCCGCGATCGCGCGGATCGACTGACGACCGAGGGCGAGCGCGACGAACGCGAGCACCAGGTACGCGACCGCGGCGGTGTTGAGCGCGGCCACATCACCCTCGCGCAGCCCCGAGTCGATGCCGTAGCCGACGAGCGCCGGGCCGGCGAGGAGACAGGCCGTCTGTCCGACGAGCAGGAGCGACGCGAGCACGATCTTCGCCCGCCAGGGCCGCAGCATCTGACCGAGTCGGCGCATGAGGCCCTTGGTCTGATCGCGCGTCAGTCGCTCGTCCACGGGGGTGACGCCGAAGGCGGGGCGGCTCTGCACTACTCCGCCCCACCGGTCGGCGGCGTCGCGGCCGCCGGGGCCGCGGCTCGGTCCTCGGCGTCCGCGAGCACCTCGCGGTAGCGAGGAACCGTCTCGAGCAGCTGCTCGTGGGTGCCCTCCGCGACCACGCGGCCACCGTCGAGCAGCACGACCCGGTCGGCGAGCGCGATCGTCGCGGCACGGTGGGCGATGATCAGCGTCGTCCGACCGTCCATCACCTCGCGCAGCGCCGAGCGGATCTCGTGCTCTTTCGTCGGGTCGACCGACGACGTCGCGTCGTCGAGGATGAGGATGCGCGGATCGGCCAGCACGGCGCGTGCGATCGCCAGTCGCTGGCGCTGCCCGCCTGACAACGAGAAGCCGTGCTCCCCGATCACCGTGTCGTACCCGTCCGGGAGGGCGGTCACGAACTCGTCGGCGCCCGCGAGCACCGCGGCGCGGCGCACCTGCTCGAGCGGAGCCTCGGGTTCGGCGAAGGCGATGTTCTCGGCGACCGTGTCGGTGAAGAGGAACGTGTCCTCGAACACGATGCCGACGCTGCGGCGTAGGTCGCGGACCCGCAGGTCTCGCACGTCGACGTCGTCGAGGGTGACCTTGCCGTCGTCGACGTCGTAGAAGCGCGAGACGAGCCGCGCGACCGTCGTCTTCCCGCTCCCCGTCGCGCCGACGACCGCGACCGCCTCGCCACCCCGCACGACCAGGTCGAAGTCGGTGAGGACCGGGGGCCCGATGCCGTAGGAGAAGTCGACGCCGGTGAACCGCAGCTCGCCCGACCCGTCACCGGGCAGCGCGACCGGCTGCGGCGGATCGACCACGGCGGGATCGGTCGAGAGGATCTCGTCGATGCGGCCACCCGACGACGAGGCCCGGCCGGCCTGGGCGACCAGCATGCCCGTCATCCGCAGCGGCCAGATCGTCATGAGGATGTAGGAGTTGAAGGCGACGAGGTCGCCGATCTGGAGGTCGCCGTCGAGCACGAGATGTCCGCCGTACCAGAGGATCACCACGAGCGCGAGCGCGGGCAGGAAGTCGAGCAGTGGCATGAAGCCGCTGCGCAGCCAGGCCGCCTGCAGTGCGCGATCGAGCACCGAGTCGGCTTCCGCCTCGAGTCGCTGCACCTGGAGCTGCTCCGACCCGAAGCCCTTGACGACGCGCACGCCCGCAACGGTCTCCTCGACGACGCCCGACAGATCGCCGAGCTCTTCCTGGAGCCCGAGCACGACGGGGGCGATGCGACGCGAGAAGCGTGTCGCCGCGACGTTGAGGAGTGGCAGCGCGCCGAGCGCGAGCAGGGCGAGCGTGACGCTCTGGAGCATCATCACCACGACGACCGCCGCGACGATGAAGAGCGACGCGGCGAAGAGCGGGAGCAGCACCACGACCTGGTTGACCTGCTGGATGTCGGTGTTGGCCCGGGCCATGAGCTGGCCGGTCTGGGCCTGGTCGTGGAACGCGAAGTGCAGCCGCTGGAGGTGTGCGAAGAGCTTCTCCCGCAGGTCGGTCTCGACGCGGTACGAGATGCGGAACGCCGCGTAGCGACGCGATCCAGTGCCGAACGCCTGGACCGCGCCGACGAGGACGATCAGTGCGGCGTAGAGCGCGATCGCCTCGCCGTCGCCGGGGATGATGCCCTCGTCGATCGCCAGCGCCGCGAGCAGCGGCACCGCGATCTTCGCTCCCGTCCAGATGACTCCGGCCGCGACGCCGGCGATGACCCACCGGCGTTGCGCTCGGAGCTCGCCGCGGATGAGCCGCCATCCGGCCCGCCGCAGCTCACGCTCCCGATCCATCGACTCCTCGCACCGTCCCCTGCCGGGGCCCACCACGTCCCCGTGCGGGGAGCAGCGCCGGGGCTCAGGGCGTCGGGGCCAGGCTACCGGCGGTCTGACGCGACGTCAGACCCGGATCCGCGAGCGGGACCGCTCAGCCGGTGAACGTCGGGACGAGCACGAGCGGCAACGGCACCTCGGGCACCTCGACCTCGACGGCACCGATGTCGCACGCGTCGACGCCGAGCACGGCCTGCGGTCGCGTCACCCCCCGCTGGTCGGTGGTCACCGCTTCACCCGCGAGCGCGTCACCGTCACCGCACGCGTCGACCGGGATCGCGTCGATCAGCGGGCTCACCGGCGGGCCCAGCTGCGGGAGCCGCGTGAGCGTCGGGCCCCCGTTCGCGCCCAGCGCGCCGAGCAGCGGATCGCCGCCGTCCTCGACGTCGGTCGGGTCGGTCAGCGCACACGACGTGTCGTCGGAGAAGTTGTACCCGGACGACACCGTGGTCGGCTCGAGCTCGAAGAGGCAGTTCTCAGCGCCGCCGAGCGGCTGCGCGATCACCGTGCCGAAGAGGTTGAGCGGACCGGGGTCCTCGACGGTGATGTTCGCCCCGCCGATCGAGGCGACCGCGCTGTTCTGCGTGATCGTCGAGTACACCGCCGTGAGCTCGTTGGCATAGATCCCGCCGGCCGCGGACGCCGAGGTACCGGGATCCGTGTTGCCGACCACCGTCGAGTCCACCAGGAGCACCGTGCCGGTGTCGCCGTCGATCCCGCCGCCGAACCCGGTGTCACCCTCGATCGAGTTGCCGCTGATCGTCGAGCGGACGAACGTCGTGGAGGGGGCGACGCGGATCCCACCGCCGGTGTCGCCGGCGAAGTTGTCGCTGATCGTCGAGTCGATCACGAGCACGAACTCGGCATCGATCGCGTCGATCCCGCCGCCGCTGCCGCCCCCCGTCGCTCGATTCCCAGTGACCGTGGAGTTGCGCATCGTGAGTGACGGCGTGCCGAGGTCGCCGAAGCGGATGCCGCCGCCCGACGAGTCGGGCTGGTTGCCACCGGTGATCGTCACGTCGACCAGGGTCAGCTCGCCGTCGGTCTCCATCACCCGCTCGTCGCAGGTCTGGCGGATCGTGAAGCCCTGCCCCTGGATGGTCAGGGGCTGCAGGCCGCCCCCGAGCGGACGATCGAGGTCGCCCGCACCGCAGTCGACCAGGTCGATGTCGTTCGCGAGCACGATCTCGGTCTCGGCGGGATCGGCGAAGGCGGCCCGCAACCCTGCCTCGTCCGAGACGGTCACCGCGCCGGCCGGCGCGCCGCCGACCACGACCAGACCGGCGGCGCCGACGAGCAGTGCGGCTCCAGTGGTGGCCGCGCGCCGACGCCACGATCCCTGCCGCTCGTGCATCCGGGCACGATATCTGCCCGGCGGCCCGACGTGTGGCGTCCGACGCTCAGAACAGCTCGGCGAGCATCTCGGCCAGGGCGTCGGCCACCGCCGGGTCGGCCGGGTCGCCCACGAACGCCGAGGCTCGCGCGCCGCCATCCGCGACCTCCCGGACGAGCTCCCCGACCTGCTCGGCATCGGCACCGACGACGATCACGGTCGCACCACGGGCTCCGAGCGCGAGTGCCGCGTCGCGCTGGTCGACGCCGACGACGACCGCCCCGAGCGTCACCGGCCGCTCGCTCACGTCGGCGAGATGCGCCCGTACTTCCCGCGGAAGAAGAGGAGTGGACCGGCGTCGTGCTCCAACCCGAGATCGAGCACGCGCCCGACCACGATGATGTGGTCGCCGCCGTCGTACTCGGCCCAGAACTCGCAGTCGAGGTACGCGAGGGTCTCGTGCAGCACCGGCGACCCTCCGACCCCCTCGTGCCAGTCGCACTGGCCGAACCGGTCGGCCCCCTTCGTGGCGAAGAGCTGGGAGAGCTCCTCCTGGTGCTCACCGAGGATGTTCACGGCGAACTTCCGGGCCCGCTCGATCCGGGGCCACGTCGACGACGTGCGCGCGACGCAGAACAGCACCAGCGGAGGGTCGAGCGACACCGAGGTGAACGAGTTCGCGGCGACACCGACGGGCTCACCGTCGTCGACGGCGGTGATGATCGTGACGCCGGTCGCGAACTGCCCCAGCACCTGCCGGAACTCGCCGGCATCGGGGCGGAAGATCTCTTCGTCGGCCTGCTCGGGGCGCTCGGGCATGCAGACAGTCTGGCGCGCGACGCCGAGCGGTCAGCGACGATCGAGGTCGAGCCGCATGCCCTCGTGCGCAGCGATCACCTCGGGCCCGTCCATCTCGGCCGAGAGGTCGCGGGCGTGGTCGAGGATCTCGTCGATCGCGGCGTCGCCGTGCGTCGGGCAGTGGTGGTAGAGCGCGAGCGTCCTCGCACCCGCTTCCTTGGCGACGTGCACCGCGTATTCGATCGTCGAGTGGCCGAAGTGCCGCTTCGACTCGTACTCGTGCGTGGTGTGCTGCGCGTCGTGGATGAGCACGTCGACGCCGTCGCACAGCTCGAGCACGTCCGTGGGGATGAAGTCGTCGGCGTCGTCGGGGTTGCAGCCGGGACCGTGATCGGAGATGTAGGTCACCCCGACCCCCTCCAGCTCGACTCGGTAGCCGAGCGTCGGGTCGGTGTGACGCACCCAGCGCGCCCGCACCTTCGCACCGTTCACACCGAAGTCGTCGTGGTCGGTGTCGAGGAACGAGACCGTCCCGCCGAGCTCGTCCGGCGTGATCGGGAAGTAGGGCGGCTGCATCACGCCGCGGAACACCTCGGCGAGCGGACCCGCCTCCTGGCGGGGCGCGTGGATGTCGATGACCGCGTCAGGGCGGAACACCGGCGTGAAGAAGGGCAGACCGATGATGTGGTCCCAGTGCAGGTGGGTGAGCAGCACCGTCGCCTGGTAGGGCGTGGTGAGGCGGTTGGCGAGGAGCGCTTCGGCGAAGCGTTCGGTCACGACGTCGCCGTACTCCCGGATGCCGGTGCCGAGGTCGAACACGATCGGCTGGTGACCGTCGGCCTCGAGCGCCACGCACGACGTGTTGCCGCCGTAGCGCTGGTACTTGGCGCCGTCACACGGCGTCGATCCCCGGACGCCGTAGAACGTGAGGTGAACACCCCCCGACACGAAGGAGGAGACTACCCAAACGACAGCCGTGTGACACCAGGTCCTCGCGCCGATGTGACGCGCGCCTCATCGGCACGCGTCTCAGCCGGGCGTCGGGCCGTCGGCGCGCACCCGTTCGACGTGCACCAGCGCCTCACGGAGCTCGTCGATCCACTCCCCCTCGTGCTCCCGCACGAGGCGAACGCACCAGGCCAGCGCGTCGCTGCGGCTGCGGGCGACGCCGGCGTCGACGAGCGTGTCGAGGATCCGTCGCTCGCCCATGCGCAGCCGGGTCATCACCGGCACGCTGAGGTGGGTGAACACCGCACCCGTGTCCCCGCACCGGGCGCCCCAGGCGACCTTGCGGTCGAAGCGCCGCTCGGCCTCGTCGGCGATCTGCATCCGGTGCGCACGCGTGTCCTCCCGGAAGCCCTCGATGCGGGCGAGGCAGGCGGTCGACCGGGCGTCCTCGTCGCCGCCGGTTGCCCCGTCGAGGTCGGGCTCGGCCAGCCGCCCCACGACGAGGATCTCCTCCCGGTCGGCGGAGACCTCCGGGGCCTCGGTGAACCACCCGTCGGGGCAGCGGCCCGCGAACCAGGCGGCGAGATCCGGCTGATCACTCATTGATTACATCATTACATCACTACGAACCGGATGGCAAGGCGCCCCGGATCCGCGCGGCCACGTCGTCCATCTGCGCCACGTCGGCGTAGCGCGTGCGGGGCCAGAAGAAGCCCCGCAGCCCGTCCTTGCGCCGGCGCGGGACGACGTGGACGTGCAGGTGCGGGACGCTCTGGCTGACGACGTTGTTCTCGGCGACGAACGTGCCCTGGGCGTCGAGGCCGTCCTGGACGCCCACCGCGACGCGCTGCACGTCGCGGAAGTACGGGGCGATGGCGTCGGCGGGCAGGTCGCGCAGCGTCTCGACGTGGGCTCTCGGCACGACGAGCGTGTGGCCCGGGAAGAGCGGCCGGTGGTCGAGGAACGAGACGCTCGTCTCGGTCTCCTCGACGATCGTCGCCGGCAGCTCCCGGGCGACGATGCTGCAGAACAGGCAGTCCATCACCATGGGTCGCATCGCTGCGGGCGGGGGCACCCCGCCCGCCGACGCTGCGCTCTGCTGCTACTCAGGAGACTCGTACGGGCGGACCCGCTCGGACGCGGCCTCGCGCTTGGGGACCATCACCTTGCGCCGGAAGTAGCAGACCTCTTCGCCGCGCTGGTTGAAGCCCCGCGTCTCGACCGACACGATGCCGCGATCGGGCTTGCTCGACGACTCCTTCTTCTCGAGCACCTTCGTCTCGGCGTAGATCGTGTCGCCGTGGAACGTGGGCCTCTGGTGCTTGAGCTCTTCGATCTCGAGGTTGGCGATCGCCGCGCCGCTCACGTCGGGCACGCTCATGCCGAGCACGACCGAGTACACGAGGTTGCCGACGACCACGTTCTTGCCGAACTGGGTCTGGGTCTCGCCGTACCACGCGTCCAGGTGGAGCGGATGGTGGTTCATCGTGATGAGACAGAAGAGGTGGTCGTCGTACTCGGTGATCGTCTTGCCCGGCCAGTGCTTGTAGACGTCACCGGGCTCGAAGTCCTCGAAGTACCGACCGAAGGGCCGCTCGTGCACCGTCATCGGTTGCATCCTATTGATGCGTAGCTGAACACTCCTGACGAAGGCTGGCTACGCAACCAGATCAGGGTGCGACCGAGAAGAGGTGCCACTCCCCGGGGACGCCCTTGAGGTCGTGGGTGCCGCGGTCGACGAACGTCCAGGTCATGCCGGCGACCGCCTCCTGCACCGCCGTCGTCACGAGGATCTCTCCCGGATCGGCGCGGGCGCCGACGCGGGCGCCCACGTGCACGGCGACGCCGGTGAGGTCGTCACCGTCGACCTCGACGTCGCCGACGTGGATGCCGGTCCGCGTGCGCAGGTCGAGCAGCTCGGTCTCCTCCCGCATCGCGAGTGCGCACTCGATCGCGCTCGACACGCGGTCGAACACCACGAAGAAGTCGTCGCCGCGCGTGTTCACCTCGCGGCCGCCGTGCCGGTCCAGCTCGCGGCGGATGGCGATGCGGAACGTGGCCAGGGTGTCGCGCCAGCGCGCATCGCCGAGCCGGGCGGCGACCTCGGTCGAGCCCACGATGTCGGTGAAGAGCACCGCACCGAGGCGTCGATCGGCGGCGGATGCAGCACGAGACCCGGTGAGGAACTCGCCGATCTCGGCCATCATCTCGTCGAGCCCGTCGCCCGTGGTCACGGGATCACTTTCGAGCTCGATGTAGCGGACGTCGTGGAGGCGCGCCGCGAGGGCGCGGAGGACCTCGACCGTGACGAGGCGCGTGCCGATCCCGAACAAGAGGACGGGTTGGCGAACTCGATCGAGGTACGCGCGGACGTCGCTGGCCGTGATCCAGCGCAGGATGCGCTCGATCGCACCCGGCGCCCCCGCGGCCCGCTCGAGTCGCGCGTACGCGGGCAGCTCGGTGTCATCGGGCTCGACGCCGTAGATCGTCGCGCTGGCCGTGCCGGTGCCCCAGATCGGCAGATACGTCTCGAAGAAGAGCTCGAGCGACACGGGATCGACGCCCTCGGGGTAGTCGGGCGCGGCGAACAGCCGGGCGTAGCCACCGAGCAGGACGAGCTTCTCCACCCGTTCGGGGTACAGGGCAGCCATGGCCAGCGCCGTCGACACGCCATGGGTGGACGCCACGATCGCGAAGCGGTCGACGCCGGCCGCGTCCATCACCGCCATCCCGTGACCCGAGATGTCCTCGATCGTCGGTGGCGGCTCGGGCAACGGGTCGGACGAACCGATGCCGAGCGGGTCGTAGGTGACGACCCTGGCGAACGTCATGAGGCGTCGATTCATCCGCACCAGGTGCGGGATCTCCCAACGCAGCTCGAGATGCGACACGTTGCCGGAGATGAAGAGGATCGCCCGCTCGTCGTCACCGCTCACCTGGAAGGCGTAGTGCCCCATCGGAGTGGCCACGTAGCGGGTCTCGACGTTCACGCGTCGCGGTTCATTCGTCGCCGTTCACTCGAGGGGGTGCCGCTTCAGGAGTCCGCGGGCGATCACGAGCCGTTGGATCTCGTTGGTGCCCTCACCGATGATCATGAGCGGCGCGTCGCGGTAGTAGCGCTCGATGGGCAGCTCGGTCGTGTAGCCGACGCCGCCGTGGATGCGCATCGACTCGGTCGCGATCTCGAACGCCGCCTCGCTCGCGAAGAGCTTCGCCATGCCGGCCTCGACGTCACAGCGCTCCCCCGCCTCCTTCCGCTCGGCGGCGTTGCGAGTGAGGAGGCGAGCCGCCTCGAGCTGCGTCGCCATGTCGGCCAGCTTCATCTGGATCGCCTGGTGCTGCGCGATGGGCTTGCCGAACGTCTCGCGCTGCTGTGCGTACCGGATCGCAGCTTCGAAGGCCGCGCGCGCGACGCCACACGCCCGCGCCGCGATGTTGATCCGGCCGACCTCGAGCGCCGAGAGGATGAAGTGCTGCCCCCGACCGAGCCCGTCGTCGCCACCGAGGACGGCGTCGGCCGGAACGCGCTCGCCGTCCCACGCCATCTCGACCGTCTCGATCCCCTTGTAGCCGAGCTTGCCGATGTTCTTGCTCACGGTGATCGCGCCCGATCGCTCGCCGGGCTCCTTCTCGACCATGAAGCAGGTGATCCCCTCGGACGTGCGGGCGGCGAGCGCCACCAGGCCGGCGCGCATGCCGTTGGTCACCCAGGTCTTGGTGCCGGTGACGACGTACTCATCGCCGTCCTTCTCGGCCCGGCACTTCAACGCGCTGGTGTCGCTGCCCGCGTCCGGCTCCGAGAGCGACAGGCAGCCGCGCAGCTCACCGGTCGCCATGCGCGGGAGCCAGCGCTGCTTCTGGTCGTCGGTGCCGTGGAGCTTGATCAGGTTCGCGGCCATCACGTGGGTGTTGAGGATCCCCGTCAGGGACATCCACCCCGCAGCGAGCTCCTCGATCACCGCGACGTAGGTGGGCAGATCGAGGCCCAGGCCGCCGTGCTCCTCGGGAATCGTGGTGCCGAACAGCCCGAGCTCCTTCATCGTCGCGACCAGCGACTCGGGGAACTCGTCCGCGTGCTCGAGGTCGGACGCGACCGGCAGCACGTCCTTCTCGACGAAGCGGCGCACCGTCGCGACGAGCTCTGCACGCACCTCGGGGTCGGTCGCCATCCCGCGCATCCTATTGACAGCACCTGGTTGCGTCGCTCGACCCGCCCCACGACGGTGAGCGACGCAACAGAGGGTCCTACGTGTCCAGCACCTGGGCGAGCTCGCCGCGGCCTCTCACGCCGAGCTTCTCGTAGGCGCGCTGGAGGTGGTTCTCGACCGTCCGCACGCTGACGAAGAGCTTCTCGGCGATCTCCTTGCTGGGCATGTTGCGCGCCGCGAGCTCTGCGACCTCGCGCTCGCGCTTGGTCAGCGGCGTCGTCTCGACGAGGCTGACCGAGAGCGCGGGGGTGTGCGCGCCCTCGCACGCCTCCGAGAGGCGACGGGCGCGAGCCGCCAGCTCGTTGCCGCGCCGGGCCAGCCCCTCGCGAGCGGCCTCGCGGGCCGCGCCGGCCGCGGCCTCCGCCGCGTACAGCAGCGCGCCCATGGCCTCGAACGCGTCGGCCGCGGCCTCGAAGCCCGTGCCGTCGTGCGCGGCCAAGGCATCCGCGTGCTCGAGCCGCGCCGCCATGAATGCGCCGTCGACGACCGCCGCGAGCTCGTGGATGCGCCCGAGGGCCGCCGCGTCGTCACCGAGGCGGAGCAGATCGTGCAGCGCGGCCGCCTCGAGCGCGGCGCTGCCGTGATCGAGCGCCATCGACGCCGCCCTCCGCAGCGCGTCGCGGGACAACGTGTACTCGCTGCGCTGGGCGAGGACCCAGGCGCGGGCCCGCTCGATCTCGGGGTCCATCAGGCGCACCGGGGTCGGCGCGGCCGCGTCGAGATCTGCGAGCGCGGTGTCGGCGCCGTCGAGGTCGCCGAGCAGGGCCAGCGCGTGTGCGAGGCCGCCGTAGCCCCAGCGCGCGCCGGGGTGGTCGAGGTCGTCGAAGACGACGGCCGCCTCCCGGAACCAGCGCGCGGCCGTGGCCACTCGCCCCGCGTGCAGCGAGATCCGTCCGAGGATCACACCGAACCACGCCTGACCGTCGAGCACGTGTCGCTCGGCGGCCCCGTCGTACCCGAGGCGCGCGTTCTCCTCCGCCTCCGCGAGCCGCCCGGCCTCGAGCAGCGCCAGCGAGCGGGCGACGATGTAGATGCCCGGACCCGACATCTGCACCTGATCGCCGAGGGCGGTGCGCGCCGCGATCGCACGGTCCGCGATCTCGATCGCGGCATCGGTGCGGCCTCCGAGCGCACGGGCCGTCGCGGCGGACAGCGCTGCGCTCACGTACGTGCGGAGGTCGTCGCGTTCGAGCAACGGGTCCGCGATCGCCAGCACCTCGCGCAGGCGACCTTGGAAGAGCAGGTGGACCGACTGCTGGGCGAGCAGCTCGTCGCGCAGCTCGGGATCGGTGACGGCGTCGAGCGCGTCCTCCAGCACGCGGCGAGCCTCGTCGGCGCGGCCGAGCCCGCGGAACAGGTTGGCGGATCGTGCGAGCGCCACCATCGCACCCAGGCGTTCGCCGCACGGCAGCGCCTGTGCGACGACGAGGACGTCCTCGGCCTCCTGGTGGCGACCGAGCGCGTCGAGCGTCTCCCCGAGCAGGTGCGCGCTCTCGGCGTCGGGCGCCTCCGCGAAGGCGGCCCGGGCCAGTCGCTCGGCGAGCCCGAAGTCGAACGAGAAGCGGGCCTCGTGGGCACCGCGCAGGAGCACCTCGGGGCTGCCCCCGCCCCCGTCGAGCCGCCACAGCGCGACGCGGAGCCGGTCTTCGCGTCGGCGTGCGCCGCGCGCCTCGATGCGATCGGCCAGCGCCCGGTAGATCTCCTGACGCCGGTGCCCCGGGACGCCCGCTCGCACCACGTCCCCGTAGAGAGGATGCGCGGACCGCACCTCCCGCCGGGTCCCTTCGGCGTGCACGGCGACCAACCCGCGCCGTTCGAGCTCGTCGACTGCGTCGGGCTCGGCGAGCGTCGCGAGCTCGGTGAGACCGACGGGCTCCGCCACGCTCACGACCTCCATCGCGGTGCGCGCCGCGCCGTCGAGCGAGCCGAGTCGCAGGCCGACGACCTCACCGAGTCGGGTCGACGGTGACAACGTTCCCCGCAGCCGCCACATCCCGCCCGCGTCGTGCAGCGCGCCCGCGTCGAGTGCGCCGATGACCAGCTCGCGCAGGAAGAGTGCGTTCCCGGCACTCGTGGACCACAGCATCTGCACGGTGCCCCCTTCGACGGGGCCGTCGAGCACGTCGACGAGGATCTCCTCGGTCGCGGCGGCGGAGAGACCGTCCAGGTCGATGCGCACCAGCAGCTCGTCCTTCCACAGGCCGGTGAGGCTCTCGGGCACGGGTCCGCTCTCGGTGCGAAGCGTGACGACCACGAACACCTCGGGACGGAGTGCGAGCAGCCCGAGCAGCGTCGACGACGCGTCGTCGAGCTCCTGCGCGTCGTCGACCATGAGGAGAAGTGTCGAGCCGTCAGCCGCGCCCGCGATCGTGTCGGCGGCGATGCGCAGCGCGTCCACGAGGCCCTCGGCCTGGCGATCACCGACCGGCAGGAGCGGCGCGAACGCTCCGAACGGGATCGTCGCGGCGCTGCGGTTCGCCCGGACCACGGCTCGGGGCCATCCTCGCAGCTCGGCCATCGCGATCGACTCGGTCGCGAGGCGGGTCTTGCCCACGCCGGGCGGACCGGCGACCACGACACCGGCCTCGCCCGAGTCCATCGCCTCGGCGAGGCGACGCAGCTCGTCCTCACGTCCCGCGAGCGGCCAGGTGCGCTGCATCCGCCTTCAGTGTCGCACCCGAGCCGGCGGCACCGGGCGGGATCGACCGCCCGCCGACCGATCGCCGCGATCACGCTGGGGAATCGTCGCCTGGCGGACGTACGTTGGAGGGACTGTGACGATGTGGCAGGCGATGATGGGCTTCCGCCAGGACTACGACGCCCTGCGCGGCCGCAAGATCGAGCGCGCGCTCCTGCGCCGGGTGTTCCGACTCGCCCGGCCCTATCGCCGCCAGCTCATCGGCTTCCTCCTCGCGGTGATCGCCGCCGCCGTCGTCACCGCGATCCCACCGCTGCTGCTCAAGACGCTGCTCGACACCGCCGTGCCCGATTCCGACGTCACCCTGGTGACGCTGCTGGCCGCGGGGGCCGTCGTGCTCGCGCTCGCGAGCGCCGGGCTCTCACTGCTCCAGCGCTGGTACTCAGCGGCCATCGGCGAGGGTCTCATCTACGACATGCGGGTCGCGCTCTTCGACCACGTCCAGCGCCTCCCGCTCTCGTTCTTCACCCGCACCCAGACCGGTTCGCTGATGTCGCGTCTCAACAACGACGTGATCGGAGCGCAGCAGGCGGTCACCAACACCATGGGCACGGTCGCGAGCAACGCGATCAGCATCGTGGTGACGCTCGCGTTCATGCTCGCCCTCGAGTGGCGCCTCACGATCCTCACGCTCCTCGTGCTGCCGCTCTTCATCATCCCGGCGCGCCGCGTGGGTAGGCGGCTCCAGGTGCTGACGCGCGAATCGATGCAGCTCAACGCGGCGATGAACAACACCGTCGCGGAGCGGTTCAACGTGGCCGGCGCGCTCGTCGTGAAGCTGTTCGGCAACCACGATCGCGAAGAGGCGATGTTCGCCGACCGCGCCGGGCGCGTGCGTGACATCGGCGTGCGCAGCGCGCTCCTCGCGCGCGTGCTCTTCGTCGGCCTCGGGCTCGTGGCCGCGGTCGGCACGGCCGTCGTCTACTACCTCGGTGGTCGCTTCGTGATCGAGGGAGTGATCGCCGTCGGCACGGTTGCCGCCTTCGTCGTCTACGTGGGGCAGATCTACACGCCGCTGACGCAGCTCACGAACGCCCGCGTCGACGTGCTCACCGCGCTCGTGTCGTTCGAGCGCGTCTTCGAGGTGCTCGACTTCCCACCGCTGATCCAGGACCGGCCCGGCGCGATCGAGCTGCCGCGCGCCCAGGGCCGCGTCGAGCTCGACCACGTGTGGTTCCGCCATCCGCCGGCCGCGGTCTCGTCCATCGCCTCGCTCGAGGAGGGTGGCGTCGTCGCCGACGACGATCCGGGCGCCTGGATCCTGCGCGACGTGTCGTTCACGGTCGAGCCGGGTGAGCTCGTGGCACTCGTCGGGCCGTCCGGCGCCGGCAAGACGACGACCGCGATGCTCGTGCCCCGCATCCATGACGTCGTCGGCGGGCGGGTCCTCGTCGACGGTCACGACGTGCGCGACGTGACGCTCGACTCGCTGCGCGCCGACGTGGGCATGGTCATGCAGGACCCGCACCTCTTCCACGAGACGATCGCCGCCAACCTGCGCTACGCCAAGCCCGACGCGACCGGCGACGACCTCGTCGCCGCGTGCAAGGCCGCCCGCATCCACGACCTGATCGCGAGCCTGCCCGACGGGTACGACACGATCGTGGGCGAGCGCGGCTACCGGATGTCGGGAGGCGAGAAGCAGCGGCTCGCGATCGCCCGCATGCTGCTCAAGGACCCCGCGATCGTGATCCTCGACGAGGCGACGTCGCACCTCGACTCGGAGTCGGAGCAGGCCATCCAGCGCGCGCTCGCCGACGCGTTGGACGGCCGCACCGCGCTCGTGATCGCCCACCGCCTGTCGACCATCGTCGCCGCGGACCGGATCGTCGTGCTCGACGGCGGCCGCGTCGTCGAGGAAGGCAGCCACGCCGAGCTGCTCGCACGCGAAGACCTCTACGCCGACCTTTACCGCACGCAGCTCGACGGTGGCGCGCCGCCGCTGCTCGGCTCCGCGGTCGCCGAAGGCGGATGACCCGATGACCGAGCCCCGGCCCGCCCGAGCGACGAGCGCTCGACGGCGCCGGAAGGCGGTCGTCGCCGCGTCGGTCGTCGTCATCGCCTCGGTCCTGCTCGGCCTCGGCGCGCTCGTGGCGTCCGACGTCCTGCGACTGGGCGGTGGGCCGGGGCCGGCACTGGCCGAGCACGCCGACGATCCGACCACGACGACGATCGACGACGCGGCCCGGGCGTGTCGTGCCCGGCTCGGTCCCGACGACCCGCTGCGCCTGTGGATCGCGGGCGACTCGCTCGCCGGGTCGCTCGGCCCCGCGCTCGGCGAGCGCGCGGCGGCGACCGGCATCGTGGCGCCCGTCTACGACTCGCGCGTGTCGAGCGGGCTCGCCGACCCCGACTTCTTCGACTGGCCCGAGCACGCGACGACCGAGATGGCTGCCCTCGACCCCGAGGTCGTCGTCTTCATCATCGGTGCGAACGACTGGCGCGCGCCCACATCGGTCGGCGGCGGCACCGCGTGGCAGGACGAGTACCGCGCCGCGGTCGAGCAGACGCTCACCATCTTCGAGGACGGCGGCGACACGCGACACGTCTTCTGGGTCGGCTCGCCAACGATGCAGGAGCGGCGCAAGGACCAGGGCGCCCAGCAGGTCAACGAGCTGATGCGCGAGGTCGTCGCGCAGCACGAGCGCGCGACGTACGTCGACGCGTACGAGCTGTTCTCCGACGACGACGCCGACGGCGGGTACGCGGCGTCGCTGCCCGGCCCCGGCGGCAAGGACGTGCGCGTCCGCGCCGGTGACGGCGTCCACCTCACCGTGGAGGGCGCCGAGCTCCTCGGCGACCACGTCTACGCCCAGCTCGAGCCCCGCTGCGACCTCGACGGCCAGGCCGTCCCCGACCGGCCGCAGCCGGTGGTGCGCACGAAGGGCAGCGACGGCCCGGGCGGGGCGTCCGGGCAGGGCTCCGGGTCGGGGGGAGCGACGGTCACGACCTCGGCGCCGGTCATCTCGCCGCCCGCGCCCGACACCACGCCGACCACTGCGGCACCGGTGACCGATCCACCGACGGCGCCGCCCGCCGATCCTCCGGCCGACGATCCCCCGGTCGATCCGCCCGGCGGCGGGTCCGAGGAGCCGACGTCGGAGACCGAGCCGTAGGCTCCACGGCCATGTCCAACGAGCTCGACGCGGCGGGAGCCGCGGTCGCCACCGCCCGCACCGTCGTCGACGCGGCCTGCCAGCATCTCGCCCGCGCCAGCTCCGACGGCGGGAAGGTGTCGGTCGCCAAGCTCGACGACCACCAGGTGCTCGCGTACGACCTCGCCCACACGGCGAGCGCGGTCGAAGGCTGTCGGGTGATGCTCGAGTACGGCGAGCACGGTGAGGCCGAGTCGTTGCTCGCGCGCACGTTCATCGCCGACGCGATCAGTGACCTCGCCGCCCGGCTCGTCGGCCGTGAGAGCGTGTGGGGCGTCGAGGCGGCCGAGCTCGCACCCGTCCTCCCCTTCCTGGAGTCGCACCGATCGCCCCAGCTCCTCGAGCAGCTCGCGCGAGAGCTCCCCGCCCTCGGCACCGGGCCCGCGCACCTCGACGACGAGTTCGACCTCGTGCGCGAGACGTTCCACCGCTTCGCCGCCGACAAGATCCGACCTGTCGCCGAGCACGTCCACCGCACCAACGCCGACATCCCGGAGGACGTGATCAGCGGCCTCGCGGAGATCGGCGGGTTCGGCCTGTCGGTGCCCGAGGAGTACGGCGGCTTCGCGGTCGGTGGTGAGCACGACTACATGGGGATGGTGGTCGCGACCGAGGAGCTGTCTTGGGGATCGCTCGGCGTCGGTGGCTCGTTGATCACCCGCCCCGAGATCCTCACCCGGGCGATCGTGCGCGGTGGCACCGAGGAGCAGAAGCAGCGGTGGCTCCCCCGCATCGCGTCCGGCGAGCTGCTCGTCGGCGTGATGGTGACCGAACCCGACTTCGGCTCCGACGTCGCCGGCGTCAAGGTCTCGGCGACCCCGGTCGACGGCGGCTACCTGATCAACGGCACGAAGACCTGGGCGACCTTCGCGGGCCGAGCCGACGCGATCATGCTGCTCGCGCGCACCGAGCGCGACGCCGGACACCGCGGGCTGTCGATCTTCGTCGTCGACAAGGAGCCGGCACCGGGTCACGAGTTCGCCTTCACCCAGGAGTCCGGCGGCACGATCGAGGGCCGGGCGATCGACACCATCGGCTACCGCGGCATGCACTCGTACGAGGTCTCGTTCTCCGACTGGTTCGTGCCCTCCGGCAACCTCGTCGGTGAGGACGAGGGTCGTGACCGCGGCTTCTACCTCACGATGGAGGGGTTCGAGAACGGACGGCTCCAGACCGCGGCGCGCGCGGTCGGGCTGATGCAGGCCGCGTTCGAAGCCGGGCTGGCGTACGCGCAGGAGCGCAGCGTCTTCGGGCGACCGGTCGCCGACTACCAGCTGTCGCAGGCGAAGCTCGCCCGCATGGCCGCGCTCATCCAGGCGGGTCGCCAGTTCTCCTACGACGTGGCAGGCCGGATGGGTCGCGGTGAAGGGACGCTCCACGCCGCGATGGTCAAGGCCTACGTCTGCCGGGCCGCGGAGTGGGTCACGCGCGAGGCGATGCAGCTGCACGGCGGCATGGGCTACGCCGAGGAGTACGACGTGTCGCGCTACTTCGTCGACGCGCGCGTCCTCTCGATCTTCGAGGGCGCCGACGAGACCCTCTGCCTGCGCCTGATCGCCCGTCGCCTCGCCGAGCAGGCGCTCGAAGCCTAGGAACGGAGCTCGGCGGCCTCGGCGAGGAGGTCGAGCGAGCGAAGGCGCGCGCCGATCGCCGGTGCGCTGTGCACGACCATGAGCTCGTCGGCCTCGGTCTCGGCGACGAACGCGTCGAGGTAGGCGCGGACGGTCGGCGCGGTGCCGACCGCGGTGTAGCGCATCATCTGCTCGACGTGCACGGCCTGGGGCGACTGGAGGATCTGTTCGGCCTCGCCGTCGGTGAGGCGGTGCCCGCCGCGGCTGAACAGGTTGCGGACCCGGGCCTTCTTGGTGAGGTGCAGCTGCTCGTGCGCCTCGTCGTCGCTGTCGGCGGCGATCACGTTCACGCCGGCGATCACGTAGGGGTGGTCGAGCTGCTTCGACGGCTCGAAGCGCTCGCGGTAGATCGCGATCGCTTCGTGCAGCGCCGCGGGCGCGAAGTGCGAGGCGAACCCGTACGGCAGCCCGAGCACCGCGGCGAGCTGTGCACCGAACAGGGACGACCCGAGGACGTAGAGCGGCACGTCGGTGCCGCGACCAGGGGTCGCGTGGACCCCTGGGACCAGCGTCTCCCCGCTCAGGTACCCCTGGAGCTCGAGCACGTCCTGGGGGAAGGTCTCCGCGGCTTCCGGACCGCGACGCAGCGCGCGCATGGTGGCCTGGTCGCTGCCGGGGGCGCGCCCGAGGCCGAGGTCGATGCGACCGGGATGCAGCGTCGCGAGGGTCCCGAACTGCTCGGCGATGAGGAGCGGCGCGTGGTTGGGCAACATGATGCCGCCCGCACCGAGCCTGATCCGGTCGGTGTGCGCGGCCACGTGCGCGATGAGCACCGCGGTCGCCGACGACGCGATCGCCTCGATGTTGTGGTGCTCCGCGTACCAGACCCGGTGATAGCCGAGGTCCTCCGCGCGGCGGGCGACCGTGACGGTCGCTTCGAGCGCGTCACGGGGGGATTCGTCGGGCCCGACGATCGCGAGGTCGAGGACCGACAGCGGGACCGCGATCGGGTTCAGCCGGCGCCGCCGAGGTCGCGCAGCTCGTCCTTCGCCTCGTCGACGTGGTCGAGGCGCTCGTTGATCCGCCGAATCGAGTCGTCGACGCTGTCGACGAGGGGGCTGGCGGCCTCGACCGCGTTCTTCGAGATCCGTTCACCCGTGCGCTCGAGGTCGGCGATGCGGTAGCGCAGCCCGAGCAACGTCTTGTGCCGCTGCCGGAACGGCAGCTTGGCCGCCAGGACGAGCTGGTCGTCGAGCGCGCGTGCCGTCGCCGCCAGGTCGTCGACCAGGCACTCGTACGGCGCGGTCGCCACCCCACGCTTGCGCGCCTCGGCGACGTTGCGGCGCGTGCGATCGACGGCGCGGTGCATGCGGCGGTGCAGGTCGGCGGCGACGCTCTGCGAGGTCTGCCACGACACGGGCACACCAGGCCGACGGCGCGTCCAACGCCAGCTGACCCCGAGCACGGTCACGCAGAACGCGGCACCGAGGGCGAGCTCCACCTTATGGTCGCGCTCGCTCGCCCGCAGGGTGCCTGCGGGCGACATCCAGCACGCTCGCTTGCTCCATGAGAAGAAGGCTAGCGACCGTCCCGCCTCGTGCAACCACGCCCTAACGTCGGTCGATGGCCGAGAAGGGTGGCGGTTCGGATCGGATCGACCGGCGCCGACTCGCCCTGCTGCTCGTCCCGATCGTGGCCATCGCGATCGTGTCGTCGATCGGCGACGCCCTCTCGCCGACGCTGGTCGTCGACGCACCGCTGCTGCTCGTGGCGCTGGTGCCGCGCAACCGCTTCCTCGTGCTCGCCGCTCCCCAGCTGGAGTTCTGGCCGTTCTTCCTGGTCGGGATGGTGCGGCTCGCCCTCACCGACCCGCTCTTCTACCTGTTCGGGCGCCAGTACGGAGACGCCGCGATCGAGTGGACGGAGCGGCGCGCGGGTGCGCCCGGGTCGGTGCGACGGCTCGAGCAGTGGTTCCGCCGGGCGGCGTACCCGATCGTCGCCATCGCCCCCAACAACATCGTGTGCGTGCTCGCCGGCGCGGCGGGCATGTCGGTCGTCGGGTTCCTCGTCACCAACCTCGGCGGCACCGCGGCGCGGATGGTCCTGATCTGGTTCGTGGGCGACGTCTTCTCGGAGCCGCTGCTCGACGTCATCGACTTCATCGGCCGGTACCGCTGGATCCTGACCGCGGTCACCGTCGTGATCGTCGCGGCCTCGGTCGTGCGGGCCCGCCGCCACCGCCGCTCTGAGATCGAGACGGTCGACGAGGTGGCGGAGGAGCTCGAAGAGCTGGAGCAGACCGCGGCCGAGGGAACGACTAGCTCGACGACCGAGCCATCCCCGCGCGCTCGCCCCGAGTGACGAACTTCGTCGCCATCTTGCGGCTCGCCTCGTCGATCATCTCGTCGCCGAACATCACGGCGCCCTTGCGCTCACCGGCGCCGCCCTCGGTGGTCGCCTTCTCGTAGGCCTCGAGGATGTCGATCGCCTTGTCGAACTGCTCCTGGGTCGGCGTGAACACCTCGTTGATGACCTCGACCTGATCGGGGTGCAGCGCCCACTTGCCGTCGAACCCGAGGATGCGCGGGCGGTTGCAGTAGTCGCGCAGGGCGTCGAGCTCGCGGATCTTGAGGAACGGCCCGTCGATCACCTGGAGTCCGTTCGCCCGCCCGGCCATGAGGATCTTCTCGAACACGTAGTGGAAGTGGTCGCCTGGGTACTCGGGGATCTGCACACCGCCGGTGAGCACGGGGATCTCGGCCGACGCGGCGAAGTCGGCCGGCCCGAAGATGATGGTCTCGAGTCGCGGTGACGCCGCGCAGATCTCCTCGACGTTGATCAGGCCGCGCGCGGTCTCGATCTGGGCTTCGATGCCGACCGTCGCCTCGCGCCCGGTGACCTGCTCGATCTGCGTGAGCAGCAGGTCGAGCGCCTGCACCTCCGCCGCGGACTGCACCTTCGGCAGCATCAGCTCGTCGAGGCGCTCCGACGCGTTCTCGACCACATCGATGACGTCGCGGTAGGTCCACTCGGTGTCCCACGCGTTGACGCGCACGCAGAGGACGGCGTCACCCCAGTCGTTCTCGTTGATCGCCTGCACCACGTTGGCGCGGGCCGACTCCTTCTCGAGCGGCGCCACGGAGTCCTCGAGGTCGAGGAACACCATGTCGGCACCGAGCCCGGGCGCCTTGCCGAGCATCTTCGGGCTCGACCCGGGGACCGACAGGCACGAGCGGCGGGGGAGGTTGCGCGAGCGCTCCGACATGGCGACCACGCTACCCAGGGCGCGTCGTGGCCGCCGACCCGACGCGCCGTTACGCTCGTCCCGTGGCTCCGACGCTCGACCAGCTCGCCGACGGGGTGTGGGTGTGGCTCCAGCCCGGCGGTGAGACGGGCGTCAGCAACGCCGGCGTGATCGCCGACGACGACGGCCTGACCGTCGTCGACACGCTGATGGTGCGCTCGCAGTGGGAGCCGTTCGCGGCCGCGGTCGAGGCCCTCGACCGACCGGTGAAGCGGGTCGTCCTCACGCACGCGCACGTCGATCACGTGGGCGGCACGTCGAAGTTCCGCAACGCGGCCGTGTACGCCACGCCGGTGACGAGCCATCTCCTCGATCAGGAGATGCCCGTCGACGCGTACAAGTCGTTCATGCCCGCGTTCACCGACGAGTTCGACGAGCTCGCCGAGATCGGCACCCGGCCGGTCAGCCACCTGGTCGACGGCGCGGCCCAGCTCACCCCTCGGATCGAGCTGCTGCCCGCCGACGGGCACACCCCGGGCGACCTCATGGTCCTGGTCGCCGACGTCGACCTGCTCTTCGCCGGCGACCTGTGCTTCTTCGGGGTGACGCCGCTCGCGTTCCAGGGCGACCCGCAGCGCTGGGCCGACGTGCTCGACGCGGTCGCCGAGCTCGCCGACGTGATCGTGCCCGGGCACGGCCCGGTCGGTGGCGAGGCCGAGGTGCGCACGCTCCAGGCCTACCTGCGCCACTGCGTCGCGGGCGAGGTGCCCGCGGGTCCCTGGGACTCGTGGGGCGAGCGCGAGCAGCGCGACGCGATCAACATCGAGCGCGCGGCGTTGCTGCGCGACGGCCGCGACGAGATGCCGCCCACGATGATCGAGGCCGTCACCCGTCCCGCGTGACGGTCACGTCACGTTGGCGCGGAAGAACTCCACGGTGCGGCGCCACGCGGTCTCGGTGTGCTCGTCGTGGTGCACCTCGGGACGGTGGTGGTTCGTGAACGCGTGCTCGCAGTCGGGGTAGACGAACATCTCCACCGTCTTGCCGAGCCCGCGGAGCTCTTCCTCGAGCTGGCGCACCGCGTCGGGGCTCGCGAAGTCGTCGTTCTCCGCGTAGTGGCCCTGCACCGGACCGTTGAGCTTCGACCAGTCGGGCTGCGCGGCGGGCCAACCGATGACGCCGTAGTAGGGGACGACCGCGGCGACCGTCGGACGCAGGGTGGCGAGCCAGAGCGCGAGCGCACCCCCCATGCAGAAGCCGGTGACCCCGACGCCGTCAGTCGTGACTGCTTCGTGTGCAGTGAGGAAGTCGACCGCGCCCACCATGTCCTTGGCGGCCTGCTCGATGTTGAGCGCCATCATCATCTTCTGCGCTTCGTCGGGCTCGGTGGTCGTCTTGCCCCGGTAGAGGTCGGGCGCGAGCGCGACGAAGCCCTCGGTCGCGAAGCGATCGCAGACCTCCTTGATCTGGTCGTTGAGGCCCCACCACTCCTGGATCACCACGACCCCGGGCCCCTGCCCCGATGCAGGGACCGACAGGTATCCCGAGCCCTTGGAGCCGTTGCTCGGGAACTCCACCATGACGCCCGTCAAGTCAGCCATGCGCGAAGGGTACGCGCTACCTTCCCGGCCGTGGCGAAGAACCCCGACCCCACGCTGACCCTCGCGACGACCAAGGGCGTCGAGCGGACGCTCGACGACTGGACGACGATGTTCCAGCTCTGCCTCGTCGTGCTCCCCGGGCGCGCGGAGGCGAGCAGCTACCTCCCGATCGCGCGCCGCATCTTCGCGACCTTCGGCGACTCCGACGCCACCTGTGCGTACCTCGTCGAGGGCAGCGCCGAGGTCGCGCGCCGCATCCTCGGCGAGGACGAGGCGCGTGAGGTCACGTTCGCCGATCCCGACGGCGCCGTCGTGAAGAGCCTCGGCCTCGAGCGCCTGCCCGCGTTCGTGCAGCTGCGCCAGGACACCAGCGTCGGCGCGGTCGCCGAGGGCTGGGACCCGAAGCTCTGGCAGCAGGCCGTGCGCGAGCTGGCGAAGGCGATGGCGTGGACGGTGCCGGAGGTCAGCGGCAAGGGCGACCCGCCCCGCGGCGCCGACTGGCCCGTGGCGGCTGCCTAGGCCCTCGGCGGCGCGACCCCGAGCCCCGGGGGCGCGATCCGCCGAGACCCCTGGCTCCGTATCCCTTCCTGAGCCCCGTCCCCGACCCGCCACGAGGCCCGAGCCCACGCCAGCACACCCCCTGACCTGCACCGATGCCAAAGGCTGGCATCGGGCGAACGAGTTGCCTAGGGTCGGGGGAACGCCCGTCCGTCGGTTCCCCCCGACGTCCGGGCCGCTTTCGTAGTGGACCCTGGCACCGCAGGCGAGGAAGCAGCTGCATCCATGACTGGACACTCCACGACCACGACTCCTCTCCGGAGACGCATCGTCGGCGCCGCGCTCGTCGCGGCGAGCCTCGCGGTGGTGATGGCACCGTCGGCGGGAGTGGCCCAGAGCTCCAGCAAGCAGCAGCAGGCCGCCGAGCTCACCGACCAGATCGAGGCGAGCGACGTCGAGCTCAGCGCGCTGGCCGAGAAGATGCACGTGGCCGAGGCCCGTCGGGACGAGGCGCACCAGACGGTCCTGGCAGCCGAGGAGCAGATCAAGGTCGCCAAGGCCGAGGTCTCTCGCATCATGGACCTCGTCCGGGCCAACCTCGCCTCCCTGTACCGCCGCAACATCGGTGGCGGCTCCCTCAACGAGATCGACTTCAGCGACACGACCGACCTGCTGAAGCGCAACCAGTACGCCGAGGCCCAGAACAGCCGCGACGACGAGCTGCTCGACCAGCTCGCGGCGGCCCAGGACGACCTCGCGGCCGAGAAGGCCGAGGCGTCTCAGGCCCGCGACGCTGCACAGGCCGAGACCGAGACCATCAACACCGCCAAGACGGCGCTCGAGGCGGCCCGGGCCGAGCAGCAGGCCCTGCTCGACAAGATCACCGGTGAGCTGGCCGCCGAGGTCGCAGCCGAGCGAGCCCGCCGCGAGCAGGCGGCGCAGGCGAAGTACTCCAACCCGAGCGGCCCGGTGAACTATCCCGACGTCGGCCCACCCAACGGCAGCGCATCGCAGGCCATCGCGTTCGCGAAGGGCGTCCTGGGTGCGGGGTACTCGACGAACCCGCGCACCGGCCCGACGTACGACTGCTCGGGGCTGATCATCTCCGCCTGGGGTGCAGCCGGCGTCTCGCTGTCGGGCTCCTCCGGCTCGATGTACGCCAGCCTCCCGCACGTGCCGATGGACGCCATCCAGCCCGGTGACCTGATCTTCTGGGGCGCCGGCGGGAGCAGCCACGTGGCGCTCTACATCGGCGGCGGCACCATCATCGACGCGTCGAGCAGCCAGAACGCCGTGACCCAGCGCGGCATCTGGGGCAGCCCCATCGGAGCGGCTCGGGTCACCTGACGCCCCCGGCGTCACCCCCAGCACCGTCTTCCCGTCGCCTCTCGGAGGCCCACGCGCCCCGATTCGGGCGCCCAGGGCCTCCAAGCGGCGTTCCTCGAGCTCGTCGGAGGCCCACGCGCCCCGATTCGGGCGCCCACAGCCTCCAAGGGCCCGGGAAACCCATGGGCGCGAGGGGTTGTGACGGGTGGTGACAAAGTGGCTGGTGTTGTCTAGAGTCTCTGGTCCGTCGGCGGAGCGGTCCGCCGGGCCGTTCCCCCGGCCCCCCGCAGCCCCGACCCCCAGGCACTCCCCTCGACATGACGCCATCACCTCCGATCGGTCGACGCCGCCTCACGGCCGCCACGAGCCTCGTGCTCGTCGTGGCGCCGCTGCTCGCGCTGGCGTCCGTGGCCACACCGGCCGGCGCCCAGCCCGCCGACGACCTTCGCGCCGAGGCCGCGGCGCGGCAGGACGAGATCGAGGCCAACGGCCGGCGCATCGGTGAGCTCGCCGAGCAGTTCAACGGGGCCCAGCTCCGACTCGAGCAGGCCCAGGCGACGATCGACGCCGCCCAGGCGCGCATCGACGCGGCCCGGGCCGAGGTCGAGCGCATCGAGCACCTCGTCGCGGTGCGCGCCGCGTCCGTCTACCGGAGCGCGGCCACGGGACGCTCGCTCGACGAGATCGCGTACGACGACGCGCAGGATCTCCTGTCGCGCCGCCACTACGCCTCGAAGCAGGCCGGCCACGACGACGAGCTGCTCGCCGAGCTCGAGCGCGCGCAGGACGCCCTCGCCGCCGAGAAGGCGACCGCCGAGGCCGCGCGCACGCAGGCACTCGCCGAGCAGGAGCAGATCGAGGCCGCGCGTCGCGAGGTCGAGGCCGCCAACTCAGAGCAGCAGCGACTGCTCGACGGGATCTCGGGCGAGCTCGCTGCGCTCGTCGAGGAAGAAGAGCAGCGCCGCGACGCCGAGAACGCTGCGGTAGCCCAGACGCTCTACACCGGCGGAGGCGGTGCGCCGGCCCCGGCCCCGCCTCCCCCCGGCGATGGCGGCGGAAACCCGTCACCGCCGCCGGCGCCCGGCGCGGCCGCGGGCATCGCGATCGACTTCGCATACGCCCAGCTCGGGAAGCCCTACGTGTACGCGGCCTCTGGCCCCGACGCGTACGACTGCTCCGGCCTCACCATGGCCGCCTACCGCGCGGCAGGCGTGTCGCTGCCCCATTACTCGGGTGCGCAGTACTCGATGCTTCCGAAGGTGCCGTTGAACGCGATGCAGCCGGGTGACCTCGTGTTCTGGGGACCGGGCGGGAGCAGCCACGTCGGGCTCTACATCGGCAACGGTCTGATGATCCACGCGCCGCACACCGGCGACGTGGTCAAGATCGCGGGCATCTATGGCTCCCCCGTCGGCGCGGCCCGACCCGGCTGACCCGCGCGACCCCCACCACGCGTCGGCAGCGATACCGCCCTCGGCGGTCGATTCGCCTGCCGACCGATCGTCGGGTCGGGGGAGGCGCGGCCTTCGCTACGGGATGACGAGCATCCCGAGCTCGGCCTCGAGCTGCTGACGCGGCTTGGCGCCGAGGGCCGACCGCTCGAGGCGTCCGTTGCGGAACAGGCCGATCATCGGGATGCTCTGCACCTGGAACGCCTGCGCGAGCTGGGGCTCCTCGTCGATGTTCACCTTCACGACCTTGTAGGCGCCCTCGCGCATGGCTGCGATCTGCTCGACGATCGGTGAGACCTGGCGGCACGGCTGGCACCACGGTGCCCAGAAGTCGACGATCACCGGCAGGTCGGCGCGCAGGACCTCCTGCTCGAACGCAGCCGTCGTGACCGGCTTGACCAGCGGCTCCTCGAACTTCTCGGGCATCTGCTCGCGTGGTCGCTCGCCCGCGCTGACCGCGAGCAGCCACTGGTGGGCGTCCTGCACGCTCGGCATCGAGACCTCGTGCCCCATCGGGTACTCGTGGTACGTGACGGGTGCCCCGTGCTCCTCCAGCGTGCGAGCGACGGCGCGCCCGCGGTCGATCGGGATCAGCGGGTCGTCGGTGCCGTGCTGCACCAGCACCGGGATCGACGGGGCCACGTCCCAGTCGTAGTCGAGGCCCTCCACCTCGGCGAGGTACGGGCTCATCGCCAGGATGGCGGCCGGGTGCGGCCGGTCGCTCGCGCGCAGACCCAGGGCGAGGGCGAGCGCGCCGCCCTGGGAGAACCCCGCCACGACCGCCTCACGGCGATCCTTCCCGTGCTGCTCGCACACCTCGTCGAGGAGGTCGTCGAGCTCCTGGAGCGAGGACATCAGCGTGACCTCGCTGCCCGCGGGCGACGCGACGCCCGACTGCGTGGCCGCGAGGTCGTACCAGGCGAAGCCGGGTGGCGCGGCGACGGGACCGCGCGGCAGCACGGTCAGGAAGCGGCCCTCCGGATCGAGGTACGGCAGCAGACCACCGAGGTCGCGCTCGTCGGCGCCGTAGCCGTGCACGAGCAGCAGCACGCGCGCGGCTTGGGGCGTGCCGACGACGTTGTGGACGAGCGTCATCGTGGAAATCCCCTTCGGAGCACGGCACCGATGATGGCACGCTGGCCCGATGTCGCTCGACGTGCCGCGGCTCCGGGACGACCTCATCGCGCTGCGCACCCCCGAGGAGCGCGACGTCGACGCGATCACCGCGGCGTGCCAGGACCCCGACATCCCACGCTTCACCCGCGTCCCCTCGCCGTACACGCGCGCCGACGCGGAGCTGTACGTGGGTGTCGCCGCCGAGTCCCGGGCCGCCGGCACCGATCTGTCGTTCGTCGTCGTGGCGGCCGACGACGACGCGCGGCTGCTCGGATCGACGGGCGTCCACGGGATCGCGGACGACCGCCACGTGGCCGAGATCGGCTACTGGATCGAGCGCTCGGCCCGCGGACGGGGGTTCGCCACGCGCGCCCTGCGGCTCCTGAGCCGGTGGGCCGTCGCCGAGCTCGGCGTCGCCCGCCTCGAGCTGATGGCCGCGGTCGAGAACGTCGCCTCGCAGCGCGTCGCCGAGCGGGCCGGGTTCACCCGAGAGGGCGTCCTGCGGTCGTACTTCTCGCACCGCTGCGGCCTGCGCGACGTGGTGATGTTCTCGCTGCTCCCGGGCGACCTGCGCGCCGACGAGACCGCTCGGTCTTCCTGAAGCACACCTGACGCGGATGTCAGGTACGTTGCCGACCCATGCCGAGCCGCTGTGCACGTGTGAAGGCCTTGCTGGTGCTCGCGACGGGCATGGCGATCACGATCCCGTTGACGACGTCCGAGACCGCGGTGGCGGGTGACCGGGGATCGGTGCGTGACGAGAGCGCGTGGCCGATGCATCCGATCGACGGGCGATGGCGGGGCGCCAACGCCCTCGGCCGGGCCGACGTCGACGGTGACGGCGTCGACGACTTCGCGACGAACTACGAGTTCGACCAGCGCTACGTCGTGTACCTGCACCCGGGCGAGGCCGGCGACCCGACCCGGCCCTGGACGGCGGTCGACCTGATCCCGACGACGCTGCAGCCGGGCGTCGGGGTGGCGAGCGAGAGCGCCGCGCTGGGTGACCTCGACGGCGACGGCAACGTCGACCTCGTGGGCGCGCAGAGCGGCGACCCGCTGCCGATCATCGGCGACGAGCCCGGCCTGCGCATCTTCTGGGGACCGAGCGCAGATCGCGTCACCGACCCGTCGGCGTGGACGGATGCCGGTCGCATCACGGAGACGATCGATGCCGGCCACTACCACTGGGTGCTGCCCCACGACGTCGACGGCGACGGCGACCTCGACCTGCTCGTCGGCGGTCGGGTGCTCTACACGATGGAGGGCGACCCGACGGGGGTGCTGTGGATCGAGTCACCCGACGACCCCGCGTCCCGCCGTGACCTCGCGCAGTGGCGCGTGCACGAGATCGACGGTGACCAGCTCAGCGGGCACCAAGCGCTCCCGACCGACGTCGACGAGGACGGCGACGATGACGTCGTGCTCGTCAACGCCGACTTCGACACCCCGGACGAGCGCGAGGAGGTCGTCTGGTACGAGAACCCCGGCGACGACACCGAGGCGCAGCGGGGGGCCTGGCGGAAGCGGCGCATCCACGCCACGCCGGACTTCACCGTGAAGCCCCAGCTCGGCATCGGTGACCTCGACGACGACGGGCACGTCGACCTGGTCACGCAGACGCCCGATCACCTCCTCGTGTTCCGCAAGTCGTCCGTCGATCCCGTCCGCTTCGAGACGATCGAGGTGCGCAAGGACCCCGTAGCGCGCTGGACGCCCCGGACGGTGCGCGTCGGCGACTTCGACGGCGACGGCCAGCTCGACGTCGTCGGGTTCCTGAGCCACGAGAACGCGAACGTGCCCATCGACAAGGCGTCGGTGTTCTGGATGGAGTACGACGGCGACCGGCCGACTGCGACCAACTGGGACACCCACGTGATCTCCTGGGGTCCGGGTCGGGCGATGGCAACCGCGTCGCTCGGGTCGAAGTGGGACCAGGCTCACGTCGTCGACGTCGACGACGACGGTGACCTCGACATCGTCGCGAACAACGAGGAGTGGTGGGTCGAGGACGACGGCGAGCTGATCCCCTACGACGATCCGGCGACGAATCCCGAGTCGGTGTCCGTCGTCTGGTTCGAGAACCGCCTCGACGAGCGACCCCGCTCACACTGTCGGCCCGGCGACGACTGCACGATCGAGGCCGAAGCCTGGACCCGCGCGCTCGACGGCACCTGGCCCGAGCGTCCCGTTCCCGGTGCCGAGGGCAGCTCCGTGCAGGTGTTCAACGGACTGAGCTCGTCGCTCGAGTGCCGCCTGGCCCAGGTGCGGCGGGAAGAGTGCGCTCCGAACGACGACGGCGCGCTCACCTTCGCCGCGACCCGCGGTCTCGAGTACGACGTCTCCCCGGGCGCTGGCGAGTACTCGGTCTGGCTGCGGATGTTCGTGCCCGAGAGCTTCGGGAACGGCCTCGGTGCCGCGGAGTCGGACTCGGCGTGGCTCGAGCTCGGGGGCGAGCGCCAGGTCGTCGGCGATGGCACCCTGCCCGGCCAGTGGACCTGGGTGCAGGCGCCCGAGCGCGTACGGCTCGACGACGGGACCCAGACGCTGATGCTGCGCGCCCGCGAGCGGGGCCTGGCTGTCGATCGGATCCTCCTGACCGCCGACCCAGCGAACGTGCCCGTCGATCCGTGACAGGCTGACCCCATGCGACTGGGGATCAACTTCGGGTACCAGGATTGGGGCTCCGGCCTCGCGGGGGCGGTCGAGATGGCCCGGGAGGCCGACCGGCTCGGCTTCTCGTCGGGCTGGACCGCCGAGGCCTACGGCACCGACTGCATCACGCCGCTCACCTGGTTGATGGCGAGCACCGAGACGATGTCGTGGGGCACCGCCATCATGCAGATGCCGGCGCGCACGCCCGCGATGACCGCGATGACCGCGGCGACGCTCGACCTGATGAGCGGTGGACGCTTCCTGCTCGGCATCGGCGCGTCGGGACCCCAGGTCGCGGAGGGCTGGCACGGCCAGGCCTACGGCAAGCCGCTGGTCCGCGCCCGCGAGTACGTGTCGATCGTGCGGGAGATCCTGCGCCGCGAGGCGCCGCTCGAGCACCACGGCGAGCACTACGACATCCCCTACACCGGGCCCGGCGCGACCGGCCTCGGCAAGCCGCTGAAGATCATCGTCCATCCGCGACGGGCCGACATCCCGGTGTACCTCGCCGCGATCGGGCCCAAGAACGTGCAGCTCGCGGCGGAGATCGCCGACGGCTGGCTGCCGATCTTCTTCGCACCCGAGCGGCTGCGCGACACCTACGGCGAGTCGCTCGACGCCGGGTTCGCGAAGGCCGGGGGCGACAAGAGCCTGGCGACGTTCGACGTGGCGCCGACCGTCACCGTCATCGTCGGCGACGACGTCGACTCGCTGCGCCAGATGATCAAGCCGATGGTCGCCCTCTACGTGGGCGGGATGGGCGCCCGGGGCAAGAACTTCTACAACGACCTGGCCTGCCGCTACGGCTACGAAGCCGCGGCGAAGGAGATCCAGGACCTCTACCTCGACGGGAAGAAGGCGGAGGCGACCGCGGCGGTCCCCGACGAGCTGATCGACGAGGTCGCGCTCGTCGGTCCCCGCGAGCGGATCGCCGATCGGCTCGGGGCGTGGGAGGAGTCGGGCATCACCACGATGATCGTGGGCGCGGCCCAGCCCGAGGCGCTCCGGACCATGGCCGAGCTCGTCCTCTAGCCAAACCTCCGTGCGCCCCGCGGCGTGTCCCTCGTGACGATGGGGATCCCGACCGGGAGGAGCACCGCCGATGCATCGCCGCGGCCGCCCCGCGCGGCCGACTTCGACGCGGTCTTCCGCGAGCACTTCGAGCGCATGGTCCGCTCGCTCGCCGTCGCGTGCGGTGATCGCGAGGCCTCGGCCGACGCCGTGCAGGACGCCTTCACCCGCGCGTACGCGCGCTGGCGGCGCGTGTCGCGCTACGACGACCCGGCGGGATGGGTCCGGCACGTGGCGCTCAACCGCCTGCGCGACCACTTCCGTCGCGCCGAGCGGGGACGCCGCGCCGTCGATCGCCTCGCCGGACGCGAGCAGCTCACGGTCGACCCACCCGAACCACCGGCGGAGGACTCGGGGCTGCTCGACGCGGTCGCCGCGCTCCCACGCCAGCAGCGCATCGCGGCGGCCCTGTTCTACGTCGAGCAGCTCTCGGTGCAGGAGGTCGCGGACTCGATGGGCCTCTCGACCGGTGCGGTCAAGTACCACCTGCACGCGGCGCGCGCCGCGCTGCGCGATCGGGTGACGGCACCATGAGCGACGACCGCAGGTACGAGGACCCGGGCTTCGACGCGCTCGACACAGCGCTCGGTGAGCGGCTGCGTGCCGCGGCGCCGTCGGCACCCGACGCCGAGGCGACGCTCGCAGGCCTGCGACCGGGCCTCGCCCGGGCCCGGCGTCGCCGCCAGGGCGCGCTCGCCGGTGCCGCGGCCCTCGGGTTCGTGGCGCTGGTCGGCCTCGGTGCCGCGGCGCTGAGCGGCGGTGGCGGCGGCGACGTCCGCACCCCTCCCGCCACGCGCCCCGAGCGGACCACCTCGACGACGACCACGTCGACCACGGTCCCCGCGACCGTGCCGACGACTCCCGCGACCGTCGAGGCGCCGGCGACGACCCCCGGCACCGTCGACGAGCCCGACGACGACGGGCCCGACGACGACAGCTCGGGCCCCGGTTCGGGCGGCACCGACGACTCGGGCGGCTCGGGGTCGTCGGGGTCGTCCGGCGGCGGCTGAAGCCCGCCGGACGCCGACCAAACCGAGCGGCGGCCTGCGGCGTGTCCTCCTCGAGAACCCCCGAGAGAGGACTGGACATGGACATCACCAAGCACCGCAAGCTCGTCGTGGGAGGCGCCGCGGCGGCGTTCGTGCTCGGCGCCGGCGCGATCGCGGGCGCCGCGGTCGGCGCCGGACCGTTCGAGAGTGGCGACGACGATCCCGTCCTCGACACTGGCGGCACCTCGCTCCCTGCGGGCGCGGTCGACCTCCCGGTCGGCGGATCGGCGACGTACGCGGCGGGCGACGCCGGATTCGTGACCATCGCCCGCGAGACCGACGACGCGCTGCGCGTCGTCGGGGTGTCGCCGGCTCCGGGCTGGCAGTTCGCGATCGAGTCCGACGACGACCCCGGCGAGGTGGAGGTCGACTTCACCGACGGTGCTCGCCGCGTGCGCTTCGACGCGGAGGTCGAGGACGCGGCTGTGAGGATCCGGGTGCGCGACGAGGCCACCGACGATGGACCGAGCGTCACGCTCCCGAGCGGATCGCTGCCCGACGATGACGGGCCGAGCGCGACGCTTCCGGACGGGACCGTCCCCGACACGCTGCCGAGCGGCACGCTGCCCGATGACGACCTCGACGACGACAGCGCCAACCGCGGCCCCGGCAGCGACGACTCGGGTCACGACGCCGACGACGACCACGGCAACGACGACGATGACGACGTCGACGACGACCACGGCGGCAGCTCCGGCCACGGCGGCGGCGACGACTGACGCCCCTCCCCCATCGGCGCGTTGGAAGACTCAGCGACACTCTCTGTCGCTGAGTCTTCCGACGCTCGATGGCGCGGACGACTCAGGGGTGTTCGCGGACCTCGACGATGACGTGGCCGGGGCCCTTCACGACGACGATGTCGGCGACCGCCCGCGACGGCTCGATGTGCTCGCGCAGGTTGGGCAGGTTGACGTGTATCCAGGTGCTGCGCGCCAGCTGCTCCACCTGGTCCTCGTCGAGGTCCGCGAACTGCCGGTAGAACGACTCGGCGTCGGATCGGGCCTCGGCGCACAGCGCGAGGAACCGATCGACGTACCACGTCTCGAGGTCGGCCTCCTCGGCGTGCAGGTACACGCCCAGGTCGACGCGGCCGGCGAGCGCGCCGAGGGCGTTCACGCCCTCCACCACGACGACGTCGCTCGGCGGGAGCGGATGCGCGGCACCCGGCACGACGTCGTAGGTGACGTGCGAGTACACGGGGACCGTGAGCCCGGACTCCCCGGCGCGCACCGCGTCGGCGAACGCGCGGAGCGCTCCGGCGTCGTAGGAGTCGGGATAGCCCTTGCGGTGCATGATGCCGCGCTCGACGAGCACGCGGTCCGGGAAGAGGAAGCCGTCCGTGCTCACGACCTCGGCGTGGACGCCCAGGTCGTCGAACGTCACCACGAGCTCCTCGGCGAAGGTCGACTTCCCCGCCGAGACGGCGCCCGCGAGCGCGACCAGCGCCGGCGCGTCCTCCCGCGTTCGCCGCTCCAGAGCCCGACCGGCGACGAGTCGGTGCGCGGGCTCGGTCGGCCCCTTCACCGGCGACCTCCGGCCTGCATGTGCGACGAGAGGTCACCGAGCAGGTCGGGGTGCACGGTCCGCTCCGCGAACCACCACCGTCCCTCCTCGTGGGAGAAGCGGTCGTGGTACCGGCCGGACAGCACGGCGCGGAGCGCACCCGGTCGCTCGGCCTGGAGCACGGTGAACACGCACGTCGCGGTCGCCGTGCCGGCGGCCCGGTCGCAGTCGACCTCGAGGTTGCCCAGCACGTGCTTGGTTCGGGGCGTCCCGTCGTCGTAGAGGACGACGGGCTCGTAGACCGTGCGCACGGCTGCCGCGCCGACCCGGGCGGCACCACCACGGGACGACACGAACCGCCCCCGAGCGAACAGCGCGGCGACGCCGTCGAGATCGCCGGCGTCGAGCCGCTCGGCGTACGCCGTCACCAGCGTCCGGATCTGTTCCTCGTCGGTCGCCCCCACGCCGCTCACAGCGCGGCGCGGAGCCGCTCGTCGTAGGCGTCGCCGAGCGTGCGGAGCATCCCGGCGCCGTCACCGGAGTGGGTCGGACCGTGCATCAGCGCGAGCGTGCGCGGCTCGAGCTCGGCGAGCCGACGCATCGTCGCGCCGGTGCCGGGCGTGAGCGGCGTCGCGAGGTAGACGTCCTCGGCCGCCAGCGCGGGCTCGACCAGGTCGTCCTCGGTCGTCGTCGGCCACCGTCCCGAGGCGGTGAACAGGTCGCTGCACAGCAACGTGCCGGTCTGCTCCTCGAACATCAGCCCCGCGTCCCACCCGTGCGGCACGTGCGGCGTCGCGACGTGGCGCACCCGCTTGCCGCCGAGGTCGAGCACCTCGCCGTCGCTCAGCGGACGCGGCGCGCGATCGGCCATGTCGGCGACCGAGACGAGGACGCCGATCATCGTGTGGACGACCTCGGCGTCGGGGGCGGCCGCGAGCCATGCGTTCATCGAGCCGCACTCGTCGGACTCGTAGTGGCTGAAGCTGATCCAGCGCAGCCGCTCGGGGGGCATCACTCGCGCGACCGCGCCGGAGACGAGCGGGTAGAGCTGGCGCATCCCGGTGTGGAAGAGCAGCGGCTGGTCGGCATCGAGCAGGAACTGGCAGAACGTCAGGTCGGCGTCGGGTACGTACGTCGCGATGCGGTACACGCCGTCGGCGACCTCGTCGAGCTCGGTCTCCATGCTCCCTCCTGGTCTCGTCCGTCTCGTCGCGTCTTCGACCGCGGGCGCCAGGCGCTGCGCTACACCTCGCGAGCGCCCGGCCGCCGGTCGGCGACCTCGAAGCTCACGCCGGTGGCGATCGTCGCCGCCGGGTCGTCGACCGCGGAGACGTAGCGGAAGTCGGCCCGCATGCGATCGCGCGTCGTGTCGAGCACCACGTAGCCGTGATCCCGCCCGTTCACGTACTGGACGTGCGGTTGCGCACCGGCCGCGATCTCGAGCACCTCGGCCAACGGGAACGGTGACGTGATCGACGTGCCGACCAGCTCGGTCGCGACGGTCTTCGGTCCGGTGCCCGAGTCGTCCGCCTGCTCGGAGACCAAGTCGTTGACCCAGCTCGAGTGGATGTCGCCGGTGATGACGACACCGTTGCGCGCGTGCTGTGCGAGCGCTTTCAACACCTGGCCGCGTTCGAACCGGTACCCGTCCCATTGGTCGAGGTTGTGGATCGGGTTCGCCAGGTCGGGCGAGAAGCTCATGGGGGCGAACATCACCTGCTGGGCGAGCACGCTCCAGCGCGCGTCCGAAGCGCGCAGCCCGTCGAGCAGCCAGCGCTTCTGCTGCGCGCCGAGCATCGTCGCGTCGGGACTGTCGGCCTCGGCGCAGTTGCCGATGTCGCTGGTCGCGTCGCACGGCTGGTTCGTGCGGTACTGCCGCGTGTCGAGGACGTGAGCCGTGACCAGATCACCGAACGTCGCGTCGCGGTAGATCCGGTAGTCGGGGCCGTCAGGAGGCGGGAGCCGAACCGGCTGGTGCTCCCACCACACCTGGTACGCGGCCGCGCGTCGAGTGCGGAACTGGTCGGGCGGCAGCACGTCGCGGTCGGCGAGGTCGCCGGCGTAGTTGTTGTCGGCCTCGTGGTCGTCCCAGGTGACGACCCACGGATGGGCGGCGTGCGCCGCCTGGAGGTTGGGATCCGACTTGTAGGTGCCGTACCGCTGCCGGTACCCGGTCACGTCGACCACCTCCGGACCCTCGTGCGCCCGAAGTCCCGTGCCGGCACCGCCCTCGTAGATGTAGTCGCCGAGCCACAGCACCGCGTCGAGGTCTTCCTCGGCGAGGTGACGGTGCGCGGCGTAGTAGCCGTCCTCGTAGTCCTGGCACGAGCCGAACCCGAGTCGGACGCGCCGCGGCGACGACCCGGTCGCCGGCGCGGTGCGCGTGCGCCCGATCGGGCTCTCCTCGCCGGCGGCGAGGAACCGGTAGTAGTAGTCGCGACCGGGCTCGAGCCCCTTCGCGTCGACGTGCACGGAGTGCGCGTGCGCCGGATCGGCGATCGTCCGACCCTTCGCGGCGATGCGGGCGAACCGCTCGTCGTGCGCGACCTCCCACCGCAGCGTGAACGGCTCGGGTGCCATGCCGCCGTCGGGTGCGAGCGGGTCGGGCGCCAGGCGCGTCCAGAGGATCACCCGGTCGGGTCGTGGGTCACCCGACGCGATCCCGAGGCGGAACGGATCGGCGGGTAGCTGCGCCGCGCCCGCCGGTGACGTGAGCAGCGGCGACCGGAGCAGCTGGGCCCCGGCGAGCGACAGGCCGGCGCCACCGGCGAGCCGGAGGAACCCACGGCGGCTGATCACGCGCCGGAGGGTAGCGTGCGCCACCGTGGCGTACTCGGCGGTCGTGTTCGATCTCGGCGGCGTCGTCATGCCGTCGCCGATCGACACGTTCCGTGACTACGAGGCACGCGTCGGCCTGCCTCATCGGTTCATCAGCGAGGTCGTCCTCGCGGGAGGTGAGGACGGCGCCTTCTCCCGGCTCGAGCGGGGGGAGCTGACGATGGACGAGTTCACCGACGACTTCGCGGCCGAGTGCGCGCGCGCCGGCTACACCGTGGACGTCGCCGAGCTGTTCGGCGAGATCCACGCGGGCTCGGAGCCGCGAGCGGAGATGGTTCGCGCGATCGCCATCATCCGTGAGGTGGGCATCAAGGCCGGCGCGCTCACCAACAACTGGAAGCCTGACAGCAACGGCGCGTCCTCGACGCGCTCGGCGGTCGGTGCGCTGGCCGGGGTCTTCGACGTGGTCGTCGAGTCGGCCGTCGAGGGGCTGCGGAAGCCGGATCCGCGGATCTACGAGCTGGTCTGCGAGCGGCTCGAGGTCACACCGAGAGAGACGGTGTTCCTCGACGACCTCGGCGCGAACCTCAAGCCGGCGCGCGAGCTCGGGATGACGACGATCAAGGTGACCGATCCGCGCTCGGCCCTGATCGAGCTCGAGGCCGTGCTGGGGCTCGCGCTCGAGGTCGGCTAGGCGGAGCCATGGAGCTGCTGCTGGTGCGCCATGCCGAGCCGGTGCGGATCGAGGGCGGGCACGGCACGGGTCCGGCCGACCCCGAGCTCACCGCGCGGGGGCGAGACCAGGCCGCGCGGCTTGCGGCGTGGCTCGCGTTCGAGGGTGCCGACGTGGTCGTGTCGAGTCCGCTCCGGCGGGCCCGCCAGACCGCCGAGCACGTCGCGTACGCCCTGGGCCTCGATCTCGAGATCGTCGAGGGGATCTCCGAGTACGACGCGCACTCGGACGAGTACATCCCCATCGAGGAGCTGCGCGAGCTGAAGGACGAGCGCTGGCTCGCGACCATCGAAGGACGATGGGCTGACGTCGGTGGCGTCGACCCGTCGGTGTTCCAGGCGCAGGTCGTGCCGGCAGTCGAGGAGCTGATCGCCCGCTACGCGGGCCGGCGAGTGGTCGCGGTGGCACACGGCGGCGTCGTCAACGTCTACCTGGCGCACGTGCTCGGGCTCGACCGGCTGCTGTGGTTCCATCCCGAGTACACGTCGATCAGCCGCGTGCACGCTTCGCGTCGCGGAGACCGCAGCGTCGTGAGCGTGAACGAGACCGGTCATCTCGTCGGCACGCCGGCGGAACCCGCCGGCCAGGACGCAGAGGCGACCCCCTCGTGAGCATCGCCGTCGAGCGAGACGGTCCGGTCACCGTGGTGACGATCGACCGGCCGGAGGTGCGCAACGCCGTCGACGGACCGACCGCGGCGGCGCTCGCCGACGCGTTCCGAGCCTTCGAGACGGACGACGCCGCGCTGGTTGCCGTGCTCACCGGCGCCGGCGGGACGTTCTGCGCCGGTGCCGACCTGACGGCCATGCTCGACGGACGCAGCAACTCGGTGACCGAGGACGGCGATGGTCCGATGGGGCCGACGCGAATGCTGCTCGACAAGCCGGTGATCGCGGCAGTCGAGGGCTTCGCCGTGGCCGGCGGCCTCGAGCTCGCGGTGTGGTGCGACCTGCGCGTGGCGGCGCGCGACGCCGTCTTCGGCGTGTACTGCCGCCGCTGGGGCGTCCCCCTCATCGACGGCGGCACCGTACGCCTGCCGCGCTTGGTCGGCGCGAGCCACGCACTCGACCTCGTCCTCACCGGGCGGGGCGTGTCCGGCGACGAAGCGCGCATGATGGGACTCGCGAACCGGATCGTGGAACCCGGCCGCGCGCTGGACGAGGCCCGCGCGCTCGCGCACCAGCTCGCGGCGCTGCCGCAGCACTGCCTGCGCAACGACCGACGGTCGGTGTACGACCAGGACGGCCGAACGCTCGACGAGGCGCTCGCGAACGAGTACCGCCTCGGCCTGGACACGCTCGCCGACCCCGAGATGCGCGCCGGCGTGCACCGCTTCGCGGCTGGCGAGGGTCGACACGGGAGCGCGACGTAGGATCGAACGCATGACCGCTGCGCCCGCACCGACCGCCGGCCCGCGCTCCGTCGGCGAGATCATGAGCCGCCCGGCGGTCACGGCGACCGCCGACGAGACCGTCGCCGCGGCGGCCGACCGCATGCAGGAGCAGGGCGTCGGCTCGGTCGTCGTCGTCGACGGCGACCGTCCGGTCGGCATCCTGACCGAGCGCGACCTGGTGAAGCTCGCGGCCGCTGGTGCCGACACGACGACGACGGTCGGCGAGTGCATGACGCCCGACCCCGATGCCGTCGCACCCGACGTCGAGGTCAACGCCGCGTTCGCGAGCCTGTCCGAGCACGGCTACCGCCACATCCCCGTCGTCGACGACGGACGCCTGGTCGGCGTGGTCTCGATGCGCGACCTCATGCGGATCGCGCAGATCCAGCCCGCCGCGAACCTGGCGCACGAGGTGCCTCGCGGGCTCGAAGGGGTCGTCGTCGCCGAGACGACCATCGGTGACGTCCGCGGACTCGAAGGCTTCTACCACTACCGGCAGTACAACGCGATCGACCTCGCGGAGACCCGTTCGATCGAAGACGTGTGGTACCTGCTGTTCGAAGGCGAGCTGCCCGATCGAGCGCAGCGCGCCGCGTTCGACGCCGAGATCCGTCCCCTCCGCGAGATCCCCGCCGACGTGCAGGCGGCGCTTCCCGAGATCGCCCGGGCGGCCCCGAGCGCGCCGCCGCTCGATCTCCTGCGCACGACCGTGTCGTTGCTCGGTGCGTCGCTCGGCTTCCAGCCGTCGCTCGACAGCGATGCAGGCGAGCTGCGAGCGCAGGCGCTTCGGGTGTGCGCGGCGGTGCCGACGTTGCTCTGCGCGCTCTATCGGCTCCAGCAGGGACGCGCCGTGATCGCCCCCAGCCCCGACCTGGGCCACGCGGCCAACTACCTGTACATGATGAGCGGTGACGTGCCCACGGCGGAGCATGCCCGGGGCGTCGAGCAGTACATGATCGCCACGATCGATCACGGCTTCAACGCGTCGACGTTCACCGCGCGTGTGATCACGTCGACCGGCGCCGACCTCGCGGCGGCAGTGGTGGGCGCGATCGGCGCCCTGTCGGGGCCGCTGCACGGTGGTGCTCCGAGCCGGGCGCTCGACACGATCGACGCCATCGGTTCGATCGATCGTGCAGACGCGTACCTGCGCGACGTCGTCGAACGGGGCGATCGACTGATGGGTTTCGGGCACCGCGTCTACAAGACCGACGATCCCCGCAACGTGATGCTGCGATCGGTCGCCGAGCGGCTCGAAGCGCCGAAGGTCGATCTCGCCAAGCACGTCGAGCAGCGAGCCGTCGAGATCCTCGCCGAGCTGAAGCCCGACCGGAAGCTCTACGCGAACGTCGAGTTCTACGCCGGCGTCGTGATGGACGCGTGTGGCGTCCCACGCGAGATGTTCACGCCGACGTTCGCGTCGAGCCGGGTCATCGGCTGGACCGTGCACGTGCTGGAGCAAGCGGCCGACAACCGCCTCATCCGCCCGAGCGCACAGTACGTCGGTCCTCCGCCGCCACAGCCGGTGCCGGCTCCGGAGTGAGCGTGCGCCGCCGGGCCCTGGCCGCGGTCTGCGTCGGACTGCTCGCGCTCACCGGCGCCGCCTGCGCCCAGAGCGACGACGACTCGGGCGCGGTCACCAAGCTCGACGAGCTCGGCCCGCAGGTCGCCAAGCTGCGCCTCGAGGTGAGCCAGCTCCGCAAGGAGGTGCGCGCCCTGCGAGAGGAGCTGGCGCTGCTCACCCCCGCCACGGATCCCGAGACGGGCTTCCCGGTCGTCGACGATCCGACGGCCACGACGCTTCCCCTCCAATGAGGCTGCGCACCTGAGATGACCGTCGACGTCCCGATCGTCGACACCGAGCGCCTCGAGCTGCGGCCGTGGCGTGACGACGACCTCGACGAGTACGCGGCGATGTGCGCCGACCCCCAGGTGATGCGCCACATGGGCGACGGCTCCACCCTGAGTCGTGACGACGCATGGCGCCAGATGGCGATGTTCGTCGGCCACTGGCAGCTGCGGGGCTACGGGATGTGGGCGGTCGAGGAGCGGTCGACGCAGCGCTTCATCGGTCGGGTCGGGCTGCACCGACCCGAGGGGTGGCCCGGGCTCGAGGTCGGGTGGATGTTGGCGCGTGACACCTGGGGCCGGGGCTACGCGACCGAGGCAGCCCGCGCGTCCCTCGACCACGCCTGGACCGTCGTCGGCGCCGACCATGTGATCAGCGTCATCGCGCCCGACAACGCGGCGTCGATCCGCGTCGCGGAGCGGTTGGGCGAGAAGCCCGAAGGCACCCACGACCTCGGCGGCCTCGAGGTCGTCCTCTACGGCATCGACCGTCCGGCGTCACCATGAGCGAGCACGGTCATCCACAGCCGCTCGGCGGCAACGAGATGCCGCGCTTCGGCGGACCGGCGACGATGATGCGCCTCCCGGCGTTCGACGACGCAAGCGGGCTCGACGTCGCGTTCGTCGGCGTCCCCTTCGACATCGGCACCTCGAACCGTCCCGGCGCCCGCTACGGGCCGAGGGCGATCCGGGCGGAGTCGGCACTGCTGCGCCCCTACAACATGGCGACCCGTGCTGCGCCGTTCGACAGCCTCGTGGTCGGCGACGTCGGCGACGTCGCGATCAACACGTTCAACCTCCAGGTGTCGATCTCGATCATCGAGCGCGCCTACGACGCGATCGTCGGTGACGGCGCGATCCCGCTCACCCTCGGCGGCGACCACACGATCGTGCTGCCGATCCTGCGTGCCCTCGTGCGTCGGCACGGGCCCGTCGGCCTCGTCCACGTCGACGCCCACGCCGACAGCAACGACCAGATGTTCGGCGAGGGCATCACCCACGGCACACCGTTTCGCCGCGCGGTCGAGGAGGGACTGCTCGACGGCCCCCGCGTCGTGCAGATCGGGCTGCGCGGCACCGGCTACACCGCCGAGGACTTCGACTGGGGCCGCGCCCAGGGGTTTCGCATCGTGCCCGTCGAGGACTGCTGGCACCGCTCCCTGGCGCCGCTCATGCACGAGGTCCGCGAGCAGCTCGGCCCCGGTCCCGTGTACCTGAGCATCGACGTCGACGGCCTCGACCCGTCGGTCGCGCCGGGGACGGGCACGCCCGAGATCGGTGGGCTCACGAGCGTGCAGGCGCTCGAGATCGTCCGCGGGCTCCACGGCCTCGACGTCGTCGGTGGTGACGTCGTCGAGGTCGCTCCGGTGTACGACCCGTCGGGCAACACCGCTCTGCTCGCGGCGAACCTGCTCTACGAGACGTTGTGCGTGCTGCCCGGCGTGGAACGCCGGACGTGATCGACAGCTAGTCGGTCGGACCGGCGTTCTGGAGCACGCTGAACGCCGCACCCTGCGGGTCGAGCAGCGCCGCCATGCGCCCGGTCTCGGGGATGTCCATCGGCTCGGCGAGCACGGTCGCGCCGAGGTCCTTCGCCTGCGCGACCGTCGCGTCTGTGTCGGCGACCGAGAAGTAGACGCCCCAGAACGGCGGGATGCCCTCTGCCGGCGGCGGCATCGCGCCGGCGATGCCTCGATCCCCGAGCATCCACACCGTGTACTCGGGGCCGTCGTCGCCCATCGGCGCCGTCTCGGCGCCCCAGCCGAGGAGCCCGCCGTAGAAGCGCTTCGCGTCGTCGACGTCGGGCGTGATCAGCTCGGTCCAGCACAGCGAGACGGGCTCGTTGACGATCTCCGCACCGATCGCGTCCTTGGCCTGCCAGAGGCAGAACACGGCTCCCTGCGGATCGGCGACCACTGACATGCGCCCGGCGGTCATCACGTCCATCGGCTCCGACAGCACCGCACCGCCGAGCTCGGTGACCTTCGAGGTCGATGCCTCGACGTCGGCCACGGTGACGTAGGTGCTCCACACCGGTGGCATGCCACCCGCCGCCATCTCGGGCGAGAGCAGCATCATCCCGGCGACCGGCTTCTCGCGCTGCATCACCATGATGTAGGGCATGTCGGGAGTGCCCGTGTCCTGGGAGAGGAAGGTCCACCCGAAGAGGGCCCCGTAGAACTGCTGGCTCGCGGCCGGGTCGGGGGTGGCGAGGTCGGTCCACGAGGGCGTCCCCGGTGCGTGGCTGGTGCGTTCGGGCATGATCGCTCCCTGTCGTCGCCTCGTCCGCGTGTGCTCGCGGCACCGTACTCCCCCGATGTGACGATGCCGACCGTCGCCGGCCTGCTGGACTGATGTGATGACCACCACCGAGAACGCCGGGCACGATGATGACCTCGACCGCGGGCCCGAGCCCATGTTCTCGCTGCTCCAGACGATCGCGATCGTCGCGCTCGCGGTCGTCGTCAGCGTGGGGCTGACGCTGTTCTTCACCCAGGACGACGACCCGAGCTTCAACGACGTCGACGTGGGATTCCTTACCGACATGACGACCCACCACCAGGGCGCGATCACGCTCGGCTTCGAGTACCTGCCCGGCGAGAGCGACGACGTGATCGGTCACACGGCCCGAGAGGTGATCCTCGCCCAGTCGCAGGAGATCGCGACCATGAACAACCTCCTGTCGCAGGCCGGCGACGACGCCGACCAGGTGGCGAACGACGACGTTGCGATGGAGTGGATGGATCATGCGGTCGATCCCGTCGACATGCCGGGCATGGCGACGGCCGCCGAGCTCGAGGAGCTGGCCGCCGCAACCGGCATCGAGGCCGACGACCTGTTCTCACGCCTGATGGTCGCCCACCACGCGGCCGGCGCCGAGATGGCCGAGTACGCCGCCGAGCACGGGGAGAACGAGACCGTGCGCTCGTTCGCGAGGAAGGTCGCAGAGATCCAGCGCCTCGAGATCGGCGAGCTCAACGAGCGGCGCGTCGCGATCGGCCTGGAACCCGTCGAGCCCGAGTCCTTCACGGCCGGATCGGGCGGGTCGGAGCACGGGTGACGCGCCACGGGCCACGGCTGGGGTGATCAACCCGAGGTGCGTGACCTACAGGTAGGCCTCGGCGACGAAGGCCCAGGTGGGCTGCACGCCGGGGAGCACGCGGCCGGTGATGGCGAAGGGCTCGATCACGAGCCAGCTCTCCCGCTCCTCCAGGATCCAGGGCTCGGGATCGAAGCGCTCCCTGAACTCTGCGGCGTCGGGATCGACGCGCTGCAGGGTCCCGCGCACCAGCACCGACCAACCGTGCCGACGGTCCTCGTCGAAGCCGTCGATCTCGAACGCCACTCGCCGACCGGGGTGATCGACGACGTTCCCCGGCCGGGTGCGGATCGCGATCCAGGTCACGGCTGGGGTCTCGACGAGCCGGAAGTTGACCGGGACGACGAAGGGCTGGTCGTCGAGCACGACCCCGATGCGACCGACGCTCTCCGCACGCAGCAGCTCGATGCACGCGTCGTAGGGCAGCTCGACGAGCCGGTCGCCCGTCACGATGCCCTCGCGGCAACATGCGAGCTCTGCCACGCTCGCTCCGAGACCCGCTTGATGTTCAGGAGCATGCGTCGCTCCATCACGAAATGCGGAGCCTCGATGCACACGGCGTACAGCAGCGTGGGGATCCCACGGCGCACCCGACTCCGCGCGATCAGTCGCGTCCGCTCGGGTCCGAGCGGCGCGAGCACGAGCCCCCAACCACCCTCGAAGACGTAGGCGCGCTCGGGCTCGAACACCTCGACCCGCAGCCCGTTGAGCGGGTGGAGCGGCACGACGTCACCCACCTCACGATGCTGCCACTCGGGGTGCGCGTCCTCGTGAGCCGGCATCTCGCAGCCAGCCAGGTTCTCGAGCCATCGGTGGCTGTAGAAGCCCGCCCGGTCCTGACCGATCTGCGCCACTCGCGACCACACCACCGCGACCGGCGCCTCCACGGTGACGGCACGGGTCATCGTCAGACCCCGTTCGGGCACGAGCTCGTCGCCGACGAGCGGCGCGACCTGCTCCTCTCGCGTCGAGCCCCAACGGCGGGACCACGGAGCGATGATCAGCACGTACAGCCCGGCGAGGGCGACCACGACGAGCGACCAGATCGGAGGCGTCGTCCCGTCGACGAGCGATGCGATCACGACCCCGATGGCCACCAGCGCGACGACCACCACGAGCACTGCGGCACCGGACATGACCGTGAGCGCCCGCGCGGCTGCGAGCCCACGTCTCATGATGTTCCTTCCGATGCCGGCGCCGTCGACGGAGGCTTGCAGCCCAGCAGGAGCGCGAAGTCGTTGGCGAAGTGCTCGACGTCGGCCCAGTCGGTGTACTCGTGGTCTCGTGACGTGTCGGTCGAGCCGCCTTCCTTGGCGGCGATCGAGCGCAGCATTCGACGAGTGAGCCAGCCGTACTTCGTGTACGCGAGCGCACCGGCGAACAGCGCGACGCCATCGGGATCGAACCCGGTCTCCGCACACAGCTCGTCCGCGAGCTGCCGAGCGACCGCCGTGTGCTCCGCATCGGTGTTCGCCGAGACCAGGCTCACCTGGAAGAGCGCGCTCGGTCGATCACCGAGCTCGTCGCGGTGACGCTCGAGCCACTGCACGAGGCTCCTGCTGTGGTGCCCGACGTGGATCGAGTCGCCGACGACGATGCCGTCGTAGCCGACCGGTGACGGGTCGGCATCGGCATCGGCGACGTCGGGAACGGCGCCGCGCAAAGTCAGGATGTCGCCGATGTGCTCGGCGATCTTGGCCGTCTGGCCCTCCGAGCTGTGGAACGCGACGAGCACCCGCGGACCGGAGAGCGGCGAGGGCTCGTTCACCGGTCGCGCTCGGTCCGCTCGTCTCGTGACGAGGAGAGAGCCGTCCGCGCCACGAGGACCACCACGCCGATCGCGAGCGCCGAGACGAGCAGCATCGTGGGGACCATCACCCACCATCCCCACCCGTTCATGTGTCCGTCCCACATCTCGGGACCTCCCCCATCGGCAGTGGTCGGTCCATCGTCCGCGAGGGCCAGCCGCGCTGCGAGTGCCGGGCGTCACGACGCCATGGGACCTTGGGCCCAACCAGGGCGCCGAGCCCGGGCCGTCGCCTTGCTACCGTCCCCGCCATCGACGAGAGGCTGAGTCAGGAGGCGCTCCGCGAGCTGGTCGACGCCGCTCCCGACGCGATCGTCGTCGCGGTCGGTGACGGTCGGCTCGTGCTGGTGAACCGCCAGGCCGAGCTGCTCTTCGACCGGAGTCGCGACGAGCTGCTCCGGCTCCGCGTCGAAGACCTCCTCCCCGAGCGGTTCCGCTCGCGGCACCGCGAGCACCGCGCCGACTTCTCCCGAGACCCTCGTACCCGGGCCATGGGCACCGGGCTCGTGCTCTTCGCGTCACGAGCCGACGGCACCGAGTTCCCCGTGGAGGTGAGCCTCAGCCCCCTGCGCTCGGGGGACGACGTCTACACGGTCGCCGCGGTGCGAGACGTCTCGGCACGCGTCGCGGCCGAGGAGCAGCTGCGCGCCGCGGCGCACGAGCTCGGCCTCCTCGAGGACCGCGAGCGCATCGCCCGCGACCTGCACGACACCGTCGTCCAGCGCCTGTTCGCGGCGGGGATGGGGCTCCAGGGGATCGCTTCCATGGTCGGGCGCGATCACGAGGCCGCCGCGCGGATCGAGACCCTCGTCGACGAGCTCGACGAGGCGATCCGCGACCTGCGCACCGCCATCTACGGGCTTCAGCCGCGCGGCGAGCACGGCCCGGGGTTCCGGGAGCAGATCCTCCAAGTGCTGAGCGAGGCGTCGATGACGCTGCCGAGCGACCCCCGGTTGCGATTCGAGGGCGTCCTCGACACGACGCCCGACGCCATCGCGGCCGCGGCGCTCCCCGTGCTGCGCGAGCTCGTCAGCAACGTCGCGCGCCATGCCGGCGCGAAGTCCGTGGAGGTCGCCGTCGAGGCAGGCGGCGACCTCGTCGTTCGGGTCGTCGACGACGGACGCGGGTTCGACCCGACCACGTCGACGCAGGGCAACGGGCTGCGAAACCTCGCCGAGCGTGCCGCCGACCTCGGCGGCACCTTCACGATCGAGGGGCGGCCAGGTGGTGGGACGGTCGCGGTGTGGCGCGTCCCCAACCGCTGACGGCTACGACGAGCCGGATGGTCGCTTCGAGTCGTCGCGCAGCCCCGCCGCGAAGACCGCGGCCTGGGTGCGGCGCTCCATGCCGAGCTTCGAGAGCAGGTTCGACACGTAGTTCTTCACCGTCTTCTCGGCGAGGTGGACCTGCTCGGCGATCTGACGGTTGGTGAGGCCCTCCGCGATCAGGTCGAGGATGCGACGCTCCTGCTCGGTCAGGCGGGCTAGCCGCTCGTCCGTCTCCGGCGGCTGGCGGATGCGCTCGAGCACCCGCGCGGTCATCGTGGGGTCGAGCAGCGACTGGCCCGATGCGACCCGACGCACCGCATCGACCAGGTCGGTGCCCCGGATCTGCTTGAGGAGGTAGCCCGACGCGCCCGCCATGATCGCCTGGAAGAGCGCCTCGTCATCGGAGTACGAGGTCAGGATCAGGCACTGGATCTCGGGGTGTCGCGACCGGATCTCCCGGCAGACCTCGACTCCGTCGCCGTCGGGGAGCCGCACGTCGAGCACCGCCACGTCGGGGGAAGTCGGCGGCACTCGGGCGAGCGCTTCCTCGGCGTTGCTCGCCTCCCCCGCGATCTCGATGTCGTCCTCTGCCTCGAGCAGCTCGCGCAGCCCGCGGCGGACGACCTCGTGATCGTCCAGCAGGAACACGCGCACGACATCGCCCACGGCCGGAGTGTACGGGCGTCGGTCGGAGGTGCCGAGGGACTCGCGCCAGCCCGACGAGTGACCTTCGTCCCTTTCCGGCGGCCGAGGCCGTCTCTACGTTGCAAGCCGTGCCCGGACCTCAGCTGCTCGACGATCTCCTGCCCGTCTACGACGTCTCCGACGGGGTCGCGGTGGAGGTCGACGCCGATCCCGACGTGGCGTGGGCAGCGGTCTTGGCGACCGACCTCGTCGAGCTCGGCAAGCGACGCCCGATGGTCGGGGTCCTCGGCCTGGTCCGAGCCGTCCCACAGATCGTCGCCGACTTCTTCGCGGGGCGGCCTTCCGCCAAGCCGCCGGCCCGGCTGACGCTGCGCGACACGGCCACCCTCCCGATGGGTGACGGCGGCTGGGTGCTGCTCGGCGAGCGGGAGCACGAGATCGCGCTCGGACTCATCGGCACGTTCTGGCGGCCGGTGATCAAGTACGCACAGGTCGACGACGCGGACGCGTTCCGGTCCTTCGATCGGCCCGGCTTCGCGAAGACGGTGTACGCGCTCTCCGCGGACGAGCTCGCCCCGGGCCGCACGCTCCTCACCGCGGTGATGCGCACCGCGACGACCGACGGCCACGCGCGGGGCTGGTTCCAGCGCTATTGGACGCTCGGCGTCGGCTCGGGTGCGCACGTGCTCGCCCGAAGCCTGCTCGAGGAGGCACGAGCGACCGCCGAGCGCCGGGTCGGCGAGCGCAGCCCGACGTCGGCGTGATCCGCGACGCCGGCGCCGCAGTCGAGGTCGACGGGGCTCGACGCAAGCGCAAGCGGGTCCGGCTCGTCCAGCGCTACGTGATCAACCCGTGGACGAAGCTCGCCGCACACATGGGCCTCGCGCCTGGTTGCGTGCTCCTCGAGACGACCGGGCGGACGACCGGCACCAAGCGGCGCACGGTCGTCGGCATGCACGTCGAGGACGGCACGGGCTGGGTGGTCGCCGAGCAGGGGCACCACGCCGGGTACGTGCGCAACCTCGAGGCCGATCCGCACGTTCGGGTCCGACTGCGAGGCGGCTGGCGTGAGGGACGCGCCGAGACCGTCCCCGACGACGACGCCCAGGCCCGGCTCGACAGCTTCGGTCGACCCGGCCACGCCAAGAACGTGCGCCGCTTCGGCACCGCCCTGCTGACCGTCCGCGTCGATCTCGACCCGACCGCCTGACCGGAGTCTTGGGCCAAGACGCGCTGCACCACGTCGCCATGGTCATCATGTGGCCGTGAGTCGCTCTGAGAGCGATCGACGGCCCCACTTTCGTGGAGACCGATGCCTCTCTGCTCCTGCGGGAGAGGCGAGGCGCGCTACCGATTGCGCTTCCTTGCGAGGAAGGGCTCGTAGTCGACGGGCATCTCCAGGTCGAAGGCTTTGCACAGCGCCGACACGTCGTGGAAGTCCTTGTCGGTCAGTGGATAGCCGGTGTGGAACTTGATGAGTTCTTCAGGAGCGATGCAGCTGACGGCGTAGCCGGCGATCAATCCGTGTCCGCTGAGCGCATGAGCGGTATAGCTCTCGCCGTGGTCGTCCCCGTAGATCCCGTTGCCCCGCGCGTCGAGCTCGATGATGTGCAAGTCGATCTCGTGACCAGACTCATCAACCAGGAGGTAGTTGAAGGGGCGAGCATGAGGTTCCCCCTTCTCTCGATACCCACGAGTTGAGAGAAGTCGACGGAGCTTGTCGACATCGCGCCACTGAACCACGAGGTCAAGATCCTCGTGCTTGCGAGTCTGTCTTCGCAGGAGCGCGTCGACACCCCAGCCGCCATCGATCCAGAGCGCGATGCCGTTCTCCTCGGCGTCCTTGTAGATCGCGACGACATCAAGGGCGGATGTCACTCGCCCAGCCACCTCCTCCGGTGACCTCGCTCGGCCACACCTACGGCGCGCGGGCGCGGTACTCCTCGAGCGCGTCGAACGGGACGTGCGCGATGCCGTCGACCATCACGTAGCGGATCCGTCGCTCCTGCACGAGACGAAGCAGCTCTTTCGTCGGGATCCCGAGACGTCGAGCTGCTTCGGTGGCACGCAGGACGTCAGTGCTCATCGCCGCCTCCTTGGGAATCCTCGCACTCAAGTCGTGCCCGGAGAGGGATTCGAACCCCCACGGCGCCGAAGCGCCCGGCGGGTTTAAGCCGCCTGCGTCTGCCGTTCCGCCACCCGGGCCGGGTGCGTGCGACGAGGGTACGCGGGCTTGACTTGAAGTGGGGTTGAAGCGGCAACGTGCGTATGCCCGAGGAGGTGGACGGTGCCGATCGAACCACTGGAGTACGTGCCCTACGACCGGCTCGACGGACGTGCGCACGTGGTCGTCGACGGATCGCCGACCGAGGGGACGACGCTCACGCTGACGCACTGGCCCGGCTTCCCGGCCGCGCCCGGGACCGAGGCGGATCTGTCGGCCCAGATGGCCTTCCGCTACCTGCGTCTCGACGAGCGACTCCACGGCGACGCGACCGCGGTCACCAACAACCACTTCGACCAGGACGGGCTCGTGAGCGTCTTCACGCTCGTCGACCCGAGCACCGCGCTGGAGCGGGAGGACCGGCTCGTCGACGTCGCCGCGGCCGGCGACTTCGCGACCTACGGTCACCGCGACGCGGCGCGCGCGTCGATGGCCGTCGCTGCGCTCGCCGATCCCGAGCGTTCGCCGGTGGACCTGCCGAGCGGGGAAGCGCGCGTCGGCGCCCTGTACGAGGCCGGGCTCGACTGCATCGTCGAGCTGGTCGACCACCCGGATCGCTACCGCGACCTCTGGGCCGACGAGGACGCCGCGCTCGACGCGAGCGAGCGCCTGCTCGCCTCGGGGCGGGTCGGCATCGCCGAGCGGCCGGACCTCGATCTCACGATCGTCGACCTGCCCGACGACGTGCCGCTCGGGGGCGGCGGGCACCGGTTCGCGCACCACTGGGCGACCGGACTGCACCCGATGGCGCTGCACCGGGTGGTCGGCGGCTTCACCGTGCTCGTGCGCCAGGGGCGCCGCTACGAGCTCACCTTCCGGTACGAGTCGTGGGTGCAGTACCGGTCGCGCCCGGTGCGGGCCCGCCGCGACCTGTCACCGCTCGCCGCGGAGCTGAGCGACGACGAGCCGACCGACGCCACGTGGACCTACGACGGCAGCGACGGCTTGGCACCCCGCCTGCACCTCGACGGCGCCGACGAGAGCGCGATCGCGCCGGACGACTTCGTCCGCCGCCTCGAGGCACACCTCGAGAGCGCCCCGCCCGACTGGGACCCGTTCGCCGCGGCGTGAACGACGCGGCTCGCCGTCAGCGTCAGGAGCCGAACCGGGGTTCGGGCCCAGCTCGGTGATCGAGGAGGTCTCGCAGTCGGGACAGCCGTGGGTCGTCCGCACCGAGCAGATCGACGAGCCATCCCAGCGCGGCGTGGACGTCGGGCGAGTGCACTTCGATCATCGCCTCGATGTCCGCCCAGTCTCGCGTCCGATCGAAGAACGCCTTGAAGACGACGAGCTCGGTCGCACCGAGCACCGGGATCGTCGCGCCCCCGAAGGGCACGCGCACGGTGCGCAGCGAAGCAACCGTGTGGAACTCGTGCGTCGAGAAGAACAGGTCGATCGGCGTGTCATCCCAGAACAGCCGGACCTGCCCGTCACGCACGACTCGCCGGACGTCACCGTCGTCGAACACGACCCCTTCGGGCAAGGCGTCGAAGACCTGCTCGGCCTGTTCAGGCTCGACGAAGACGTTGATGTCGATGTCGCGCGTCGCGCGCGGCTCGGCGACGTGGAACGCCAGCGCGAGCGCACCGCCGAACGCGTGCGGGATCGATCGCGCCTCGAGGGCGACCTCGAGGGCCAGCACGCGCTCGGTCAGCGACGTCATCGCTCACGAGCACGCGGGAAGCGCGGGTAAGCGAGCACCCGGGCGGGCGGTCGACGGGGCAGATGCTCGGCGAGATCGAGCACCTGCTCCAATCTTCGGCCGCACGTGGTGGGGTCCGGGCCCGCCGGTCTCGCTTCCAGCTCGATCGCGGCCGCAGCCCCCGTCGCCGCGATCAGCCGGGTCAGGGTGCCCACGGTGGGATCGCGATCACCGGACTCGTACGCCACGATCGCGGCCGGCGAGGTGCCGGCGCGGCGGGCCAGGGCCCGCTTGGAGAGCCGTGCATGCACACGAGCGTTGCGAACTGCGGTCGCCGGATCCATCCGATGGATGTTATCGGATCCGATAACATTCACGCCGCTTCGGGATGCTGCGCTGCAGCTCGGCGGTTCGGCGGTTCGGCCGTCTCGGAGCCACCGACGGCCTCGAGCAGCGCGGTCCGCATCCGCAGCGCGGCCTCGCCCTCGAGGCGGTTGACCACCAGGACCCCCTCGACCATGTCGCCGGCGATCTCGTCCCAGGGCCGCTCCCGCATGAGCACCGACACCACGGCGCCGCCGGGATAGCGCCGGACCGTCCGCGGGGCGCCCGGCACTCGGGGCGGGCAACGGAACGCCGGCACGGTGAGGCCGGCTGCCCGGGTCGCGGCACCGAGGCGCTTGGCTGCGTCCGCGAACCGGAGTGCCGGCACGCTCGGTGCCACCCCCTTCGGGGTGGTGGGGTCTCCGCCCATGGAGGCAATCTCGCACGGGGGTGTGACAGGACCCGCCGTAGCCTCGGCGCCCATGACCGGCCCCACGGGTGGGGGTGCGCGGCGGCGACTCCCGACCCGGCGCAGCCCGTACGACGCCGAGATCTGGCGCCTCGCCCTGCCCGCGTTCGGGGCGCTCGCCGCCGAGCCGCTCTACGTGCTGGTCGACACCGCGATCGTCGGTCAGCTCGGCACGCGCCAGCTCGCCGGGCTGGCAGTGTCGGGGACGGTCCTCGTCGCGGCGTTCTCGCTGTTCAACTTCCTCGCGTACTCCACGACCGCGGCCGTCGCTCGACGGGTCGGCGCGGGCGATCGACGCGGTGCTGCGGCACTGGGCATCGACGGCGCGTGGCTGGCGTTCGGGATCGGGCTGGCGCTGCTCCTCGTCGGGCTCGCGACGTCGTCGTGGATCGTCGACGCGATGGGTGCGTCGGCGAACGTGCGCCCCTACGCCCTCGACTACCTCCGCATCAGCCTGCTCGGTGCGCCGTTCATGCTGGTGGGGTTCGCCGGCGCCGGATACCTGCGCGGCATGCAGGACACCGCCTCGACCCTCGTGATCGCGGTCGCGGCCAACGTCGTCAACCTGGCGCTCGAGCTGCTCTTCGTGTTCGGCTTCGACTGGGGGATCGCCGGCTCGGCGTGGGGGACGGTCATCGCGCAGGCGATGGCGGCGATCGCGTTCGTCGCGCTGATCGTGCGCTCGGCCGCTCGAGAGCGCGCTCCGCTGCGTCCGACGCGGGCTGGGGTGCGCCAGACCGCGGTCGTGGGCGGGCCATTGATGGTGCGCACCGCGTCGCTGCTCGTCGTGTTCATCGCCACGACGAGCCTCGCGGCGCGCATCTCCGACGATGCGGTCGCCGCGCACCAGATCGCCTATCAGATGTTCCTCCTCCTCGCCCTCTCGATGGACGCGCTGGCGATCGCGGCGCAAGCCATGATCGGACGATCGCTCGGTGCCGTCGACGCGCCCGGCGCGCGGGCGATGGCCCGCCGCATGCTCGAGTGGGGCGTCGTCGTCGGCATCGGGTTCGGCGTCGTGCTCGCCGCGGCGGCGCCGCTGCTCGTCACGCTGTTCAGCGACGACCCGGGCGTCCAGCACCTCGCCGAGCAGCTGCTCTGGATCGTCGCGGCGCTCCAACCGCTGAACGCGATCGTGTTCGTGCTCGACGGCGTGCTCATCGGTGCGGGCGATCAGCGCTTCCTGGCCGTGGCGATGATCGTGGCCACGTTCGCGGTCTACGTGCCCGCCGCCGCCGCCGTCACGATCGCCGGTGGCGGGATCGTCGCGCTCTGGGTCGCGCTCGCGCTGTGGTTCGCCGCTCGTGCCATCGGTCTCTCGGTGCGCTACCGCGGCGACCGCTGGCAGGTGACAGGTGCCGTCGTGCCGTCCTGACCGGCGCCTCGAGCGCGTGTGGTTCACTGGACCCGTGGTGGACGGTCCGTTCGAGAGCGTGTCGACGCCCGAGCCCTCGATCGGACTCGAGTCGCCCCCCGAGCCCGAGGCTCCCGACGTGCCCACCGGCCCCGACGCGACGGCCGGCGGGACGCTCGTGCCCCTCCCGCGCGCGATCGACCCCGACGACGATCCCGCGCGCCCCGGCGACGTCGACGGCTGGGGGCGGAGCGAGCGCATGCGGGCGCTCGCCCGCCGGCTCTACGACCCGATCTACCGGCGCTGGCTGCGAGTCGAGTGGGAGGGGCTCGAGCACATCCCTCGCGAGGGCGGCGCGCTCCTGGTCGGCAACCACGCGGGCGCGATCCCGTCCGACGCACCGGTGATCATGCACGGCCTCGAGTCCGAGCTCGGCCGTCCGGTGTACGGCCTCGCCGACAACTTCTTCCGCGTGCTGCCCGTCATCGGCACGCTCTGGTCGCGCACCGGTGGCGTGCCGGCACACCCCGACAACGCGTTCCGCCTGCTCCACGACGAGCAGCAGCTCGTCCTGGTCTTCCCCGAGGGCACGAAGGCGACCGGCAAGCTCGTCGGCGAGCGCTACAAGCTGCGGCGCTTCGGCCGGGGCGGCTTCGTGGAGATCGCGATGCGCGCGGGCGTGCCGATCGTGCCGATCGCGATCGTCGGCAACGAAGAGGCGATGCCGATCCTCTGGAAGAGCAACGGTCTTGCGCGACTTCTCAACGTCCCGTACGCACCGGTGACCGCCAACATGTTCGTGTTCGGGCCACTCGGCGGGCTCGTGATGCCGCTGCCCGCCAAGTTCCGGCTGCGCGTGCTGCCGCCCGTGCACTTCGAGGTCGCGACCAACCAACCCCGCTACAACCGCAGCGTGGTGATGGAGCACTCGGAGGCGATCCGCACGTCGATCCAGGACGCCGTCATCGAGATGCTCCAGGCACGCAAGAGCATCTGGTTCGGATAGCGATGGGAAGCCGCATCCTCGTCACCGGGCTCGGCTCGTACTGGGGCGGGCGCATCGCGCAGAAGCTCGAGCAGGAGCCCGACGTCGACCTCGTCGTCGGTGTCGACACTCGCGATCCCGTGCTGCCGCTCGACGAGACCGAGTTCGTGCGGGCCGACTCGTCGTACTCGATCCTGCACCGGATCGTGAACGCGACGAAGGTGGACACGATCGTCCACACGCACCTCGTGGTCGACTCCGCGGTCGCGGCGAGCGGCTCGATGCACGAGGTCAACGTCATCGGCACGATGAACCTGCTCGCGGCCGCGGGCGCGGTCGGGAGCACGGTCCGCAAGGTGGTGGTCAAGTCGTCGGCGCTCGTCTACGGCTCCAACATGGGCGACCCCTACTTCTTCCGTGAAGACATGCAGCGCACGAAGCCGGCCCGCACCGCGGTCGAGCGCTCGTTGCTCGAGGTCGCCGCGGTCGTGCGCGACTTCGCCGACGACAATCCCGACGTGGTGGTGACGAAGCTGCGCTTCCCCAACGTCCTGGGGCCCAACACCCACACCCAGTTCGGCCGGCTGCTCCGCCTGCCGCTGGTCCCCGAGATCGCGGGCTTCGACCCACGGCTGCAGTTCGTCCACGAGGACGACGTCGCCGACGCGCTTGCGCACGCGACCCTCTACGACGTGCCCGGCGTGTTCAACGTCGCGGGCGACGGTGTGCTCCCCTGGAGCGAGGTCGCACGCATCTGCGGCAAGCGGCGAGTGCCGCTCCCCCCGGTGGGGTCGTGGCTCGCGGCGACACCACTGCGCGTCCTGCGGATCACCGACCTTCCGCCCGAGCTGCTCTCGTTGCTGCGGTACGGGCGCGGCGTCGACACCACCCGCTGGCGCCAGGCCGGGTACCGCTACCACCACACGACCGCCGGCACCGTGAACGCGTTCGCCGAGGCGCTCCGGCTCGAGAGCACCCTCGGCAAGGACCCGCAGTACACGTACGAGCGCGACGTCGAGGCGTTCTTCCGCCACTCGCCGGCCGTCGTGCGCGACTGAGCACCACACCGACCTCGGAGGGCCCGTGCCGCTACGAACCGAGCGACGCGGCCGCGTCGCCGTCCTCACCCTCGACGACCCCGAGCGCCGCAATGCGCTGAGCGCCGAGATGGTCGACCAGATCGTCGAGACGACCACCGCCTGCGAGGACGACCCGGACGTCGGCGCACTCGTGATCACGGGGGCCGCGCCGGCGTTCTGCTCGGGCGCCGACGTGAGCGCGCTCGGACAGATGAGCGGGCGCGATGCCGGTGACGTGCGGTCGATCTACGACGGCTTCCTCTCGGTCCGGGCCTGCAACCTCCCGACGGTCGCGGCGGTGAACGGGCCGGCGGTGGGCGCGGGGTTCAACCTCGCGCTGTGCTGTGACGTGCGCATCGCCGGCGCGTCGGCGCGCTTCGACGCCCGGTTCGCTCGCATCGGCCTGCACCCCGGCGGCGGCCACGTGTGGCTGCTCGAGCGCGCGATCGGCCCGCAGGCCGCCGCTGCGATCACGCTGTTCGGCGAGCGCGTCGACGGGGCCCGGGCAGCCGAGCTCGGGCTCGTCTGGCGCTGCGTCGCCGACGACGACCTCCTCGACGACGCGGTCGGCCTCGCCGAGCAGGCGTCCGACCTCGCGCCCGGTCTCGCCGCGGCACTCAAGCAGACGCTGCGCGAGGCGCCCTGGCACGCCGACTTCGAGGCCGCGGTCCAGGTCGAGCTGACCCGACAGCGCAAGACCTTCGAGCAGGGCGGCGGCGCGCTCTGACGTCCAGCGTCATCCGGTCCGCCGACGCAGTCGGCGTGGGTGTGGGATCAGCGGCGGGCGAGGAAGGCGCCTTCGAGGTCATCCTTGCGCACGGCCCACTCCTCGGCGGTGATCGCGTACCGGACGTGGTCCTCCCAGACGCCGCGGATCTGGAGGAACCGCTCCGAGGTCCCCTCTTCGCGCAGGCCGAGCTTCTCGGCGACCCGGCGGCTGCGGGCGTTGCGCGGGACGATCGCGGCCTCGACCCGGTGCAGGCCGAGCGTCTCGAACGCGTAGCGCAGGACCACCGCCACCGCCTCCGGCATGTAGCTGTGGCCCGCGTGAGCCTCGTCGATCCAGTAGCCGACGTTGCCCGACTGGAACGGGCCCCGCTGCACGCTCCCGAGGCTCACCTCGCCGACGAACTCCCCCGTCGACCGGAGGAAGATGCCGAACCCGTACGCAGCGTCGAAGTGGCGCTGGCGCTCCCACGCGCCGCACCGGGCCTTGAACGCGTCCGCGTCGGCGACCGGGTCGGGTGCTCCGGGCTCGCCGAGCGGCTCCCACGTCTCGAGCCACTCGCGGCTGCGGATCCGGACCGCGCGCCACGCCTGCCAGTCGCCCGCCTTCAGCGGCCGGAGCTCCAGGCGAGCCCCGTGCAGCACCTCCCCGCGTCGCACGGCCCGAAGGCTACCCAGACCGGCGCCACGCCTTCGGGGCGACGTCGCACCCGATGGCTAGCCTCCGACCCGTGACCGACCCGAACGCCGCTGTCGACGCGAGCGCGGCTCCGGCTCCGCCCGGCGCGCTCGACCGGCTCGTGTGGCTCGACCTCGAGATGACCGGCCTCGACGTCGCCCGCCACGTGATCGTCGAGATCGCCGTGCTCGTCACCGACTCCGAGCTCGAGCCCCTCGACGACGGCCTCGACGTCGTCGTCCACCAGCCGCCGGCCGCGCTGGCCGAGATGGACGACTTCGTGCGCGAGATGCACACCCGATCGGCGCTGCTCCCGGCGATCGAGGCGTCCGACGTCTCCCTCGCCGACGCAGGCGCCGCGGCGCTGGCGTACGTGCAGGGTCACGTCGGGCCGGGTGTCGCCCCGTTGTGCGGCAACTCGATCGGGGTCGACCGCCGGTTCCTGCACTCACAGCTTCCCGAGCTCGACGAGTACCTCCACTACCGCAGCATCGACGTGTCGTCGCTCAAGGAGCTCTGCCGGCGCTGGTACCCCGCGGCGTACCGCAAGCGCCCGTCCAAGCAGGAGACGCACCGAGCGCTCGACGACGTGCGTGAATCGATCAGCGAGCTGCGCTACTACCGCGAAGCGATGCTCAAGCCCGCCGACTGAGGCCGGTCAGCCCGCGAACGCCCGCCGGCACCCGGAGACGCGATCAGACGCTCCGGGTGCGCCCGAGACGCGATCAGACGCTCCGCGTCTGATCGCGGGTCAGACCCCGACCGGCACGCCCACCGGCTCCCACACCTCGAGGAGGATGCGGGTGACCGGCTGCGCCGGCGGACCCGCGGCGAGCCCACGTGCCACGTCGGCCGCGGCGCGAGCGACGCGGGTCACTCGGGCGTCGGGCAACGAGATGCCGGCGCGCGTCGCGGCGTCCTGCACCGCGCTCGCGGCGTCGGCCGCGGCTCGGGCCGCTTGGCGACCGCGTCGGGCGTGACGCACGACCTTGTCGATCGCGATCGTCGCCCGCCACCAGTCGACCTCGTCGCAGAGGTGATCGGCGTCGAGCCGGGTCCCCACTCGGTCGAGGTCGTCGGCATCCAGCGAGCGCAAGACGCCGACGAACTGCACCAGCTCCACCACGCCTGTCTCGGTCGCCATCGCGGCAGTCTGCGCCCCTGCCCCCGGGAAGTGGTGGATTTCGCGAAGCGTTGCCGCACAAGGCGCTCAGGCGAGCGAGCGGGCCAGACCGTCGAGGATGTCGTCTTCTGAGACGAGGATCTCGTCGAGCTCGAACGTGCGCATGATCGAAGCGAGCACGATGACGCCGCCGACGATCACGTCGACGCGCTCGGGCTCGAGGCCGGGGTTGTGTCGCCGTTCCTCGGCCGACTCCAGCGCCAGCGTGCGGAACACCTCCTCGACCGCGGCGCGCGTCAGGACGAAGTGGTGGATGCGGTCGCGGTCGTAGGCGACACCCTGCTCCACGGCGGCGACGGTGGTGACGGTGCCGGCGAGGCCGAGGACGGTCCGCGCTTCGCGCAGGTCGGGGATGGCGCGCTCGGCGTCGGCCAGATGGTCGCGAACCGTCGACACGGCGTTCGACAGCTCCTCGGGCGCAGGAGGATCGGAGTGCAGCCACTGCTCGGTCACCCGCACGCAGCCGATGTCGAGCGAGCACAGCGCCTCCGGTTCCGCAGTCCCGTAGACGAGCTCGGTCGACCCCCCACCGATGTCGATCACGAGGAACGGCGGTGGCGCGTCGAGTCCGGTGGTCGCACCGGCGAACGAGAGCGAGGCCTCCTCTGCTCCGGAGAGCAGCTCGGGCTCGGTGCCGAGCGCCTCCTTCGCCGCGGTGAAGAACTCGTCACGGTTGGCGGCGTCGCGCGCTGCACTGGTGGCGGTGGCTCGCACCCACTCGGCACCGTGGGCCTCGATCAGCGTTCGGTACTCGCGCAGCACCGCGAGCGTGCGCTCGATCGCTTCGGACGCGAGCCGACGGGACCCGTCGACGCCCTGGCCCAGGCGGGTGATGTGCATGCGCCGTTCGAGCGTGGCGAGGGGACCGTCGGACGAGTCGAGATCGCTCACGAGCAGCCGCACCGAGTTGGTGCCGATGTCGACGGCCGCGACGCGGGTCACGATCCGTCGTCCCGCAGCCGGTCGTCGACCCATCGGCCGACCGGGTCGTCGCCACCGGCGAGGAACCACGCGTAGTGCGCGTGCAGGCACTTCACGCCCCGGCGCGTGCCGCCGACGCCACCGAAGGGCCGGGGACCCCGGTGGTCGGCCGGGATCGCCGCATCGCGCTCCCGGGCGTACGCATCGTGGGCCGCCGCCAGCTCCACCGGATCGACGGTGGCCTCGGCGGCGCGCACGCCGCCGGCTGCCTCGAGGCGCGCGACACGCACGGAGATCTCCGGATCCACGAGCCAGAAGCGCGTCGGCATCGGCCGGCCGTCGCGCGCCAGCGGATCGTTGCGCACGACGACCGGTGCACCGTCGGCGCCGCGCACCACGACCTCGAACTCGGTCGTCGGCTCGCGTCCGATGCGCGCTCGCACCGCGTCGACGTCGGCCGCGGACGCCGGCGGAGGTGGACTCATGCGATCGAGTCTACGAACCGCCTCTCTCGATGCGTATCTCAGCCACCGCTTCGGTGGCCGAGATGCGCATCAGGGAGTGGGGGCAGGCACGATCACGTACGGGGTCTCGCCGGGGCGCACCAGGCCGTACTGCTCGCGGGCGATGCGCTCGACCTCGGCGTCGCCCGAGAGCCGCTCGGTGTCGCGGCGCAGCTGCTCGGTCTCGCGCCGGATCACGTCGAGGCGCTCCTCGGCACGCGAGATCTGGTCGCGCTGGCTCAGATAGGTCTGGGTCGGCAGCACGAACACGAACATGCACGCGACCAGCGCGAGCCCGAGCCCGATGGTGATGATCACGCTGCGCCGGCGCCGCACCCGAGGCGACGGCGCAGGGCGGCGCGACCGGCGCTGCCGCGGCGCGCTCGGCCGGTTGCGAGGTGCGGTGCGCTTCCTGGCGCGTGGGCGGTCAGCCATCGTCGGCTCCCTTCGACCCTCCGCCCGCGAGTGCCGCGCCCCCGAAGTACGCGGCGTTGGACCCCAGCTCCTCCTCGATGCGGAGCAGCTGGTTGTACTTGGCGACCCGCTCGCTGCGAGCGGGCGCACCCGTCTTGATCAGACCGCAGTCGGTCGCGACCGCGAGGTCGGCGATCGTCGTGTCCTCGGTCTCGCCGCTGCGGTGCGACATCACCGACGTGTACGCGTGGCGACGCGCGAGTGCCATCGTGTCGAGGGTCTCGGTGAGCGAGCCGATCTGGTTGACCTTGATCAGGATCGAGTTGCCGGCTCCGAGCTCGATGCCCCGCTGGAGGCGCTCGGCGTTGGTGACGAACGAGTCGTCGCCGACGAGCTGCACCCGCGATCCCAGGCGCTCGGTGATGGCAACGAAGCCGTCCCAGTCGTCCTCGGCAGTCGGATCCTCGACCGACACGATCGGGTAGCGGTCGCACAGCGCCGCGAGGTAGTCGGCCCACTCGTCGGCGCCGAACTCCTTGCCCTCGCCGGCGAGCACGTAGCGACCGTCGCGGTACAGCTCGGTCGCGGCGACGTCGAGCGCGAGCGCGAGGTCGTCGGTGCCGCGCCCGACTGCGTCGATCGCCTCGACCAGGAGCTCGAGCGCGGCCTCGTTGGAGGCCAGGTCGGGTGCGAACCCGCCCTCGTCACCGAGCGCAGTGCTCAACCCGCGCTCCGCGAGCACGCCCTTCAGCGCATGGTACGTCTCGGTGCCCCAGCGCAGCGCCTCTTCGAAGCTCGCGGCACCGACGGGTGCGAGCATGAACTCCTGGACGTCGACGTTGCTGTCGGCGTGCGCACCGCCGTTGAGGACGTTGAGCAGCGGCATCGGGAGCACGTGCGCGTTCGCGCCACCGACGTAGCGGTACAGCGGCAGCGCCGCCTCTTCGGCCGCAGCCTTCGCGACCGCCAGCGAGACGCCGAGGATCGCGTTCGCGCCGAGGCGGCCCTTGTTGGGCGTGCCGTCGAGCGTGCAGAGCGCGTCGTCGA
>CAZCUD010000014.1:0-114288 GCA_964501785.1 uncultured Bifidobacteriaceae bacterium
CGGGGGAGCTGAGCGAGACCGCGACCCGCGAGATCACCGCCGCCGCGGTCAAGGACCCCGACGCCCAGGGCGAGCTGGTCGGCTACGCGCGGCGCCTGCGGCCCATCAAGGGCTTGCGGGAGCGTTGCGCGCGGGTGATCGCCGCGTCGGTGAAGGACGACAGGGACTGGGATCGCAACCTGCACGAGACCCGGGAGGCGCACCTGTTCGACCATCGCGGGCACCTGCGGCTCGACGCACGGTTCTCACCCGACCACGCGCCGGGCATCTACGCCGCCGTGCAGGCCGAGACCGACCGCGTGTTCCGCGACGCGCGCGCCGCGGGACGGCGCGAGCCCCGCGCCGCGTACATGGCCGACGCCGTCGCCAACCTCATCCTCGGTGGCGGGCCGGCGAAGCCGATCGACGCCCGCCTCGACGTGAGCGACGCCGCCCTCGAACGCGGCCACCTCGTCAAGGGTGAGCGCTGCGAGGTCCCGGGCCTGGGGCCGATCCCGGTCACCACCGCCCGCCGGCTGCTGCGCGACGCCCGGGTCAGCCTGCGCGTGCGCGACGAGCACGACCGCATCACCCACATCTCGTCGATGACCCGCACGGTGCCGGCCAAGCTGCGCCGCTGGCTCGAAGCCACCTACCCGGTCTGTGGCCGCCAGGCGTGCGAGAACACCCGCAACTTGGTCATCGACCACATCCACCCCTACGCCCTCGGCGGCATCCTCGACCAGGACAACGCGTGGCGGATCTGCACCGCGTGTGACCATCTGAAGCAGCACTGCGGCTGGATCGTCATCGGCCGGCCGGGAGCGTGGGACCTCGTCCCGCCAGACGATCCGCGGGCCCGACCACCGACCGACGCCGACTGCCCCGAACCCGAACCCGAGCTGCTCGAACCGGACTTCGTCGGCGCGGCCACCGGACCCGACCCGCCATGAGGCGCGGGCGGGAGCCCCGGTGCTGCTCGGTCAGCGCGGTGCGATCAGGTGACCTCGGCGCGGCGCTTCTCGAGGGTGGAGAACGCGTCGTTGAAGCTGCCGGCAAACGAGTCGACGCCCTCCTTCTCGAGGGTCGCGGTCACTTCGTCGAAGTCGACGCCGGCCGCCTTCAGGTCGTCCATGACCTTCTGCGCGCCGGCGACGTCCTTGGTGACCGTGTCGGCCTCGAGGTTGGCGTCGCCCTTGTGCAGGGCGTCGATCGACGCGGGAGCGAGGGTGTTGACCGTGTGCTGACCGATCAGCTCGTCGACGTAGAGGGTCGGGGAGTACGCCGGGTTCTTCGTCGACGTCGACGCCCACAGCGGTCTCTGGAGGCGCGCGCCCTTCGCCGCGAGCGCGTCCCAGCGGTCCCCGGCAAACCGCTCCTGGAACAGCTTGTACGCGAGCTTCGCGTTCGCGACGGCGGCCTTGCCGCGCAGCGGGCTGTCGTCGGGCAGGCGTCGATCGGTCTCGGTGTCGACACGGCTGACGAAGAACGACGCGACCGACGAGACCTTCGACGGGTCGCCGCCGTCGGCGACGAGCTTCTCGAGCCCCTTCATGTAGGCGTCGATGACCGCCGCGTGGCGGTCGAGCGAGAAGATCAGCGTCACGTTGGTGTTGATGCCGGCGCCGATGTTCGCCTCGATGGCGGGCAGGCCGTCGACGGTGGCCGGGATCTTGATCATCACGTTGGGCCGGCCGAGCCGCGTGAACAGCTCTTTGGCCTGGGCGATGGTCGCCTTCGTGTCGTGTGCGAGCTCGGGCGAGACCTCGACCGACACGAAGCCGTCGGCGCCCCCGGTCGCGTCGTAGACGGGTCGCAGCAGGTCGGCCGCGTTGCCGACGTCCTGCACCACGAGCGCCCAGTACGAGTCCTCGATCGACAAGCCCTGCTTCGCGCACTCCTTGAGCTGCTCGTCGTAGCCCTCGCCGGCGGCCATCGCCTTGTCGAAGATCGTCGGGTTCGACGTGACGCCCTTGATGCCGTCCTCGTCGACGAGCTGCTGGAGCCCGCCGCCGCTCAGCAGGGTGCGGGCGAGGTTGTCGTACCAGGGGCTCTGACCGAAGTCGTTGAGACGTGCGATCGCGGAGGGCATGGTGGGCTCCTAGCTCTTCGAGGACGTGGTCGCGCCGAGCAGCGCGCGTGCGCACTCGACGACGTGCTCGGGCGTGATCCCGAGCTCGGTCATGACGGTGGGGCCCGGTGCCGATGCGCCGAACCGATCGATCGACACGCTCGCGTCCGCGTAGCGCTCCCAGCCGAACGACGACGCGGCCTCGACCGAGACGCGGGGGACGCCGGGCGGCAGCACCGACTCGCGGTACGACTCGTCCTGCTCGGCGAAGAGGTCCCACGACGGCATCGACACCACGCGCACGCCGAGCCCGTCGGCGGCGAGCGTCTCGCGCGCCGCGACGCAGTGCTGCACCTCCGAGCCGGTGCCGATGAGCACGAGGCCGAGATCGCCCGTCTCGTCGACCAGCGTGTACGCCCCGCGCGGCACTCCTTCGGGAGCGCGCTCGGCGGTGCCCTCGAGCACCGGGATCTTCTGGCGGGTGAGGATGATCGCGGTCGGCCCGGTGCCGTCGATGTGGATGCGCCACGTCTGGGCGACCTCGTTGGCGTCGGCAGCGCGGATCAGCCGCAGCCCGGGCATCGCGCGCAGGGCCGCCAGCTGCTCGATCGGCTGGTGCGTCGGACCGTCCTCGCCGACGCCGACCGAGTCGTGCGACCACACGAACGCGGTCTTGTAGTGCGAGAGCGCGGCGAGGCGCACCGAGCCGCGCATGTAGTCGGAGAAGACGAAGAACGTCCCGCCGACGGGCAGCGTGTGGCTCACCGCCATCCCGTTCATGATCCCGCCCATGCCGTGCTCACGGACGCCCCAGTGGGCCTGGCGGCCGCCGAACTCGTGGGTGGCGATCACCGGCGCACCCTCGAGCGCGGTCCCGGTGTTGCCGGTCAGGTCGGCGCCACCCGACACGATGCCGGGCACGACGTCGATGATCGCTTCGAGGACCTTCGAGCACGCCGCGCGCGTCGCGACCTCCTCGCCGGGTGCCCACGTCGGCAGCTTCGCCTCCCAGCCCGGCAGGCCGCGCTGCTCGAGGCACGCGTCGAACGCGTCGGCCATCTCGGGCTCACCGGTGCGGAACGCCTGGTAGCGCTGCTCCCACTCGGTGCGCACCGACGCGCCACGCGTGCCGGCCTCGCGGTAGTACGCGACGACGTCGTCGGGCGCCTGGAACTTCGCGTCGGGATCGAGCCCGAGGATCTCCTTGACCGCGCGGACCTCGTCCTCGCCGAGGGCGTTGCCGTGCGCGAACGCGGTGTCGGTGTACTTGGGCGAGGGCCAGCCGATGTGGCTGCGCAGGATCACGAGGCTCGGGCGGGCGTCCTCGGCCATCGCCTCGCGGATCCCGGCCTCGATCGCGTCGAGGTCGTTGGCGACCTCGCCGAGGTGCACGACGTTCCACCCGTAGCCCTCGAAGCGCTTCGCGGCATCGTCGCTGTAGGAGAGCTCGGTCGGTCCGTCGATCGTGATGTGGTTGTCGTCGTAGACGTAGATCAGGCGGTTGAGTCCGAGGTGACCGGCGAGCGACGCCGCCTCGTGGCTGATGCCCTCTTCGAGGCATCCGTCGCCCGCGACGACGAACGTGTGGTGGTCGCAGACCTCCTGGCCGAAGCGCTGGCGCAGGTTCGCCTCCGCGAGCCCGATGCCGACGCCGTTGGCGAAGCCCTGGCCGAGCGGCCCGGTGGTCACCTCGACGCCCTTGGTGTGGCGGTACTCGGGGTGACCGGGGGTGAGCGATCCCCACTGGCGGAACTGGCGGAGGTCGTCGAGCTCGAGGCCGAAGCCGGTGAGGTAGAGCATCGAGTACAGCAGCATCGACGCATGGCCGTTCGACAGCACGAAGCGGTCGCGGTCGGGCCAGTCGGGATGGGCGGCGTCGTAGCGCATGATGCGGGTGAAGAGCACGTGGGCGAGCGGTGCGAGCGCCATGGGGGTGCCGGGGTGGCCGGAGTTGGCCTGCTGCACGGCGTCCATGGCGAGGCCGCGGATGACGTCGATCCCGCGCTGCTCGAGGTCGGTCGTCGGCATTGCGAATCTCCTGACGGCGTCGGTCCCGACGCCCACTATTGCGCATCCCGGGTGAACGTCGGGCGACATCGCGCTCTCCGGGCGATGAGCACTGATCAGTCGAACAGGGCGATGCTGGCGGTGAAGCCGTGCAGGAAGCTCTTGCCGCCGATCGGGCCGATCTCGCCGGCGCAGAACGCCCCGGCGGCGGGGACCCGGCCGAGCATCTCGGCGACCAGCGCCGCGTCGTGGTCGGGTGCGCCGAACAGCCGTCGTCCGCGGCCGTTGCACGTGAAGACCAGCGCGGCCTCGGCGGCCGTGCCGACGAGCAGCTCGCGCAGGTCTTCGTCGGCCGCGGCGGCGTCGCGCACGTGGAACTGCACCGTCGTGCCGACCTCGACGCGATCGCCCACCGCGATCGCACCGGTCTCCCGGTCGGCGCCGATCACGTTGCGCACGAGGAAGTCACCGCGGCCGAACTCGCTCTTGTGCTCGTCGACCACGATCCCGAGGTGCAGGCCCTGCTGGAGCAGCACGCGGTCGTCGTCGGACGCGGCGTCCGCGACCTCGCGGAGGCGCTCCAGGGCGGGCCGCCCGGCCATCTCCTCGACGAAGTTCCGTTGGGCGGCGGTCACCGTGTACGGCCGACCGATCGGCCGGCAGCCCTGGGAGACGACGGTGCGCACCGGGGTGCCCTCCACGAACACCCCGACCGCGCCCTCGTCGACGACCTGGTCGTCGAGGACCAGCCGGTTGCCGCCGGGCCGTCCCGCCGCCGACGCCACGCCCCCGATCACGGTCAGGCCGGGCAGGTCGTCCTGGAGCCGATGGAGGAAGCCGTCGAGGGGGAACGAGAACGGGTCGGCGAGGAGCATCAGCGCGCTCGGCTCGCCGTCGAGCTCGGGCCATCCGACGACCGCGTCACCGTCGGGCGTGTCGGCGACCCGGAGCGCCGCAGGCGTCAGCCGCGCGTCGGGGAGCCTCCCCGCGAGCAGCGAGAACGCCGGCTCGTCCTCGACCTCGTGCGCGTCGCCGATGACCGACACCGCGGTCATCCCCACCATGACGCGTGGGTCGAGGAGGTCGCGCAGCGCGTTGGTCATGTCGTCGAACGCGCCGACGAAGTGGGGTGAGGCGAAGCAGACGACGAGGTCGGGATCCTCGGCGTCGAGCGCCTCGAGCACCTCACCCGCGCACTCACCGATCGCGTGCGACGCGACCGGATGGCGGGACAGCGCCGACGCGAACCTGGTCGAGCGGCGCGGCGTCACCGCGTGCACGCTAGTGGGCGCTCGCGTCGACCTCTTCGCCGCACGACCACACGCGCTCGACGGCGAGCGACTCGGCGTCGAGCGCGATCAGGTCGGCACGAGCACCGATCGCCAACGTGCCGCGGTCGTCGCATCCGACGAGGCGGGCCGGGACCGCGGTCGTCGACTCGATCGCTCGCATCAGGGGGATCCCGATCCGCACGAGGTTCGCGAGCGCCCCGTCGAGGAGCGTCGTCGCACCGGCGAGGGTGCCGTCGGCGAGTCGCGCCGCCCCGTCCACCGGTGCCGACGTCCCGACGGCGTCGCTGACGACGGCGAGGCGGGTCGCCGCGAACGCGAGCCGCAGCGCGTACGGGTCGACGTGCACCAGATCCGCGATCACCGTCGGCGTGAGCCGGTCGTCGACGAGCGCAGCGCCCGCGACGCCGGGCGCTCGGTGGTGCCACGGTGCCATGCCGTTGAAGAGGTGCGTGACGACGCTCGCGCCGGCCGCGGCGGCGGCGAGCGCCTGGTCGGTCGACGCGGTGGTGTGGCCCAGCGCCACGACGACACCCGCGGCGGTGAGCAGGCGGACGCCTCCGAGCCCGGGGTCGGCCTCGGGGGCGAGCGTCACGAGCCGCACCAGCCCCGGGTGGTCATCGAGCAGCGCCCCGAGCCAGGCGAGATCGACCTCGCGCACGAGGCCCGGATCGTGCGCGCCGGGCGCCCCACCGAGGAACGGGCCCTCCAGGTGCACGCCGACGATCGCCGACTCGTCGGAGCGCGTCGCGGCCTGCGCCGCGGCGGCGGCATCGAGTCGAGCGCCGTAGTCGTCGAGCGGCGCGGTCACGAAGGTGGGGCAGAACGAGGTCACACCGTGGCCGGCGAGGGCCCGACGCGCCTCGCGCCACTCGGACGGCGTCGCGGAGGCGAGGTCCACGCGGCCGACGCCGTTGCACTGCAGGTCGACGAACCCAGGGGCGACGACCCGGTCACCGAGGTCGGTCGCGCCCGACGGCAGCGCGCCGACGCCGAGGTCGACGATCTCGCCATCCGCGAACGCGATCCAGCCGGGGGCGAGCCCGTCGGGCAGTGCGAGCGCGGTCGACCCGACGACGGTGGTCACCCCGGGGCGCCCTCGCGCCACAGCACGGCCCGCAGCCGGGCCAGGCCCCACAGGGAACGGGTCGCCCGGCGAACGATCGACGTTCGCGACGGACGACGCTCGGCGACGCGCACGGGCACCTCGGCGACCGGGAGGCCGGCGCGCTCGGCGCGGATCACCAGCTCGGTGTCGAAGAGATCGGCATCGAACCGGCACTGGCGGGCGAGCGGCACGACGACGTCCCTCCCCATCGCCTTCATGCCGTGGGTGTCGGACACCCGCAGCCCGAAGCCCACGTGCAGGATGCTCGTGAAGCCCCAGGTGACGAACCGACGCGGCCACGAGCGCTGGTCGTCGGCGCCGGGGGCCCGCTTCGACCCGACCACGATCGCCGGCGGGTCGTGCTCGGCGCGGACCAGCGCGACCGCGTCGTGGAGGAAGTCGAGGTCGTAGTAGTCGACGTCGAAGTTGACGACCGCGTCGCCCCGGGCGACGAGCAGGCCGCGCCGGAGCGCGGCTCCGTAGTCGGGCCTCGGAAGCGTCTCGACTCGGACCTCGTCGAACGTGGTCGCCAGCCTCTCGGCGATCGCGAGCGTGTCGTCCGACGAGCCGTTCTCGATGACGAGCACCTCGAACGCGACGCCGCGGGCGCGCAGCCCCGTGACGACCGCGGACACGGAGTCGTCGAGGAGCTCTGCCTCGTTGTGCGACGGCATGACGACGCTGATCACTTGGAGGCCTGCGCGTACGTGTCGAGCGCGAGGCGCGCCAGCCCGTCGACGACCGACTCGTCCTCCCGCAGCGCGAGCCCGACGTCGAGCGCGGGCGACCCGTCCTCGCGCTGCACCACGGCCGGGTGCAGCGCGAACCTCGGTCCGAGCACGACCCGCGACGAACCATCCCGAGCGACGCTCCAGAGGAAGAGGAGCGTGAACGCCTGCATCATCAGGTCCTCGGGGTCGGCGCCGGCCGCCACGAGCTCCAGGAGGCGCACGGCGGCCAGGCCGGCGTCGGTCTCGCGCCGGCCCTGCTCGAGCCAGGGCCCGAGCTCGCCGAGCAGCCGCTCGTCCCGGAGCTCGCCACCCGCGCGTCGCAGCGCGTCGAGCTCGCATCGCAGCGCGGCGATCGCGTCCGGTGCCGACGGGTCGGCTGCGACGTCCTGGAGCAGGGCGCGGGCCGGCAGCTCTCGCGCGGGGGTGAGCGGCCCGTCGCAGCAGGCGCGCGCGAGCGCGCGCAACGCAGTCGTGTCGTCGCCGCCGACGTCCGCGATCGCGCGCTCCCATGCCGCGTGTTCGTCGTACGTCGACGGATCGGTGAGGAACTCGGCGGCGGTGCCGAGGGCGACGAGCGAGGCGCGCGCCTGGAGCATCGGGTTGCAGAGCACTCCTGCGAGCACGTCGACCAGATCCGGGTCCCGACCGCGGTAGGGACCGAGGTGCAGCTCGCGCTCCATGACGGCGTCATTGACCGGGAAGTTGTCCCAGAGGATGAGCGGTCGGTCGCCGACCGCCTCCTTCCAGGCTCTGGCGTCGGCCGCACTGACGGTCGGGGAGCACACCGTCGGGCCGGTCCAGAAGACGTCGACGTCGGGCGGGAGCCCGGACGCCAGCGCGGCGAGGTAGGGCGTCGGTCGCGTCCCGACGTACTCCGTCGGCACCAGCGACCATCGCACCGGTTCGGTGCGGCCCGCGCAGGCTTCGACCAACCACGTCGTGAGCATCGCCTGCTCGGTGCCGAGACCCTCGCGGGCGGGGATGTCGTCGACCGCGAGCACGATCCACGTGACGCCGACGTCGAGCATCTGCTCGATCTTGGCGAGCAGCGCCGCTCGATCACCGGGATCGGAGTGGTCGATGTCGAGACCGGGAGAGATCGCGAACCCGAGTCGGGTGCCGACCCGCGCGCAGCACGCGGCGAGCTCGGCGAAGTCGTCGAGCTCGGCCGGGTCGTAGGGCTCCCGCCAGCGATCTCGGTGCTTCGGGTCGCTCTTGGGTGCGTAGACGTAGGCGTTCATCCCTCGTGCCGCGAGGTGCTCGACCACGTCCGTGCGGGCCGCCGGGGTCCAGGGCGGTCCGTAGAAGCCCTCGATCACGCCGCGCAAGGGAGACGATCGGGGCACGACGGTAGGCTAGGTGCCGCGCGCGCCACCGCCGCTCGGAACGCCGTCGGGGTGTCGGTCGCACACGACTCTCGACGATTGCCGACGTAGCCGAAGTGGCCGACCTCCTCGCAGCCCACGCCGACGCGACGCCCGACGCGCCCGCGGTGCTGGTCGACGCGACCGCCGGCGCGACGCCCTCGGCGACCTCGTTCGCCGACCTGAACACGATGGTCAATCGGCTCGCGCACGGCCTCGGCACGCTGGGCGCGGCGCGTGGCGATCGCCTGGTGTGGTGCGGGCCCAACTCCCTCGAGGTGATCGCGACGATCCACGCGGCGCGCAAGGCGGGGCTGACCGCGGTGCCGCTCTCGTACCGCTTCAACGCGGAAGAGATGGCCTACGTCATCGACAACTCCGACGCGACCACGGTCGTGGTCGATGCCGAGCAGGCTCCACTCGTCGCGGAGGTGCGTGACCAGCTGCCGAAGGTGCGTGCAGTCGTCGGGTTCGGCGGCGCCCTGCCGACCGGGTTCCACGACTGGGACGAGGTGCTCGCGGGCCAGTCGTCCGACGAGCCGCCCGACGCGCCCGACACGACCGCCGGCTCGTCGATGATCTACACGTCCGGGACGACGGGTCGCCCGAAGGGGGCCCTGCGGACGACGACCGATCCTGCGGTCGTCTTCGCCCTCCTCGGTGAGCTCGGGCTCCAGCTCGGCGAAGAGGTGCACCTCACGACGGGGCCGCTGTACCACTCCGGCCCGCTCGCGTTCGCGTCGCTCGCGCACACGATGGCCAGCCCGGTCGTGGTGCTGCGCAAGTTCGGCGCCGCCGCCTGGCTGCGCCTGGTCGCGGAGCACCGGGTGACCAACACGTTCTCGGCGCCGACCCAGCTCAAGCGCATCGTCAGCCTGCCGCCGGGCGAGCTCGCACGCGCCGACCTCAGCACCATGCGCTGCCTGGTCGCGAACGCGGCACCCGTCCCCTACGCGCTGAAGCAGGAGATCGTCGAGAAGCTCGGAGACTGGTTCCTCTACGAGGTGTACGGGTCGACGGAGCTCGGGATCGTCACGGTGCTCAAGCCCGAGGACCAGCTGCGCAAGCCCGGATCGTGCGGCAAGACCTATGGGCCGATCGAGGTGCGCATCGTGCGCGACGACGGCACCGATGCCGACGTCGACGAGCCCGGCGAGCTGTTCATCCGGACGACCCTCGCGATGGACGGCTACCACCGCACGACCGAGCAGCTCAGCGAGATCGACGACGGTGACTGGAAGTCGGTCGGCGACGTCGCGTCGATCGACGCCGAGGGCTACCTCTCCATCCGGGATCGCAAGAAGGACATGATCATCTCGGGTGGCGTGAACATCTACCCGGCGGAGATCGAGGCCGTGCTCTACGCGCATCCGCAGGTGCTCGACGCCGCCGTGTTCGGCGTCCCCGACGACGAGTGGGGCGAGTCGGTGTACGCGATCGTGCAGCCGAAGGCCGACGAGTCGATCGAGCTGGCGGAGCTCTCGGCGTTCGTCGAGGAGCGGCTCGCGCGGTACAAGCGCCCACGCGCCTACGAGGTCCGCGACGCGCTGCCACGGACCGACTCGGGCAAGCTCCTCAAGCGGGTGCTTCGCGACGAGTTCTGGGCGGAGCACGGCCGGTCCCTCTGACAGGGATGCCCCGCACGCTCTCCGAGTCGGAGTCGAAGGCGCTCCTCGCGTCGTTCGGCGTGCCCTGCGTCGACGAACGAGTCGTGCACGACCCCGCGGGCGCCGCGACTGCAGCGAGCGAGCTGGGGTTCCCCGTCGTCGCGAAGCTCACCGCACCCGGTCTCGCGCACAAGACGGAACGGGGGCTGGTGCGCCTGAACCTCGCGGCCCCGGACGAGGTGCAGGACGCGGCGCGTGACCTCCTGGCCGCGGCGCGGCCCGACGACGGTGAGGTCGCGGTGCTCGTCGCACCGATGGTGCGGGGCGCGCGTGAGCTCATCGCCGGAGTGCACGACGACGAGCAGTTCGGACGCTGCGTGATGATCGGGATCGGCGGGATCCTCGCCGAGGCGGTGGCCGACGTCGCGTTCCGGCTCGCGCCGATCACGGTCGCCGACGCACACGACATGCTCGACGACCTGCGCGGGCGCGCCCTGCTGGGTCCGGTGCGCGGCGAGGCGGCCGTCGATCGGGACGCGGTCGCGGCGGTGCTGGTCGGGCTGTCGCGGCTCGCGACGGAGCGCCCCGAGGTGCGGAGCGTCGACGTCAACCCGCTGGTCGTCGACCGGTCCGGGATGCCGCTCGCGGTCGACGCACTCGTCGAGATGGCGTCGTGATCGCGCCCGAGCGCTTCGCGGCGTTGTTCGAGCCCCGAGGGGTGCTGGTCGCTGGGGTGTCGAGCCACCCGGGCAAGTTCGGGTTCGTAGCCCTGCACAACCTGCTCACGCAGGGGTTCCATGGGGAGGTCTACGGGACAAACCGAGAAGGAGGAGAGGTGCTCGGCGTCCCGATGCACACCTCGGTCGCCGATGTGCCACCCGATGCCATGATCGACCTCGTCTTCGTGTGCACGCCGGCCGCGGCCAACGAGCAGCTGCTGCGCGACTGCGCGGCACGCGGCGTCGGAGCGGCGTTCGTCACGTCGGGTGGCTATGCCGAAGCCGGTCCCGAAGGACGCGACGCCGAGGACCGGCTCGTCCGACTCGCCGACGAGCTCGGGATCCTGCTCGCCGGGCCCAACGGTCAGGGGGTCGTCTCCACGCCGGTCGGGCTCTGCGCTCAGATCGTCGCTCCGTACCCGCCGCGGGGCGAGATCGCGATCGCGAGCCAGTCGGGCAACTTCGTGTCCTCGTTCCAGAACTACGCCCGCGCGTCGGGGGTCGGCGTCAGCCGCGCGGTCTCGGCCGGCAACGCCGCCGCACTCTCGGTCTCGGACTACCTCGAGTACTACGCGAGCGATCCGGAGAGTCGCGTCGGGCTCGCGTACATCGAGGGCATCAGCGACGGTCGCGACCTGTACGAGCGGCTTCGTGCGGTGAGCGCGCGCAAGCCGCTCGTGGTGCTGAAGGGTGGAGCGACCGCCGGTGGCCAGCGCGCGGCCGCGTCGCACACCGGCGCCCTCGCCGCCGACGACCGGGTCTTCGACGGGATGTGCCGACAGGCGGGCATCACCCGGGCCGCGAACGTCGAGGAGGCGTTCGACGCGGCGGCGACGTTCGCGACGCAGCCGCTGCCGAAGGGTCCTCGGGTCGCCGTGGTGACGACGGCAGGGGGGTGGGGAGTGGTGACGGCCGACGCGATCTCGCGTTCACGCCTCGAGCTGCTCGTGCTGCCCGACGATCTGCGTACGGCGATCGACGAGAAGCTGCCGCCGCGATGGAGCCGCAACAACCCGGTCGACCTCGCAGGCGGCGAGACGCGTGACACGATCCCCGAGGTGCTGGAGATGGTCGGTGCACATCCCGAGGTCGACGCGATCGTCTACCTGGGGCTCGGGATCCAGTCGAACCAGGCCCGGTTGATGCGAGACGGACGGTTCTGGGCCACGGCTGCCGACTCCGGTCTCGACCGGATCGTGGCGTACCACGAGCGGCAGGACGCGCGCTTCGCCGAGGCCGCTGCCGAGGTCTCCGAGGCCACGGGCAAGCCGGTGCTCACCGCGACGGAGCTCGCGGTCGCCGACCCCGCGAACGCGGGGCCGCGTGCGGTGCGCGCGACCGGCCGCTACTGCTACCCGACCGCACAGCGCGCGGTGCGAGCGCTCGAGCACCTCTGGGAGTACGCCCGCCACCGGGCCCGGGGTGCGACATGAGCCCGACGCGAACCTTCGCGGTGCTCCTCGTGCTGCTCGCACTCGTGTGCGGGGCGCTGGCGTTCCTGCGCAGCGGGCCGAGCGTCGCCGAGGCCGCCCCAGACGCCGAGCTGGACACGCCTCTCTGGTCACCGCGTCGCGTGCCCCAACCCATCGTCGACGCGGTCGGGGCCCAGCGCCTCCAGGGCGCACTCGACGCCGAGGTGGGCGGGATCAACGCGTGCTTCGTCGTCGACGAGGGTGGCGCACCCCTCGCGGTGCACGGCGGCGACACGGCGCTGCTCCCCGCGTCGACCCAGAAGATCCTGACCGCGGCCGCCGCGCTCGTCGTGCTCGGGCCCGAGCACCGGTTCACGACCCGCGCCGTCGCGGTGCAAGCACCCCAGGACGGTGTGGTCGACAAGCTCTACCTCGTCGGTGGTGGCGACGCGCTCCTGATGACGCCCGAGGCCCAGGCCGCGCGGGAGCAGATCCCCGAGCTCCGGGGGACGCCGACGACGTCCATGACCGCGCTCGCGGACGCCATCGTCGCGGCGGGCGTGCGGCGCATCCCCAACGGCATCGCGGCCGACGACACCCGCTACGAGGCGGTGCGCTACCTCCCCGGCTGGGACGACGACTACCGCACCGAAGGGCAGGTCGGTCCGCTCGGCGCGCTGACGGTCGACGGCGGCTTCCGCCAGCTCCGGCCGCCCCAGCCCGCCGACGACCCGGCGCTGCTCGCGACCGAGCGTCTGACCGAGCTGCTCGAGGCACGGGGCGTGCAGGTCGGCGCCGGCGCGGGGCACGAGACGGCGCCGGCGAACGCGGTGGAGGTCGGGAAGGTCGACTCGCCGCCGCTCACCGAGTTCCTCGAGGAGGACCTCAGCACGAGCAACAACCTCGCCTCGGAGCTGCTGACCCGAGAGATCGGCCTCGCGGTGTCCCAGCAGGGAACGACGGCCGCGGGGACGCAGGCGATCGTCGCGAAGCTGGCGGAGCTCGGCGTGCCGACCACGAACGTCGCGCTGACCGACGGCTCGGGTCTCGACAAGGCCAATCGCGCCACCTGTCCCGCGTTGGCCGCCGCCCTCGATCTCGGCAGCGACCCGAGCTACGCGGTCCTCTGGGACGGCCTGGCGGTCGCGGGGGAGCGGGGCACGCTCGTCGACCAGATCGGTGGCGACCTGACGGGGAAGGTCCGCGGCAAGACGGGGACGCTGAGCAACGCGTCGGGTCTGGTCGGGATCGTCGAGGTCACCCGGCCGTTGCGCTTCGCCTTCCTCGCCAACGCGGAGATGAGCGAGCCGGCCGCGATCGCACTGCGACGTCGCATCGTCGAGATCATCGCCACGTTCCCCGACGCCCCGCCGGCGACCGAGCTGGTGCCGGCGCCGGCCCCGTAGACTCGCCCGCCATGGCCGAGGGCACGACGAGCAGCGGGGCGCCCCTGCCGCAGCTGGTGATCGAGCTGCGGGACCTCGTCGTCACCTACGTCAAGCAGGAGACGGTCGTCCCGCTCAAGCAGCTGGGTCGCTACGCCGGCTTCGGCATCGGTGGGGCGTTCCTGCTGGGTCTGGGTGTGGTGCTGCTCGGCGTCGGCGGCCTGCGCGCGCTCCAGACCGAGACCGGTGACACGTTCACCGGCGACTGGTCGTGGGCGCCCTACCTCATTGTGTTCGCGGCGCTGATGCTCGGCGCGGCGATCACCTGGCGAACGCGCCGCAGCTGGCGAGCACGGCGCGATGCGCGGAAGGAGAAGGCATGAGCGAAGCCCGCACCCGACCGGTGACCCGAGGCGACATCGAGGCCAAGCTCCGCGAGATCCAGGGTGGCGCCGACGCCGGGGCCGACGCGGCGCGAGGCGCCGGGATCGCGGCCGTGGCGGGCATCGTCCTGGTCGCGCTCGTCCTCGCCTTCCTCTTCGGGCGTCGGCGAGGCAAGAAGCGTCGGACGGTCGTCGAGATCCGCCGGGTCTGACCGAAGCCTCGCCGACGTGTCACGGCCCGTCACCCGCACCTCGCTCGCACTCGCCCGACTCGCGCGCACCGGCATGCGCCGAGGCGTCTTCGAGGGTTCGCGCGGCTGGCTCTACCTGGGTCTCGCCGCCTCCGCCCTGCGCGTCGCGCGCTGGATCGTCACCGAGTCCGAGGTCGTCGAGACCATCGAGCTCAAGCGAGGCGACGCCATCGAGATCCGCACGGTCGTACCGAAGCGCTGACCGATCCGCGCGCCACCGCCGGTAGCCTGGTGGCCTCGTGAAGGTGGTGCTGCGCAACCCGCGGCGGGAGCTCGAGGTGCGCGGACCGAAGACGGTCACCGCGCTCCTCGCGGACCTCGAGCTGAACCCGGAGTCGGTCCTCGTGATCGCCGGCGACGAGCTCGTCGCCCGCGACGCGCGACTGGCCGACGACGCGGTCGTCGAGATCCGTCCGGTGATGAGCGGGGGATCGCGGCCGTGAAGTGCACGGTGTGTCGCGGCCCCGCGGTGATCGACGTGCGGCGGCACAACTCGGCGTTCTGCCCCGACCACTTCGTGAAGCACTGTCGCGATCAGGTGCAGCGCGCGATCCGCGAGCACTCGATGATGGCGCCCGGCGAGCGGGTGCTCGTGGCGGTCTCCGGCGGCAAGGACTCGCTCGCCCTGTGGGACCTGCTCGCCGACCTCGACTACGACACCGAAGGCCTGTACTTGGGGCTGGGCATCGGTCAGTACTCCGCCGCGTCGGGTCGCCACGCGCGCGCGTACGCCGACGCGCACGGCCGCACGCTGCACGAGGTCGACCTCGCGGACGACGTCGGGTTCACGGTGCCCGCCGCGGCCGAGGCGACCCACCGGTCTCCGTGTGGCGCGTGCGGCCTCTCGAAGCGGCACCTCTTCAACGCCTTCGCGGTCGACCACGGGTTCGACGTGGTGGCGACCGGCCACAACCTCGACGACGAGGCCGCGGTGCTCCTCGGCAACGTCCTGCGCTGGGACGTCGGCTACCTCGGGCGACAGCACCCGGTGCTCCCGGCGTCCACCGGCTTCGCCCGGAAGGTGAAGCCGCTGGTGCGCCTGGGCGAGCGCGAGATGGCGGCCTACTGCGTCGTGCGCGGGATCGACTACCAGGTCGAGGAGTGCCCGATGGCGGCCGGCAACCGGCACCTCGGCTACAAGGAGGCGCTCAACGCGATCGAGGACCGGTCTCCGGGCACCAAGGCCGCGTTCCTGTTCGGCTTCCTCGACCGGGGGCACGCTCGGTTCGACGACGCGATCGACGAGGAGCGCGCCGGACTGCTGCCGTGCGCGTCGTGCGGCGCGCCGACGCCCGGCGAGGTCTGTGCGTTCTGCAAGCTCCGGGAACGTGCGTCGCGACCCGGGCCCTCGTCGATCGGCGAGGAGGGCTGAGCTCGATGTCCGGTCCGTTCCGCATCGGCGATCTGGTGCTCCTCATCGACTCCAAGCGCCGGCGCCACCTGATCACCCTCGCGGCCGGAGGCGAGTTCCACTCGCACACCGGCGTGCTGTCGCACGACGAGCTGCTCGACCGCCCCGAGGGCGTGACCGTGCGCACGACGATGGGCGCTCGGCTCGTGGCGGTGCGGCCGACGCTCGCCGACTACGTGCTCGAGATGCCGCGCGGCGCGCAGGTGATCTACCCGAAGGACCTCGGACCGATCCTCGTGCTCGCCGACGTCGCACCCGGGCTGCGCGTGCTCGAGTCGGGCATCGGGTCCGGTGCCCTCACCATGGCGCTGCTGCGCGCCGTCGGCGCCGACGGTGAGGTGATCGGCTACGAGCTCCGTGACGACTTCGCCCGTCGCGCCCGGGCCAACGTCGAGGCGCTGCTCGGCCCCGACGTCCCGCTGCGGGTCGAGGTGCGAGACACCTACGAGGGCATCGACGAGGAGGATCTCGATCGCATCCTCCTCGACCTTCCCGAGCCGTGGCAGGTCGTGAAGCACGCCGAGTCCGCGCTGCGCCCCGGCGGGATCATGCTCGCCTACCTGCCCACCATCGGGCAGGTGGCCCGCCTGCGCGAGGAGCTCGACTCGTCGTCGTTCGGGATGGCCCAGACCGTCGAGGTGCTGCAGCGGTCGTGGCACGTCGACGGCCAGTCGGTCCGGCCCGATCACCGCATGGTCGCCCACACCGGCTTCCTCACCGCGGCGCGACTGCTCGTCGCGACCGACTGAGAGGTCGGCCACCCCGGTCCGCGATGAACCTCCTCGACCTCGTCGTCCTGGTCGCCGCGGCGGGCGCGGCCTACACGGGCTGGCGTCACGGCTTCGTGAACCGAGCGCTGTCGTGGGTGGGCCTGACCCTCGGGATCGTCCTGGGCGCGCTGTTCGTCGACGACGTCACGCAGCAGCTGCAGGGTGAGTCGGTGCAAGCCCGACTCGTCGCGGCGCTGGGCTTCCTCGTCATCGTCGCCCTCGTCGGCCAGGCGATCGGGTACGTCGTCGGCGGGCTCGCTCGTCGCTGGCTGCCGAGCACGGCGACGGCGTCGACGGCCGACCGCGGCATCGGCGCGGCAGCCGGTGCGATCTCGGTGCTGGTCGTCGTGTGGCTGGTGACGCCCGCGCTCGCCCACGCGCCCGGTTGGCCGGCGAAGGCCGCGCGGGGGAGCGCGATCGTGCGCGCGGTCGACGAGCACGCGCCCGCGCCGCCGGAGTCCCTGGACGCGCTCGGGCGCCTCGTGGCGGAGGCGCCCTTCCCCGAGGTCTTCGAAGAGCTCACCTCGCCGGATGCGGGGCCCGCGCCGAGCGGGGGGCTCGCGCCCGACGTGTACGCGCGGGTCGCCGGCTCCGTCGTGAAGGTCGAGTCGCCGGCGTGCGATCGGATCCAGGAGGGATCGGGGTTCGTGGTCTCCGACCAGCTCGTGCTCACGAACGCGCACGTCGTCGCCGGCACGTCCGAGCCGAGCGTCGTGACCGCTGACGGTCGATCGCGCGCCGCGACCCTGGTCGGCTTCGATGCCGACCGCGACGTCGCGCTGCTGTCGGTCCCGGGTCTGCCGGCGCCGCCGCTGACCCGAGACGACGGTGCCGTGGGCGGCACGGGCTCGGTGATCGGCCATCCGGGCGGCGGACCGCAGACGGAGTCGCCGGCGAGGATCGCCGAGCAGATCGATGCCCGCGGCAGCGACATCTACCGCGGTGCCGACGTCACCCGCGACGTGTACGTGCTCGCCGCGGTGCTCGAGCCGGGCGACTCGGGAGCGCCGCTGTTCGACGCGGACGGCGACGTGGTCGGGCTGGCGTTCGCGATCGATCCCGGTGACGACGCGACTGCGTACGCGCTCACCAACGCGGAGGTCGACGCGGCGCTGTCGACGTTCGGGGCCTCGGAGGTCGGCTCCGGCCCCTGCCTCGTCGGGTGATCGACGAGGCTCAGGCGAGGGTCAGTCGACCTCGATGAAGATGCACTCGCCGGGGCACTCCTCGGCGGACTCGATGACCGCCTCTTCCTGACCGGCGGGCACGGCCGCGAGCCCCTCGGCGCCACCGGGGTCGCTGAAGACCTTCGAGCCTTCCTTGACGTACGCGAGCCCGTCGTCGAGCAGCGTGAACACGTCGGGGGCGATCTCCTCGCAGAGGCCGTCGCCGGTGCACAGGTCCTGGTCGATCCAGACCTTCATCGCTCAGCGCTCTCCTTCGGTGGCTCTCGGTGCCGACCAGTGTGGTCGGTCCCGGGGGTGCGAACCCCAACGCTACAAGAATCCGTTCGATTTTCCAAGCCGAGGCGGGGTAAATGTAGGCGTGCGCCGATGCAACGGCGTACGTGGGGCACCGGTGTAGTGTCCCGCGCGATGCCCTAGACCCCCCGGGGGGCGAGGAGGAAAGGACGTGGCGGCCGAGCACGAGCGGCGCCTCGCCGAGTACGAACGGCAGGTCGGTGAGCTCCAGGCCCAGGTCAAGGGGCTGGAGGAAGAGGTCGTGGTCCTCCGCCGCCGACTCCAGGACGCGCCCAAGCGCGTGCGGTCGCTCGAGGAGCGCCTGCTCGAGGCCAAGGGCCAGCTCGCCCAGGCCGTGTCCCAGAACGAGCGCCTGTCGGCGACGCTCCGCGAGGCGCGCGAGCACATCGCGGCCCTCCGCGAGGAGGTCGAGAAGCTGACGATGCCGCCGTCGGCCTACGGCACCTTCCTCGGCGCCAACGACGACGGCACCGTCGACATCTTCACCGCGGGGCGCAAGATGCGCGTGTCGGTCCACCCGGAGGTGTCGATCGACGAGATGGAGCGGGGCCAGGAGGTCGCGCTCAACGAGTCGCTCAACGTCGTCCTCGCCCGCGGCCTCGAGCTGTCGGGCGAGGTCGTCGTCATCAAGGAGCTGCTCGAGGACGCCCGCCGCGTCCTCGTCGTCGGTCGCGCCGACGAGGAGCGGGTGTGCGAGCTCGCGGGCGCTCTCCTGGACGAGAAGCTCCGGGCGGGCGATCACCTGCTCATGGACACGCGCTCGGGCCTGGTCGTCGAGCGGCTGCCCCGCCCCGAGGTCGAGGAGCTCGTCCTGGAGGAGGTCCCCGACGTCACCTACGACGACGTCGGCGGGCTCGACGACCAGATCGAGGCGATCAAGGACGCGGTCGAGCTCCCGTACCTGCACGCGGACCTGTTCCTCGAGCACCAGCTCCAGCCGCCCAAGGGCATCCTGCTCTACGGGCCACCCGGTTGCGGCAAGACCCTCATCGCGAAGGCCGTGGCGAACTCGTTGGCCAAGCGCGTCGCGGAGAAGACGGGCAACGCGTCGACCCGCTCGTACTTCCTCAACATCAAGGGCCCGGAGCTGCTCAACAAGTACGTCGGTGAGACCGAGCGGCAGATCCGGCTGATCTTCCAGCGGGCGCGGGAGAAGTCCGAAGAGGGCGTGCCCGTGATCGTGTTCTTCGACGAGATGGACTCGTTGTTCCGCACCAGGGGCACCGGCATCTCGTCCGACATCGAGAGCACGATCGTGCCGCAGCTCCTCGCCGAGATCGACGGCGTCGAGAGCCTGAAGAACGTGATCGTGATCGGCGCGTCGAACCGCGAAGACCTGATCGACCCGGCGATCCTGCGACCCGGTCGGCTCGACGTGAAGATCAAGATCGAGCGTCCCGACGAGGTCTCGGCGAAGCAGATCTTCGCCCAGTACCTCACGACCGAGCTCCCGATCGCCGACGCCGAGACCGGCGAGCACGGCGGCCCCGACGCGAGCGTCGACGCGATGATCGACCGGGCCGTCGAGCACATGTACGCGGCCGACGACGACAACCGCTTCCTCGAGGTCACGTACCAGAACGGCGACAAGGAAGTCCTCTACTTCAAGGACTTCTCCTCGGGGGCGATGATCGAGAACATCGTGCGTCGCGCCAAGAAGCTCGCGATCAAGCGTCAGATCGACGGCGGGGCGAAGGGCATCTGCACCGACGACCTGCTCGAGTCGATCACCCAGGAGTTCCGCGAGCACGAGGACCTGCCCAACACGACCAACCCCGACGACTGGGCGAAGATCTCGGGCAAGAAGGGCGAGCGGATCGTCTACGTGCGCACGCTCATGTCGGAGGGCGAGGAAGCCAAGGGCGGCCGCCAGATCGAGCGCGTCACCACCGGTCAGTACTTGTGAGGGGGCAGCGCCGTGTACGGGGGAGGCAGGCCTCCCCCGTAGGCCCCCTCCAGCGCGGCCGCGTGCCTCGCAGAGCAGTTGAACGCCGGCGAAGCCGGCGTTCGGCGAACGGCTAGGGGCGCGAGTAGGTCGTCAGCGATCTCGGGAGCTCCGGCGCCGGGTCTTGGGCGTCGTGCTGGGGTGGGCCGAAAGTCGTCGTGACGGGGACGAGGCCGCCCCACGCGCCGGTGCCGAGGTCTTCGGGCTCTTCGATCGGGGGGCCGGTGCGCGCCTTGGCGGACGCCTCGGAGATGGGCAGCTCGAGCACGGCGGTCTGCTTGATCTCGGCCGCGGTCGGTGGACGGGCCTCGGCGCTGCGGCCCGGGATCACGTGGTCGACGATCCGCTCCAGCGCTCGGCGCGCGTCGTCGACGTCGCGGATGCGCGTGGCCGTGCCGAGGAGCACGACAGAGCGGTAGTTCATGGAGTGGTGGAAGTGCGACCGGGCCACGACGAGCGCGTCGAGCAGCGTGAACGTGACGCAGACGCGGACGCCCCGATCGAGCGTCCGCAGCAGGCGGCTCGCGACCGAGCCGTGGAGGAAGAGGCGGTCTCCGTCACGCCCGAACACCATCGGGATGACGAACGGCTGGTCGTCGACGACGAACCCGACGTGGGCGACGAGGGCCTCGTCGATGATCGCGTGGACGGTGGCGGAGTCGTGACGGCCGCGCTCGGGCTTGCGCCGGAGCGCTGTCGCGTCGCTTCTGAGGTCGCGCTCGTCGGGTGAGGTCACGTGGGTGATGGTGCTGTCGTGATCCGTTGTGGGGCAAGCGGTTTCGGCGGTTCGACGGGTCGGTTGTGTCGTACCCCGCCGGTAGGCTGGTTCTCGTGGCCGTCCCGAAGGTGTGTGGCATCGAGACCGAGTACGGCGTCGTGCTGCGTGGCGCGGCCGACGCCAACCCGGTGCTGGCCTCGTCGATGCTCATCAACGGCTACGTCGAGCACCACCGGGTGGGCTGGGACTTCGAGGACGAGTCGCCCGGGCGTGACGCGCGCGGGATGGTCCGGGAGGGCGCGCAGCCGCCCGAGATCGAGACCCACCTCGTCAACACCGTCCTCACCAACGGCGCCCGCTACTACGTCGACCACGCGCATCCCGAGTACTCGACCCCCGAGTGCGCCGACGCGCTCGAGCTCGTGGTGGCCGACAAGGCGGGGGAGCGGGTCCTGGCCCGGTCGATGCAGGCGGCCCGCCGGCTGCTCGAGCCCGGCCAGGAGGTCGTCGTCTACAAGAACAACTCCGACGGCAAGGGCAACAGCTACGGCACCCACGAGAACTATCTCGTCGACCGGGCTGTGCCCTTCGCGAGCCTCGTCCGCCACCTCCTCCCGTGGTTCGTCACCCGCCAGGTGTTCACCGGCGCGGGCAAGGTCGGCTCCGAGAACGGCGCCGCGCCGGTCGACTTCCAGCTCAGCCAGCGGGCCGACTTCTTCGAAGAGGAGGTCGGGCTCGAGACGACGCTGAAGCGCCCGATCGTGAACACCCGTGACGAGCCGCACGCCGATCCTCAGCTCTACCGACGCCTCCACGTGATCGCCGGCGACGCGAACCTGTGCGAGGTCGCGACGTACCTCAAGGTGGGCACGATGGCGATCGTGCTCGCGATGATCGAGGACGACTTCTTCGAGGCCGCTGCGGCACCGGGCGGGCGCAAGGACTACTCGATCGTCGGTCCCGTGCCCGCGATGCGCACCGTGTCGCACGACCCGACGTGCAAGGCGACCCTGGAGCTCGCCGACGGTGCGCGCATGACCGCGGTCGAGGTGCAGTGGGAGTACCTGCGCCTCGCGCAGAAGTACGCCGACGAGACGGGTCTCGCGATGTGCGGCGGCGAGACCGTCGGCCTCGACGTGCTCGCGCGCTGGGAGGCCGTGCTCGGCGAGCTGGAGCGCGACCCGTCGACGCTGAACGGTCAGCTCGACTGGGTCACGAAGCTCGCACTGCTCGATGCGTTCGCGGCACGCGACGGCCTCGAGTGGGGCGACCCCAAGCTCGCGCTCCTCGATCTCCAGTACCACGACGTGCGACCCGAGCGGTCGCTGTACGAGCGGCTCGTGCGGACCGGCACGGTCGAGCGCCTGACCACCGAGGACGAGGTGATGGCCGCGACCACCGAGGCGCCCGTGAGCACCCGGGCCTGGTTCCGCGGCGGCTGCCTCGCGCGCTGGCCCGACAGCGTCGTCGCGGCCAACTGGGACAGCATCATCCTCGACGTCGGCGGCGACCCCCTCAAGCGCATCCCGATGATGGAGCCGTTGCGGGGCAGCAAGGCCCACGTCGAGCACCTGTTCGCGACCGTCACGACGCCCGCCGAGCTCGTCGCCCGGCTCGCGTCGTAGCCCCCCGAGCCACCGCCCTCCGAGGAGGTCGATCCACGCCATGCCCGAGCAGCAGCGCAAGTCCCGCCCCGCGCCGAAGGAGCGCGTCGAGGAAGTCGACGAGGTCACGACCGCGCCGTCCGAGCGCGGCGAGAAGCTCAAGGGCGAGCTCGACGACCTCCTGGACGAGATCGACGAGGTCCTCGAGGAGAACGCCGAGGATTTTGTAAAAAGTTACGTCCAGAAAGGCGGAGAGTGATTATGTGCAAGGCGCTCGACGCATAGCTGTCTCACCCCGACCGTACGGTGTGACCGTGAAGCGGTGCACGAAGTGCGGCGAAGCCAAGTCCGAGGGCGAGTTCTACGCGGCGAAGGGCACGCGCGACGGCCTGCGCGGCGACTGCAAGGCTTGCCATGCTGCACGTGCCAAGGACTGGTACGCGAAGAATCGACAGCGGTCGATAGCGAACGTCGCGCGCTGGCAGAGGGAGAACCGCGAGCACGTACGGGCGTACCGTCGCAGACGGAACGCCGAGCGCCGAACCGAGATCCGTGAGTACACGCTGCTCCGCAAGTACGGGGTCACGCTGGCCGAGTACGAGACGATCCTGGCGTCGCAAGGTGGCGGATGCGCGATCTGCGGCGACGTGCCCGAGGATGGTCGGTCGTTCCACGTCGATCACCTTGACGACGTTGTTCGTGGAGTCTTGTGCGTTCGATGCAACAACGCGCTCGGGCAGCTCAAGGAAGACCCCGAGCTCGCGGCGCGAGCGCTCGACTACCTGGAGTCAGGCGGCTTCGTGCCGGCCGCGACCTATGAGCTGCGCGACCTGGCCCATGAGCGTGCCCGGGCCCTGCGGGTCACGTGAAGCGCCCCGGGTAGGCTCGCTTCGCTCATGCAGGAATCACCGCTGCCGTTCTTCGCGCCGGGGGCCGACCCGGGGTCGTCGTTCGCCGACCTGCTCGCGCGCACGTCGCCGGGAACGCCGACGGTTGCGCAGCGGGCGGTGACCGAGGCGATGGTCCCCGAGATCACCCACGGCACGACGATCGTGGCGATCCGGTACGCCGGCGGCGTCGTGATGGCGGGCGATCGGCGCGCGACGGCCGGCATGTCGATCGCGAGCCGGCGCATCGAGAAGGTGTTCCCGGCCGACGACACCTCCGGGGTCGCGATCGCCGGCGCGGCGGGGCCGGCGGTGCAGATGGTGCGGCTGTTCCAGACCCAGCTCGAGCACTACGAGAAGATCGAGGGCGAGCCCCTGTCGCTCGAGGGCAAGGCCAACCAGCTCGCGCTCATGGTGCGCACCAACCTGCCTGCCGCGATGCAGGGCCTGGTCGTGGTGCCGCTGTTCGCCGGCTTCGACGAGCGGCGCGACCGGGGCCGGGTGTTCAGCTTCGACGTCACGGGCGGCAAGTACGAGGAGCTCGACTTCCAGGCCAACGGCTCGGGCGGCGTGCACGCTCGCAACTGGATCAAGGGCTCCTGGAGCGAGGACATCACCCGCGACGACTGCGTCGACCTCGCGCTGCGGGCCCTGTTCGCGGCGGCCGACGAGGACGCGGCGACCGGCGGGCCCGACCTCGTCCGTCGCATCTTCCCCACGGTCGCGACCATCGACGCAGCGGGCTACGCGGCGCTCGACGACGATGCGATCGCGGCGCGTGCGCAGACGGTGCTCGGCGGGCGTGAGGAAGGCGCGGGGCTGTGACGGCGATGGGGGTGCGGCCATGACGATGCCGTTCTACGTCTCGCCCGAGCAGGTGATGAAGGACCGCGCCGACTACGCGCGGAAGGGCATCGCACGCGGACGGAGCCTGCTCGCCATGAGCGCGGTCGAGGGGATCGTGATCGTGGCAGAGAACCCGTCGCGGACGCTCTACAAGATCAGCGAGATCTACGACCGCATCGCCTTCGCGGGCGTCGGGAAGTACAACGAGTTCGAGATGCTGCGCATCGCCGGGGTGCGCCAGGCCGACCTCAAGGGCTACTCGTTCGCGCGCGAGGACGTGAACGCCCGTTCCCTCGCCAACGCGTACGCCCAGACGCTCGGGCAGGTGTTCACCCACGAGATGAAGCCGTACGAGATCGAGATCCTCGTCGCGCAGGTCGGGGCCGCGCCCGCCGACGACGAGCTGTTCCACATCCTCTACGACGGCACGGTGATGGACGAGGAAGGCGCGACCGTCCTCGGCGGCCAGGCCGAGACGATCGCCGACACGCTCACGCAGCGCTACCGCCCCGACATCGGGCGCGACGAGGCCGTGCGCCTCGGCGCGGAGGTGCTGGGCGCCGGGGGCCCCGCGCTGGGCGCGGACCAGCTCGAGGTCGCGTTCCTCGACCGGGCCAAGGAGCGGCGGGCGTTCCAGCGCCTGCGCGGCCCCGAGCTCGAGTCGACCCTCGCCGCCTCCTGAGGCTCGGGCCCGGCCTCCCCGGCCCCGGGCCGTAAGCGAACTGGGTAGTCGCTACTCATCCCTTCGACGGATGGATCCCCTAGAACCAGGGGGTCCCGATCGACGACAGGAGTCGACGTGAAGAAGCTCGTTCGTGCGATGGCAGCAGTGGTGGCCGGCGGGGCGCTCCTCGTGGCGACCGGGGGGATCGCCGGGGCCAAGGAGGTCTCGAACGAGAAGTACGCCAAGAAGGTCTGCGCGGCGGGCCAGGGCGTCCTCGACGACATCGACGGGCTGGTCGCGATCACCACGACCGACCCGACGCAGTTCCAGACCGAAGCGCTGGCCGCGACCGACACGCTGCTCGACTCGCTCGACAGCGCGACGGCGAAGCTGAAGAAGCTCTCGCCGGAGGACGGCGGCAAGAAGGTGACGAAGCTCTTCGACGCCTACTACCAGGAGCTGTCCGACAAGATCCGTGAGGCGCGCGACGAGTTCGCGGCCGCCGACCCCAACGGGGTGGCGTTCACGGGCGACGTGACGCTGTTCACGGTCGGCATCCAGAACGCGCCGATCGGGATCGACGACCCCTTCGCCGAGCTCACCGACAACCAGGACCTGCTGAACGCGCTCGACGACACCAAGGTCTGCAAGAACGTCGTCACCATCATCTGAGGACCGCGACGGTCGGCACCGGCGCGGCTGCGGGACTCCGCCCGCGTCGGTGCACGACCACCGTCGATCACTACGCTCGCGCGGGCGTCCGACGACCAGGAGGGGACCATCTGATGCGAGGTGTGCTGCGAGTCGGTCTGGCCGGGGCCCTGGCGCTCTCCGTGGTCGCGGTGGCGGGCGGCGTCGCCGGCGCGGCGCCCAAGGAGGTGTCCACGTCGAAGTACGCGAAGACCGTCTGCGGTGTGTACACCGACATCCAGGACGGGATCGGTGAGTTCACCGAGGCGTACAACGCTGCGCCTGCGACCGATCCGGCGTCGTTCCAGGCCACGACCGTCGACCTCACGAACGGCCTCCTCGACGACCTCTCGGCGCTGCGCACGAAGCTGAAGAACCAGTACCCCGACGTCGACGACGGCAAGAAGATCTCCAAGCTGTTCGTCAAGAACCTCAAGGAGATCGAGACCGAGGTGTCGGGCGCGCTCGAGACGTTCCAGGCTGCCGACCCCAACGGCGTCGCCTTCTCGGCCGACCAGACGACGTTCGAGGTGGCGATCAACCTCCTCGACACGAAGACCTCCGACCCGTTCAGCGAGGTCACCGATCAGGACGTCATCGGAGCCTTCGACGACGAGAAGTCGTGCGACGAAGTGGTGACGATCATCGGGGGGTAGGACGCCCGGTACGCTTCACCCGTGGAGCGGCGCATCTTCGGGCTCGAGAACGAGTACGGCGTCACCTGCACGTTGCGCGGACAGCGACGGCTGAGCCCCGACGAGGTCGCCCGCTACCTGTTCCGCCGGGTCGTCTCCTGGGGCCGCTCGAGCAACGTGTTCCTCGAGAACGGGGCTCGGCTGTACCTCGACGTCGGGAGCCACCCCGAGTACGCCACACCCGAGTGCGACTCGATCGGCGACCTCGTCGTGCACGACAAGGCGGGAGAGCGCATCCTCGAGGGCCTCGTGCGCAGCGCGGAGCAACGGCTGCGGGAGGAGGGGATCCGCGGCGAGGTCTTCCTCTTCAAGAACAACACCGACTCGGCCGGCAACTCCTACGGCTGCCACGAGAACTACCTCGTCGAGCGCGACGGCGACTTCACGAAGTTCACGGACGTGCTGATCCCGTTCCTGGTGACCCGCCAGGTCTATGCCGGAGCCGGCAAGGTGCTCCAGACGGCTCGGGGTGCCATGTACTGCATCTCGCAGCGGGCCGAGCACATCTGGGAGGGCGTCTCGAGCGCCACCACCCGCTCCCGCCCGATCATCAACACCCGCGACGAGCCGCACGCCGACGCCGAGCGCTTCCGGCGGCTGCACGTGATCGTCGGGGACTCGAACATGTCGGAGTACACGACCTTCCTGAAGCTCGGCACCGCATCGATCATCCTCCGCATGCTCGAGGAAGACGGCGCGCCGTGGCGCGATCTGACGCTCGAGAACCCGATCCGGGCCATCCGGGAGATCAGCCACGACATGACGTGTCGCAGGCGGATCCGGCTCGCGAACGGACGTGAGCTGTCGGCGGTCGAGGTGCAGGCCGAGTACCTGAACCGCGCGCTCAAGTTCGCCAAGAAGCACGGGCTGTCTCCGCTCGAGCAGCAGGCGCTCGAGATGTGGGAGCACGTGATGACCCATCTCGAGAGCGACCCGTTGAAGCTGCGCACGGAGATCGATTGGGTCGTGAAGTACCACCTGATCGAGGCGTATCGAGAGCGTCACGACCTTCCGCTGACGCATCCCCGCATCGCGCTCGTCGACCTCTCGTACCACGACGTCACCAGGTCGCGCTCGCTCTACTACCTGCTCGAACGACGCGGTCAGGTCGACCGGACCGCGACCGACGAGCAGATCGAGACGGCGGTCACGACGCCGCCCCAGACGACGCGTGCACGCTTGCGCGGCGCGTTCATCAAGCGCGCGAAGGAGCGCAAGCGCGACTACACGGTCGACTGGGTCCACCTGAAGCTCAACGACCAGGCGCAGCGCACCGTGCTCTGCAAGGACCCGTTCAAGGCGCGCGACGAGCGCGTCGAGCGGCTCATCGCCAGCCTGTAGCCGCGCGGTGCCGTCGTTTCGCACCGGCACGGTGGTCCGCTTGCTCGAGGAGCGGCCCGGGCTCCAGCGGGTCGAGGTCGACCTCGGTGAAGGTCCCGAACGGGCCTACGTCCTGCCCCAGCTCACGGGCACCGTCACGACCGGCGATCAGGTGGTCGTCAACACGACCGCAGTCGAGCTCGGGCTCGGCACCGGCGGCTGGCACGTCGTGCACTGGAACCTCGCGCGCGACGCCTGGAGCGAGAAGGGACCGGGGCACATCATCAAGAGCCGCTACACGAGCCTCCAGGCCGACGTCGGCAGCACCGAGGAGCATCTCGAGGCGCTTGCCGAGGTCGAGTCGATCGACGGCATGCCGGTGGTCGTCGCGGCCCTCCACTCGCAGGTGCCCGCGGTCGCGGTCGCCGTGAAGGAGGCTGCCCCCGACGCACGCCTCGCGTACGTCATGACCGACGGTGCCGGGCTGCCGCTCGCGATGTCGGATCTGATCGCATCGTTGCGCGAGCGAGCGCTGCTCGACGCGACGATCACCTGCGGACACGCGTTCGGCGGTGACTACGAGGCCGTGTCGATCTTCTCGGCGCTGGCCGTGGCCCGGCACGTTGCGGGCGCCGACGTCACGGTGGTCGCCATGGGCCCGGGGATCGTCGGCACCAACACCCGCTTGGGCTTCACGGGCATGGAGGTCGGGCCCATCCTCGACGCGGCGGGGGCACTCGGTGGCGTGCCCATCGCGGCGATCCGGGCGTCGTTCGCCGATCCCCGGGAGCGTCACGTCGGGGTGTCGCACCACACGGTCACGGCGTTGCGCCTCGCCTGTCGGGATCGGGCGCGCGTCGTCCTCCCCGCGGTGGGCGGGGAGCAGCAGCGCCGGCTGCGGGCCGATCTCGACGCGTCGGGGGTCTCCGATCGACACGACGTCGTGGAGGTCGAGCCGCCCGACGTGCTCGGGCTCTTCGACCGGCACGGCCTGCGGATCGCCTCGATGGGCCGACCCGCCGCCGACGACCCGGTCCTGTTCGAGGCCGCCGCGGCCGCCGGCACCTACGCGTCCACCCAGCGCCCGGAGCGGGACGCATGAGCGAGCGGCTGGAGCGGAGGAGATGAGCGAGCGGCTGGAGCGGCTCGTGAACCTGACGGCGACGCTGCTCGACACGCGGCGTCCGTTGAGCCTCGACGAGCTCGCCGAGCGACTCGAGCCCTCGTACCCCGCCGACAAGGCGGCGCGCCGACGGGCGTTCGAGCGCGACAAGGAGACGATGCGCGAGCTCGGCATCCCGGTCAGCGTCGAGTCGATCGACGGGCTGGGCGGCGAGGCGGGGTATCGGATCCACCCCGGCGAGTACTACCTGCCCGACCTCGGTCTCTCGGGTGAAGAGCTCGCCGCGTTGCACGTGGCGGTGACGGCGGTGCAGCTCGAGGGAGCGGACGCCAGGGCGGGGCTCCGCAAGCTCGGCGGTGCCGAGGGCGCGGCAGCGCCGCAGCTCGCGCACCTCGAGGTTGCCGCCGCGCTCCCCGCGTGCTTCGACGCGGTGGCGCATCGTCGTCGACTCGAGTTCGACTATCGAGGCGAGGCGCGCCGGCTCGAGCCCTACGGAGTCGTCCACAAGTTCGGTCACTGGTACGTCGTGGGCCGGGACCTCGATCGAGACGGTCCGCGAGCGTTCCGCGTCGATCGCATCGCCGGTGATCCGACCGCGGGAGACCCCGGCGCGTTCGATCCACCGCCCGACGTCGATCCGGCGCGCTACGTGCGCGACGACCCGCTGAGCTACGGAGAGGCGCCTCCGGTCACCGCGCACGTCCTCGTAGACGCGGCGCGGGGCGCACTGGTGGTGGACGAGCTCGGCGACGATGCAGTGGTCGAACGGCGTGACGACGGTGGCGTCGTCGTCGCGCTCCAGGTCGTGAACCGCGAGGCGTTCCGCACCTGGCTGCTGGAGCTGCTCGAGCATGCCGAGGTGCTGGGTCCGCCCGAGCTCCGCGACGAGGTCGTCGCGTGGCTCGCCGCGCAGGCATCGTCGGGGAGCACCTCGTGACGGGGCGGGCCACCTCCGGTGGCGCGCGTCTCCAGCGGGTCCTCGCGCTGGTGCCGTGGATCCTCGAGCACCCCGGGGTCACGTTGGCCGAGCTCGCCGAGCGGTTCGAGGTCGACGCAACCGAGCTCGAGCTCGATCTCGAGCTCCTGCCGATGTGCGGGCTCCCGCCCTACACCGCCGATCGGCTCATCGACGTGTACGTGGGTGAGGACGGGGCGGTGACGATGCGCCTCGCCGAGTACTTCGAGCGGCCCCTCCGACTGACCCCCGCAGAGGGGGTCGCGCTGGTGGCCGCGGGGCGGGCGCTCCTCGCGGTGCCCGGGTCCGACACCGAGGGTCCGCTGGCGACGGCGCTCGCGAAGCTCGAAGAGGCGGTCGGCGCGACGGGTGGAATCGCGGTGCACGTCGACGCCGCCGACCATCTCGATCAGCTCCGCGAGGCGGCGGAGCGCGGCGATCAGCTCGAGATCGACTACTACTCGTCGGCCCGCGACGAGATGACGACCCGCGTCGTCGACCCGATCCGGGTGTTCCACGCGCTCGGGGCGTGGTACCTCGGAGCGTGGTGTCACCGCGCCCAGGGCGAGCGGCTGTTCCGCGTCGACCGCGTGCGTGCCGTCCGGCGAACCGGGGCACGCGTGGAAGCGCGCGAAGACGTCGCCGCGCCCGACGCCGATCTCGTCTACCGGCCCAAGCCCGACGACCTGCGCGTCCGGGTCCGGTTGGCGCCGGAGGCGGCGTGGGTGGCCGAGAGCATCCCGGTCGAGGAGCGGATCGATCGTGCCCGAGGCCGCGTCGACGTGGTGATCGCGGTGAGCGGCCTGGCCTTCCTCGAGCGGCTGCTGCTGTCGCTCGGACCGGCCGCGGAGGTGCTCGGTCCGCCGGAGGCCAAGGAGCTCCGGGCCCGGGCCGCGGAGCGGATCCTCGCCCGCTACGGCGGGCCCGACAGCCGACCGGAGGTCGGCCCGTCGGGAGTGGGAGACTCGGTGGTCGTGGAGCCTGGAACGTGAGCGAGCCCGGACCCGAGGACGTCCCGTCCGGCCTCGCCGCGACGGACGCGACCGCCACGCTCCCTGCCCAGCCGACTCCCGTGGCGTCGTCGGGGACCGGACCCGCCGACGAGGTGAAGCCGGCCGACGAGCCGAAGGCCCGGAAGGCACGCGCCAAGAAGCCCGCCTGGCGCGTCGCGCTCGAGTGGGTCGTCCTGATCGCGATCGCCCTCGGCATCGCCTTCTTGATCAAGACGTTCCTGTTCCAGGCGTTCTACATCCCGTCCGCGTCGATGGAGCCGACGCTCAACATCGGTGATCGGGTGCTGGTCAACAAGCTCTCCGGCGATCCGAGCCGGGGCGACATCGTCGTGTTCGAGGCACCGGAGCGCGCCCAGAGCGGCGGCATCGAGGATCTGGTCAAGCGGGTCATCGGCCTCCCGGGTGAGACGGTCACCGCCGACGATGACGGCACGGTCGTGATCGACGGTCGCCGCCTCGACGAGCCCTACCTGCCCGACGGCACGCTCACGAAGTTCACCGACGTGCCGCCCGACTGCGGCGCCCCGGAGGGTGGGGTGCCGGGCTGCGTCGTGCCCGAGGGCCGCTACCTGATGCTCGGGGACAACCGGCAGTTCTCGAAGGACTCGCGCGTCTTCGGTCCGATCGCCGACGACACCCTGGTCGGCCGCGTCTTCGTGCGGATCTGGCCGCTCTCCGACATCGGGTTCCTCTGATCTCGGTCGCTCGCTGTGGCGCAGGGTACCTGCACCACGGGCGCTCGCTCCCTGGGCGAGCTCACCTCGCGGTGCTCGGTTCGCCGCGGTGATCTCGGTCGCTCGCGCGTCAGTCGGGGGAGTCGACGCTCCACTCGGCGACGGTCGCGACCATGCGCTCGACGTGGTCGGAGTACACCCCGTCGACCCCGACGTCGAGCATGGCGCGAAGCTGCCGCACCTCCTGCACGTCCCAGGCGAACGCTCGCAGCTCGAAGCGGTGGAAGAGCTCGACGAGGCCCCGGCTCCACTCCGACTGGTGGAAGTTGATCGCGTCGATGCCGTGCTCGGCGAGGTCCGCGGCGTGGCGCTCGACAGGTTCGGGGATGCGACGCCGGAACGTCGAGTGGACGAGGTGCACCTCGGGTGCGAGCTCGCGCAGCTCACCGAGGCGACGGCGCGACGGGCTGCAGAGCCAGAGGCGCTCGGGATCGCCGCGCTCGCGGGCGACGTCGAGGACGTGCCGCGCGACCTCCGGGTCCTTGAGGTCGATCGAGAGCTCGTAGTCGCTCCCGAGCTCGTCGTAGAGGTCGGCGAGCGTCGGGACGTCGTGCGCGGCGAGCTGGGCGCTGGGGGTGGTCGCGACCCGGAGGCGCCCGGGCACCACGCCACCGCGGCGGATCTTGAGGAACGGGTCGTGGACCAGCACTGCGACGCCATCGGCGGCCGTCCAGGCGTCGGTCTCCAGGCCACGGACCCCCGCCTCCAGGGCGTGCCGGAACGCCGGGATCGTGTTCTCCGGGTGCCGGGCGCGGGCGCCCCGATGGGCGAACGTGATCGGCGGCACAGCGGCCTCATCTTGGCTCAAGCCGGGGCCCTCACCGGCCGATTGAGGGGTTCGTGACCAAGATCAAGGCCGAGTGCCCTCGCTGCGGGAACGTTCGCCTGACGCCCGCCGACGTGACCGTGCGGGTCTGCATGGACGACGGCGCGGGCGCCTACCGGTTCCGGTGCCCCACCTGCTCCACGGCGGCGCTCCACGAGGCGAGCCCGGCCATCTGCGCCCTCCTCCGCCAGGCCGGATGCGCCGAGGAGTCGTGGAACCTGCCGGCCGAGCTCGCGGAGCGCCCCGCGGGGCCGCGCCTCACCACCGACGACCTGCTCGACTTCCACCTGATGCTGCGCGACGACGACTGGGCGCAGGCGCTCCTGACGCCGGAGCGCTGACCCCGTCGGTCTGATCGCACGATCGCGGCCGTTGCCGGGCCGACGAAGGGTCTGCGAGTAGCCTCGGACGCGACAACGAAGGGGAGTATCCCTCCGCACGGTCGTCGTCAGTACGGTGCTCCCGCGCGTCGGGTGCACCCGGCGGCCGTGGTCCGCCCGCACGGCGAGCGGCCGGGAGAGACCTTCGGTTCGAACGACCACGCGCGACGAGCTCGCACGAACCGAGAGGACCGCCCGTGCCACCGCTGCTGACCGGGGATTCGATCGCAGCCACGTTCGTCGATCTCGACGTCAGCGCGATCCACTGGATCGTCGCCCTGGGTCTCATCGCCGCGCTCCTCGCGATCGACCTGATCCTCCACCGAGGCGAGCACGAGCCGACGTTCAAGCGGGCGCTGACCGAGTCGGCCGCGTGGGTCGCCTGCGGGCTGCTCTTCGGCGTCGCGGTGCTCACCGTGTTCGGGGGGCAGGCGTTCGGCGAGTACATGAGCGGGTACGTCATCGAGAAGTCGCTCAGCGTCGACAACGTCTTCGTCTGGGCGATCATCTTCTCGACGTTCGCGATCCCGCTGCGCTACCAGCACCGAGTGCTCTTCTGGGGCATCTTCGGCGCGCTGGCGCTGCGCGCGGTCTTCATCTTCGCCGGCATCTCGCTGATCGAGCGCTTCTGGTGGCTGCTCGTCGCCTTCGGGCTGCTGCTCATCTACTCGGGCATCAAGGTGGTGCGCCACCGCGACGACGAGGGCCAGCACGGCCACGACCGTGCGGTGAAGCTCGTCGGCCGCATCATGCCCGTGCGCAAGGAGCTGGCCGGCCAGAAGTTCATCCTCAAGGAGGCCGGGAAGTGGGTCGCCACACCGCTGCTCGCGGCCCTCATCGTGGTCGAGATCACCGACGTCATCTTCGCGGTCGACAGCGTGCCCGCCATCCTCGCCGTGAGCCGTGAGCCGTTCATCGTGTTCACCTCGAACGCGTTCGCCATCCTCGGCCTGCGGGCGATGTACTTCCTCCTCGGCGGGGCGCGCGAGAAGTTCCACTACCTGTCGCACGCGCTCGGGGCGATCCTCATCTTCGTGGGCATCAAGATGACGGTCTCGCGCTGGTACCACATGCCGACGTTGGCATCGCTCGCCGTGATCGTGCTGATCCTCGTCCTCGCGATCGTCTTCAGCATCAGGAAGGCCAAGCAGGAGGCCGCCCTCGCCGAGGACGCCAGCGAGGCCGGCAGTACGATGCCGACCACGGGCTCGTGATGCGAAAGGAGACCCGTGCAGCTCGGCCCGGCCGAGATCATCGTCGTCCTCGTCATCGCGCTGCTCGTGTTCGGTCCGACGCGCCTGCCCGAGGTGGGTCGCCAGGTCGGGCGCGCGATGCGAGAGATCCGCAAGTTCCAGCACACGGTGAGTCGCGACGTGCGCGAGGTCTTCGACGCGGACGACGAGCCCCACGACGTCTCGCACGCGGCTGAGCCGCCGCCTTCGCTCCCACCCAAGGCGACGTCCGGCCCGACCGGGTCCGCGGCGAGCGAGGCTTCGAGCGACGCGCCGTCATCGACCACGGAGTCGGCGAGCGACGAGTCGTCGAGCGACGAGACCGCGAGCGCCGGTTCGTCGAGTGCCGGTTCGTCGAGCGCCGGTTCGTCGAGTGCCGGTTCGCCGCCGCCCGATGAGCAGCCGGACCGCACCTGACCGACGTGGCCGCCAACGATCCCGAAGGCCGCATGACGGTCGTGGAGCACCTGTCGGAGCTCCGCCGCCGCCTCGTGATCTCGATCGTCGCCGTCGTCGTGGGCGCGATCGTCTGCTACGTCTTCGCGCTCGACATCATCGGCTTCTTCCTCGACTACTACCGAGACGCGACCGACGGCCAGCGCAACGCGTTCATCTTCACCGGCCCGCTCGACGCGTTCGTCACGCGGCTGAAGGTCGCGACCTACGGCGGCATCGTGCTCGCGTTCCCGGTGTGGATGTGGCAGCTGTGGCGGTTCGTGACGCCGGGGCTCAACCCGAAGGAGAAGCGCTACGTCGTCCCCTTCGTGCTCGCCTCGATCGTGCTCTTCTGCATCGGGGCGTTCGTCGCGCTGCTGACGCTCCCACAGGCGCTCGACTTCCTCCTGGGCGTCGGGGGCGACGAGGTGGAGCCGCTGCTCACGGCCGACAAGTACATCGGGCTGGTGTCGGTGATGCTGCTGGCCTTCGGGCTCGCCTTCGAGTTCCCCGTGCTGCTCGTGTTCCTGCTGATCGCCCACGTGCTCACGACCGAACAGCTCGCGAAGTTCCGGCGCTGGGCGATCGTGCTCATCTTCGTGTTCGCCGCCGTGATCACGCCGAGTCAGGACCCGTACTCTCTGTTCTTCATGGCCCTGCCCATGTACCTGTTCTACGAGCTCAGCATCCTGATCGGAAAGGCGCTCCACCGATGACGTCAGCGCGTCGCCCCACTCCCTACCGGCCGCGCCGTGATCGCCGTGAGGTCATCGTCGCCGTGTGTGCGGTCGCGGCGGTGCTCGTCGTCACCGCCGTGCTCCTGTTCGTCCTGAAGCCCGACGACGACGAGCCTGCGCCGCCCGTGGTGCCGACGACGCCGACGACGCTGCCCGGGACGACCGTGCCGGGGTCACCCGAGTCGACGGTGCCGGCCACTGCCGCGCCGCCCGTCACCGAGCCGGCCTCCACCCAGCCCGTCGAGACGCAGCCGGGCGGGTGAGCGTTCGCGACGACTTCGAAGCTCGGCTCCCGTTCCCGCTCGACGACTTCCAGCGTCAGGCGCTCGACGCACTCGACGCGGGGCGGTCGGTCCTCGTCGCGGCACCGACGGGCTCGGGCAAGACGCTCGTCGCCGAGTACGCCATCGCGCGAGCGGTCGCAGCAGGGACGAAGGCGTTCTACACGACACCGCTGAAGGCGCTCTCGAACCAGAAGTTCGCCGACCTCGCATCGACGTACGGTCGAGACCGCGTCGGGCTGCTGACGGGTGACAACTCCGTCAACGGGGAGGCCCCGATCGTCGTCATGACGACCGAGGTGCTGCGCAACATGATCTACGCGGGGTCGCCGACGCTCGACGACCTGCACGTCGTCGTGCTCGACGAGGTGCACTACCTGCAGGATCGCTACCGAGGCGCGGTGTGGGAAGAGGTGATCGTGCACCTCTCGCGCGACGTCGACCTGGTGTGCCTGTCCGCCACGGTCTCCAACGCGGAGGAGCTCGCCGCGTGGATCGAGACCGTGCGCGGCGCCACGACGCCCGTCATCGAGGAACGTCGACCGGTCGCCCTGCACCACCGCTACATGGCGGGCGAGAAGGATGCCGATCGGCTGCACCTGCTCCCGACGTTCGTGGGGGAGGGAGACGACCTGCGCCCCAACCCCGACGTGGCCCGGCTCGACCGGCGCACGGGGCGAGGACCCCGTGGCGCGTCGCGGGGCCCACGCCGGCTGCGCACGCCGTCGCGGATCGAGGTCGTCGAACGGCTCGAGGCGGAGCAGCTCCTCCCCGCGATCGTCTTCGTGTTCAGTCGGGCCGGCTGCGAGCAGGCCGTGGAGCAGTGCCGGGCAGGCGGCGTCCGCCTCACGACCGGCGACGAGCGGGCCGAGATCCGTCGCATAGCGGAGGCGCACACGAGCCAGCTCGATCCCGACGACCTCGACGTGCTCCGCTACGACGCATGGCTGGCGGGGCTCGAGTCGGGCCTCGCGTCGCACCACGCCGGCATGGTGCCCCCCATGAAGGAGGCGGTGGAGGAGGCGTTCGCGGCCGGCCTGGTGAAGGTCGTGTTCGCGACCGAGACGCTGGCGCTGGGCATCAACATGCCGGCTCGCTCGGTGGTCATCGAGAAGCTCACGAAGTTCACCGGCGAGCGCCACGAGTTCCTCACGCCGGGGGAGTACACCCAGCTGACCGGGCGCGCCGGGCGGCGAGGCATCGACGCAGTGGGCTACGCGATCGTGCTCTGGAGCCCGTGGGTGCCGTTCGAGCAGGTGGCGGGGCTCGCGTCGCGCCGCACGGACGCGCTGCGCTCGTCGTTCCGGCCGACCTACAACATGGCCGTCAACCTCATCCGCCGCTATCCACCCGAGGCCGCGCATCGCCTCATCAACCTCTCGTTCGCGCAGTTCCATGCCGACCGTGACGTCGTGTCGCTGGAGCGTCAGCTGGAGCGGACGCGGGAGCAGCTGCGTCGACAGCGCGAGCTGGTGGGCGACGACCTCGAGCAGCTGACCGAGTACCGGAGGCTCTCCGACGAGCTCGACGCGCAGCGGCGGGGCGGAGGTCGCCGACAGCGGGTGGCGCGAGCGGTCGACGCGCTGCGGCCCGGCGACGTGGTGTGGCTCGGGCGTCGGGGCGGCAAGGTCGTCGTGCTGAGCCAGGAGCAGCGGCGCGGCGGTTCGCGCGTCCTCGCGCTCACGGCGTCGCGCCAGCTCCTGCGGATCGACGCGGACGACTTCGACGAGCCCCCCGGCGTGCTCGCCCGCATCGAGCTCCCGACGCCGTACGCGCCGCGCAGTCGACCGTTCCAGCGAGAGGTCGTCGAGACCCTGCGGCGCATGAAGGTCCGACGGGGCGACGCCCCCGAGCCGGACGATCCGGTGGCGAGGCTCGAAGCAGAGCTCGAGGCGCATCCGCTCGCCGGCATGTCCCCGCGTGATGCCCGCCTCCGGGCGGTGGGGACGCTCGAGCGTCTCCAGCGCGACGAGGCGCGACTCGAGCGACGGGTGAAGAGCCGCACCGACAGCCTCGCCCGCCAGTTCGACCGGGTCTGTCGGGTGCTCGAGTCCTGGGGCTACGTCGACGGCTGGTCGCTGACGGCCGGTGGCGAGGCGCTGGCCGGGCTGTACACCGAGACCGACCTCCTGCTCGCCGAGTCGTTGCGGACCGGGCTGCTCGACGGGCTGAGCGCACCCGAGATCGCCGCCGTGGTCTCGTGCTTCACCTACGAGCGACGCGGACGTGACGACGAGGGGCCGACCGCCCCACCTCGGTGGCCGTCGGGCAAGGTGGCCGACGCTGCCCGTGCGATCGACGCCCTCTGGGCGGCGCTGGCGGGCAACGAGGACGATGCGGGGCTCCCGGAGACCCGCCAGCCCGACCCCGGATTCACCATGCACGCCTACGAATGGGCTCGGGGCGACGATCTGTCCTCCGTGCTCGACGACGACGAGCTGACCGGCGGCGACTTCGTGCGCCACGTCAAGCAGTGCATCGACCTGCTGCGCCAGGTCGGGGACGTCGCGTCCGACCCGTCGACGCGCCGAGCGGCGCGCGAAGCCGCGAGCGCCTGTCATCGAGGCGTCGTCGCCGCGGGCGGGGTCGCGGCCGCGTGATCGAGCGAGGAGCCTCGTGGGGTCGTCCCACCGATCGGCCGGCCGAGATCGTCGTCCGTGGCGGTGACGCCGACCTCGCGGATGCGGTGGGTGACCGCACGAGCGTGCGGATCGGCTTCGTGCCCGACGAGTCGAGCGACCTGGCGCGAGCGATCGGCATCGCGGGGCGGACGGCACCGGTCGGGGGCCCGAGCTTCGAGATGCCGGTCGACGTGATCGCGCTGTCGGGTGACGCCGACGGCGTCGTCGTCAACGCAGCCGTGCTCGGGACGCCGCCGGCCCGCCTCCGATGGACCAGCCTCGGCACGCCCGTCACCGTCCACGTCGACCGGCGCCGCGTGTTCGAGGGACGGGCGACCACGGTCGTGGTCGCGAACGGCGAGTACGTCGACGGCGCCGACGTCTTTCCCCGTGGCCATCCCGGCGACGGCCGGCTGGAGGTGCAGGTCTTCGCCCTGGCCCGCGGCGAACGGCGGGCGATGCGCGCCCGCCTGCCCCGGGGAGAGCACGTGCCGCACCCGCGGATCACCCAGGCGAGCGGTCGGATCGTGGAGGTGCGGTCCCCGGCGCGGCTCCCCCTGCTGGCCGACCGGCGCCATCGGGGGGCCCCGGCCGCCCTGACCCTCGAGATCCGCTCGGGGATCCTCACCGTCGTCCGATAGCCGGCGCCACGCCCGACGGGGGAGCGGGGCTCCGGGCCAGGTCCCCGGGAGCCGGGTGAGGCGTCGGTACCATCGGCAGCCCGGCGGGGATCGCCGGGAGGTACGACGATCGGATCGGGATGCACTACGTCGCGGAGCAGTTCACGCCGGAGGAAGAGGCGACGCTCCGCCCGTACTTCACGAACCTCGACGGTCCGGTGTTCGCGCTCGTCAACCTCCCCGAGGTGGTGAAGGGCGCGCTGTTCGCCCGCTACTCCCGCAGCTCGAAGAGCCTGCGACGGCTGTTCCTCGACGAGTTCGTCGCCGACCTCGACCTCACCGGCGACCTGACGGTCGACGCGACGGTCGGTCTGCGGCGGGCCGAAGAGCTGTACGACCGCGTGTTCCTCGAGTACGGGGACGACTCCGTCGCGCAGCTCGGCGGCGTGCACCTGGCCTGCGAGCAGGCGTCGAACATCCTCACGAAGATCCTCGAGTGGGGCCGACTCATGGCGTACCTCGAGCAGTCGACGCGCTACATCCCGTACGACAGCCGGCTCGGTGGTCTCTATCGGTACGCTCGGCCCCAGTCCATCCTCCAGTCGCGGCTGGGTGCCCGCTACGTCGCCGACCTCGACGCGCAGTTCGACACCTATGCGGCCTGCCTGCCGCGACTGATGGACTGGGCGCGGACCGTGCACCCGAAGGACGCGGCCGACTCCGACTTCGTCTACAAGCAGACGATCAAGGCGAAGGCGTGCGACGCGGTCCGGGGGATCCTGCCGGCCGCGACGCTCTCGAACGTCGGGATCTACGGGACCGGACAGGCCTTCGAGGCGCTGCTGCTGCGCATGCGGGCGCACCCGCTCCCCGAGGCCCGGAGCTACGCCTCGCTCATGCTGACCGAGCTCCGCAAGGTGATCCCGTCGTTCCTGACCCGGGTCGACCGTCCCGACCGCGGGGTGGCCTGGAGCCGGTACCTCGAGGAGACCCGTACCGCGACCGCTGCCGAGGTCGAGCGGCTCCTCGGCGGCGAGAGCCCCGAGACCCGCCCCGACGTGACGTTGACCGACTTCGACCCCGAGGGGGAGGACAAGGTCCTCGCCGCGATCTGCTACTCGCACGTCGATCTCCCCGACGATCAGCTCCTGGCCCGCGTGCGTCGCCTCGGTGTCGACGACCGCGTCGCGCTGCTGCGCGCGTACGTCGGCGAGCGAGAGAACCGGCGCCATCGGCCGGGTCGCGCGCTCGAGCGCACCGACTACCGGTTCGACGTCCTCACCGACTACGGCGCGTTCCGCGACCTCCAGCGCCATCGGATGCTCACGATCGAGTGGCAGCAGCTGTCGCCGTACCTCGGCTACGACGTGCCCGGCGCGGTCGAGGACGCCGGGCTGCTCCCCGAGTTCGAGGACGCGATGACGCGCAGCGCCCTGCTGCACGACGAGCTCGCGCAGGAGCTCCCGCTCGAAGCACCGTATGCCGTCTCGCTCGCCTTCCGGATCCGCTTCGCGATGCAGATGAACGCGCGCGAGGCGATGCACGTGCTCGAGCTGCGGAGCGCGCCGCAGGGGCATCCCGCGTATCGGCGCGTGTGCCAGGAGATGCACCGTCTGATCGCCGAGCAGGCCGGGCATCGCGCGCTCGCGGCGGCGATGTCGCATGTCGACCACGGCGATCACGACCTCGAGCGTCTCGACGCCGAGCGCGCGGCCGAAGCCCGTCGTCGGCGCGCGGCCGCCCTGCGGGCCGGCGAGGGCTGACCGCGATCTCCTGCGTCTTCGCAGGTCAGGCCGTCGTGAGGCGCTTGACACGCGGCGTCGGGTGGGGCGTACTGGTGGGCGCTCCAACGAGGTTCCGTCCTCGTCGCTCGGGCACCGGTCGGCACCGGTGCCGTGACCGGCGGTGGCGGTCGGCGGGGCGCGGGGCCCAGGAGACCCAGTAGAGAACGCCGCAATAACCCGTCTGCGGGGCAGACCGGGCCAGACGGCGGCCCCAACGGTCTCCTGGGCCCCATCCGCGCCCCGAGCGGGCCGGATCCCGGGTCCGGGGAATTCGCGAGCCCTTGCCGCCGTTCGCAAGCGCTCACGGGGTCGGGCGTTATGCTCCGCCCCCGAAAGTGGCCCGCCCACTCCGTCGGAACCGCCGGTGGGGTCGCCGGAGTCGTGGTGTCGTGCCACGGGAGCACCCATGAGTGAAGAGACATTCGAAGAAGAGGCATCGTTGGACGGCGACCTCGACGACGACCTCGGCGACGAGGAGCTCGAGGACGACCTCGACGACGACCTGGACGCCGACGACGACGACGAGGCCATCGTCGAGATCGAGCTCGATCCGGAGCTCGACACCGACGAGGCGCCCGCGAGCGCGACCGGGCGCAGCGCGGAGGCACCGGCCAAGCCGGCGCGGGGCGATGACGAAGACGAGGAAGACGTCGTCGACCTCGACGAGGAGCTGCACCCCGACGACGTCGAGGTGCCGCTCGACGCGCTCCTGAAGGAGCGCACCGCCGCGGCCACGCTGGAGGACGAAGAAGAGGAGATCGAGGAGGACGAGCCCGAGGGGGACGACCGGGGCGAGGGCGGTCCCAGCCGGATCGTGCCCCGCCGGCCCGGCGAGTTCCTCTGCTCGTCGTGCTTCCTCGTCCTGCCTCGGAACCAGCTCCAGGACGAGGAGCGGATGCTCTGCCGCGACTGCGCCTGAGCGGGCACCTGCCCGCACCGGTCCTGGCGCTCCTCGCCGGCGTCCTCTCGGGGCTCGTCGTCGCGATCTCGTTCCCGCCCGTCGACGCCGGCCCGCTCGCGCTCGTCGGGCTCGTCCCCCTGCTCTGGGTCTGGCGGACGGCGGGGCCGGGCCGGGCGGCGCTCGCCGGCCTCGGGTTCGGGCTCGCGTTCTTCGCCGTGGTGCTGGAGTGGTCGCGCTACTTCGGCGCGGTCGCCATCGCGCCCCTGGTCCTCGCGGAGGCCGCGTTCGTCGCGGGGGCGGGCGCGCTCGTGGGCCTGTTCGTCCGGCGCGGCTATCGCTCGCCCTGGCTCGTGGCGGCGATCTGGGTCGTGGTCGAGGCACTGCGAGCCCGATTCCCGCTCGGCGGTCTGCCCTGGGGTGAGCTGGGCGTCGCACTCCACGACCAACCGTGGGCGCGGTCGCTCGCGTCGCTCGGCGGCGTCCCCCTCGTGTCGTTCGTGGTGGTCGCCGTCAACGGTCTGCTGCTCGAGCTGCTGTTGGCCGTTCGCGCGCGGCGTCACCGGGCGATCGCGCTCGCCGTCGGCGCGCTCGGAGCGACGGTCGTCCTCGTCGCCGTCGCCGACGTCACGCGGTTCCAGCCCACCGCGACGGGGGAGGTGCGCTACGCGCTCCTCCAGGGCAACGACCAGAACCGGCAGCTGACGGCCGACGAGGTCGCGTCCGACTACCTGTTCCGAAAGCACCTCGATCTCGCGTCGGAGCTCGACGGTGACTACGACCTCATCGTGTTCCCGGAGTCCGCGCTCGAACGGGATCCGACGACCAACCCCGACGTCCGGGATGCGCTGACCGCGATCGCGGCGGAGCACGACGCCACCGTGGTCGCCAACGCACGCGTCCCCACCGAGGACGGTGGGCTCTACAACGCCAACGTCGCGTACTCGCCCGACGGAGAGGAGCAGGGCGTCTACGCGAAGCAGCACCTGGTGCCGTTCGGCGAGTACGTGCCGCTGCGCGACCAGCTGACCTTCATCGGGGAGCTCGACCAGATCCCCTACGACTACGAGCACGGTGACCGCAGGGTCATGTTCCGAGCCGGTGGTCACCCGCTCGGCAGCGTCATCTGCTTCGAGTCGGCCTTCGCGCCACTCGTGAGCGACTACGTGCGCGACGGCGCGGAGATCCTGCTGGTCAGCACGAACAACCGCTCGTACCGCAGATCCGGGCTCTCGGCGCAGCACGTGGCGCTGAGCCAGATGCGAGCCGCGGAGACCGGGCGCCCCGTGCTGCACGCGTCGATCTCGGGGATCTCGGCGGTGGTCGACCCCGACGGCGACGCGCACGACGTGACCGAGCTGTTCGTCAACGAGGTGACGGAAGGCACGATCACGACCACCACGGGCGACACCCTCTACGTCGCCATCGGTGACTGGGTCCTCCTGCTGTCGGGCATCGCGCTCGTGGTGATGGCCCTGCTCGCGGTGCTGCGCCCCCGGCCTGCACCCGTAGACTGACCCTCTCGAAGCGGACCGAGGAGCGATCGTGGGCGAGAACGACACCGTGCAGCGCGCGAAGGAGATCCTCGTGTACGCGCCGGTCGGATTCGCGATGTACCTCCGGGACACCGCGCCGTCGTTCCTGAAGGTCTTCGTTGCCCGTGGACGCGCCGAGCTCGACCAGAAGAAGAAGTCGGTCGGCGATCAGATCGGCCAGGTCCGGGACACGGGCGTGACCGCGACCGGCGACACTGGGCCCCAGGTGCTCCGACTCGTGACCGACGGCATCTCGCGGGTGAAGGAGACCGCCGAGGGCGCACTGGCGGTCCTCGGCACGTTCGGTGCGGACGACCTCGGAGCGTCCCGCGACGAGCCGACGGCGGCCGAGGCCTCGCCCTCGCCCGCACCCGACGCCGAGCCCGCCACGTCCTCGTCGGTCGCTCCCGACCTGGCCATCACCGACTACGACGTGCTGTCGGCCTCGCAGGTGGTCGACCGCCTCGAGGGCCTCGACCCGGGTGAGCTCGAGGCGATCCGGGCCTACGAGGTCGCCCACCGGGGGCGAGCGACGATCCTGGGCAAGATCGAGCAGCTGACACGACCCGCCTGATTCGGGGCGAGGATGGAGACCGCCCGGGCGGCCACCCCCGACGACGTCGGTCGCATCGTCGAGCTCGCCCGGGAGCTCCGGATCGAGCTCGGGGCGCACCGTGGGGGAGCGCTCTGGGCGACCCGGGACGCCGCCGGTGAGCCGCTCGAGGCGCACCTGGAGGAATTGCTCGCCCGTCCCGATGCGCGGGTCGTGGTCGGGACGTTCGACGACTTCGTGGTCGGGTTCGGCGCGGTGATCGTCGAGGAGCTGCGCGACGGCACCCGGCTCGGGGTGGTCACCGACCTCTACGTGGAGCCCGAGGCGCGCGCGGTCGGTGTGGGCGAGGCGGTCGCCGACGCGCTGGTCGAGCACTGCCGCGCCGAGGGGTGCGTCGGTGTCGACGTCATCGCGCTGCCCGGGCACCGGGCGGCGAAGAACTTCTTCGAGGCCCACGGCTTCACCGCGCGCGCGATCGTCATGCACCGCGCGCTCGGCGAGTCGGATGGCGGCCGCGTCGAGTGAGCGCGCCCGTCGTCGCGGTCGGAGCGGTCGCGGTCCACGAAGACCGTCTGCTCCTCGTCCGCCGCGGCCACGGTCCGGCCGCCGGCACCTGGACGATCCCCGGCGGTCGGGTCGAGCCGCTCGAGACGCTGCACGAGGCGGTCGTGCGGGAGACGGCAGAGGAGACCGGGCTGCGGGTCGTCGTGCACACCTTCCTCGGCTGGGTCGAGCGGATGGGCGAGGAGGTCGGCGGACGGCACTTCGTGATCCTCGACTTCGCGGTCACGCCGCTCGACGCCCCCGACCTCGTGGAAGCCGGTGACGACGCAGCCGAGGTGCTGTGGGTGCCGCTCGACGAGGTGGCCGACTACAACCTCGCGCCCGGGCTGCTCGACTTCCTGGTCGACGTGGCGGTCGTCCCGGCCTGACCGCCGACGACCTGCGCCAGCAAGAGCTCGCACGCGTCGCGGCAGGTCGCCAGCGTCCGCCAGGTCCCGGCCTCGTCGGGCTGGGCGCCGTGCTCGCCGGTCCGCACCCGCACCGCACGCATCCCGGCGGCCTGCGCACCGACGACGTCCTTCGCGGGCCGATCGCCGACGACGACGACGTCCTCGGCCGCCACGCCCAGCCGCTCGGCCGCGACGCGGAAGGGGAGCGGATCGGGCTTGCGGTGCTCGCGGCCGTGCTCGTCGCTCCAGACGACGACCACGAAGGCCGTCTCCAGACCGAGCGATGCGAGCTTGCCCCGCTGGATGATCGGATCGCCGTCGGAGACCAGCGCGAGCGGCACGCGTTCGGCCAGGGCGGTCAGGCCGGCGCGCACTCCGGGATACGGCGTCAGGGTCGCCGCGCGGTGCGTGCGAAACGCGGCGAGCAAGGGCCCGATCGGGATCGCCGCGCCGACGCGGTCGAGCGCGCGATCGATGATCCGGCCACGGTCGGTCCCTTCGGCCGCGATGACGTCGAGCGCGGCACGGAAGGAGTCTCGATCGACGCCGTCACGCGCCGCGCGGTCGGCGACGGCGGCCCAGGCACCGTCGAGCCACTCGGCCTGGGGGTAGAGCGTGTCGTCGAGATCGAAGCAGACGGCGCGCACCGGACGATCCTCGGTCGCAGAGCTCACGGCGCGTGCTCGAGGGCGTCGACGACAGCCGCGGGGAGCGCGTCGGCGAGCGGTGGCTCGGCGAGCTCGAAGCGGCCGTCCGCCGCGGCGCGGTGCAGCGCCTCGACGACCCGGCCCGCGACGTGTCCGTCGCCGTAGGGGCAGGGCAGCGCGGCGATCCGGGTGAGGGCATCGGGGGACCCGAGCTCGGCCACGGACCCGATCGCGGCATCGACGTCGAGCCCGACGAGCCGCGCGCTGCCGTCGAGCACACCCTCCCAGCGTGGCGTCGACGTGCGCAGCACGACGACCGGCACCCCGAACCACGACGCCTCTTCCTGCAGCCCGCCGGAGTCGGTGACTACCAGGCGCGCCGAGGCGATCGCGTCGAGCATCTCGGGGTAGCGCAGCGGATCCTCGATCGTGAGGCCGGGGACCTCGGCGAGGACGTCGGCCAGTCGGGCACGTTCGAGGCGATCCCGGGTGCGGGGGTGCAGGGGGAAGCGCACGGGCGGCTGGGTCGCCGCGAGCCGCCTGACGAGGTCGACCAGGCGGCCGAGCCGCACGGGGTCGTCGACGTTCGTGGCCCGATGGGCCGTGACGAGGATCCCGTGACGGGCGTCGACCGGTCGTGGGGGAGGGGCGACGCGTCGGAGCACGTCGGTCACCGGGTTCCCCACGACCTCGATGCGCCGTGCGTCGTGCCCCTCTCGGCGCAGGAACGACGCGGCGAGCGCCGTCGGCGCGAGGTGCAAGGAAGCGGTCGCGCCCGCGACGGCTCGGTTGACCTCCTCCTGCGATCGCGGGTTGAACGAGCGGAGGCCGGCCTCGAGATGCGCCACGGGCACGCCGACGCGTCGCGCGGCGAGCGCGTACGCCGGCACCGTGCTCGTGTCACCGAGCACCACGACGACGTCGGGAGCCGCGTCGGCGACGTCGGCGCACGCGTGCTCGAAGAGCCCACCAACCCGCGGCGCGTCACCCTCCGGGAGCGCGTGGCGGATGTCCGGTGTGACCGCGAGATCGGCGAAGAACGCATCGGAGAGGAGCGGATCGTCGTGCTGCCCGGTCGCCACCGTGACCAGGTCGTCGCCGGCGGCGCGCAGCGCCTCGATGACCGGGGCGAGCTTGACGATCTCGGGCCGGGTGCCGAACGGCACCAGCACCCTCACGACGCACGCTCGGTGAAGAGCGACGCGAGGTAGCGCGTCATCACGACGCCGTCGCGATGCCGCAAACGCTCCGGCCGAATGGGTTGACCGAGCGTCCCACGGAGGAGCTCACCGACGAGGTCGGCACCGGCCGCGAGGGCGAGGGGCAGGCCTCCGGAGAACCGAGGGTTCACCTCGACGAGCGCGACCGGGAGCTCGGCGTCGGAGGTGACGAACCCCTGCACGTTGATGGCACCCTCGAGGGCGAGGGCGGTCGCGGTGTCACGCACCACGGCGTCGACGAGGGGATCGGAGAACGTCTCGCCCTTGGTGCTGATCCCGGCCTTCGTCTCGAGCCGCCAGCGCGGCACGACTGCCGCGACGGTCCCGTCACGGTCGACGAGGACGTCAGCGGTGAACTCTCGGCCGGCGCAGCGGGTCTGCACGATCGGATCCGGTGTCACGCGCAACGCGACCTGCAGTGATGCCTCGTCATCGACCGAGTGCACGTCACGCGAGCCGCGCCCGAAGCGTGGCTTCACGATCCACGGCCCGGGTACCCCGTCGGCGGACCCGAAGCCCGTCGGGGGAGCGGGGAGACCGGCCGCGGCGACTGCCTTCGCGAACCGCCGCTTGTCGATGCAGGTCTCGACCGCGTCGGGCGGGGACAGCCACACCGGTGCGCCGCGAGCAGCGAGCTCGTCCGACACCGCGGTGAGCGCAGCCATCTCCTCGGCGACCGTGCAGATCACCGCGTCGACCGCGTGGGTGCCGACCGCGTCGAGGACGCTCCGACCGAAGCTCGCATCGGTCGCCAACGGCACGGTGAGGTCGTCGCCGGCGAGGTGGCGGCCGGCGGCGAGCGGGTCGGGATCGGCCGCGACGACCTCGACGCCCTGGGCGATCAGCTCCTGGATCACCGCGACCCCCGCGGCGCCGCCGGCACCGGTGACGAGGACCCGCGTCATCGGGCACCGCTGTCGGGTGCACGCCAGTGCACTCCTTCCGGCCCGGACGAGGAGGGGTCGTCGGGCGACGTCGACGCGGGTTGACCGCCGCTCGCCGCCGGAGCTCCGGACTCCGGTGCCGGGAGCCGGGGGCCGCCCATGTCGGAGAGCCGCGTCACCGCGGGCCCCAGGCCGTGGACCGGCGCGCCGTGCTGCTCGAGCTCGATCGATGCCCACTCCCGCAGCTGGGTGACCTGCTTCGTGTCGACCGGCTCCCACTGTCGACGCGCCACGGCGAGCGCGATCGCGTGACGGACGCGTTCGTCCTGCTCGCGCGCGACGTGCGCGAGCAGCGGTCGGGCCGAGCGCTGGAGCCCCTCGTCGACGAGCGCGATGCCGGCCCGCGCTCGCTCCTGCGGATCCTCGGACTCTAGGCCCCGTGACGCGCGGCCTCGGCGACCGCGCACGACCAGCGATCGCCACACGATCGCGATCACGATCGCGATCGCGCCACCGACGATCAACCCGAGACGGACGTCGTCACTCATCGGAGCTCGCGCCGGCCTTCATCAGGTCTCGTTGTACCTGCTGGGAACGACGATGCTCGGCCAAGAGGCGCCGGTTGCTCGGCAGCAGCATCCACAGGTACACGGTGAAGCCTCCGAGCACGTAGAGCAGCCCGAACGCGGTCCCGACCCAGTCGTGGAACACGGTGAGGCCACGCACGTCGGTCTCGACGCCGACCCAGATCGAGAGGCCGATGCGGAGGAAGTTGCAGAAGAGGACGAGGAGCGACGCGGCGAGGAACGCAGCGACCCGCCGTCCCGGCTCGCCGCGCACCAGGAACAACGAGATGGAGGCGAAGGCGAGGATCGCGGCCAGCGCCGAGCACGACGGGCTGATGACCGCGAGGAAGGGCGTCGACGCCGTCGGCAGCACGAGGATGCGATACCCGTATGCGCCGCTCACCCCGTCGATGCCCAGGTTCTGCATCGTCGCTGCCACCGTGCTGGCCTCTGCCTCGCGCCAGGGGTCGAGCAGCAGCACGAACACGACGACGGGCATCGCGAAGGTGAGCACGAGGCGCACGATCACCTTGAAGGTGTGCCAGCTCATGCCGCGGCCTCGCTGACGGGCCGGGAGCTCGCTTGCCCGTGGCCGGTGCGGGGCGTCTTCGCCCAGGTGTAGGGCTTGCCAACGATCCCGTCGAACCACGAGATCGTGCACACGATCGTGAAGACCACGAACGTGGGGAGGAAGAGGAGGATCCCCCACGCGGCGGAGCGGGGAGCGCGGCTCACGATCAGCCCCGACGCGAGCTCGAGCAGTGGGCCGAGGAAGAGCAACGTGGCGATCGGGGTCAGGTCGAGCCCCGAGCCCCAGTCGAGGACACCGGCGGCGCGCAGCGCGACCATGACGAGACCGAGCGCGCACAGCACCGGCACGTGGTACACGAGCAGGAACATGATCGTCTCGACCTTGCGGACGAACGACAGCTCCTTGGTGCGAAGGGCCGCGGCGCGGTACTCGCGCCAGGCCTGCTGGTGACCGCGCGCCCACCGGTAGCGCTGGCGCCAGAAGCGTCGGAACGTCGGGACGCTCTCCTCGGTGTCGATCGCGGTGACGTCGTAGCGCACGAACTGACCGACCAGCACGAGGCGCATCGTGAGATCGGTGTCCTCGGTGACCGTGTCCTCGTTCCAGCCCCCGAACGACTCCAACCACGTCCGCCGAACCGCGCAGTTGGAGCCACCGTAGGCAGGGAGGTCGAACAGCGACTGCCGTCCGTACTCGTTCACGAGGTAGCCGGAGTAGTAGTCGACCGCGATCGTGCGCGCGAGCTGCGACTCGCCGGAGTTGCGCACGATGCACCGGCCCTGCACCGCGCCGACCCGGGGGTCGGCGAAGTGGCGGGTCAGGCGGCGCAGCACGTCGGCTCGGGGCTTGTGGTCGGCGTCGAACACGACGACCACCTCGCCCCGGGCGACCTCGAGCGCGGCGTTCAGGGCACCGCTCTTGCCGCCTCCGGCACCCGGCTCGCGGTGGAGGCAGCGAACGTGCGGATGCGAAGCATGGAAGCCGTCCACGATCGAACCGGTCGCGTCGTCCGACCCGTCGTCGATCACGATGATCTCGTGACGATCGGCGGGGTAGTCGAGCGCGAGGAGCGTCGTCAGGAGGCCTTCGATCACGAGCTCCTCGTTGCGGCACGGCACGAGCACGCTGACGAACGGCCGGTACCCGAAGTCGAAGCCCGTGCGTGAGCGCATGTCGCCCGGCGCCGCCGACAGCGCCGACGCGGCGAACGCGAGGTGCCGCACCAGGAAGATCAGGAACACGACGAGCAGACCGATGACGATGACGCTGCTCGCAGCTTGCACGCCCAGGGCGCCGTAGAGGACCGCGCCGAGGCCCGCGAGCAGCAGCAAGGTCCAGGGTGCCCCTGCGGGCCCCGCATGTGCCGGAGCTCTCATCGACGCCTCGTGATCACACGCGGCCGGCGCGCCGGACGCGCCACCACAGGATCGCGCCGAGCACGAGCGTGACCGCGACGAGCGTCACGATGCCTGCGAGCCCGCTCGCGGCGACGGGCACCGGGTTCGAGCTGCACGGGCGGCCAGGCGCGGTCGCGGCGCGACTCGTGAGGGTCCACGTGCTCGACCCCGAGTGGGTCACCACGAACACGTTCTGCGCTCGTCCGGGCTTGAAGGCCACCGGCTGACCCGCGGCCTCACCGGGGCTGTCGAACCGGTTCGTCGGGCCGATGGGCACCGTCGTGTCCTGCTTCGGTCCCGGGGTGACGTTCTGGTAGCCCCACACCGTGTTGTAGAGCCCGGTCCCGGGGTCGCGATAGCTGCACTCGACGATCGGCACCACGTCCGGCGCCGCGTCCGGTCCGCCCTGGGCGCCGGCAGGGGATGCGGCCACGAGGATCCCGACCGCCACCAGGGCTGCCGTCACCCCGGCCCGGCCGAGCATCGTCGTGATCGTCGGCACGCTCCCAGCCCGCCGCGCGTCTCGCGCCATGGTGTCCTCGTGGCCTCTTGGTGAGTCGGCGTCGCGATGCTCGGCCGACGACGAGATTCTCCCTTCAGAGTCGGCCCGTGAACAGGGATGCTTGACCACTGGTTTCCAGTCTGCCGAGAAGCCTCGTTATGTCAACTACGCCTGGCCGCCTTTGGCGGCCTGGCGTAGAGGACATAACGAGGAGGGGTTCGCACCACCGACCGGTGCCGGGTGAGCCGCTCCCCCTCAGCGAGCTGCGTCGAGGAGGTCCAGGAGCTTGGTGGTGGTGCTCCAGCTTCGGATGGTGGTGAGCTGGTACTCGGGGGTGCTGGCGAACTTCGGGAGCTTGCTCTGGGTGCGGCGGGCGCTCAGGCGCTGGAAGTAGACGACGCCGGTGCCGGGCCAGGCTCGGTCGACGCCTTCGCGCTGGTCCATGACGCGCATCGCCTTCGTGGCGGTGAGGGGTGCCTTCAGGAAGAGGGTGTCGCAGTGGTAGGTGGTGGGGTCGCGCCCGAAGCCGCGGGGGGCCTTCGTGACGACGGCGGCGAGCTGGCGGTGGGAGCGGACCACGACCACGAGGGGGATGCGGAAGCGGCGTTCGAGGACGCGCTCGAGGTCGGGTTCGAGGGTCTTCTGCGCCCGGCGGGTCTCGAAGAGCACGTTGCCCGACTGGATGTAGGTGCTCACCGCGTCGTAGCCGGCCTCCTCGAACGCTTCGCGCAGGTCGGCCATCGCGACCTTGTTCCGGCCGCCGACGTTGATGCCTCGCAGGAGGGCGACGAAGCGCAGGAGATCACTCCCCCTGATCGGCGAAGTCTTCGACGGGCGGGCAGCTGCAGAAGACGTTGCGGTCGCCGTAGACGTTGTCGATCCGGCTCACCGGCACCCAGTACTTGTCACCGGGATCGCCGTGCACGCCCGGCGGGAACGCGCCGAGGTCGCGGGGGTACGGGCGGCTCCAGTCGCCGGTGACGACGTCGGCAGCCGGGTGTGGCGCGTGTCGGAGCGGGCTGTCGGCGAGCTCCCACTCCCCCTCCTCGACGCGCCGGATCTCGTCGCGGATCGTGATCATCGCGTCGCAGAACCGGTCGAGCTCGGCCTTCGACTCAGACTCGGTCGGTTCGACCATCAGCGTGCCCGCGACCGGGAACGACATCGTCGGCGCGTGGAAGCCGAAGTCGATGAGCCGCTTGGCGACGTCCTCCGCGGTGACGCCCGACCGCTCGGTGATCGGCCGCAGGTCGAGGATGCACTCGTGCGCGACGAGGTCGTTGCTGCCCGTGTAGAGCACCGGGAAGTGCGGGGCGAGGCGCGTCGCGACGTAGTTGGCGTTGAGGATGGCCACCGCGGTGGCATGCCGCAGCCCGGCTGCTCCCATCATGGCGATGTACGCCCAGGAGATGGGCAGGATGCCCGCCGATCCCCAGGGCGCGGCCGAGATGGGCCCCACCCCCGTCGTCGGGCCGGCCTCGGGCACGAGCGGATGGTTGGGCAGGAACGGAGCGAGGTGCTCACGCACCGCGACCGGGCCGACCCCGGGTCCGCCCCCGCCGTGGGGGATGCAGAACGTCTTGTGGAGGTTGAGGTGCGACACGTCGGCGCCGAACTTCCCCGGTCGCGCGACGCCGACGAGCGCGTTGAGGTTGGCGCCGTCGAGGTACACCTGCCCGCCGTGCTCGTGCACGACGGCGCACACGTCGCGGATCTGCTCCTCGAACACCCCGTGGGTCGACGGGTACGTGATCATGAGCGCGGCGAGCGATGACTGATGCTCGTACGCCTTGGTCTTCAGGTCGTCGAGGTCGACGTTGCCGTGGTCGTCGGTGCGCACCACGACCACGCGCATGCCCGCCATCACCGCGCTCGCCGCGTTCGTGCCGTGGGCCGACGCCGGGATCAGGCAGACGTCGCGGCCGGGGTCGTCGCGGCTCTCGTGGTACGCCTTGATCGCCAGGAGGCCCGCGAGCTCGCCCTGCGAGCCGGCGTTGGGCTGGAGCGACACCGCGTCGTAGCCCGTGATCTCGCAGAGCCAGTGCTCGAGGTCGTCGAAGAGCTGGAGGTACCCGGCCGCTTGCTCGATCGGCGCGAAGGGATGGATGGCGGCGAGCTCGGGCCAGGTGATCGGCACCATCTCGGTCGTCGCGTTGAGCTTCATCGTGCACGAGCCGAGCGGGATCATCGTGCGGTCGAGCGCGAGGTCGCGATCCGCGAGACGGCGCAGGTACCGCAGCATCTCGGTCTCCGACCGATGGCGATGGAACACCGGGTGGGTCAGGAACTCGGACGTGCGCTGCAGCGACGTCGGGATGGCGGTGTCGGTCGATGCGACGTCGACCGGTGCGAGCCCGAACGCGTCGAGGACGCGTCCGACGACGACGTCGGTCGTGGTCTCGTCGACCGCGATGCCGATCGTGTCGGCGTCGACGTAGCGAAGGTTGACGCCGCGCTCGCGCGCCGCACGCACGATCTCTGCCGCGCCTCCGGGCACGACGGCCTGGACCGTGTCGAAGAACTCGTCGTGTGCGACGTGCACCCCACCTGCCCGCAGCGAGGCCGACAGCCGCACGGCGTGCGCGTGGACCGAGCGCGCGATGGCGGTGAGGCCCTCGGGTCCGTGGTACGTCGCGTAGAGGCCCGCGATGACGGCGAGGAGCACCTGAGCGGTGCAGATGTTGCTCGTCGCCTTCTCTCGTCGGATGTGCTGCTCTCGCGTCTGGAGGGCGAGCCGCAGTGCCGGCCGACCGGATGCGTCGACCGACACCCCGACGAGGCGACCGGGCAGGCTCCGCTTGTACTCGTCGCGCGTCGCGATGAACGCCGCGTGGGGGCCGCCGAAGCCGAGCGGGACGCCGAACCGCTGGGACGATCCCACGACGACGTCGGCCCCCTGCTCCCCCGGCGGCGTCACGAGCGTGAGCGCGAGGAGATCGGTGGTCACCGCGACGAGTGCGCCCTGGCCGTGCAGCCGCTCGATCAGCTCGGTGCGGTCGCGCAGGCGGCCGCTCGAGCCGGGCTCCTGGAGGAGCACCCCGAACAGGTCGTCGGCGGGGACGTCGGCGTCGGCGTCGCCGACGACCACGCTGATCCCGAGCGGTCGCGCTCGTGTCTGGATGATCGCGATGGTCTGCGGATGGGTGTCGGCGTCGACGAAGAACGTCGACGCGTCTCCCGAGGACATCCGGTGCAGCAGAGTCATCGCCTCCGCCGCCGCGGTGCCTTCGTCGAGCAACGAGGCGTTCGCCAGCTCGGTGCCGGTGAGGTCGCTCACCATCGTCTGGAAGTTGAGGAGCGCCTCGAGGCGCCCTTGGGAGATCTCCGGCTGGTACGGCGTGTACGCGGTGTACCAGGCGGGATCCTCGAGGACGTTTCGCTGGATGACCGGCGGCGTGATCGTGTCCGAGTAGCCGAGGCCGATGAGCGAGGTCAGGCGCTGGTTGCGGGAGGCGAGCGCTCGCAGCGCGTCGGCGCACTCGCGCTCGGTGGAGGGGGCGGGAAGGTCGAGCGCATCGTCGCGGATCGTCCGCGGCACGGCGCGGTCGAGCAGATCCTCCAGCGAGGTCAGGTCGAGCCGGTCGAGCATCTCGGCGATCTCGTCCTCGCTCGGCCCGACGTGGCGCCGCGCGAAGGTCTCGTCGGGATCGTTCACGATGCCTCCTGGCGCACGAAGGGGGTCTGCGTCACCGTTGCCTCGACGTCGCGCCCCCGCACGTCGACGGTCACGACGGTGCCGTCGTCGACGTCGGGCGGCAGGAACGCCAGCGCGATCCCCCGCTCCAGGACGGGCGAGAAGTTGCCGCTGGTCACCTCCCCCACCACCGTGCCCTCGACGGCGACGGCACAGCCGGCACGGGGGATCTGGCGGCCCTCGGTGACCAGGCCGCGGAGTCGCCGGGTGACGCCCTGCTCGCGCTGCGCGACGAGCACGTCGCGGCCCCGGAAGTCGCCCTTGTCGAAGCGCACGACCCATCCCAACCCCGCTTCGAGCGGAGTGATGCCCGGGCCGAGCTCGTGGCCGTGCAACGGCAGCCCGGCCTCGAGCCGGAGGGTGTCGCGGGCACCCAGACCCGCGGGGTGCACGCCGGTGGCGAGCACGGCCTCCCACACGCCGACGGCGGCGGCGGCAGGCACGTGCAGCTCGACGCCGTCCTCGCCGGTGTAGCCGGTGCCCGCGACCCAGCCGCGGAACAGCTCGGAGTCGACGGCGTCGACTCCGAAGCGCGCGACGGTCGCCGGCTCGGGGAGCACCTTCGCGAGCCGATCACGGGCGTTCGGTCCCTGCACCGCGATGACGGCCCGTTGGGTCGTGACGTCCTCGATCGTGCAGGTCGCGCCGCCGGCGTGGTCGGCTGCCGCCTCCTCGAGCGCGTGCACGATCCGGTCGGTGTTGGATGCGTTGGGCATCACGAGGAGGTCGTCGTCGCCGACCCACCAGACGATGATGTCGTCGACGACGTGGCCGTCGTCGGGATCGACGAGGTGGGTGTACTGCGCCGCGCCCGGCGCGATGCGATCGAGGTCGTTCGTGAAGGCCCACTGCAGCGCCGGGTGCGCTCCCCGACCGGTGACGCGCACCGATCCGAGGTGCGAGACGTCGAACGCCACGGCGTCGCTGCGACAGGCTCGATGCTCCTCGAGCACGCCGGCGTACTGGATGGGCATCTCCCACCCGCCGAACTCGACCATGCGGGCCCCGAGGGCTCGGTGCGCCGCGTCGAGCGGACTGTGACGGAGCTGCGCACCCATGGCCTGCCGAGCCTATGCGGCGTCCTCGTCCGGCCCGGACTCCCCGTCCGCCGCCCTCAGGCCGATGCGACGTCGGGGTCCGCGTCGCCCCGGCGGGACGCCGGCCGCAGATCGAGGCGCGTCGGGCGGGTGCCCACGTCGTCGCCGGGCTGCGACGGCGGCTCGAGCCCGTACTTCACGAGCAGGTGCAGGTAGTCGCGCTGGTACAGGACCTTGATCTCGACCTCGGGATGCATCTCACGCAGGCGTCGCGCCTTGCGGTTCTTCTTCGTGACGAGCTTCTGGTTGAGCGTGGTGATCTCGATGTAGAGGTCGTACGCAGGGAGGTAGAAGTCGGGCGTGAACGCCTGCACCGGGTTGTCGTGGCGGTCGCGCTCGAGCACGAAGGTGCGCGGCTCGTAGTCCCACGCGATGCCGTAGAAGTCGAGCAGCTTCGCGAACTGCCGCTCGGAGTTGTGCGCGAAGCGCGTCTCCTCGTGCGGCAGCGGGGTGCTCGCGGGTCAGCCCTCCGCAGCGCGCGCGCCGCGGGCCGGCGCGTCCTTCGCGAGGCCCACGAGTCGCTCGTCGACCTCGCCGACGACCGATCCGATCGGCACGATGTTGAGCACTCCCTGGCCCCGGCGCACGAGGTCGATGAGCGCGTCACCGTCGCGGGCGAGGATCGAGTTCCCCTCGGCCATCACGATGCTCGCGGTCTGCCAGTCCGCGCCCTCCTCTTCGCGGAGGTACTCGATCGCCTTGCGCGCGTTCTTCAGCTGCACCCCGGCGTCGAGGAGCTGCTTGACCATCCGCAGCCGCACGAGGTCGCGGTACGAGTAGCGGCGCTGCGTCCCGCTGCCGTGGGCCGCGCTGAGCGACGGGCAGACGACGCCCTGACGGTCCCAGTAGTCGAGCTGGCGATAGCTGATGCCCACGATCTCGCAGGCCCGCTTCCCGCTGTACCCGGAGTCGTCGTCGAGCCGACTGGTCATCCACACGCCCCTCGGTCGCGCCCACCTGGCCCCGGAGAGCCCCGGAGAGCGACAATCACATGGCCGTAGTTACGGCCGTGTGACGGTACAGGACGGCGCGCGCGGGGTCAACGATCGCTCGGACTCCCCGCGGGAACCTACGAGGACCCGCCCTCCTCGGCGGCGAAGTCCTCGGGCCGGACCTGGTTGAGGAACTCCCGGAACTCCTCGATCTGGGTCTCTTCCTCGTCCTGGTCGAAGTGGACGCCGGCCTCCTCGAGCACGTCCTCCGCCGCGAAGATGGGGATGGAGCCCGGGTACCGGGCCGCCAGGGCGAGGGCGTCGGAGGGCCGGGACGAGATGCGCTGCACCTGCCCGTCGCGGGCGATCTCGATCTCGGCGTAGAAGGTGCCGTCGTGCAGCTCGGTGATGATGACCTGCTGGAGGGTCACGCCGAGCTCGTCGAGCACGGTCTTGAACAGGTCGTGGGTCATCGGCCGCGGCGTCTCCATCCCCTGGAGCGCGTAGACGATCGCGGTCGCCTCCGGCGGCCCGATGAAGATGGGCAGGTAGCGGCCGCCCTCTCCCTCCCGAAGGAGGACGATCGGCTGGTTGGTCGGGACCTCGACCCGCACACCGACCAGCGACATCTCGATCACGGGCGCCGCCTTTCGACTCGCGGGCGACGATAGCAAAGGGGTTCCGGTCCCCCGACACGGGCCTCCCGGCGGCTCAGCCGCTCGGCAGCTCCGAGTACCAGGCCAGCCCGGCCTCGGGATCGGCGAGGATCCCGTCCCGATCGACCTCCAGGACGACGGGCAGGTTGCGGTACCGCTCCCCCACGTGCAGGCCGTAGCCGACCACGAACGCGTCGCCGGGCACCGTCTGGCCGACGTACCGGGGCTCGAGCGGGACGATCCGGCGCTCGGGCCGGTCGAGCAGCGTGCACACCTCCAGCCGCCGCGGGCCTCGTTCCCGGACGTGGCCCAGCAGGTACGCCAGGGTGAGGCCGGTGTCGACGAGGTCCTCGACGACCACGACGTCGCGCCCCTCGACCTCGACGTCGAGGTCCTTGAGGATCCGCACCCGCCCGCTGTCGGGCGCGTAGCGGCTGATGCCCAGGTAGTCGAGCGTGACCGGGACCTGCCTGATGGCGCGCGCGAGGTCGGCGCTGAACACGAGCGCGCCCTTGAGCACGACGACGAGCACCACGCCCTCGGGGTGGTCGGCGGAGATCGCGCCCGCGAGCTGCTCGACCCGTTCCTCGATCGCCGGGCGATCGAGGAGCACGCGCGCGGCGACCGTCACTCGGTGAGCTCGTCGCGCAGCGCCTCGCGCAGGGTCGCGGTCCGGAGCTGACGGCCGAGGCGCGCCAGCTCCTCGAGCTCCTCCTGGAGCCGGACGCGCGCTTCGGGGTTGCGCTGACGGACGTAGGGCATCAGGACCTGCCCGAACAGCGCCGCCTCGCGGTCGGAGAAGTGCTTGTACATCTTCAGGTGGCGGGCCTCGACCCCGCGCGCATGGAACCCCGCGGCCAGGCTCGCGATGTCGAGCGCCCCCTCGCCGTAGAGCGCTCGCTCCCCCGCGCCCACGACGGGTGCGAGCAGCCCGTGGTCCTCGAGCGCGTCGAGCTGGGCATCGGTGAGACCGCTCGCCTCCAGCAGCTCCACCCGCGTCAGCTCGTCGCGCGGGTCGGCCGGGTCGACCGCGACCGTGCCGAGGTCGTCGTCGGGCCCGGCGTCGGCGTCGATCCCTTCCGCGTCGAACGCCGGCGTCGCCGGGGCCGCGACCGGTGGTGCGGCCTGGTCGACGGCGGGCGTCCCGGTGTCACCCGACGAGTCGAGGCGGTCCTTGATCACCCGCAACGGGAGGAAGTGGTCGCGCTGCTGGAGGAGGATCCAGCGCAGTCGATCGAGGTCGCGATCTGAGAACTTCCGGTACCCCGAGGGGGTCCGCTCGGGATCGATCAGCCCCTGGCTCTCCAGGAAGCGGATCTTGGAGATCGTCACGTCGGGGAACTCGTCGCGGAGCTGCTCGAGGACCTCCCCGATCGACAGGTGACCGACCGAGTCGTGGTCGGTCGCGCCCACGCTCATCGGGCAGCGCTCACCGATCGCTCTCCATGCCACCGAGCACGAACGTCAGCACGAAGCGACCGACCTGGAGCTCCTGCATGTCGCTGAGCCGGGCCCGATCGATGCGCTCGTGATCGACGTAGGTGCCGTTGAGCGAGCCGGCGTCGCTGACCTCGTAGCCGCCGTCGGACGAGCGCTCGATGGTCGCGTGACGACGCGAGACCGTGACGTCGTCGAGGAAGATGTCGGAGTCGGGGTGGCGCCCGAGCGACGTGGCCCCGGCCTCGAGCACGAACGTGCTCCCCGCGTTGGGCCCTCGACGCACGACCAGCATGCCGAGCCCGTCGGGGAGACCGTCGAGCACGTCCCCGAGCTCGGCGACCAGGGCCTCGCGGTCCTCGATGAGTGCGATCGCGGCCGTCGTGTCCGGTTCGTCGTCCCCGCCCGGATCCTCACCGAGCAGCGCCGCACCGCACGACGAGCAGAAGTTGGCGCCCGCCGCGTTGTCGTGTCCACACCGGCGACAGCGCATGATCTCGAGGGTATCGACGCCTCAGAGGGCCTTCAACGACCCTCGGCGCTCACGAGCCTTCGGCGAACGCGCGGTACGCGGCCGCGTCCATGAGCCCGTCGACCTCGTCGGGGGCGCTCATCGCCACGACGAAGATCCAGCCGTCGCCGTAGGGCGCCTGGTTGAGCAGCTCGGGGGCGTCGGCGAGCGCCGCGTTGACCTCCACGACCGTCCCCGACACCGGGCTGAAGATGTCGGAGACCGACTTCGTCGACTCGACCTCGCCGCAAGCCGCGTTGGCCGCGACCGTCGCGCCGCTCTCGGGCACCGACACGTACACGACGTCGCCGAGCGCGTCCTGTGCGAAGTCGGTGATCCCGATGCGCGCCCGGTCGCCCTCGACCGCGACCCACTCGTGCTCGTTGCTGTAGCGCAGAGCGTCGGGGTACTCCATCCTCTGTTCCTCTTCCGGTCTCGGTGGGTCGGTCGGGCGATCGTAGGTGGTGGGTCGGTCAGCGGATGGCCTGGCGGATCGCCCGGGTGTACTCCTGCGCGAGCTGGCGGGCGGCGCTCTCGCCGTCGGCGTCAGCGCGTCTTCCGGGTCGGGGAGCACGAGCGCCCAGCCGTCGGGTCGCAGCACCTTGACGCCGTCGACGAGGAGCAGGTCGTGCTCGGTCTCCCGTTCCACCAGCTCGCGCATCACCTGTCCCTTGCGCTCCCACGGCGTGGGCACGGTCTCGTGCACGAGGTGGACCCGGGGCAGGGCCTCGACGATCGACGAGAGCGAGCGTCCGGTCGCCGCGAGCAGGTCGAGGAGGCGGGCCAGCGTCGCGGTCGCGTCGTACGCGGGGAGGAACTCGGGCCAGATGAAGCAGCCGTGCGCCGACCCCGCGAAGGACACCTCTCCCGTCGAGGCGACCTCCATGAGGTGGGCGTCGGATCGCTTCGTCCACACGATCTCGGCACCCCGCTCCTCGGCGAGGCGCTGGGCGACCTGGGTCACGCTCACGGGCAGCGCCATGCTGGCCCCCGGCGTCGTCTCGCCGACGAGGCACACGAGCGCGAGCAGGGCCTGGGTGTCGGTCAGCACGTGACCCCCGTCGTCGACGAGGCGGATCGTCTCGCCGTCGGGGCTGATCACGGCACCGAGCTCGCTCCCCGATGCGCGGACGAGCTCACCGATGCGGGCCTCGTGCTCGGCGGTGTCCGCGGCGGCGCTCTGCGAGGTGCTCGCGTACGGGTTGATCGCGAACACCTCGGCGCCGAGCTTCGCGAGCACCGACGGCATCACGATCGAGGCGGCGCCCGACGAGTAGTCGAGCACGACCTTGAACGCCCGATCGCGCAACCGCTGTCCGTCGACGCACTTCTCCAGCGCGGCGGTGTAGAACTCGATCGAGCGCGGCGGGAAGACGATGTCGCCGATGTCGCCGGCGAACGCGCGGCGGTAGTCCTCGCGTGAGAGCAGCCGCTCGATCTTGCGCTGCATGCCTTCGTCGATGTCGCGTCCGTCGGCGTCGAAGAAGCGCAGCTCGACGCTGTCGGGATCATCGGGCGCGAGGCGCACCGTGATGCCACCCCGCGACTCGCCGTTGCGCACCTGGAACCGGGTCAGCGGCACGGTCGCCAGCTCGACGTCCTCGACGTTGGCTCCGGCGAGGTTGAGACCGGCGATCACTGCTCGCTTGAGGGCGCGGGCGCCCCGACTGGTGTCCCGACTCGTGGTGACGACCGAGCCGCGCTTGAGCGCGGTGCCGTAGGCCATCGCGGCCCGCACCGCGACCTCCGCGGTGACGTCGACGTTCGCGAGCCCCCGGATGCCGCGGCGGCCGAACATGGTGCGGGCGGCCCGGCTCTCCCACACGATCGACGAGTTCACGACCGCGTCGGCCTCGACCGCCTTGAACGGGTAGATCTTCACGTCGGTGTTGACGACCGCCCGCTCCCCCACGAAGCACTCGTCGCCCACGACGGAGCCCTGCTCGAGGCGCGAGTGGGCCCGCAGGTCGGCCGAGCGGCCGACGGTGGTGCCGCGCAGCCCCGCGCCGCGACCGACGTAGACGTGGTCGTGGCAGACGCTGCGCTCGAGCGACGCGTCGGCCTTCACGACGACGTCGGTGCCGAGCACCGTGTAGGCGCCCACCCGGGCGCCGGCCTCGACCCGGCAGTTGTCGCCGATCACGACCGGGCCTTCGATGCGGGCCGCCGGGTCGAGCTGGGCGCCCTCCCCGACCCACACGCCGTCCGCCATCTCGAAGCCCGGCAGCTCCACGTCGACCTTGCCGTCCAGCACGTCCGCGTGGGCCTGGAGGTAGGCCTCCGTGGTCCCGACGTCCTCCCAGTAGCAGTCGGCGACGTGGCCGTGGAGGACGAGGTCCTGGTCGAGCGCGGCGGGGAACACGTCGCCGGAGAAGTCGACGACCTCGTCGGGTGCGATGAAGTCGAAGACCCGCGGCTCGAGCACGTAGATGCCGGTGTTGATGGTGTCCGAGAACACCTGCCCCCACGTGGGCTTCTCGAGGAACCGCTCGATGGACCCGTCCGCGCGGGTGATCACGATGCCGAACTCGAGCGGGTTCTCGACGCGCTTCAGGGCGATCGACGCGAGTGCGTCGCTCGCGCGGTGCGCCTTGACGAGATCGCCGAGATCGATGTCGGTCAGCACGTCCCCCGAGATGACGAGGAACGTGTCGTCGAGCTGCTCGGCGGCGTTGCGCACCGACCCCGCGGTGCCCAGCGGCGTCTCCTCGGTGGCGTATCGCATCGTGACGCCGAAGTCGGAGCCGTCGCCGAAGTAGTCGCGGATCTGGTTGCCCAGGTACGCGACGGTGACGACGATGTCGTCGAAGCCGTGACGAGCGAGGAGCCCGACGATGTGCTCGAGCATCGGGCGGTTCACCAGCGGCATCATCGGCTTCGGCTGGTTGCTCGTGAGCGGCCGCAGCCGCGTCCCTTCACCGCCCGCGAGGATCACGGCCTTCACGACGCCACCTCCGCCGGGGCGAGGTGGTCGGCGCGTCCCTCGCGCAGCGCCCGTCGCGCGAGGGGCACGTACATGACGGCTGCGTAGTAGCTGAGCGCGAGTCCGGCGATCGCACAGACCCAGGTGGCGATCTCGAGCACGTCGTAGTACCCGGTGCTCGTCGAGATCGCGCTCAGCCAGAGGAATCCCGGGAACGCGAACATGAGCGCGAACGTGCCGGCCTTGCCGGTCCACTGGACGTCGATGCGTCGCGCTCCCGCGGCCGCGAGGGCGAGCGTGGCGACGCTGATCACCGCCTCTCTCGCGAGGACCGCGACGCCGAGCCACGTCGGCACCGCGCCGTCGATCATCAGCGTGAGCGTCGCGACGAGGAGCAGCACCCGGTCGGCGGTCGGGTCGAGGATCTTGCCCAGGTCGCTGCCCTGGTCGAAGCGGCGCGCGATGTACCCGTCGACCCAGTCGGTGGCGCCGAGGATCCCGAGCACGGCCAGGGCGGCCCAGCGGTCGTCCTCGCCGAGCAGCAGCCACACGAACAGCGGCACGCAGAGGAGGCGAACGACGCTGATGACGTTGGGGACGGTGAGGATCCGCCCCGCCTTCGGGTCCCGGCGATCGCCCGCGGAGGGTGCGGGGAGCGACGAGTCGGGCATGTCGGTCAGCGTAGGCGTCGTCGTCACAGGAGCCCCGCGTGCGCGCCGCCGTCGACGGGGATCGCGGCACCGGTGACGAAGCGGGCGTGCTCGGAGCACAGGAACGCGGCGATCGCGCCGAAGTCGTCGGGGACGCCGAGGACCCCGGCCGGGATGCCGCTCGTGTCGGGCGTCGCGCCCTCGGACAGCGCGCGCAGGCGTTCGGTGTCGTGCAGCCCGGGCTGGAGCGAGTTGACGGTCACTCCGTCGGGCGCGACCTCCCGCGCCAGGGTCTTGAGGAACCCGGTGACGCCGGCGCGCGCGGTGTTGGAGAGGATCAGGTACGGGATCGGCTGGCGCACCGCGATGGAGGTGATCGCCAGCACCCTCCCCCACTGCTGTGCTTGCATCACCGGCACGGCCTCGGCGCACATCGCGATCGTCGACATCGCGTTGAGCTCGAACGCTCGCCGGTACTCGTCGGGGTCGGAGACGTCGGCGAAGCGTCCCGGCGGCGGACCACCCGCGTTCGTGACCAGGATGTCGAGCCCGCCGAGCTCGTCGCGGGCGTCGCGCACGAACCCCCGCGCCTCGTCGGTGATCGACACGTCGGCCACCATGCCGACGGCACCGATGCTCGTGGCTGCGGCCTCGACCGTCGCGCCGTCGCGGCCGCAGATCGCGACCGAGACCCCCTCGGCGGCGAGCGCCCGGGCGACCGCGAGGCCCAGCCCGCGCGACGCGGCCGCGACCGCGGCCGTGCGTCCGGTGATGCCGAGGTCCACGGTGGCCTCAGTGGATCGGGCCGTCGCCGTCGCGCAGCGACGGGGCGACGCGACCGGTGCGCAGGGCGATGATCTCGGCACAGATGGCCACCGCGGTCTCCTCGGGGGTGCGGGCGCCGATGTCGAGCCCGATCGGAGCCATGACCCGGGCCAGCCCCGCCTCGTCGACGCCCGCGTCACGCAGTCGCTCGACCCGATCGGCATGCGTGCGGCGGCTGCCCATCGCACCCAGGTACCCGACGTCGGTCGCGAGCGCACCGACGATCGCCGGGACGTCGAACTTGGCGTCGTGGGTCAGCACGCAGACCGCGTCACGGGCCCCGAGGTCGGCGCCGACGGCGGCGAGGTGCCGGTCGGGCCAGTCGCATACGACCTCGTCGGCCATCGGGAACCGTGCGGCGGTCGCGAACACCTCGCGCGCGTCGCAGACCGTCACCCGGTAGCCGAGGAGCCCGGCGGCCCGGGCCAGCGCGGCGGTGAAGTCGACCGCGCCGAAGATGATCATCCGGGGCTGCCGAGCGAACGACTCGATGAAGACCTCGACCACCTGCTCGCGCGCCTCGCCGTGGGCGCCGTAGTGGCGCGTGACCGTGGTGCCCGACTCGAGCGCGCCGAGGGCATCACGTCGGACCACCCGGTCGAGATCGACGTCGTGCAGCGTGCCGACGGCGGGGCCGCTCGGGTCGACGAGGAGCTTGGCGCCGGTGGCGGGTCCAGCGACGACGCTGGCGAGCGCGACCGGACGATCGGCGCGCAGCGCGTCCCGGAGAGCCTCGTAGACCGGTGCGGGGTCGGCGCTCACGGGGTCACCAGTCGAGTGGCTCGACGTACACGTGGATGGTGCCGCCGCACGTGAGACCGACGGCGAAGGCCTCGTCGTCGGAGTAGCCGAAGGACACCACGCCTCGGGGCTTCGACCCGTCGAGCACGGCGAGCGCCTCGGTCACCACCGCGCCCTCGACGCAGCCACCCGAGACCGAGCCCGCGACCTGGCCCGCCTCGCTCACGGCCATCGTGGCACCGGGGTCGCGCGGCCCAGACCCCTCGAGCCCGACGACGCGCGCGATCGCGACGCGCTGTCCGGCGCTGCGCCACCGCTCGACGTCGTCGAGGATCTCCTTCATCGCCGACCTCCGCTCATGGCGCCGCGATCACCTCGACGAGCTCCTCGAGCGCGGCGACCGAGTGGCCCGAGACGAACTCGTCGACGTGGGGCAGCGCTGCGGCCATGCCCCGCGCGAGAGGCGCGTAGTCGGGTGTCGCCTTCAGCGGGTTGACCCACACGACCCGATGGGCGACCCGGGCGAGGCGCGCCATCTCGGTGGCGAGGATCTCGGGATCGCCGCGGTCCCAGCCGTCGGAGAGCACGACGACCACCGCGCCCCTCGCCATCCCCCGCACTCCCCATCGGTCGTTGAACGTGCGGAGCCCCTCGCCGAGGCGGGTGCCGCCCGACCAGTCGACGACGCGCTCGGATGCCGAGCGCAGGGCCGCGTCGGCGTCGCGGGTCGAGAGCTCGCGCGTGAGGCGCGTCAGCCGTGTCCCGAGGGCGAACGCCTCGACCCGGGTCCGCCCCGCGACGGCGACGTGCAGGAACTGGAGCAGGGCTCGGGCGTACGGCTCCATCGAGCCCGACACGTCGCACAGGAGCACCACGCGACGCGGCTTCGTGCTCGGGCCTCGATGGGCGCGCTCGACCGGCTCGCCTCCCGTGCGCAGCGATCGGCGCACGGTGCGGCGCAGGTCGGGCGTGCCGCGGCGACGGGACGTCCGGCGGAGTCGACGCGAGCGGCGCTGCGCCCCGCTCGTGCGGAGATCGGCCATGAGGCGCCGTGCCTCCGCGTGCTCGGCGCTCGTGTAGGCGGCGAAGTCGCGTGCCCGCAGCACCTCGGCGGGGCTCCAGCGCACCGCGACGACCGGCGCGTCGCCGTCGATGGTGTCGTCGTCGTCCGGGGTCGCGCGATCGTCGCCGGCGTCGAACGCGAGGACCACCGCGGGCGCCTCGGGCGGCTCGATCCGATCCGGCACCTGGTCGTCGACGGCGTGGTCCCAGAAGGCGCGGAACGCGTCGTCGTACGCGGACGTGTCCTCGGGCCGGCGCAGCAACGTCGCCCGCCCGGCCCAGTAGACGTCGTCACGCCGATCGAGACCGACCGCGGCGAGGGCGCCCGCGTAGGTGATCGACGCGCCGACGGGCACGTCGAGACCGGCCTCTCGCAGCACCCGCGCGAACGCGACCGCGATCCGGTCCGCGTCAGCCACCGGCGCGACCTGTCGCCGTCGCGGTGAGGGCGCGCACGCCGTGCGCGCGAGCGCGCTCCTGGTCCTCGCGGTACTTGAGGACGGTGCCGAGGGTGACGTCCACCGTGTCGGCGTCGAGGTGCTGGGCGCCGAGCGCGGCGACCGCGTGCGCCCAGTCGATCGTCTCCGCGACCCCGGGGGGCTTGTAGAGATCGAGGTCGCGCAGCGCCTCGGCGGCGGCCGCGACCTCCCGAGCAAGCGCGTCCTCGACCTCCGGCGCGCGCACCCGGAGGATCGCGAGCTCGCGCTCGAAGTCGGGGTGGTCGATCCAGTGGTAGAGGCAGCGCCGCTTGAGGGCGTCGTGGACGTCGCGGGTGCGGTTCGACGTGACCACCACGACGGGCGGCTGCGACGCTCGGAACGTGCCGAGCTCGGGGATCGAGATCGAGTAGTCGGCGAGGACCTCGAGGAGGAAGGCCTCGAACTCGTCGTCGGCCCGGTCGACCTCGTCGACGAGCAGCACCGGCGGCGTCGCCGCGTCGGCCGCGATCGCCCGGAGCAGGGGGCGGCGCACGAGGAATCGCTCCGAGTACAGCTCGTCCTCGTCGATGGGCCCGCCCGCGGCTTCGGCGGCTCGGAGGTGCAGGAGCTGGCGGGAGTAGTCCCACTCGTACACCGCCTGGGCCGCGTCGATGCCCTCGTAGCACTGGAGCCGCACCAGCTCGCCGCCGGTCCAGCGCGCGAGGACCTTGGCGACCTCGGTCTTGCCCACTCCGGCCTCACCCTCGAGGAGCAGCGGGCGACCCAGGCGCAGCGCGAGGAAGATCGCGGTCGCGAGACCTTCGTCGGCGAGGTAGTCGTTGGCGGCGAGCGCGTCGCGTACGTCGTCGACGGACTTGGCGTCGATCACGGGTCGATTCTACCGGCGACCCGCGCGCGGCCCTACAGGCCGAGGGCCGCGCTCTCGGCGCGCGGATCGGACGTCGCGCCGTAGCCACCGACGGTGTCCCAGATCGCGTGAGCATGTCCCATGCCCGAGTCGTACGCCGTCGTCGTCGAGATCGCGTGGCCGCGCGCCCGCAGGCCCTCGAGCAGCTGATCGGGCGCGCGCGACTCGAGCTTCACGTCCCACGAGCCGACGTCGATCCGCCACCGCGGCGCAGCGATCGCGTCGGCCGGATCGCGGTCTTCGTCGAGGACGCGACCGAGCACCTGCACGTGCACCGCGACCTGCGCGTCACCACCCATCGAGCCGAACACGAGGCACGGCTTCCCGTCGCGGAGCACCATCGCCGGGATCAACGTGTGCATCGGACGCTTCGCCGGTGCGAGCGCGTTGGCGCGGCTCGGGTCGAGCGAGAACGAGAAGCCCCGGTTGTTGAGGTTGATGCCCCACTCCGGGACGTGCACGCCCGACCCGAAGTGCACGAAGTTCGACTGGATCAGGCTCACCCGGAGCCCGTCGACGTCTGCCGCGCAGAGGTACGCCGTGCCGCCCGGCTGGGGACGGCCCGGGTCGGGCGTCCCCGCGCGAGCGACGTCGACCCGCCCGCGCCGATCCCCGACCCATCCGTCGGCCAGGAGGACGTCGGGCGCGACCCGCATGTGGGCCGGGTCGGTCAGCCACTCGTCGCGGTCGGCCATCGCGAGCTTGGTGGCCTCGATGCGAAGGTGCTCCCGCTCGATCGGGTCGGCCGCGCCGAGGTCGAAGCCGTCGAGGATCCGCAGCGCCTCCAGCGCCGTGGTGCCCTGCGTCGGCGGTGGCAGCTCCGCGACCTCGACGTCCCGGAAGCGGGCGCTCAGGGGCCTCACCCACTCCCCCTCGTGCGCGGCGAGGTCGTCGGCGCTCAGGTGCCCGCCTCCTGCGCCGACCGCCGCGACGATCGAGTCGGCGACCGGGCCGCGGTAGTAGGCGTCGGGACCGCCGTCGGAGAGCAGCTCGATGGTGCGCGCCAGCGCCGGCTGGCGCAGCACGGTGCCGGCCTCGACCTGACCGTAGAGGGCCTCCCAGTCGGCGAAGCCGCGGTACATCCGGCGCGACTCGTCGAACGCGACGGCGCCCGCGGCCGTCACCTCGAAGCCGTCCCGCGCGTAGGCGAGCGCCGACCGCGCCAGCTCGCCGAACGAGCGGGTGCCGAACCGGTCGAGCAGCGCGAACCACCCCGCCGGCGCACCGGGCACCGTGACCGTCTCGGCCCCGAAGACGGGCATCGTCTCGCCGTGGCGGCCGCGCGCGGCCTCGAGCGAGGCGCCGGCCACGGATCGCCCCGAACCCGAGTACCCGTGCAGCGATCCGTCCCACACGATCGCGAACACGTCGCCGCCGTATCCGCACAGGTATGGCGCGACGACCCCCAGGGTCAGGTTCGTCGCGATCGCGGCGTCGAGGGCGTTGCCGCCGTCGGCGAGCACGGCGAGCCCCGCGGCGCTGGCGAGGTAGTGGGGCGACGCGACCGCGCCGCGCGGGTATCGGAGCTGGCGGGTCACGCCGGGTGCGAGCGGGTCGTCGAGCGGCGGATCAGCCGGCGGCGCGCTCGGTGTGCTGCGCCGCGTGCCGGGCGCAGTCCTCGTAGCGCGCCTTCACCTGGCTCTCGAGCTTCGTGTCACCGCGCCGATGGGCGATCTGGGCGAGCCGGTGGAAGTGCCGCTCGTACGGGGGGACGCCCGCGACCACGGCCTCGGCCTCGGTCGCATCGACGAGGCGCAGCAGCAGGAACTCGGCCGCGTCGTCGTCGCCCTGGATGACGAGCTCGTCGACGGTCGTGGTCCACTCGGTGTGGTGGCGGCCCCGGTACTCCCCCGGTTCGTCGATCGCGTCGGCCGGCCGGTCGAGGCAGACCTCGCAGCGGTCACCGAAGCCGATCACGAAGCCACAGCTGCGACAGCGGTTCGCCTTCACGTAGCCGTCGGGGAGGCTGTGCTGGCCCGACAGCGGGAGGTCGTGTCTGTGGACAGCCATGTGGGTACTCCGCCGCTCCCTGGGGATATCCATGCCGGTGATGGAGCACCTGTGGATCCCCGCTGCGGTGGTCGCGAAACTACCCACCGCGCGCGATCGCCCACAAGGGTCCGAGGGGGCCACCACGCTAGCCCGGGGCCAGAGGCCCGCGTCCGGCGGGAAGTCCTTCGCCCACCAGGGCCGCGACCGGGCAGGCTGGGGCGATGGAGCACCGTGACGTCGTTGCACTCCAGGCGGGCGTGCCCGAGGTGCGCCGCGCACCCGGCGATCGGGGGCGGGTCGAGCTCGTGGTCCGCCGCCCGGCCGCCGGCGAGCGGGAGGTGCTCGAGCAGGCCGACCTCGACCCGGTCGTCGGCCTCGTCGGCGACGACTGGAAGGACCGTCCCTCCCGCCGGACGCCGGACGGCTCGGCGAACCCCGAGCAGCAGGTCACCCTGATGAGCGCGCGTGCCGCCGAGCTGATCGCCGGCTCGCGCGACCGCTGGCCCCTCGCGGGCGACCAGCTCTACGTCGACCTCGACCTGAGCGGCGAGAACCTCCCACCGGGCACGCGGCTCGAGGTCGGGACCGCGGTCGTCGAGGTCACCGCCGAGCCCCACACCGGATGCCAGAAGTTCGTGGCCCGCTTCGGGATGGACGCAGCCCGCTTCGTGAACTCGTCCGTGGGTCGCGAGCTCAACCTCCGGGGCATCAACGCGCAGGTCGTGGCCGCGGGGACGGTGCGACCCGGCGACCCGATCCGCAAGGTGGCACCGGCCGACTGACCCGAGCGCTCCTACGATCGGCGCGTGCGGCGCCGGACGGGGATGCGGATCGAATCGAGTCCCGATGCCGTACGCGCATCCGCGGAGGCGGTGCTCGGCGGGGTGCCCGACGGTGACACCGAGCTCGTCGCTCCCCTGTTCGCCGAGGCCGACCCGGGGACGGAGCTGCGCGTGGACCTGCGAGCCGCGAGCGACGATGCCGACGCCTCGGCGACGCTCGTCACGCTGACCGCGTGCTCGACGCTGCGCGTCCCCTACTTCACCTGGTTCGTCGACCTGCTGCTCTGGTTGGGCGCGCGCCGGCCGCTGCGCACGGCGGCGGCCCGGCTCCAGGCGGCCGTCGCCGGGGAGACGCCGCCACCGCCCGCGCCGCGGTCACGGCTGATGCCGCCCGCGACGTTCACCTCGGAGCAAGCCGGTCGGGTGGCGGCGCTCGCCGCGGTCGGGGTGCTGGCGAACTTCGGCGGATCGCTCCTGACGCAGAACGGTGACGCCGTGATCGACTCGTTCGACCGGTCCAACGAGGCGCTGGGGTTCGCGCTGGCCCTGATCCGGGTCGGCGTCCTCGTGTCCCTCGTCGCCGCCGCGCTCGCCGATCGCTGGGGCCGGCGGCGGATGATCCTGCTGTGCCTGGTCGGGATCTGCGTCGCGAACGCGGCGACCGCGGCCGCACCGTCGTTCGAGCTCTTCACCGGGGCCCAGCTCGTGACGAGGTCGCTCGTCAACGCCGCGCTCGTGGTCGCCGGCCTCGCGGCCGTCGAGGAGGCGCCCGAGGGCGCCCGTGCCTTCACCCTGTCGCTGTTCGGCCTCTCCATCGGGCTCGGGTTCGGAGCGAGCGTGGTGCTCCTCCCGTTGGCCGACCTCGGTCCCGAGTCGTGGCGGCTCGCGTTCGTGGTGAGCGCGGCGACCGTCCTCCTCCTGCCCGGCCTCGCCAAGGCACTGCGCGAGACCCGCCGCTACGCCGCGCTCGAGGCGCGCACCCAGGAGCGGGGCCGCCTCTTCGAGGCGTTCGATCGCCGCTACGGCGCGCGGTTCTTGCTGCTCGGCATCGCCGCGTTCCTCAACAACGTGTTCAGCGCTCCCTCGAGCCAGCTGATGAACCGGTACCTGACCACCGAGCACGACTTCACCAACACCGGCGTCGCGGTGCTGCGCAGCGTGACGGCCGGGGTGCCGGGGCTCGTCGGCCTCGTCGTCGGCGGTCGCCTCGCCGAGACCCGTGGGCGACGGCCGGTGGCGATCGTCGGGCTGGGGGTGGCGGCGATCTTCCAGATGGGCTTCTTCGTCAGCGACGGGCCGCTGCTGTGGATCACGCCGACGATCGCGATCATCGCGACCGCCGGTGCGGGTCTCGCGCTCGGCACGCTGAGCGGTGAGCTGTTCCCCACCGAAGCCCGGGGGCGCTCCAACGGCTTCCTGATGGTGTGCGGCGTCTCCGGGTCGGTCGTCGGCCTGCTCGTCGCCACCCAGCTCGAGGACGTCGTCGGCGGGCTCGGTCCGGCGATCGCGCTCTGCGGCCTCGCGCCGCTCGCCGCCGCGCTCTTCGTGGTGCCGCGCCTCCCCGAGACGCGGGCTCGCCGCCTCGACGAGATCAGCCCGTCGGAGGTCTGACGTCAGGCCAGCACCGGGTGGGTGCAGCCCGACGCCGACCGCGCCGGCGCGTCGACCTCGACGCCGTCGAAGTCGGCGAGGGTGCTGATGCGGAAGCGCCCGTCCTCGTCCGTTGCCCGCTCCATCGCCTCGGCCCGGGCCTCGTAGTACCGCTCCCGGGTGTAGCCCTCCGCCGCCGGGGCGTAGCTGGCCACGAGCACGCGACGCGACGCGTCGCTGCGGTTGGCCTCGCTGTAGTGGGGCGCGAGCCCGTCGAGGAGCACCGCGTCGCCGGGTGCGAGCGGCACCGGGATCCAGTCGAGCGCCGCGCCGACGTCGTCGCGCACGACGCCCCGGTCGTCCACCGGGAGGATCTCGTCGACGCCCTCGGCGAGCCAGAGGCAGCCCGACGCCGGCGTGCAGGCGTCGATCGCCACCAGGATCGACACGACCCGATCGACTCCGGGGTACGCGAGCCGGTCCTGGTGGGGTCGGAAGCCCGCTCCCCCGGGCTGCTTGTAGTTGATCTTGTCCTTGAAGGCGACCGCGGGCTCCCCCAGCCGCGCCGAGGCCTCGTCGCGCAGCACACCGTCCACCAGGTCGCGCACCGATGGCGCGCACGCAGAGACGTTCTCGGTGCGACAGATCGCGACCCCCGCACCGGTCCGCTCGGCGTACTGGCCCCAGCGATGGCTGCCCGGCGCCCAGGTCTCGATCACGGCCGTCGCGGCGGCGAGCTCGCCGGCGGACGCGGCATCGAGGAGCGCGGGACGGCACGTCTCGGCGACGCTCGACATGGGATCACCGTAGCGACCGATCCGCGGCACACGAGCGCGACAGGTGCGATGATCTCCCGCTCACGACCGGAGGTCGCGCCCGCGATGGACGAGATGCAGGCTCGCTTCGAGGAGCTCCAGGCGAAACTCGTCCCGCTGTGGCGGTCGATCCGCGAGCTGAGCGACGACGAGCAGACGATCGTCGTCATCCCCTCCATCAACGTCGACGAGCTCGAGGGCTCCTCGATCGCCATGCAGCCCTACGAGGAGCGCTACCTCTTCCTCCTCCTGCTGCTGCGTCAGCCGCGGGCCCGCGTCGTCTACGTGACGTCGCAGCCCATCCTCCCGAGCATCGTCGAGTACTACCTCGACCTCCTGCCCGGCGTGATCCCGAGCCACGCCCGCCCGCGGCTGCACACCGTGCCCGTGCTCGACGGCACGAACCGGCCGCTCTCGGCGAAGCTGCTCGAGCGACCGCGCCTGCTCGAGCGGATCCGGGCCCTGATCCCCGACCCCGACCGCGCGCACCTCGTGCCATACAACACCACCGCGATGGAGCGCGACGTCGCGGTGCGGCTCGGGATCCCGATGTACGGCACCGACCCCCGCCACTTCCCCCTCGGCACGAAGTCGGGTGGTCGCCGGCTCTTCGCCGAGGAAGGGGTCAGGCACCCGCTCGGGGTCGAGGGGCTGGCGAGCGTCGACGAGGTCGTCGACGCGATCGCGGACCTGCGGACGCGCGAGGTCGAGATCGCCGAGGTCCTGCTGAAGCTCAACGAGGGAGTGGCGGGCGAGGGCAACGCGCTGGTCGACCTCTCCGACCTCCCCCCGACGGGGACCCCTGACGAGCGCGCCGCGATCGAGCGCGCCGTCCGCGCCATGCGCCTCGAGCTGTCGACCGCGCCGGTGGAGTCCTTCGTCGAGCACCTCGAGGAGCACGGCGGCGTCGTCGAGCAGCGCATCGTGGGCGAGGAGGTGCGCAGCCCGAGCGTGCAGCTGCGCATCACGCCGCTCGGCGAGGTCGAGGTGCTGTCGACCCACGACCAGCTCCTCGGTGGCCCGGGCGGCCAGTCGTACCTGGGCTGCGTCTTCCCGGCCTCACCCGAGTACGCGACGACGATCACCGACGAAGCGCGCAAGATCGCGAACCGTCTCGCCGCCGAGGGCGTCATCGGGCGCTTCGCGGTCGACTTCGTCGTCGTGCGCCGCGCCGACGGCACGTGGGACGCCTTCGCGATCGAGATCAACCTCCGGAAGGGCGGGACGACGCACCCCTTCCTCACGCTCCAGTTCCTCACCGACGGCACCTACGACGCCGCCACCGCGACGTTCACCGCGCCATCCGGCGCGCAGAAGTGCTTCGTGGCGACCGACCACCAGGCGTCGCCCGACTTCCGCGGCCTCACCCCTGACGACCTGTTCGACATCGCAGTGCGCCACGGCCTGCACTTCGACCAGGCACGCCAGACCGGTGTCGTGTTCCACATGATGACCCAGCTCACCGAGTCGGGCTACCTCGGCATGACGGCCGTCGCGAACTCGCCGGAGGACGCGAGTGCGCTCTTCGACCGGGCGGTGGAGGTCCTGGAAGCCGAAGCGCGCGCCGCCATGACGGAGTCGTAGCGACCTCAGCGGCGCCGGAACGTGATCGGATCGAGGCCGTGGGCCGCGGCCCACTGGCCGGGTGTGAGGTTGTGCTCGCGGAGCTCACGGCGGATGTCGTCGGCAGGGATTCCCGTCGCCGCCTCGAGCTGGCGCGACCGGCGATCGACGATGCGCACCGCGCGCTGGTGGAAGACGAGCCAGGTGATCGCGAAGCCGAGCGCGATGACCCCGAGCGCGAGCAGGAACGCCATGACCGGCGATCAGAGTCGGGCGAGCACGTCGACGGTCTGGTCGGCGCAGGCGGTGATCTGGTCGACGTAGCTCGTCGTGTAGTCGGAGTCGGTCACGACGACCCGGTAGAAGCCCTGGGTGAGGATCTCGGTCGACGGCTGCTCGAAGGTCACCGAGCCCGCGGCATCGGTCGTGCCCGTCACGCTCGGGGTCGAGGTGTTGGTGCCGAAGAGCTGCACCTCGGCACCCTCGATCGGATCGCTGGTCCCGTCGTCGACGACCGTGACCGTGATGGTGGCGTTGTCGAAGTTGACGTCGTTGCAGGGGTTCGGCACGCCGTCGTCGATGAACAGCCGCAGGTCGCGCATCCTCCGGTCGAGCCTGAGCTCGCTCGGGTCGTCGTCCTCCCGCACGTCGTGCACACGGCCCGAGATCACGGTGTAGGGGAAGATGACGCGGCCGCCCCGCACCGTGGGCGTGTCGAGGGACACCGTCACCGCGCGGTCGCCGTCGCCGGCGTCCCACGAGAGCACCGCGTTGGGCTGGAGATCACCGAAGCGCTCGGTCCACGCCGCGGCGAGGTCGCTCGCGTCCTCGGTGTCGACCGATCGCCGCGGGGCGTCGGTGAACGCGACCACGGTGCTCGACCCCGGGACCGACAGGTCGCCGACCGTCGCGGTCGCGCGCTCCGCGAGCATCGCGTAGAGCCACGAGCCGTCGGTGGGCGCGGTCTGTGCGTGAACGCTGCCGGCGGTCGCCAGTGCGGCAACGAGCACGGTTACGACCGCAAGGACGGGGCGTGCTGATCTCGACCGCGCGCGCATCAGGATCCTGCCTCCGTGGTTCCGCTACAGCCCGCTGACGGCGAAGCCGGTGAACTCGGTCGTCGTGGTCTCGCCCTCGGCCACCTCGGTGAGCACGGTGGCGTTGGCGCCGACTCGCTTGGGCGGTTTCTCGTCGACGAACGACACCACCTCTTCACCGTTGACCGAGAGGGTGAGCGTGACCTGCTTCTTGCCGACGCACTCGCCCCGCACGACGTTGATGCCGTCGGGATCGACGGCGTCGGTGCGCTTGCTCCCCTTCGCGTTCACGATCGCCTTCGCCTTCCCCTGGTTGTAGCGGCCGATCGTGTAATAGCCGTCCGTGCCGACGAGGAAGGCGTAGCCGACCGAGGGCAGGTCGGCGCGGCACGCCACCCCGAACAGCGCCGACTCGTCACCGGTGCTCGACGCGACCTGGGCCTCGACGGACTGGTCTGCCGGCAGGTCGAGGTCGTCGGGGTAGAGCCACACGTTCGGTGCTCCGTCGAGGGTCACGGTGAGCGCACCGTCGGTGAACGCCGCGGTGTACCCGTCCTCGGACACCGCGGTCTCGCCGTGCGGGAAGCCCCAGTCGGCCGCGTCCTGGGCTGGATCGAGGAACTTCGTCAGGTAGATCGGCCCACCCAGGGCCGAGACCGGCCCGCCGACCGCAGCGAAGATCGCGATCGCCACCACGGCCACGAAGGATCTTCGTGCACCTCGTGCCATGCGCGTGAGAGTAGTGAAGCGCATCCCCGAGTGCTCGCCAGGCGCGGCTCGGGACGGCGCGACAGCGGTTGACCGATAGGTTGTCGCGGTGTCGTCGAGCCGCCGATTCCATGATCGCGGGTGCCTGGTGACCAACGGCCTGGTGTGAGGGCGTGATGAGCGAGCGGAACGACCGCGACGAGCTCGTGGAGCTCATGAGCCGCTACGCGAGCATGGCGGACACCCGGGACTGGGACGAGCTGCCGCGGTCGGTGCTGTGCGACGAGCTCACGTGTGACTTCAGCTCGCTCGGCGTGCCGGTGACGACGATGAGCCGTGACGAATGGTGTCGACAGAACCAACGGGCGTTCGCCGGTTGGATCGCGACGCACCACGTGATCACCAACCATCGGATCGCCGTCGACGGAGACCGGGCCACGATCCGCGCGCACGTCCGCGCCGAGCACTGGGCTCCACCCGAGGTCGCGGCCGGCGGACCGAGCTGCTGGTTGGTGGTCGGCTTCTACGACGACGTCGCCGAACGGACTGCGGACGGATGGCGACTGAGCTCGGTCACGTTGACCGTGACCCACCAGGAGAACCAGCAGCTCCTCCGCGCGACGATGGCTGCGGATCCAGACTGAGCCAGCGATGCCGCGGTCGACTCCCATGATCTGCGTCACACCTGCGCGTCTCTGCTGTTACAGGTCGAGGTGCACCCGAAGATCGTGCAGGAGATGCGCGGCCACTCCTCGATCGCGATCACGCTCTACATCTACAGCCACGTGGTACCAGGGATGCAGGACGATGCGGTGCAGCGTCCCGACCGCGTCGTGTCTTGATGAGCCTCCGACCGCAGCAATCGGCGTGCGGACAGTCGACCTTACGCGTGCCCTATTGCGCGACGCGGTCGGCGGCTGCGTTCACGGCTGAGGTAAGTGCCGCGACGGTGTCTGGATCGACAGGAACCTGCGAGAAGATCAAGGATGTCGCGAGGATCCCGCCGTTCCTGACGAGAGCGGCGCCGGTGTAGAGCGTCTGGCCTTGTACTTCGATGGTTGCGGTCTGCGCGAACCGTTGATCACCAACGGGGGGCACCTCGACGATCTCGGGGTTCACCGTTTGCGTCGTACCTTGATTCGTTGTCGATTCGTAGGGCGCGCAGCCCGGACGTGCATCCGCCAATGTGGCATCCATGAATCGGGTTGCCTCCACCTCGCCGAGCGACACGACGCTGCTCACGAGGTCGAGTGCATTGCTCGAGAGCACCCCCACGGCGCCCTTCGACAGGTCAGGTTGCTCAATCGGCGCGCCACACGGGGCGCGCGGGTCAGGGTTTTCGAACAGGGGGGCGTCCGCCGTCGGGGTGGTCGTCAGTTTCGGAAGCCCTGGCACCTCGGCCAGGTCGCGGAGCGTGACGAGGCCGGGTTCGAGCTTCTTGGCTCCGGACTGGATCTGCGGGGTGTTGCTCTCGACTGTTGTGTCGCCGCCTGAACACGCTGCAGCCGAGCAGGCGATGACCAGCGCAACGATCGGTAGGCGAAACCTTTCCGGCGACGACCTAGAAGTCAGGAGGCAGTTCTTCCCCAAGGAAACGGAGCGTACGTGCGGTTTGGCGCGACCGCCTACTGCCGGGCCGACTGTGGTTCGCGCTGTCAATCCGCTGTGATCGCGCTCTTCCGAGTGCACGATACGCGCATGAACAGCGCGCCGGCCTGCCACTTCGTTGGTCGGGCTGCCGGGACTCGAACCCGGGACCTTCGGTCCCCCAGACCGACGCGCTAACCAAGCTGCGCCACAGCCCGTCGCCGTCTTCGCGACGGCGGCAGCCGATGATGCTACCCGCCGACCTCGCGGCAGCCCGAGTGAGGTGCGCGCCACCGATACGGTGACCCGCGTGCCCGTCCCCCGTATGGTCGGGTGCGATGACGTCGAGAGCGGCGGCGTTCGAGGAGCGACGGTGGCGAAGCTGATCTACGCGTCGAACATGTCCCTCGACGGCTTCACCGAGGACGAGCACGGCGGCTTCGACTGGGCGCCCCCGGACGACGAGGTCTTCGTCTTCATCACCGGGCTCATGGGCTCAGCCGGCACGTACCTCTACGGACGCCGCATGTACGAGACGCTCGCCGTGTGGGAGACCGACGCCGCCCTCGCGACGCGGTCGGACCTCGCCGCCGACTACGCCCGCGCCTGGCAGGCGGCGGACAAGATCGTCTTCTCCTCGACTCTGGCGGCACCGATCACCGCGAGGACTCGGCTCGAACGCCACTTCGATGTCGGCGCCGTACGCGAGCTGAAGGCCACCGCCGGCGACGATCTCCTGGTCGGAGGCCCGAACCTCGCCCGACAGGCGCTCGACGCCGGGCTGGTCGACGAGCTCGCCCTGTTCGTCTGGCCGGTCGTCCTCGGCGGCCGCAACCCCGCGCTGCCGACCGATGCGCGCGTCGACCTGGAGCTCCTCGACGAGCACCGGTTCGGCGGCGGTGCGGTCCACCTCCGGTACCGCGTCGAGGGGCGACCATCCGCAGCCGGGACGCCGACGTCGTGACCGCGACGAACGGCTTCGAGCGCGCCGTCCCCTGATCGACCGCGCCACGTCGCCTCCGCGACGCTCCGACGCGCGCATGTGACACCGAGCCCGCGTTCGCGTGACGTCGTCCGACGTGCGGCGGTCGACGAACCCTGACCGCGGACCCGGCGATGCGCGTCCGACTGTCACACCCCCCTGTCATCCTGACGGCATGACAGGTCACGACACGCGCGAGCTGCGCACCGAGCTGGAGAAGTGGGCGCGCAGCTACGAGCCCGGGCTCTACGACGGTGAGGGCGCGAGGCGCCAGCTGCGTGACGTCGCGCGCATGAAGGCGATCGTCGCCTCCGTCGAGACCCGCCTCGCCCGACGCGTGGCCGAGTCACAAGCCTGGCGCCGCGGCGGGCACAAGACGCCCGCTCACGCGATCGCGTCGACCACCGGCACGAGCGTCGGCGAAGCCAACCGGGTCCTCGACACGGCGAAGCGGCTCGAAGACCTCCCCGACACCGCGGACGCGTTCACGTCGGGGAAGGTGACCCAGCCGCAAGCCCACGAGATCGCGTCCGCGGCGAGCGACGTGCCCGAGGCCGAGCGAGACCTGCTCGCGACCGCGCGCGAGCGCAACCACGCACAGCTCCGCGAGCACGCCGCGCGGGTGCGGGCGTCGGTGCGCGACATGAAGGAGCGTGAGCGTCACGCCCACGCACAGCGGCGCCTGCGCACCTACACCGATGCCGAGGGCTTCTGGCACCTCCACGCGAAGGGCGCGCCGTCCGACGGGGCCCGGATCGAGGCCCGGCTGAATGCCGAGGCCGACCTCGTGTTCGCCGAAGCACGCAAAGCCGGGGTGCGCGAATCACGCGAGGCCTACCGGTTCGACGCCCTCGTTCGAGCGCTCGAGGGCGCCACGGGCGTCGAGCGGGCGCCGGCCACCGCGCACGTCTACGTCAACGTCGACGCCGACCTGCTCACGGGCTACGGCGACCGGCCCGGGGCTCGGTGCGAGATCAAGGGCATCGGCCCGGTGCCGGTCGACATCGCCCGGGAGTACCTCGGCGACTCCATCCTCACGGTGCTGGTCAAGCGCGGCGTCGACGTCATCACGATCGCCCACGACGGCACGAAGTCGATGCCCGCGGCGGTGCGCCGGGCCGTCCTCGTCCGCGACCAGGTGTGCGTCGTCGACACCTGCGCGGCGCCCGCCAGCCAGATCCACCACGTCGACTGGCGATCACATGGTGGCGTCCACTCGGTCACCAACTGCCGCGGGCTCTGCCACTGGTGCCACAAGCTCGTCCACTACGAGGGCTACGAGCTCGAACCCCACGGCGACGGGTCGTTTCGACTCCGCGCACCGCCGCCATGAAGCCGACGAGCCGAGCGCGCGAGCGCAAGTCGATCGACATCCGAGATCGTTCAGAGCTGGTCGACGAGCCACTCCAGTCCCTGGAACGCGCGATACCCGAGGTAGATCGCGAACACGCCGAGCACTGCCTTCACGTGCCACGGGATCTCGCGCCGCCGCTTCGTCTCGTCGCCCGATCCGGCATCGCCCGAGGCGTCGAGGTCGTCGGTCGCGACCCTCGCCGCTCTCCCCGGGTCGACCGGCCGGCCGCAGCGCGGGCACGTCCCCTCCGTGGTCACGGTCGAGGGCGACAGGAACCGATCGCAGGCGTCGCACCACGGCATCGCTCAGCCGCTCCGGCGCCGCACGCGCAGCTTGATCGGCGTCGGCCCGAGGTCGAGGCCCTCCCGGAGCTTCCGCTCGAGGTAGCGCAAGTAGGTCTGCGACAGCTCGTGGCTGACGAAGAGGGTGAACGTCGGCGGATCGGTCGCACCCTGGGTCGCGTAGAGGATGCGGGGCCGGTGTCGCTTCACCGCGGGCGGCGGGTGCGCCTGCTGCGCCTCCTGGAGCAAGCGGTTGAGTGCCGCGGTCGGCACGCGCCGGTGGTAGGCCTCCTCGGCCTCGCGCAGCGCGGGCAGCACGTCCTTGACCTTGCGGCCGGTCTTCGCCGACAGCTTCAGCACCGGTGCGTACCCGAGGAAGCCGAGGCGGTCGTGCACGTCCTCGAGCACCTGCTTGCGCTCGTCGGCGTCCTCGAGCAGGTCCCACTTGTTCAGCACCACGACGATCGCAGTGCCCGCCCCGTCCACCCGTTCGGCGAGGCGCTGGTCCTGGTGGGTCACGCCCGCGCTGGCGTCGATGACGAAGAGCGCGGCGTCGGCCCGGTCCACGGCCTCGAGCGCACGCAGCAGCCCGTAGTACTCGGTCGACTCGTCGATGCGGGTGCGCCGGCGCATGCCGGCGGTGTCGACGAAGCGCAGCCGCCCTTCGGGAGTGTCGACGACCGTGTCGATCGCGTCGCGTGTCGTGCCCGGTGCGTCGTGCACGACCGCCCGCTCGTCGCCGACGAGGCGGTTGAAGAGGGTCGACTTGCCGACGTTGGGACGACCGACGATCGCCACTGCGAACGCGCCGTCGTCGGCCTCCGCGTCGGCATCGTCCTCGGGTCCGGGCTCGGGCGGCAGCGCCGCGACCACTGCGTCGAGCAGGTCACCGGTCCCCCGCCCGTGCATCGCGGAGATCGGGTGCGGGGTACCGAGGCCCATCCGGTCGAACATCCAGGCGTCGGCCTCGCGCCGGTCGTCGTCCACCTTGTTCACCGCCACCAGCACAGGCTTGCCCGAGCGGCGCAGCACGCGGGCGACCGCGTCGTCCTCCTCGAGCGCACCGACGGTGGTGTCGACGACGCAGATCACCACGTCGGCCATCGCGATGGCCCGCTCGGCCTGCTCGCTCACCTGCCGGGTGAGCACGGCCGGGTCGTCGGTCGCGGCCGACGCCGGCAGCCAGCCGCCGGTGTCGACGACGAGGAACGAACGGCCCGCCCACGAGGCCTCGAGCTCCTTGCGGTCGCGGGTCACCCCGGGCCGCTCCTCCACGATCGCGGCGCGGCGCCCCACGATGCGGTTGACGAGGGTCGACTTGCCCACGTTGGGGCGGCCGACGATCGCGACCACCGGCAGCGGTGCGGTCATCGCAGCGCGGCGACGAGCGAGGCGCCGTCGGTGGCGACGACCTCCACTGGGCGGGGCAGATCGTCGGGCACGGTGTCGTCGAGGAACCGACCTTCCGACAGCACGACGTCGGGGAGGAGGTAGCGATGCCCGGAAGGCTCGTCGGCGAGCGCCCGCGCGACGTCGGCCCCCGTGAGCAGCCCGGTCACCGCGATGTTGCCGCCGAAGTAGTCGTTCTTCACCGGCAGCGTCCGCACCGGCACTCCCGCCGCGTCGCTGAGGCCCGGCACGAGCGGCGCGAGCACGCGCTCGCCGTACTCCCCCGTCACGATCGCGATCGGTGCCGAGCGGTCGGGCATCGGCGCGCGCTCGTCGGTCACGCGCAGCGCTCGGTAGCCCGACGCGGGCGCGCCGTCGACCCAGGCGAAGAACCCCGAGCGGGTGCCGGTCGTGACGACGTCCTCGCCGGCGAGGGCCGACTCGACCTCGCGCACGAAGGTGGTCGCCATGCCGATGCCGTTCTCGTGCTGGGTGAGCACGCCGTCGTCGTCGGGCTCGTACTCGTCGAAGGTCGGGAACGGGCGTCCGGCGAGCAGGTAGAGCTCGTCGGCGGCGTAGACGAGCCGGCGTCCGAGCGCGTCGAGGTAGCGCTGCTGCCAACGAGCGATCGTGTCGAGGGCGTCGGCGGCTCCCTCGGGCGTGCACTCGCGCAGCTCGGGCTCGCGCGAGTGCGCGCTGATGCCCACCGGCACGACGCCGAGCGAGGCGAGCCGCGGGAACCGGTCGAGCACCCCGAGGAGCGTGTCGTCGAGCGCGGGGCCGTCGTTGATCCCCGGGCACAGCACGACCTGGCCGTGCACGGTCACGCCGGCGTCGAGCAGCGCACCGAGCCAGCGCAGGCTGGTCGCACCGCGACGGTTCCGCAGCAGCCGGGCCCGCAGGTCGGGGTCGGTGGCGTGGATGCTCACGTAGAGCGGGCCGAGGCGCTCGGTGACCACCCGCTCCAGGTCGGCCTCGGTGAAGCGGGTGAGCGTCGTGAAGTTCCCGTACAGGAACGAGAGCCGGTAGTCGTCGTCCTGGAGCGACAGGCTCGGCCGCATGCCCTTCGGGAGCTGGAAGATGAAGCAGAACGGGCAGTGGTTGTCGCAGGTGCGCACCTGGTCGAACACCGCGCTCGCGAGGTCGATCCCGAGCGGGGTGCCCTCGGGCTTCTCCACGGTGAGGACGCGTTCGAGCCCGCCACGTCGGATCTCGAGCTCGACGTGCGGCTCGTCGGCTTGGAGCTGGTAGCGGATCACGTCGCGCACCGCCTCACCGTTGACGCTGAGCAGCTCGTCCCCGGCGAGGAGGCCGGCGGAGGCGGCAGGCGAGTCGGACGCGACCGCCACCACGCGGGCGGTCGGCATGCGACGAGTCTACGGAAGCCCGAGCCGTCGGCTCCGCGCGTGGTCGGCGGGAGCCGGCGCTCGCGTGCGGCCCCCAGCGCGATCCCTCGTAGCCTGGTGACGTGCCGATCGAACGAGTGCTGCTCGCCGAGCCCCGCGGCTTCTGCGCGGGGGTCGAGATGGCGATCAAGGCCCTCGCGTGGATGGTGCGCACGTTCGAGCCGCCCGTCTACTGCTACCACGAGATCGTCCACAACCGGTTGGTGGTCGATCGCTTCGAGCGCCTCGGCGTGGTCTTCGTCGACGCGGTCGACGAGGTGCCCGCGGGCGCGCCCCTCATGCTCTCGGCGCACGGCAGCGCGCCCGAGGTCGTGGAGGCGGCGCGCCAGCGCGACCGCTTCGTGGTGAACGCGGTCTGCCCGCTCGTGACCAAGGTCCACCACGAGGCGAAGGTCCGGGCCAAGAAAGGCTTCACCATCCTCTACGTCGGCCACGAGGGCCACGACGAAGCCGTCGGCACGCTCGCCGTCGCCCCCGACGCGATGCGCCTGGTCGAGCACGAGGCCGACGTCGAGGCGACCATCGCCACGGTCGACGACCCGGAGCGGGTCGCGCTGCTGGCGCAGACCACTCTCTCCCTCCAGGACTGGGAGGGCATCAAGGACCGCGCGCGGGGCGCCTTCCCCGACCTGTGGACGGCGTCGCGCAACGACCTCTGCTTCGCGACGACGAACCGGCAGGCGGCGCTGCGCGAGCTGGCGGCTCGGGCCGACGCCGTCATCGTGATCGGGAGCTCCAACTCGTCTAACACCATCGCCCTGGCCAAGGTCGCCGAGGCGGCCGGCTGCCCGCTCGTGCTGCGCATCGACGGCCCCGAAGAGCTCGACCTGGCCCGGCTCGGTGACGCGACCGTCGTGGGCGTCACCGCCGGCGCGAGCGCGCCCGAAGACCTCGTGCAGGCAGTGATCGAGGAGCTCAGCCCGACCGATGGGGTCGAGGCGGTCTTCGTCACCGACGAGGAGGAGTACTTCCCGCCGCCACGCGAGCTGCGCGAGCTCGTCCCGACGCTCGACGCGGTCGCGGCGCTGGCCTTCGGGGGCGACCCGTCGGCGGGTCGGGAGTCGCGCGGGCCGTTCAGCGACGACCGCAACGCCGACGCGTCAGACGTGCTCGCGAGCCTCGGGGGCTGACGCCGGCGCGTCGTCCTCCGCGGGCCTCGCCTGCGGCCGCGCGCCGACGCGTCGATTGGCCTCGTCGAACACCGACTGCAGCGCGACCTCGAGGCGCTCGGTGAGCGCGGAGATCTCGGATCGCTTGCGGACCCGGGCGCGGGTCCCACCACCGGGCACGGGCACGATCGGCTCGCCCACCACCACCGCGACCTTGTGGATCCGGGGGAAGATCTTGCCGCTGGGCAGGATCTCCTGGGACCCACCGATCCCGACGGGGAGGATCGCCACGTCGTGCTTCGCGGCGAGGTAGGCGACGCCGTCGAAGAGCGACTCGATCGTCGGACCGCTGCGGCGCGTCCCCTCGGGGAAGATCGCGAGCGGCTCCCCGCCCAGCAGCGCCTCCTGTGACGCGCGCAGCGCACCCCGATCGGTGACGTCTCGATCGACCTTGATCGCACCGAGCCTCGTGAAGAGCCAGCCACCGATCGCGGTCGAGAAGAGCTCGTCCTTGGCCATGAACCGGATCCGCCGCCTGGTCACGAACGCGGCGAAGGGGATGTCGAAGATCGACCGGTGCGAGGGAGCGACGATGTAGACGCCGGTCCGAGGCACGTGCTCGCGGCCGTAGACCCGCACGCGGAACAGGACCTTGCAGAGCGACAGCACGACGGCGCGCGCGAAGCGGTAGAAGGTCACGCCCCTCTGACCTCCCGCGACCACGGTGGGTCACATCGCCCGCTCACGGGGCGCCCGTCAGTGCTCGGTACCGGTCGACGATGCGGTCGACCACCTCGTCGACGGAGAGGTCGCTGGTGTCCACGACGAAGGCGTCCGCGGCCGCGACGAGTGGCGAGTCGGCCCGAGTCGAGTCGAGTCGATCACGCCGCTCGAGGTCGCGCTCGACCTGCGCGAGATCGACGTCCCGGTCGGCCGCGAGCTCGTCGCCGAGCCGGCGCCGGGCGCGCACCTCGTCGCTCGCGGTCACGAACACCTTCAGCACGGCGTCCGGGAAGACGACCGTGCCGATGTCGCGTCCCTCCACCACACCCCCATCGTGCTCGTCTGCCCAGGCCCGCTGGTGCGCCACGAGCGCGGCACGCACCGGCGCGTGGGCCGAGACGGCGGAGACCGCAGCGGTCACCTCGGGTCCGCGGATCTCGGCGGTCACGTCCTCACCGTCGAGGAGCACTGCGCCGTCGACCTCGAGCCGCACCGAGCGGGCGACGTCGCCGCACGCGGCGGCGTCGTCGAGGGCGATGCCGCGCTCGAGGACGGCGCGGGTGATCGCTCGGTACATCGCGCCCGTGTCGAGCGTGGGCAGGCGCAGGCGCACCGCCACCGCGCGGGCGACGGTGGACTTCCCGGCCCCCGAGGGGCCGTCGATCGCGATCACCCGTCTCGACCCTTCCCCGCTCACCTCATCCCTCCGTCAGCCGCTCGAGGTCGTCGACGAAGCCGGGATACGAGACGTCCACGGCCGACCAGCCCTCGACGGTCGAGGATCCTGGCACTGCGTTCGCCACGATCGCGGCGGCGAGCGCGATCCGATGGTCGCCGTGGCTCTGGAGCGTCGCCGCGTGGGGCGACCCTCCGTGCACCAGCAGCACGTCGTCGTGGACCTCCGCGGTCGCGCCGATCCGGGTCACGAGCTCGGTGACGGTCGCGAGGCGATCGCTCTCCTTGACTCGCAGCTCACCCACGCCACGGAACTCGGTGGTGCCGGACGCGAAGGACGCGGCGACGGCGAGCGCCGGGATCTCGTCGATCATCGGCTCGTCGCAGTCGATGACCGCGCCGCGCAGCGGGGTGGCGCGCGCGGTGATCTCCCCGGTGGGCTCCCCGATCTCCTCGCCTGTCACCTGCACGTCGACGGCGGCCCCCATCGCCCGCAGCGCGGCGACGAAGCCGACCCGGCCGGGGTTGACCAGGACCTGCTCCATGACGAGATCGGAGCCCGGCGTCACGGCGGCCGCGACGACGAGGAACGCCGCGGACGAGGGATCGCCCGGGAGCGTCGCGGTGAACGCATCGGGCGCACCCGGTCCGACCTGGACCGTGCGGTCGTCGGCCTTGCTGACCGGCGCGCCCAGGGCCGCGAGCATCCGTTCCGTGTGGTCGCGGCTCGGTGCGGGCTCGACGATCTCGGTCGTGCCCTCGGCCTGCAGGCCAGCGAGCACGAGCGCGGTCTTCACCTGGCCGCTCGCGACACCCAGCTCCACCCGAGCGCCGCGCAGGTGGCCGCCCGTGATCTCGAGTGGAGCGTGCGCACCGTCGTCGGGCCCGGTGATCGTGGCGCCGAGCTCGCGCAGGGGCGCGACGACCCGCATCATGGGTCGGCCGCGCAACGACTCGTCACCCGTCAGGACGCTCCGGAAGGGACGCCCGGCGAGGAGGCCGGCGAGCATCCGCATCGTCGTGCCCGAGTTGCCGCAGTCGATCGCATCTCCGGGCGCCCGCAACGATGCGACGCCTCGGCCGGCAACCCGGACCGCGCCCTCGGACGAGTCGACGTCGATGTCGACGCCCAGCGCGCGGAGCGCCGCGACGGTGCGGGCCACGTCGTCGCCCGGCGCCAGCCCGTAGAGCGTGCTCGCACCGTCGGCCAGCGCAGCGAAGAGGAGCGCGCGATGCGACATCCCCTTCTCCCCCGGCAGACGGCACCGGCCCCTGAGCGGTCGCGGCCCCTCGCGCACGAGTCGGTCGCTCGTCATGGGGCGCCGCTCACGACAGCGCGGTGCGCGCCGGGTGGTAGCCGCGCGCGACGAGCGCATCGACGAAGGCGTCCGCGCCCGCCTCGCTGATGACCAGCACCAGGACGCCGCCGCGCCCCTCGACGGAGTGCGCGATCTCGATGTCGGCGATGTTCACACCGAGGGTGCCGGCCAGCGTCGTCACCTCTGCCAGCGCACCCGGCTCGTCGGGGATCGGAACACGCAGCTCGACGAGCGCCGCTCCCGAGGGGATGCCCGACGGGAGGCTGCGACGGGCCACGCGCGCGCGTTCCAGCACCTCGAGGAGGCCGTCGCGGTCCTCCGCCGTGACGAGGGTGCGGATGGCGTCGAGCGCCGCCACGTACTCGTCGAGCGTGGCGACGATCGCGTCGCGGTTCGCGATGCAGATGTCCGGCCAGATCCCGGGGTGTCCGGCCGCGATCCGCGTCATGTCGCGGAAGCCGCCGGCGGCGAGGCGCAGGAGGAGCGCGTGGCTGCTGCCGCGGGTGGCCGCGACGTCCATCAGCGTGGTGGCAGCCAGCTGCGGCACGTGGCTCACGACGGCGACCAGGGCATCGTGGTCGGCCGGGGTGATCGCGAACACCTCGGCGCCCAGGCGGCCGAGGAGCGAGCGCAGCATCGCGAACGCCGCCGCGTCGGTCCGCTCGGTCGGGGTCAGCACCCAGGTCGCGCCCACGACGAGGTCGGCGTCCGCGCCGTCGACGCCGTCCTGCTCCGAGCCGGCCATCGGATGACCGCCGACGTAGCGGGACGCCAGGTCGGGCCGTTGCGCCTCGACCGCCGCGACCACCGGCTCCTTCACCGACCCGACGTCGGTGACGACTGCGGCCCCCGCATCGAGCGCGGCGACGACGGCATCGGCGACGGCACCGACGGGCACCGCGACGAACACGACGTCGGCGTCGGCCGCCGCGTCGGCAACGGAGTCGACGACCTCGTCGACGGCGCCGAGCGCCAGCGCGCGCCGCGCGGTCTCGCGGTCGCGATCGAAGCCGCGGACGCTGATCCCCGCCCGCCGCAGCGCCAGCCCCACCGAGCCGCCGACGAGCCCGGTGCCGACGAGTCCTGCGCGCGTCACTCGGGCAGGTCGTCCCGGAGCGCCCGCGCGCCCTCGAGGTAGACGTGATGGAGGTCCGTCCGCTCGCGGGGCGTGTAGCAGTGGATCAGCACCCGCACGACGCGGGCGAGCCCGTGTCCGATCTCGAGCTCGCGTGCGCAGAGCAGCGGCACGTCACCCAAGCCCAGCGCGCGAGCACCGGTGGCCGGGAACTCCGCGTTGAGGTCCTTGGTGGCGGTGAAGATGATGCTGACGATGTCGTCGTGGGCGATCTCGTTGCGCTCGAGGAGCTCACGGACGAGGCGCTGGGTCTTGGCGTCGATCTCGGCCTTGGTGTCCTCGTCGCACGTGATCGCACCGCGCAACGCCCGCACTCTCACCGGATCGAGACTAGTGGGCGTCCTCTTCGGGGCCGGGAGCAGAATGCGCGGCCTCGTACAGCGACCGGATCTCGCGCGCGTCGAGCGCCCGCCACTCCCCCGGCGGGAGACGCGCGTCGGCGAGGGGCCCGATGCGGGTGCGGACGAGCCGGTGCACGGGATGTCCGACCGCAGCGCACATCCGCCGCACCTGGCGCTTCCGTCCCTCGTGGATCGTCAGCTCGATCGCCGAGCGATCGTCGCGCCGCGCCGAGATGCGCGCCTTCGCGGGCGCCGTCGGACCATCGTCGAGGTCGATGCCGACGCGCAGGCGGCGGAGCACCGCGTCGCTCGGGACGCCTTCGACCTCGGCGACGTAGACCTTGTCGACGCCGTGGCGGGGATGGGTCAGGAGCTGGGCCAGCTCGCCGTCGTTGGTGAGCAGCAGCAGGCCCTCGGTGTCGGCGTCGAGGCGACCGACCGGGAAGACCCGTGGGTCGGTGGGCACGAGCTCGACGACCGTGGGCCGCCCCTCGGGATCGCTCGCCGTCGTCACGACGCCCGGCGGCTTGTTGAGCAGGTAGTAGACGAGGTCGGACCGGGTCACGATCGGGACCCCGTCGAGGGCGATCGTCTGGGTGTCGGGGTCGGCCCGGTCGCCGAGCGTGGCGATCGCGCCGTCCACGGTCACTCGCCCGTCGCGGATCAGCTCCTCGCACGCGCGCCTCGACCCGATGCCGGCGCGCGCGAGCAGCTTCTGGACGCGCTCGGGCTCTCCCACCCTGCTCGCTCCGGTCAGGCAGAGCCGTCGGCGCCGGCTTCAGCGGCGTCGTCGGCCGCCATCGAGGCGTCGGTGGAGATGCGCAGACCCCGCTCGAGGGCCTCGACGACGCTCGCATCGGGCACGAAGTCGCCGAGCGGAGGCAGGTCGTCGAGCGTGTCGAGCCCGAGCCGCTCGAGGAACAGCGGAGTCGTGCCGTAGAGCACCGCGAGCCCCGGACCCGGGTCCCGGTCGACCTCCTCCACGTAGCCGCGCGCGATCAACGTCTGCAGCGTCGCCTCGACGTTGACGCCGCGAATCGCCGAGACCTGCCCGCGCGCGATCGGCTGCTTGTAGGCGATGATCGCGAGCGTCTCGAGCGCGGGACCCGACAGGCGCACGTGCTGGCCCTCCAGGACGAAGCGCTCGACGTACGGTGCGAGGTCGGGGTGGGTCTGGAGCCGGTAGCCGCCCGCCACTCGGGCGAGGACGAACCCGCGCCCGGTCGCCTCGTACTCGGCGACCAGCTGGTCGCAGAGCTCGTCGATCCGCGCGAGCGGCAGCTCGAGCAGCTGCGCCAGGAAGCGCGACTCGACCGGCTCGGTCGCCGCGAGCACGACGGCCTCGATGGCGCGTCGGGCCTCGTGGTCGCGCAGCTCCGCCTCGGCCGCGGCTCGGGTCGCGGCATCGCGCTCGGGATCGGGGCGAGCGGTGGTCGTGTCGTCGACGCCCTCCCAGTAGCGCGGTGGGGGCCAGACGTCCTCGTCGTCGAGGCCGTACGACGTCATTGCGACGGCTCCGTCGCGCTCGCCTCGCCGTCGTCGACGCGCAGCGGGCGGGCGTCACGGTCCCAGTCGGCGATGCTCTCGGCGTCGAGCTCGATGCCTGCGATGCGGCGAACCTCGAGGACGCCGAAGTTCTCGAGCTGCTCGAGGTCGACGATCCCCTGCTTGTAGAGCTCGAGGACCGCGAGGAACCGCACGATCGCCTCGAGGCGGGTCGGCGCACCGGCGGCGAGCTCACGGAACGTCACCGTGTCGCGCTCGGTGAGCCGGTCGAGCACGACCGAGATCGCGTCGGCGACGCTCGCGCGGATCGGCGCGATGTGGTCGGTCTCGACCTCCTCGAGCGGCCGCGCCTCGAGCGCCTTGCGCGCCGCGTCGCGCAGGCGTTCGGGCCGGACCTGCGACAGCGGGTCGGGCACCAGCGAGCGGAAGGGCTCCTCGGGGCCGACGGTGCGGGGCAGGCTCCGGTCGGCGACGCGCATGAGCGCGAGCAGCGCCTCGGACGCGTCCTTGAACGTCTTGCACTCGAGCAGCCGAGCGAGGAGGAGGTCGCGCTCCTCGAAGCGGAGCAGCTCTTCGTCGAGCTCGAGGTCGGCGGGGCCGGGCAGCAGCCGGCGGGTCTTCAGCTCGACGAGCGTGGCGGCGATCAGCAGGAACTCGGTGGCGACCTCGAGGTCGAGCGACTCGGCCTCGCGCGTGATCCGCTCGAGCTCGGTGAGGTAGCCGTCGACGATCGTCGCCAGCGAGACCTCCCAGAGGTCCACCTCCTGCTTCAGGATGAGGTGGAGCAGGAGATCGAACGGACCCGCGAAGACCGGCGTCTCGACCTCGTAGGGCATGTGCTCCGAGGGTACCGGAACCCCTTCGAAGGCCCGCGACACCCCTGAGTAGGTTCTCGGGCTGATGGCACGGGTCTTCAGCGGCATCCAGCCGACCGGCGAGGTCCATCTCGGCAACTACCTCGGCGCGGTGCGGCAGTGGGTCGCCGATCAGGACGAGCACGACGCGATCTTCTGCGTCGTCGACCTGCACGCGATGACGAACCCGTTCGATCCGGCCACGCTCGGCACGGCCACCCGCCGGACCGCGACGCTGCTCCTCGCCGCGGGGCTCGACCCGCAGCGCTGCACCCTGTTCGTGCAGAGCCACGTGCCACAGCACACCGAGCTCACGTGGATCCTCAACTGCGTCGCGACCTTCGGCGAGCTCCAGCGCATGACGCAGTTCAAGGAGAAGAGCGAGGGCCGGGACTCGGTCAGCGTCGGGCTGTTCGACTACCCGGTGCTGATGGCTGCCGACATCCTCGCCTACGACACCGATCGGGTGCCGGTGGGTGACGACCAGCGCCAGCACCTCGAGCTCGCTCGCGATCTCGCGATCCGGTTCAACCATCGCTTCGGCGACACGCTCGTCGTGCCCGAGGCCGCGATCCCGAAGACGGCGGCGCGGGTGATGGACCTCCAGAACCCGACCGCCAAGATGGCGAAGTCGACGAGCTCCCCGCAGGGCACGGTGCCGATCCTCGACGATCCCAAGGCCATCACCAAGCGCTTCAAGAGCGCGGTCACCGACTCCGAGACCGAGATCCGCCACGATCCCGCCACCAAGCCCGGGGTGTCGAACCTGCTGGAGATCCTGGCCGCGGCGAGCGACCGCAGCGTTGCCGACGTCACGTCCGACCTGACCGGCGAGGGCTACGGCACGTTGAAGGCCGCGACCGCGGACGCGGTCCTCGAGCTGCTCGCTCCGGTGCAGGAGCGGTTCGCGGAGCTCGAGGCCGATCCGCAGCGCGTCGATGCTGCGCTCGCCCTCGGCGCGGAGAAGGCCGAGGCGATGGCCGCGGACGTGATGGGCCGGGTGACGCGCGCGACGGGGCTGCTGCCTCGCCCGTAGCAGTGCCGCGTCAGTCGTCGTCGGCCTCGTGCAGGGCGACGATCACCACGTCGGGGATCCCGGTCGCCGACCACGCGGCACGATCGTGGTGCGCGGCAGCCCAGCGAGCGGCCTCGTCGGGACCGCCGGCATCGCGGATCAGCGCGGCGCCGAGCTCCGGGTGCCGGACGTAGCGGCCGACGCGTCGCGTCCATCCGTCGCCGTCGGCCCAGGTGCCGGCCCGGTCGCGGCCGACCGTCGCGGCGACCACGGTCGCGCCGACGCGGCCCGTGACCCCGAGGTCGGCGTCGACCTTCCCGACGTCGTGCAGCAGCGCACAGGCGAGCCAACGCGCGTCTCCGGCATGGGGCGTGCCGGTCAGCGCGGCATCGACCCGGCGCGCCACGCCGATGGAGTGGCGACGGTCGTGGTTGGGCAGCTCAGACCAGAGCTCGTACGCGCCGGGCGAGAGCAGCTCCCGGACCCACGCGTCATCGGCAGCGGACGGCGGAGCCGACGAGAGCGACGTGAAGAACCGTCGGGTCAGATGGCTGGCGCGCGCCACGGAGCCACTCATCCCACGACGAAGTCGTAGAGGAGGTCGTAGAAGGGGGCGATGATCGTGCTGATGACGCCGGTGAAGAACACGAGCGCGAAGAGCACGAGGATCCCGTAGGGACGGAACCGGTACCAGTGCGGCAGCCAGTCGGCCGGCAGCACCCGCTCGATCAGCGCGGAGCCGTCGAGCGGTGGGATCGGGAGCAGGTTGAACAACCCGAGCAGCAGGTTGATCAGCGCGAAGTAGAAGACGATCTCGAGGAGCAGGTCTCCGGTCGACGCGTCGAAGGTGCCTCCGATCCCTCGGCCCTGGTCGACCATCCAGCGCGCCACGAGCGCGAACAGGAAGCAGAGCAGGAAGTTGGTGAACGGCCCCGCGAGGCTCACGAAGACCAGATCGCGGCGGGGTCGTCGGAGGCGCGCCGGGTTGACCGGCACCGGCTTGGCGAAGCCGATCACCGGGAGCCCGGTGAGCGCGCCCATGGCGGGCAGGACGATCGAGCCGAACGGATCGATGTGGGGGATGGGGTTGAGGGTGAGCCGACCCGCCCGCTTGGCGGTGTCGTCACCGAACCAGTTCGCGACCACGCCGTGGCTGATCTCGTGCAGGATCACCGCGACGACCAGGCAGCCGAAGAAGATCAGCGCCTCGCGCAGGTCCACGCGGCGTCCAGGTCGGCGTCGTCAGCGGGACTTGGACGCGCAGGTGATGCAGAGCCGGGCCGCCGGCTTCGCCTCGAGCCGGGCCTCGGCGATCTGCTGCCCGCACGACTCGCATGCCCCGTAGGTGCCCGCCTCGAGCTTGGCCAGCGCGTCCTCGACCTCCCGCAGCGAGTCGGTGAGCGTGCTCGCGAGCGCGTCCAGCTCCCCCCGCTCGGCCGTCACCTGGCTCGAGTCGGCGAAGCCCTCGTCGAAGCCCTCGTCGGCGCCGAGCTCGGCCAAGCGGGCCCGCAGGCGCTCCCGCTCGTCGTCGAGCTGGGCGCGAAGCACCGAGGTCTCCTGAGCGGCCATGGGGCAATGGTACCGCCGGGATCAGGTGTCGATCCCCGCAGGATTCCCGAGGCTCGGACCTGCCCGCTCAGGGGCGGACCGGGACCGGGGATGGGCCCGGTCGTACACGATGCGGAGACGCTCGGCCGAGACCTTCGTGTAGACCTGCGTCGTCGACACGCTGGCGTGACCCAGGACCTCCTGGACCACGCGGATATCGGCTCCGTGGTCGAGCAGGTGCGTCGCGCACGAGTGACGGAGCACGTGCGGGTGGACCCGGTCTCCGAGCCCCGCCCGGTTGCCGACGTCGCGCACGATCATCCAGCAGCCTTGGCGCGTGAGCCGCCCGCCTCGGGCGTTGAGGAAGACGGCGTCACCGCTGCGCCGCGCCGCGGCGCCCGATCGTGCGAGGGCCGGACGACCGCGCGCGAGGTAGGCCTCGATCGCGGCGCGAGCCGGACGACCGACCGGCACGACGCGCTCCTTCGCGCCCTTGCCGAAGACGCGCACGAGCCCGTCCTCGAGCGAGAGGTCGGCCCGATCGAGCGCGACCAGCTCGGTGATCCGGATCCCGGACGCGTACAGCAGCTCGAGGATCGCCCGGTCGCGAAGCCCACGGGCGTCGTCCCCCACGACTGCGCCGAGCAGGGCCGCGACCTCTGCCTCGGTCAGGGCCTTCGGGATGCCGGCCGGCACCTTCGGCGCCCGGACGTCCTCCGTCGGATCGTCGTCGGCATGACCCTCGTCCACGCAGAACCGGTGGAACGAGCGGACCGCGACGAGCGCCCGAGCGACGCTCGCCGGCGCAGGAGCGCGACTCCCGGGGTCGTCGGACGGCTCGGCGCGTGCGGCGACGTAGTCCCGAACCATGTCGACGTCGATCGCCGCCGGATCGGTGATCCCGCGCCCGCGGACGTAGGTCGCGTACTCGTCGAGATCGCGTCGGTACGCGTCGAGGGTGTTCGGTCGCAGACCCCGCTCGACGGCGAGCCAGGTGGCGTGCTCGGCGATGAGGTCGGCGAGCACGTCGGACGCGGGCGGGTCGGACGCCTCGCGCGCCGCGACCCCCGTGTCCGTCACGGCGACGCGCCTCGCTCGAGGTGAGCGCGCGTGAGGAGCAGCGCCACGATCGTCGTCGCATCGACCAGGTCACGGGCCGCGACGAGCGATTCGACGCGATCGAGCCCCACCCGCTCGACCGACATGGCCGCCTCCTCCGCCGTGACCGCGACGGGGTGGTCGAGCGGCGTCAGGTCGAAGGCGGCGTACAACCACGCGTACTCGTCGCAGAAGCCCGGGGACGTGAAGCACTCCCCCAGCCACTCGACCCGTCCGGCTCGGTGCGCGACCTCTTCCTCGAGCTCGCGCCGGGCGGTCGCCTCGGGCGGCTCACCCTCGACGTCGCGCTTGCCGGCCGGGGCCTCGAGGATCTCCCGATCGGCTGCGGCGCGGTACTGCCGCACGAGGAGCACGTCGCGGCCCCCTTCGAGGACCGGCACCACGGTCACCGCGCCAGGGTGGCGCACGATCGTGCGCACGAAGCGCTCGTCGCCGGGACCCGCGATCGTCGCCTCGAGCACCTCGAGGAAGCTGCTGTGGAGCCGGCTGGTCGTCTCGACGACCCGGAACCCGGTCACCGCACCCGGCTCACGAGCCGGCGAGCATCTCCGGCGCCGGGGCGAGCGGGTCGTCGGCCTCGATCGGCAGGCGGGGCGCTCGCCCCTCGGCGCGATCCGCGGCGGCGCGCACGAACGCCGCGAAGAGCGGGTGCGGGCGGTCGGGGCGGCTCTTGAACTCGGGATGCGCCTGCGTCGCCACGAAGAACGGATGCGTCGTGCGCGGGAGCTCGATGAACTCGACCAGTCGCTCGTCGGGTGAGGTGCCGGAGCACACGAGGCCCGCTTCCTCGAGCTTGCGGCGGTACTTGTTGTTGACCTCGTAGCGGTGGCGGTGGCGCTCGTACACCACGTCCTCGCCGTAGGCGTCGTGCACGACCGTGCCGGGCAGCAGCTTGGCCGGATAGGCACCGAGGCGCATGGTGCCACCGAGGTCGACGACGTCGCGCTGCTCGTCCATCAGGTCGATGACGGGATGCGGCGACTGCGTGTCGAACTCGCTCGAGTTCGCGCCCGCGAGGCCGCACGCGTCGCGCGCGAACTCGATCACGGCGCAGTGGAGTCCGAGGCACAGACCGAGGAACGGAACCTCCTGTTCACGGGCGAAGCGGGCGGCCGTGACCTTGCCGTCGATCCCACGGAACCCGAACCCTCCGGGGATGACGATGCCGTCGAGCTCGCGCAGCCGACCTTCGGCGAGCAGCCCGTCGGTGTCGTCGGCCGCGATCCAGTCGATCTCGACCTTCGCGCCGCAGGCGTAGCCACCGTGGCGGAGGGCCTCGGCGACCGAGAGGTAGGCGTCCGGCAGGTTGACGTACTTGCCGACCAGCCCGATGCGCACGGGTCGCGTGGCTCGCTCCACCCTCCCGACGAGCGCTCGCCACTCGGTGAGGTCGGGGACGGTGTCCTCCAGCCGCAGCATCGTGCAGACGTAGTCGTCGAGGCCCTCGTCGTGGAGCACGAGCGGGATCTCGTAGAGCGTGTCCGCGTCGATCGCCGACACGATCCCCTGCTCGGGGACGTCGCAGAGCTGGGAGATCTTCTCCTTGAGCCGCGTGGAGATCGGCCGGTCCGAGCGGCACACGATCGCGTCGGGCTGGATGCCGCGGCTGCGCAGCTCGGTCACGGAGTGCTGGGTCGGCTTGGTCTTCTGCTCGCCGGAAGGCCCGATGAACGGCACCAGGGTGACGTGCACGTAGAAGACGTTGTCGCGACCGACGTCCTTGCGGAACTGCCGGATCGCCTCCAGGAACGGGAGGATCTCGATGTCACCGACCGTCCCGCCGACCTCGGTGATCACCACGTCGACGTCCTCGTCGGCGAGGCGCGTGATGCGGCTCTTGATCTCGTCGGTGATGTGCGGGATCACCTGCACGGTCTGACCGAGGTAGGCGCCGCGCCGCTCCTTGGCGAGCACCTCCTGGTAGATCGAACCGGTCGTCGCGTTCGACTTCTTCGACAGCGGCACGTCGACGAAGCGCTCGTAGTGGCCGAGATCGAGGTCGGTCTCGCCCCCGTCGTCGGTGACGAACACCTCGCCGTGCTGGAAGGGGTTCATCGTGCCGGGGTCGACGTTGATGTACGGGTCGAGCTTCTGCAGCGTGACCCGCAGCCCCCGGGTCTTGAGCAGGCGACCGAGCGAGGCTGCGGTCAGACCCTTCCCGAGGCTCGATGCCACACCACCGGTCACGAAGATGTGTTTCGCCACGGGTGGCGAACATATCACCCGTCTCGCGCGATTCCTGCGATGGGCGCGCGCGACCCGACCGGGAGCACTCGCGCCGGTTCGCTAGCGTCGCCCGACGTGACGCGCGTCGACCCGGCTCCGGACGCGTCCGGCACGGAGTCGCCCGCGTCCCCCCGGTCGGCCTGGCGCCGCGACGCCGTGCTCCTCGCGATCGGGGCGATCCTCCTGCGCCTGCCGGCGCTCCTGGCGCCTCGTCACCTGACCTTCGACGACGGGCAGTACGGCACCGTCGTGCTCGGGCTGCGGGACGGCGATCTCCCCTTCCGCGACCTCTTCTCGTCGCAGGGTCCCCTCTACTACCCGCTGCTCGGAATCGCCGACCTCGTGGGACTGCGCACCATGGACGGTCCGCGCGTGCTGACCGTTGCCGCCGGCGCGGTCGCTGCGGTCGCAACCTACGCGATCGCTCGGCACCTGACCGGGCGCTGGCCCGCGGTGCTCGCCGGCGCTCTCGTCGCGACGAGCGGCTCGATCCTCTACGTGACCGGCCCGCTCGCCGGCGACGGTCCCGCGCTCGCGCTCGCACTGACCGCAGTGGCGCTCGCCTGCCGGTACCGGACCCGGCCGACGGCCGCCCGCGCCGTGCTCATCGGTCTGGCCATGGGCGCCGCGCTCTGCGTGAAGCTCATCGTCGCGCCCGCGGGCCTCGCCGTCGCCGTGCTGGTGCTCGGCAGTCGCAAGGCCGGCCGGTGGCGTGACGCGGCGATCGCGGTCGCGACGGCCTGCGCGGTCGCCGTCGTCACCGCGGTGCCCTGGGGGATCGACCGCGTGTGGGACCAGTCGGTCGAGTACCACCGTGGCTCCGAGCGGCTTCGCTCGTTCGGCGGCAACGCGTGGACGCTGCTGAAGACCCTCGCCGAACGAGACCCCTTCGTCCTCGCGGCGTTGGTCGCCTCGGGGATCACCGTCGGCGTCGTGGCCTGGCGGCGGGGCCGGTCCGGCGCTCCGCCCGCCCCCGTCGACCGGGGCGACGCCGACCTCGACGTCCGATCCGCGCTCTGGGTCCTCGTCCCGTGGACCGTCGCCCAGGCAGCCTTCTTGATCGCCGAGCCCGCGATGTGGCGCCCGCACGTCTCACAGATCGTCGCCCCCCTCGCGCTGCTGGCCGTCCTGCGCCCGGCGCCGTGGCGCGTCCTGCTCGTGCTCGGGATCGTCCTCGCACCGTGGTGGGTCGTCAACGTCCGCCCGATGCTCTGGCCCGAGCCCTACTCGCGCAGCGAGGAGGCGGTCGTCGAGCGACTGCGCGACCTCCCAGCCGACGCATGGGTGATCAGCGACGACCCGGGGTTCGCGTGGCGAGCCGACCGACGAGTGCCGGGCGACTACGTGGACGTGTCGATGAAGCGCTTCCAGCAGCGCGCGCTCACCCGATCCGACGTGCTGCGCGACGCCGACGATCGCCGGGTCTGCGCGGTGCTGATCTGGTCCGGTGACCGGCTCGGCAGCCTCGACGACCTCGGCGAGGGGCTCGAGGACCTCGGCTTCGAGGCGGTGGCGCGGTATCCCGGTCCGACCGAGCGCGTGCTCTACGAGCGGTCCGACTGCGAGCCGTCGGGATCCCGTCGCTCGGGGAGCTGACCCAGGCGGTCGAACCAGCGCAGCGGTCGCACGCGATCGATGATGCTCGAGAACGACACGAGCTCGGCGGCCACGTTCGCGACCACGAGGACGACGAGCGCCGTGATGCGGGTCACCTCACCGCGCCCGAGCACGACCCCGAGGCCGAGCACCGCGCCCACGACGTTCGCCCCCGCGTCGCCGAGCATGAGGCGCTCCTTGAGGTCGTCGTTCAGCAGCCCGAACGCCGCGCCCATGGCGGGCGCGATGGCGATGGCGACCGCGCCGTCCCCGAGGAGCAGCGCCAGCGGCAGGTAGGCGATCAGGGCGGCTTTGAGCGTCCGGCCGGGAGCCCGGTCGAGGAGGTTGCCGAGGTTGGCGGCCAGCGCGATCAGCACCGCGTCGACGAGGATCCGCCGTCCGCTGGCGAAGCCCGGCGTCGCGACGAGCACCACGGCCACCGCCGCGCCTCCGAACAGCTTCAGGAAGCCGGTCGTGATCTCGCCGCGAAGCAGCGCCCGCACGTGACCGACGAACCCGCGCGTGCTGCCGTCACCGAGGAGGTCGTCGATCAGGCCGAGGAGCCCGAAGCCGAACACCGCGAACAGCACCTCGCTGCGCTCGATCGTGAGGTCGCTCGACTCCCCCACTCCCAGCGCGCCGAGGCCGGCCCTCCCCGCCTCGATGACGAGGACCGCGAGCACGATCAGGATGCCGCCGCTCGTCGGCAGCACGTGGCCGCGGGAGTTCTCCTTCTGGAGCACCGGGGAGGCGAGCATGCCGCGGGCACCGACGCGCAGCAGCTGGACCGTGAGCGCCCCGACGACCAGGCCGAGGACGACGCTCATGCGCGGGCGCCCGCCACACGCTTCGCGCTGCGCTTCGGGGGCGCGTCGCCGAGCCGGCTCGCGTCGGCCCCGTCGCCGCCGTCCCGATCCGGGTCGGTGCGCACCAGGAGCCACACCAGGGCGGCGATGCCGACCGTCAGCATGACCCCGGGGATCGCGATGCCCGAGTCGTTGAGCGCCCAGCCGAGGAGGGCGACGATCGCGAGGCCGATCCCGGCGATCTGGACCTCGGGGACGGCGTCGCGCAGCGCCACGAGCCGGTGACGCGATCGGAACACGAGCCACAGCGCGAGCGCGAGCGCGATCGGGAGCACGAAGCCCCAGACCGACTGACGCAGCGACCCGAGGTTGTCCGCGAGCTTGCGCTGCACGATCACGATGAAGTCGCCGACGCCGCGATCCTCGACGCGCTCGACGAGGCGACCGAGGTGCGTGCGGCGCTCCGGCGGGCGTGCCATGTCGAGCGCGGTGAAGGCCGCGAGCGCGACGACGAGGCCGACGACGCACCAACCGACCGTGCGCCACCGCACCCGCCACCCGAGCAGGAGCACCGCGGTCACGCCGAAGGCCGGGACCATCGACAGGATGCCGCCGACGTCCGAGCCCCAGAAGGGTGCACCGTCGACGACGACCACCAGCGCCATGAGCCCGATCGCCCACCAGACGCCCTTGCGTCCTCCGACCCGGTGCGCGAGCAACGGCGCCGCCAGCACGGTCGACGCGGCGACGAGCGCGTAGGCGGGGTTGCTGAACCCGGTGAACCGGCCCGCGACCGTCGGCGAGTAGCCGAGCGCGCTGTTGAACTGCAGCGTTGCGCCGAGCAGCACGTCGACCACGAGCACCACGATCGGGACCAGCAGGGCGAGGAGCAGACCGTCGAGATAGCGATCCCGACCGACGCGCGCGTACAGCGCACCGAGGAGACCCGAGATCACGACGAGGATCGCCCAGTACGGCAGCACCCCCCAGTCGTGGAGCGGGAGGAGCCGCAGCAGGAACGTCGCCGGGAGGAAGGCGAGCACGCACAGGCCCGCGATCCCGAGCCAGTCGCGCAGCCGGCGCGGCGCGGGCCGCCGGAACACGAGGAAGGTCCAGAGCGCGAGCGCGGCGCAGAAGAAGACCGACGCGGTCTGGATCTCGCCGACTCGCAGGTCGCGGAACTGCGCGGCCGCGTCGGCGGTGACGATCATGGCGCGGCGGTCGGCAGCCGACCCGCCCTGCTTGCCGACCTCGACGGCTCGGCCCTCCATCGACGTCGGAGCGTCGATGCCCTGCAGGTCGAGGATCGTCGGCGCCACGTCGATCAGCTGCACGAAGCCCGACCGACGGGTCGTGGCCGAGCGGAGGAGGCCGGGCTCGAACCCAGGCCCCTGGATTCCGAGCACGGTGAGGGTGATCTGGCGCGTCGAGTGCGCGGGCCCGACCACGACGACCGCGTCCCTCTCGAGGTCGACGTGCTCGAGGAGGCGACCGAACAGCGCATCGCTCGCGTGGATGGCCTGGCCCGTGAGCACCTCGCGTCGGGTCGGGGACGCGTAGCTGCGGTAGCGATCGGCTCGGGCGAGGTCGGACGCCTCCACCAGGACCGTCGAACGATCCTCCCAGCTCGCGACGAAGGCGTCCTCCACCGCATCGAGGTCGAGCCGCGTGCCGAACGGCATCTCGACGTCGGCCGCGAGGAGCTCGTCGTCGACCTTCCCGCCCGGCAGCCGGCCGCGGGCGTCGATCAGCGACAGTGCCGCCTGCCGCTTGTACGTCGAGGTGACCGGGCTCGGCGGCGTGTCGGGCTGCTCGCCGTCACCGTTCGCGATCACTGCTCGGCTCACGCCCGCGTCGCGCAGCGCGATGCCGAGCGCACCGAGCTCGGCGTCGTACAACAACGAGCGGTTGACCTCGGCGACGCGTGGGAGCGCCAGGCTCACGATCCCGCGCGTCGCGCGTCGGCCGGTCCGCGTGAAGTACACCTCTCCGGCGTCGGAGTCGCCGAACGGCTCGCCGACGCCGAGCGCGTCGCCGTCAGTGGCGGGATCACCGACCGACCGCGTGCCCGCACTGATGGTCAGGTAGCCGTCCGCGAGCTTCGTCGCGCGACGCTCCGAGCGAGTGGTGAGCCCGGCGATCGCGGCGTCGTCGAGGAAGCGCTCGAGGTTGGGCGCGTCGTAGGTGTCGAGGTCCGCCCAGGACACGAAGGGCAAGGAGAAGACGAGGACCCGCCGCGCCGGTGGCGCCTCGTCGCCCGCACCGGCCGGCGCCACCGAGCCGAGCACGGCACCGACCGTGACGATGGCCGCGGTCAGCGCGCCCAGCACGGCCGGGAGCCCGAGCTCGCGTGGGCTACGGAGCAGTCGACCTCGTCTCATGCCGGAGCACCGTACGGGGGCGCGTCGTCGGCGCTCGGAGCGGAGGGAGGCACCGGGTGCAGCGTAGGGACCCCGCCGATCGCCCGGAGGGCGACCACGTAGAGCAGACCGCCGAGGGCGACCACCCCGGCGACGAGCAGGGCCGTCGCCCAGCGGCCCGCGGGGTCGACGACCTCGACCAGCGCCCAGGCGCCCAGTGCCAGCGGCGCGGTCACCAGGACGGCGCGTCCCAGCGACGCCGGAACGATGAGATGCCCCGTCCGGCGAGCCAGCCCGATCCAGAGCACCAGCGCGCCGACGGCGTACGCGACCGAGTGGCCGAGGCCCAAGAACGCGACGGTGGTGCGCCCGGACGTCATCACGCCCCCGGCGACCATGACGCCGATGCCGGCCACGGCGGAGAGCACGGCGACGAGCGCCGGCGTACGGGAGTCGCCGAGCGCGTAGTAGGCGCGAGCGAACAGGAGGAACGCGCTGTACGTGTACAGCCCGATCGCGAGGGTCGCGAGCGCCATCGCCAGCAATCCGACACCACCCGCGTCGGTGGCCTGGCCGAACGCAGCCACGCGCATGATGGGCAGGGCGAGAGCCACCAGCGCACCGGCGACGGGCACGATGAGCACCGCCATCGCGTCGAGCGCCCAGCGCAACGACGACGCGAAGTGATCGGCGTCCTTCGCCTGACGCGCCAGGTCGGGGAGGATCGCCGTGTGGATGGGCTGCGCGAGGACCGCGTAGGGCGCGAGGAAGAAGACCCACGCCACCTGGTACGCGAGCGTGCCGCCTTCGACCGTGTTGCCGACGATGATCGCGGCGAAGAGCAGCAACCCGATCATCGAGTGCTGGAACACGGCCCAACCCGAACGGCCGAGCACCTCGCGGACGGCGGCGTCATGGCGGCCGAGGCGGGGCCGGAGCCGGAAGCCGGTGCGGTGCAGGGCGACGGCGGGGATCCCGACGAACGCGGCGACTCCGAGCGTGGCCCCGAGGGCGAGGATCAGCCGCTCCCCCGTCGCCAGCTCGAGCCCCGGATCGGGTCCGGCCACCGCGCGGAACAGCCCCATCGCCACGACGACCACGACCGTGAGGCCGATCGGCGCGAGGGCGGTGACCGCGAGGTGACGCTTCGCGTACAGCACCGCGACCGACACCGCGCCGATCGCGTACAGCAGGATCTGCGGGATGAAGAAGCGGAGGAAGAAGGTCGAGAGCTCCTGCTGCTGCTCGGCCACCTCCGGGTTCGGGACACCCGTCGTGAGGAGCTCGGCGATCCACGGCGCCGCGAGGATGCCCAGGACCGCGACGACGCCGAGCGCGGCGAGCGCCACGCCGAGGATCCGACCCGCGAGTCGTTCGGCCTCGGCCTGGTCACCCCGATCGAGGAGCTCGACGAACGTCGGGACGAGCACCGCCGAGAGCGCGCCGGCAGCGAGCAGCTCGAACAGCACGTTGGAGACCGCGTTGGACGACTGGTAGGTGTTGCCGAGGTACGTCGTGCCCAGGACCGCGGCGATGACCAGGATGCGTGCGAACCCGACGAACCGTGACGCTGCCGTCGCGACTCCCATGCCCGCCGCGGCCCGGGTGACGCCACCGGCGCCGACCCCGGCATCGGTCACGGCTGCCACCACTCCGGGAGCTGTCGGTCGGCACCGTCACCGACCCCGTAGTGGCCGACCACGCCGCGTCCGAGGTCGGACAGGGCCAGCACCGTCGCGACCGCCCCCTCGACGCGATCGAGGTCGTCGACGGTCGAGACGTCCGCGGCGAGGGCGTCTTCGTCGTCGCGGACAGGGGCGAGGAGCGCTCCACGCGCGGCGCCGTCGTCACCCTCCGAGAACACCTCGCCGGCGACCAGGGGCATTCCCTCCTCCACTGCGAGGCGCGCGACGGGCGCCACGAGCAGGCGGGCGGGGACGGAGCCGGCGCGCCCGGTCACGAAGGCCACGCGGGCGCCGGGTCCACCGAAGTCGGCAGGTGCGGGCGCATCGGCACCCGCGCCGGCGAGGGTGACGAACCCGGCGTCGGCCAGTGCGCGCAGCGGGTCGGCACCGCCCTGCGGGGGACCCGACACCAGGCGCGACACGAGCGCGTCGAGCGCGTCCGCGCGCAGCGGCGCCCGACGACCGGTCGGCGTGAGCCCGAGCGCGTTCACGAGCTCGTCGACCTCGGCTTCTTCGTCGAGCGCCCACTTGGACTCGAGCCAGATCACGCCAGGGGCGTCGGCACCACCGCGGCGAGCGAGGTCGACGACCCGCTCGACCGCTTCCTCGTCGACGCCCCGGACCGCGACCACCGGCGTCGGGACGTCGGTGAGACGGTCCGTGACCGAGAACGGCGACGACTCGGCGATCGCGCCGTTGCGCTGATCGAGCTCGGTGCGCAGCTCGTCGTTCTCGACCCGCCGTGCCTCGGCGTTGGCCTCGACGACGTCGATCCGATCCTGGAGCGTGTCGACGGTCGGCTGCCCGAGCACGCCGTAGCCCATGACGATGCCGACCGCGAGGGCGAGGAACACCGCGACGATCGAGACCAGGTGGAAGCGAAAGTTGATCACGGCGATGCGCTATCCGGTGATGGAGAACCAGAGGTCGCGCAAGGTCAGTCGGAAGCCGTCGAGCAGGGTCTGGACGGAGTCGGAGATCGCTACGACAGCGATGATCGCCACGAGCGCCGAGCCTACGAGGAGCACCCAGTCGAGCCGCCGCACGCGGCCCTCGTAGAGCTTGCTCACGCCCTTGGCGTCGACCAGCACCGGGCCCAGGCGCAACCGGGTCAGGAACGTCGAGGCCATGCCGCTGCGGCCCTTGTCCAAGAACTCGACCATGGTGGCGTGCGTGCCGACCGCGACGATCAGCGTGGCGCCGGCTTCGTAGGCGAGGAGCATCGCCACGTCCTCGCTGGTGCCCTCGGCGACGAACTCGTGGTAGTCGACCCCCCACTCGAGGAGGTTCTCGCGGCCGGGGGCTCGACCGTCGGGGTGGACGTGGTGCACGAGGTCGGGCGCGACGTGCAGCGCCCGCTCCGAGACCGAGTCGAAGTCACCGATGATGAGGTCGGGCTTGAGGCCCATGTCGAGGAGCGCGTCCGCGCCGCCGTCCACCCCGATGAGGGCGGGGGCGTACTGCTTGATGTACGGCCGGAGATGGAGGAGGTCGTCCTGGTAGTCGTGACCGCGCACGACCACCAGGGCGTGTCGGCCGCGGAACCGGGTCTGCAGCGGCGGAAGCGTGAGCGGCTCGAACGTGAGGTTCGCCTCGCGCCGCACGTACTCGAGGGTGTTCTCGGCGAAGCGCTCGAGCTCCGTGCCGATCGAGGCGCGCGCCTCGTCCATCGCAGCTTGGATGTCGTCGCGGGTGCGAACCGTGCCCGTCGCGAGCACCGTCCCGTCGCGGCGGATCTCTCCGTCGCAGACCTGGACCGTCTCGCCGTCCCGGACGGCATCGAGCAGACCCGAACCGACGCCGTCGACGAGCGGGATCCCGGCCTCGGCGAGCCGGATGGGCCCTCCGTTGGGGTAGCGACCCGAGATCGACGGAGCCGCGTTGACGACCGCGGCGACGCCCGACGACACGAGGCCGTCGGCCGCGACGCGGTCGAGGTCCTCGTGGTCGATGATCGCGATCTCCCCCGGCTCGAGCCGCTTCACCAGGTCCTTCGTCCGCCGGCCGACGCGCGCCGTCCCCGAGATCTCCTCCGTCGAAGCGCGCCGGCGGCGCGAGAGCAGCCGCATCAGCGCGCCGCCTCCGCGCCCCGGCGCGCCGCGGCGCGCTGGAGCAGCTCGGCGGCATGACTGCGGGCGTGCGACGACTCGACGACGCCCGCCAACATGCGCGAGAGCTCCGCGAGGCGCAGGTCTCCTTCGACCGGCATCACGCTCGCCACGGTCCGCCCGCTCTCCCGTCCGGTCTCGTCCTGCACGTGCTTCTCGACGACGATCTGCGCGTCGGCATGCGCCGCGACCTGGGCGAGGTGCGTGACGCACAGCACCTGGTGGCGGGCACCCAGGTCGGCGAGCAACCGCCCGACGGCGGTGCCGGCCTCACCGCCGATCCCGGCGTCGACCTCGTCGAACACCAGCGTCGGCGGCGCCTCGGTCAGCACCAGGCGCAGCGCCAGCATCGCGCGTGCGAGCTCTCCACCCGACGCGGCCCGCGCGAGCGGGCGGGCGGGCTCACCGGGGTTCGCGGCCAGCAGGTACGCCACGTCATCGGCCCCGTCGTCGGTCAGGGCTCCCCGCTCCACCTGGACCTCGACGCGAGCGGCGGGCATCGCGAGGTCACCGAGGTGGCTCGTCACGGCCGCCGCGAGCGCGGGTGCCGCCTGGTGGCGTGCGAGCGAGAGCGCGCGTGCTGCCTCGTCGACGCGCTCCATGGCCTCCGCGCGTGCTTCCTCGAGCTCGCCGGCGCGCACGTCGTAGCCCTCGAGCTCGGCGAGGCGATCCGCGGCCTCCCGGGCGTAGGCGAGCACGTCGGCGAGCGTGTCGCCGTACTTCTTGGTCAGCTCGCGCAGCAGCCGTCGCCGGGCTCGCACGCGCTCCAGCGCCTGGGGATCGTCGCTGACCCCTTCGACCGACAGCCGCAGCTCGCGCTCCAGGTCGGCGACCTCGGCCTGGACCGAGCGGAGCCGATCGAGCAGCTCGGTGAACGGCGACCGGTTGGTGAGCGCACCGACCGCGACGCCGATCGCATCGAGCGCATCGCCGTCGAGCGCGCGGTACGCCGTCGTGAGCGCCTCCCGGTGCGCGGCCGCGTCGGCGAGGAGCGCTTCCTCGGCCTCGAGCGTGACGTCCTCGCCCTCGTCGACGACGGCAGCGCCGCCGATCTCCTCGATCTGGAACCGGAGCAGGTCGACCTCGCGCGCCCGCGCCCGTGCGTCACCTCCGAGGGCGGCCAGCTCCGCGTCGATCTGCTTCACCTCGGCTCGAGCGGCGCGCAGCTCGCCGAGCGCGTCGAGCGCCGGCGCACCGGCGAAACGATCGAGCGCCGCGCGCTGCACCGCCGGCGAGAGGAGCGACTGGTGCGAGTGCTGCCCGTGGAGGTCGACGAGCGTCGCGCCGACCTCGGAGAGCTCGGCCACCGTCGCGAGCCTCCCGTCGACGTACGCGCGGGAGCGGCCGTCCTCGGGCACGACCCGAGCGAGGACGGTCTCGTTGCCGGCCTCGTCGACGAAGCGGCCCTCGACGCGGGCTTCGGCCGCGCCGCTCCGCACCAGGGTCGCGGTGGCGCGCTCGCCGACGAGGAGCTCGAGGGCCTCGACGAGCAGCGTCTTGCCGGCACCGGTCTCGCCCGTGATCGCGGTCATCCCCTGGTCGAGCAGGATCGTCGCGTCGTCGACGATCCCGAGATCGGTGACGTGCAGCTCGCGGAGCATGCTCAGCGGTCGGCGAGGCCGAACTTGGCCTTCAGCAGCTGGTGGAAGTCACGGAGCCCGAACGTCACGATGCGCGCCGGCTTCGGCCCCCCGGTGCAGGTCACCACGTCGCCAGCCTCGAGCGTCCCGAGCTCCATCCCGTCGAGCGTCAGGACGACCTGACGTCCGTCGGTGACCTCGAAGGCCAGGGTCTCGTCCGCACCGAGCACCAGTGACCGGTCGAACAGCATGTGGGGCGAGACAGGCGTCAGGAGCAGGCAGCGGTGGCGGGGGGACACGATCGGTCCCCGCGCCGAGAACGAGTACGCGGTCGAGCCGGTCGGGGTCGAGACGATCACGCCGTCGGCTGCGTAGGTCGTGAAGAACGCCCCGTTGATCGAGACCGCGAGGCGCACGAGCCGTCCGGGTTGGTCCTTCTCGATCACGGTCTCGTTGAGGCCCCACCAGCGACCGTTCGCGCTCCCGGCCGACGTCACCACGACCTCGAGCACCATCCGCTCGTCGACCGCGTACTCCCCCGCGACGAGGCGCCCGAGCGCGTCATCGAGCTCGCTGGGCTCGACCTCGGTGAGATAGCCGAGCTGACCGACGTTGACGCCGAGCACGGCCGCGCCCGCCTCGTAGACGAGGTCGACGGTTCGCAGCATCGTGCCGTCACCACCGAACGAGATCGCGAGGTCGAGCCCGACCGAGAACTCGTCGGCATCGCTCGCGAGCGCCCCCAAGCCGGCGGGCTCCGCGTCGGCGCGGGGCACCCGCACCTCCAGCCCCCGCTCGCGGAGCCAACCGGCGGCGTGTCGTGCGAGCTCGTGGGCGAGCGGCCGGTCACGGTGGGGAACGATCCCGACCACTCGGAGCGCCTCTATGCTCACGTCGGACCCTCGGGCTCCAGCGCGGAGGCGATCACGTCGTGCGGGGCGGGCGAGGCGTCGCGCCGGATGTGCACGAGGAACTCCCGGTTGCCGTCCCGCCCCGTGATCGGAGACGCGATGGCTCCGACCACGGGCAGCCCGGCCGCGGAAAGGCCGGCGGCGACCTCGAGGAGCACGTCGCGGTGCACGGCCGGGTCGCGCACGATCCCACCCTTGCCGACCCGCTCGCGCCCGGCCTCGAACTGGGGCTTCACGAGCGCGACGACGACCGCGTCGGGTGCGGTGCAGCGAGCGAGCGCGGGCGCGACGGTGAGCAGGGAGATGAACGAGAGATCGACGACCGCCCGTGACACCGGACCCTCGATGGCCTCGGGCTCGAGCAAGCGGACGTTGGTGCGATCGAGCACGACGACGCGCGAGTCCTCGCGGAGGTGCCAGGCGAGCTGCCCGCGCCCGACATCGACCGCCACGACCCGGCTCGCGCCGCGTTGCAGGAGGCAGTCGGTGAACCCGCCGGTCGAGGCGCCTGCGTCGAGGACGCGATGCCCGCGCACGTCGACGGCGAACGCCTCCAACGCAGCATCGAGCTTCTCGCCCCCGCGGGAGACGAAGCGCCGGGGCGGTCCGGTCACGACGAGCGGCTCGTCGAGGGCCACGCGCCGCGCCGGGCTGCTGACAGGCGAGCCACCGGCGAGCACGCGTCCCGCGGCCACGAGCTCGACCGCGCGACCGCGGCTCTCCGCCAGCCCGCGCCGGACGAGCTCGGCGTCGAGGCGCCGGCGGGTGCGGGATCGGGTCGACGTCACCAGGGGTACTTCCGAGTGCGGGGGTCTTCGCAGGATACGCGTGCGACGCGGGAGCGTCAGCGTCCCATCGCGTCGACGATCGCCGGGGCGATGGTGCCGAGGTCGGCCGCGACGAAGGGCGGAGGTGGGTCCGGGACCGCTTCCCCGCCTGGTGGGGGTGGTGTGCCGGTGACGCCCGAGAGCACCAGCGCGAACGGCCACCCGAGCGCGTCTGCCAGGGCACCGTCGGACGACGGCCGGTCACCGACGACGATCCCGGCGTCGCCCCAGCGCTCGCGCACGAGCGCGACCGTCGGCGGCTCGGGCTTGCCCGCGACCTCGGCCTTCGCCCCCGACGCGGTCTCGACCGCCGCGGTGATCGCGCCCGAGCCCGGCATCAGACCGCCGGGGATCGGATAGGTCGCGTCGAGGTTGGTGGCGATCAGGCGAGCCCCTTCGCGCACGGCCCGTGACGCCCGATCGAGCTCGTCGAAGTCGAAGCCGAGGTGGAAGCCGACGACGACGGCACTGGCGGGAGCTTCGTGGACGATCTCGAGCCCGACCTCGCCCAACGCTTCCACGACGCCCGGTCCCGCGCAGACGAGCACGGGCGCGCCCGCGGGGAGCGAGCGCGCGAGGAGGTGGGCCGCCGACTGTGCGCTCGTCAGCACGTCGTCGCCGTCCGCGGGGACGCCGAAGCTCGCGAGCTTGTCGACCACCGCGCCGATCGGGTTGCCGGAGTTGTTGGACACGAACCCGACGCGGAGGCCTGCGGCTCGCAGCGCTGCGACTCCCTCGGCGGCGCCGGGGACGGGCTCGTCGCCACGCCAGAGGACGCCGTCGAGGTCGCAGCACACCACCGGCGTGGTCACTCGTCCGCCTCCAGCTCGGCGAGCGCGTCGCGGTACTCGTCCCGGGGCCGCATCGCGACGGCGAGCTTGAGGTGGCGCCGGGCACCGTCTCGCTCGCCGATGCGGAGCAGGCTCAGGCCGAGGCCGAAGTGGGCGTAGTCGTTCACCGGGTCGATCTCGACCGCTCGTTCGAACTCGACGGCTGCGTCGCGGTGACGTCGGGACCGGAAGTAGGCGCGGCCCAGCGCCTCGCGGATCGATCCCTGCTCCGGCTCGATCGTGCAGGCCCGCTCGAGCGCGACGGCGGCTGCGTGCGCGTCGCCGGAGTCGAGCAGCGCCAGCCCGTCCTGGAACGAACGGTAGGCGTCGGCGTGCTGGTCGTCGCTCACGTGGTCCTTCGAGTGCATCCGGCGTCGTCGGGCATCTCCTCGCCACCCGGCCCGACCATCGGTCGCCGGATCGGCGTGTGCGATGATCGGCGCGCTCCCGACGAAGGCGTACTCGTTCCGTGCCGGATCTCGCACCGTTCCGCGGCCTGCGCTACACCCGCGGCTCCGACCTCAGCCAGGTGACCGCGCCACCCTACGACGTGATCGACCCCGACGATCACGACGCGCTCGAGCGGGCCGACGCGTGCAACTCGGTGCGGCTGATCCTCCCCCGTGCGGCGGGCGATCGGGATGCCTACGCGACCGCCGCCCAGACCCTCGCCGACTGGCGGAGCTCGGGCACCCTGCGCGTCGACCCCGAGCCGTCCCTGTACCCCTACCGCATGACCGCCGTCCGCCCCGACGGCACGACGCACACGACGCTCGGGGTCATCGGAGCCCTCGCGCTGCCCGACGACGGTGAGACCGGAGGCGTGCTCCCCCACGAGCGCACGTTGCCGAAGGCTCGCAGCGACCGACTCGCGCTGCTGCGCGCGACCCGCGCGAACCTCGATCCGATCTGGGTGCTGACCCTCGCGGTCGGGCTCACCGAGCTGCTGGAGCCGTTCGAGGTGCTCGAGTCAGCCGTCGATCCTCAGGGCGTGCGCCACGAGCTCGGCGTGATCGACGACCCCGATCGGATCGCCCGGCTGCGCCAGCTCGTCACCGGGCACGACGCGGTCCTGGCCGACGGCCATCACCGCTTCGAGACGGCGTGCGCGTACCGGCGCGAGGCGGGGGGCACCACCGGTGACGGCCACATCATGTGCCTCGTCGTCGAGCTCGATGACGCGCAGCTCGACGTGCGACCGTTCCATCGGATCATCGAGCATCCGCCGGCCGGCCTCCGCGACCGCCTCGGCGCGTCGTTCTCGGTCCGCGACGTCGGGCCGGTCACCCCGGACACGATCGAGGCCGCCCTGGCCGAGATGGATGCGACGGGAGCGATGGGGCTCGTCGACGCCGACGGGGTGGCGGTGCTCGATCCCGCGGTCGACGCGCTCGAAGCCGCGCTCGTGGACGTGCCGCGATGCCTGCACGAGGTCGACTCGGCGCGCTTCGACGCGGCGATCCGCCCGCACCTCGACGGCGCGACGCTCCAGTACAAGGCCGGTCTCCGAGCGGTCGAGAACCTGCAGGCCGGACAGGCGGCGGTCCTGCTGCGCGGCGTCGACGTGAGCGACATCCGCGCCGCCGCCGACCAGCGCGTCCTCATGCCGGAGAAGACGACCTACTTCGCCCCGAAGCCGCGCACCGGCATGGTCATGCGCTGCCTCGACGACTAGCGCCTGCGCTCGTCTCAGACGTCCCAGGTCGCGCCCGAGGAGATCAGCTTCTGCAGGTCGCCGAGCCCGTCGCGCTCCGACGCCGCGTTGAGCTGCTCCTGCACCGCGGCCTCGTAGCTCGGGCGCTGCACGTCGCGAAGCACGCCGATCGGCGTGGGCATCGTCGGACCGGTCGCGAGCCGTGACAGCGCGAAGGCGAGCGTCGGGTCCTCGCGGTGCTCGTCGTGGACGAGCAGGCGGTCCTCGTTGCCGGCCGCGGCGACGACCTCGCACTCGCCGAACTCGTTCAGGACCACACCGCGGTTGAGGTCGGCGCCGAACCGGATCGGCTCACCGTGGCGCAGCTCGATGAGCATCTCCTCGCGCGCCGACTTCGCGGTGACGGCCTCGAACGCACCGTCGTTGAAGACGTTGCAGTTCTGGTAGATCTCGATGAACGCCGCGCCCTTGTGCTCGTAGGCGCGCCGCAGGACGTCCATCATCGAGGCGCGGTCCATGTCGTGGGTGCGGGCGACGAACGTCGCCTCGGCCCCGAGCGCGACCGACAGCGGGTTGAAGGGCGTGTCGAGCGATCCGAACGGCGACGACTTGGTCACCTTCCCGACCTCGCTCGTGGGCGAGTACTGCCCCTTCGTGAGTCCGTAGATCTGGTTGTTGAACATCACGATGTTGAGGTCGACGTTGCGCCGCAGCGCGTGGATCAGGTGGTTGCCACCGATCGACAGCGCGTCGCCGTCGCCGCCGATCACCCAGACGTCGAGGTCGGGTCGGGCGAGCGCGACGCCGGTGGCCACCGCGGGCGCGCGCCCATGGATGCTGTGCAACCCGTAGACGTTCATGTAGTAGGGGAACCGGGCCGCGCACCCGATGCCCGACACGAAGACCTGGTTCTCGGGCTTCAGCCCGAGCTCGGCGAAGAGCAGCTGCACCGCGGCGAGGATCGAGTAGTCGCCACAGCCCGGGCACCACCGGACCTCCTGGTCGGTCTGGTAGTCCTTGCGCGTCAGCGTGACCGCGTCGGCCATCAGGTTCCCTCGCTCACTTGACCATCTCCTCGATGGCGGACTCGACCTCTGACGCACGGAAGGGCAGCCCCTGGACCTTGGTGAGGCTGCGGGCGTCGACGAGGTACTCGGCGCGCACGAGGCGCGACAGCTGCCCGAGGTTCATCTCGGGGACGAGCACGCGCTCGTAGCGAGCGAGCACGTCACCGAGGTTCTTCGGGAACGGGCACAGGTGCACCAGGTGCGCGTGCGCGACGCTCATGCCGCGGTCGCGACACTGGCGCAGCGCCTGCTGCGCGACGCCCCAGGTGCTGCCCCACGTCAGGACGAGCAGCTCGGCGTTGCCCTCGGGATCGTCGACGTCCACCGCAGGGATGTCGTCGGCGATCCGGGCCACCTTCTCCGCCCGGAGCCGCACCATGAGCTCGTGGTTCTCGGGCTCGTAGTTGACGTTGCCGCTGCCGTCCTGCTTCTCGATGCCACCGATGCGGTGCTGGAGCCCGGGCGTGCCCGGGATCGCCCAGGGACGCGCGAGCGTGTCGGCGTCGCGCAGGAACGGCCAGAACACCTCGGTGCCGTCGTCGTTGGTGTGGTTCGGCGCGGTCGCGAACTCGACCGAGATGTCGGGCAGCGACGAGAGGTCGGGCAGCAACCACGGCTCGGCACCGTTGGCGAGGTAGCCGTCGGTGAGCAGGATGACCGGCGTGCGGTACTTCAGCGCGAGGCGCGTCGCCTCGAACGCGGCGTCGAAGCAGTGGCTCGCCGAGCGGGCCGCGACGATCGGGAGCGGCGCTTCGCCGTGGCGCCCGTACATCGCGAGCATCAGGTCGGCCTGCTCGGTCTTCGTGGGGAGCCCGGTCGAAGGTCCACCCCGCTGCACGTCGACGACGACGAGCGGCAGCTCGAGGCTCACCGCGAGGCCGAGCGCCTCGGACTTGAGGTCGACGCCCGGGCCGCTCGTCGCGGTGACACCGAGGTTGCCCGCGAACGCGGCCCCGATCGCGACGCCGATCGCCGCGATCTCGTCCTCGGCCTGGAGCGTGCGGACCCCGAAGTTCTTGTGGCGGCTGAGCTCGTGGAGGATGTCGGAGGCCGGCGTGATCGGGTACGACGCGTAGACGATCGGCAGCTTTGCCGACTGGCTCGCGGCCAGGAGCCCGTAGGACACCGCGAGGTTGCCGGTGATGTTGCGGTAGCGCCCTGGGGCGAGACGCGCCGGGGCGATCTCGTACGGGTGGTCGAACAGCTCGGCGGTCTCTCCGAAGTTGTACCCGGCCTTGAACGCGGCCAGGTTCGCCGCCAGCACCATCTCGCGGCTGGCGAACTTCGTCTCGATCCACTCGACGGTGGGCTCGACCGGTCGGGTGTACATCCAGGAGATGAGGCCGAGGGCGAAGAAGTTCTTCGACCGCTCCGCGTCTCGGGGCTTCACGCCGAGCTCCTTCGTGGCCTCGAGCGTCATCGAGGTCATGGGCACCTGGATCACCCGGAACGCGTCGAGCGTCGTGTCCTCGAGCGGGTTCGCCTGGTAGCCGGCCTTCGCGAGGTTGCGCTCCTCGAAGGTGTCGGAGTTGACGAGCAGCGTGCCGCCCGGGGCGAGGTCGGCGACGTTGGCCTTCAGCGCGGCCGGGTTCATCGCGACGAGCACGTTGGGCATGTCGCCGGGCGTGAGGATGTCGTGGTCGGAGATGTGGACCTGGAACGAGGAGACGCCGGCGATCGTGCCTTGCGGCGCGCGGATCTCGGCCGGGTAGTTGGGCAGGGTCGCGAGGTCGTTGCCGAACGCGGCGCTGACGTCGGTGAATCGGTCGCCGGTGAGCTGCATGCCGTCGCCGGAGTCGCCGGCGAAGCGGATGACCACGCGGTCGAGGCTCTCGGGCTTGAGCGTCGGTGCTTCGGTGGTCACGCGTCCCCTCTCCAGGCGGCTCCCCATCATACGTTCGGCCGCGCGCGCACCTCGGACCACGGTGGACCGCACCTCGGGAGGCGCCTTCACTCGAGGTCGGCGAGCTCCGCGAGCGCGCGCCGCTCGGCCGCGTCGACGCGTCGCCGATCGCTGCCGCGCCCGATCAGCGAGGCGACCACCTCGACTCGGGCACCGGTGCCCGCGTCGGCGCGGAAGAAGCGTCGATGCAGTCGCCCGACGACGACGAGCGCGTCGTCGAGGTCGACCTCGTGCACCCAGGCGGGCGGATCCCAGACCGCGACCGGCACCGACGTGGCGTGGGCCTCGGGGCCGCGGACGCGCACCGACAGGGTCGTGAGGGTGCGCCCCGAGGGCAGCGTCCGCGTCACGGCCGGGGCCGACGCCTGGCCACGCAGGACGACGAGGTTGACGGTCGGAGCGCCGGAGACGGCCCCGGCGGGCGCAGGTGCAGGCATGTCGGATCCTTCCGACTGGAGCCGGCGTCGCGTGGTGCGTGCGCCGGCGGGTCAGGGGGAAGCGACGACCTCACCGTAGGGACGGGGTGTGACAGCCGAGCCCGCCCCTTCCGCGCCCAGCGGGGCTGCCGCTCCTCGCCCGGCCGGGGGGCGCGAGCGGCTACTTGCCGATCGACCGCCGGCGGGTGGCGACGTCGGCGAAGTCCCGGTCGTGCCGGTACACCCGATCGAAGAGCGCCCGGGCCCGCGCGTTGTTGCCCGCCCGCTCCTCGAGGTCCGCGAGCGCGTACCAGAGCCGCAGGTGATCGTCGCGAGGCCGCTTGACCGCATCCGCCTTCTTCCCGAGGAGCGCGATCGCGTCCTGGAGGCGCCCCCGGTCGGCCAGCGCGCCGGCCGCGACGATGCGTCCCTCGGTCACGAGCTCGGGCGCGGGCGACGCCGCCGCGAGCTCGTCCCACAGCTCGGCCACCCGGTTCCATCGCTTCTGGGCGCGCAGGCAGTCCATGAAGACCGGGTGCTGCTCGACGGAGTCCGTGAGCTCGACGAACCGCTCGAGCTGCTTCGCGGCGGCCCGGTAGTTGCCGAGGCGGTACTGGGCGAGCCCCGTCAGCTCGTGGACGCTCGACGAGTCGGGCAGCGCGTCGTTGAGCGGGCGCAGGATGCGCAGCGCTTCGCGGTCACGGTCGTTCGCGTAGGCGTCGGCCGCCTCCATCAGCTGCGTGAGGTAGTAGGGCCCGCGCTTGCCGCCGAGACGCAGGATCTCGGTCTCGACGTCACCGGGCGCGCGCTTCTTGCGGCGCGTCGGGCGGGTGGTCGCGGTCGCACGGGACCGGCGCGTCGCGGTGGAGGTGGACGAGCGTCGTTCGCCCTTGATGCGCAGCGGCGCAGGTCCGCGCGCGCCCCGCTCCCGCGGCTCCTGGTCGGGCCGGCGCTCACGCTCCGGCTCTTTGGGCGGCCCGTGGGGTCCGAACCCGCCCTCGCGACGCGTCGACGAGTCCTTGCGCCGCGGGTCGCGTCGAGTCGCCTCCCGCCGGCCCCCGCGCGCCGCGCCGTCGCGCCCGCCCGTGGCCCGTGACCCGCGCGCCGTCCGCTTCTTCGGGTCGCGCGCCGGCATGCCGGCGAGCGTACGTGTGGATCCTCGGTGGGGCGGCACCAGCCTCGACCGGGTCCGGACGCGACGAAGCGCCTCGCGCGGTCGTCCCGGACCTCCGGCGAGGTGGGACGACGCAGCGAGGCGCCTCGTTCGAGAGAATCCGGCGGCGACCTACTCTCCCAGGGGAGCGATCCCCAAGTACCATCGGCGCTGGCGGTCTTCACTGCCGTGTTCGGAATGGGAACGGGTGTTTCCCCGCCGCCATGGCCACCGGAAATCGGTTGTCAACCGTCCTTCCGAGATCTCAAGAGCGAGCACGAGCACGCCGCGATGCGACGTCCTAGCGGCGCGCCGCCGAAGCGACGCAGAGCAAGAAGATCCCAAGCCCTCGGCCGATTAGTACCGGTCGGCTGAACACGTCACCGTGCGTACACCTCCGGCCTATCAACCTGGTCGTCTACCAGGGGCCTTACCCGGTTGATCCGGTGGGAGATCTCATCTCGGGGCCGGCTTCGCGCTTAGATGCCTTCAGCGCTTATCCATTCCGCAGGTCGCCAACCAGCCGTGCCCTTGGCAGGACAACTGGCACACGAGAGCTGCGTCCGTCCCGGTCCTCTCGTACTAGGGACAGCTCCCCTCAAATCTCCTACGCCCACAGAGGATAGGGACCGAACTGTCTCGCGACGTTCTAAACCCAGCTCGCGTACCGCTTTAATGGGCGAACAGCCCAACCCT
>CAZCUD010000015.1:0-103805 GCA_964501785.1 uncultured Bifidobacteriaceae bacterium
AGAAGATCCGCACCTACAACTTCAAGGAGAACCGGGTCACCGACCACCGGATCGGGCTCACCGTCCACGCGCTCGAGCAGGTGCTCGCCGGCGGCGAGCCGCTCGACGAGATCGGTGACGCGCTGTCCGCGGCGGAGCGAGCCGAGCAGCTCGGGGACTCGTGACCTCAGCGATCCCGACGTGGCGCGAGCTGCGCGACGACGCCACGCGTCGGCTCCTGGCCGGGCGGTGCGAGAACGCGTCGCGTGAGGCGTGGTGGATGATCGAGCAGGCATCGGGGCTCGAGGGCGCCGAGCTGATCGCGGAGGAGGATGCGCCTGCGACGGTGGTGTCGGCGCGACGCGTCGACTCCATGGTCGAGCGGCGGCTGGCCGGTGAGCCGCTCCAGTACGTGCTGGGCAGCTGGTCGTTCCGCGGCATCGACCTGCTGGTCGACCGGAGGGTCCTGATCCCGCGTCCCGAGACCGAGGTCACGGCGCAGATCGCGATCGACGAGGCGGCACGCCTGGGTGCGGCGGTCGGTCGGCGCGACGCGTGGTCCGGCACGTCGACCAGCTACGTCGTCGCCGACCTGGGCACGGGGAGCGGCGCGGTCGCACTGGCGCTCGCGGCCGAGCTGCCGGACGCCGAGGTGTGGGCGACCGATCGCAGTGCCGAGGCGCTCCAGGTCGCACGCGCCAACCTCGCCGGTGCGGGCACGAGCGCGGCGCGGGTACGGGTGGCCGAGGGCAGCTGGTTCGAGGCGCTGCCCGACGACCTGCGTGGGCGACTGCGGGTCGTCGTGAGCAACCCCCCGTACGTGTCCGAGCCCGAGGTCGCCGACCTGCCGCCCGAAGTCGCGTGGCACGAGCCGCGTGAGGCGCTCGTGAGCGGACCGACCGGCCTGGAGGCCGTCGAGGTGATCCTCGGGGAGGCGCCGGGGTGGCTCGAGCCGGCTGGGGTGGTGGTGCTCGAGCTCGATCCCCGGCGCGTCGATGCCGCCGCGGAGCTCGCACGCGCCGCCGGCTTCCAGGACGTACGGGCCGAGGACGACCTGACGGGGCGCACGCGCGTGCTCGTCGCCCGCCGCTGAGCGACCGAGAGGAGAGACCCGTGCCCGATGAGCTCGACGTCGACGCCATGCTGGAGCGCTTCCGCGCCCGCGCGCAGGCGGTGCGCGACCGTCCGCTGCCGCCGGTCGCCGGCCCGGAGCGTCAGCGGTTCGTCGAGCAGGCCCAGCTCGACTTCCAGGACTTCGCGATGCTCGCGGACGCGACGTGGGAGTTCACCGACGGCGTCCTCACGCTCCGCATCGACCTGGCTGCGCCGTGATGCGTGCCGGGGCCCGAGCGGCGGGCCCGGGCGCTGGTCAGAGATGCTCGAGGAACGCGCGGTCGAAGGCCATCCAGATCGTCTTCGACCACGGATAGGCGAGGATCGGGACGACGATCATCAGCGGGATCGCGACCGCGAGGATCGGCACGACCGGGATGTCGGGCACGGTGAGCGCAGCCCAGGGGACGAACACCAGCACGAACACCGCGCCCGCGATCGCGATGTTGATGGCGAGGGCGCCGGCCCAGTAGCCCTCTTCCCGCTCGAAGTGCAGGCCGCAGCCCGGGCAGTCGGGGACGAGGTGGAACCACCGGCGGAACAGGTGCCCGGTCCCGCAGCGCGGGCAGCGTCGAGTGAGGCCGCGCCACAGCATCCGGCCCCGACTCGGTGGTGGCGCCGACGCGGGTGGCGGGGGCACGTCAGTCGGGGACGACGACGTTGCGGTCGCCGTCGGTGGCGACCTCGACCGTGCGCCCCTCCCACGCGTGCTCGGTCATGCTGCGCAGCGCATCGAGGTCGGAGGTGTTGGCGAGGGCGCGACCGCCGTCGGGCGTGAGCAGCGAGACGATCGCGCTCGCCGGAGCTCCGTCGCGCTCGAACGCGACCGAGGTCGCCTCGACGACCGCGCGTCCGGTGTAGGCGCCGGCGGGCTCGCGGCGGGGGAGCGCGTCGACCTCGGCCTGGAGCACGCCGTCGTCGACCCGGCCGAAGCCTCCCGAGCGGGGAGCCGTCGAGTAGAGGCCGACGGAGTGCTTCGTCGAGTACCAGCCGAGGGCGTGGACGAGACCGATCGAGCCCGGATCGGCGCGACAGGCCTCGACCATGCCGGCGATGGCGTGCGTCGGGTAGTCGTTCGCCGGCCCCCCGGCGAAGCCGAGGCCCCCGGTGACCGTCAGCGGGCGCTCGTCACCGCCGCGCGGCCCCGTGAGCCCGAGCTCGCCCATCGAGAGCTGGACCGCGGCCGGGAAGCAGGAGTAGAGGTCGAACCGGGCCACGTCGTCGAGCCTGGCCCCGACGGCGTCGAGCGCGGCGCGCGTCGCGATGCCCATGGCAGGACTCGTGTCGAGGGTGGCGCGCTCGGAGAAGAAGTAGTGCTCGTGCGCGCTCGCGCCGCCGAGCGGGAAGACGAGCCGGTCATCGGCGACACCGGCCGTCCGCGCGGCTTCGTAGGAGCAGAGCAAGAGCGCGGCCGCCTGGTCGACCGCGATGTTGGAGCACATCAGCTTGGTGTACGGGAACGAGATCACCCGGTTGTCGGCTGTCACGGTGCGGATCTGCTCCGGGGTCCATGCCGTGCGCGACCACGCGTGGGGGTTGCCGGCGGCAACCGCGGCGAACCCGGCCCACAGCTCGCTCACGTGCGCCTGGTGCTCCTCGACCTCGCGCCCGGCGGCGTGCCGCAGTGCCGTCTCGAACAGCGGGTAGATCTGCGTGGGCGCCGCCGCGAGGTGCGCGACCTCGTACTCGCTGCTCCCGGCCCGGTCGTCGCCCACCACCTCCGGGCACGGGGGCGCGTCGTCCTCGGTCCAGTCGAGCCAGACCTTCGGCGCGCGTCGCGCCCGCGTCCGGGTGTGGAGGCACTCCGCACCGCCGATCAGCACGACGTCGCTGCGACCGTCGGCGACGTCGGCGGCCAGCACGTTGACGAGCAGCTGTGGGCTGTTGCCGCCCGTGGTCGAGAGCACGGTCCGCCCCACGGCGTCGGCGTCGAGGCGTCGCGCGAGTAGCGAGCCCGGGTCGGGGTACGGCCACGACACCATCTGCACGGCAGCGACGGTGTCGAGGCGTGCGAGCAGGGACGGTGCGCCGGCATCGTCGAGCGCGGTGCGGGCCGCGCCGGCCAGGAGGTCGATCGGCTCGAGCGCGGTCGTCGGGTCGTCGACCCGCTGCTGCACCTGCCCGACACCGACGATGACCGGGGTGCGCGGATCGGTCACGGTGCGGCGGGCTCCAGGTCGTCGACGTCGAGGATCTCGGGCCACTGCGGCTCACCGGGCGCGGCCGAGTCGCGGCAGATCGAACGGTAGCGGCACCACTGGCACGTGTCGGGGTCGGCGACGCCCTCGAACGCGGGATCGCCGCGCATCTGCACGACCTCGGCGCGGATGCGCGCCTCGAGGCCCTCCAGCTCCTCGAAGTCCAGCTCCCACGGCTCGGGCTCATCGTCGATCTCGGCCGCGAGGTGCTCGTATCGGAGACGCAGGCGCAGGTCGCGCTCGAGGGCCGTCTTGCCGAGCACCCAGGCCTGGATCCACGCCCGCCGATCGTCGGCGACGCGCGCGGTCCGGACCCGGCCCGTCTTGTAGTCGCGCGCGTCGAGCACCCCGTCGTGGATCCACACCGCGTCGAGCCGAGCGGTGGCGAGGAACGAGTGGGTGCCGGGGCGAGCGAACGAGAACCGCGCCGCCTCGACTTCGTGGCCCAGGGCCTCGGTCGGCGAAGGACACCGCAGGACGTGGCGCGCCACCTCGCCGCGCACGCGCTCGGGTGCGCCGTGCGACGCCAGGACGTCCTCGACGTGCGCCGCGTCGTGACAGTCGCCGCGCTCGTGGACGAGCCGGAGGATGTCGTGCACGAGCTGGCCGTGGTCGGGAGAGCCGGGGTCGTCGCTCGCGGCGACCGTGAGGACGTCGTGGAGCCACCAGTCGCGCGGGCATCGCGACCACGAGTCGAAGGACGTCGGCGTCAGTCGGATCACGCCGGGTCGTGGATCGCGCCGGGGGGTCCGCACCGGCAGCGCGCGCTCGTGGGCGGGACAGCGCACGAGGTGCTTGCAGCGACCGCAGTCGAGGCCGGGCACCGGATGCAGTGGGTCGGCGTGGGATCGCAGCGCCGCCAGCCGGTCGTCGAACCGGCTCCGGAGATCGTCGAGCTCGTCGTCGAGCCGGATCGTCCGCTCCCGCAGCGCTCCGCCGACCAGGTCGGCCCACGACACCACGAACGGGTCGGATCCCACCCACGGGCGGAGGCGGAGGGCGGCGAGCCAGACCGCCTCGAGGTCGAGCGGGTCGTCCCGGGGCGTCCGAGGGTTGCCCCAGAGGTTCAGCTGGCGCAGCTCCTTCGTGCCGTCGGCGTGCTCCACCGTGAGGTCGACCCAGCCGCCCACGCGCACGCCGCCGCGCTCCGTGGGCCGCTCGCAGTCGTGCAGGTGCAGCTCGACCGCCCGGTCGCCGTAGAGCGCGAGGTACCAGCGTGCCGCGTGCTCGAACACGCGCACCTCTTCCGGCTCGAGTCCTTCGGGCGGACGCAACGCCTCGCGTCGGGGCACGCCGCCCGCTCCGTGTGCCGCGCGCGCGGCATCGAGGAACGCATCGCGCAGGCGCCCGCGGTTGACGGGATCGGGGGTCCCCTCGCCGGCGAAGTCGAGCGCCACCAGCCGCGGACAGTGCTGCCGGGGCGCTCGGAGGGCCGCCGGCGTGATGCGGGGGAGCTGGTCGTCGCCCGACGCGGGGATGCCGTCCACGTCACGAGCATTGCATCGGCCGCGCCGCGGTCGGTGGAGCTGCCGGTGCTCGTGGCGCCACCGCTCGTAGGATGGCTCGATGGCCGCCCGAGCCCGCGGCTCGCGCCTGCCTCCGTGGGCGCGGTGGGCGATCCGCATCGTCCTCGCCGTGCTCGTCCTCTGGATCGTCGCCTCCGTCGTCGTGCTGTGGCAGGCGAGGGAGCGCACCAACGACGGGCTCGACGCGCTCGAGCGCGCGCGCGCCGAGCTCGACGGTGGGGGCCTGCTCCGCGGTGAGGCGACGGACGACCTCCGGGAGGCCCGTGAGCACTTCGAGGCCGCGAACGACCTCGCCGATGGCGCGCTGCTCGCGCCGTGGCGGGTCGTCCCGCTGATCAGCGGCAACGTCGACAGCGTCGCCTCGCTGACCGATGCCGCAGCCCGCGTGAGCGACGTCGGGGCGCGCACCGCGGAGGCGTCGCGCAACGTGCTCGAGGCGCGACCCGGGGCCGGTGCCGAGCGGCTCGAGCTGCTCGAGGAGCTCGAGGCCGTCACGGCCCGCGCCGAGCAGGATCTCGCCGGCATCGATCTCGGGCCCGACTTCTTCCTCGTTGAGCCGTTGGGGGATGCACGTGAGCGCTTCGACGAGCGCCTGACCCAGCTGCGCGAGGCCGTCACCGGCGCGCGCGAAGCGTCCCAGGGCGCCGAGACCCTCCTCGAGGGGCCACGGAAGTACCTCGTGCTCGCCGCCAACAACGCCGAGATGCGGGCCGGTTCGGGCATGTTCCTTTCGGCCGGCGTGGCGACGTTCGAGGACGGTGAGCTGACGGTGGGCGACATGCGCTCGACCACCGAGCTCCCGGTGCCGGCCGGGGCCGTCTCGCTGCCGCCCGAGCTGGAAGACCTGTGGGGCTTCGTCCCGGTCACCCAGGACTGGCGGTACCTCGCGACCACGCCGCGCTTCGACGCGACGGCGCCGATCGCCGCCGACATGTGGGAGGCCGCGACCGGCGAGCGGGTCGACGGCGTGCTCGTCGTCGACCCGGTCGCGCTCCAGGCCCTGCTCGCGGCCCAGGGACCGATCTCGGGACCGTCCGGTCAGCTGTCCGCCGACGACGTCGTGCAGTACCTCCTGCTCGGCCAGTACGAGGGGCTCGACGCCCCCGGGGCCAACGATCAGCGTCGGGACGAGCTCTCGTCGGTGGCGCGCAGCGCCATCGACACCCTGAGCACGCGCCCGTGGAACTCGGGCGGCCTCGTCACCGAGCTTGGCGACGTCGGCCGCGGGCGTCACGTGCTCGCCTGGTCGCGCGACGAAGCCGAGCAGCGCGCGTGGCGGGGCGCCGGCATCGCCGGCGAGCTCGAGGCCGACTCGCTGGCCGTGAACCTGCTCAACACGGGCGGCAACAAGCTCGACCAGTTCGTCGTCGTCGACGCCGACCTTCGGGTGCGCGACCGTGACGACGGCGACCGGCAAGCAACGCTCGTGATCGAGCTCGCGAACGACGCCCCCGAAGGGCTCCCGCCGTACGTCGCCGGTCCCCACGGTCTCACCGACCTCGCCGAAGGCGAGTACCAGGGGATCCTGACGGTGAACGTGCCGGCGTCCGGCTCGTACGCGCGCATCGACGGGGCGGGCCCGGTCCTCGTCGCGGGCGTCGACGGTCCGACGAAGGTGACCGGGGTCTCGGTTCGCCTGCCCCGAGGGGACCGGCTCCGCGTCGAGGCGTCGTTCCGTCTCCCGGGCGAGCTGGCGACGCTGCTGATCGAGTCGTCGGGCCGAGTGCCGCCGATCCACTGGGATGCGCTCGGCGAGCGCTTCGACGACACCCGTCCCCACCTCGTCGAGCTCTGAGCGTCGTCGGCTCCGATCGGTGATCGGTAAGCGCGGCGGCACCCCCGGGTCAGGAGCCGTGCCACCGCGATCCGCGACCACCGAGCGCGGTGGCGGCACCACCAGCACTGGCCGCGGCGCACCGGGAGGCCCGACGATGGCTCACAGAGAGTGGTTGGCCCTCTGGCGCTCAACCACTGACCGTGGTAACTTGCTCGGGAACCTCGCTGCTGGGGCGGGCGTTCTCGGGCCATGGATGTGCCCGCCGACTTGGGGCTTCCGGTGCCGTTGGGGCGCACCGGTACGAAGGGGTAGATGAGATGAGGTCGCACGTCGCACGAGCGCGCTTGTGTCGACTCGTGTTGGTCATGGGCTTGGCGTTGACGGTGCTCGCACCGGCCACGGCCCTTGCGCAGACCGAGGAGCCGTCCTACCCGACCACGCCGACGACGCCGACCACCGACGTCGCCGGGACCACGGTCACGGTCGGTGACCCCCGCGTCGCGGGAACCCGCGTGAGCCAGCTGCCCTTCACCGGCGGTGACGTCGCGCTGCTCACCGTGCTCGGGCTCGCGGCGCTCGGAAGTGGCATCGCGGTGGTGGTCTTCACCCGGCGCCACTCAACCTCTCGGGCCTGACGGTCGACAACCTCGAGTGATGTCGACCGTGCCTGGTCTTCGCGCCTTCGGAGCGTGGTGATGGCAGTCGCCGAGGACGCGCGGCCGCGTCGCGGAACCCTCACCGAGGGGCCGATCCCGTTGCGCGTCGTCCCCGACGTGCGCAGCGGACAGGAAGGGCGCGGCAGCAGCGGCCTCCGCGCGCTCCTCGTGGGCGTCGACGCGCTGGGGGCGATCCTCGCGTGGTCGATCGCGGTCCTGCTGGTGCTGCAGTCGGGCCCGACGTCCGCGCGCTTCGCAGTGGTGGCGCTCGCCGTCGCCGCGACGCTGGCGGCGACAGCCGTGCAGAAGCTGTACCTGGCCCGCGTCGCCGCGGTTCGGGCGGTCGAGCTGGTTCGCCTCATGCGGGCGACGGGGGTGTCCGTGGCCGGCGCGTACCTCGGAGCGGTCATCACCGGCATCTCCCTCCCGATCCCGATCGCTGCCCTCGCGGCGCTGCTCACCTTCGTGCTGCTCGCGACCGGTCGCTCGTTCTACGACGGCTGGCTCAAGGCGGAGCGCACCCGGGGTCGGTTCCTGCGGCCGCTCCTCATCGTCGGCGCCAACGCCGACGCGGCCGACCTGAACCGCCTGCTCTCCAACCACCCCGAGCTCGGCTTCCGGGTGGCGGGGTACCTCGGTGACGCCGACGATGCCGAGGACTGGATCGGGGTCCCGCGCGTCGCGGGACTCGATGACGTCTGCCAGTCGGTGCGCGACGCCGGCGTCAACGGAGTGCTCGTCGCGGCCAGCGCGCTGAGCGCGGAGCAGCTCAACGACGTGAGTCGCGAGCTGCTCTGCAACGGCATCCACGTCCACGTGTCGAGCGGGCTCAAGGGCATCGCCCCGCACCGCGTCCGCCACCTGCCCTTCGCGCACGAGCCGCTCTTCTACCTCGAGCCCATCACGCTCTCCCCCTGGCAGCTCGCAGCGAAGCGGACGATGGACCTCGTGTGCTCGGCCGTCATGCTCCTGATCGCGAGCCCCCTGCTCGGCATCGCCGCACTGGCGATCAAGCTCGACGACGGAGGGCCGGTGATCTTCCGCCAGCAGCGGGTCGGCCGGGACGGTCGCTCGTTCTGGATCTTCAAGCTGCGGACCATGAGCCCCGATGCCGAGCACCGGCTCGACGAGCTCGCGGGCGCCAACGAGCGGGTCGGTGGCCCCCTGTTCAAGGTGTCCGACGACCCCCGCCGCACGCGCGCGGGCCGCGTGCTCGAACGACTCAGCATCGACGAGCTCCCGCAGCTGTGGAACGTGCTGCGCGGGGAGATGAGCCTGGTCGGGCCCCGTCCGGCGCTCCCGTCGGAGGTCGAGCAGTTCGACACCGACCTGCTCATCCGCCTCAGCGTGCCGCCCGGGGTGACCGGGCTGTGGCAGGTCGAGGCCCGCGACAACCCGTCGTTCTACGCCTATCGGCGCCTCGACATCTTCTACGTCGAGAACTGGTCGGTGCTCCTCGACGTGAGCATCCTGCTCGGGACCGCCCGGGTGCTGCTCATGCGCTTCCTGCGGCCCGATCGAGCGCGCTCCTCGGATGCGCTCGACCCCGCGCCGGTCCGCCCGGTCTGAGCGGCCCGTCGACGCGATCAGGGCAGGCGCGCGAGCTCCGCGAGCCGGGCGAAGGTCGGACTCGTTCGCAGCAGCTCCTCGAACGTGCCGCTCGCGGCCAGGCGCCCGTGCTCGAGCATGAAGACCCGGTCGCAGTTCTTGACGGTCGAGAGGCGGTGGGCGATGACGAGCATCGTCATCTCGCCGTGCAACGTGGCGATCATCGCCGACAGCTCGGCTTCGGTGGCGTTGTCGAGGGCCGAGGTCGCCTCGTCGAGGACCAGCACCCCCGGGTCGGTGTAGAACGCCCGGGCGATGCCGAGGCGCTGCCGCTGCCCCCCGGACAGGCGCACACCCCGCTCGCCCGTGAAGGTGTCGAGGCCCTCGGGGAGTCCCGCGACGAAGTCGGCGAGCTGGGCTCGCTCGATCGCCGACGTGACCCGCGCCTCGTCGATCTCGTCGGGGGGCACGCCGAACGCCACGTTGTCGCGCAACGTCGCGTCCAGCAGGTAGACCTCTTGGGGTACGAGTCCGATCTGGTGCTGCCACCCCTCGAGGTCGTCGCCGATGTCCACGCCGTCGACGCGGATGCTGCCCGACAAGGGCCGATGGAGCCCGAGGACGAGGTCGACGAGCGTGCTCTTGCCGGCACCGGAGGTCCCGACGATCGCGACCGACTCCCCGCGAGCGATCGTCAGGGAGACGTCGTCGAGCACGAGCGACGGCGACGTCTCGTAGCGGAACGACAGGTGCTCGACGGTGAGCGAATGATCCAGACGAGGCACCGCCGATCCTGCTCGCGCCGGTCGCTCGTCAGCGATCGCCGTCTCGAGCTCGTCGATGTCCGCGCGCACGATCTCCACCGAGGCGAGCCCGGTCAGGAAGGTGGTGGTCGACGAGACGAACCGGTACAGGGTCGGCAGGAGTCGGAACCCCGCCGCGATGAACAGCCCCAGCACCGCGATGGCGTCCTCCTCACCGACCAGGGCGAGCACCAGCGCGAGCAGGCCCCCGCCGAGGATGAACGCGGTCTCGAGGTACTGACGGGGGAGCTCGGCGTAGAACTGGAAGCGGCGCTCGACCTCGGCGGTGCGATCCTTGTAGCCGGCGAGCTGGTCGACGAAGTAGGGCTGGCGGTTGCCGACGATCACCTCCTTGACGCCGCCGAGCGGCTGCTGGATCGCCTTGTAGCTCTCCGCGTTGAGCTCCTGGTACTGGTACCCGAGCGCGTGAGCCCGACGGTTGATCACGCGCTGGTACACGAGGATGATCACGAGGAAGTACAGGGCAGAGCCGATCGCGATCAGGGGCTGGAGGGCGAGCAACACGATCGTGATTCCGACGATCACCGCGCCCTCGGTCGCGACGCTGACGCTCGGACCGATCGACCGGGAGAACGCCTCCTTCGCCGCGCTCTCGAGCGTGCGGACGAGCTCGGCCGAGTTGCGCCGGAGGTGGTAGCGGTACGGCGCGCGCAGGTACAGGTCGAGCAGCCTGGTGGCGAGCCGGGCCTCGCTCTGGAGCGTGAACCCGAGCGTCCACCAGCGCAGGGCGATCGTGAGCAGGGTGCGCAGGGCGAAGGCACTGATGACGGCAACCGCGAGGATCAACTCGACCTGGTCCTGCCCGGGGTTGCCGAGCAGGTCGGAGACCCTCTCCACCGTCCCGCCGGCCTGCTCGACGCTCTTGGACGTCGTGAGCAGCTCGAGCAACGGCAGCACGAGCCCGAGTCCGATGATCTCCAGCGCGGCCACGACGACCGACCCCGCGAGCGCGAGGAGGAGCCGCCGTCGCGCGCCGCGATCGAGCAACGACAGCATCTGTCGCAGCGATCGACGCACCGGAGCAACCGTACTGTCGGGGCGTGCGCGTGAGCCGACAGACGACCGGCATCGTGCACCAGCTTGATCCCACACGGCCCGTGCCCGGCGGCATCGACACCGTCGTCGCGGGGATCGTCCGCTACTCGCCCGACGACGTCGGGCTCGTCGTCATCGGAGCGGACCGCTCGGGGGAGCGCGCTCGTCGACTCGGAGCGGTCGAGCCCGTCTCGCTGGACGGGCGCACGATCGGCTTCCTCCCGGTGACGCGCCTCGGCGGGGGTGGGCGGTCCGGGCTCTTCCCCGAGACGCTCAAGCTGGCCTTCGGGATCTGGCGGCACCGGCGTCGCATCGTCGCAGCGGTCGACCGGCTCCAGGTGCACCGGTCGGAGACCGGGCTCGTCGCGGCGTGGCTGCTGCGCAGGCTCCCGCGCGTGCAGTGCATCCACGGTGACAGCGCCCGCGCGCTCCGCGAGCGCACGGGCTCCTACTGGCGCTTCCTGCGGGGTCTGCACCTGCGCGTCGAGCGGGCCTCGGTGCGCAGGGCGCGCCGGACGTTCGTGTTCAGTCGCAGTGGCGCCGAACGCCTGCGCTCGGTGTGCGAGCGCGTGGAGTACCTGCCCACGTGGTTCGACCCGTCGCGTGTGCAGACCCGCCTCGAACCGACGGACAGCCCGGCGAGGGCGCTCTGGGTCGGACGCTTCGAGGAGGAGAAGGACCCCCTGCTCGCGCTCGCCGCGCTCGAGGCGTTCATCGAGCGGGTGGAGGGGCGCGCCGCCCGCATGCTCGGGGGCGGCGCGCTCCTCGAGGCAACCCAGCGCGCACGCGGCTCCGCGGCGGTCGAGCTCGCCGGACCCGTCGACGTCGACGCGGTCGCCTCCGCGATGGCGGACGCCGACGTCTTCCTCATGACGTCCCGGTTCGAGGGCAGCCCGGTGGTCATGAGCGAGTCGCTCGCCGCGGGCACGCCGGTGGTCGCGACCGCCGAGAGCGACCCCGACGAGCGGATCGTCGACGGGGACAACGGCTTCGGGTCGGTGGCGCGGACGCCGGAGGCCCTCGCCGCCGCGATGGAGCAGGCACTGACCGTCGATCGCCGCGCGTGCGTCGACTCGGTCCGCGACCTCGCCGCGCCCGCGATCGTCCCCCGCTTGTTCGCCGGGCCCCTCGACGTTGCCTAGCGCGCGCGACGCGCGCAGCGCGCGCGGCGCAGCTCGCGGATCGCGATGCCCGAGAACGCGATGTCGTCGACCAGGTAGCGCCGAGCGAGCCGGCCGGGCTCCTGAGCGAGCCGGTACAGCCACTCGAGCCCGCCGCGCTGCATCCAGCGCGGGGCGCGCCGCTTGGTGCCGGCGAGCAGGTCGACCGTGCCTCCCACGGCCAGGCCGACGATCGCGGGCAAGGCCTCGGCCCGCCGCCAGAACCAGACCTCCTGCTTCGGTGCGCCGAGGAACACGAAGAGCAGGTCGGGCGTCGAATCGCGGATCGCGGCCAGCGCCGCGGCCTCGGCGGCGCTCGGCTCGCCGAGGTCGACCTCCGGCGCCGCCGACCCGACGATCGCAAGCCGCGGATGGAGGCCACGCACGCGTTCGACGGCCGCGGCGAGCACGTCGGGCGCGCCACCGAAGAAGAAGACGGACCTCCCGTCGCGCTCGGCTCGTGCGAGCACGGCCCGGGTCAGGTCGACGCCCGCGACCCGGGCGGGCAGCGGTGTGCGCAGCAGTCGTGCGAGGAGCACGAGGGGCGCCCCGTCGGCGACGCGCAGCGACGCGCGCGCGTACGCGTCCCGCAGCTCGGGATCGCGCTCGAGCTGCACCAGGTGGTCGACGTTCGGCGTGACGACAAGGGCGCGCTCACCCCGCTCGACGAGCGTGAAGACGTCTTCGACCGCTTCCTCGGGCGTGCACGCATCGACCTCGGTCGCTCCGAGGCGCACCTGGCGTCGATCACGCATCGCCGGCCGCCTTCGCGACGAGCGACTCGTACAGCGCGGCGAACTCGGTTGCGCGCGCCGCCCAGGAGTACGAGCGGGCGTGCGCGACCGTGGAACGGCCGTCCGTCTGCCTCGTCGCTCGGCCGATCGCCGCGACCAGGGCGGCCGGGTCAGCACAGTCGACGAGCTCGACGGTCGTGCCGGCCGTCAGTGCCCGGAAGGGCGGGATGCGGGACGCGACGATCGGCCGACCGGTGGCCATCGCCTCGACGAGCGTGATGCCGAAGCCCTCGCGACGGCTGGGCAGGACGATCGCCGACGCGGCGCGCAGGCGTTCGACCACCGCGGCGCGGGGGAGCGAGCCGGTCAGCTCGACGGGGAGCCCTTCGAAGCCGCGGCGCAGCTCCTCCACGTACGCCGGCTCCCCCGTGCCGATGACGACGAGCCGGAGCCGCCGGTCCTGATGCAGCACAGGCGCGAGGAGGTCGATGCCCTTGTTGGGCGCCAGCCGACCGAAGTAGACGAGTGGGCCGTCCGGCGAGGGCGGATCGTCCGCGATCGCGAGGAAGTCGTCGACATCGACCGGGTTCTCGATGAGCCGCGCCTGGGGGAGCTCCGAGACCCTGGAGTAGTCGTGCTCGGAGTCGGCGATGACGACGCGGCATCGTCGCAGCGCGGGGAGGTACACCGTGCGCCAGGCGAGTCGCTTCGTCCACGCGTGCTCGTCGGTGTGGAAGACGAGCCCGTGGGTGCTGAGCACGGTCGGCGCCGTGCGCGCTCGCGCGCGCCGGGGCAGATCGAGTCCGAACCGGAGGTCGTGGAAGTGGACGACGTCGGCGGCGCGCAGCAGCTCGCGGGCTGCGCCACGGACGCACCGGGCGGTCTGGAGCCGATCGGGACCCCAGGTCGCGACGCGCAGCACGGGGATCTCGGGTGGGGGCGCGTCGCCACTGGGGTGCCGGTCGGTGCACAGCACCGATGACTCGATGCCCAACGGGCGCGTGTGACGAGCGAGGCTCGCGATGAACTGCTCGGTGCCGCCGGCGTGCGGATGGAAGTTGCGGGAGACGTGCAGGACGCGCGTCACCGTGCGCGACCGACCATCACGAGGTTCTCGCCTCGCTTCCACGGCAGCGCGCCCACGGCGCGGGAGACGACGCGGTGCAGAGGGAGCAGCACGGCTCGCTGGGCGGCCGCGGGCACGGCGACCGGGTAGGGGACGTCCCACCAGAGGTCCGATCCGCAGCGAGCGACGTCGAACCCCGCGGCCGTGACGTGGTCGACCCAGGTCGCAGGCTCGAGGAGCGACGTGTGCGTCTCGTCGCGATCGCCGAACCACGTCCCGAGCTCACGCTTGCGCCGCGCGCCCGTGCCGACGAGGTTGGGCACCGAGAGCACGAGGTAGCCGCCGTCGGTCACCGCTCGGCGGATCTCGCCGAGTGCCGCAGCCGGATCGTCGACGTGCTCCAGGACGTCGAGGGCGGTGACGGCGGCGAGCGCGCCCCGTCGAACCGGGAGGCGCTCCGCCGAACCGACGACGACGTCGAGCCGTTGCTCGAGTCGCAGACGACGCGCGCCGAACTCCGAGATGTCGATCGTGATCGCCTCGAGTCCTTGGTCGCGCGCCGCTCGGGCGAGCCAGCCCAGCCCGGCACCGAGGTCGACGATCGGCAGGCTGGGGTCGACCCGACGTCGCAACCAGCGCGCCCAGTACTGCTCGCGGGTCAGTCGGGGCAGTCGGCGCGCCAGATCGTCACCGTAGGTCGCGCGGTAGTACTCCTCGTCGTAGGCGGCGCGCCCTGGGTCAGCGCCAGGAGTCATCGCGCGCGGTGATGGCCTGCGGTGGGGCGCTCCACCGCACCTTGGGCCGGCGTCGCCAGTCGACGAGCAGCAGGATGATGAACGCCGCCATCGCGGCGATGACGCCCGCCGTGACGCCGGCACGCGCCGCGTCGGGCACCCTCGACTCCTCTTCGGGCGCCCGCACCGACACGACGTCGGCGTCCTGGGCCTCCCGCAGCGCGAGGTTCGCCGCGTCGAGCTCGTCCCGCGCCGCGTTGAGGTCGTCGAGGGTGCGGGCCGCGTTGCCCTCGAGCTCGGCATGGCGGGCGGACCCGTCGGCACCGTTGGCGGCCTCGTACTCCGCGAGCGCCGCGGTCGCCTCGTCGTACGACTCGGAGGCGGCATCGACGGCGCGCTGCTGACGAGCCACGTCCTTCTCGGCCACCACGATCAGTGCCTCTCGAGACGCGACGCGCAGCACCTCGCGGGACGCTTCCGGGTCGGTCGACTCGTAGGCGACCTCGACGTTGGCGGTGGAGCTGACCCGCTCCGACGTCAACCCGGACGCCACGTCGGCCTCCGACTCCCCGCTCGCCTCGGCCGCAGCGCGGGTGACCCGGGGCAGCCCGAGCGCCGCCTGGTAGTTGTCGGCCAGCGGACGCAGCAGGTAGTCGGGCACGTCGGCCGGCAGGATCTGGTTGACGAACACCGCCGCGCGCGTCTTGTAGGTGGGATCCCTCCGGTACGACAGGTATGCCGCGACGCCGGCCGCGACGAGCACCACGACGACGACGAAGAGGATGCCGCGCCACGACGGGCGGTAGCGGACGAACGTGGAGATCTCCATCGGCAGCCTCGCGCGCACGTGAACCGGAAGATCCGAACGTCGAGGGCGCGACGACGTCGAAGGGTACCATCGCGCTCGTGCTGGGCTCGCGCACCTCGGACGAGAGCTGGCAGCACCCCCCCGGCAGCGACCCCTCCGACGGTCGTGACGACGCCGCGATCCGCATCCCGCTCGCGCTCATCGCGCTCTTGCTCCTCGTCGCGGTGGCGATCGGCATCGCGGTCGCCACCGGGCCCCAGGTGTCGCAGGAGCAGCTCCTGCTCGGTCTCGGTGTGGTGGCCGGCGTCGCCTTCGCGCTGGTCGCGCTGAACCGCTTCTGGTGGCTCATCCTCGTGCTGTTCACGATCCGGGCGAGCCTCGACGTGCTCAAGCCGACCGACTCCGGTGGTGGACTCGAGGCGGGGACCATCGTCGGCGTCGTCTTCCTCGCGGCCGCCGCGGTGTGGCTGTTCGTGCAGTGGCGCAGCGGCGAGCTGCTGCCGATCTCCGGAGCGTCGGTCGCGCTCCTGGGGCTCGCCGCGGCGTTCGTGCTGTCGACGCCCGGCGCCCAGCTGCCGTTCGAGAGCGTGCAGACCGCCATGAAGCTCGTCGCGGTGGCGGTGATGTTCGTCGTCCTCGAGCAGGTCTTCAGCCGCAACCCCGAGCGGATCGTCAGCCTCCTCGTCGCGACGTTCGCCTCGTTGATCGTGCCGGCCGTCGTCGGGATCACCCAGATCGGACGGGCCGACGAGGGCACCGTGCCCGGCGCGATCGAGATCGGGCGCATCGAGGGCACGTTCGTGCACCCGAACATGTTCGCGGCCTACCTCGTGATCATCGGCTTGCTCGCCGTGTCCCTGATCCCGCACCTGCCGCGCTGGCGCCCGGCGCTCGTCGCCGTCGTGATCGTCGTGCTCCCGCTGCTGATCCTGACGTATGCCCGCGGCGCATGGATCGGCTGCTACGTCGGGCTCGTGTTCATCGGCCTGGCGCAGAGCCGCCTGCTGCTCATCGGGGTGTTCGTCGTGACGATCGTCGTCGCACTCGCCGTGCCGTCGGTCACCGACCGCCTGAGCGACCTCGACATCGCGCAGACCCGGCGGGCCGACCAGGTCGACGCCAACTCGGCCGAGTGGCGCGTCGACTACTGGCGCGAGGTGCTGCCGATGGTCGAGGACAGCCCCGTCACCGGGATCGGTGCGGGCATGATCCCGTACGAGACCCCCGAGGCGGCCCCGGCCCACAGCGCGTTCGTCGACGTGATCGTCGAGACCGGCGCCCTCGGCGTCGCCACCCTGGCCTGGGTCGTGGTCGCGCTCTGGATCGGGCTCGTGCGGGCAGGGCGTCGGCTGACGAGCGGCCCGCCGCGGGGTCTCACCGTGGGCGCCGCCGCGATCGGGCTGGCGATCCTGGTCCAGCTGTTCTCGGAGAGCCTGCTCACCCAGCCGGCGATCCTCTGGTACGCCGTGGGCCCGATCGCGTGGTCGATCACCGCCGGGCGGCGCCTCGCCGCGGCCAGGTCGGCGCCGCCGACCCCGTCGGCCGTCCCGGCCATCGGTCGCCCCGGCTGAGCCCCCCCGGCTGACCTCCCCGGCTGAGCGCCGCGGCCCGCGCCGGGCCTTCCGCCCGCACGGCCCGCCCGTGCCCTCACCGCACGGTCCGGTCTTCGTTGGGCGTCCGTTCGGCCCGAATTGGCCACGGAGAGTGATATTCGTCCTCACGTTGAGTGGTCGTCTGCCGATACCTCCTGTGGAGCGGAGCTCGGGAGGCGACCATGGGCACAGGGGTACGGCGCACACGCACAGGCAGGGCCAGCAAGGCTGCCCTGGCCGCCTTGGCGCTCGCGGTCGTCGCCGCGGCCTGCTCGCCCTCGCCCGAGGGCGCCCCGCCCCGGGCCGAGGTCCGCACCGAGGACCGCACACCGACCCAGCCGGCGCCCGACCCGGCGACCCCGACCGAGGACACCGGGCCGGCCGCCCCCGACGGCACGACGCCCACCACCTCGCCGTCGTCGGGCTCACCTGTGACGACGACGCCTCCCGCGGCGCCCTCGACCGACCCGAACCCGGCGCCGCCGACGACCGTCGCCCCGACCGTGCCGACCACGGCGCCCCCGACGACGGCCCCACCGACCACCGCGCCGCCCACGACGGCACCCCCGACGACCGCGCCGCCGACGACCGCGCCGCCCACGACGCAGCCGCCGGCGGGGGCCCGCGACGCTCGGCAGTGGCCGTTCTCGTCGTCCTCGCCGTGGAACATGCCGATCGGCTCGGGTGCCCAGTTCACCTCGGCGTCCGACCAGCGCACGACCGACCTGCGTGCGCCCTGGGTCGCGATCAACGCCGCGACCTGGTCGATGGCGACGTACACGGCGAGCGACACGGACCCGCTGCGCACCGTGACGAGCTACGCAGGCACGCGCCAGTACCGGATCCCGAACAACGCCGTGCCCTCCGGACCGTCCGACGGTGACCGCCACCTGCTCGTCATCGACCCCACGGGCCAGTACGTCGACGAGTGCTGGCTGGCGTCGAAGCAGGCCAACGGGGACTGGTGGTGCGACTACCACGTGCGCAACGACCTCCGGGGCTCCGGCGTCGGTGCCGGCGGCGTGCGGGCGTACGGCGGCAGCGCGCTCGGCGGGCTCATCCGCACCTGGGAGATCCAGCAGGGCAAGGTCCAGCACGCGCTCGCGCTGGCGATGCCGCGGCGCTACCTGAAGCACGGTCCGGTGTGGCCCGCGACCTCGGAGGACGGCAACGCCGTCTACCAGGGCAGCCTCAACATGGGCACGCTCGTCGCGATCCCCAAGACGGTCGACCTGTCGACCCTCGGGCTGTCGTCCGGCGGGATGGTGATCGCGCGGGCGCTGCGCGACTACGGCGCCTACATCGTCGACGCGAGCGAGAACTTCACGCTGTACGCCGAGCCGAGTGCCGAGAGCCTGCTCAACAGCGCGCGCGCCGACCTCGAGAAGATCCGGCAGGCGCTGCGGATCGTCACCAACAGCTCGGCATCGAGCGTCGGCGGCGGCGGCACGCCCATCGCGCCCACCGCGCCGTCCCTGGGCTGACGTGACCACCGCGCCCTGGCGCGGCGGTCACGCGGGCGAGCGTCGGTAGCATCGGGTCGCATCGACGCTGCCCGGCTCGTCACCCGGCGCCTCGGCTTCGGGGGCCACCGCCTCGTCCTCGTCGTCGCCATCGGTCTCGGATCGCTGGCGCTCCCGGCGGTCGGGTCGAGTGCATCCCTCGCGCCCGCCGGCGCCCAGCCGGCGACGCGCGACGCGACCCGCTGGCCCTTCGCCGCCGACTCACCGTGGAACCTGCCGATCGGCGACGCTCGCTTCGCACCGGCCGACGATCCGCGCACGGACGATCTCCGGGAGCCGGCCGCGGCGATCAACGCCGGGAGCTGGTCGATGCCGGTCGTGCGGGCGACGGACGAAGATCCGCTGGAGACGGTGGTGACACCCGCAGGAACGCGCCGCTTCCGGATCCCGGCCGACGCCGCTCCCGCCGAGCCCGCCCACGGCGATCGCCACCTGCTCGTCATCGACCCGACGGGCCGATTCGTCGACGAGTGCTGGCTGGCCCGGCGGGTCGACGACGGCTGGCGCTGTCGCTACCACGTGCGCAACCGGCTCCGCGGTCCGGGAGTGGGGGAGGGCGGCGTGCGTGCCTACGGTGGCAGCGCGCTCGGTGGGCTCGTCCGCACGTGGGAGCTGCGCGCCGGCTCGATCGACCACGCGCTCGCGTTCGCGATGCCGCGGCGCAACCTGGCGCACGGACCGGTCTGGCCCGCGACGTCCGAGGACGAGCGCGCCCGGTACCGCGGCTCGCTCCCCATGGGCTCCATGGTCGCGATCCCCGCGTCGGTCGACCTCGACTCGATGGGCCTCTCCGCACGGGGACTCGCGATCGCACGCGCGCTCCAGCGGCACGGCGCGTACCTCGTCGACGCGAGCGAGAACTTCACGCTCTACGCGGAGCCCGGCGCCGAAGGACTGCTCGGCGGCGCCCGAAGAGACCTCGAGCGCATCCGGGCCGAGCTCAGGGTCGTGATCGAGCGCGCACCCGGGCCGGCCATGGCACCGCCGTTCTCGGGCTGAAGCGGGTCATCGATCAGCCGACCATCGTCGGCGAGCGGCCGACGCCTGCATCGACGCGGCGGCCTTCGGTGCGAAGAGCAGCGCGCACGCGATCGCGCGTGTCTTGCGATCGCCGCTGCGCAGCGCGCCCCGCGCGCACGACCTCGCCTCCGACCGGCGCCCGGCCTGCGCGGCCCGCAGTGCCTGCGAGAGCGAGCGGCGCGCCCGGCGCCGTGCGAGCGAGGCCGTGATCCACCCTCGTTCGTCCTCGTTCGTCGTCTCTTCGAGCGCGTGCTCCAGCACGACGACGTCGGTCTCGGTGGTCTTGTAGCCCGAGGACGTGCTCGTCGCGGAGATCCGATAGAGCAGCGTCGGTTCGGCCGCGAGCGTCATCACGGCACCGCTCCGGACCAGGCGCAGGTACAGGTCCCAGTCCTCGCTCGCCGTGAGCGACTCCCGATACCCGCCGACCTGCTCGTACGCCAGCCGCTCGAAGAGCACGCCGGCCGACGAGAGGTTGCCGGCGACGAGCGCGCGCAGCTGATCGGCCGGCTCGGGCAACGATCGCGGGTTCTCCCGGAGCCAGGCGCCGGGGGACCAGAGGAAGTCGCGAGCGAAGACGAGGGTGCCGGGCTCGTGCGCGGTCGTCATCGCACGGAGATGGTCGGTCAACCACCAGTCGTCGGCATCCAGCTGTGCGACGAGTGCGTGGTCGAGGAGCTCGACGCCTCGCCGCCGAGCCACGCCGACGCCGGAGGGTCGAGGAAGGCGTTCCACGTGCAGCGGGAGCCGCTCGCGCCAGCGCCGTGCCCGCGCGCCCGTGTCATCGGTCGACCCGTCGTCCACGACGACGACCTGCGCCGGCGGAAGGGACTGACCCGCGACACCCGCGAGCGCCGTGTCGATGGTCGCGGCGGCGTCGCGAGCGATCACGAGCACGCCGACGTCACCCTTCGTCATCGATCGATCCACGACTCGAGATCGTGCAGCCGCTGGTCATGGATCGCCGCGCCGCGCCGCGGCGCCAGGAGCATGAAGCCGCCGCGCACGAAGGTTCGGCGCGTACCCCGCAAGGCGCGCCACGCATGCGTTCGAGCGGCGCGCAGGTCACCATCGTGCGCGGCCCGGTACGACGACGTCAGGTGCTGCTGGGCACGCGCTCGTCGCAGACCCGCACGCGCGTACCGACGCTCGGGCGGCGTCGCCGCCTCGGTGAGCGCTCGTTCGAGCGTCGTCACGTTGTGGCCGGCGTAGTTCTCGCCGAACGACGAGCTGGTCGGATGGATCCGGTACACGTACGTCGGGTGCCCCGCGCGCGTGACGCGGGTGCCGTTGCGCAGCATCCGGATCCAGAGGTCCCAGTCCTCGGGCATGACCTCCCGGAAGCCGCCGACCGCCTCGAGGTCGGCCCGCGAGAAGAGGGTCCCGATCGGGATGAAGTCCGCGCGCAGGATCGCCCGCAGCTGACGCCGCGCCGGTGGCACGTGCCGTTCCGGGCCGGTCGCGGCCGAGAGCCCGGTGTCGCGGATCCACAGCAGCTCACGGGCGGCGACGATGCCCGGCGACTCCTTGTAGGTCTCGAGCATCGTCTCGACGTGGTCGGGGAGCCAGAGGTCGTCGGCGTCGAGTGGTGCGACGAGCGCGGTCGCGCAGTGCTGCTGGGCGACGACCCGAGCATGCGGATGCCCTCCGTTGGTCGCCAGCTCCACGAGGTGGATCGGGAGCCGGTCACCCCACGCGCGGGCGACGGCGACCGTGTCGTCGGTGGACGCGTCGTCGACCACCACCACGACACCGGGAGCGACGGTCTGGGAGGCGATCGACGCCAACGTCGCCGGCAGCGTCTCCGCGGCGTTGTACGCGCAGACCATCACGGTGACGTCGGCACCGGACAGCGCTTCGATCGCGACGTCAGGCGGCATCTCTGCGAGTCACGTCGTCGTAGAGGCGCTCGTACGCCCGCGTCATCGCTTCGACGGAGAAGTGGGTCAGCGCGCGCTCGCGACCGGCGGCGCCCATGCTCTCGCGCTGCTTCGCGTCCCCCATGAGCGTTCGGAGGGACGCGGCGAGCGCGGGCACGTCGTCGGGTGGGACGAGCAGGCCGGTCTCACCCTCGACGACCACCTCGGGGAGACCGCCGGTGCGGCTCGCCACGACCGGGCGACGCGCCAGCATGGCCTCCACGGCGACGAGGCCGAACGCCTCGGACCGAGACGGCACGGCGACGACGTCGAACGCGGCGAGGAGCGACCGGGCCCGGTCGGACCAGGGGAGGAACACCGTGCGGTCCGCGACGCCAGATCGCGCGACCAGCGACCGCAGCTCGACTTCCTGCTCGCCTTCCCCGACGAGGTACAGCAACAGGCCGGGAACCTCGGCGACCGCGCGCACGAGCACGTCGAGGCCCTTGCTGGGCTCGAACCGACGCACCGTGCCCACGGTCGGTCCCGGAGCGTCGAGAGGCTCGGGCGCAACCGGGAGGTCCGGCACTCCGTTGTGGATCGTGATGATCGAACGCGGGGGGAGTCGGTGCTCCTCCTCGATCGCTCGCGCCAGGTAGTCGGACACCGCCACGTGGGCGGCCAGTCCCTTCAGCGCGCGCCGCTTCGCGGCTCGTTCGCGCCACGAGAGCGTCGTCGGGTGAAGGTGCTCGACGGCGACCGGGGTGATGCCGCGGGTGATCCGGGCGGCGACGAGCGGCCACGAGCACGCGGTCGGGTAGGTCAGCACGGCCTGGAACACCGCGGGCGCCATCGCAGCCAGGAGCCGCCGGTGGGCCGGGAACGCAGTGAGCTCGCGACGCGCGCGCATCGGTGGTGTGACGACGGCTTCACATCCGGGGCGGCGACCGGCGAGGTACTCGACGACGCGAGCGCTCGGACCCATCGCGACGACCTCGATGTCGGCGCGCAACGACTCGACGAGATGCCCGGTGACGATCTCCGCGCCACCGAGGATGTCCGTCTCGACGTACACCACGAGCCGCACGGGTCAGCGACCTTCGATCCGCGGCACGGACACCGTCGGTAGTGTACGAGCGAGTGTCCGGCGTGACGGTCATCATCCCGACCTTCAACCGCGCGGTCTACCTCGCCGAGGCGATCCAGAGCGCCGCGTCGCAGGACGGCGTCGGTCTCGCGGTGAAGGTGTACGACAACGCGTCCGACGACGACACCCCCGGCGTCGTGGAACGAGCGATCGACGAGTTCGGGGACGACGTGGTCCAGTACGTGCGCCGGCCCGTGAACGTCGGCTGGCGCGCGAACTTCAACGAGGCGCTCGCCGAGGTGACGACCGACTTCGCGCTCGTGCTCGGTGACGACGATCGACTCCTGCCCGGTGCGCTCCGGAGAGGCGTCGACGCGCTCGAACGCGCCCCGTCCGCAGGCATCGTGCACTCGGCGTTCCAGACGATCGACGAGCACGGAACGCTCGTCGACACGGCGACCGACTGGACGAAGGGGCTCACCGTCGACACCCTCGAGCCCGGGCAGACCTTCATCGAGCGCACGATGCCCTGGCCCACGAGGGTGTTCGCCCACAGCGTCGTGATACGCCACGCGGCGTTCCAGGAGCCGATGTGGGACCCGGCCGACGGCCTCGTCGCCGACTACGTGCTGTGGTTGCGGATCGCGCTGTCGTGGGACGTGCAGTACCTCGCGACTCCCGGCGCCGTCCGCCGGGTGCATCGCGGTGCGCTCTCGACGGGCTTCGGCGGAATTGCGGGCGACGACTACGTCTTCGATCCGGCCCAGGTGCTCGAGCTGGGGTCGGCGAAGCTCCGGTTCGTCGACCGGTTCGCGGATCGGCTCGACGACCCGCGCGCACTGCGACGCGCCGCGAACCGGGGGTGCCGGCGCGACCTCGCCGACGCGGCGCGGAGCGCGAGCTCACGCGGGCGTCGGACCGGGCTGCGCACGCTCTGGAGCGCCGTGCGCGCGCGGCCCTCGGTGGTCGTCGAGCCGTGGGCCTGGCGAGCGCTCGCGAAGGTGATCGTCGGACCGCGGCTCAGCGCGCGGATCGGGAGCGGTTGACGACCGGGGTGCTCACCACACCTTCCAGGGCGCGTCGCCCGAGCGCCACATCCGGTCGAGCAGCTCCTTCTCGTAGAGCGTGTCCATCGGCTGCCAGAACCCGGGGTGCTCGAACGCGGCGAGCTCGTCCCGCTCGGCCAGGGGCACGAGCACATCGGTCTCCCAGACCGCGTCGTCCCCGGGGATCAGGTCGATCACCGACGGGTCGACGACGAAGAAGCCGCCGTTGACCGGGGTGACCTTCGCGGGGTGCTTCTCGAACATCGCCCGCACCGAGGTGCCGTCGACCTCGAGGATGCCGAAGCGCGCCGGTGGGCGCACTGCAGTCATGGTCACGAGCTTGCCCTGCTCGCGGTGGAACGCGATCACGGCCGAGACGTCGACGTCGGCGAGCCCGTCGCCGTAGGTCAGGCAGAAGGGCTCGTCGTCGGCGAGGTAGTCGCGGACACGTCGGACGCGGCCGGCGGTCATCGTGTCGTCGCCCGTGTCGGCGACGGTGACGCGCCAGGCCGCGCGGTTCCCGTCGTGGTACTCGGTCGTGCCCTTCGCGAGGTCGAACGTGACGTCGGAGTTGTGGAGCGCCAGGTTCGCGAAGTACTCCTTGAACTGGTAGCCGCGGTAGCCGGCACAGATCACGAACTCCTCCACGCCGTGATGGGCGTAGATGCTCATGATGTGCCAGATGATCGGCCGCCCGCCGACCTCGACGAGCGGCTTCGGGCGCAGACCCGTCTCTTCCGACAGGCGCGAGCCCCGCCCACCGGCGAGGATGACTGCCCGCACGCGGGCGAGTGTACCGACGGTGCGTGGCGCACCCGGGCACCACGATGCGCTCGCCGTGGGAAGCCCGCCCGAGCGGACCCCGACCCGTAGTGTTGGTTCGGCCGATGGACATCGATCGCGACACGACTTGGCGCGGCCGACGAGTGCTCGTCACGGGACACACGGGCTTCAAGGGCGCGTGGCTGCACCTGTGGCTGCGACTGCTCGGTGCCGACGTGCACGGCCTCGCGTTGCGCCCTTCGACGTCACCGAACCTGCACGACCTCCTCGGCGAAGACGACGACGCTGCGATCGTCGACGTCCGTGATCCCCGAGCGGTGGTGGCCCGGATCGACGCCGTGCGCCCGGAGGTCGTGTTCCACCTGGCGGCGCAGAGCCTCGTGCGACGCTCGTTCGACGAGCCCGTCGAGACCTTCGCGACCAACGTCGTCGGGACGGCGAACGTCCTCGAGGCGGCTCGCACCGTCGACGGCGTTCGCGCGGTCGTCGTCGTCACCAGCGACAAGGTCTACGAGCCCTGCCCCGACGGCACGCCACACGACGAGACGTCGCCGCTCGGAGGCGTCGATCCGTACAGCGCATCCAAGGCGGCCGCGGAGCACGTCGTGGCCGCCTACCGGATCGGCCTGCGGCTCCCCGAGCGCGGCGTCGCCCTCGCGAGCGCACGGGCAGGCAACGTCATCGGAGGCGGCGACTGGGCCGCGGACCGGATCGTGACCGACGTCGTGCGCGCGCTCGAGCGCGGCGGGCCCGTTCGGCTCCGCTACCCACAGGCCGTGCGTCCGTGGCAGCACGTGCTCGATCCGCTCGCCGGCTACCTCCGCTACGCGGAGGTGCTGCTCGCCGATCCCGAGCACGCGCCCGCCGCGCTGAACTTCGGACCGGACGCCGGCGAGGCTCGCACCGTCGCCGAGCTCGTCGACGCGCTGTCCGACCGATTCGGGGGCGCCCCGGGATGGGTCGCCGACGACCGTCCGGCCTCGCCCGAGACGGAGCAGCTGCGCCTCTCCGCAGATCTCGCCCGGCGAACGATCGGTTGGTCGCCGCGCCTCCGGCTCGACGCCGCGATCGACCTCACCGCGACCTGGTACACGACGGTGATGGACGGCGGCGACGCGCGAGCGGTGACCGTCGAGCAGATCGAGGCGTACGAGGGGCTCCGGTGACGGCGAAGCCCTGTCGATCGTGCGGAGCGGCGCTCGGCGACCCGTTCCTCGATCTCGGCGCGCAGCCTCCCTCGAACAGCTACGTCGATCCCGGGCGCGCCTCCGCGCCGGAGCCGCGCTACCCGCTCGCCGTCGCGCTCTGCTCGACGTGCCTGCTGGTGCAGCTCACGCACGACGTCGACCCCGCCCTGATCTTCGACGACGACTATGCCTACTTCTCGTCGGTGTCCGACTCGTGGCTCGCCCATGCCGATGCCTTCGCCGGGCGCATGGTCGACGAGCTGGCGCTCGACGACGGATCGCTCGTCGTGGAGGTCGCGAGCAACGACGGGTACCTGCTCGCATCGTTCCTGGAACGCGGAGTCCCGGTGCTCGGCATCGAGCCGGCTGCGAGCGTGGCCGCGGCTGCGCGAGCGCGCGGGGTGGCGACTCGGGTGGAGTTCTTCGGGGTCGAGTCGGCCGAGCGGTTGCGGGCCGAGGGGATCGCGCCTGCGCTCGTCGTGGGCAACAACGTGCTCGCGCACGTTCGCGACCTCGACGACTTCGTGCGCGGCCTGGCCGTGCTCGTCGGTGCCGACGGACTGCTCACCATGGAGTTCCCACACCTGCTGCGCCTGCTCCAGGAGCGGGAGTTCGACACCATCTACCACGAGCACTACTCGTACTTCTCGTTGCTCGCCGTGACCGACGTGTTCGCGCGGCGCGGGCTCGAGGTCGTCGACGTCGAGGAGCTGGCGACCCACGGTGGATCGCTGCGCGTGCACGTGCGCGCCGCGGGCTCCGCGCCGGTGGCGACTCGCGTCGCCGAGCTCCTCGACCGAGAGCGAGCGGCCGCGCTCGACGACCCGGCCACGTATGCGGCCTTCGCCGAGGACGTGGCGCGCGTGCGCGACGACCTCCTGTCGTTCCTCCACGGCGTCCTCGACGACTGGCAGCTGGTGGTCGGCTACGGCGCGCCGGCGAAGGGCAACACGCTCTTGAACTACTGCGGGGTCACCACCGAGCTCCTCCCGTTCACGGTCGACCGCTCGCCCGCGAAGCAGGGTCGCCTCCTTCCCGGCTCGCACGTCCCGATCGAGGCTCCCGAGCGCCTCCTCGAGGCGCGGCCCGAGTACGTCCTCGTGCTGCCCTGGAACCTCCTCGACGAGATCACCGACCAGATGGCGGCGGTCCGGGAGTGGGGAGGCCGCTTCGTGGTGCCGATCCCGCGGCTCCGGGTGCTCGACTGATGCCGTCCGAACCCCGGGTCGAGAAGACCACCATCCGCGACGTCCTCTGCGTCGTCCCCGAGCCGATCCGCGACGAGCGCGGGTTCTTCGTCCGCACGATGGACGCCGCGTCGCTCCGCGCTGCCGGCGTCGACCCGTCGGCGTTCGTGCAGGAGAACCAGTCGCGCTCTCGTCGGGGCACCCTGCGTGGGCTGCACGGCCGCGCGCGACTCGAGGAGGCGAAGCTCGTGCGGTGCGCTCGGGGTTCGATCGTCGAGGTGGTCGTCGACCTGCGCCCGTGGTCCGAGACCTTCGAGCAGTGGGAGCGGTTCGTCCTCGACGACGTCGACCACCATCAGGTCTACGTCCCGGCCGGCTGCGTCCACGGCTACGTCGCCATGACCGACGAGGCCGACGTCTGCTACAAGCACGACGCGGTGCACGACCCCGCGATCGAGATCGTCGTCCGTTGGGACGATCCGGACCTCGCGATCGAGTGGCCGGAGCCTGCGCCGCTGCTGTCCGAGCGAGACCGCAGCGCCCCGACGCTCGGTGACCTCCGCCCCCACCTCTCGAGCTGGTACGGGTCGGCCGATCCGGCGAGATCCACCCGAGGTGTCCGATGAGCCGCGCTGACGACGGGCCGGTCGACGCGGTCGTCGGCCACGACCCGGCCGGACCGCTGCCCGTCGCCGGACCGTGGATCACCGAGGCCGAGGTCGCCGCCGTCGCGGATGCCGCTCGCACCGCCTGGTACTCGGACGCGGGGACCGTGGTCGCCGAGTTCGAGGATCGCTTCGCCGCGTACGTCGGTCGGTCCCATGCGATCTCGCTGCCGTCGTGCACCTCCGCGCTCCACCTGAGCCTCGCCGCGCTCGGCGTGGGGCCCGGCGACGAGGTCGTCGTCCCCGACGCGACCTGGATCGCGAGCGCCGCACCGGTCGACTACGTCGGCGCGGAGATCGCGCTGGTCGACGTCGATCCCGACGACTGGTGCGTGTCGGTCCCCGCAGTGGAGCGCGCGCTGACCGACCGGACGCGTGCAGTGATCGCGGTCGACCTGTACGGGAGCATGCCGAGGATGGACGCGCTGACCGAGCTCTGCGGGGCCCGCGGGATCGCGCTGATCGAGGACGCCGCGGAGGCGATCGGCTCCTCGTTCGGGGGCCGGCCGGCGGGCTCGTTCGGCGCGACGTCGGCGTTCAGCTTCCACGGTTCGAAGACGCTCACGACGGGCGAGGGCGGGATGGTCCTCACCGACGACGACGAGCTCCACGCTCGGATGCAGGTGCTGCGCGATCACGGTCGGCCGCCCGGCGACACCGACTTCTACAACGACGAGGTCGCCTTCAAGTACAAGATGAGCGCGCTGCAGGCGGCATTGGGACTTGCGCAGCTCGAGCGGATCGACGAGCTCGTCGAGCGCAAGCGCCTGCTCTTCGGGTGGTACCGCGACCGGCTCGGCGCGGTCGGCGGACTTGCCCTCAACCCGCAGCCCGACCGGGTCGAAAGCACCTGCTGGATGACGACGGTGGTGCTCGACGAAGCGCTCGGTCGCACGGAGCGCGAGGTGTCCGCAGGCCTTCGGGCCCGCGGGATCTCGACGCGGCCGTTCTTCCACCCGTTGAGCTCGCTCGTCGCCTACGCGGACCGGGCGCAGAGCGCGGCCGCGCGCGACCGCAACGTCGTGGCCCGGCGCCTCGGGACCTATGGCGTCAACCTGCCGTCGGCGCTCACGCTCACCGAGCGCGACGTCGACCGCGTCTGTGTCGCGCTGCTCGAGGTGCTCGACGCTCCTCCGGGCGGAGGCCACGATGGTTGACGTGCGGAGCCCTCTGGGCGTCTTCGACGACCCCCGCTATGCCGCGCTCGCGTTGGCGCGCGCCGACGAGTACCGGGCCGCGGCGCCCTTCCCGCACGCCGTGTTCGACGACTTCTTGCCGATCGAGCTCGCGCACGACCTGTCGGCGAGCTTCCCCGAGCTCGACGACATCAGCTGGATCGAGCGCGACAACGAGCAGAACCGCCGCCGCTACCAGCACGACGAGACCCGGATCCCGAGGCTGCTGCGAGAGATGCTGCGAGAGCTCAACTCGCGTCAGTTCATCCTGTTCGTCGAGACGCTCACCGGCATCGACAACCTGCTCCCCGACCCGTTCTTCGTCGGTGGGGGTGTGCACGAGAGCGAGCGGGGCGACTTCCTGAACGTGCATGCCGACTTCAACTGGCACCACAAGCTCCAGGCGCACCGCCGCTGCAACGTCCTCCTCTACCTCAGCGAGGAGTGGGACGAGTCCTGGGGTGGGGCGACCGAGCTCTGGGATCAGGAGATGACCGGACCCGTGGTCTCGGTCACACCACGGTTCAACCGGGTGCTCGTCTTCAGCACCAGCGAGCACTCGAACCACGGCCAGCCCACGCCCAACGCCTGCCCCGACGGCGTCGTCCGCAAGGTCTTGAACCTCTACTACTACACGACCCATCGCGACGACGAGGACGCCGCCGCGATGCCCCACTTCACGCTGTACAAGACCGAGGCCTCGCCGTTCGCGGCCGGGCTCGGCGACGACTACCGGGCCGCGGGCCGCAGCGCGTCGGACGAGGGGGCCCGGCCCGTACACTGAGCCGGGTGAGCGACCCTCTCGAAGCAGCCGATCCGGCGATCGCCGACGTCATCAGACGCGAGGTCGAGCGCCAGAACACGACCATCCAGCTCATCGCGTCGGAGAACTTCACCTCGCCTGCGGTGCTCGAAGCGCAGGGCTCGGTGCTCACCAACAAGTACTCCGAGGGCTACCCCGCGAAGCGCTACTACGGCGGCAACGTCGTCGTCGACGAGGCCGAGGAGCTCGCCCGCCGACGTGCGTGCGACCTGTTCGGCGCCGAGCACGCCAACGTGCAGCCGCACTCGGGAGCGAACGCCAACATGGCGGCGTACCTCGCGCTCCTCGAGCCGGGCGACACGGTCATGGGGATGCGCCTCGACCAGGGCGGCCACCTCACGCACGGTTCGCCGGTCAACTTCAGCGGCCGCCTGTACCAGTTCGTCGCCTACGGGGTCGACGACCAGGAGGAGACGCTCGACTACGACGCGATCGCCGCAGTCGCTCGCGAGCATCGCCCGAAGCTGATCGTCGCCGGCGCCACCGCGTACCCACGGCTGATCGACTTCGAGGCCTTCCGCGCGATCGCCGACGACGTCGGCGCGATCCTGCTCGTCGATGCCGCGCACATCGCCGGCCTGATCGCGGGCGGTGCCCACCCGTCGCCGGTCCCTCATGCCGACGTCGTCACCTTCACGACGCACAAGACGTTGCGGGGGCCCCGTGCCGGGGCGATCGTGTGTCGCGAGGAGCACGCGACCGCGATCGACAAGGCGGTGTTCCCCGGCCTCCAGGGCGGTCCGCTGATGCACGTCGTCGCGGCGAAGGCGGTGGCCTTCCACCTCGCCCAGCAGCCGGAGTTCCGCGACTACGCCGCGCAGATCGTCCGCAATGCCCAGGCGCTCGCGGACGCCCTGGCCCAGGAGGGCTTTCGCATCGTCTCGGGCGGCACCGACAACCACCTCATGCTCGTCGACCTGCGCCCGTTCGGCGTCACCGGAAAGGTCGCGCAGGAGGCGCTCGACCGGGCCGGCATCACGTGCAACAAGAACGCCATCCCGAACGACCCCGAGAAGCCGTTCGTCACGAGCGGGCTTCGGCTCGGCACCGCGTCGTGCACGACCGCGGGGATGGGGGAGCCGGAGATGGTCGAGATCGCGACGCTGATGGCTCGGGTGCTGCGCGCGCCCGACGACGACCAGGTCGCGGCCGAGGTCCGTGACGGCGCCGCCCGCCTCTGCTCCAAGTTCACCCCCTACCCCGACCTCACATGACGAAGCTGCGCCGCCGCAGCGAGTGAGCGAGAAATGTGGGGCTATCTGCTCGTCGGGGCGGTGGGGGCGCTCGTCACCTTCGCCACGGCGTTCGCGGTGCGGCGGATCGCACCCCGCATCGGAGCGATCGCACTCCCCGGGCCACGGTCGGTGCACACGTACCCCACCCCGTCGCTCGGCGGGGCCGCGATGTTCCTCGGGTTCTGCGCCGCGCTCGCGACCGCGTCACAGCTCGACCAGTTCCACGAGATGTTCGACTCGTCCTCCGAGCCATTGGGGCTGCTGCTCGCCGGTGGGGTGATGTTCCTCGTGGGAGCGGTCGACGACGTCCGTGAGGTGTCGCCGCCGGCCAAGCTCGCGGGTCAGGTCCTCTCGGGGAGCATCCTCTCTGTGCTCGGGGTCACGATGCTGTACTTCCGCGTGCCCTTCGCGAGCTACGACTACGTCGTCCTGTCGCCCGACATGGCGACGTTCGTCACGGTGCTGACCGTCGTCGTGCTCGCGAACGCGATGAACCTCATCGACGGGCTCGACGGTCTGGCGACCGGCATCGTGATCATCGCGGGCGCAGCGCTCTTCTTGTACTCGGACCGTCTGCTCAAGGCCGGGCTGCTCGACGGCGCCAACATCGCGCCGCTCGTCGCGGTGATCGCGGTGTCGATCTGCGTGGGATTCCTCCCCCACAACTTCAGCCCGGCGCGTCTCTTCATGGGCGACGCCGGATCGATGTTCCTCGGGCTGCTGCTCGCGGCGATCGTCATCACGATGGGTGGTCGCACCGCCGACCAGTTCAGCGGTCAGACCTACTTCTTCTTCGCGCCGCTGCTCATCCCGGTCGTCATCCTCGCGGTGCCACTGCTCGACACCGCGTTCTCGTTCGCCCGCCGGCTGGTGCAGCGAAAGTCGTTCTCCACCGCGGATCGCGAGCACCTGCATCATCGGCTCATGCGCCTGGGGCACGGCCCCCGACGTTCGGTGACGATCCTCTGGCTGTGGACCGCGCTCGCATCCGCCGCGGCGCTGATCCCGACCTACACCAATCGCGGCAACTGGTTGGTGCCGATCGCGCTCGGTGCGCTGGCGCTGCTCCTGTTCACCTACTTCCACCCCGGGATCCGGGGCGGTGAGCCGGACGAGTCCGGGGGAGAGGCCGATGCCGGCCCCGACGAGGTGGGCGGGCCCTCGGACCCGGGCGCCGGGCCCGACCCGGCCGGGCGGGTCATCGACCTGGCCGACCGGCGCGAGGTCCGGGAGGCCGGGTCCCGCTGACGGCGGCCCGGTCGGGCCCTCGGTGCGCTCCGGTTTGACCCGTGGGGTGCTCCCGGGTACTTTGAGAATTGCTTCACAAGCGATGTGTGAACGCTGCGTGACGGTGCGAGGCCCGGTCGACGGAGTCCGGGGCGTGAGAGGTGGAGGAGGGGCCACGGTGAAGGCGATCAAGCCGCTTCGCTGGCGCGGCGCCCCGTCCGCCGATGACGACGCCCTCAGCTACGCGATGGCGATGGTGGCCGTGCCTGCCGCATTCGGCGCCCTCGGCTGGTGGCTCGACACGCGCCTCGGCACCGGGCCCATCCTCCTCATCGCGCTCGCCGCGTTCGGGGTGCTCTGCTCGTTCGCGTCCGCGTTCTATCGCTACGAGCGGAAGATCGCGGTGCACGACGCGGGCAAGCCGTGGGCGCGCGGCGGCGAGCAGGCGGTGCGGTGATCGTGCCCGAGCCGTCCGCGCCGACCGACGTACCCCGCTTCGACCGCATCGAGTCGTTGATCGCACGCGACATCGCGAAGCACGCGCTCTACGTGGCGCCGATCCTGATGGTGGGCGTCGGAGTGTGGCGAGGCGTCGACGCCGCCGCCGCGGTGGCGCTCGCGTTCGTCATCGTCATCGGCAACTTCTTGCTGTCCGCCGCAGTGCTCGGCTGGACGGCACGTGTCCATCCCGATCTCCTCATGGGCGCGGCGCTCTTCAGCTTCCTCGGTCGTCTGATCCTCATCACGGTGATCGGCGTCGGGATCAAGGAGCTGGACATCGTCGACTGGCCCGTGTTCTGCATCACCCTGATCGTCAGCTATGTGGGTCTGCTGTTCTGGGAGCTGCGCTCGATCAGCCTCTCGTTGGCACACCCGGGCCTGAAGCCGTCAGCACAGAGAACCTGGGAGTGACCGGTTGACCATGCTCGCCGAGCTGCTGCCGAACATCAACGAGCTCTTCGAGTGGAAGGGCATCTTCAGCGAGCACACCGTGCTCGAGTTCAACAAGACGGCGCTGATGGCGTTCGTCTCGACCGTCATCTGCATCGCGCTGTTCTGGATCGGGGGGCGGCGCCAGGCGCTCGTGCCAACGGGCATCCAGAACGTCGCCGAGGCCGGCTACGAGGCGATCGAGGAGAACATCAGCCTCGCCGCGATGGGGGAGGAGGGGCGGAGCTGGACGCCGTTCTTCGCCACCCTCTTCTTCTGGATCTTCTTCATCAACATCTGGTCGGTGATCCCGGGGGTCCAGTTCCCGGCGACGTCGCGCCTCGCGATCCCTGTGTTCCTCGCGCTCGTGAGCTGGTTCACCTTCATCGTCACCGGCTTCGTCAAGCAGGGGCCGAAGTACTTCTTCAACAACATCAACCCTGCGGGCGTGCCCTTCGCGCTGAAGTTCCTCGTGGTCCCGATCGAGTTCTTCTCGAAGTACCTCGTGCGGCCCTTCTCGCTCGCCGTCCGACTCTTCGCCAACATGACCGCCGGTCACGTCCTCCTGGCGATCTTCGCCATCATGACCAACGAGCTGCTGATCGAGCGCAACAGCGGCTTCTACCAGGTGATCTTCGCACCCCTGCCGTTCGCCGGGCTCGTGGCCTTCACTGCGTTCGAGCTGCTGGTGGCCGTGCTGCAGGCGTACATCTTCACGATCCTGACCGCCGTCTACGTCAACGAGTCGTGCCATGCAGAGCACTGACGTGGCCGCGCGGCGCTCGACGAGCACCCGCACGCAACTCTCCGAGATCTCGATCCACGACAAGGAGCAACAGTGAGCAGCACACTCCAGTTCCTCGCCCAGGCGCAGGAGTCGATCGGTCCCGACCTCCGGAACGGTCTGGCATCGGTCGGCTACGGCCTCGCCGCCATCGGCCCCGGCATCGGCATCGGCTACCTCGTGGGTCAGTCGGTGCAGGCCATGGCCCGGCAGCCCGAGATGCAGGGCAACATCCGCACGACGATGTTCCTCGGCATCGCGTTCGCCGAAGCGCTCGCGCTGATCGGCTTCGTGCTCAAGTTCATCTGAGCCCGACGCCGGTCACGACAAAGGAGGGAGCGCCGTGATGCGCATCCGCAAGGTCCTCGTGGTGGGACTGATCGCCAGCGCGGCCGCGCTCGTGCTCGCGCCGAGCGCGCACGCCGCCGGCGACCACCCTCGCGAGCTGGCCGAGTGCGTCGAAGAGGGCTTCGTCGACAACGGTCTCGCCGACGGCGGGATCGAGGACGCGACGTCCGAGCAGCTCGACGGCTTCGAGAACGCACTCGAGGACTGCCGCAAGGCCAAGAGCCTGTTCACGCCCGCGTTGCCGGAGCTGATCTGGGGAGGTCTCGCCTTCCTGATCGTGCTGATCGTGCTGACGAAGTTCGCCTTCCCGGCCCTGCGCAAGGGGCTCAGCCAGCGCGAGGAGAAGATCCGGACCGATCTCGAGGACGCCGAGAAGGCCCGCCTCGAGGCCGAGTCCGAGCGCGCCAGCTACCAGGAGCAGCTCGCGAACGCTCGCACCGAGGCGAACCGCCTGGTCGAGGAGGCGCGTGCCGCAGCCGAGCAGGTGCGGCAGGAAGCGGTGGGTCGGGCCGAGGCCGAGGCCTCGCAGATCCGTGCTCGTGCTCAGGAGGACATCGAGGCAGCCCGGGCGCGCGCCCTCTCGGACCTGCGGGCCCAGGTCGCGAGCGTCTCGATCGAGCTCGCCGAGAAGATCGTCGAGCAGAGCATCGACCGGCAGGCCCAGGAGCAGCTCATCGAGAGCTACATCGCCTCCGTGGGCAACGGGAGCAGGTAGTCGAGATGGCGACCGACACGGCGACGGAGGCCTACGCGAAGGCGATCTTCGAGATCGCGCGCTCGGGTGGCCAGCTCGGTGCGATCGAGGACGACCTGTTCCGGTTCGCTCGCACGTTCGAGGGCTCCGACGACCTCCGCCTCGCGCTCACCGACCCGGCGCTGCCGGTCGAGCGGCGCATCGCCGTCATCGAGCAGCTCATGGGCGAGAAGGCGCTGGACACGAGCACCGCGCTCGTGTCGATGGTGGTCGCGTCCGGTCAGGCGCGCGAGCTGCCGGCCATCGTCGAGCGCTTCGTCGAGCTCGCGGCCTCGGAGCGTCAGCACGAGGTGGCCGAGGTGCGCAGCGCGATCCCGCTCGACGACGACCAGACGCAGCGCCTGGCCGCGGCACTCAGCAAGGCGACGGGCAAGACCGTCGAGGTCAAGGTGATCGTCGACGAGACCGTTCTCGGTGGGCTCGTCGCTCGCGTCGGCGACACCGTCATCGACGGCACCGTCCGTCACCGCATCGACGAGATGAAAGAGCAGCTTTGAGTCCGACGACGTTCGGAACGCGCGGTCGTAGCGAGCGAGAGCGAGCGGAGACCCGCCAGCGAGCGAACGTCCCGATGGGCGACGGCGGGCACCCCGCCGTCGAGGGAGCGAGCGAGTAGAGATGGCCGAGCTCACGATCAACGCAGACGAGATCGCGGCGGCGCTCCGCGAGCACGTCGACACGTTCACCCCGACCCTCGACGCAGCACGCGTCGGTCGGGTGCTCGAGGTCGGTGACGGGATCGCGCGCGTCGCCGGCCTCCCGCAGACGGCCGTCAACGAGCTGCTCGAGTTCGACGGCGGCGCGCTCGGTCTGGCGTTGAACCTCGACGAGTCGTCCATCGGCGCGGTGGTGCTCGGCCAGGCCGAGGACGTCGAAGAGGGTCACGCCGTCAAGGCGACCGGACGCATCCTGTCCGTGCCGGTCGGTGACGCGCTGGTCGGTCGCGTCGTGAACGCGCTCGGTCAGGCGATCGACGGCAAGGGCCCGATCCAGTCGGACGTGCTGCGCCGACTGGAGGTGCAGGCGCCGGGCATCGTCGGGCGCAAGCCCGTGCACGAGCCGCTCCAGACCGGGATCAAGGCGATCGACGCCATGACGCCGATCGGCCGCGGACAGCGTGAGCTCATCATCGGTGACCGCAAGACCGGCAAGACCACCGTCGCGATCGACACGATCCTGAACCAGCGCGGCCAGGGCGTGAAGTGCATCTACGTCGCCGTCGGTCAGAAGGGTTCGTCGGTGGCGCAGACCGTCGCGACGCTCGAGGAGCACGGCGCGATGGAGTACACGGTCGTGGTCAACGCGCCGGCGGCCGACGAGGCCGTGTTCAAGTACCTCGCGCCTTATGCCGGCTGCGCGCTGGGTCAGCACTGGATGGACAGCGGTGAGGCCGCGCTGATCGTCTACGACGACCTGTCGAAGCAGGCCGAGGCCTACCGGCAGCTCTCGCTGCTCCTGCGCCGCCCCCCTGGCCGTGAGGCCTACCCGGGCGACGTCTTCTACCTGCACAGCCGCCTGCTCGAACGCGCGGCGAAGCTGAGCGACGAGCTCGGCTCGGGTTCGCTGACCGCGCTGCCGATCATCGAGACCAAGGGTGGCGACGTCTCGGCCTACATCCCGACCAACGTCATCTCGATCACCGACGGCCAGATCTACCTCATCGACGACCTCTTCAAGTCAGGGGTCCGTCCGGCGGTCGACGTCGGCATCTCGGTCTCGCGCGTCGGGAGCGCCGCGCAGATCAAGGCGATGAAGAGCGTGGCCGGAACCCTGAAGCTCGACCTCGCGCAGTTCCGGGAGCTGGAGGCGTTCGCGACCTTCGGATCGGAGCTCGACGCGGTGTCGCGGGCCCAGCTCGACCGCGGGGAGCGCCTCGTGGAGCTCCTCAAGCAGCCGCTGAACTCGCCGATGCCGGTCGAGGAGCAGGTGATCGCGATCTACGCGGGCACGTCCGGAGCGCTCGACGACATCCCGGTCGACCAGGTCTCCCGGTTCGAGGCCGACCTCCTCACGTGGATGCGTGGTCGCCACGCAGGGCTGCTGAGCGAGATCCGTGACACGGGTGCCCTGCCCGAGGGCGGGGCGGTGGAGGCCGCGGTCGAGGCCTACAAGGCCGACTTCCTGGCCGCGCTCGCGACCGAGTCGGGCGGCACCGCCGACCCGACCGCGACCGACGCGGAGGCAGTGGGCGAAGCCGAGTCCGACAAGACCCTCGAGACCGAATGACCTCCACGCTGCCGAGAGCGAGCAAGTAGAGATGCCTGCCGGTCAGGAGCGGCTCCTTCGCCGACGGATCCGCTCGGTCCAGTCGACGAAGAAGATCACGCGCGCGATGGAGCTCATCGCCGCGAGCCGCATCGTGCGCGCGCAGGCGCGGGTGCAGGCGGCCGTCCCGTACTCGGAGACGATCACCGAGGTGGTCCGCGACCTCGCGGCCGCCGGTGCCGGCACCGACAGCCCGTTGCTGACGCCGCGCGAGCAGACGAAGCGGGTCGCCCAGGTCGTCATCACGGCCGATCGCGGCCTCTGCGGCGCGTACAACTCCTCGGTGATCCGGGCGGCCGAGGGCGAGATGCGCGAGCACAGCGAGCGTGGTGCCGACTACGGCCTCGTCGTCGTGGGCCGCAAGGCCGAGAGCTACTTCCGCTACCGAGGCTTCCGCATCGACGCCACCTTCGCCGGCTTCTCCGACCAGCCGTCGTACGAGGACGCGCGCGCGATCGCGCGAGCCATCGAGGCGCCGTTCCTCGACGGCACGTACGACCTGGTGCAGCTCGTCTACACCCGGTTCGTGTCGGCCGGCACGCAGGAGGTCGTCGTGCGACCCCTGATGCCCCTCGATCGCGAAGCCCTCGAGGGCGGCGACGCCCGTCCGACCTCCGAGGACGGCACGATCGAGCCCGTCTACGAGTTCGAGCCGTCTCCCGAAGGGATCCTCGAGCGTCTGCTGCCGCGCTACGCCGAGGCGCGCGTCTACGCCGCGCTGCTCAACGCGGCCGCCTCGGAGCATGCCGCTCGCCAGCGGGCGATGAAGGCGGCGACCGACAACGCCGACGACCTGATCACGAGCCTCACTCGCAGCATGAACCGCGCCCGCCAGGAGCAGATCACCACCGAGATCATGGAGATCGTCGGTGGGGCCGAGGCGCTTCGCGAGGAGAGCGTCGAGTCCCACGACGACGGCTTCGCGATGCCGTCGTCCAACTGACCGCACCACGAAGAGCCAGGAGCCGAACATGACCGCTGTCGCCGAGCCGCAGGCCGACAAGGACCTGAAGGACGGGCGCGTCGTCGCGATCGCCGGTCCGGTGGTCGACGTCGAGTTCCCGCCCGACGCGCTGCCCGAGATCAACTCCGCGCTCGAGATGGACCTCGAGCTCGAGGGCGAGACGATCACGATCGTCGCCGAGGTCGCGCAGCAGATCGGCGACAGCCGCTGCCGCGTCATCTGCATGAAGCCGACCGACGGGCTCAAGCGGGGCACGATCGTGCGCAACACCGGCCACGGCATCCAGATGCCGGTCGGCGACGGAGTGCTCGGTCACGTCTTCAACGTCATCGGCGAGCCGCTCGACATCTCCAAGGACGAGCTCACCGGCATCGACGACCGCTGGGAGATCCACCGCGAGCCGCCGACGTTCGACCAGCTCGAGCCGAAGGCGCAGATGTTCGAGACCGGCATCAAGGTCATCGACCTGCTCGAGCCGTACGTGCAGGGAGGCAAGATCGGCCTGTTCGGCGGCGCGGGCGTCGGCAAGACGGTGCTCATCCAGGAGATGATCCAGCGGGTCGCCACGCAGCACGGTGGCGTGTCGGTGTTCGCCGGCGTCGGTGAGCGCACCCGTGAGGGCACCGACCTCTGGCTCGAGATGACCGAGTCGGGCGTCATCGAGAAGACGGCGCTCGTCTACGGCCAGATGGACGAGCCGCCGGGCGTCCGCCTCCGGGTCGCGCTCTCGGCGCTCACGGTCGCCGAGTACTTCCGTGACGTGAAGAACCAGGACGTGCTGCTGTTCGTCGACAACATCTTCCGGTTCGTGCAGGCCGGGTCGGAGGTCTCGACGCTGCTCGGTCGCATGCCGTCGGCGGTGGGCTACCAGCCCACGCTCGCCGACGAGATGGGTGAGCTGCAGGAGCGCATCACCTCGACGAAGGGGCACTCGATCACGTCGATGCAGGCGGTGTACGTCCCGGCGGACGACTACACCGACCCGGCGCCCTTCACGACGTTCACGCACCTCGACGCCACGACCGAGCTGTCGCGCCAGATCGCCGCGCTCGGCATCTACCCGGCCGTCGACCCGCTGGCGTCGACGTCGAACATCCTCGCTCCCGAGGTCGTGGGCGTGCGCCACTACGAGGTGGCGCGGCGCGTGCAGGAGATCCTCCAGCGCTACAAGGAGCTCCAGGACATCATCGCCATCCTCGGTCTCGACGAGCTGTCCGAAGAGGACAAGGTCACGGTCTCGCGTGCCCGCAAGATCCAGCGGTTCCTGTCGCAGCCGTTCTTCGTGGGCGAGGTGTTCACGGGACTGCCCGGGATCTACGTGTCGGTCGAGGAGACCGTCGACAGCTTCGAGGCGCTCGCCAACGGTGAGCTCGACGAGGTGCCCGAGCAGGCGTTCTTCAACGTCGGCGGGGTCGAGAGCGTCCTCGCCAAGGCGAAGACTCTTCAAGATTCGTGATGGTCTCGCGCGCGGCCGCAGCGAGCGGAGCGAGCGGAGGCTCGCCAGCGAGCGAACGTCCGCGGCGCAGGTACCCTGCGCCGCAGGGAGCGAGTGAGATGTGACCGACAACCCGACGCTGCAGGTGCAGGTCGTCTCGCCCGAGCAGGTCCTCTACGAGGGCGTCGGCGAGATGGTCGTCTGCCGCACGTCCGAGGGCGACGTCGCGTTCCTGCCCGGTCACGCACCCCTGCTCGGCGCGCTGGCGACCGGCAAGGTGCGGGTCGTCCTCCCGGGCGAGGGCGAGCAGGTCATCGCCGTGCACGGCGGCTTCGTCGAGGTGAGCGCGCACCGGGTCATCGTGCTGTCCGACGTGGCCGAGCTGCCCGACGACATCGACGTCACCCGGGCCCGCGCCGCGCACGACCGCGCGGTCGCCGCGCTCGCGGCCGATCCGGCCGACGAGGACGCCGCGGCCGCGCTCGCCCGCGCCGACCTGCGACTCGAGGTCGCCGGCGCGCCCGAGCCCGCGCACTGACCTTCGATCGTTCTGGCGTCAGCAGACCCGCCTCACGCGGGTGTGCTGACGCCAGAACGGTGCTCGGACTCTCCTAGGGTTGGGGCCGTGCCCCGAACGACGCGCCGACGGTGCTTCGCGCTCGCGTCCGTGTTCGCGACGCTGGTGGGCGCGATGGTGACGTCGCTCTCTCCGCCGGCGGGTGCCGGTGAGCGCGACGTCGATCCGTTCCGGGGTCTGGGCACCTGGGTCGACGTGTACGACTACGTCCCCGAGGTGCAGTCGGCCGGCAACCCTCCCGATCTCACCATCGACAGCATCGACGACATGGCCGCGCTCGGAGTGGAGACGTTGTACCTCCAGGCGGCTCAGGACGACGATCGGATCGAGGGCCTGACCGTCGACCGGAAGCTGCTGGGCCGCTGGCTCGAGCGTGCGCACGACCACGACCTCGACGTCGTCGCGTGGTACCTGCCGAAGTTCGACGACGTCGCCGACGACGTGCGGCACATCCGGGCCCTCGAGGAGTTCCGCGCCGACGGCGAGAGGTTCGACGGCATCGCGCTCGACATCGAGTACACGCAGGCGCTCCCCGATTCGGTCGCTCGCAACGACGCGCTGATCGAGGTGGCGCGTCGGGCGCGCCGGGTCGTCGACGACCGGCCGCTCGGCGCGGTCGTGCTCGAACCGCTGCTCATCGAGGAGGTCAACCGCAGCTACTGGCCCGACTTCCCCTGGAAGCGGATCCGCGACGACTTCGACGTGTGGCTGCCGATGAGCTACTGGACGAACCGGGACGAGGCATCCGGGTACCGGGACGGCTTCGCGTACACCGAGGAGAACATCCGGCGGGTCCGCAAGCGCGTGGGGGACCCGGATGCGCTGGTCCACGCGATCGGTGGGATCGCCGACACTGCGGCGACCAGCGACTACCTCGGCTTCGTCGAGGCCGCCGAGCGCCGAGACGCCATCGGCTACTCGATCTACGACTTCGACACCACCACGAGCGGCGTCTGGCCGCGCCTCCGCGACCACGAGTCGAACGGGGAGTGACGTGATCGGGCTCCGGACCATCGTCGGGGGGCTGGTCGGCGGCATGCTGGCGGCCGGCGCCTCGGCGGGCATCGTGGTGCCCGCGGCGGCGACGAACGTCCCGAGGCCCTGCGATCTCGTGAGCGCGGCCGACCTCCGCGACGCCCTCGACGTGCGGTTCGAGGTCCTCTTCACCGACGACGCCTCGCTGTGCTCCTGGGCGTCCGAGGTCGACGAGCCCGCGGTCGGCGTCGATCTGACGATCACCGAGCTGCGGAAGCAGGCGCTGGCCGACGCGAAGGACTTCGAGCGGGACCAGGACGGTGCCCGAGTCGTCCGGGGCCTCGGAGACCTGGCCGTGACGTCCACGCACAAGGGATCACCCGGTGCGACGACGGGCACCCTCGTCGTGTTCGAGGGCAGCGAGGTCGTGCAGATCGCCGTCACCGACAGCAGACGGACGCCCACGCGCCGCCAGCTCGTGCGGCTCGGGCGCGAGGCCGTCGCGAACCTGTGATGACGGGTCGCACCGTCGGGTCCGACTCCCTACGCCTACGCTGACCTCGATGCGCGCGAACGCGATCATCGCCGGCGTCAACAAGGCGGGCACCACGTCGTTGTTCGTGTCGTTGTCGTCACACCCCCAGGTGGCGCCGGCCGCGGTGAAGGAGACGGGCTACTTCCTCCCGCCCCGGTGGGGTCGAGCGCTGGAGCCCGTCACCGTCTACGAGGAGCGGTTCGCGGCCTCGGGGGATCGACCGGTGCGGCTCGAGGCCACGCCGTCGTACTTCTACGGCGGTGCCGCGGTGGTCGACGCGATGCACGAGGTGTGCGGCGACGACCTCAGGGCGATGGTCGTCCTGCGCGAGCCAGTGGCCAGGTTCTGGTCGTTCTTCGGGTATCAGAAGGCGCGCCTCCGCATCCCCGAGGATCTGCCCGTCGCCGAGTACCTCGCGCACGCGGACGCGCTCGACGACGACGACTTCCGCGACCCCGACAACGAGCGCTGGTTCGGCTTCCGTGGCGGGTGCTACGCCGACTGGCTCGACGACTGGACGACCGGCTTCGGTGAGCGCTTCCGCATCGTGTGGTTCGAGGACCTCATGGCCGACCCGGCGCGCACGCTCGCCGACGTCGCGACCTTCCTCGGGATCGATCCCGCCGCGTACCCGACGACCGAGCTCGCGTCCGAGAACCGCACCACGGGGTACCGCCGCGCCGGGCTGCAGAAGCTCGCGCTGGGCGTCAACGACCGGTTCGAGCGGTTCTGGCGCCGTCACCACGGCCTGAAGGAGAAGCTCCGCTCGACCTACTACCGGCTCAACGGGTCGAAGGCCAAGGAGCGTCTCCCGGAGCCCGTCCGGTCCGAGCTCGTCGAGCGCTACGCCGAGCCCAACCGGCGGCTGCGGGATCGGCTCGGCGCCCGCGACGAGCCGATCCCGGCGTGGCTCGAGGCGCCCTCGCCCGCGCACCGGCGCCCCTGACGGCGCCTCGTCGTGACGTTGGACCCTTGGCCCGGGCGCTCGGAGCGCCCACACTCGAAGCATGTCGAGGTTCAGGGATCGCGCCGAGGCCGGTCGAGTGCTGGCCCAGGACCTCGCCGCGCTCGCTTCCGAGCATCCCGTGGTCGTCGGGCTCCCGCGTGGAGGAGTGCCGGTCGCCTACGAGGTCGCTCGCGCGCTCGACGCGCCGCTGGACGTCATCGTGGTCCGCAAGGTCGGTGTCCCGTTCCAGCCCGAGCTGGGCGTCGGCGCGGTCGGGGAGGACGGGGTGCGGGTGCTCGACACCGCGATGGTCCGCCGCCTCGGGATCGCGCCCGACGAGCTCTCGGCCGTGGAGGACCGAGAGCGGGCCGAGGTCGAGCGTCGCGCCGCACGGCTGCGTCTGGGTGCGCCGAGGGTCCCTCTCGACGGGCGCACCGTGGTCATCGTCGACGACGGCGTCGCGACGGGCGGGACCGCCAAGGCCGCGATCCAGGTGGCGCGCGCCCACGGTGCCGCCCGCGTCGTCGTCGCCGCACCCGTGGGTGCTCCCGAGTCGGTCGCGCAGCTCGCGAGCGTCGCCGACGCCGTCGTCTGTCCGGTGCAGCCGTCGTACTTCGGTGCGGTGGGCGCGTTCTACGACGACTTCGCTCCCGTGACCGAGGACGAGGTCGTCTCGCTGCTGGCCGCGAACCGCGTGGTCGACGGGCAGGTGCACGTCCCGCTCGACGGGACGTACCTCGAGGGCGAGCTCTCGGTGCCGTCGCCCGCGCACGGCGTGGTCGTGTTCGCTCACGGCAGCGGCAGCAGTCGCCACTCGCCCCGCAACCGCTTCGTGGCGAGGGCGCTGAACGAAGCCGGCCTCGCCACCGTGCTGCTCGACCTGCTCACCGCCGACGAGGCCAGTGATCGCGCCAACGTGTTCGACGTCGATCTGCTCACCCAGCGGCTGGTCGCCGCGGTCGACTGGGTCGTCGGATCGCCACGCACGACGGGTCTTCCCGTCGGGATCTTCGGTGCCAGCACCGGGGCGGCCGGGGCGCTGTGCGCAGCGGCGGCGATGCCCGACCGCGTCGAGGCCGTGGTGTCGCGTGGCGGTCGGCCCGATCTCGCCGGTGATGCGCTCGAGGCCGTCCGCGCGCCGACGCTCCTGGTCGTCGGCGGTCGCGACGAGGTGGTGCTCGAGCTGAACGAGCGTGCCGCGGCGCGCCTGACGTGCGAGCACCGCCTGGTCGTCGTCCCCGGCGCCACCCACCTGTTCGAGGAGCCCGGCACGCTCGAGGCCGCGGCGAACCTCGCCAGCGCCTGGTTCCTCCGGCACTTCGGCCGGCGAGTCGCCGGAACCGGGGCTTCGGTCACGTGAGGGCGCTCGGGTGATGGTCACCCCGCGGCTGCGAGACTCGGCCGAGTTCCTGCTCGTCTGGGGCGCGGTCCTGCTCCTCGCGGTCGCGGTGGAGGTGGCCGGGCTCTACTTCCTCCAGCTCCTGCGCTGACTCACGCCGAGGCCCTCGTCCGGGCCGGCAGGTCCTGCTCGGGAACCCAGGTCGCGTGGAACCCGTAGGGGACCCGGGTCGGGAGGTGCACGGTCGCGACGGGTCCGCTCGCCACGTCGCGCGCGTCGAGCACCACGAGGTCGCTCCGATCGCGACCGGCGTCGTAGACGTACGAGAGCAGGTACCCGTCGTCCTCGGCCCGGCCGGTCGGGACGAACAGGAACTCGTTGGGCTGTTGCCCGCGGCCGGCGCGCCACTCCTGCGCCGTGCCGGTTCGGAAGTCCTGCTTCGCGACGCCGCGGTACGTCGGCACCGGGCCCCGCTGTCCGGTCGTCACGAGGTATCCGTACCGATAGGGGAGCCCCACGCGGCGCGGGTCGCGGGTCGGCAGCTCGCCACGCCGGTCGTCGTCGACGACGTCCTCGGAGAACGACAGGGTGTCGCCCGCCGTCCCCACCCGCCAGCGGCGCAGCGTCAGTCGACCGCTGTCGGTGACGCCGGGGTCGAACATCCGCTCGTGGCGACAGACGTCGACCACGACGTCGTCGCCGTCGCGGTGCGCGTTCACGCCGTGGAACACGAAGCAGGGGTCGATCTCGCGCCAGCGGATCGCGCTCGCCGGCCCGCCCAGTGGCATCACGCCGATCCGGGCCCCGTAGCCCGGATCCCACGAGTAGGGGATGCCCGTGTCGATGCGTGAGGGATCGAACACCACCGGGAGCTCCCAGAACACCACGTCCCTGTCGGTGATCGCGAAGTCGTGGATCATCGTGGGTCGTCCCACGGCCACGACCTCGCTGTGCACCAGCGCGCCACTGGCGTCGGCGACGTGGTACGTGAGGTAGGGCTCGGCGAACCAGTAGCCGAACAGGTGCATCGCGCCGGTCGCCGGGTCGATCTTGGGATGGGCCGTCATCGACGTCGTGAGGCGACCCGCGAAGTCGTAGATGCCGACGGTCGACAGGTCGGCGGGAGAGAGCTCCCACGGGAGACCGATCTCGCCCGATGCCAGCAGTCGTCCTCCGTGCCAGATCGCCGAGACGTTGGCGTACCCGCTCGCGAGCGTCGGCGGGCCGTCCGCGCCGAGCGGCGCGTCGGAGGCGAGCTGGTTCGTGCGCACGAACCGGTTGCGGTACCAGCGGGCGTCACCGTCCGACAGCTGCACGCCGTGGACCATCCCGTCCCCGATGAACCAGTGCGGTGCCGCGGTGCCCGGGTGTGCGTCGGTGCCGTTGCGCACGTACAGGCCGTTGAGCGCCCGGGGGAGCCGACCGCTCACCTGCAGTCGCTCGTCGTCGAGCTCCTGCTGCACGGGCGCGTAGTTGCCGTGGGCCCACCACGCGTCGGTTGCAGGGGGCACGGTCGGTTCGGGGGATCCCGCTGTCGCCCATCCGGGAGCGCCGCGCAGGACGGGAGCGCTGATCAGGGCGCCGAGACCGATCGCACCTCGGCGCAGGAGCTCGCGGCGGTCCACGGCGATCGCGCGATCGACGCGTCGATCAGTACTCGAGTGACGAGTATCGGCGGAGCTTGTCCCACTGGTGGGTGGCGCGGATGGTGCGGATCGTGCCGGTCTTCGAGCGCATCACGAGGGTCTCGGTGCTCGCGCCGTCGCCTCGGTAGCGCACGCCGCGCAGGATGTCACCCTCGGTCACGCCGCTGGCCGAGAAGAAGACGTCCTCGCTCGACACGAGGTCGTCGGTCGTGAGGACGCCCTCGATGTCGTAGCCACCGTCGAGCGCGGCACGCCGCTCCTCCTCGTTGCGGGCGTACAGCCGCCCTTGGATCTCGCCGCCGAGCGACTTCAGGGCGCAGGCCGCGATCACGCCTTCCGGCGTCCCACCGACCCCGAAGAGGATGTCGGAGCCGGAGTCGGGCCACGCGGTCTCGAGCGCCCCCATCACGTCGCCGTCGGGGATCAGGCGGACCATCGCACCGGCCTCGCGGCACTCCTTGATGATGTCGGAGTGGCGATCGCGGTCGAGCACGACCGCGGTCACGTCGCGCACCTGCTCGCCCTTGGCCTTGGCGACGGCCTCGAGGTTGGCCTTCACCGGGGCGTCGAGGTCGATCATGCCCCGCGCCTCGGGGCCCACCGCGATCTTCTCCATGTAGACGCACGGGCCGGGGTTGAACATCGAGTCGCGCTCGGCGATCGCGATCACCGAGATCGCGTTGTTGCGCCCGAGCGAGGTGAGCGTCGTCCCGTCGACCGGGTCGACCGCGATGTCGCACGCCGGGCCGCCGGCCCCGATCTCCTCGCCGTTGTAGAGCATCGGGGCCTCGTCCTTCTCGCCCTCGCCGATCACGACCACGCCTTCCATGGCGACGGTGTTGAGGACGAGCCGCATCGCGTCGACGGCCGCCTGGTCGGCGGCTTCCTTGTCGCCCCGACCGATCCACCGGGCGGCGGCGAGGGCAGCAGCCTCGGTGACCCGCGCCAGGTCCATGGCGAGGTTGCGGTCGGGGGCCTGTCGCTCTTCCATGGGGTCGCTCTCCCTCGGGTCTGCCCAGCCCGGGCGTGGCGAAAGGGTACCGGAGCCCTGCCCCGGCACCCGGAGCCACGCCGGGCTCCCTCAGCGGTCTTCGTTGAGGAAGATGCTGGTGCTGGTCGTCTGGGAGACGGCGTCGCCGTCGACCTCGAGCCGCTGGCGGGTGCGGACGTCGGAGCCGCCGCCGACGGGCATGACCGCCTCGCTCGGCGCCACGATGCTCTCGCCGGAGCCGGTGCCCCGTGACGAGACGAGGAGCAGCTCCTCGTCGGTGCCGGGCGGTGTGAACTCCTGGCGCGGCGCGCGCTGCACGATCTCCACCGACAGCGTCGTCCGGCCGCCGCGGGTCCGCTCGACGGTGTAGGTCGCCTGCTGCTCGAACTCGATCCCGCTCAGCTCGACCTCGGACGACGCGCGCCAGCGCGCGCCGCGACCGACCTTGCCGTCGGGATAGGGGACGGTGAGCGCGGTGGCCTGCGACTGGAGCTGGTCGAAGAGCTGCTCGGCCTGTGCGTCGAGTCCGGACGGGACCGGCACCTCGCTGCTCAGGAGCGCACCCTTGTCGGTGACCACCATGGTGCCGGTGACGCCGAGGAGCGGCTCGAGGCTCTCGCGCGTCGCTTCGACCACCGCCGCGGGACCGGACTCGCTCACGTCGATCGATGCGTAGGTGTAGCTCACCGTGAGGTTGCCGCTCTCGTCCACGGCGTCGACCGAGGCGTCGATCGTGAACGTGATGTTCGGCGTGCTCCCCGACCGCGTCTGTCCGCCGACGGTCTGTGAGATCCGTGCGAGCGTGCGCATGCGGAGCGTCTCGGTCGCGCCGACCGGCACCGTGATCCGGAGGTCGGTGCGGGGCGAAGCGCCGCGGTCGAGCACCTCGATCTCGGGGACCGCCGGCGCGTCACCGCCGGACGGCTCGCCGGACCGAGCCACCGCGGCGGTCCCGCTGACCGCGACGAGCACGAGCGACACGAGGGCAACCTGGAGGGTTCGGCGCATCGGCGCATCCTAGGGGTGGCCTGCCGCATCTCACGATCGCGGCGCGCGGTCGCGCTACGGCGTCGTGATGCGCTGCTCCTGCTCCGACGTGGTCCGCACCGTCTCGACGTCGCCGTCGGCATCTCGGGTCCGGACCCGGTTGACGACGGTGATCGCCACCTCGCTCGCCACCGGCACCGGGGCGCGGAGGTCGAACGTGCTCGTGCCGTCGCCCGTGCCGCGGTAGGAGAGCAGCCGAGCCGACGTGCGACGCGGAGCGTTGGGGACGTCGATCTCCTGGCGGTCCGCGCGCTGGCGCAGGGAGACCGACACCTCCACCCCGGTGTCGGTGATCGACTCGAGGGTGAACCGCGCGTCCTGCTCGACGGTGATGCCCGACAGCGTCACCTGGGTCGTGGCACGCCAGCGCGCCCCGACGCCCAGTGGCTCCTCGGGCAACGGCGGGGTGAGCGCGGCCATCTGCGACTCGACCTGCTCGAGCACGCTCCGCACGAGGACCGGCAGGTCTTCGGGCACGTCGTAGCTGCTCTCGAGCACGGCGCCGCGGTCGGTGAGCACCGTCTCGCCCGTCAGGTCGGTGATGTCACCCAGCGCGATCTCGATGAAGAGGGCCTGATCGGCACTCGCGGCGGAGCCGGTGCCGGTCGCGTCGACCGACGTGAACGCGAGAGCGACGCGGGCGGTGCCGTCGAGCAGCACCTCGATGACGTCGAGCCGCATCCCGAGGTCGATCGACGGCACCTCGGTGGTGTTGCCGAAGCCCTCGTCGTCGATCTGCTCGATGCGCTGGTCGACGGTCTGCGTCGCGGTGTACGACGCGCCGGCGGTCAATGCGTAGCGCAACGGCACCCGGGGCTCCGCGCCGGCGTCGAGCACCTCGATCTTCGGCGCCGTCGGCACCACGTCGCCGCTGCCGTCCACCTGTGCGCGCGCGGTCGCAGGCGCCGCCACCCCGGCTGCCGTCGCGAGCACGGCCGCGACGACCCGGGCGACCGAGAGGCGTCGGTGCATGCGCGCATCCTAGGTTTGGCGACGTGAGGGATCGGTCGTCATGAGCCCGCCGGGCCGCACCGCGATCGTCACCGGCGCCGCGTCCGGCATCGGACGTGCCGCGCTCGCCAGGCTGCACGCCGACGGTTGGAACGTCATCGGCGCGGATCTCGACGCCGGCTCGCTCGCGTGGATCGACGGGCTCGGTGACCGCGCTGCCTCGTTCGTCGCCGACGTGACCCGCGAGGCCGACAACGAGGCGATGGTCGCCGCGGCGAGCGATCGCTTCGGGGGGCTCGACGGGCTCGTGCTCAACGCCGGTCTCGGGACCGCCGGCCCGATCGAGTCGCAGGCGATCGACGATCTCGATCGGCTGCTGGCGGTCAACGTGCGGGGCGCGATCCTCGGCCTGCGCGCCGCGCTGCCCGCGCTGCGCGCCGATCGACCCGGTTCCGTCGTCGTGACCGCGTCCGTCTCGGGGATGCGCGGCGACCCCGACATGTGGGCGTACAACACCTCGAAGGGTGGGATCCTCAACTTCGCCCGGGCCGCGGCCATCGACCTCGGGCACGAGGGGATCCGGGTCAACGCGGTGTGCCCCGGGCCGATCGGCGGGACCCGCATGACCGAGCCGCTGGAGCGCCACGCTCCCGCTCTCTACGAGGAGATGCGCAGCCACGTCCCGCTCGAGCGGTTCGGGCGCCCCGAAGAGGTCGCGGCCGCGATCGCGTGGCTGCTGTCGGACGACGCTGCCTACGTCACGGGGGTCGCGCTGCCCGTGGACGGTGGCGTCACGGCGGGCACGGGGCTGATGCGGCGGGGCGTGGGCTGAGCGCTCCTGTCGCCCGTGGCGCTCAGGCGCCCGGCATCTGCCGTGACCTTCAGGTCGGCATCTGGGCGTTGAACTCCTGGAGGTCGAAGTAGTCGCGCCAGACCGCCACCTTGTCGCCGCGAACCTTGAACACTCCGGCGACACGCAGCTCGATCGTGTGACCACCCTCGAGCCAGAAGCGGTCGACTCGCTCGTTCATCACGGTGTCGCCCTGCTCGACCTGCTCGAGCACCTCCCACTCGACCTTCTCGGCCATCTCGGCGAACGGTCCGAGCATGGCCCGCACCTCGTCGTGGCCGTTCATCACGCTCATCGGCACGTTCTCGTACACGACGTCGTCGGTGAGCACGGCGAGGATCGCGTCGATGTCGCGGGCCTCGTTCGCCTTGATCAGCGCGGTCACGGTCTCTCCAGCAGTCATGGGGCGGGAAGGTAGCAGGGGCCGAGAGCGAGCCGGCCCGGCGCCGGTACGCTGGCGGCGGTGACGAGTGCGAGACGAGACCGCTGGCAGGCGGCCTACGACGCGGCACCGACGCGCGACGCCGACTTCGAGACGATGTCGGGCGTCCCGGTCGAGCCCGTGTACGCACCGACCGATCCGACCGTCGACGCCGAGCTCCCCGGCGAGTTCCCGTACACCCGTGGGCCCTACGCCTCGATGTACCGCTCGAAGCTCTGGACGATGCGGATGTTCGCCGGGTTCGGCACCGCGGTCGACACCAACGCCAGGTTCCGCGACCTCCTCGCCGCCGGCGGCGACGGTCTGTCGACCGCGTTCGACCTGCCGACGCTGATGGGTCGCGACTCCGACGACCCACTCGCCCTGGGAGAGGTCGGCAAGTGTGGCGTCGCCGTCGACACGCTGGCCGACGTCGAAGACCTCTACGCCGGCATCGACCTCGGCAACGTCACGACGTCGATGACGATCAACGCGCCGGCCGCCGTGCTGCTCGCGATGTACGTGGCCGCGGCCGAGCGTCAGGGGGTCGAGCGGGCGCGCCTCGGCGGGACGCTCCAGAACGACATCCTGAAGGAGTACCAGGCGCAGAAGGAGTTCGTCTTCCCGCCGCGACCGTCGATGCGTCTCGTCGCCGACTCGATCCGGTTCTGTGCCGCCGAGATGCCCCGGTGGCACGCCGTGTCCATCTCCGGGTACCACATCCGCGAGGCGGGCTCGACCGCGGCCCAGGAGCTCGCCTTCACGCTCGCCAACGGGTTCGCCTACGTCGAAGCCGCCCTCGCCACCGGGCTCGCCGTCGACGACTTCGCACCTCGCCTCTCCTTCTTCTTCAACGCGCACCTCGACTTCTTCGAGGAGATCGCCAAGTACCGTGCCGCGCGCCGGATCTGGGCCCACTGGATGCGGGATCGCTACGGCGCGTCGAACGAGCGCTCGCTCCAGCTCCGGTTCCACTGCCAGACGGCCGGTGTCTCGCTCACCGCCCAACAGCCCGAGGTCAACATCGTGCGCACGGCCATCGAGGCCCTCGCGGGTGTGCTCGGGGGGGCCCAGAGCCTGCACACCAACTCGATGGACGAGACCCTCGCGCTCCCCACCGAGAAGGCCGCCCGGATCGCGCTGCGCACCCAGCAGGTGCTCGCGCACGAGACGCGCGTGGCGAACGTCGCCGACCCGCTCGGTGGCTCGTGGTTCGTCGAGGAGCTGACCGACGAGCTGGAGCGCCACGCCGAGGCCACGTTCGAGCACCTCGACGCGGTCGGTGACGGCTCGATGCTCGAGGGCGTGCTGCGCGAGGTCGAGTCGGGCTGGTTCCAGCGGGAGATCGCCGACGCCGCGTACGAGCTGGAGCGCAAGCTCAACGACGGTCGTCACCTCGTCGTCGGCGTCAACACCGCGCTCGAGGGCAACGACGAGCCGCCGCCCGAGATCCTGCGCATCGGACCCGAGGTCGAGGAGCTCCAGTGCAAGCGCCTCGCGCAGGTCCGCGCCGATCGCGACGACGAGCGAGTGCGCGTCGCGCTGGAGGGCGTGCGAGCGGCGGCGGCCGAGCCGACGACCAACGTCATGCCCTCGTTGATCGACGCCGTCGACGCGTACGCGACCGAAGGCGAGGTCATGGACGCCCTCGCCGACGTGTTCGGTCGCTACGTCGAGACCCCGGTCCTGTGACGGACGAAGGCACCGATGGACCCGGACCTGCTCCACCACGCCCGTGAGGCGATCGGGTTCATGCCCGACGACGAGGGGCTCGCGCTGCACGAGGCCGGGCTGATCGGCGCCGAGCACGGCCCACTGCTCGAGGTCGGCACCTACTGCGGGAAGTCGGCGATCTACCTCGGGGCCGCGGCGCGTGCGAAGCGCACCGTCCTCTACACCGTCGACCACCACCGCGGCTCGGAGGAGAACCAGGCCGGATGGGAGCACCACGACGAGCGGCTCGTCGATCCGCGCACCGGCCGGATGGACACGCTCCCGTGGTTCCGCCGCACGATCGAGCACGCCGGGCTCGAGGACGTCGTCGTCGCGGTGATCGGTCACTCGACGACCGTGGCGGCTCATTGGGCGACGCCACTCGGGCTGCTGTTCATCGACGGCGGGCACGCCCTCGACGTCGCGACCGCCGACTACGAGGGGTGGAGCCGGCTCGTCGCGCCCGGCGGCGTCCTGGTGTTCCACGACGTCTTCGAAGACCCGAGCGAAGGGGGTCAGGCGCCCTTCGAGGTGTGGCAGCGCGCCGTGCGCGACGGCTGGGAGCCCGTCTCGACCACCGGCTCCCTCCGCGTGCTCCGCCGTTCGACGCCCTGACACCGCCCTACACTCCGCGGTCGTGACGCACGACCTGCTGATCCGCGGCGGCACGGTGGTCGACGGCACGGGTGCGCCGGCGCGCACGGCCGACGCGGCGATCGACGACGGCGTCGTCGTGTCGGTCGGTTCCCGGGGCGAGCGCGCGCGACGCGTCCTCGACGTCGACGGTGCCCTCGTCACGCCGGGGTTCGTCGACATCCACACGCACTACGACGGGCAGGTGACCTGGGACGCTCGGCTCGCGCCGTCGACCTGGCACGGGGTGACCACCGTGGTCACCGGGAACTGCGGCGTCGGCTTCGCCCCGTGTCGCCCCGACGACCACGAGCGGATCATCGAGCTGATGGAGGGCGTCGAGGACATCCCGGGGACCGCATTGCACGAGGGCATCCCGTGGACGTGGGAGTCGTTCGACGAGTACCTCGGCCATCTCGAGGGGCGGGCGTACGACGCCGACGTCGCGACCCAGGTGCCGCACGGAGCCGTGCGCCTCTTCGTCATGGGCGAGCGCGGGGCGCGAGGCGAGGCCGCGACCGCCGACGACATCACCACCATGGGACGCGTCGCGCGGGGTGCCATCGACGCCGGCGCGCTCGGCTTCAGCACCTCCCGGACCACCAACCACCGCACGAGCCGCGGCGAGCCGACGCCGACGCTGCGCGCCGCGCGCGACGAGCTGGTCGGCATCGCTCGTGCCATCGACGGCGCCGGCGTGCTCCAGGTCGTCTCCGACTTCACCGATCTCGACGCCGAGTTCGCCATCATGCGCGCGATGGTCGAGGAGTCGGGCAGCCCGCTCTCGATCTCGGTCGCCGCCGAGGAGCACCGCGCTTCCTGGTCGGCGCTGCGCGACCGCATCGCGGGTGCGGCGGCCGAAGGTCTCCCGATCCGCGGCCAGGTCGGTGCGCGGGCGATCGGTGTGGTCCTCGGACTCGAGACGACGTTCAACCCGTTCGTCGCGGCGCCGTCCTATCGCGAGGTCGCGAACCTGCCGCTCGACCGCCGGGTTCGGGCACTGGCCGAGCCGGCGCGTCGGGCCGCCATCGCCGAGGAGTCGGGCTCCGATCCGGAGCGGTTCGAGCGGGTCTTCGAGCTCACCGACCCGCCCGACTACGAGCCGTCGCCCGCCGCCAGCATCGCCGCCCGGGCGCGACGTGACGGGGACGATCCCGCGCTGCTGGCACTCGACCTGCTCCTCGCCGACGGCGGTCAGGGTCTGCTCTACATGCCGTTCCACAACTGGATCGACGGCTCGCTCGACGCGATCGGCGCGATGCTCGGTGATCCGAACCTCGTCCCCGGCCTCTCCGACGGCGGCGCGCACGTCGGGACGATCTGCGACGCGAGCTACCCGACGACCCTGCTCGCGCACTGGGCACGCGATCGCGAGCACGGACTCCCCCTCGAGTGGGTCGTCGCCCGCCAGTGCCGCGCGACGGCGGAGACGGTCGGCCTGCTCGATCGTGGCGTGCTCGCCCCGGGCATGCGGGCCGACCTCAACGTCATCGACCTGGAGGCGCTCCGGCCGCGTCGGCCGTACCTCGAGTTCGATCTCCCGGCCGGCGGCCGGCGGCTCCTCCAGCGCGCCGACGGCTACCTGCACACGTTCGTCGCCGGCGAGGAGACCTACGTCGGTGGGGAGCCGACCGACGCGCTGCCTGGCCGGTTGGTGCGAGGCCGCCGTGCACGGCCGCGACGACCCGCGACCGACTAGCGCTCGGAGCTGCGTCCCCGCGCCATCTCGGCCTCGATCTCGGTGCCGGCGTCGATGAGCTCCTGGGGCGTGAGGCCGACGGGCAGGCCCTCGCCGCGGAACAGCCCGGCGGTCGGGCCGCTGCCGCCCAGCGCGTTCGCCGCGAGCACGACCGCGGCGGAGTTCCACGTCGGCTGCTCGACCGGGTAGAGCTCGCCGTCGGCGTGGAAGGCCTCGTCGTCGAAGTTCATGCCGGTCCAGTAGCCGCCGTCGTCGTGGCGGAGGAACTGCACCCACTCGAAGAGCTCGCGTGCCCGACCGTCGAGGCCGATCGCGTCGAGGGCCATGACCAGCTCGCACGTCTCGGCCGCGGTGATCCAGGGGCGGTCGGACACGCACCGCGCACCCCGACCGTGCACCACGAACGTGTCCCACTTCGCGGCGACGCGCATCTGCGCGGCCTCGCCCCGCAGCACGCCGCCGAGGATCGGGTAGTACCAGTCCATCGCCCAGCGGTCCTTGTCGAGGAACGCGTCGGGCCGGTGCGCGATGGCGATGGCGAGGCGCCCGAGCGACAGCTCCCAGTCGGGGCGCTCGTGCCCGAGCCGCTCGGCGATCGCGATCGCACAGCGCAGGCTCGCGTGGATCGACGACGAGCCGGTGAGCAGCGCGCCCGGCGCCGCCTCGTCGCCGCGCCAGGCGATCTCACCCGTCTCGGACTGGAGCGAGAGCGCGAAGTCGATGCCGCGCTCGACGTTGGGCCAGAAGTCCTCGAGGAAGGCGGTGTCTCCCGTCGTGAGGTAGTGGTGCCAGGCGCCGTTGGCGAGGTAGCAGGTGACGTTGGTGTCGGTCGCCGGGTCCTTCACGTCGTTGCCGACGTAGTACGCGTACCAGCTTCCGGTGTCGTGCTGGTGCGAGCGCAGCCACTCGTACGCGAGCACCGCTTCGGCGTGACGACCGCCCACGTCGAGGGCCATGGCGGCCTCGACGAGGTTCCACGGGTCGGTGTGCTCGCCGGGGGTCCACGGGATGTTCCCGTCGGGGAGCTGGACCGCCGCGATGGCGTCGACCGTGTCGCGGACCTGGCTCGAGGTGATGATCCCCTCGACGCTCGGGATGGAGTGCTTCGGCATCAGCTCACTCTCTGGACGTAGACGACGAGGCTCTTCCCCAGCACGGGGTTGAGGAGGCGATCGACCGTGTTCAGCCATCGGGGCTGCTCGGTGATCTGCCAGGCGAGGAGGTCGTGGTAGCGGCGCACCGCCCAGTGGGGCTCGACTGCGTCGACGCCGGTCGCGCACTTGAGCCACCAGTACGGCGAGTGGAGCGCGTGCGCGTGGTGCGATCCGCGCAGCCAGCACCCCGCGGCTTCGAGCTTCTGCTCGAGCTCGTGCTGGCGGTAGATGCGCACGTGGGCTCCGGGCGTGTCGTGGTAGCGGTGGTCGAGTGCCCAGCACACCCGCTCGGGCCAGCGCGTCGGCACGGTGACCGCCATGCGGCCGCCCGGCTTCAGGACCCGCACGAGCTCGGAGATGGCCCCGGCATCGTCCCAGAGGTGCTCGAGCACCTCCGATGCGATCACCACGTCGAAGGTCGCGTCGGGGAACGGCAGCCGCAGTGCGTCGCCGTTGACCGGCCCGCCGATGCCCCCGGTCGTGCTGCCTTCGACCGTCGCGCCGGGAACCTCGCCGGCGTCGAGCATCGCGCCGAGGACGGCGCGCACCTCCTTGAGCTCGGCCTCGGAGTAGTCGAGTGCGACGACGGTCGCGCCGCGCCGCCACGCCTCGAACGCGTGACGCCCACCACCGCAGCCCATGTCGAGGACGCGCGCGCCGCTGCGCACGCCCACGCGGTCGAAGTCGACGGTGAGCATCAGCGGCCGTCCCGGCGGTCGCGCTCGTGCTCCTCGAGCAGTGCCCGATAGTGCTCGGCGGTGCCCTCGGCGGTCTTGCGCCAGGTGAAGTTGGTCAGCGCGCGATCGCGTCCCGCGGCGCCGATCCGCGCGCGCAGCAGGGGATCGGCGAGCGCACGCAGGATGCCCTGTGCCAGCGCATCGGAGTCGCCCGCGGGCACGATCATGCAGGTCTCGCCGTCGCGCCCCAGCACCTCCGGGACCGCGCCGCCGGTGGTGCCGAGCACCGGGACGCCCGCGGCCATCGCCTCGACCGCCGGCAGCGAGAAGCCCTCGTAGAGCGACGGCACGCAGGCGAGCTCCGCCTCGGCGTACAGCTCGACGATGCGCTCCGTCGAGATCCCCTTCACGAACTCGACGTGGTCGCCGATGCCCAGGCGCTCGATCAGCGCGGGGATGCGGCTCTTGGGCTTGGGCTTGCCGATCACGACGAGGTGGACGTCGTCGCGCTCGGCCCGGACCTTCGCGAGCGCCTCGAGCAGGTGGGCCAGGCCCTTGAGCGGCACGTCGGCGCTGGCCGTCGTCATCAGCCGGCCCGGGACCCGGGGGATCGACGGCAGCGGGCGGAAGACCGCGGGGTCGGTGCCGACCGGGACCACGTGGAGGTTCTCGGCCGGCACGCCCATCTGCTCGACGATGTCGTGCCGCGACGACTGGGACACCGTGAGGATCCGCGGGATCTCTCGCACCACCCGCATCTGCATGTCGAGGAAGGCGTACCAGCGCCGCAACGAGAGGCGCCGGAGCGCGTTCGAGGCGTGGGCGAGGTCGAGGTCGCGGTCGACGGTGATGGGGTGGTGCAGCGTCGCGACGACCGGCCAGCCGTCGGTGCGCATCATGTCGAGCAGTCCGGTCCCGAGGCACTGGTTGTCGTGGACGAGGTCGAAGTGTCCCCGGCGGTCGCGCAGCAGGCTGCGGGCCCGCATGCTGAAGCCCCACGGCTCCGGGTAGCCCGCGACCGCCATGATCGCCAGCTCACCGAGATCGACCCGACTCCGGATCTCGTGCGGCCAGGGCACCCGGAACGGGTTCGTCGCCCGGTAGAGATCGAGGCCGGGCACCTCCCAGAGCTGATCGGGGTCGACGAGGTCGGGATAGGGGGGACCCGACAGCACGGTGATCTCGTGGCCGAGCTGGGTGAGCTCGTGGGCCAGGGCCCGGGTGTACACGCCCTGGCCACCGCAGTGGGGGTTGCCGCGGTACACCAGGTACGCGACTCGCAGCGGGCGCTCAGACATAGAACGGCCCAGCCTACCGGCCGGTACCCTGCGCAACCCCAGGTCAGGCCGTGTTTCTGTGGGGTCCGGGGCGCCGGCGCGTACCCTCGCGGGTCGTGCCCGGCGCCGTGTCCGCGAGCCTCGTCGCCCGGACGGGCGTGGTCGCGGATCCGCGCTGGGCGCCCGACGGGGCCCGCATCGGCTGGGTCGAGGGCCGGTCCGGCCGCTTCGACCTCCTCGTGACCGGACCACCGGGAGCACCCGAGCGCGCGCCGCGAGTGGTGACCGGCGCCACGGGGGTGGCGCCCACGCGGGCCACCGGCGGCGGCACGTGGTGCTGGGTCGACGCCAGTCGGGTCGTCGTGGTGGACCCCGACGGGCGACTGGTGCTGGTCCCGCTGGACGGCGCCGAGCCCCAGGTGCTCGTGGGTGGCCTCGGCCGGGCCGCCGCGCCCGCAGCCACGGTCGCCGGCGATCGGGTCGCGTTCGTGCTCGAGACCGACGACGCCTGCGACGTGGCGGTCGTCGACGTCGCACCGGGCGCGCCGGTCCGGCGGGCGTCCGACGCCGCCTTCGCGTGGGACCCGGCGTGGTCGCCCGACGGCCGGCACCTGGTCTGGCACGAGTGGGACCAGGACCAGATGTCGTGGGACTCCTCGCGCATCGTCCTCGCCGAGGTCGCCGGCCCGGCCGCGCGGGGCGATCGCCCGGTGACGCGCGTCGTCGCGGGCGGCGACGGCATCGCCGTCGGCCAGCCCCGCTTCGCCCCGACGGGCGATCGGCTCGCGTGGGTGAGCGACGAGTCGGGGTGGTGGAACGTCGTGGTCGGCGATCGTGACGGCGCGGCCGGCCGGCCGGTGCTGCCGGAGCCGTTCGAGCACGCGGAGCCGTCGTGGGGCGTCGGCCAGCGCTCCTTCGCCTGGGCACCGGCCGGCGACGCGATCGCGCTGTGTCGAAACGAGGAGGGGTTCGGTCGCCTGGTCGTCGCCCGGGTCGGTCGCGACCCAGCAGCCGAGGACGTGGCGAAGGGCTGGCACCACGGGCTCGACTGGGGACCGTCCGGGATCGCGGCCGTCCGCTCCGGTGCGCGCACGCCGCCCGCCGTCTGCGTCGCCGCACGGCCCGACGGGGGACCCCCGACGAGAGAGGTCGTCGCGCGGGCCGCCCCCGCAGAGCTCCGCCGTGACGACCTGGTCGAGCCGATGCCGGTGCGCTGGCTCGCCGACGACGGTGCGACGCTCCACGGCCTGCTGTTCCGACCGGTCGGTGTCGTGGCGCCCCCGATGGTCGTCGACGTCCACGGCGGACCGACGGGTCAGGCGACGGTGCAGTGGAAGCCGCTCCACCAGCACCTCGTCGGCGCGGGGTACGCGGTCCTCGCGCCGAACCCCCGCGGCTCCACCGGGTACGGGCGGGCCTACGCCCAGGCGCTCGCAGGGGAGTGGGGGGTGCTCGACGTGGCCGACTGCGCTGCCGGGCTGCAGGCAGCCGTGCGGGCGGGCTGGTGCGATCCGGCCCGGATCGCGGTCTCCGGCGCGTCGTCGGGGGGTCTCGTCGCGCTGCTGCTCGCGCAACGGCACCCCGAGCTCGTGCGGGCCGTGGTCGCCTCGTACCCGGTGACGGACCTCCTCCACCTGGCGGCCGCGACGCATCGCTTCGAGGCGCACTCCACCGACCGGCTCGTCGGCGTCCTGCCGCAGGACGCGGACCGGTTCCGCGAACGCTCGCCCGTCGCGCACGCCGCCGAGCTGCGCGTCCCGGTGCTCCTGCTCCAGGGCCTCGATGATCGGGTCGTGCCGCCGGAGCAGGCGCGGGCCTTCGCCGCCGCGATGCGCGCCGCGGGCGGGCACGTCGAGCACCACGAGTACCCGGGAGAGGGGCACGGCTGGTCGCGAGCGGACACACTGCTCGACGTGTACACGCGCATCGACGCCTTCCTCGGACGCCACTGCGGGGCCCCGTGAGCCTGGCCGCCGACTTCCAGCGACCCGTGCGGGGTTCGGCTCCGGCCGACCGAGCCGTGCTGCTCTCGCCCGGCGCGGGCGCCGATCGCCACGCCCCGGCACTGGTCGCTGTGGCCGACGCCCTCGCCACGGCGGGGATCCCGTCGCTGCGCTTCGACTTCCCGTATCGAGCGGCCGGCAAGAAGGCGCCCGACCGCCCTCCGGTGCTCGAGGCGACGACGCGCGACGCGGCGGTCGAGCTCGCTCGGCGCGCGGGGCTCGCGCCCGAGCGCATCGTGCTCGGGGGTCGCTCGATGGGAGGTCGGATCGCGTCGATGGTGGTCGCGGCGCCCGACGATCCGCTGCCCGCGCTCGGCCTGCTCCTGCTCGGCTATCCGCTCCACCCGATGGGCAAGCCCGAGCGCACGCGGGACGACCACTTCGGAGGGATCACGTGCCCGGTGCTGTTCGTCAGCGGCACCCGCGACTCGCTCGCACCGAAGGCCGCGCTCACCCGTTCGGTGAAGAAGGTGAAGGGCCCGGTCACGATGCACTGGCTCGATACGGCCGACCATGGCTTCCGTCCGCTGAAGCGCAGCGGCCTGACGACCGACCAGGTGCTCGCCGACGTCGCTGAGACTTCCGTCACATGGGTGACGGGGCTCCCGTGATCGGGGTCGGCGAACGCCGCGCGGGGACGAACGGTGTGTGAACCCGGCGTGAAGCAGGAGGAATTGTTCCGATCCCGGCCGAGCCACGCGGCACACTGGCTCCATGCGCGTGGACCGCTCCTTCGCCTTCGTCGACCTGTGCGGCTTCACTCGGTTCACCGACACCCACGGTGACGAGGAGGCCGTCGCCGTCCTGACGCGCTTCCGGGCAGTCGTCCGCGAGATCGCGTCCGACCACGCGGTGCGGATCGACAAGTGGTTGGGCGACGGTGCGATGTTCGTCAGCACCGACGACCACCGCCTCCTGACGATGATGCTCGAGCTCATGGGTCGAGCCGACACGACCGACGTCGCGCTGCCCTTGCGCATCGGCGCCGCCAAGGGGCCGGTGATCCTGCTCGAGGGCGACGACTACGTCGGCAGCGCCGTGAACCTCGCCGCCCGCCTGTCGGGGGCCGCCGGGCCGAGCGAGCTGCTCGCCACCAGCGACCTGGTGCACGCGGTCCCGCCGTGGGCCGACGTCGTGCGGGTCGGCGCGCTGGCCGTGGCGGGCTTCGTCCAGCGGGTCGAGGTCGTGCGGGTGGAGGGCGCAGTGCGAGCCGCCGCCATCGCCGCCGGCTGACCGCCGTCGCCGGTAGCCTGCGGGCCATCGAGACCATCCGGTTCGAGCAGCAGGAGCATGTCGGGACGCTGACGCTGGCGCGCCCCGACAAGCTCAACTCCTTCACGATCGAGATGTGGCGGGAGCTGCGCGAGCTCGGTGAGTCGTTGCTCGCCGATCCCGGAGAGCTCCGCGCCCTGGTCGTGACCGGGGAGGGCCGCGCGTTCTCCAGTGGCATCGACACGAGCGTGTTCACCGATGCGCGTGACGCGGCCGACCTCTCCGCCGCGCAACGAGCGCCGCGACACGAGGACGCGATGGTCGACGGCATCCTCACCGCGCAGGACGCCTACACGTGGCTCGAGGAGGCGCCGTTCGCCACGATCGCCGCGGTGCGCGGCTACGCGCTCGGTGCCGGGCTCCAGCTCGCGCTCGCGTGCGATCTGCGCGTCCTGGCGCACGGGACGAAGGTCGGGCTGCTCGAGTTCAAGTACGGCATCATCCCCGACCTCGGCGGCACGCAGCGTCTGCCCAGGCTCGTCGGCCCGGGCAAGGCGAAGGAGCTGATCTTCACCGCCGCACAGATCGACGCGGCGGAAGCCGAGCGGATCGGGATCGCGGAGCGTGTCGTCGCGGACGAGGAGCTCGACGACGTCGTGGCGCGCCTGGCGGAGGAGATCGCGGGGCAACCGCCACTCGCGGTGCGCGCGGCGAAGCGCGCGGTGCACGCGTCGGCGACCGTCGACGACGTGCGCGACGGGCTCCTCGTCGAGGCGGAGGGGCAGGCGGTGTGCCTCCGCTCCGACGACATGCGTGAGGCCATCACCGCCTTCGTCGAGCAGCGGCCTCCGAGGTACGCCGGGAAGTGATCCCGACGCGGGGAGCTCGGGACCCGCGCGCGTAACCTGGATCGATGGACCGATACGTGGTGCGTCCCGGGACGCGCCTCACCGGCACGGTCCGGGCCGCCGGCATGACGAAGAACGCGGGGCTGAAGCAGATGGCTGCCGCGCTGCTCGCGCCGGGAACGTCGACGTTGCGCAACGTCACCTCCGTCGTCGACCTGGAGACGATGATGGAGCTCCTGGGCGCCATCGGGGCCCAGGCCGAGTGGAGTGCGGACGACGCGATCTCGATCGACGTGTCGGAGCAGCTCGTCGCCGAGGCGCCGTACGAGCTCGTCAGCCGGATGCGGGCATCGATCAACGTGCTCGGGCCGCTCCTCGCTCGCAACGGCGCGGCCCGCGTCGCGATGCCCGGTGGCGACAACATCGGCAACCGCAAGCTCGACATGCACTTCGCGGCGCTCGAAGCGATGGGGGTCGAGCTCGCCGTCGTCCACGGCTTCATCGACGCCCGCTGCAACGCCCTGTGCGGTGCCCGCGTGATGCTCGAGTTCCCGAGCGTCGGCGCGACCGAGACGATCCTCACCGCCGCGGTGCTCGCGAAGGGCTCGACCGTGATCGAGAACGCGGCACGTGAGCCGGAGATCCGCGACCTCGCGACGTTCCTGTCGAAGATGGGCGCGAGCATCGAGGGAGCCGGCACGTCGACGATCGAGGTCGAGGGCGTCGACGAGCTCGTGCCGGCGGAGCACTCGGTGGTCGGCGATCGGATCGAAGCCGGGACGTTGCTCATCGCCGCCGCGTCGTCGGGCGGTGACGTGACGGTCGAAGGGATCGACCTCGGCGACCTCGAGATGGTCGCCCGCAAGCTCGGCGAGATGGGCGCGGAGGTCACGCGCGTGCCCGACGGCGTGCGCGTGAAGCGCGACGAGCGCCTGCGCGCCGTCGACATCCAGACGCTCCCGTTCCCCGGGTTCGCCACCGACTTCATGCCCCTCGTCGTGGCGGCGCTCGCGACCGCGGACGGCAGCGCGATCGTCACCGAGAACATCTTCGACAACCGGTTCGCGTTCGTCGACGAGCTGAACCGGATGGGGGCCGACGTGCGCACCGAGGGCCGGCACGCCGTGGTTCGGGGAGTCGCCCAGCTGTCGGGGGCGCCCGTGCGGGCCCACGACGTGCGCGCCGGTGCCGCCCTCGTGCTCGCGGGGCTCGTCGCCGACGGGGAGACCACCGTGCTCGACCCGCACCACGTCGAGCGGGGCTACGCCGACCTGCCCGGGAAGCTCCGGTCGCTCGGGGCCGACGTGACCCGGGTGTGAACCGGGCCCCCGAGGGCGCCTGATGGGGGAAGGATCCTGCGCGATGCTGGGTTGGACGAGCTACCGGAACAGGAGCTGACGATGGCTGCCACTGCGGAGATGGAGACCGACGTGCTGAGCGCGATCGAGGCCATCCGCCCCGCGCTCCAGGCCGACGGTGGTGACATCGTCTTCAAGGAGATCGACGCGGATCACGTGGTGCACGTGGAGCTCGTGGGTGCGTGCGGGACGTGCCCGGTCTCGACCATGACCCTCAAGGCGGGCGTGGAGCGGATCATCAAGGATCGGGTTCCCGAGGTGGTCGAGGTCGTCGCCGACAACGTCGACACCGACGCCGAGCTCTACTGACCGAACGCCGGGCGTGCCGATCGACGTGAGCGGGCCGCCGCGCGGCGTCGACGACCTCGCGGCGCGGGTGCTCGAGGCCGACCGGGGCGCCATGGCCCGCCTGATCTCGCTCGTCGAGTCGGGAGGCGACGACGCCACCGACGCGGTCGCCGCGCTCTTCCCGCACACCGGGCGCGCCTTCACGGTGGGGATCACCGGCGCGCCCGGTTCGGGGAAGTCGACGCTGACCGATCGGCTCATCGGGCGGCTGCGCCGCGACGACGAGCGCGTCGGCGTCCTCGCCATCGATCCGACGAGCCCCTTCACCGGCGGCGCCATCCTCGGCGACCGGGTGCGCATGCAGGATCACGCGACCGATGACGCGGTCTTCATCCGTTCCATGGCGACGCGAGGACATCTCGGCGGTCTCGCGCTCGCGACGCCACAGGCGATCCGCATCCTCGACGCCGCCGGCAAGGGCTGGGTGCTGGTCGAGACCGTCGGCGTCGGGCAGGTCGAGGTCGAGATCGCCGGCGCGGCCGACACCACGGTCGTGGTGGTGAACCCGGGTTGGGGCGACGGTGTGCAGGCGAACAAGGCCGGCCTCCTGGAGATCGCCGACGTCTTCGTGGTCAACAAGGCCGATCGCGCCGGGGTCGACGACACCGTGCGCGACCTCGTGCAGATGCTCGACCTGTCACCGGAGCGCTCGTGGACGCCGCCCATCGTGTCGACCGTCGCGACCGACGGCCGGGGCATCGGCGAGCTGTTCGACGCGATCCGGTCCCACCGCGAGCATCTGATCGCCACCGGCGAGCTCGACGACCGGCGTCGTGCGAGGGTGCGCGACGAGCTGCGAGCGATCGTGCTCGCGCGCCTCGCCGCCCGCGCCGCCGACGTGGGTGGTGACGACGCGTTCGAGCGCCTGGTCGAGCGGATCCAGGCGCGTGAGATCGATCCGTACGCAGCGGCCGACGTGCTGCTCGCCGATCGGTGAAGAGAGGCGAAGCGATGAGCGATCCCCTGGTGCTGGTCGATCGACGCGCGGACGGGGTCGTGCTCGTGCGCCTCAACCGCCCGCCGCTGAACCCGCTCTCGCAGGCGTTGCTCGCGGAGATCGCGCGCGTCGCCGGTGAGCTCGCGACCGACTCCTCGGTGAAGGCGGTCGTCGTCGCAGGTTCCGATCGCGCGCTCGCCGCGGGGGCCGACATCGAGGAGTTCGGTGACGCCGACGACGCCCGACGGATCGGTGCCGGGTTCCGGGCCGCCTTCGACGGGCTCGCGTCGATCCCACGGCCCGTCATCGCGGCGGTCCGGGGCTTCGCGCTCGGTGGTGGGCTCGAGCTGGCGCTCGCATGCGACCTGCGCGTCGCGGCCGACTCGGCCCGGCTGGGTCAACCCGAGATCCTCCTCGGCATCATCCCGGGGGCGGGTGGCACCCAGCGCCTCCCGCGCCTCGTCGGCCCGGCGCGTGCCAAGGAGCTGGTGTGGTCGGGGCGTCAGGTGCGCGCCGACGAGGCGCTCGCCATCGGTCTCGTCGACCGCGTGGTGGCGTCCGACGACGTGGAGGACGAGGCGCTCTCGTGGGCGGCGTCGTTCGCGTCGGGCGCGGTGGTGGCGATGGGTCTCGCCAAGGCGGCCGTCGACCGCGGGCTCGACGGATCGCTCGCCGCGGGACTCGACGTCGAGGCCGACGCGTTCGCGGAGGTGTTCGGCACCGCCGACGCCGCGATCGGCGTTCGGTCGTTCCTCGAGCACGGCCCCGGGAAGGCGACGTTCACCGGCGCCTGATCATCCCTCGAGCGCGCTCCGGAGCTCGGCGGCCGCGTCGCGCGGATCGACCGTGTTCACGAGGATGGCCGTGCCCATCTCGAAGCCCGCCACGACCGAGGCTCTCGTCACGATCGACACCCACCAGTGGTAGGCGACGTCATCGTGGGCCGGACCGTTGTGCACGACGACGTTGTAGGGGACGCGCCGCTCCGCGGTGTCGAGCACGCGGCCGAGCGCCGCGAGCACGTCGCGCAGCACGACGGCCACGCCGAGCACCTGGCCGTCGCTCGCGTCCTCGAAGCGGGGCCCGGCGTCGGTGACCGCGATCCGCGTCTCGAAGGGTGACGCGGCCCCCGTCGGGCACCAGGCCCGCACCTCGTGTCCGTCGACGACCGACTGCAGCGCCGCGCCCGCGTCGGCGTGGTCGGCAAGCACCGGATCACCGCCCTGGGCCGCGAAGCGGTCGGTGGCGACCGTCACCGCCGGCGGCACGAAGTCGAGCGCCACGAGCTGGGCGTGGGGATGCTCGATCGACGCCCCGGCGGCCTTGCCCTGGTTGATCAGCACCTGCGAGTGGGCGTGGCCGGCCGCGGCCTGTGCACGCGCCCGCTCGCGCAGGATCCCCACGACGTCGGTGGCCTGGTCGTCGGACAGGTCTCCGAACGTCGCGCCGTGGTCGGGAGAGAGGACGACGACCTCGTGCGCTCCGGTCGTGCCCGGAGCGGCGTCGGGCCCGCCGACGATCGGGTAGAGGTTCGGCACGACGCGGACGCGCCAACCAGGCCCGTCGGGCTCGCTGCCGTCGTCGGCGCGCGGCACGCGCGCGACCTCCGGCGGCGTCTCGTGCTCGTGCCCCGGGCAGAACGGGCACGACCCGGGGGCCGGAACCGGGGCACGCGCCGGCGCGTGCGTGTCGGGGCGCGCGCCGCGCCCGGTCGCGAGGAGCACGAGCCTTCCGGTGAGCAGGTCGTGGCGAAGCTCCGACATCACGTTGCTCCTATCACGCGACGCCCGCGGCGTGAGCACGAGACGCCTCGGTGCCGACGCGTAGCCTGGTGTCGTGCCGACCACCCGACTCGTCATCATCGGCGGGGGCCCCGCGGGCAACACCTGTGCGACGGTGGCGGCCCAGCTCGGTGCCGACGTCACCCTCGTCGAGCGTGAAGTCGTCGGTGGCGCCGCGCACCTGTGGGACTGCATCCCCTCGAAGGCGCTCATCGCGACCGGCGGCGAGCTCGCCGAGCTGACGCGAGCATCCGCCATGGGCATCCAGGCCGCCGGTCGGCTCGACGCCGACGCGCTCAAGTCGCGCATCTCCTCGATCGAGTCGCACCTGCGCACGTCGATCGAGCAGCTGCTCTTCTCCCAGGGTGTGCGCGTGGTGCAGGGCACGGGGCGCCTGATCGACCCCCACACCGTCGTGGTCGACACGACCGAGGGCGAGGAGCGCCTCGCGGCCGACTACGTCGTGCTCGCCACCGGGTCGCGTCCACGGATCCCCGACTTCGCGCCGGTCGACGGCGAGCGGGTCCTGACCACGCGGCACTGCTATCCGCCGCCCGAGATCCCCGAGCACGTCGTCATCATCGGCTCCGGCGTCACCGGCGTCGAGTTCACGCACATGTTCGACTCGTTGGGCTCCGAGGTCACGTTGCTCGTCTCGCGTCAGCAGGTCCTGCCCATCAAGGACGCCGAGGTCGCCGCCGCGCTCGAGGAGGCGTTCCTGGAGCGGGGCGTCTCGCTGCTCAAGGGCGCGCGCGCCGACGCCATCCGCCGCGACGGTGATCGCGTGTTCGTGCACTGCGAGGACGGCCGCGAGATCGAGGGAAGCCACTGCGTGCTCGCCGTCGGCTCGCTCCCGAACACCTCGGACCTCGGCCTCGCCGAAGTGGGCGTCGACCTAGACGACGCGGGGTTCGTGCAGGTCAACCACAACTGCCTCTCCAACATCTCGCACATCTACGCGATCGGTGACATCTCGGGGAACCTGCCACTGTCGTCCGTCGCCGCGATGCAGGGCCGCAAGATCGCCGAGCACCTCATGGGGATGCACAACCGCCCGCACCGCAACCTCGACTACGGCAAGGCGGCGTCGGCGGTGTTCACCGAGCCCGAGATCGCCGACGTCGGGCTCGCCGAGGCGGAGGCCTTCGCGTCCGGTCGCAAGATCCGGGTGACGAAGGTGCCGTACAGCGCGAACGCGAAGGCGCTCATCAAGGGTGATCCGCGCGGGTTCGTCAAGATCGTGTCCGACCCCGCGACGGGCGTCGTGCTCGGAGGGTCGATCGTCGGGCGCAACGCCGCCGAGCTCATCGGGATCCTGGCGGTGGCGGTGACGAACGGGCTCAAGGTGATCGACATCGTCGACTCCCTGCTCGTGCATCCGACCCTGAGCGAATCTCTCGCCGACGCGGCTTCTTGACGCGCGCGCGTCTCTGAACGCGCCGCCCGCACCACCGACCCGCCGCTCGTCGCCTCGCCTCGCTTCACCGGCCGAGCCCCTGCTCCCTCGCTCCGTTCGGGAGCCACGGCTCCCTCACTGCGTTCGGTCGGGGCTTCGCCCCGGGTCTCGGCCTGGCGAGGCGAACTGGCTCCTCGGGGGGTCGGTGGTCCGGACGGCGCTCCGTTCGTGTTGCATCAGGTGCTCGGCGTCGGCCCCGATCGTCGCCTGGTGTCGGGGCCGCGCTCGGAGCTGCTCTTCTTGGGCTGGGGGCCGCGCGGGGTGCGGTGGGGGGGTCAGACGAGGAGGGTGCCTTGCCAGATGGTGATGGCTTGGCCTTCCAGGGTGACTCGGCCTTTGGTGGGGGCGTCGGTGGTGACCTTGAGGATGCCGGTGCGGGGGCTGACCTGCTTGGCGACGAGGGGGTTCTTGTCGAGGCGCTCGACCCACCAGGGGGCGAGGCTGGTGTGGGCGCTGCCGGTGACGGGGTCCTCGGCGATCCCGTGGCGGGGCGCGAAGTAGCGCGACACGAAGTCGATGCCGGGCTCGTCGCCGCGTGCGGTGACCGTGACGGCCTCGACGCCGTCGACGTTCGCCAGCGCGTCGGCGTCGGGCTCGAGCGACCGCACCGTCGCGGCGTCGACGAGCTCGGCGACGTGGTGGAGGTCGTTCACGCCGACGGCGACCGGTTCGGCGCCCAGTGCCTCCGCGAGCCCTCGCGGCGTGACCACGACGGCCGACGGGGCCGCCGGGAAGTCGAGCTCGATGCCGTCGGTGACGCGCGTCGCGGCGAGCGTCCCCCGCCACCTCGTCCGGAACCGCACGGTCCCTTGGGCGCGCTCCGTCTCGAACAGCACGTGCGCGCTGGCCAGCGTCGCGTGCCCGCAGAGCTCGACCTCCTGCGTCGGAGTGAACCAACGCAGCTCGTGGGCGCCGTCGTCATCGTCGGGCGCGGGTGAGACCACGAACGCGGTCTCCGAGAGGTTGAGCTCGGCCGCGATGGCCTGCATCCGTTCGGCGGGCAGTGGCTCGTCGAGGAGGCAGACGGCGGCCGGGTTCCCCCGGAACGGCTCGGCGGTGAAGGCGTCGACGCAGTGCAGAGGCGACGAGGCCTGCACGGTCACTCGATGACGATCAGCACGTCGCCGGTGCCGACGGTGTCGCCGGCGCCGACCCGGATCTCCTGCACGGTGCCGGCCGACTCGGCGTTGATGTGGTTCTCCATCTTCATCGCCTCGAGCACGAGGATCGCCTGACCCGCCTCGACCGTGTCGCCGACCCCGACCATCACCTTCACGATCGTCCCCTGCATCGGTGCGGTGATCGTGCCGCTCCCGGCTCCGCCACCGCTGCTCGCCACCGGTCGCGGGCGGCTGCGACGCGCGCCGCCACCGCCGTCGGCTGCGACGGCGGGCGCCTCGGGCAGCCACAGCTTCACCTCGAAGCGCTTGCCGTCGACCTCGACCGGGACGGTCCGCTCGAACCGCTCCTCCACCTGCTCGGCGTCGGGCACCGCGGGTGGCGCGGTCGCGACGGCCGCTGCGAACGCGCTCTGGTCGAAGTCGTTCTCGACCCACTTCGTCGAGTGGTTCCCGTCGCGGAAGTCGGGGTGGGCGAGCAGCGCCTCGTGGGCGGGGATCGTCGTGCGGACGCCGCCGACCTCCATCTCCCGGAGCGCACGGAGCATGCGGTCGGTCGCGGTGTCGCGATCCGGGGCCCACACCACGAGCTTGCCGACGAGGTTGTCGTAGTACTGCGAGACGGCGTCACCCTCGTCGTAGCCGCCGTCCCAGCGCACGCCGGGGCCGGTGGCGACCCGCAGCCGCGTGATGGTGCCCGGTGATGGCAGGAAGCCCTTCGCGGGGTCCTCGGCGTTGATGCGGCACTCGATCGCGTGGCCGCGACGCTGCACGTCCTCCTGGCCGAACGAGAGGGGCTCGCCCGCCGCGATGCGCAGCTGCTCGGCCACGAGGTCGAGCCCGGTGACCTCCTCCGTCACGCAGTGCTCGACCTGGAGCCGGGTGTTCATCTCGAGGAACCAGAACTCGCCGTCCTGGTAGAGCATCTCGACCGTGCCCGCGTTGACGTAGCCGCAGCCCTTGGCGACCTTGACCGCGGCCTCGCCCATCGCGGCACGGACCTCGTCGGTGATGCCGGGCGCGGGCGTCTCCTCGATCAGCTTCTGGTGGCGGCGCTGCGTCGAGCAGTCGCGCTCGCCGAGCCACACCGCGTTGCCGTGGGTGTCGCAGAAGATCTGCACCTCGATGTGGCGAGGCTTCGTCAGGTAGCGCTCGAGGTACGCCTCGGGCCGACCGAAGTAGGCCTCTGCCTCGCGTGCCGCCGACTCGAGCGCGGTCGCGGCCTCGTCGGCGCGCTCGCACACCCGGAGCCCCTTGCCGCCACCACCGAACGCGGCCTTGATCGCGACCGGCCAGCCGTGCTCCTCGCCGAACGCCACGATCTGCGACACGTCGGTGATCGGCTCGACCGTGCCCGGGACCGATGCGACGTCGGACGCTGCCGCGGCCTTGCGCGAGGAGATCTTGTCGCCCATGACCTCGATCGCCTCGGGGGGCGGGCCGATCCAGGCGACTCCCGCGTCCGCGACCGCGCGCGCGAAGTCTGCGTTCTCGGCGAAGAAGCCGTAGCCCGGGTGGACGCCGTCGGCGCCGCTCTGCTCGATGATCTCGAGGATGCGCCCGGTGTTGAGATAGCTCTCGGCTGCGGTCTTGCCGCCCAGCGCGTACGACTCGTCGGCGTAGCGCGTGTGGAGGGCGTCACGGTCGAGGTCGGAGTACACCGCGACCGTGGCCACGCCGAGCTCCCGGCACGTGCGCATCACCCGCACGGCGATCTCGCCGCGGTTCGCGATCAGGATCTTGGAGAGCACCGCACCCCGCAAGTCGTGAGTCAGGACGTCCCCGCTGAGGAACGCCGTATCCTACGGGTGATGGCCGAGGGCCCGGCTACTCAGCCGCCGCTGCGCCCGGCCCGCTGGACCGTCGAGCGCTTCCGGTCCGTCGACTCGACCAACCGGTGGCTCCTCGACGCCGCCCGGGCGGGCGCCACGGAGGGGCTGGTCGCCGTCGCCGATCATCAGGACGCCGGGCGGGGGCGGCGGGGGCGCACCTGGCAGTCGGCCCCGGGCGAGTCGCTGCTGGTCTCGGTGCTGCTGCGCCCCGGTCTCGCCGTCGACCGGGTGCACGTGCTCACGATGGCGGCCTCGCTCGCGCTGGCCGAGGCCGTGGAGCGCGTGGCGGGACTGCAGGCCGCGCTCAAGTGGCCCAACGACCTCGTGGTGGGGGATCGCAAGCTCGCGGGGCTGCTCGCGGAGGCCGACGTCACCGCCGGCGCGGTGCGGGCGCTGGTGATCGGTGCCGGCTGCAACCTCGCCCAGCGCGAGCTGCCCGCCGACATCGCCGACCTCGCCACGTCGTGCGCGATCGAGGTCGGGCGCGCACCCGATCGGGACGAGGTGCTCGACACGTTCCTCGACCGGCTCGGTGGGCACCTCGACGCGCTCGCCGACGTCGTCGGCACGTACCGGGAGCGACTCTCGACGCTCGGCCGCGACGTTCGCGTCGAGCTGGAGGCGGGGACGCTCGAGGGGCGAGCCGTCGACCTCGACGACGACGGCCGGCTGGTCGTCGAGATCCCCGGCCGCGGCCCGGTCGTCGTCTCGGCCGGGGACGTCGTGCACCTCCGACCCCGCTGATGCGGCGCACGCTCAGGGGTCGATGTCGCGTGCCACGAGCGCGGCGAGCTCCTTCGCGAGCCGATCGCTGATCGGGCCCCGATCGGTCGGCAGCGCCCGGCCGTCGACGTGCGAGATCGGCTGCACCTCACGAGTGCTGGAGGTCAGGAACGCCTCGTCGGCGTCGACCAGCGTGGAGGGGGGAAGCGCGCGCTCGTCGAGATCGATGCCCAGCCCGGGACAGAGCTCGACGACGAGCGCGCGCGTGACACCGAGGAGGCAGCCCGAGTCGCCGGGCGGCGTGAGCAGCGTCGTGCCGTCGACGACGAAGAGGTTGGAGCCGGTCGCCTCGCACAGCTCGCCCCGCGTGTTGCAGAAGATCGCCTCGCTCGCGCCGTGCTCGTGCGCGTACGCGAGCGCCCGCACGTTCTCGGCGTACGAGATCGTCTTGAGCCCACTCGTCGCGCCGCGCTCGTTGCGCGGCCAGGGCACGGTCACGACCCGCTCGGAGGGGGGCCAGGCACGGGCGGTGCTGGCCGCCACGATCACGGTGGGATCGCCGTCGCCCCGCTCCGACCCGAGCGGCGACGGCCCGCCGGTGACGGTGATCCGCAGCCGACCCTCGACGATCCCGTTGGCCGTGAGCACCGCCTCGGTCGCGGCTCGCAGCGTCGATCGGTCGGGCACGGCCAGGCCGAGACCGGCCGCGGAGACGCCGAGCCGCTCGAGGTGCCTGGTCCACGCGAAGGGCCGGCCGCCGTAGACCCGCATGGTCTCGAAGACGCCGTCGCCCACCAGCAGACCGTGATCGAAGGGCGAGACCCGGGCCTCGTCGACCCGCGTCAGGGCTCCGTCGATCCACACCGACGAGCCGTCGGCGGCGCGCCCGCTCACGAGGCGCGGACCACGGCTCGCCCGGTGCGCACGGGAGGAGGCTCGGCTGCACCGGCCGCCCGCAGCAGGCGCGCGGCCTTCAGCTCGGTCTCGGCCCACTCCGCTGCCGGGTCGGAGTCGGCGACGATGCCGCCGCCCACGCCGAGCGTGGTCGCCTCGCCGGCGATCGTGAACGTGCGGATGGCGACCGAGAGGTCGCCACGGTCGCGGGCGGTGTCGAGCCAGCCGATCGCGCCGCAGTACACGCCGCGCCGCACCGGCTCGAGGTCCTCGATCGCCTGGAGGACGCGAGGCTTCGGTGCGCCCGTCACCGACGCAGGCGGGAAGGTCGCGCGCACGAGATCGCCGATCCCGGTGCCCCGCCGGCGACGCGCCCGCACCGTGCTCACGAGGTGGATCAGGCCCGGGTGCGCCTCCGTGCCCAGGAGGTCGGTCACCTCGACGGAGCCGGGCTCGCACACGCGGCCGAGGTCGTTGCGCGCGAGGTCGACGATCATGACGTTCTCGGCCCGGTCCTTCTCGCTCGCCCGCAGCCGCGCCGCGTCGGTCCCCGTGCCCTTGATCGGGCGGGTCTCCACGGTCGCCCCGTCCCAGCGCAAGAAGCACTCGGGGGTGGCGCTGACGACGGCGATGCGATCGGTGGGGCCGGGGAGGTCGAGGAGCGCCGCGCGCGGGGACGGGTTGGCGGCCGCGAGGGCGCGGTGCAACGCCGCGGGGTCGGCGGGCTCGGGCCAGCGCAGTCGTCGCGTGAGGTTGACCTGGTAGCAGTCGCCGCTCTCGATCAGGGCGACGACCGCGCGGACGCCGCTCTCGAAGGCGTCGCGATCGAGGCTCGACTCGGGCGGGCCGAGCCTCGTCGGGCCGTGACCGTGCGGCGCTCGCTCGAGGAGCCGCTCGAGCGTCGAGCACGCCGCGGGCGGACCCTCGAGGCGAACGCCGTCGTGGTCGACGACGAGCCGTGCGTCGTAGCGGGCGAGCACGAGGTCGGGCAGGGTCGGGTCGGCGGGCAGCCGAGGCCTGACGGTCTCCACCGCGCGCCCGAGGTCGTAGGACAGGTAGCCCGCCCACCAGCCCGGGGTGAGCCGATCGAGCGAGTCGAGCGCCGCGGCGCCGTCGGCGACGACGACCTCGGACGGATCGGCAGCCACGACCGTCGCCCCGCCGGTGCGCAGGACCACCGGGCTCGCGGCGCGCTCGGGGACCGGGACGGCCCGGTCGTCGGAGCGCCGGTCGGGAACCGTGCCATGGAGACCCACGTTGACCGAGGGTAGGCCCGCCGGACGGCGGTGCTGCGCCGTTTCCCCCTTGTCGCCGAAGGAGTTCCGTGCGGTCCCGCCAGTACGATGGAGCCCCCATGGCTCCCCGCCGCTCACCCTTGCGCGCCTTCGCGGGCCGCTTCGCGATCGCCTTCGGCGTCGCGGCGATCTTCATGGGCGGCGCCATCTTCACGGTCAACTACGTCATCGACGAGAAGCTCGATGCGGTCGACCGGGTCGACGTCACCGTCGCCGAAGCGCCACCCGAAGGCGCCAACTACCTGCTCATCGGCTCCGACACCCGCGAGTTCGTCGGCAACGACGCCGAGGAGGAGGCGTTCGGCACCACCGCGGACGCGGCCGGACAGCGATCCGACACCATGATGGTGCTCCACGTCGAGCCCGACGCGCAGCGGACCCTCGCCGTGTCCTTCCCTCGTGACCTCTGGGTCGACATCCCCGGCGTCGGCGGCTCGCGCATCAACGCCGCGTTCAACGAGGGTGGTCCCGACAAGATCGTCGAGACGCTGAAGTCCAACTTCGGGATCGAGATCAACCACTACCTCGAGGTCGACTTCAAGACGTTCAAGGGCGTCGTGAACGCGATCGGCAACGTGCCCGTGTACTTCCCGTACGCCGCCCGTGACGAGAAGACCGGCCTCTACGTCACCCTGCCGGGCTGCCCGCGGCTCGACGGCGCTGCCGCGCTGTCGTACGTGCGCTCGCGCGGTCTCGAGTACTACAGCATCCCCGAGCAGGAATGGGTCAACGCCGACGCGGTGCCCGACATCGACCGCATCGCGCGCCAGCAGGACTTCATGCGCAAGCTCGCCGGGCTCGCGGTGCAGAAGAGCCTCAACGACCCGCTCGCCGCGAACGAGATCGCCGATCAGGTGCTCGAGAACCTCAAGATCGACCAGAACCTCTCGAAGGACGACATCTTCGCCCTGATCGACGCCTTCCGGACGATCGACCCCAACGACCAGAGCTCGCTCGAGTTCCAGACCTTCCCGTGGGAGGAAGGGCCCACTCAGCAGGGCCAGGCGGTGCTGTACCCCAGCGAGCCCGAGGCCGACGAGATGATCGCCCGCCTCATGGACTTCAGCGGCAACACGGCGTCGGCCGGCAGCGCGGTCCCGCCGGCGGACATCCGGGTCCGCGTCGTCAACGGCTCCGGACGCCAGGGTGAGGCGGCGGCCGCCCTGACCGCCCTGAAGGACCTCGGCTTCGAAGGTGCCGGCACCCGCAACGACTCCCGCGGCACGGTCGAGGAGACCGAGATCCACTACGCGCCCGGCGCCCAGGACAAGGCGAGGACGGTGTTCCGCTACCTCTCGCCCGACGCGAAGCTCGTCGAGGACCGCGACCTGAAGGGGGCCGACGTGGCGGTCGTCCTCGGGGCGAACTTCGCCGCGATCGAGCGGCCGTCCGATCAGACCTCGACGACCGCGGCCACGACGCCCGCGTCTCCGTCCGAGAGCGACCCGACGCTCACGCCGGCGAGCGAGGCCGGCACGCCGGCACCCATCAGCGACGAGGACCGGCTCGGTGACCCCGCGCCGAAGACCCCGCCCTGCTGATGAGCACGGTCGGCGTCGTCGGTGCGGGGTACGTCGGTCTGACGACCGCCGCGTGCCTGTCGCACCTCGGGCACGAGGTCGTGTGCGCCGACCTCGACCCCGAGCGGGTCGCCCGCCTCTCGAAGGGTGATGTCCCGATCCTCGAGGAGGGCCTCGACGACCTCGTCGCCCACGGTCTGTCCTCCGATCGCCTGCACTTCGTCGTGGGCGCCCCCGAGGCCGCGCGCCGCTCCGAGTTCGTGTTCCTCTGCGTGCAGACGCCGATGAGCGAGGACGGCAGCGCCGATCTGACCGCCCTCGACGAGGCCGCGCGCGAGATCGCACCGGTGCTGCAACCGGGCGCGATCGTGATCAACAAGTCGACGGTGCCGGTCGGCTCGACCGCGCGAGTCGATCGGCTCCTGCGCGAGGCCGGTGCCGTCGCCGACGTCGGCGTCGCGTCCAACCCCGAGTTCCTCCGCGAGGGCACCGCGGTCCGCGACTTCCTCCACCCGGCTCGCGTCGTGGTGGGTGCCGAGGACACGAGCATCGCGGTGCGGGTGAGCGAGCTCTACAAGGGCGTGCAGGCGCCGATCGTGGCCACCGACCCGATCTCGGCCGAGATGATCAAGTACGCCTCCAACGCGTTCCTGGCCACGAAGGTGTCCTTCGTGAACGCGATCGCCAACGTGTGCGAGTCCGTCAACGCGGACGTGCGCGAGGTCGTGCTCGGCATGGGCTACGACCCCCGCATCGGGTTCGAGTTCCTCCACCCGGGGCCGGGCTGGGGTGGCTCCTGCTTCCCCAAGGACACCGCCGCCCTCCTGCGCACCGCCTCCGACGGGGGCTACGACTTCGAGCTGCTCGGTGCGGTCGTCGCCGCGAACCGCGACCAGCACGAGCGGATGGTCACCAAGGTCCGCGCCGCGGCCGGTGGCTCGCTCGCCGACGCCCGGGTCTGCGCTTGGGGGCTCACCTACAAGGCCAACACCGACGACCTCCGCGACTCGCCGGCGGTCGCCATCGTCCGCCGCCTGGTCGACGAGGGCGCGACGGTCACCGCCTACGACCCCGGCGCGGGCGAGCGGGCACGCGAGGCGGTGCCGGGCGCGCAGATCGTGACCGATCCGTACGACGCGTGCGAGGGTGCCGACGTGCTGGCCGTGCTCACGGAGTGGGACGCGTTCCGGTGGCTCGACTTCGGGCGCGTCGCGGGCGCCATGCGCCACGCGTCGGTCGTGGACGCCCGGAACCTGCTCGATCCCGCGACCATGCGTCGCTTCGGCTTCGACTACCGCGGCGTCGGTCGCTGATGCCTCGCGCCGTCGTGACCGGCGGCGCCGGGTTCCTGGGCGCCAACCTCTGTCGCCGGCTCCTCGAGCGCGGCTACGACGTCGTCGCGGTCGACGACCTCTCGAGCGGCTCGGTCGACCACGTGCGCGACCTCGACGCCGACTTCGACCAGGGCTTCGAGCTGATCGTCCACGACGTCGTCGACGGGATCCCGGTGCACGGGCCGATCGACGCAGTGCTGCACTTCGCGAGCGCCGCGAGCCCGCCGCACTACCTCGCTCGTCCGCTCGAGACGCTCGCGGTCGGTTCGACCGGGACTCGCCACGCGCTCGAGCTCGCGCGCGCGACCGGCGCCCGCCTGCTGCTCGCTTCGACGAGCGAGGTCTACGGCGATCCCGCGGAGCACCCCCAGCGCGAGTCGTACTGGGGGAACGTGAACCCGGTCGGGCCGCGATCCGTCTACGACGAGGCCAAGCGGTTCGGTGAGGCGCTGGCGACGGCGTATCACCAGGTGCACGGGGTCGACACGAAGATCGCACGCATCTTCAACACCTACGGACCACTGCTCGAGCCCGACGACGGGCGCGTGATCTCCAACTTCCTCGCCCAGGCGCTCGACGGGCGCAAGCTGACCGTGTACGGCGACGGGTCCCAGACTCGATCCTTCTGCTACGTCGACGACGAGGTCGAGGGCCTGCTCGCGCTCCTCGACAGCGACTGGGTCGGGCCGATGAACATCGGGAACCCGGAGGAGCACACGGTGCTCGACGTCGCGCACCTCGTCCTGGAGATCACCGGGTCGGGCTCCGAGATCGTGTTCGAGGCCCTGCCGCCCACCGATCCGGTGCGTCGCTGCCCCGACATCACGCTCGCGAAGCGAGAGCTCGGCTGGGAGCCACGGATCCCGCTGCGGGACGGGCTCGCGCGCACGCTCGAGTGGTACCGGCGCCACCGCGCCTCGGGGTGACGTCGGGGTGACCGGCCCCGATCGACCGCGCTGGGCGGCGGTCGTCGTCAACTACGAGGCGGGCCTGCTGCTGGCCGAGTGCGTGCGCAGCCTCCGGGCCGACACCAGCGCGGGCGTGCCCCAGGTCGTGGTCGTCGACAACGGCTCGAGCGACGGCTCGACCGACTCGCTGCGCGACGACGCCGCGGTCGAGCTCGTCGTGCCCGAGCGGAACCTCGGCTACGCAGGCGCGGCGAACCTCGGCATCGGGCGCACCACGGCCGACGTCGTCGCCGTCTGCAACGCCGACCTGCTGGTCGCCGAGGGCACCGCCGCGGCGATGCTGGCTCGGCTCGAGGGCGAGCCCGACGTCGGTGCCGTCGGTCCCGAGGTCGTCGACACGACGGGCGCCCACTATCCGTCGGCGCGTCGTGTCCCGACGGTGGTCGACGCCGTCGGACACGGGCTCGTCGGCCTCGTGAAGCCGGACAACCGGTACACGCGTCGCTACCGCGAGCTGGACGCGGACCCCAAGCAGGCCCGCGACGTCGACTGGGTCTCGGGCGCGTCGATGTGGCTGCGCCGTGCCGCGCTCGATTCGGTCGGCGGCTGGGACGACGGGTACTTCATGTACGTCGAGGACGTCGACCTGTGCTGGCGACTCCGCGGCGCCGGGTGGCGCGTCGTCTACGAGCCCGCGGGCACGGTGACTCACGTGCAGGGCGCGAGCACGGCGAAGCACCCGTACCGGATGATCGCCGAGCACCACCGCTCGCTCCTGCGCTTCGCGGCGAAGCGCTGGTCCGGTTGGCGGCGCGTCCTGCTCGTCCCGGCAGCCGCCTACCTGGGGGTGCGGGCCGGCCTGGCGATGCTCGTCCGAGCGCTGCGGCCCCGCTCGGGAACCGCCGGAGGCACCAGGTAACCTCGGTCGAGCGATGGCGAACTCCCGGTCCAAGTACACCCGCGCTCGCATCCGCGCCCACGGCCGCCGCCGGCAGCGCCGGGGCGGGGCGCAGTGGTTCTACGCGGTGGTCGCGGTCGTCGTCATCGCGGGTGTCGGCCTGATCGTCGTCTCGCGGTCCAGCAGCTCGGCCGACGTGCCGCCCCAGCCCGGCAACCCGTCCACCGGTGAGCCCGGCGACCACTGGCACGCGTCGATCGCCGCCAACGTGTGCGGGCAGTGGATCTCGAACCCGCCCGAGTTCGAGACGGCGGCCGACAACCCCAACGTCCGCGTCGGCGTGCACACCCACGGCGACGGCTTCATGCACATCCACCCCTTCACCAAGTCCGAAGGCGGCGACAACGCGACCATCGGCCGGTTCCTCGGCTACGGCGGTTGGGACGCCTCCGAGGACTCGCTGTCGCTCTGGTCGGGGCCCGCGGCCGACCCACAGACCACCGAGTGGTCCGACGGCGACGAGTGCCCGCCCGGTACGCCCTATGCGGGCCAGACCGGCGTGGTGAAGTGGTCGGTCGACTGCGTCGATCGCACCGGCAACCCGTCGGACTACAAGCCGAAGGACCGCGACGTGTTCGCGCTCGCGTTCGTCCCCAAGGCCGAGGAGATCGGCGTCCCACCGAACGCGAGCGCGGCGCCTGCCGACGACGGGGGCGACACGACTGCGCTCGACGCGCAGGGCTGCTCGACCGCCGTGCCGGGCGAAGAGACCACCACCACGACCGTCGCGGGCGCGGTGCCCGAGACCACGCTCGCGACCACGCCGACCTCGTGAAGGCGGTCGTCCTCGTCGGCGGCGAGGGCACGCGACTCCGACCGCTCACCAGCACGGTCCCCAAGCCGCTGCTGCCGATCGCGGGCCAGCCCTTCCTCGAGCGCCAGCTCACCTGGTTGGCCCGTCACGGCGTCACGGAGGCAGTCCTCTCGCTCGGCTACCTCCCCGACGCGTTCCGTGCCCACTTCACCGACGACGAGCACGCGGGCGTTCGCCTGCGCTACGCGGTCGAGCCGTACGCGCTCGGCACCGCCGGCGGGATCAAGTTCGCCGCCGACGCCGCGGGCATCGACGACCGCTTCGTCGTCTGCAACGGCGACGTGCTGACCACGCTCGACCTCGATGCGCTGGTCGCCTTCCACGTCGAGCACCGCGCGGACGCGACCATCCACCTCACGCAGGTCGCCGATCCGTCCGCGTTCGGCGTGGTGCCGACCCGCGACGACGGGTCCGTCGTCGCGTTCGTCGAGAAGCCGCCACCCGGCACTGCCCCGAGCGACTGGATCAACGCCGGCACCTACGTGCTCGAGCCGTCGGTGCTCGAACGCATCCCTGCCGACTTGACGGTCTCGATCGAGCGCGAGACCTTCCCGAAGATGCTCGACGACGGCGCCGGCCTCTTCGCGGTGGGCACCGACGACTACTGGCTCGACATCGGCACCCCCGACAAGTACCTCCAGGCCCACACCGACACGATCGCCGGTCGGATGGGCTCGCCGCCGCTCGCCGGAACCGCGGAGCTCGCCCCCGGGGTGTGGGCTGCACCCGACGTGACGGTCGCGCCCGACGCGACCTTGCTCGCCCCGGTCCTGCTCGCTCCGCGGTCGGACATCGGCGACGGTGCATCGGTGCGCAACGCGACGGTCGGCCGCGGTGCGGTCGTCGGCGCGGGCGCGGTGGTGCACGACTCGGTCGTGCTCGACGGAGCGACGATCGGTGCCCGGGCGCGCGTGCTCGGTTCCATCGTCGGCGGTGAGGCGACGGTCGGGAGCGAGGCCGGCGTGCTCGACGGTTCGGTCCTGGGCTTCGGTGCCACGCTCGACGACGGCGTGGTCGTCGAAGCCGGTCGCGTCGAAGCGGCGAGCGCGGTCCACTAGTCCGTTGCGCGCGCTCGTGACCGGCGGCGCCGGCTTCATCGGCTCCACCCTCGTCGACCGGCTGCTCGCCGACGGCCACGACGTCGACGTCGTCGACGACCTCTCGTCGGGCTCTCTCGGCAACCTGTCCGACGCCCGGTCGCAGCGCAGCAGTCGCATGACCTTCCAACGCCTCGACGTCCGGTCGGCGGCGGTCACCGAGCTCATCGCGCACCGGAAGCCCGAGGTGGTGTTCCACCTCGCGGCGCAAGCGAGCGTCACCGTGTCGGTGGCGCGACCCGCGTTCGACGCCGAGGTCAACGTGCTCGGATCGCTGAACGTCATCGAGGGTGCGCTCGCGGGTGGCACCCGCAAGATCGTCTTCGCCGGATCGGGCGGCACGCTCTACGGCGTCCCCGAGTCGATCCCGACCCGTGAGGGCCACCCCCAGCATCCCGAGTCGCCCTACGGCGTGGCGAAGAAGGCCGTCGGTGACTACCTCCACTACTACCGGGCCGTGCACGGGCTCGAGTACACCGTGCTCGCGCTCGCCAACGTCTACGGCCCCCGCCAGGACCCGCACGGTGAGGCAGGCGTCGTCGCGATCTTCAGCAACAAGCTGCTGGCTGCCGAGCGCCCCACGATCTTCGGTGACGGCGAGCAGACCCGTGACTTCGTGTTCGTGGACGACGTGTGCGACGCGTTCGTGCGTGCCGCGGACAAGGGCGGCGGGCTGATCGTGAACATCGGCACCGGCACCGAGACGAGCGTCCAGCACCTCTTCGACGCGATGGCTCGGGTGACCGGGTTCCCCGAGCCCGCCCGCTACGCCGCGCCGCGAGCGGGCGAGCTGCGCCGCTCCGCGCTCGACCCCGGCCGCGCGGCGATCCACCTGGGCTGGGAGCCCTGGACCGATCTCGAGTCGGGGCTGACGCGCACGATCGAGTCGTTCCGAGCTCGGGGCTAGCGGAACTCACGCAGGTCGTCGACCTGCACCTCGGGGCGAACGGGCGGCGAGTACCCGGGATCGGGGTGGCCGACGAGCACCAACGCCTGCGGGCTCCACTCGACCGGCAGTCCGAGCGCGTCCCGGGCCTCCTCGGGGCAGAAGATCGGTGCCGCGACCCAGCACGAGGCGAGCCCGGCATCGGCCGCCGCGAGCATGAGGTTCTCGACGGCCGCTCCCAAGGAGAGCAGCGCCATGCCCCACTCCGCCTGCTTCCGGCGCTCATCGGGGTAGCGGTCGAGGCCGTGCCACGTGAGGCATCCGAGCAGCAGCGCCGGCGCGGCGGTGAGCTTCTCGTGCGACGCATCGACGAGCTCGTCGATCCGCGTCGGCGCTTCGCCGTCGCGCTCGAGGTCGGCGCGCCAGCGCGCACCCATGCCCGTGGCGAGCGCCTCCTTGCCCTCCGTCGTGTCGATCACGCACCAGCGCCAGGGGCGCGAGTGGTGGGGGGCCGGAGCGAGCGCGGCGGCGGCCACGAGCGCATCGAGATCGGCGCGCTCCACCGCCCGCGGCTCGAAGGCGCGGATCGAGCGTCGGGCGGCGACGAACGCGGGCACGGTCACCGGAACAGATCCTCACCGGCCGGGCGCACGAGCTCGCGCGCGCTGGCGTCGCGCCGCCACGACGCGTCGAGCCCGCGCACGATCGCGGCCGGGATGCCGCTGGCCTTGCCCATCACGAGCTCGGCGGCACCGGCGATCTCGTCGGCGATCGCCACCTCGGTGACCTGGAGCTCGCGTCCACCGGAGTCGTGCGCACCACGGAGATCGACGACCGCGGCGATGCCGGCGACCCCGATCGCGACGTCGGTCAGGCCGTGCCGCCACGCGCGTCCGAACGTGTCGGAGACGATGACGGCGACCTCGACCGAGTGGCGCGCCCGGAGTGCGTCGCGGACGTGTCGGGCCGATCGATCTGCGTCGACCGGCAGCAGCGCGGCCCGGTCGCGGGGGACGTTCGAGACGTCGATGCCCGCGTTGGCGCACACGAAGCCGTGGCGTGTCTCGGTGATGAGCAGATCGCCTCGACGACGCAGCACGCGTGCGGACTCCGACTCGATCAGGTGCCGACGGGCATCGAGGTCGCCGTCGGGGAGATCGACGAGTCGGTCCTCGACCTTCGAGACGACCTTCTGGGTGACGACCACGCAGTCGCCGTCGGCGAGCGGCGTGCCCGCCGACGCCGCCGCGTCGGCGATCAGGTCGGCGAGCTCGTCACCCGCGGAGATCTCACCGATGCCCGTGATCGGGAAGACGCTGAGCGTCACGCGACCGCGGCGAGGGTGTGGCGGGCGAGTGCGGCGGCGACGCGGGCGTCGCGCATGACCGTGTCGGCGACCACGGCCCGGACGCCGAGGGCCTCGACCTCCGGCGCGAGGTGCGCGTCCTGCGCGTCGATCACGAGCGCGGCGCAGAAGTCTCGGTAGGCCTGTGCCACGCCCACGCACGACACCTCGATCCCGAGCGGATCCATCAGTCGATCCGCGGGGCCGCGCAGGGGACGGCCGCCCACGATCGGGCTGACGCCGACGACCCGGTCTCGCCGGCGGACCAGGGCCTCGAGGATCCCGGGCACGGCCAGGATCGGACCGATCGAGATGACCGGGTTGCTCGGGCACACCACGACCGTCTCGGCCTGCTCGATCGCCTCGATCACGCCGGGCGCCGGCGTCGCCGTCGCCGCTCCGTCGAAGCGGACCCCCACGACCGGTGGCTCCGCGCGGCGGCGCACGAACCACTCCTGCATCGCCAGCTCGGACTGGGCCCCGTCGTCGTCGACGACGGTGATCCAGGTGGCCACGCGGTCGTCGGTCATCGGCAGCAGGCGCACGGCCACGTCCCAGCGGGCAGCGATCTCCTGGGTGATCTCGGTGAGGGTCGCACCCTCGCGGCGCCGCTGCGTGCGGTACAGGTGCGTGGCCAGGTCGCGATCTCCGAGCCGGAACCAGGTGTCGACGCCGTAGCGGGCGAGGCCGTCGATCGCATGGAACGTCTCGTCGGCCAGGCCCCAGCCGGTGTCGGGGTTCGAGGCGCCGGCGAGGCGGTAGGTCACGCTGTCGAGGTCGGGGCTCACCCAGAGCCCGTGGAACTCGTCGTCGTCGGCGGTGTTGACGATCGCGGTCACGTCGCGCGCCGGGACCACGTCGACGAGCCCGGCGAGGAACCTCGCCGCACCGACCCCGCCCGCGAGCGCCGTGAGCATGTGACGACGCTATCCGGCCGCTCACGCCTCGACCGCGGGCGGACGGGCGACGGCTGGGGAGCCTTGCCGCTCCTCGGACGCGACGAGGCCCCCGGCGGGGGGAGCCGGGGGCCTCGTGCGTCGATCGGGGGAGCGTCAGGCCGCGCGCGACTCGGTGGTCGCGTCGCGCCCGAGGATGGCGCGCGCCTTCGCGGTGCCGGCGGCGACGACCTCGTCGGCCTTCACCTGGAGCTGCTCGAGCGCGGGCTCGATGCGGCCCCACACGTCGCTCACGAAGGGCTCGACGCGCTCGGCGACCTTCGCGACCACGGGCTCGACGCGCTCGCGCACGTCGTGCACCAGGTCCCCGACGCGGTCCTTCGCGTCGTCGGCGGTGCTGCGGGCCGCGGTCGTGGCCGTGGTGCGGGACTCGCCGACCTGGCTCCTGGCGGCGTCGACGGCCTGCTGCGTGAGCTGGGCCGCCTGCTGGGCACCGAGGACTCCGACGCCGACGGCGGTGTAGGCGGCGTCCTGGACGCTCTTGCGGACCTCGTTCATGGGGATGACTCCTGCTTCGGGGGTGATGCTCACCACCGTACGCAAAGTGCATCACAGTTGCAAGCATTTGTGACTCGGTTCACAAGGTCGGGCTCACGGCGAGACCGTGCTCGGGAGCATTCGCCCCCGGCCGGTCGAGGTTCGGCGGAGACGGCCAGGGGGGTCGGTACGCTCCGCGGCCATGACGACGCCCCCGCCGAGCGCTCCGCGGCCCGGCCTCGACGGGGCGCGGGCGACGGGCGCGGCCCCGCCGGTGGTCGCGGTGGTCGTCACCCGCAACCCCGGTCCCTTCCTCGAAGACGCGCTCGCGTCGTTCCGCACCCAGGACTACCCGGCCCTGACCGTGCTCGTCGTCGACGCCGGATCCGAGCGCGACCCGACCGCTCGGGTCGGCGCCGCGATGCCCGGGGCGTTCGTCCGTCGGGTCGGCGGGGAGCCGGGGTTCGGCGGCGCGGCCAACGAGGCGCTGGCGGCGGTCGACGGCGCGGCCTTCTTCCTCGTGTGTCACGACGACGTGGCGCTCGATCCCGACGCGGTCCGCATCCTGGTCGAGGAGGCCTACCGGTCGAACGCGGGCATCGTCGGCCCCAAGCTCGTGCGGTCCGACGATCCCGGCGTCCTCCTCGAGGTGGGGCGAGCGATCGATCGTCTCGGTGGCTCGCACACCGGGATCGAGCCCGACGAGGTCGATCAGGAGCAGCACGACGCGGTGCGCGACGTGTTCTACGTCTCGAGCGCGGTGATGCTCGTGCGCGCCGACCTGTTCCACGAGCTCGAGGGGTTCGATCCCGATGCATTCCCCGGGTCGGAGGACCTCGACCTCTGCTGGCGCGCCCGACTGGCGGGCGCGCGCGTCATGGTGGCGCCGGACGCGCGGGCTCGTCATCACGAGGCGGCTGCCGAACGCGCGCCCGAGGACGCGCCGGATGTCAGGTCCGTGGCCCGTCGACGCGTGCGCGTCGTCCTCACCTGCTACTCGTTTCGCACGCTCCTCTGGGTGGTCCCGTTCGGCGTGATCCTCTCGTTCGTCGAGGCGATCGTGTTCTTCCCGACGCGTCGTCGTCGTGCGGCCTGGGCGGGCTTCAGCGCGTGGTGGTGGAACCTGCTGCACCTCGGACGGGTGCGCGCGGCGCGCCGACCGGCCCAGCACGCCCGGGCGATCCACGACTCGGAGCTGCACGAGCTCCAGGTCGGCGCCGCGTCGCGCTTCGGGGCGTTCCTCAGCCACCATCATGCCGACGATCGGCTCGCGTCCCTGGGGGAGCGGGGTCGCTTCATGGTCGAGTCGGTGAGCGAGGCGTTCCGCACGCCCGCCGCCTACGCCGCGCTCGCCGTGCTCGTGGTGCTGGTCTTCGGGTCGCGCGACCTCTTCACGCAAGGCGTCCCGTCGGTAGGCACGATGGTGGACTGGCCCGGGGTGAAGGCGCTCGTGGCCGAGCTCACCTCGGCCTGGCGTCACACCGGGATGGGATCCACGGACGCCGGTCCGCCCGCCTTGGGCCTCATGGCCGCGTTCGGCACGGTGCTGCTCGGGTCCGTCGGTCTCGCCGAGACGCTCACCGTGGTCGGCAGCTTCGTGGTTGGCGCCGTCGGCGTCTTTCGGCTCGCACGGGCGCTGGCGTGCTCGCCGGGCGCGGCCGCGACCGCCGCGATCGCCTACGTCCTCGTGCCGGTGTCGCGCAACGCCGTCGCCGGCGGACGGCTCGGGCCGCTGCTGCTCTTCGCGCTGCTGCCGTTCCTCGTCCTCCTGCTGGTGCGCGCCGGTGGCTTCGCCGGACAGCAGGGCTCGTCACGGCGCCCGCTGCTCGGTCTGGCGCTGGCGACCGCCCTGGCGACGGCGTGGTACCCGCCGGCAGCCGCCGCGGTCGTCGTGGTGGCGTTGGTGTGGCTCGTCGCGTCGCTGCTCGCGGGCGGCGCCGCCGCGGCGGCCCGGGCGCTGGGCGCGTCGCTCGTCGGTGTCGCCGGAGCGGCCGTGCTGCTCGCACCGTGGACGGTGACGCTCGTCGCGTCGCGAGGTGATCTCGCGGCACTGGGGATCGGCTACCACTCCGGCCTCGACCTCGCCGAGGTCGTGCGCTTCGAGTCCGGTCCCGCGGGTGCGGGGATCGCGCCCCTCGGGCTGCTCGCGGCCGCGTTGCTGGCGCTGGCGCTGACTCGGGGTCGCCGGCTCGAGTGGGCGGTCCGGGCCTGGGCGCTCGTCGTCGCGGGCTTCGCGATCGTCTGGCTGCCCGCCGAGCTCGCGCCATCGGCGGCGGTGGCCGCGCCAGAGGCCGGCCTGGCCGTCGCCGCGCTCGGCGTCGCGGTCGCGGTCGGGCTCGCGGTCGGGTCGGCGGGGCGACCGGGAGCCGAGGAGCCCGACCGGTCGGCCCGGTCCCGACCGTCGACCCGGCTCGACTGGCGGCGCGGGCTCGTCGTGGTGTGCATCGGCGGTGTCGTCCTCGGCGGCTTCGGCTTCCTGGCCGACGCGTTCGGTGGCCGCTGGGGCGCGCCGGATGGCGACTGGGCCGAGGAGCTGTCCTTCACTGCGGACGCGACGTTCGAAGGGCAGTTCCGCATCCTCTGGATCGGCGACCCGGACGTGCTGCCGCTCGACCCGGTGGAGGTCGACGACGAGATCGCCTGGTCGATGACGCGGAACGGTCCCGGCGACGCGCGCGAGCTGTGGCGGGCACCGGTGCACGACGCCGACGACGTGGTGACGCGGGCGATCGAGGTGGCCCGCGGCGGTGACACCAACCGCCTCGGCCGCCTCCTGGCGCCTGCCGGGGTGCGCTACGTGGCCGTGCCCCTGCGCAACGGACCCGACGGTGCGCCGGGCACCCGGGTGCCGTCCGTCACCGCGGCCCTCGCCGACCAGCTCGACCTCGCGCGGCTCCGCAGCGAGTCGGGGCTGGTGCTGTACCAGAACGAGTCGTGGGCACCCGCACGCGCGACGACCGACGCCGACGTGCCGACCGGCGACGTCGCCCCGCTGCCGAGCGCGGTCGGCACCGATCTGGTCGGTGCCGAGCCGCTCGAGGGCGCAGCTGCCCCCGAGGGCACGGTGCTGCTCGCCGAGGCGTTCGACGACGGGTGGAGCGCGACGGCGGGTGAGGGCACGCTCGACCACGGAGCCGCGTTCGGTTGGGTCAACGGATGGGACCACCCTGCCGCGGGGTCGGTGTCGATCGCGCACGACGGGCAGGCCCAGCGCTACCTGCTGCTCGGCATCGAGCTGCTCGTCTGGGTCGCCGCGCTCGTCTGGTGGAGCCGGGGGCGGAGCCGTGATCGCTCCGCGCGCATCGCCGCGCTGCGCCAGGAACGGCTGGAGCGGGCGCCGCGGCCGTCCGACTTCTCGGCGCAAGGCGACCTGGCCGGCCTCGACGACCTCGACGGCTTCTGGGACGAACAGTGAGCGATCGGGTGCGCCGCATCGCGGCCGTCGTCGTCCTCGCCGTCGTCGGGGCGGGCGCGATCGTGCTCGCGGGGCGCGACCCGGAGTCCCGCTCGGCCGCAGCGGCCGCGCGCCAGCCGGTCGACGGTCCGACCGTTCCCTCGGAAGACGCGGTCTCGTCGGTCTGGTACTGCGCGGAGGGGACGTCGGCCGCTGCGGGTCGGGCCCGCGAGACCGTCATCATCGGCAACCTCGAGGCCCGACCGATCGACGTCGCCGTGACCGTGATGCCGGGCGGAGACGCGCCTCCGCTGACCGAGTCCTACGAGCTGGTCGCGTACGAGCAGCGCCGGGTCGAGGTGGCGGGGATCGCCGAGGCGCTCGAGCCGGGCGTCGTGGTGGAGGCGTTCGGCGGTCGCGCCGTGGTCGAGCACGAGATCCAGGGGTTCCGCGACGACGTCGCCGTCGGTCCGTGCGCGCGCACCGCTTCGACCCACTGGTACTTCGCCGAGGGCTCCACCGAGCGCGGCGCCCAGGACTGGCTCGCGCTCTTCAACCCCTTCGGCGACGACGCCATCGTCGACGTCACGTTCGTCGACGACGGCGGGCTCCAGTCGCCCGAGGGAGGTCAGGCGATCGTCGTGCCGCGCCGATCGCGCGTGTCGCTACCGATCCACGACGTCGCGCGCCGCCAGGGTCAGCTCGGCGTGTCGGTGCAGGCCCGTTCCGGGCGGATCGTCGCGGAGCGCAGCGGGTTCTTCGACGGCACCGACACCCGCACCGGGGTCACGCTCGCGCTCGGCGCGACTGGTGGCGCGACCCGTTGGCGCTTCCCGATCCTCGACACGAGCGAAGGGACGGCCGAGTCGGTCTCGGTCGCGAACTTCACCGAGGACGCGGCCCAGGTCGAGGTGCGGGTGCTGCTCGACGGCGTCACGGCGCTGCCGCCCGAGACCGTGCGCCTGACCGGGAACGCGATCCAGCGGATCGACGTGGGCGCGCGGGCGAACACCGGAGAGGCCTACGCAGTCGAGGTCACGTCCGTCAACGGCACGCCGGTCGTCGCCGGCGCGTTCGGCGCGTGGGCGGCCCCGTCACCGGTGACCGGCGTCGCCACGACCCAGGGATCGGCGTTCGGGTCGGTGGTGTGGGCGTTCGCCGTGGGTCGGCTCGACGCCGACGGCGAAGCCGTCATCAGCGCCCTCAACGTCAGCGGTCGGGCGCTCACGGTCCAGCTCTACGCCTACACGCGTGGTGATCCGCAGAGCCCGGCGAGCGCGCCCGCCGAGGCGCTGCCGCCGGGCGAGCGAGCGAGCTTCTCGCTCGGCGAGCGCGACATCGGCCCTGATCAGGTGATCGTCGTTCGCGCCGACGGGCCGATCGTCGTCGGCCGCGAGGTCCTGGGGCCGGGCGCGTCGATCGCGCCCGGGGTGCCGTTCACGCCCCTGAGCGAGCGGTGAGTCGATGTTGGTGATCGTGGGCATCGCCGCCGTCGTGGCGCTCGCCGCCGCGCTCGTCGCGTGGCGCCTGCGCGCGAAAGCGCTGCCCGCGCCGCCGCCCCGCGACGCGTACCCGATCCCTCGTCAGCTGCGCCGTGGCGACTTCCCCCGTCCCGACGCGCCGTGGCTGGTCGCGTACTTCTCGTCGTCGACGTGCGCGTCGTGTCAGGGGCTCGGACCGAAGGTCGCGGCCCTGGAGTCCGGCGAGGTGGCGACCAGCGAGCTGTCGTTCGAGACCGAGCGGGCGTTGCACGACCGCTACGAGATCGAGGCGATCCCGATGGTCCTGGTGGCGGACGCGGACGGCGTCGTGCAGCGCGCGTTCGTGGGCGCCACGACGGCGACCGACCTGTGGGCCGCGCTGGCTGCGGTGCGCGATCCCGACTCGGCGCCCGACTCGGGGCCCGGTGCGCTCGGGAGCGCGGGGGCGTGAGCTAGCGAGAAGCGCGCGTGCGGGTGGTGCGCTTGCGGCTGATGGTGCGGCGTTCGGTGCCGCCGTTGTCGGCGGGGCGCATCTCGACGACGGTGCCGTCGGCCCGCTTGACCTTGCGGTAGCCGCCGACCTTGCGGCCCATCGCCGAGTCGACGATCTGCCCGACGTCCTCACCGCTGAGCGTCTCGCGCTCGAGGAGGGCCTGCGCGACCGCGTCGAGGCCTCGCCGGTGCAGGCGCAGGATGCGTCGGGCTCGCGCCTCCTCCTGGCGGAGGATGTGCTCGACCTCCTCGTCGATCACCCGGGCCGTCTCGTCGGAGTAGTCGCGGGTGTGGACGAGGTCCTCGCCGAGGAAGACCGGCCCGCTGCTGCCCCAGGCCATCGGGCCGATGCGCTCCGACATGCCCCACTCCCGGACCATCTTGCGCGCCATCTCGGTGATGCGCACGAGGTCGTTCTGCGCGCCGGTCGAGAGGTGGCCGAAGACGAGGTCCTCGGCGGTGCGGCCGCCCAGCGCGACGACGATCGAGTCGGCGATGTACTCGCGCTTGTAGATGTGCTGCTCGTCCTCGGGCAGCTGCTGGGTGACGCCGAGCGCCATGCCGCTCGGCAGGATCGTCACCTTGTGCACGGGGTCGGCGTGGTCGAGGACGTAGGCGAGCACCGCGTGGCCACCCTCGTGGTACGCGATGACCTCCTTCTCCTCTTCGCTGATCGCCATCGAGTCGCGCTTGAGGCCCATCAGCACGCGGTCGCGCGCGGCTTCGAAGTCTTCGCGCTCGACGACCATGGAGCCTCGCCGCACGGCGTGCAGCGCGGCCTCGTTGACCAGGTTGGAGAGGTCGGCCCCGGCCATGCCGGGCGTGCCGCGCGCGATGACCTCGACGTTGACGTCGGACCCCATCTTCTTGTCGCGCATGTGGACCTGCAGGATCTTGACCCGCTCCTCCAGCGTGGGGAGCGGGACCATGATCTGCCGGTCGAACCGGCCCGGACGCAGCAGGGCCGGGTCGAGAACGTCGGGACGGTTGGTCGCGGCCATCATCACGATGCCCTCGGTGGCCTCGAAGCCGTCCATCTCGGCGAGCATCTGGTTGAGGGTCTGCTCGCGCTCGTCGTGGCCGCCGCCGAGGCCCGCACCCCGCTTGCGACCGATCGAGTCGATCTCGTCGACGAAGATGATCGCGGGCGCCTGCTTGCGCGCCGTCTGGAACAGGTCTCGGACGCGCGCCGCGCCGACCCCGACGAACATCTCCATGAAGTCGGAGCCCGTCACCGACACGAACGGCACGCCGGCCTCACCGGCGACGGCGCGTGCGATCAGCGTCTTGCCCGTGCCCGGCGGGCCGACGAGCAGCACGCCCTTGGGGATGCGGGCGCCGATCTGCTTGAACTTCTGCGGGTACTTCAGGAAGTCGACGACCTCGGCGATCTCGGTCTTCACCGGGCCGTAGCCCGCGACGTCGTCGAACGTCGTCTTGGGCTTCTCGGTGTTGTAGACCTTCGCCCGGCTGCGGCCGATGTTCATGACCGCGCCCATCTGCCCCTGGGCCCGGCGGCTCATCCAGACGAAGAACCCGATGATCAGCAGCGCCGGCAGGAGCAGCGGGATGAGGTCGAGGAAGAAGTTCGAGCCCTGACGCTGGTACTCGAGGTCGACGTCCTGCTCCTCGAGCAGGGTCAGGTCCTTCTCGGGCAGGTCGTCGGTCGGGCCCTCCGAGGCGAAGTCGGTCGTGCCGCCGACCTTGGACTTGAACTCACCGGTCAGCTCGCCGCTCGACGGGTCGTACTCGACCTTCTCGACGTTGCCGTCCTGCACCTGGTTGCGGAACTGCGAGTAGGTGAGCTCCTTGGTCGACCCGTCGTCGATCGAGAACACGTTGGTGAGCGCGAACACCCCGACGAGCGCCAGGATCAAGAGCCACGGCAGCATGCGCGACCACGACGGCGGCCCGGAGTTGGGCGGGCGCTCGCCGGGACGGCGCTCGGGTCCGCCCGCGGGACGGCCCGGCGGCATCTCGGACGGGGGGCGACTCAATGCGTGCTCCAGGTGGTTCGGGGAGACCGGCTGGCCCCTCCCTCAACGCCCATCGTAGGGCGCTGATTCCGGCTCCGTAGCGTCGGATCGACCGCAGGTACGTTCGCGGGATGGATCCGGGCGCGCCTCCGCCACCGCCCGCGCCGGCGGGCCCGTCGGGCGGGCGGACCGAGGCGCCGGTGCGCTGGGGCGTCCCCGACGTGCTCATCGCGTGGGTCGTGGGGGTCGTGGCGGGGCTGATCGTCGGCGCACCGTTCGTCGACGCCGACAACGAGATCCCGCCCGCGGGGATCGCGGCGTCGCTGTACGCCCAGAACGTCGGGATCGTCGTCGCGCTCCACGTCATCGCGCGGATGAAGGGCCGGGGCAGCCTGGGGGCCGACTTCGGGCTCCGCCTCGACCTCCGCTCCCTCTGGTGGGTCGCGGTCGGCGTGGGCGTCGCCATCGTGGGCAACCTCCTGGTGCTGCCGCTCACCGACCTCGCCGGGCTCGACGACTCCGCCCAGGACGTCGTCAACAAGTTCGAGGCCGCATCGACCGGGGTCAAGGCGCTCCTCTTCCCCGGCGTCGTGCTCCTCGCCCCGATCGCCGAGGAGCTGTTGTTCCGGGGAGCGCTCCTGCGCTCGCTCCAGCGGCACTGGAGCCCGGCGATGGCGGTGTTCGTCTCGGCGCTGGTCTTCGCCGTCATCCACCTCGTCGACCCCGACACCTACTACTACCTCCCGGCCTTCCTGCTCCTCGGCCTCGTCAGCGGCTGGCGGGCGGTGGTCTCGGGCGACCTGCGCCAGTCGATCTACCTCCACGCCGGGTTCAACCTCGTGGCGTCCCTGCTGATCGTCACCTGATCGGTCCGATCCCCTCGATCCGGGTCCCTCGGCCGAGCGCTCAAGTTCCGGGCGCCCGGGGCCGATGCAGGTCGTGGGAGGAGCGCCGTCGGTCGACGGCGCCGGGGAACGCTGGGAACTTGGGAACCGCTGGGAATCTGGGGAGGCTGGGGATGAGCTGTCCGTCCTGTGTCCAGGGCTCGATCATCGAGATCCACATGCGCGTCTCGGGCGCCGACCTGACGTTCCGTCGGTGCGGTCGCTGCGAGGCGCAGACCTGGGAGGCGCCCGAGGAGGGCGTCGTGCCGCTCACGCGGGTGCTGGAGCTGGTCCAGGCCGGCTAGCGGCCGGATGCGCGCTCGGTGATCCCGCTTCCGTGAACCCGGGGCGCGGGAGCGCCCTGGCAGGCTGTCGGGATGAGCGTCGTCACCGAGTCGCCACGCGCGCCCTGGGCCGGGCCCGCCGCGCCCGCCGTCGACGCTCCCGCCCGGACGCGCTGGTGGGTCGCCGAGCTCGAGCGCGCCGACCGGTGGGTCGGGCTGTTCGTGCTCGCGGCGTGCGTCGCGTTCGTGTTCGTCCAGCTCGAGCCGACGCTGCTGTTCCGTGACACGACGGCGTCGGGCGGTGACACGGCCGCCCACGTCTGGTGGCCGGCGTACCTGCGCGACCACCTGCTCCCGTGGCGGCTCTCGGGATGGTCGCCCGACTTCTACGGCGGCTTCCCTGCCGGGCAGTTCTACTTCCCGATCCCGGCGCTGCTGATCGTCGCGCTCGACGTCGTCCTGCCGTACAACGTCGCGTTCAAGCTCGGCACGGCCGCCGGCCCCTTGCTGCTGCCGGTCGGCGCCTACGTGTTCGCGCGTGGCATCAGGGCTCCGAGCCCGACACCCGCGTTCTTCGCGCTCGGCGCGACGGCCTTCCTGTTCTTCACCGGTGATCCCGGCACGGGTGCCGCCGCGGAGAACATCGCGTTCAACCAGCACATCGCCGGAGGCAGCCTCGCGAGCAACCTCGCGGGCGAGTACTCGTACACGCTCGCGCTCGCGTTCGCGTTGGCCTCGCTCGGCACGCTCGCCTTCGCGCTCCGGGAGGGGCGCCGGATGTGGCTCCCCGCGCTGCTGATCGCCGCGACGGTGATGAGCCACCTGGTCGTCGGCATCTTCGTCGTGTTGGGCGCGATCGTCGTGTGGCTCGCGTCGCGCCCGCTGAAGTCGTTCCTGCGCGCGGCCGGCATCGGTCTCACCGGGGCGCTCCTCACCGCGGTGTGGACGATCCCGCTGCTGGCGACGCTCGCCTACACGACCGACATGCGGTACACGCCGATCACCGAGTACACCGACTACCTCTTCCCCTCCTACATCTTCGGCTTCGAGTCGCTGTGGCCGTGGGAGTGGGGTGCGACCGTGCTGATCGGCGCGGCGCTCATCGGTGGCCTGCTCGGCAAGCGCGTCTCGACGTTCGTGGTCGTCGGCATCACGGTGCTGTCCGCGCTGCTCTTCGTGCTCTGGGAAGACCTCCAGACGACGAGCGCCTGGAACCTCCGCTTCCTGCCCTTCTGGTACCTCGGCGTGTTCCTCCTGATGGGGCTCGGCGGTGCCGAGCTCGTGCGAGGTGCGGGGTGGGCGACGCGCTGGTGGCTCGCACGCGAGCCGCGCGGCCACGATCCGGTCGCGGTCGACCCGGTCGCGGTCGAAGCGGCGGCGGTCGAGCCGCCGCCACCCGACCCGCCCGGCTCGGGCTTCGCGACAGCGACGCGCGCCCGGCCGCGCCTCACGGTCGCGGTCGTCACCGCAACCCTCACCGCGCTGCTCGCGGTCGGCACCCTCGTCTCGATCGACGAGGGCAAGGACTTCCTCCCGTACTGGACCCGCTGGAACTACCGCGGCTACGAGGACACCGAGGGCACCGGCTCGACGCCGGCGAAGCAGTGGGACGAGTACTCCACGCTGGTCTCCGCGTTCGACGACCTCCCGGCCGGCCGAGCGCTGTGGGAGGGCAACTCGCAGCTCAACGTCTACGGCTCGCCGCTCGCGCTGATGCTCCTCCCGTACTGGACCGACGGCAAGATCGCGTCCAACGAGGGCGTCTACTACGAGGCGTCGGCATCGACGCCGTACCACTTCATGGCGTCGGCGGCGCTCGACGCGCCGGGCAACGCCTCCGGCGCGGTGCGGGGGATCAGGTACCGCACGCAGACCGACTTCGACCTCGGCGTGCGCTGGCTCCAGGTGCTCGGCGTCCGCTACCTCGCGGTGCACTCCGAGGAGTCCAAGCGCCTCGCCGAGGAGGACTCACGGCTGAGCCTGGTCGCCACGTCCGACGACTTCGACGGCGCCGCACCTCTCGGCTGGTCGATCTACGAGGTGCGCGACACCCGGCTCGTGGAGCCGCTGCGGTACCGGCCGGTCGTCGTCGACGGCTTCGACGCCGCCGATCAGGAGGCGTGTCGCGAGCGACTCGTCGAGACCGGGCTCGACGCGAAGAGCCTCCACCTGCACGAGTGGCAGGACTGCATCGGTGTGCCGTGGTTCGACGATCCGACGGCCCTCGATCGGCCGCTGGTCGCCGAGGGCCCGGCGTCGTGGCAGCGCGCCGGCACCGCGGACGCCCGTGACCTCCCGAAGGAGCGTCTCCCCGAGGTCGAGGTGAGCGATGTCCGCTCGGGCGACGACTCGGTCTCGTTCCGGGTCTCGCGCACCGGCGTGCCCGTCCTCGTGAAGACGTCGTGGTACCCGAACTGGCGCGTCGAAGGGGCCGAGGGGCCCTACCGGGCGACGCCCAACCACATGGTCGTGGTGCCCACCTCGAAGGAGGTCACGCTCACGTTCGGCTCCACCGGCGCCGAGTGGGTCGGGCGCGCGCTCACGCTGGCCGGGATCGTCGGGGTCGGGCTGCTCGCCTGGTGGCCGGTCCACCAGCGGAGGCGTCGCCGCGCGGCCGCAGGTGCGACGATTGACGGGACGCCATCGGTGGAAGAACCGGAGCAGTGATGACCTCGTCCGCGAGCGTCGACCCGTCGACGCTCGACAGCATCTTCAAGGCCTACGACGTCCGTGGCATCTATCCCGACCAGATCGACGAGTCGGTCGCGCGCGGCGTCGGCAACGCGTTCGTGGCGCACACCGGCGCGTCGCGCGTCATCGTGGGTCGCGACGTCCGTCCGTCGGGTGAGTCGCTCGTCGCGGCGTTCGTGGAGGGCGCCACCGCGGCGGGTGCCGACGTGCTCGACGTCGGGCTCGCGTCCACCGACCTCGTCTACTTCGCGGCCGGGCACCTCGACGCGCCCGCCGCGGTGTTCACGGCGAGCCACAACCCGGCGCAGTACAACGGGATCAAGCTGTGTGGTGCGGGTGCGACGCCGATCGGCGAGCAGACCGGGCTGCTCGACCTGAAGGCGGCGGTCGCGGCGGGACGCTACGACGTCGCCGGCTCGCCCGGCTCGGTCGAGGCTCGCGACCTCCTTCCCGAGTACGTCGCCCACGTCCGCTCGTTCGTCGACGTCGACGCGCTGGCACCGCTGCGGATCGTCGCCGACACGGCCAACGGGATCGGCGGGCTCGTGGCGCCGCCCGTGTTCGACGGGCTCCCGGTGACGTTGTCGCTGCTCTTCGCCGAGCTCGACGGCACCTTCCCCAACCACCCGGCCGACCCGATCGACCCGGCCAACCTCGTCGACCTGCAGCGGGCGGTCACCGCCGAGCAGGCCGACGTCGGCCTCGCCTTCGACGGCGACGCGGATCGCGTGTTCCTCGTGGACGATCGCGCGGCGCCGCTCAGCGGCTCGCTCACGACCGCGATCGTCGCCCGGTCGATCCTCGAGCGGGTTGCGCCCGACGCGCCGGAGGCCGACCGGACGATCGTGCACAACCTCATCTGCTCGAAGGTGGTGCCCGAGATCGTGCGCGAGCTCGGTGGCACCCCGGTGCGCACCCGCGTCGGGCACTCGTTCATCAAGCAGGTGATGGCCGCGACCGGGGCGATCTTCGGCGGGGAGCACTCCGGTCACTACTACTTCCGTGCCAACTACCGCGCCGACTCGGGCCTCATCGCCGCGCTGGTCGTCCTCGAGGCGCTCTCGCGCGCGGGCATGCCGCTCTCGGAGCTGCGCACGCCGTTCGAGCGCTACGCCGCGTCCGGTGAGATCAACACGCGGGTCGACGATCCCGCGGCGGTGATCGACGCGGTCGCGGAGAGGTACTCGGGCGACGCACAGGACCGGCTCGACGGTCTGACGGTCGACCTGGGCGACTGGTGGTTCAACCTCCGGGCGAGCAACACCGAACCGCTCCTGCGCCTCAACCTCGAGGCCGCCGACCCCGCCGCGTGCGAGCAGCACACCGCCGAGGTGCTCGCGCTCATCACCGACGGGCAGGTGGGCGGCCGGGACGCCTGACGAGGCAGACTGCAGCCATGGCACTCGACCCCCAGCTGCTCGAGATCCTCGCCTGCCCCGAGGACAAGGGACCGCTCCTCTACTTCGAGGACGAGTCGTCCCTCTACAACCCGCGCCTGAAGCGGCGCTACGCCGTCCGCGACGACATCCCGATCATGCTCCTCGACGAGGCCGAGACGGTCGACGACGCCGAGCACGATCGACTCGTCGCCAAGGCCGAGACCGAGGGCATCCGGCCGACCTTCGAGGCGTAAGTCACGGCATGCCCGACACGCTGGGCTTCCTCGACGCGGTGGCGGGGCTGCCCGAGCAGCTCGTCGCGGCCCACGAGCAGGCCGCGGCGGCAGACCTCGACCGGCTCCCGGGCGCCGACGCGATCGACGCGGTCGCCGTGCTGGGGATGGGAGGCTCGGGGATCGCCGGCGACGTGCTCGCCGCGGTCGCCACGTCCCTCCCCGTGCCGGTCGTCGTCCTCAAGCAGTACCGCACGCCGGCGTTCGTCGGGCCGCGCACCCTCACGTTCGCGCTCTCGTACTCGGGCAACACCGAGGAGACGGTCGCGATGACCCAGTGCGCGCTCGAGGCCGGGGCACCGGTGGTGACGGTGTCGTGCGGCGGTGCGCTCGACGACCTCGCTCGCGCCCATCGAGCGACGACGCTCTCGTGCCCGAGCGGGCTGATGCCCCGGGCCGCGCTCGGTGCGCTCGTCGCACCGCTGTTCGTGACGCTCTTCCGACTCGAGATGCTCCCCGAGGCGCACGCGCTGCTCGTCAACGCCCAGGAGCAGCTCGCGCGTCGACGCGACCAGTGCGTCCCGGCGGTCGAGGGTGTCAAGAACCCCGCGCGCGAGCTCGCTCGCCGGATCGGACGCACGATCCCCCTCGTGCACGGTGGCGGAGCGATCGGACGCGTCGCCGCGCAGCGGTTCAAGAACGACGTCAACGAGAACGCCAAGGCGCCCGCGTTCTGGGGTGCCGCTCCGGAGGTCAACCACAACGAGATCTGCGGCTGGGGGCAGCACGGTGACGTCACCCGTCAGGTGCTGACGCTCGTGGAGCTGCACCACGGGTTCGAGCACGATCGGCTGACGCGCCAGATGCAGCTCGCCCGCGAGCAGCTCGAAGAGGTGTTCGTGCAGGTGCTCGACGTGGAGGCCGAGGGGGACGGGCGGCTCGCGCAGCTCCTCGACCTGATGTACCTGGCCACGTGGACGAGCTGCTACCTCGCGCTCGACAACGACGTCGATCCCGGGCCGATCGACGCGATCGCGCAGCTCAAGGCGGCGCTCGGACCCCACGAGCGGTAGCCTGGGCCCAGGTCGGGCCGTTGGCTGTCACCCGGTGATCCGGGCCGACTCCTGTCGAGAGCACGGGCGCGAGACGACACGCCGCGCGCCCGCCGAGTCCAGGAGTCCCCCATGACCGACACGACGACGACCACCCCTGTCCGCCCCGACGGCACCCCCGACTTCAAGGTCGCGGACCTCTCGCTGGCCGACTTCGGCCGCAAGGAGATCGAGCTCGCCGAGCACGAGATGCCCGGCCTGATGGCGATGCGGGAGCGCCACGGCGAGACGCAGCCGTTGAAGGGCGCCCGCATCACCGGGTCGCTGCACATGACCGTGCAGACCGCGGTGCTCATCGAGACGCTGACCGCCCTCGGCGCCGACGTGCGCTGGGCCTCGTGCAACATCTTCTCGACCCAGGACCACGCGGCGGCCGCGATCGCTGTCGCAGGCGTCCCCGTGTTCGCATGGAAGGGCGAGACGCTCGAGGAGTACTGGTGGTGCACCGAGCAGGCGTTGCGCTGGCCGGGCACCGACACCGGCGGGCCCAACATGATCCTCGACGACGGCGGTGACGCGACCCTCGTCGTGCACAAGGGGCTCGAGTACGAGCGCGCCGGTGCCGTGCCCGAGGCCACCGACGCCGACTCGGGAGAGTGGCGCGTCGTGCTGAAGCTCCTCGCGCGCCTGTTCGAGGAGGACCCGCAGCTGTGGCACGGGATCGCGGGCGGGATCCTCGGCGTCACCGAGGAGACCACCACCGGCGTGCATCGCCTGTACCAGATGCAGGAAGCGGGGTCGCTGCTGTTCCCCGCGATCAACGTCAACGACTCGGTCACCAAGAGCAAGTTCGACAACCTGTACGGCTGCCGGCACTCGCTCGTCGACGGGATCTGTCGGGCCACCGACGTGATGCTGGCCGGCAAGGTCGCGGTCGTCTGCGGCTACGGCGACGTGGGCAAGGGCTGTGCGCAGTCGCTGCGTGGTCAGGGCGCGCGCGTCGTCGTCACCGAGATCGATCCGATCTGCGCGCTCCAGGCTGCGATGGAGGGCTACGAGGTCGTCACCCTCGAAGACGTCGTCGAGACGGCCGACCTGTTCGTGACGGCGACCGGCAACTACAACATCATCACTGCCGATCACATGCGGCGGATGAAGCACAACGCGATCGTCGGCAACATCGGGCACTTCGACAACGAGATCGACATGGCCGGCCTCGCGGACGTCCCGGGCGTCAAGCGCGACGGCATCAAGCCTCAGGTCGACGAGTGGGTCTTCCCGCCCGACGGCGACCGCGACTCGCACTCGATCATCGTGCTCGCCGAAGGCCGGTTGCTGAACCTGGGCTGCGCGACGGGTCACCCGAGCTTCGTGATGTCGAACAGCTTCACGAACCAGGTGCTCGCGCAGATCGAGCTGTTCACCCACACCGACTTCTACGAGCGGAAGGTGTACACGCTGCCCAAGCACCTCGACGAGGAGGTTGCTCGCCTGCACCTCGACAAGCTGGGGGTGCGGCTCACGACCCTCAGCGAGGAGCAGGCCGCGTACATCGGTGTGCCGGTCGAAGGCCCCTACAAGCCCGATCATTACCGCTACTAGTCGGACGGGGGAGGCAGGCCTCCCCCGTCGGCCCCCTCCGGCGCAGCTCGGTGCCTCGCGCGGCTGTTGAAGGCCGGCGGAGCCGGCCTTCGGCGAACCGGCCGAGTGCTGTGACAGCGTTGCGGGGATGACGTCGGATCCGATCCCTCCGACGGTTGCGTGGCGGGGTGGGCGGGTGCGGTTGATCGATCAGCGCGCGCTGCCTGGGCGGCTCACGTACGTGGAGTGCTCGACGGTCGGTGAGGTGGTGCGGGCGATCCGTGACCTGGTGGTGCGGGGAGCGCCGGCGATCGGGGCGACGGGCGGCTACGGGGTCGCGCTGGCTGCGGCGACCGTGCGATCACCTGCTGCGATCCACCGCGCGGCGGCGAGGTTGCGGGACGCACGTCCGACCGCGGCGAACCTCGCGTGGGGAGTCGACCGCGTCCTGGCCGCATACGACGCGGCTCCGTCGGGCGAGGGGCCGACCGCCGCGCTCGCCGAGGCGCACGCCATCGCCGAGGAGGACGTCGCCGCCAACCGGTCGCTCGGCGCGCACGGCGCGACCCTGCTCGGGCCGGGCGCACGCGTCCTCACCCACTGCAACGCGGGCGCGCTGGCCTGCGTCGGCTACGGAACCGCGCTGGGGGTCGTGCGGGCGGCGGCGGAGGCAGGCAAGGCGCCCACGGTCTGGGTCGACGAGACGAGGCCCGTCCTCCAGGGCGCGCGGCTCACCGCCTGGGAGCTCGACCGCCTGGGCATCGAGCACACCCTGCTCGCAGACGTCGCCGCGGCGTCGGTGATGGCCGCCGGCGAGGTCGACGTCGTGGTCGTCGGTGCCGATCGGGTGGCGGCCAACGGTGACGTCGCCAACAAGGTCGGCACGTACGGGCTCGCCGTGCTCGCCCGCCATCACGAGGTGCCGTTCGTGGTCGCGGCGCCGAGTGCGACGGTCGATCTCGCGACGCCCGACGGTGCCGCGATCGAGATCGAGGAGCGCGACGAGCGCGAGGTGACGCACGCCGCCGGCACCCGCACCGCACCGCGAGGGACGCACGCACGCAACCCTGCCTTCGACGTGACGCCCGCCGAGCTCGTGACCGCCATCGTCACCGAGCACGGCATCGCCCGCCCTCCGTACGAGACGACCCTCCGCGCCCTCGCCCGCTCCACCACCTGAGCCACCCCCGGAGCGGCACGGCACGGCGGGGGAGGGGAGCGCGTCACAGGGGGTGCGTACCGTCGGGCACGTGCTCGCCTCGTTGCTGCCGCTGCGGTGCCCGGGCTGTGGGCGCGCCGGCGATCCGGTGTGTGCCGACTGCCGTCGCCGGATCCCGCCCGCGCCCCGCGTGGCGCCACCGTCGGGGATCGACCGCCTCGGGGTGGCGTTCGCCTACGAAGGCGTCGCTCGCGAGCTCGTCGCCCGGGTGAAGTACCGCCGCCTCCACGCCGCGGTCGGATGGATGGCCGACGCGATGGTCCCGCTCGCCGCGCCACCGTTGCCGGAGGTCGTCACCTGGATCCCCACCACGCCCGCCCGCCGCCGGGAGCGGGGCTTCGACCACGCCGAGCTGCTCGCCCGGGCGGTCGCCGTCCGCCTCCACCGTCCCGTCCGCCGGCTCCTCCGGCGCGGTGCCGGGCCACCGCAGACCGGGCTCGGCGTCGCCGACCGCCGACTCGGCCCCACGTTGGTGGCCCGTCCGTGCGGGTCGGAGTCGGTGCTGGTCGTCGACGACGTGGTGACCACGGGCGCCACCATCGCGGCGGCCGCGCGCGCGCTGCGCCTCGCCGGCGTGGGACACGTCGACGCGCTGGTGGCGGCGCGCACGCCCCGGCGCCACGGGTGACGCGCGGCCTCGCCGGTCCTACACTCCGCGTGTCCAGGCGCACCGAGGAGGTGCCGGCAGTGCAGGTGATCGTCCGGTTCCACGACCTCGACATCGACGACCGTCTGCGAGCGGTCGCCCAGCGCAAGGGCGACGTGCTCGGGCGGATGGCGCACGACGCGGAGCGCATGGAGGTCGACTTCGCGGGCGCGCGCAATCCGCGCATCAGCGCTCACGCGCGCTGCTCCGCCCGACTCGACCTCCGACGCGCCACGTTGCGCGCCCACGCCGAGGCTGCGGAGCCCGCTGCCGCGCTCGAGCGCGTCACCTCGAAGCTGCGCCACCAGCTCGATCGGCTCCGCGCGCTCTGACGGCGCGTCAGCGCCCGGCGCGGCGTGCGACGAGGACGTCCTCTTCGTCGCTCACGACTTCCCAGTCCTCGGTCGCCAGGATCCGGTCGAGCAGCAGCCGGTCGGCCACGCCGAGCGCGGCGCGGTCCACGACGATCCAGTCGACGTCGCGGGGATCGTGGGTGTCGCGGTCGCGGTAGCCCCAGTTGCTCGCCTGCCACGGGTTGGGGAACGTGTAGACGCGCTCGCGCCGGCTGAGCTGGGGCACGAAGGTGAACACCGCGCTCACCGATGCGTCGTCGGGCACACGCTCGACCGCGGCCCGCTTCGCGTCGAGGCGGGTGTCGGTCGTCGGCGGCCACCAGCCCGCATCGTGCTCCGCGCCGATCGGCGACGGCCCCCACGCGATCGTCGACGCGAGTGCGCAGGCGAGCACGAACGACGGGATCGCCCACCGCGCGGCCCCACCGATCCGGCGCACCAGGAACCCCACGCCCTCGACCGCGGCGATCGCCACCGCGGCGAGCGGCATGGCGGCGTAGTGGTAGCTGATGCTCCGGGTCCACGACGGGTCGGCGATCGCGTTGACGCCGAACTGGGGGAGACCGATGAGGAGCGCGCCCGGGGCGAGGAACGCGGTGAGGCCGAACGGCGCGAGGAGCTTCCACGCGAAGTCCACCGTCTCCGACGACCCGACCCGGCTCGTGATCGCCCCCGGGTCCTCGACCGCGGTCTCGAGCACACCGCCGGGTGAGCCGCCCACGCCCGCGTACAGGTTCTCGTAGTGGGCGGGGTACCCCGAGACCGTCGGGAGCAGCAGCTGCGACACGGCGAGGAAGTAGAGGAGCGCCAGCCCTGCCGTGATCAGCCCGGCGCGTCGGTCGGCTGCGGTGTGCCGCGGGCGGAAGGCGATGACGAGCCCGAGGAGGACCATGGCGAGCGCCACGTCCTCCTTCCACGAGATCGCGAGCACGGCCCAGCCCGCGAACCATCCCCACGACCGTCGGGTCGCGCAGAGGTACGCGCACAGGAGGGGCGTCACCGCCATCGACTCCGGGTGGAACAGCTCCCAACCCAGGAACTGCAGCGCCGGATGGAGCAGGTACGCGCCACCGAGCGCGGCCGCGCCCCACGGGTGGAGGCCGCGGTCGCGCGCGAGCAGGTAGAGCGGGACGGCTCCGAGCGCGAGCACGCTCACCTGGAGCACGTTCAGGAAGTCGGGACCGGCGCCGAGCCACGAGGCCGGTGCCAGCAGGTAGAACGCGAACGTCCCGTGGTGGCCGAAGACGGGGAGCCCGCGCACGGTGATGAAGTCGTGGCCGTGCGCGAGGAGCCACACCGCCTGGTCGTAGATGCCCATGTCGAAGTCGACCGTCCAGAACCGGTCCTGGCGCCGCACCACGAGCACCGCGAACGTGGCGACCCAGATCGCGATCGCGCCGGCGAGCACGAGGGCGGCCGGATGCGCGTCGACGAGCCGACGACGGGCGCGGGTCACGAGGCCTTCGCGCGCGTCGGCGGTCACCGTCTGCACCGGCGCATCGTGCCACTGCGATCCGGCTCGTCCCGCTCGCGGGCGTCGACAGGACCGCCAGTAGTCTGGGGGCGCCATGGGACTCTTCCAGAAGGTGCTGCACGCCGGCGAGGGCCGGAAGCTCAAGCTCCTCGAGTCGATCGTGCCCGAGGTGGGTGCGTTCGAGCCCGAGATGGAGCGACGCACCGACGACGAGCTCCGCGCGCTCACCGGCGAGCTCCGGGCCCGGATCGACCGCGCCGGCGCCGACCCGGTCGCCGACCACCAGGCCCGGGTCGACGTGCTCGACGACCTCCTGCCCGAGGCGTTCGCCGCCGTCCGCGAGGCGGGGCGCCGCACGCTCGGCCAGCGCCACTTCGACGTGCAGGTGATGGGCGGTGCGGCGCTGCACTTCGGCTGGGTCGCGGAGATGAAGACCGGTGAGGGCAAGACGCTGGTCGCGACGCTGCCCGCGTACCTGAACGCGCTCGTCGCCGAGGGCGTGCACCTCGTGACGGTCAACGACTACCTCGCCCGGCGCGACTCCGAGTGGATGGGCCAGATCTATCGGTTCCTCGGCCTCGACGTGGGCGTCGTGCTGCCGCAGATCGACGACTGGGCCGCGAAGAAGGCCGCGTACGCCGCCGACATCACCTACGGCACCAACAACGAGTTCGGCTTCGACTACCTGCGCGACAACATGGCGTCGTCGCGCGAGGCGCAGACCCAGCGGAGCCACTACTTCGCGATCGTCGACGAGGTCGACTCGATCCTGATCGACGAGGCCCGCACGCCGCTGATCATCTCCGGGCGCGCCGACGACGCGCAGCAGCTCTACAACCAGTTCGCCCGGATCGCGAAGTCGCTCCAGCGCGATCGCGACTACGAGGTCGACGAGGCGAAGAAGACCGTCGTCCCGACCGAAGAGGGCATCGGCCGCGTCGAGCAGTCGCTCGAGGTCGCCAACCTCTACGAGCACGTCAACCAGAACTTCGTCCATCAGCTCCAAGCCGCATTGCGCGCCAAGGAGCTGTTCAAGCGCGACGTCGACTACGTCGTCGCCGACGGCGAGGTGAAGATCGTCGACGAGTTCACCGGACGCATCCTCGAGGGGCGCCGCTGGAGCGAGGGCCTGCACCAGGCGGTCGAGGCGAAGGAGGGCGTGCGCATCAAGGAGGAGAACCAGACCCTCGCGACCGTCACCTTCCAGAACTACTTCCGCATGTACGAGAAGCTCTCGGGGATGACGGGCACGGCCGCGTCGGAGGCCGGTGAGTTCGCCCACACGTACGGGCTCGAGGTGGTCAGCATCCCGACCAACAAGCCGATGGTCCGTGCCGACGAGCCCGACCTCATCTACAAGACGGAGGCGGCCAAGTTCGACGCGGTGGCTGACGACATCCAGGAGCGGTACGAGAACGGGCAGCCCGTGCTCGTCGGCACGATCTCGGTGGAGAAGTCGGAGCGCCTCTCCCAGCTCCTCGAGCGTCGGGGCATCCCGCACTCGGTGCTCAACGCCAAGGCCCACGAGCGGGAGGCGCACATCGTCACCCAGGCCGGACAGCCCTACGCCGTCACCGTCGCCACCAACATGGCGGGCCGGGGCGTCGACATCCTGCTCGGCGGCAACCCGGAGGGTCTCGCCCGCAACGAGATGCTCGCCGAGGGCGTGTCACCCGAGGACGACGAGGCGCGCTTCGAGGAGCTCGTCGCGAAGCACAAGGAGGCGTGCGCCGAGGAGGGTGCGCGGGTGCGCGAGCTCGGCGGCCTCTACGTCCTCGGCACCGAGCGCCACGAGAGCCGTCGCATCGACAACCAGCTGCGCGGTCGTTCCGGGCGTCAGGGCGATCCCGGCGAGAGTCGCTTCTACCTGTCGCTCGAGGACGACCTCATGCGCCTGTTCGCGACCGGCGCGATGAACTGGGTGATGGACCGTGCCTTCCCCGACGACATGCCGCTCGAGGCGAAGATGGTCACGAAGGCCATCGAGCGCGCGCAGCGCACCGTCGAGGATCGCAACTTCGAGATCCGCAAGGACGTCCTCAAGTACGACGAGGTGATGAACGAGCAGCGCAAGGTGATCTACCAGCG
>CAZCUD010000016.1:0-13950 GCA_964501785.1 uncultured Bifidobacteriaceae bacterium
CTCGAAGGCGACCCCGAAGCCCCCGACGGCCTCACCCACACCCACCTCGACACCCTCCCCGACGCTCGCGCGGGCCCGCACCCCGAAGCCGCGTGACGGCCTCCTGGATGCGTAGCTCACCTTCACCACGAGGGTTCAGCAACGCAGGTCAGCACCCACACAACACCCGGACCCGACCGGAACCCGCATCCCGCAACTCGGGGGAGACGCGGAAGCCGTCGACCCGGTCCAGCACTTCCCCAACCGATCCTTGACAACTCCATAGCGAGGCGGCGCCTGGCCGTCGGTGCGTCGAGCTAGGGCGACGACTCCCACCACCACGCGAGACCCGCGAGACCGGGGCCGGTGTGGACGACCATCACGGGCCCGAACTCGCCGACGAAGGCCGTGGCGACCTCACCGGTGTCGGTCACACGGCCGAGCAGCTCGTCGGCGACGTCGCGTGCGAGCGCGTGCAGCGCGGCGACGTGCAGGCGATTGGGGCGGTCGCCGTCGGTCGGGGCGTCGCGTCGAACGAGCTGCACGATGCGGTCGAGCGCAGCCTCGCGGCTGAGCGCGGGACGGAGCCGGCGCACCGCGCCACCCCGGAACTCGAACAGCGGGTTGATGTTGAGCCGACGACCTGCCCAGCCCGCGATGCCGGGGACGCGTCCGCTGCGCACGAGATGGTCGAGCGACGAGATGGTCGCCACGAGCCGCACTCGTTCGATGACCGCACGAGCGCGGGCTTCGACCTCGTCGAGGGTCGCGCCCGACCGTGCTGCCTCGGCCGCGGCGAGCACGACCAGCGCCTCGGCTCCGCCTGCGGTCGCGGTGTCGACGACGCGCACCTCACCCCCGACCGCCTGCGCGGCGACGACGGCGGACTGATGGGTGGCGCTCATCGACCCGGCGATCGTGAGCACCAGCACCCCGTCGCTCGCTCGGGAGGTGTCCTTGATCGCGTGCTCGAACTCGCCGGGGGTGGGTGCCGACGTCGAGACGTTCGCCTGGCTGACGAGCTCCTCGAGCGACCGACGGCCTTCGGGCTCGGGGACGCCCTGCACCGTCAGCCACATCGGCACGACGGTCACCCCGGCCCGAGCGGCGAGGTCGGCGGGCAAGGCGGCGGCGGAGTCGGTGACGATCGCTATCGGCATGCGGCTCGGCAGCTCCTGGCGCCTCGGACGCCGGTCAGGGCTCGGGTTCCGTCCCTGGACTCTCGCGCACGTGGACCAGCAGGGACGACAGCACCACCAGGAGGCCCGAGCACAGGAGCACGACCCGGGCGGGCTCGAGCTCACCGACCCAGGGCCACCGCACCTCGCCGAGCAGGTCGCCCGCCAGCCCGGCGCCGACCGCGGCGAGGCTCAGCCCGATCCGGATGACGACGTGGAACGCCGCGAACGCCAGCACCCGCTGCTGGCCCTCGAGGCGTGACTGGAGGGCGCCCATCCCCGAGGCGAGCGAGTACGCCGCCGCGGCCCCGAACGCCGTCGCCCCGACGAACGCGAGCCACACCGAGCCCGCCAGGCTGAACAGCGCCACGATCCCGCCGATCGCGGCCACGCCCCATCGGGTCTCGGTCAGCGGATCGTGCCCCCGCCGGAGCTGGAGCACGCCGAGACCGAGCACCGCACCGACCCCGAACAGCGCGATGAGCACCCCGAACTCGGTGTCGGACGCCTGGAGCACCTCGCGGACGAACACGATGCCGAGCGAGAACAGCGCGCCCAGGCCGAGCGCGACCGCGAGCGCGGCGGGCATGACCGCGCGCACCAGGGGGATCCGGAACGCCTCCAGGAAGCCGACGTCTTCGGTCGACACCTCCTCGCCGTCCTCGGCCGAGAGCATCGTGAGCCGGGCGATGAACGCGAACGACACGAGGAACGTCAGGGCGTCGATCCAGAAGACGAGCGCCAACGGTCGATCGAACAGGTCGGCGAACGGGAGCGCGGCGACCGCGGCGAACAGGCCGGCTCCCAACGGGATGGTGCCGTAGGAGGAGCCGAGGATGAGACCGTTGGCGAGCGGCAGGTCGTCGCCTTCGACGAGCTCGGGGATGGAGGAGTCGCGCGCAGGGAGGAAGACGATGCTCGCGACCTCGAGGAGGAACGCGCAGGTGTAGACCCACCAGATCGCCTCGATGAACGGCACCGCGGCGATGACGCCGGCCCGGGCCGCGTCCATCGCGAGCATCGTGCGACGCCGGTCCCAGTGCTTGACCGCGCGTGCAGCGAGCGGTCCACCGACGGCGGCGGGGAGCAGGCGCAGGGTGAGGATCCCGCCGACCGCGAGCGGCGAGCCGGTCAGCTCGAGCGCGATCGCCATGAACGCGACCGTGCCCATCCAGTCGCCCAGGCCCGAGATGCCCTGACCGATGAGGAGGTCGCGGAAGCCCTGCCGCTTCACGAGCGTGGTGAGCGTCACGAGGGTGTCGGCGTCTCCGGATCGCGGTCGAACAGCACGCGCCGCACGTAGGGGCGCCAACCCGACTCGCTGGGGCGCGAGTTGCCCACGGCCCGCTTGACGAGCATCGGCGTGGCGATCGCGGCCCCGGCGAGCGCGCCGGCGCCGCCGCTGGTGACCGCGAGCACCGGGGTCAACGCGACCTCTCCGACGAAGCCGCCGAGACCGGTCTGACGGAACATCTTGCCGACGATCATCGACCCGAGCAGGAGCACGACGCCGGGCCACGCGTTCACGAGGAGCGCCCCGAGCGCGGGGCCCACGCCGCGCCCGCCCTGCCCGCGGAGGAACGGTGACCAGTTGTGCCCGACGACCGCGGCACCGCCGGCGAGGGCGGCGAGCTCCGGACGACCGCTCCCCGCGAGCAGCGGACCGACCGCCCCCTTCGCGAGATCACCGAGTCCCGACACGACCAGCGCGCCGAACCCGGCGACTCGATACAGCGACGTGCCCGAGACGGAGTTGTAGTCGGTGTCGCGCAGGTCGACGCCTCGGCTCGCGCGGGCCACGATGTTCGAGCACGGGATCGACCCCGCGGCGAACGCGAGGAGCAGGATCCCGATCTCGGCCATCGGGTCATTCTGCCCGGGGCCCGCACCGACCGGGCGCTCCCGCGCCGCGGGCGCCTACTCGGGCAGCGGGTAGAAGAGGAGCGGGTTGAACGCCTCGGAGAACGCCCGCTCCACCGCGATCACCGACTGGCCGAACGACAGTCGCGGGGTCGCGGGGCAGTCGGCGGCGACCGTGCCCGGCTCGGGGGTTGCCGCCTCGCCCGGTTGGGTCACGACGAAGCTCGCGCACAGGCCGTAGATGACCCGTCGACCGGTCGCGTCGGGCACGTAGCAGACGAGCCGGATGAAGGAGTCGCCCGGCACCGCCTCGGCGGGCACGGCGACGGTCTCGCCCCCGGTCGCCGCGAGCGTCCCGTCGGGCGCGAGGAGCTCGAGGCGGTACGCGCTCGACGTCGCGCACTCCTGGCTCCCTGCCGCATCGGTGCCCGACAGCGTGTAGGCGACCTCGGTGCCGGCGGGACCCGCGGGCGGGTCGACCGATCCGATCTCGACCTCCGGCGGAGCCTGGGCCGCACCCGCGGTCACCGCACCGACCGACAGGACCGCCGTCGCGACCGCGGCCGCGGCGACGCAGGTGAGCAGGGTCGAGAGACGTCGAGGCACGCCCCAGTCTGCGGCGCCGGGGGACCCCCGAGTCAAACCGCGGCGCGACTGGCATGCCCCCGGTCGGGCTTCGCTAGCGTGCTCGTTCGTGACTCGTCTCCCCCTCCGGGCTCCCCGTGTCGTCGTCACCACCGCGCTGGCGCTCGTGCTCGTCGTGGCGCTCGCACTGCCGGCCGCCGCCGCGTCGCCGAACGCCTGGACGAGCTCGGTCTGCGGCGCCCTCGACACCTGGGTCACCAAGATCGACGCCGCGAGCGCCAAGACGGCCAAGGCCGTGCCGAAGTCGGCCGCCGACGTGAAGAAGCGCCTCACCAAGCTCCTCACCACCGCGCAGGCGCAGACCAAGACCCTCGTCGCCGACCTCAAGAAGGCCGGGAAGCCCGACGTGAAGGGTGGTCAGCAGATCGCGGCGACGATGCGGGAGGGCTACTCGCAGGCGCAGCGCACGATCACCCAGGCCCGCAAGTCGCTCGCGCAGGCGTCCACCCAGGATCCCGAGGCGTTCACGACGGCCGCGCGCACGGCGCAGGACTCGCTCGAAGCCGGGCTCGAGGCGATCCAGGCCGCGTTCTCGGCCGCGCGCACCGCCGACGCCGCGCCGCTCGTGAAGGCGTTCGCGGCGAACGACGACTGTCAGATCGTCTCCGCCTGATCGACGTCCGGGGCACCGAGCTGCGGGAGCAGCCACTCGAAGACGAGCTCGCCGGCCTCGGGGTTGAAGTGCACGCCGTCGTAGCGCAGCGCCACCCCGTCGAGCCGGTTGGAGTAGCGGCCGTCGGGTGAGAGGTGCGCGTTGAGGTCGACGACGCTCACGCCCGGATCGTCTCGCTCCTCGACGACCTCGCGCAGGAGCGCGTTCCAGTGGTCGATGCGATCCCGGTCGTCCTCGGCCCACTCCACCGGCTGTCCGACGACCTCGGGGCGATCGTTGTAGGGCGCCGTCAGCAGCACCGCGCGCCCGCCTCGCGAGCGGAGGATGTCGATCGCCCGACCGAGCTGATCGCGCAGGTAGGTGTCCGACGCCTTCGTCCCGAGCTCGAGCGTCCGCCCTTCGACCTCGAGGTCGGAGACGACGAACACGTCGAAGAGGACGACCGACACCTCGGGCGCGATCTCGTCGACCCACGCCTGCCACTGCGCGGGCCAGTCGTCGCAGGTCGGCTCGCTCTCGAGCCACTGACCACCCCGCTCGATGCGGGCCCCCTGGGCGAGACCGCACGCCAGCTGGCCGCGGTTGAAGACCTCGACGCCCGCGGCGTGCGAGGCGCGGTCGAAGCCGTCGCCGAGCGTCTTGGCGACCGAGTCGCCGACGACGAGCACGGACGCCGGGGGCGGACCCGTCATCGCCGGCGCCGGGCTCGCACGCGTCGACGTGGCGACCTCCCCCGCGTCACCACCTCGCAGGGCCGGGATCGCGACGAACGCCAGCGCCAGCACGACCGCCACCGCCGGGATCGCGACCAGCGCTCGCGGCGCGTCGTGCAGGAACCGTCGCTCACGAACGGGCAGCTCGACCAGGTAGTAGGAGATGACCGCCAGCACGACGGACACCCCGATGCGCACGAGGAGCAGCGCCGTCCCGTCGAGGCCGGTGCGGGCCGTCGTCAGGGTGAGGAAGACGGGCCAGTGCCACAGGTACAGGCCGTACGAGATGGTGCCGACCCAGCGGAGCGGTCGTGGGCTGAGCAGCGATCGGATCGCGTTGCGCCGCGGCTGCACCGCGGCCCCGATCACCGCCGCCGTCGCGATCGCCGCGACGAGGTATCCACCCCGGTACATCCACGACGACGTGTCGCGCACCAGCACCAGCATCCCGGTGAGCACGACCGCTCCGCCGACGCCGACCCGAACCCAGGGTGCGCTCGACCCCGGTCCGCCGCGCCGGGTGCGCAGGCGCAGGAGGATCGCGGCGAGGGTCGCGCCGACGAGCAGCGCCTGCGCGCGCGTGTCGGTGCCGTAGTACACCCGCGATGGATCACCGTCCGGATCGACGAGCACCGCCATCAGCACGGCGGAGGCGATGGCACCGACCGCGAACACCCGGGCGAGCGTCGAGAGCCGCGGCCGCCATCGCAGCAGCACCAGCAGCACCAGCGGCCAGAGCAGGTAGAACTGCTCCTCGATCGCGAGCGACCACGTGTGCCGCAGCGGAGACGGCTCGACGAACTGGTCGAAGTAGCCCTGGGCGGACGCGATGAAGCGCCAGTTCGCCACGTACCCCAGCGCCGACAGCGCGTCGTCGCGCAGCCGGTCGAGGGTCTCGGGTGCGGCGACGAGCAGACCGAACAGCACCACGCCGACGAGCAGGAGGCCGAGCGCCGGCAGCAGCCGCCGCGCCCGACGCGCCCAGAACGCGAGCAGGCGGATGCGGCGCGTGCGCCCCCACTCCACCAACAGCAATGTGGTGATGAGGTAGCCGGACAGGACGAAGAAGACGTCGACGCCCAGGAACCCACCACGCATCCACGTGACGCCACCGTGGTACAGCAGCACTGCCGCGACCGCGACCGCGCGCAGCCCGTCGAGGCCGGGTTGGTACGCGATCGACGGGCCGGCGGCGACCGGGGTGCGCCGCGCCGCAGCGCTCGTCGCGGTCACCCGCTACGAGTAGCGCGCCTCGACCCCGCGCGACTCCCCATGGTGTGCGATCGCGTCGGCGAAGTCGGCCAGGAGCTGATCGACGACGCCGTCGTGCGCGGGTGAGAGCATGAGGTGAAGTCCGGGCGGCTCGGTGTTGCGGTTGAGGTTCCAGCCCCGGTCGTCCATGACGTCGCCCACGGCGTACAGGTCGAGCTCGTCCGAGCGCACGGCGAGCACGGGTCCGATCGGGTCGCCCACGACCTCGACGCCGGGCGTGGCATCGAGAGCCGCGCGCACCTTGCCGGTCGTGGCCGCGAGCCCCCGCTGGATCTCGGTGTAGCCCTCGAGCCCGAGGTAGCGCAGCACTGCCCACGCGGTGGCGATCGGTGCCGCGGCGCGCGCGCCCGCCATCGCGGGTGAGCCGTAGAGGCCCGACGGCCAACGGTCGAACAGGAACACCTGGTGCCCGAACCAGTCGCCGTCACGGTGCAGCACGACCGATGCCCCTTTGGGCACGAAGCCGTACTTGTGGATGTCGGCGGAGATCTCCGTGACGCCCTCGACCCGGAAGTCCCACGGTGGCACGTCGTGGCCGAGGCGCTCCAGGAATGGCAGCACGAAGGCACCGATGCAGGCGTCGACATGGCACCCGACGCCGTGCTCTGCGGCGAGCGCCGCGATGTCGGCGACGGGATCCATCACGCCGTGCGGGTAGCTGAACGCCGACGCCACGAGCACCGCCGTCCGGTCGTCGATCAGCTCGGCCGCGGCGGCGACGTCGGCCCGCCACGAATCATCGACCGCGTACTGGACGTGCTCCATGTCGAAGTAGTGCGCGGCCTTCGCGTACGCGGGGTGCGCGGTCACCGGGACCAGGATGCGAGGGCGCTCGACGCCGCGGGCCCGGGCGCGCTCGCGGCTCACCAGCATCGACATCAGGATCGACTCGGTCCCGCCGGACGTCATCGTGCCGCCACCGCTCTCGGGCACGTGCAGGAGCGAGCCGACGTCCGCGAGCACGTCCGCCTCCAGCGCCGCGAGCTCGGTGAACTTGTACGGGTTGAGCGCGTTGCCGAACAGGTAGCGCTCGTAGACGTCGTGGACCAGCCGCTCGAGGTCGGGTCGACCGGTCGGGTACGTCAGACCGAACAGGCGCGCGCCATGGACGTCGGGGTCTCGGGCTCGGCGCTCGTCGAGGTCGGCGAGCAGCTCGGCAGCCGGCGTGCCGTGCTCCTGCACGGCCTCAGCCGCGAGCCGTCACGGGACGGGGTTCGCCGGCAACGGGTGCCGGTAGAGCTCGGCCGCGTTCAGGTGCGTCATCTTGCGGAGGTCGTCGACCGGGAGGTGCCCCCAGTAGCGCTCGATCACGGCCTGCGTGTCGGGCCAGGTGCCGTCGCCGTGCGGATAGTCGGTCTCGAGCATCACGTGGTCGATGCCGATGGTGTGTCGGGTGTCGATCGTCGACGGGTCGTCGAGGGTGCAGAACCAGAAGTTGCGCCGGAGCACGTCGGCGGGACGCAGCCCCCCGAATCCGTCGAGCGCGTAGCCCGACCGGTCGACGATGTTCTCCAGCCGGTCGATGAGCATCGCGACCCAGCCGATCCCGCCCTCCGACATCGCGATCTTCAGCTCGGGGAATCGCACCGCCCACCCGGACCAGACCCACTCCGCGCACGCGGTCAGCGACAGCTGTCCGAAGAGCGTGGCACCGAGCTGGATCGCCGGGCAGCCGGCGGGGAAGTCGGCCATGCCGGACGAGCCGACGTGCAGGCTGATCACGGTGTCGGTCTCGGCGCACGCGCGCATGATCGGTTCCCAGTGCTCGTCGAAGATCGACGGGAGGCCGATGCGGTGCGGACGTTCGGGCAACGACACGGTCACGAACCCGCGGTCCGCGTTGCGACGGATCTCCGCGGCCCCCTCCTCGGGATCGGTGAGATCGATGATGCACATCGGGATGAACCGCTCGGGATGCGACCCCCACCAGACCTCGTGCATCCAGTCGTTCCACGCGTGCGTCACCGCGCGCCCCAGCTCGCGGTCGGCAATCTGGGAGTAGACGCGTCCGCAGAAGCCAGTGATCATCGACGGGAAGCACAGCGACGCCCAGATCCCACCGATGTCCATGTCGCGCACGCGCGCGTCGGGGTCGTAGCAGCCGGGCCGCATCTGGTCGAAGCGGAACGGCTCGACCTTCACCGTCTCCGGACGTCGCCCCGCGACCGCGTTCTGCCCCACCTGGAAGTGGCGCTCTCCTTCGAACTCCCAGACCTCGTGACCGCGGTCGTCGACGACGATCTTCGGCGCGCGCTCCTGCAGCCGCGCGGGCAGGCGTCCGTCGAACATGTCCGGTGGCTCGACGAGATGATCGTCGACCGAGATGACCGTGTAGCGGACCTCGCGCGGCTCGGGATCCGGCAGGAAGAGCTCGGGGTCGAGCGGTGCGGTCGGGTCCGCGACGGCAGTCACGAGGCGCGCTTCTCCGAGGAGCCGTCGACCATGCCGAGCTTGCGAGGCAGGTCCTTGACCTCGAACGACGACAGGATCTCGAGCGTCCCGACCAGGATCGCCCAGATGCCGATCATGGCGATCGCGAGCGCCAGGGTGAGGCTGGGGCGGTTGAGCAGGATGATCCCGATCGGCACCTCGATGATGCCGAACACCAGGAAGAGCCACCACAGCTGCACGTCGTGGCGGTTCGCGATCGCACCGACGATCGTGAACAAGCCCGACACCACGACCCACGCGCCGATGAAGATCGCCGCGGTGAGCAGCGTCGGCTCGGGCCACGCGAGGAACGCGATGCCGACGATGATCTCGACGACGCCCTTGAAGACGTCCCAGCTGCGGTCGCTGCTCTCGACCGGCGGGGTGACCAGCGTCAGCACGCCCTTCAGGATGAAGAGGAAGGCCACGAACAGGGCGAGGTCTTCGACGTTCCAGTCGATGGTGAGCACGAGGATCCCCGCGATGACCGACACGATCCCCGCGAGGAGCAGCAGCCACCAGCCCTGGCTGAGCTTCTCGGCGGTCTCGCGGTCGATGTCGGCGGGCCCCGAGAGCGGGTTCAGCATGGCGTCACTGTACGACGGGCTCGCGGCGGCGGGCGAGGAAGCGCAAGCGTGCGGCTCGGGCGTCCCAGTCGTACACGACCACGCTGCCGGCGATCACGTCCTGGAGCCCCCGGTTCTCGCGCCCGATGATCACCCCGATGACGCCGAGGCCGAACGGGGCGAGGCTGAGGGCGAGCGCGGGCGCTCGGAGGAAGCCGCGCCAGGGCTCGAGGTCGGTGCCGTCGCGATCGACGACCCGTAGCCCGAGCAGCGCCATCCCCGCGGTCTTCCCGGACGCGGCCCAGGATCCCCCGAAGTAGAGGAACAGCCACGCTCCGAGCAGCACCACCGTGAGCCAGCCCGGCATCTTGTCGGTGTCGATGTCGATGCTGCCCACGAGGTCGAGGAGGAACAGCGCGACGGCGATCGTCACCGCGAAGAGCCCGACGCTCAACGCGACGTCCACCACGTACGCAGCCGCACGAGAGGCGGGGCCGGCGTAGTGACCCTGCTTCGACGTCTCGGGGGTGGTACCGCGCATCAGGGTCGGAATCCCGGTGGCCCGGCGGGCAGCTTCGCGGCGTCGCGCCGGAAGATCCGGTTCATGATCCGGTTCGAGAAGCCGTCGATCCCGACGGCTTGTGCCCGCAGCGAGTCGAGCACGCGCTGCGCGACGCCGCTCGTCGAGTCGGCGATCAGCGCCCCGATCTCGGTGCGCTGCACGAGGTCTTCCACGTCGACCCGGCTCACGATCTCGTTGACGTCCACCCGGGCGAGCAGCGCATCGACGTCGACGCGCTCGAGGAGCTTGTTGATGTCGACGCGCTCGATGAGCGCATCGAGGTCGACCCGTTCGAGCTGACGATTCAGGTCGATGTGCTCGAGCAGCGAGTCGACGTCGACCAGGTTGAGCACTCCGTCGAGGCTCGGGCGGGGCAGGCGAGGGCTCATGACTCGACGCTGTCGAGCGTGCCGCGCTGGTCGAGCGCGTACAGCAGCATGAGGGACGGGATGACGGTCACGAGCGCGATGACGAACACCGCGACGATCCACGCGAGCGTCGAGCCGGGCGCGGCAGCCTGGTCGATCGTGAGATGCGTGCCGAGGAGGTACGGGTACTGGGCGACCCCCCACCCCCCGATCACCGCGACGACCGCGCCCGCAGCACTGACCCGCGCGATCCGCGGCTTGTCGCGCACCAGCGCCACGAGCGCGGCGAGCCCGAGCAGCGTCGAGATGATGACGAGCGGCAGCGCCTGGTCGAGCAGTCGATCGTGCAGTCGGGGCGCATCGTCCTCGAGGATCCAGATCCCCGCGACCGAGACCACACCGGCCACGAGCGCAGCGCCGATGGCCCGCACCCGGAAGTAGCTCTCGAGCTCCTCGTCACCGCGCCGGCGTGCTTCGTGCACGAGGAAGACCGCGGCCAGGTACGAGCAGACGACGACCGCGAGCACGCCGCCGAGCATCGACGTCGACGTCACCCAGCTGTCGATCGGATCGCCCTGACCGTCGGTCGGCACTCGTCCCGATGCGACGGCACCCGCGACCGCGCCGAGGAAGAACGGCGTGATCACGGACGAGATCGCGAACGTCGCGCCGTAGACCCGGCGAACGCTGAGGCGCGTCGACACCCGGACGAACGCGAAGCCCGACCCGCGAGCGACGATCCCGAGCGCGGCGAGCGAGAGCGGGATGAACAGCGTGGTCATGATCGAGGCGAACGCCTCGGGGAAGCCGGTCCAGAGCACCACGAGGCAGAAGATCAACCACACGTGGTTGGCCTCCCACACCGCGCCGATCGCCGCGTCGATGAGCGCGCGCGGTCGTCGCCCTCGCGACGCACCGCCGGCCGTCAGGTCCCAGAAGCCCGCGCCGAAGTCGGCCCCGCCGAACACGGCGTAGAGCGTGACGCCCACCCAGAGGATCAGCGCGACCGCGTCAGCCATCGTCACCGCCGGACGATCCCCGCGCCCCCGTGGCCAGCGGAGCCGGCTTCTCGTCGACCATGTGGACTCGTGGCCCGTAGGGCACGGCCTCGATCTCGCCCGCACCCCGCCAGCGCCGGGCCATCGAGCGGAGCACGGCGATCGCGGCGACGCCGACGAGCGTGTAGAGGACGAGGACGACCGAGAGGCTGACCCAGATCCCGTCGGCGGTGGTGACCGCGTCCTCGGTGCGCAGGATCTCGTAGACGACCCACGGCTGACGACCCACCTCGGTGATGACCCAGCCGGCCTCCATGCAGATGACGGAGAGCACGCCCGCCGCGGCGGAGGCGCGCAGGAACCACTTGGTCTTCGGGATGTCGCGACGGCGCCACCACACGAAGCCGAACCACGCGGCGAGGATCGCGAGGTAGGTCGCGATCCCGAGCATGGTGTCCCAGGCGAGATGCACGACGTTGACCGGTGGCCGGTCCTCGGGCGGCACCGAGTTGAAGCCGATGATCTCGGTGCTGGTGCTGTAGTCGGAGAGCAGCGACGCGAGGCCCGGGATCTCGATCTTCGGGCCGACGATCTCGCCGTCGATGTAGAGCCCGCCGATCGTCTCCGGCACGTCCGACGAGGTCTCGGGCACGAGCTCGATCGCGGCGAACTTGATCGGTTGGTCGTTGAAGACCGCGCGCGCCGTCGCGTCGCCCACGACCAGCTGGAACGGCATCGCGATGCACGCGACCGTGAACGGGATCAGGAAGCCCTGCCGGTGGTAGCGATCGCGTCGACCCTTGAGGAGCGCCCAGGCGTAGACCGACGCGACCAGGAAGCCGGCCACGATGTACGCCGCCAGGAGCATGTGCAGCCCCTGGTACCAGAACGCGTCGTTGAAGATCACCTTCAGCGGCTCGACGTCGGTGATCTCGCCGTTCTTCATCGTGAAGCCGTCGGGCTGGTTCATCCACGCGTTGGCCGCGACCACCGAGAGCGTGCCGCCGATCCCGCAGAGGACGACCGGCACACCCGTCCAGAAGTGGGGCCACGGCTTCATCCGCTTCCAGCCGTAGATGTAGATCGCGATGAAGATCGCCTCGAGCAGGAAGAAGATCCCCTCGATCGCGAACGGGATCCCGTAGGCGGCGCCGAACCGGTCCATCAGGCCCGGCCACAAGAGGCCCATCTCGAAGCTCAGGACCGTGCCGCTGACCGCTCCCACCGCGAAGAGCACGGCGGCGACCTTCGACCACCGCTGCGCGAGGAGCAGGGCCTCCTTGTCGTCCCGCTTGATGCCGCGGTAGTTGGCGATGAGGATGATCGCGGTGAAGGCGACGCCGAGCGTCGCGAGGATCACGTGGAAGCCGAGCGTGAACGCCATCTGCGTCCGCGCCGGGAGCAGCTGGGAGGGCTCGGCGGCGACGCTCGCCAGGTTCGCGAGGCTGTCGAGGACGATCACGCGCGCACGGTACCGCGTCCCCGGTCGAAGGACAGGGGATGTCGGGGCGGCGAGTTCCTAGTCACCACTGCCGAGCGAGTCCTGCCCGCCGGCCGCGGTGACGCCACCGTCGACGACGACGACCGAGCCGTTGAGGTACGAGGCCTCGTCGGAGAGGAGGAACCTCACCGCGCGCGCGATGTCCTCCGGCTCGCCGAGCCGGCCGAGAGGGACCTTGCGCACGAACGACGCCTGCGCCTCGGGCGTGGCGATCGTCGGCGCGAGCATCGGGGTGTCGATGTAGCCCGGGCACACGACGTTCGCCCGGATCCCCTCCGGGCCGAGCCGATGGGCGAGCGACCGCGTGAGCCCGATCAGGGCGTGCTTCGACGCGACGTACGAGGGGATGAAGCCGTGACCGATCAGCCCCTCGATGGACGAGATCCCGACGACGGCCGACCCGGGGTTGGCGGCGCGCAACGTCGGCAGGAGCGCGCTCACCAGCATCGCTTCGGCACGCACGTTGACGCCGAGGACCGCATCCCAGGTCTCGACGTCGATGACGTCCTCGAGCGCCGGGGCAACGATGCCCGCCGCGTGCACCAGACCGCCGATCGCGCCCAGCGCGGCGGTCGACGACGCGAGCGCGTCCGCGACCGCGTCACCGTCGGTGACGTCCACCTCGACCCCGACGGCCGACGCACCCCGCGCCTCGCAGTCCCGAGCGGTCTCCTGCGCACCGTCGCCGTTGCGGTCCCACGCGGCGACCGGACGTCCCACGTCGGCGAGGGCAAGGCAGCACGCACGCCCGATCCCCGATCCTCCGCCGGTCACCACGACTCCCGTCGTCGGTCGCCCCAGCAGCTCTCCCGACATGCCACTCCCCCTGGTCGTCGAGCCGGCGCGCCCGCGCCGGCTACTCGAACTTCGCGCCCATCTCCCGGATGACGTCGAGCATCCGCTCGGGTGCGTCGGGTGCGGGATCCCCCGGCTCGTAGCGCACCGAGCGGATCGTGCCCCCATACGGGAAGGGACCGAAGCGTTCGTAGAGCTCCCACGACACCGGCGAGCGCCGGTCGATCCCGACGTCGATCCCCTCGAACGGAGCCATCCCGTACAGCATCGGCACGTCGGTGAGCGTGGCTCGCTCCTCGCCGTCGACCAGCACGGTCACGTCCCAGCGCTGCTTGCCCGGCGCGGCGAGGTCGACGACGACCTCGTGCGCCCCCGGCTCGAGGGCGCCCCCCGAGAGGGTGCGCATCCTGCCGCGGCCGTCGTTGAGCACGTACACGAGCTCACCGTCGAGGACGTAGACCCCGTAGCCC
>CAZCUD010000016.1:13960-99884 GCA_964501785.1 uncultured Bifidobacteriaceae bacterium
GGTCGCCGTGTGCGACGAGGTAGCCCGCGGCGCCGTCGCGGTGGTCGAGCGCGATTCGGATCACGACGGCGCGGAACCAGACGAGCTGGAGCGAGCGCCACCGCTCGAGCGTCGGCGTCCCGGGAAGGATCGTGACGGGCTCGGCGAAGACCCGACTGCGCTCCGGTCGCACCAGGTACTTGATCCCCGAGCCCTCGTCGAGGGGGTACACGCGGTTCGCCCACGCGGCCTGCTCCCAGGCGACGGCGAGCTCGCTCCGCAGCTCCGGGTGGACGTCGGACAGGTCGTGCAGCTCGTTGGGGTCGGTGGTGAGGTCGTAGAGCTCCCACTCCGCGTCGGAGAACGGCGTCAGCGGCCGATGGAGCGTCACCACCTCCCAACCGTCGCGGTAGAAGCCGCGATGGCCCTGCTGCTCGGTGTACTGCGCACCGTGCGTGCTCGGGGCCGTTGCGTCGTCGAGCGCACGCCTGAAGCTCGCGCCTGCCGGATCGGCGAGCGTGCGCCCGCGACGCTCGGTCGGCATCGTCAGACCGGCGCACTCGAGGAGCGTCGGGAGCACGTCGGTGACGTGCTGGTACTGACGGCGGTACGCGCCCGCGTCGTCGATGCCGGCCGGCCACGAGAGGATGCACGGCACGGAGTGACCGCCGGCATGCGTGTTGATCTTGTAGAGCCGGAACGGGGTGTTCCCGGCCATCGCCCAGCCACGTGGGTAGTGCGGCGTGGTGGTCGGGCCGCCGATGTCGTCGAGGCGCGCCGCGTCGGCGTCGACGTCGTCGCCCTGCAGCAGATGCACGTAGTACGCGGTCGTGCCCGTGACCTCGCCCTCGCGTGAGGCCCCGTTGTCGGACGTGAAGAGGAAGATCGTGTTGTCGAGCTCTCCGAGCTCGTCGAGCGCGGCGAGGAGCCGACCGAGGTTCTGGTCGAGGTTGTCGACCATCCCCGCGTAGACCTCCATGTGGCGCGCGTAGAGCTCCTGCTCCCGCGGGGGGAGCTCGTCCCAGGCCCGGACCTCGTTCCCCGGCTCGTGGTTGCGGGGAGGGAGCGGGAGCCCGTCGGGGATGACGCCGAGCTCCTGCTGGCGACGCCAGCGCTCCTCCCGGATGACGTCCCAGCCTGCCGAGTACCGACCCGCGTACTTCTCGATGTCGGCGGGCGGGGCTCCGAGCGGCGCGTGCACCGACCCGTGTGCGAAGTACATGAAGAAGGGCTTGGTCGGGTTCGACGCCTTCTGCTCGCGCACCATCGAGATCGCGCGGTCGGTGAGGTCGTCGGTGAAGAAGTAGCCGTCGGGGTAGCGGTCGACCTCGACGAGGTGGTTGTCCTCGACGATCCGGTGCGGGTGGTGCTGGTTGGTGAACGCGTCGAGGATCCCGTAGAAGCGGTCGAAGCCGCGCTGGCACGGCCACGAGTGGGTCGGACCCGCTGCAGAGCAGTCGGAGTCCTTCGTGAGATGCCACTTGCCGAGCATGAACGTCGAGTAGCCCTGGTCGCGGAACACCTCGGCCGCCGTGGCGACGTCGTCGGCGAGCTCCATCGCGTAGCCGGGGAAGCCCGAGTCGGAGTGGGCGACGGTCCCGATGCCGGCCCGGTGCGGATTGACCCCGGTGAGCAGCGCGGCACGCGTCGGCGAGCACATCGGCGTCACGTGGAAGTTGGTGAAGCGGAGCCCTCCGGCCGCGAGGGCGTCGAGGTTCGGCGTGTCGATCTCGGAGCCGTAGCAGGCGAGGTCCGAGAATCCGAGGTCGTCGGCGAGCATCACCACGACGTTCGGCGCGCCCGTCGGTGCCTCGGGTCGAGGGGGCCACCAGCCCTCCGACCCGGCGAACGTTCGTCCGACCCGACCCTCGAACCCCTCGTAGCCGCCGCTCGTCACGGGCGGCGACGCTAGACGCGAACGAAAGACACGGCCCGATGCCGGAGGGGCAGAATGTGTGTCGTGCAGCCGTATGCCGATCGTGCGGCGACCACGGCGGCGTTCGCCGACCACCTGTCGCGGGGCAAGGTCGAGGCCTTCGAGGCGCTCGGCATCGACATCGTGCTCGGACGGCGAGAGGGCGTCTTCTTCTGGGACGCGTTCGACGAGCGTCGCTTCTTCAACTGCCACTGCAACGGCGGCGTGTTCAACCTCGGGCACCGCAATCCCGCGATCGTCACCGCCTTGCGCGACGCGGTCGACCGCGACGAGATCGACGTCGGCAACCATCACCTGGTCTCGGGCTGGAAGGCACGCCTCGGCGAACGTCTCGCCGCGACGACCGGCGGTCACTGCCCCGGCGCCGTGTTCTCACCGTCGGGCTCCGAGGCGATCGAGGTCGCACTGAAGACGGCGATCGCCGTCAGCGGACGACGGAAGGTCGTCTCCGTCCACGGTGCGTTCCACGGTCACACCGCGCTCGCGGCATCGGCGGCCGACGCGCGCTACCACGAGCCGTACCGACTCGGCCTCGAGGGCTTCGTCCACGTCCCCTACGACGACCTCGCCGCGATGGACGCCGCGATCGACGACGAGACCGCGGCGGTCATCCTCGAGACGATCCCGGCCACGCTCGGGATGCCGATCCCGGCCGACGGGTACCTGCCCGGCGTGCGTGCCCTGTGCGACGCGCGGGGCGTCGTCCTCGTGCTCGACGAGGTGCAGACGGGACTCGGGCGCAGCGGGCGGATGTGGTGCTTCGAGCACGACGACGTGCGACCCGACGTCGTCGTCACGGGCAAGGGCCTCGGCGGCGGGCTCTATCCGATCGCCGCCACGATGATGACCCCCGAGGTGCACCGCTTCTACGACGAGCAGCCGTTCGTGCACGTCTCGTCCTACGGCGGCTCCGACCTGGGCTGCGCGATCGCGCTCGCCGTGCTCGACGTGGTCGAGTCCGCCGGCTTCCTGGATCGTGTCGAGGACGTCGGGCTGCGACTCGAGAAGGAGCTCGCTGCCGTGCCGTGCCAGGTTCGGCGACGCGGGCTCTTCATGGGCCTGAAGTGGCCCGACGAGGGGGCCGGCATCCTCGCGGCGAAGGCGTGCATCGATGCCGGTGTCTTCGCGGTGTTCGCCAACAACGACACGTCGGTGATGCAGCTCCTCCCGCCCCTCGTCCTCACCGACCCCGAGGTGGACGAGCTCGCGGCGACCCTCGTTCGGGCGCTCTCGTGACGCCCCGGGTCCCCGACCGGGCGCCGACCGTCGATCCCGATGCCGTCGACCTCGTCGAGCTCGAGCGCTGCGTCGTGCAGGCGCTCGAGTCGGGCGACGAGACCCGCTTGCACGTCCTCGGGTACGGCGAGATCAGCTCGGTGCTCGCGTGGCCCACGGCGGACGGTCCGTTCGCCTGCAAGCGACTGCCCCACTTCGACGACCGGGCGCACTTCGAGGAGTACCGCACCCTCTTCGACGACTACGTGCGCGCGCTGCGCGGCACCGGTGTCGCCGTGCACCGCAGCGACCTTCGCACGCTCCCCCAGCCCGACGGACGTGTCGTCGCGTACTGCATCCAGCCCGTGCTCGCCGCCGAGACCCTCGCGCCCGCGCTGCTCGCCACGGCGGACGCCGCGACCCGCACCCGCGTGCTCACGCAGGTGGTCGAGCTCATCGGAGCGACGGTCGGACCGACGAGAGGCCTCGACGCCCAGCTCTCCAACTGGGCAGTGGCCGACGGCGAGCTCATCTACCTCGACGTGACGACGCCGCTGCTGCGCGACGAGGACGGAAAGGACCGAATCGACACCGAGGTGTTCATGGCCTCGCTCCCCGCGGTCTTCCGCCCGATCGTCCGACGGTTCCTGCTCGACAGCATCCTCGACCCCTACTACTCGCCGCGTCGCGCGGCGTTGGACCTCACCGGCAACCTCCGCAAGGAGGGACTCGCGGAGCAGGTCGGTGTCGCGGTCTCGATCGCCAACGACGTGCTCGGCGTCGACCTGACCGTCGACGAGGTGGAGGGGCACTACCGCCGCGACGCTCGACTGTGGGCGGCCCTCCAACGCGCTCGACGCGTCGATCGCGCCTGGCAGCGCCACGTCCGCCGCCGGCCGTACCGCTTCCTCCTCCCGGGCCCCGTCGACCGCGGCGTGCGGCGCGGTCGACAGAACCGGGGTTCGTCCGACTGAACCTGCGTTCACGGCCGGGGCTCGGGTACCGTCCGGCGGTGAGCGCCGCCCGCGCCAGCAGCGGCTCCGGCACCAGCGGTGCCATCACCGACGAGGGCATCGACCGGCTGCGAGCCCGGATCGGGATCCCCGAGCCCCACACCGCACCACCGCACTACCGCTGCCCCGACACCGATGCCTTCCGTCACGTCGCGCGCTGCTACGGCGACGACAACCCTCTCTACTGCGAGCCCGAGTACGCCGCGGCCACGCGTTGGTCCGGCGCCATCGCCCCGCCGCCGATGGTGGGCGGCGACACGCTGATCGGCGAGGACGAGGTGCCCGAGGTCTCGGCCGAGCACCGAGAGCTCATGAAGGGCGATCCGCTGCGCGGCGTCCACGCCTTCTACGCGGCGAGCGCCCGGGAGTGGTGGGCGCCCCTGCGGCCCGGCACCCGCACGTGGCGCCGCAACGCCCTCGTCGGGGTGCTGGACAAGCCATCGGAGTTCGCCGAGCGGGCCGTGCACGAGTGGACGGCCCAGGTCTTCCGCGCCGACGACGGGCCGCTGCTCGCCGGCCAGTACCGCAACATGATCCGCACCGATCGCTCGAAGGCTCGCGAGCGCTCGGAGGCGAAGGCGGAGCGCGGCGGCGACGCGCTCGTCCAGGAGCCCTACGGCGAGGACGAGATCGCCGCGATCGACGCGCAGTACGCGCGCGAGGCGCCCCGAGGTGCCGAGCCGCGCTGGTGGGAGGACGTGGCGGAGGGCGACGAGATCGGACCCCTCGTCAAGGGACCGCTCACCGTCACCGACATGATCTGCTGGCACGTCGGCATGGGGATGGGCATGTATGCCGTCGCCCCCCTGCGTCTGGGATGGCGAAACCGCCAGCGGATCCCGCGCTTCTACCACCGTGACGAGCTCGGCGTGCCCGACGTGATGCAGCGCGTGCACTGGGACCCTGCATACGCGCGCAAGGCGGGGAACCCGACGACCTTCGACTACGGGCGGATGCGCGAGACGTGGCTGATCCACCTCTGCACCGACTGGATGGGTGACGACGCGTGGCTCTGGCGGCTCGACTGCGAGTTCCGCAAGTTCAACTGGGTCGGCGACACGCACTGGATGCGTGGTCTGATCACGCGCAAGCACCTCGCCGAGGGTGGCCGTCCCGCGGTCGACCTCGACGTGTGGGGCGAGAACCAGCGCGGCGAGACGACGACCCCGGGACACGCGACGATCCTCCTGCCCAGCCGCGAGCACGGGCCCGTACGGTTGCCCGACCCGCCGGGCGGGGCGACCGACCTCCAGGGAGCGCTCGACGCGATCGCGGCGGGCTTCGAGCGCGGATGACGAGCGCTCGAGCGGATCGGACGTGAAGGCTCGAGGACGGGACCGGAGATGAGCGACTATCCGAGCGACGAGGCGGTGCGCACCGAGCTCGCCGACGGCGTGCTGCGCGTGGTGCTCGACCGCCCCGCGAAGCGCAACGCCATCGACGACGTCGGCGTCGCCACGCTGATCGGCGCCCTCGAGCGAGCGAACAACGACGAGCAGGTGCGCGCCATCCTGCTCACCGGCGCGGGTGACGACTTCTGCAGCGGGTTCGACATCGTGAGCCGCAACGCGGCCGACGCCGGGCCCGACGGCGCCCGACCGCGCGTGGGGAGCATCCAGCGGCGGCTCCCGTCCCAGTCGCACCGCCTCGTGCCGCTCGTGCTGACCACCCAGGTCCCGGTCGTGTGCGCGGTCAGGGGATGGGCGGCCGGTCTGGGTCTGCACCTCGCGCTCGCAGCCGATCTGTGCGTCGTCGCGCACGACGCACGGATGTGGGAGCCGTTCGCCGCGCGGGGCTTCACACCCGACAGCGGCGGCACGTGGCTGCTCCCGCGGCTCGTGGGCGTGGCCCGGGCGAAGGAGCTGCTCCTGCTCGGGCGCGAGCTCTCGGGAGAGGAGGCGGCCGACTGGGGGCTGGTCTTCCGGTCCGTGCCGCCGTCCGAGGTCGACGAGGTCGCGCACGACGTCGTGGGCAGGCTCGCTGCTGGGCCGACGGTCGCGCTCGGCCTCACGAAGTGGCTGGTGCACGAGGGCGCGGGTCTCGACCTCGAGCGGCACCTCGCGAGCGAGGCGTTCGCGATGGAGCTCTCGTCGCGCAGCGCCGACTTCCGAGAGGGCATCGCGGCACTCCGCGAGAAGCGGTCGCCCGACTTCGAGGGTCGGTGACGTGGCGCGGCTCGAGATCGACGCGACGACCTCTGCGACCGACGCGGCCCGAGCGGTGCGGGAGTGGGTCACCGAGCACGTGCCGGACCGGTGGCGTGCCGCGGCGGCCGACGGGCCTGCCGCCGTGCGCGACGCGCGGACGCGCGAGGAGTACGAGGCGTGGTACCCGACGTTCGGCGACTCGGGGATGGTCGTGCCGACCTGGCCGGTCGCCTACGGCGGCCTCGACGTCGGTCCCGAGCTCGCGCGAGTGATCGACGCCGAGCTCGCACCGTATCGACTGGGCCGGCTCAACCCATTGGGCCTCAACCTGTGCGCGCCGGCCCTGTTCGCCCACGGGAGCGAGGAGCAGCGCCTGCGGTTCCTCCCCCCGATGGTGCGCAACGAGGAGCGCTGGTGCCAGCTGTTCAGTGAACCCGGCGCGGGGAGCGACCTCGCTTCGCTCGCCACGCGCGCGGTCCGCGACGGCGACGACTGGATCGTCGACGGCCAGAAGGTGTGGACGACGTGGGCGCACGTCTCGGACTGGGCCGTGCTGCTCGCCCGCACCGACCCCGACGCGCCGAAGCGCAAGGGGATCACCTACTTCCTGATCGACCTGCGTCAGCCCGGCGTCGACGTGCGGAACCTGCGGCATCTCACGGGCGAGGTCGACTTCAACGAGGTGTACCTCGATCACGCGCGGGTGCCCGACGAGCAGCGCGTCGGCGATGTCGGCGACGGGTGGCGCGTCGCGGGGGCGACGCTCGCCTCGGAGCGGCAGATGGTGGCCGGGTCGGGTTCGGGCGGCGTCGACCGGATCGGGGGATCCGGCATCGAGCACTCGCTCGAGCTCGCGACGCGACGCCGGCGGACGGACGACCCGGTGATCCGCCAGCGTCTCGCCCAGATGTTCGCCGAGGAGCGGATCCGTGACCTGACGAACCAGCGCGTGCGGGCCGGGCTGTCGGCAGGCCGCTCGCCCGGCGCCGCGAGCAGCGTCGGCAAGGTGCACATGGGCACGCTCAACCAGGAGCTCCAGGCCCTCGCGACCGACCTGCTCGGCGCGGATGCGCTGGCGACCGACGTCGCGCCCGCGGTCCCCTACGCCGAGGCGATCCACCACGAGGTCCACGGGATGCTCCGCAGCCGGGCCAACACCATCGAGGGCGGCACCAGCGAGGTGAACCGCAACATCCTGGGCGAGCGGGTGCTCGGGCTCCCGCGGGAGCCCGACCCCTGGCAGGGCAAGCCCTGGAGCGAGACGCCCCGCTCGTGAGGACCGACTCGTGAGCTACACGCGACTGCGGGTGGATCGCCGCGGACCGGTGGGCTGGCTCGTCTTCGATCGCCCCGATGCCGGCAACGCGATGGACGCCGCGATGCTCGACGAGCTGGAGCGCGCCTGGGTGGAGCTCGACGACGACCCGCAGGTCAGGGTCATCGTCAACACGGGTTCCGGGCGCGCGTTCCAGACCGGGGTCGACGTCGCGCAGGTGGCCCGCGACAAGGAGGCGCTGCGCGAGCACTCACGGCGAACACGCGACGCGGAGCTGCGATTCACCGCATGGCACTGCGGCGTCGCGAAGCCGGTCATCGCAGCGGTCAACGGGACCTGCGCCGGGGGTGGGCTGCACTTCGTCGCGGACGCCGACATCGTGATCGCCGCGTCCGACGCGACGTTCCTCGACCCGCACGTCTCACTGGGCCAGGTCGTCGCCTACGAGGGGATCGCACTGGCCCGGAAGTCGCCGATGGAGCAGGTCTTGCGGATGGCGCTGGTCGGGCGCCACGAACGCCTGTCGGCACCGCGCGCGCACCAGCTCGGGATCCTCTCCGAGGTCGTCGACCCTCCGGAGCGCCTGCGCGAGGCCGCGCAGGAGCTGGCCGAGAAGGTCGCGCGCAACTCGCCGGCGGCGATGGCCGCCACCAAGCGCGCGCTCTGGGGCGCGCTCGAGTCGGGGCTCACCGACGCGTGCCGGGCCGGCGCCGCCGAGCTCGTCGGCATGTGGGGCCACCCCGACCAGGAAGAAGGGCCGCTCGCCTTCGCCGAGAGGCGTGAGGCGGCTTGGGTGACAGGAGCGTGATGGGCGGATACGAGCACCTCATCGTGGAGCGCCATGGGCCGGTGGGCTGGCTGATCAACAACCGGCCCGACGCGCTCAACGCGATGAACGCCAAGATGCGCGACGAGTTCGCGGACGCGTGGGTGGAGCTCGATCGCGATCCCGAGGTGCGCGTGATCGTGCACACGGGGGAAGGCCGGGCGTTCCAGACCGGTGTGGACGTCGCGGAGATCGCGTCCGACGGCGTCGGCATGCAGCGCTACCGCCAGTCGGTCGAGGAGTGGGACCTGCACTTCACCGCCTGGCACCAGCAGGTGTGGAAGCCCGTGATCACCGCGGTCAACGGCATCTGCTGCGGGGGCGGGTTCCACTGGGTCGCCGATGCCGACATCGTGATCGCGGCCTCCGATGCCCAGTTCTTCGACCCCCACGTCTCGATCGGTCAGGTCGTGGCGATCGAGGCGATCGGCCTGATCCGCAAGATGCCCGTCGAGTCGGTGATGCGGATGGCCCTGGTCGGGCGCCACGAGCGGATGTCTGCGGCGCGCGCGTACGAGCTCGGCATGATCTCCGAGGTCGTCGATCCTCCGGAGCGCCTGCGCGAGGCCGCCCAGGAGCTGGCCGAGAAGGTCGCGCGCAACTCACCGGCCGCGATGGCCGCCACCAAGCGCGCGCTCTGGGGTGCACTCGAGTCGGGGCTCACCGACGCGTGCCGGGCCGGCGCCGCCGAGCTCGTCGGCATGTGGGGCCACCCCGACCAGGAAGAAGGGCCGCTCGCCTTCGCCGAGAAGCGCGACGCGCGCTGGCAGCCGCTCGAGCCGCGGGACGCGTGACCTCGCTCGCCGACCTCCTCTTCGACGCTCCCGGTGACCCCGGGGACGTGCTCGTGCACGCGGGCGACACGGCGACGACCCGGGCCGAGCTCCTCGCCCACGCGACCGCGGTCCGTGACGCCCTCGTCGCGGCCCGGGTCGATCCGGGCGCGCCGGTGGCGGTCATGCTCGGCAACGACCCGTCGGCGGTCGCGACGCTCTTCGGCGTCTGGGCCGCCGGTGCGGTGCACGTCCCGGTGAACCCGCGGCTCACCGACCGCGAGGTCGATCGCCTCGTCGCCGCGGTCCCCCCGGCCGCGGTCGTGACCACCCCCGACACGACGGAACGGTTCTCCGGGTTCGCCTTCACGTCGCCGTCGGAATCGCTGGAGGTCCTCGGCGTCCGCGTCGGACACCGGCGGCCTGCGGGCGGCGGCGCCGTCCCCGGTGCGCAGACCTTCGATGCCGACGTCGCGCTCGTGCAGACGACGTCGGGGACGACCGGCCCGCCGCGCCCGGTGCCGCTGCGTCACTCCCAGGTGCTGGCCCTGCTCGACGGGGTGCTGGGCACGGTGCGCGGGAGCGCCGCGTCACCGCGACGAGCGCCCATGCCCAACCTCATCCCCGTCTCCCTGTCGTTGTGGGCGGGCATCTACAACGTGTGCTTCGCGTTCCGCGTCGGTGCGCCGGTCGTGCTCATGGCACGGTTCGAGCCCCGCGAGCTGGCGCGACTCGTGGCGGACCACGGCATCCGATCGGTCGTGCTGCCGCCCGCCGCGATGGCGATATGCTGCGACGACGACGGACTCACGTCATTGGAGCCCCTCCGGTACGTCCGTTCCATCACCGCGCCGCTCTCGCCGTTCCTCGCCCGACGGTTCCACGACCGGTTCGGCATCGCGGTGCTCAACTGCTACGGGCAGACCGAGCTCGGCGGCGAGGTCGTCGGTTGGAGCGCCGACGACTGGCGCGAGTTCGGCGAGACCAAGCTCGGCGCGGTCGGACGTCCCCACGCCGGCGTCGAGCTGCGCATCGACGACTCCGACGAGCTCTGGGTTCGCACGCCGGCGTCGAGAGCCTCGGCGGCGTCGCTGGGTGAACGCATCGACGCCGAAGGCTGGGTCCGCACGGGCGACCAGGGTCGTGTCGACGACGACGGCTTCCTGTGGATCGAGGGTCGAGTGTCCGACATGGTGAACCGCGGCGGTCTGAAGGTGTTCCCGGGCGAGGTCGAGGAGGTCCTGCGCGCCGCACCGGGCGTCGACGACGTCGCGGTCGTGGGCGTGGCCGACGACCGCGTCGGTGAGGTGCCGGTCGCGTTCGTCGTCGGCGATGCCGCTCCCGATGCCCTCGCCGAGCACTGCCGGGCCCACCTCGCGCCCTACAAGATCCCGGTGCGGTTCGAGACGATCGACGAGCTCCCCCGCAACGAGGTGGGGAAGGTCCTGACCCGGGAGCTCAGCGCCCGGGCGTGACCGGCTCGCCGGGGTCGCTCCCCGCGTGCTCGTGCTCGTGCTCCACGATCTCGAGCAGCTCCGCCTCGAGGTCGGGATCCGCCTCGACGTGCAGGCGCGGCAACCACTCGAGCCAACGTGGGAACCACCAGTTGGCCTTGCCGAGGAGCTCCATCGTGGCCGGCACCAGCACGATTCGCACGAGGGTGGCGTCGATGAGGATCGCGGCGGAGAGCCCGAGACCGAACAGCTTGATGACGCGGAAGTCGCCGAGCACGAAGCTCGCGAACACCGTGATCATGATGAGTGCCGCCGCGGTGATCACGCGAGCGGTCGCGGCAAGGCCGTCGGCGACCGCGAGCGCGTTGTCACCGGTTCGGTCGTACTCCTCGCGTATCCGCGACAGCAGGAAGACCTCGTAGTCCATCGAGAGCCCGAACACGATCGCGAACAGCATCATCGGCACGAACGGCTCGATCGGACCGGTGCTCTCGATCCCCAGCGGCCCCGAGAGCCATCCCCACTGGAAGACCGCGACGACGACGCCGTAGGCCGCACCGATCGACAGCAGGTTCATGATCACAGCCTTGACGGGCACGAGGACCGACCGGAACACCACGAGCAGCAGCAAGAAGCTGAGGACGAGGACGCCGCCCACGAAGAGGGGCAGCCGCTCGGCCAGGTACTCGGAGATGTCGACGCCCGATGCGGTGAAGCCGCCGACGAGCACCGTCGCACCCGTGCCGGCGACGGTGGTCGGGATCACGTCGTCGCGCAGCCTATGGATGAGGTCCTCGGTCCGGTCGCTCTGGGGTGAGGTCGTCGGGATCACCTGGATCACCGCGGCGTCGCCTGCTTCGTTGGCGAGGGCCGGGGACGCCGCGGCGACGCCCGGCACCTCGGGCAGCGCCGCGAGGAGCTCGTCCAGCGACGCGGTGCCCTGGGGCGTCTGCGCGGCCAGGAGCAGCGGACCGTTGAACCCGGGACCGAAGCCCTCGGAGAGCACGTCGTAGGCGCGCCGCGTGGTGTCGGTCGTCGGCTGGTTGCCGGCATCGGAGATCCCGAGGCGCAGCCCGAGGAACGGGAGCGCCAGCACGACCAGCACCGCGAGGCCGGCGATCGCCGCCAGCAGCGGCCGCGCCTGCACGACACGGCTCCAGCGGAACCACATGCTCTGGCGGGTCGCGTTCTCGGCGCGATGCAGCCCCGGCACGCGGAGCCGGTCGATGTTGCGGCCGACGAAGCCGAGCATCGCCGGGACCAGCGTCACCGACGCGACCATCGTCACGAGGACCGTCGCGGCCGCACCCAGGCCCAGGCCGGTGATGAAGTCGACACCGATCACGAACAGGCCGCACAACGAGATCACGACGGTTGCGCCCGCGAAGAGCACGGCGCGTCCCGCGGTGTCGAGGGCGAGCACCGTGGCACGTTCCGGGTCGAGCCCGTCGTGCAGGCCCTGCCGATAGCGGGTGACGATGAACAGCGCGTAGTCGATGCCGACGCCGAGGCCCAGCATCGCCGCCAGCTGGATCGTGACGTCGGGCATCGTGACGAAGTTCGAGGCGAGCGCGACGATCGCGAAGCCGACGCCGATGCCGAAGATCGCGGTGATGATCGGCAGACCCATCGCGAGCACCGAGCCGAACGCGACGAGCAGGATGAGCACCGCCGCCAAGAGGCCGATCAGCTCCGAGGTGCCGCCGAAGCTGCCGCTCAGGAACATCCGTCCGCCGAGCTCGTACTGCGCGCCGTCGTCGTGGCGGCCGGGCTCGACGATCTCCCGGATCTCGTCGGCAGTCGCCTCGGACACGTCGCCGGCACGGCGATCGAGCTGGATCTGCGCGTACGCGATCTCGCCGCCCGGCGCGCGCTGCCGCGCGCCCTCGGGCTCGTACGGGCTCGTCGTGCCGGTCACGTGCTCGACGGTCTCGATCTCCGCGAGCAGCCGCTCCACCTCCGCGATGACCTCGGGGGCGTCGATGCGCTGGGGCGCGCGGATCACGAGCTGGCCCGGATCGCCGGCGCGCTCGGGGAAGCGCCCCTCCAACAGGAGGAACGCCTGCGTGGACTCGAGCTGCTCCTGCTGCTGGAAGCCCTCCCGGTAGCGATCGCCGACGCCGTTCGCGAGCACGGTGAGGCCGACGACGGCGACGATCCAGGCGACCAGCACGATCCGCCGGTGGCGGTGGCACGCGCTGGCGAGGGTCCGGAGCACGTCGCATTCTCGACCAGCGGTGAGGCGGCGGACGAAACCTCGGTCCGTTCGGAGCGTTGTGACCCACGTCACGGCTCGCTCCGATCCGGCGCGTAGCGTGGCATCCCGGATGACCGGCCGCCTCCGCTACCTCCCTGCGCTCGACGGGCTGCGGGCCTTCGCCGTGGCCGGCGTGCTCGCGTACCACGGCGGCCTCGACTGGGCCCGCGGCGGGTTCCTCGGCGTCGACCTCTTCTTCGTGCTCAGCGGCTTCCTGATCACGACGCTGCTGCTGCGCGAGCGGGAGGACACGGGCGGCATCGCGCTGGGCGCGTTCTGGCTCCGGCGAGCGCGTCGACTCCTGCCCGCACTGTTCCTGCTCCTGCTCCTCGTGGTGACGTACGCGATCGTGTTCGCGGCACCGGAGGAGCTGCGAACGATCCGAGGCGATGCGCTCGCATCGCTCGGCTACATCGCGAACTGGCGGTTCATCCTCACCGACGGCTCCTACTTCGCCCAGTTCCAGGCGCCGTCACCTCTCCGTCACGTGTGGTCACTCGCGATCGAGGAGCAGTTCTACCTGCTGTGGCCCCTGATCGTCGTCGGCGTCTACAAGGTGGCGGGGACGCGTCGCCGCGCCGCCGCGTCCGCCACGACCGCACCGGCGCCGATCAGCTGGAAGGCCGACGACGCGCCCGGAGAGCGCGACCGCGGGCTGCGCGCGCTCGCCGTCGTCTCGGTGATCCTGCTCGTCGCCTCGGTCGTGCTGATGGCCGTGCTCCACGAGCCCGGCACCGATCCGTCGCGCGTCTACTACGGCACCGACACCCGCGCGCAGTCGATCCTCATCGGCGCGCTGCTCGCGATGCTGATGCTTCGTCGGCCGGAGGTGCACGGACGTCGCGCCCTGGCTGCGCTCCAGGTCGGATCCGTGGCTGCCGCGGTCGCGCTGGGCGCGATGTGGACGCTCGTCGACGACCGCTCGGACTTCCTCTACTCGGGGGGCTTCGTCGTCGAGGCGCTGCTCGTCGCCGTGGTCATCGCCGCGGTCGCACAGCCCCGTGGAGGCCCGGTCGCGGTGCTGCTCTCGATCGGATGGATCCGTTGGGTCGGGCGCGTGTCGTACGGCCTGTACCTCTACCACTGGCCCGTGTACGTCGCGCTCGACGAATCACGGATGGGCCTCGACGGGTACGCGCTGTTCGCGGTGCGCATCGCGGTGACCACGGTCATCGCGGCGCTCTCGTACTACCTGCTCGAGATGCCGATCCGAGAGGGTCGATTCCCGGGCAGCCGCGCGCGGATCCTCGCACCGAGCGCGGCGGTCGCCGTCCTCGCCGGCGTGTTCCTCGCGACGGCCGGGGCGCCCCCCGCGAAGGTCGAGATCTCGGCTGCCGACGTGCGCGCTCCCACCCGCGTCGAGTCGCGCGTGGCGGGGATCGAGCTCCCGACCCGGGTGATGCTCGTCGGCGACTCCGTGGCGCAGTCGCTCGCTCCGGGCCTGCAGCGCCGCGCGGCCAGCGACGGCTTCGTGTTCTTCGACGCGACCGTGCCCGGGTGCGGGCTGACGAGCGACCGGGGCGAACGCTGGGTGGGCGACTGGGAGACCCCCAAGCTCACGTGCTTCCCCGAGTGGCGCGAGCGGTGGCCGAGCCACGTCGACGACTTCGATCCTGACGTCGTGCTCTTGTTGCTCAGCGCCCACGATGCCGTCGACCGTCGCTTCGACGGGCGCGAGGTCCGCTTCGACAGCGAGGAAGGCGCCCAGCTGATGCGCGACGACCTGCGCGATGCGGTCGACGTGCTGTCGGCCGAGGGCGCGCGCGTGATCGTCCTCAACAACCCGTACTACCGGCAGCCCTGGCGGCTGCCCGTCGACCCGCGGCGCTCCTCGTTCAACAACGCGTGGGTCGACCGCCAGAACGCGCTCGCCTTCGAGGTCGCGAGCGAGGATCCCGACCGGTCCACGCTCTTCGACCTCAACCTGCTGCTCGATCCCGAGGGTCGCTGGACCGACGTCGTCGAGGGAGTCCCCGTGCGGGCCGCCGACACCGTCCACCTGAGCGAGGCCGGTGCCGACTTCGTGGCCGGCCGGCTGATGCCGCTCGTCCTCGCGCTGACCGAGGACTCCCGCAGGACCGCCGACGAACCGCTCGCGAGCTCGCACGCCGCGGCGACGAACCGGGGAGCCGGCTGATCGACACCGCGACGGTCCCGGCCGACGAGCATCCCCCGACCCCGAGCGAGACGACCACCACGCAGGGGGCGGCCGCGCACGATCGCACCGTCGTCGCGGTCGGACTCGCCGTGATGGCGGTCACGACCGCGGTCGCCGTCGTCGGGAGCACGCTGCTGCGACAGGTCAACAGCGACGACCTCGCCTGGCAGCGGCTGCTCGACATCTGGGCGACGCACGGCCACGAGAAGGCGTGGATCTCCGAAGACCTGTTCGTGTCGCGCTACCCGATGTACGTGGTGCTCGATTGGTTCGGCATCGCCGGGCGACGCGGCGTGGACGCGGCTGCGGTCCTCACCAACGTCGCGGGCGGCGCGGCGTTCGTGGCCGGCCTGCTGTTGAGCGGCGAGCTCGTGAGGCCGCTCCGCTGGCGCCTGGTGGCCGGCTTCGCCGTGCTGTCGCTCTGGACCACCGTCGCCTGGGACCAGGTCTTCTTCGGGCCCAACACGCGCACCCTCGAGCTCGGCCTGACGGTGCTGGCGCTCGCCTGGCTCGGCCTGATCGCGAACCGACCCACGCTCTCACGCGCAGCTCTGGTCGGGATCGTCGCGCTCGGCGCGTTCCTGTGGCTCTCCGACCCGTTCGTGCTGTACGCGATCGGCGTGCCCGCGGCGCTCGTCGCCGTGATCGACCTGTTCGCGCCGAGCCGTCGACGCGCCGGCTGGATCGTCCTCGCCGTGCTCGCGGCTTCGGCCGTCGTCGCCCAGCTCGCCCGCTGGTTCCTCGAGCTGTTCGACGTCTTCCTGCGCGGCGTCGCCGGCGGCTCGCGTCACGTCACGGCCCTCGGCGACGTGCCGGATCGAGCACAGCTCGTCATCGAGCGCTACGCCGCGCTCCTCGGCGTCAGCTTCAGCGATCTGACCAGCGGCCCTGTCGGATCGACGACGCTCGCGTGGCTGCGCCTCGCGCTCGTCGCCCTCGGCATCGCCGGCGCGGTGATCACGCTCCGTCGGTGGTCGAGCGCATCGCTGCTCGCGCGAGCGCTCGTCGTGTGCGTCGTCTCGAGCCCGGTCGCCGTCACGCTCGTCAACGTCTACGCCGACCCGGCGATCGTCCTCGACCGCTACCTGGGTGCCGGGCTCGTCGGGGTCGCCGGGCTCGCGGTGCTCGCACTCGACCACTGGTCGGGCACCATCGGTCGCGGCGTCGCCGTCGTGTTCACCGCCCTCGTCGTGGGCGTCCTCGCCTCCAACGTCGTGTCCCTCGTCGAGGACCGCGACGCGACCCCTGATGCCGACGCGGTCGCGCTCGCCGAGGCCGCGCGCGCGAACCTCTGGGATCGCGTGTACGGCTACTACTGGCTCGCGCTGCGCACCGATCAGATCGACGACCGAGGACCGGAGTGGATCCACGTCGAGTGCGAGAAGGGCGGAGCGCTGGAGCTCATGCCATGGCACAACGACACGTCGGTGCTCGCGGTGGACGAGGGCGACGAGCCGTCGACGATCGCGGTGGCACTCGACGACCTCCCGTGCTCGCTGGCCGACCTCGAGCGTGCGTACGGTCCGGCTTCGCGAACGACCGAGGTCGAGGGTCGTCGCTTCGCCGTCTGGGAGACGGCTGACGCCTCGCCGCGGTTGACGGATCTGACGTGATGGCATCGTGAACCGCGTGGCGACCTTCGCGGTGGCCGCTGCACTCCTCGTCGGCCTGACCGCGCAGCCGGTCGCGGCCGCGGGCCTGCCTGCGCCGCTGCGCGTCGCGGTGTTCGGTGACTCGTCGGGCCTCATGACCGCGTACGGGCTCCGCGACTGGATCGCCGTCGAGCCCGGCACGGTCGCGCTCACCGACGGCGCGGTGTACTACGGCTGCGGCTTGACCCGCGACGGCTCGTTCCGGCACGCCGGGCGCGTCCGGCCCCTCGACGGATGCGGCGACCTCGTGAGCCAGTGGGGCCGCGCACTGGCGACCGCCGACGCCGACGTCGCCCTGATCCAGGTCGGGCCCATCGAGGTCGACGACCACCTCCTGCCCGGCGACACCGTCTGGCGGGCTCCCGGCGACCCCGTCTACGACGCGTACCTCCGGGATCGGATGCTCGAGGCGGTCGACCTGGTCCTCGCCCACGGCGTGACGCCGGTGTGGGTGACGAGCCCGGTCATCGAGCCGCCCGACGGTGACGTCTCCCGGGACCCGGCCCGCATGGCCCGCTTCAACGAGCTGCTCCGTGAGGTCGCCGCGCGCCGCCCCGGGATGCGGATCGTCGACCTCGCCCGGTACGTCGAACGCTGGCCCGGAGGCCCCTTCGACCCGGCGCTGCGGCCCGACGGCGTGCACTTCGAGCCCGGCGCGGTCGCCTCGACGGTGGCGCCATGGCTCGTCTCGGCGATGCGTCGGGCACTGGTCACCGCTCCCCGACCCCGCTGAGCCCGACCTCCCCAACAGGAACCCAACCCCCCTCAGGTTCGGACGCCGTGCTGCCGAACCTTCTTCCGGGACGGGGACAGGACTGGGAGGAGGGACCATGGAGACGTCGGACGCGGCATCGCAGCCGATCCGTTGGCGCCTCGAGGACTGGCTCCCGACCGACTCCGAGGGCTCCGGCCCCGACGACCTCGGCGACCTCGGCAACCGCCTGGGCCAGCGCCTGGTCACCCGGGGGCTGCTCGACCCGGCCGACCTCGACGCCGCGCTCGCCGAGCAACGCCGCATCGGTGGCCCGCTCGGCCAGATCCTCGTCGGACGGGGCCTCGTCCGCCGCCTCGACCTCTGCCAGGTCCTCGCCGAGCAGTGGGGCCTCCCCTACGCGGACCTGACCGCACTCGCGATCGACCCGGGGCTCGCCGGCCTCGTCGACCGCCACGAGTGCGCGCGGGACCAGTGGGTGCCCGTGCACCAGGAGCCCGACGGCAGCATCCTCGTCGCGACGGCTCGCCGGCCCGACGAGGCGCTCACCCGTCGGGTGCACGAGCTCTTCGGCGCAGGCACGCGGGTCTCCTACGCCGCGACGTCGCCGTGGGACATCGCACGTGGCCTCGCCACCGCCTACGAGGGACCGATCCTGCGCGAGGCATCCCTCGGGCTCGACGAGACCGCGCCCGACGTCTCGGCGCGCCACGTCCTGAGCCGAGGCCAGATCGTGGCCGGCGTGCTCGCGCTGGCCGCACTCGTCGCCGCGCTCGTGCTCCAGACGACGCCGACGCTCATCGCCATCGTCGCGCTGATCAACCTCGGCTATGCCGCCGGGATCATGTTCCGCTTCGCGACCGCGCTCGCCGGGCTTCGGTTCGAGCAGCACGAGACGGTGACCGACGCCGACGTCGCCGCGCTCGACGACGCGGAGCTCCCGACGTACACCGTCCTCGTCCCCGTCTACAAGGAGGCGAAGGTCCTCCCCGGGCTCATCGAGAACCTGCGCCGGCTCGACTGGCCGCCCGAGCGGCTCGAGGTGCTGCTGCTGCTCGAGGAGGGCGACGACGAGACGATCGAGGCCGCGCACGCCCTGCGACCCCCCGCCACGGTCCAGTTCGTGATCGTGCCCCGCGGGATGCCCCAGACCAAGCCCAAGGCGTGCAACGTCGGCCTGTTCTTCGCCCGCGGCGACTACATCGTGATCTACGACGCCGAGGACCGACCCGACCCGGACCAGCTCCGCAAGGCCTACGCGGCGTTCCGGTCCGGTGATCCCGACCTCGTGTGCGTGCAGGCCGCGCTGAACTACTTCAACGCGGAGGAGAACGCACTCACGCGGATGTTCACGCTCGAGTACTCGTACTGGTTCGACTACCTGCTGCCGGGCCTCGAGGCGTGGCGGCTGCCGATCCCGCTCGGCGGCACGAGCAACCACTTCGACACCGAGATGCTGCGCCGGCTCGGCGGCTGGGACCCGTTCAACGTGACCGAGGACGCGGACCTCGGCATCCGCGCCGCCGCCAAGGGCCTGACCGTCGGCGTGGTCAGCTCGACGACGTTCGAGGAGGCGAACTCGAGGGTCGGCAACTGGATCCGACAGCGATCACGTTGGATCAAGGGGTACCTCCAGACGACGCTCGTGCACACTCGGCACCCGATCCGACTCGTGCACGAGGCCGGGCTGAAGCAGACGCTCGCGTTCGCGCTGCTGGTCGGCGGGACCCCGCTGACGTTCCTCTGCGGACCTCCGATGTGGGCGCTGTTCGCCTACTGGGTCGCGACGGGCAGCGCGGCCGTCGACGTGCTGTTCCCCGGCGTCCTGCTCTGGATCAGCTTCTTCAACCTGCTCATCGGCAACGGCGTGATGGTGTACCTGTCGATGATGGGCGGCTTCAAGCGCCGCCACTACCGACTCGTCCTGTGGGCGATGTTGAACCCTCTCTACTGGGTGCTCGGCTCGATCGCGGCGTACAAGGCGCTCTGGCAGCTCATCACCAAGCCGCACTACTGGGAGAAGACCGACCATGGCATCAGCAGCTACGTCGACGCTCCCGAGGCCCCTCAGCACGGCTACGCCGTTGCGGGGGCCGGGACGCGCGCCAACTGACCTCCTCTCCCGACCGTTCGGTCTCCTCGTCTTCACGGCGCCGTTCCTCGCGCTCGCGGTCATCGCGGAGCGCGCCGGCTACACGAGTCGGATCCATGCCGAGGTAGCCGGCGCCGCGGACGCCGCGCAGGCGGCCGGAGATGCCGGCGGGATCGGCTTCGCGTATCCCCCGATCACCCGCCTGCTCGCGCTGGGCTTCGCCGACGTTCCCGGACTCGCGATCCTCGCGGCGCTGGCGGGCGGCGGCGCGCTCTGGTTCGTCTGGCGGCGCCTCGCCGCGCGCGGCACACCGTGGCCGCTGCGGCTCGCGCTCGTGCTCGCGGTCGGCGCGTCGCCCGGCTACGGGTACCTGATGACCCAGACGCTGCCCCGCGCCGCGGCGATCCTGCTGCTCACGATCGCCCTCGACGGGTTCCTCCGCTTCACCATCGACGGCGAGACGGCGGGGGGATTCAAGGCCGGGCTGCTGCTCGGCCTCGCGTTCTTCTTCGACTTCTACGCGGTGCTGTTCGCGGTGGGCCTCGCGCTCGCCGCGGTCCCCTTCGTCCGCCAGCGCCTCGACGGTCCGGGGCTCGCCCGCGCGACCGTCGCCGTGCTGCTGTTCCCGACGGTGGCGGCCGCGGGGATCTGGGCGTTCGTCGAGTGGTCGCAGACCGGATCGGCGTTCGCGTCGCTCACGGACCCGCGCTACACGCTGGCGTGGCTCCCCGACGTCGCCGACGCGACGAGCGGGATCGACGGGCTGCGGCTCACCGGCCGCGAGCTGCTGTGCGCGCCGGTGTTCGTGGTCGCGGGGTTGCTGCTCGCCCGCCGGGTCCGGATCTTCGCCTTCGCGGTCGTCGTGCCACCGCTCCTGCTCGCGACGATCCGCTGGTTCGGGCTCGCGTTCATCCCGTTCTCGTTCGTCACGCTCGGGCTGATCGGCTGCCTCGCGCTGCCGGCGTCGCTCTCGCGCAACGAGAAGGTCGTCGTCCTGCTGGCGTGCGTCGCCCAGCTCGCGCTGCTGTGGACGGTCGCGCCGACGCTGCCCGGCACCGAGGCCTGGGAGCAGGCGATCCGCGGCTACGTCGGCGGGTGACCCCGCCGGGCGTCAGCCCTGCTCGTTGCCGACGATGCCGACGAAGCTGACCATCTCGCCGGGGTAGCCGCCCAGGTTGTGCACGAGGCCCCGGCCCCGGTCCGCGGTCGTGATCCGCCGCTCCTCGGGAGCCCGCCCGGTGAGCTGGAGCCAGTTCTCGAAGAACATCCGCAGCCCGCTCGCGCCGACCGGGTGCCCGAACGACTTGAGACCGCCGTCGGGGTTGACGGGCATCGCACCGTCGAGGTCGAAGGTGCCGTTGAGCACCTCCTTCCAGGCGGTGCCGCGGTCGGCGAAGCCGAGGTCTTCGTAGATCAGCAGCTCGGCCGGCGTGAAGCAGTCGTGCACCTCGGCCATCGCGAGCTCGCTGCGAGGGTCGGTGATGCCGGCCTGCGCGTAGGCGTCGTCGGCCGCCATCTTGATCTCGGGGAACCAGGTGTAGTCGTAGTCGGGATCGGCGTTGCCGGTGGCGTCACCCGCGATGAACGACAGGCCCTTGATGTAGAGCGGCGTGTCGGTGTACTTGTGCGCGTCCTCGGCACGGCAGATGATCGCGGCGGCGCTGCCGTCGGCGACCCCCGAGCAGTCGAACACCCGCAGGGTGCCGGCCATCAAGGGCGCCGAGCAGATCGTGTCCATCGACACCTCTTTGCGGAACTGCGCACGCTCGTTGCGGGCGCCGTTCTGGTGGTTCTTCCACGAGATCCGGGCGAGCACCTCCCGCATCTGCTCGTCGGACACGCCGTACTTCTTGCCGTAGGCGGGCGCGCACATGGCGAACATCGCGGCCGCGGTCAGCGTGCGGTTGGTGCCGTCGGTGGGGGGGCCACCGCCGCTGATCAGACCCTGGTAGCCGCTGTCCTTCACCTTCTCGACGCCCACGGCCATCGCGACGTCGTAGGCGCCGCTCGCGACCGCGTACGACGCGTTGCGGAGGGCCTCCGAGCCGGTGGCGCAGAAGTTCTCGACCCGGGTGACCGGCTTCTTCATGCCGAGCGGGCGGGCGAGCGCCTGGCCGCCGCCGGTGCCCATCGCGGTGCCCAGCCAGAACGCGTCGACGTCGTCCTTCGCGAGACCGACGGTGTCGAGCGCCTCGGTCGTCGACCAGAGGAGCAGCTCGTCGACGCCCTTGTCCCAGTGCTCACCGAACTTGGTGCAGCCCATCCCGACGATGGCGACCTGGTCCTTGATCCCGTGCGAGCCCATTGCTCTCCCTGGTCTCGATGGCTTGCGGTGCAAGACCTGCGCAGCTCGACCCTCGTGACGAAGGCTCGCTACGCATCCAATGTTGTCACCCGCGGAGGGGGCGGGCCTTCCAGAAGTAGTTGTGGATGCCGTCGGCGGTGAACAGGCGGCGGAACGTCATCTCGACCCGGTCGCCCATCTGGAGGGCGTCGGCATCGAGGTCGCACAGCTCGACGGGGACCCGACCGCCACCGTCGAAGTCGACGACGGCGAACACGATCGGTGGGCTCGGCGAGTAGGCGATCCGGTCGATCGTGAACGTCGAGATCGTCCCGAGCTCGTCGGCCGTCGGCGCCGGGTCCATGTCGTCGACCGCGCCGCCCTTCATCGACACGTGCGCCGGCGGCAGGTGCACGGCGCCCGACGATCGGTCCTTCGAGCCGACGAACCCGTACTTCCAGTCCTCCCGGCGACCGGCGATCGAGGCCGAGATGCGGCTCGGCTCGGGCCGGCGAGGCGGGTCGAGCTTCACGGTGCCCCGCCACGCCAGGAACTTGCCGTACGGGACCGTGCCCGACGCGCCGATCTGGGTCTCGACGGTGCGGGCCGGCTGCCAGGCCGCGATCGCGTCGGTGGCACGGAACAGCAGGCAGTCGGCACCGTCGGCGAGCGACAGCACCGCGATCACCTGGCCGGGCTCGGCGGTCTCGAGCGCGCTCGTGAGCAGCACGAGCGGGTGGGCGGTGCCCGTCCAGCCGACCGTCGCGCTCAGGTCGTCGACGACCTTCTCCTTCTCGACGCCGAGGCGCGGGACCAGCGCCCGCACCGCGCGCGGCTGCGCACCGGTGACGGCGAGCTTGTCGACCTGGTCGGCCGAGAGCTCCGCGGCCTTCAGCGCGCGGTCGAAGGCCTCCTGACCGAGCGGCACGTACTTGATCTCGCCGAAGCGCTCCTCCCACTGCTTGGAGCGCGTCTCGCCGGGCAGGCGCCACCGGTCGATGAACTCCTCGGTCGCCGACCCGAAGCCGATCAGCTCCGCGATGACCGGACCGCTGTCGTCGGTGCCGAACAGGATCGCCGCGGCCCCGTCGCCACCGCCCGCTTCGTCGGCGCTCGTGGGCAGCCCGTCGCGCGCGTCCGCCGCGACGACCAGCAACGGCGCGTCGGCGCTCACCGCGGCGACCATGGCGCCCATCCCCGAGCGGAGGGCGCCGCCGAAGTCGTAGGCCGCGACCTGGCTGTCGAGCCGCAGCGCCGCGTGCAGCGTGTTGGCGTTCGTCTTGTCGAGGTAGGCGGGGTTCGCGGTGGCGAACCCGAGACCGACCGGCTCGACGCCGCCCGCGGCGCGCATGGCGAGGCGCGCGGCTTCCACGCCCATGGTGGTCGTGTCCTCGTCGTAGCTGGCGACGGCCCGCTGGCCCTTGCCGCCCCCGGAGCCGAAGGTCGCGGCGATCTCGGAGCGATCGAGGCGCCAGTACGGCACGTAGGCGGCGGCGCTGATGATTCCCTTCACGGCCTCGGAGTGTAGGGCGTAGACCTGACACGGGCGTCAGCGTGTCCGTAGAGTCTCGGCCCGTGCCCACCGAAGACGGAACCTTCCTCGGCAAGATCGGCCGCGACCACAGCGACTCCGAGCCGTGGTGGCCCGACCCGCTGCGTGCACCCGACGGCGCACCCAACGTGGTGCTGGTGCTCCTCGACGACGTGGGGTTCGCGCAGCTCGGCTGCTACGGGTCCGATCTCGACACGCCGACCTTCGACCGCCTCGCGGCGGGCGGGCTGCGCTACACGGGCTTCCACACCACTGCGCTGTGCTCGCCGACGCGCTCGTGCCTGATGACCGGCCGCAACCACCACTCGGTGGGCATGGGCCGCATCACCGACCTCGCGCGGGGCTTCCCCGGGTACACGGCGCGGATCCCGAAGTCGTGCGGCTTCCTCTCCGAGACGCTCCGCGACGAGGGGTACGCCACCTTCATGATCGGCAAGTGGCACCTCACGCCCCACGAGGAAGCGCATCTGGGCGCATCACGCAAGCGGTGGCCGCTGGGACGGGGCTTCGAGCGCTTCTACGGCTTCTTCGGCGGCGAGACGCACCAGTTCTCGCCGGCGCTCGTGCACGACAACCACTTCACCGAGGCCGACGGCGACCACGAGGACGGCTACCACCTCACCGAGGACCTCGCCGACCACGCGATCGAGTGGATCACCGACCTGCGCGCGGTCGACCCCACGAAGCCGTTCTTCTTGTACTTCGCGACCGGGGCCTGCCACTCCCCGCACCAGGCCCCGCCGGAGTGGATCGACCGGTACCGCGGTCGATTCGACCAGGGATGGGACCGCTGGCGGGAAGAGACGTTCGCGCGTCAGCTCGACGCCGGGATCGTGCCGGAGGGCACCGAGCTGACGGCCCGGCCGCCGTGGATCCCGGCGTGGGACTCGCTCAGCGACGACGAACGCCGCGTCCACGCCCGCTTCATGGAGTGCTTCGCCGCGTTCCTCTCGCACGCCGACGCCCAGATCGGTCGCGTCGTGGCGCATCTCGAGGATCTCGGCGAGCTCGACAACACCGTGATCGTCGTGATGAGCGACAACGGCGCGAGCTCCGAGGGTGGCCGCCAGGGCTCCCTGAACGACGCCCGAAACTGGAACATGGCGACCACCGACCTCGAGGAGATGGTCGCCCGCATCGACGATCTCGGCGGGCCGAACCTGCACAACAACTACGCGTGGGGCTGGACGATGGCCGGCTGCACGCCGCTGCGCCGATGGAAGCGCGAGGTGCACGAGGGCGGCGTCGCAGATCCGTGCATCGTGCACTTCCCGGCGCGCATCTCGGCACGCGGCGAGCTGCGACGCCAGTTCGTGCACGTCATCGACGTCGCGCCGACGATCCTCGACCTCGTCGGGATCACGCCACCCAGCGTCCTCGAAGGGGTCGAGCAGAAGCCGCTCGAAGGCGCCAGCTTCGCGTCGACCTTCGACGACCCGGCGGCGTCGACCCGCGACACGCAGTACTTCGAGATGCTCGGCTCGCGTGCGATCTACCACGACGGCTGGAAGGCCGTGACGTTCAAGCCGATCGCCAGAGCCATGTACATCGCGGACGAGGATCCCGACGCGCCGTTCGACGACGACGTGTGGGAGCTGTACCACGTCGCCGAGGACTTCTCGGAGAGCAGGAACCTCGCCGACGAGCACCCGGAGAAGGTGCGCGAGCTCGTCGACCTGTGGTGGCGAGAGGCCGAGCAGCACCAGGTGCTGCCGCTCGACAACAAGCTCTTCCTCGCGATGATGGAGCCACCGCCCACCGGCATCCCGCACCGCACGCGGTTCGAGTACCGCCGGGGCGGCAGCCGCGTGCCCGAGGAGCTGGCGGCAGAGGTGAAGGGCCGCTCGCACACCATCACGGCCGAGGTCGAGATCCCGCCCGAGGGTGCCGAGGGTGTCCTGCTCGCGCAGGGATCGGCCCTCGGCGGCTACACGCTGTTCGTCGCCGACGGGCGGCTGCAGTACGCACACAACTACGTGAGTCGCGACGAGTACCACGTCGCGGCCGAGCAGCCGCTCACGCCGGGTCGGCACACGCTGACGTTCGCGTTCGACAGCGACGGGCTGTTCAAGGGCGGCCGGGCCCGACTCGAGGTCGACGGCGACGTCGTCGCGGACGCGGTGCTCCCGCACTTCACGCCGATCCGCTTCTCCATCAGCGATGCCGGGCTCACGTGTGGCGAGGACGCCGGGTCCGCCGTCTCCCGGCGCTACCGCGCGCCGTTCCCCTTCACCGGCGTCCTGCATCGGGTGGTCGTCGACGTCGCGGACCACCAGGACGTCGACGCCCATGCCGCGGTCGACGCGGCCGTCGAAGCTGTGCTCGCGGAGGAGTGAGCGGGCCGATCAGCCCTCGGTGATCTCCCGCGCGCGCGGGTAGCGCCGGCGGAACGCGAACCACGCGACGACGCCGATCGGCATGGGGAGCCAGAACGAGACCAGCCGGAAGATGAGCGTCGCCAGCAGCGCCTCGGCCGTCGTGATCCCGGAGAGCGCCAAGGTGCCGGCGAGCCCGGCTTCGACGAACCCGAGTCCGCCCGGGGTGAAGGGCACCATCCCGAGCAGCGACGCGGCGACGAACGCGAGCAGGACCAACCAGATGTCGGGGCTCGCACCGATGCCGTAGAGGCACACGAGGAGCACGAGGTACTCGAACGCCCAGCGGCCGACCGCGGCCCCGACCGCCTGGACCCATCGCTCCCCGAGCGTCCGACGGATCTCGTCCCGCTCGGCGAGGAGCCGCTCCGGCATCCCGGTGACCGGCGGGCGCCGGAACCGCACCGTGTTCAACGTCCACTGGATCACCTTCCCGACCGCGATCAGCGGCCGACGGCGCGCGAGCAGGAGCGCGATGACGCCCGCCATCAGCGCGAACACGACGATCCCGATCCAGGCTGCGTCGGCGAGGGAGCCGGGGACGCTCGTGCCCGCGATGATCGCCGGGAGCGCGAAGACGGGGAGCGCGAGGACGGCCGCGGTGATGAGCAGCGACTGCACCGTGATCGCGGTGCCGGCCTTCGCCGCGTTGAACCCCGCGTCGATCAGCATGCGGGCCTGGAGCGCGGTGCCGGTCGCACCGCCGCCTGGGGTGATCCGGTTGAAGAAGTTGCCGGCGAGCTGGGTCGTCACGATCGGGAACCACCCGTGCGTGCGCAGCGCGATGCGCTGGAGGATCCACGTGCACGCGAAGCTCGCGAACTCGAACGCGAGGATGAAGGGGATCGCAATCGGATGGATCTCGCCGAGCTTGTTCGACGCCTCGAACACCTCGGCGATGCTCGGCGCGAACAGGTAGAGGCACAGCGCCGTGACCGCGAGCAGCAGGATGCGACCGATCGACCACCGCGGTGGCCGGCCCGCCGGCTTCGCGTCGGTGTCGGGCGGCGGGGTGGCAGCCATCCCGAGGCAAGGTACCTGAGACTCCGGGGGGCGAGCGCGGGCGCGTAAGCGCGCGTGCGGGCCCCTCGTCATCACGAGACCGGACGGCCTGTGACGGGGCCGCCCGGCCATGCGGGCCAACACGATGCGAGCACAGGGAGAGCACCGATGGGACTTCGAGGCTGGGTCGACAACCTGAAGGGCGTGACGAAGGCCGTGCAGGCCAACCAGGCCGCGGGCGGCGGCGGGTCGGTCGGCCCCGCCCCCGACGGGCCCGCGTTCGAGCCCATCTCGGGCGTCGACCTCGAGACGTTCACGCGAGTGAGCCACGGGCTCACCAGCCGCGGCATCACCGAGGAGCAGCCGGTGCTCGCGTTCGTGGCCGAGCAGGGACTCGACCCCGCCGAGTGGGAGACGGTCGCCAACGGGTGGAACGACCGCATCATCAACGACCTCGCCGTGAAGCAGCGGTTCGGGCAGCTCTACTTCGCGCTGAACGACGGCTGAGCGACCGTCGCACCCGAGACCCCGACGTCGCGGTCAGGGATATCGTCGCCCGCATGGCGCCGCGCATCACGCTGGTCGGCGGGGGCAGCAGCCACTGGACACCGAGCCTCCTCGTCGACTTCGTCAACACGCCCTCGCTCGCCGATGCCGAGGTCGCGCTCGTCGACGTGAACCCCGCAGCGCTGCCGCGCATGGTCGAGCTGGCCGAGCACCTCCAGCGCGCGAGCGGCGCCGGCCTGCGCGTCCGCGCCACGACCGACCTCGACGACGGTCTGCGAGACGCGCAGTACGTCGTCTCGCAGCTGTCCGTCGGCGGCTTCGCGAGCATGCGCCACGACCTCGAGATCCCGGCGCGCTTCGGGATCCGCCAGCCGGTCGGCGACAGCGTCGGCCCGGGAGGCATCTCGCGCGCGTTGCGGAGCATCCCGGTGGTCCTCGGCATCGCCCGGGCGATGGAGCGCGTCGCGCCCGAGGCGCTGCTGCTCAACGTGACGAACCCCCTCTCGGCGCTGTGCCGGTCGGTCACGCGCGAGACGACGATCACGACGATCGGGCTGTGCAACGAGCTGGTCGGAACGACGTTCGTGCTCAGCCTGCTGCTCGACTGCGGGATGCACGAGCTCGATCCCGTCGTCGGCGGCGTCAACCACCTGCCGATCATCACGGCACTCGACTGCTCGGGCGACGACGGGTTCGCGCGGCTGCGCGCGCTGCTCGATGATCCGGAGGCGCGCCGCAAGCCGATCTGGATGGCGCCTCCCGAGCAGATCCACTGGCGCAAGCGCACGCCCGATCCCGAGTGGACCAAGGACGACGTGATCGCCAACATCCCGATCCGGATCGAGATGTTCCGCCGCTTCGGGGTGCTGCCCGGCTCGTCCGACACGCACGTCGCCGAGTTCGTGCCTGGCTTCTGCACGCCGCGCTCCGACTACGGCCGCGACTGGAACGTGCGTCAGTACGGCCTCGACGGGCACGTCGACGACAAGGGCCTCGACGACCGACACGTCGCCGAGCTCCTGGCGTCCGACCAGGTGCCCCGGATCCCGTCGGGCGAGCTCGTGGCGCCCGTGCTCGACGGCCTGGTGGGCGGCACCCCGCGATCGCTCCCCATGAACCTCCCCAATCGCGGACAGGTCACGAACGTGCCGGAGGGCGTGATCGTCGAGTGCATCGGCATCGCCGACGGCACCGGTGCCCGGGCGCGCGACGCGGTCACGATCCCGGGGTTCCTCGGCGAGGCCGTGCGGCGCATCGCCGCGACCGAGGAGCTGACGGTGGAGGCCGCGCTCACCGGCGATCCGACGAAGGTGCTCGAGGCGATGCTCGCCGACCCCTACGCGGGGAGCATCCCGTACGAGGACACCGTCGCGATGACCGACGACCTCCTCGCCGCGACGAAGGACTGGCTCCCCCAGTTCACCTGATGCGTCTCGGGAGCCCGGACAGCGGTCTCCAGGGACGCCTCGGGGTCAGCCGACCCGCACCGGGAGCGCCTTCAGGGCGTTGTTGAGGTTGGAGCGCTGCCGGCGCGGATCTCCGGTGAGCTCGACGGTCGGCCACCGGTCGAGCATCTCCTCGAAGAACACCTTCCCCTCGAGGCGCGCCAGGTGCACGCCGAGGCAGAAGTGCTCGCCGATGCCGAAGGCGAGGTGCGGGTTCGGCTGGCGCGTGATGTCGAAGGTGTCGGGCGCGTCGAAGACGTCCTCGTCGCGGTTGGCCGACGAGTACATCATCGCGAGCTTCTCCCCCGCCGCCATCGGCACGCCTCGGATCTCGGTGTCGGCGGTGAGCGTCCGGCGGAAGTAGTGCAGCGGTGGCGAGTGCCGCAGGATCTCCTCGACCGCGCTCCCCGCGAGCGTCGGGTCGGCGCGCAGCATCTCCATCTGGTCGGGGTGCTCGAGCAGCTCGAGCAGCCCCGACGAGAGCATCGTGCGCGTGGTGTCGTTGCCGGCGGTGACCAGCTGCACGAAGAAGTACGCGAACTGGAGGTCGTCCATCGGCTGGCCCTCGACCTCGGTCGCCAGGAGCAGGTCGCCCAGGTCGCGCGGCTCGCCCTCCCAGCCCCGTCGCGACTCGGCGAAGCGCATGCCGTACATCGCCATCTCGACGGATCCCTCGTTCGCGCCGCTGCTATAGCTGTCGGTCGCGTCGGGGTTGACGTCGGGGTCGGTCGCGCCCGTCATGATCTCGGCCCATCGGTTGATCTGGGCCCGGTCCTCCGGCGGGATGCCCATGAGCTCGCCGAACACCTGCGAGGGCACCAGAGCCGCGAGGTCGTGCACGAACTCGAGGTCGCCCTGCTCCCGGCCGGCGTCGAGCAGCTGCCGGCAGATCACCCGGATGCGGTCCTCGAGCTCGCCGATCTGCTTCGGTCGGAAGTGCGGGTAGGCCTTCTTGCGCAGCTCCGAGTGCCGCGGCGGGTCCATCATCAAGAGCATGTTCTTGGTCTGCTCGAGCTGCTCGGGCGGCTGGTCCTCGAGCACCACCCCACCCTTCTCGGCCGAGAACAGCTCGGGGCGCTTCGACACCGCCACGATGTCGGCGTGCTTCATCAGCGCCCAGTAGAAGGAGCCGTCGGGCATCTCCTGGCGGAAGACCGGTCGCTCGCGTCGGAGGCGGGCGAACACCTCGTAGGGCGCCGCGGCCTCGTAGCCCCTCGGGTCGTAGAGATCGACCTCGTCGAGCTCGCTCAGCAGGGTCTCCGGAGGGGTCATGCGCAGCAGCATCGCGCACGGCGGTGGGCCGTGGCATCCGACACATCGCCCGACACGGGGAACACCTGCCTCACTCGCTACGTTCGGAAGGGTCGGAGACAGGAGAGCACCCATGAACCGCACCCGTGTGCCCCAGACCACCCGCCCTCGCGGCAGCCGTCGGGCCCGCGCCGGCCTCCGCATCGCCGCCGCCACCGTGGCCGCCCTCGCCGGGCTCGTCCTCCTCGCCCCCGGCGCCGGCGCGGACGACACCACCATCTCCGTCGACGACAACTTCTTCAAGCCCAAGAAGGTCAAGGTCGAGGTCGGCGACAAGGTCACCTGGAAGTGGGACGGCCTCGTCGCCCACAACGTGGTCGTCGAGAAGGGCCCCCAGAAGTTCAAGTCGAAGATCCAGACCCAGGGCAAGTTCTCGAAGGTCATCAAGGAGCCGGGCAAGTACCGCATCGTCTGCACCCTCCACCCGGGCATGACGATGACGCTGCGTGCCGTCGAGCCGCCCCCCGACACGACGGCGACCACCGCGCCGCCCGCGACCTGACCCGACGGTCGCCCCTGGAGCCGCTCGCGATCTGACATCCCGTCAGGTCCGGGTGCCATGCTGCGGGCATGACCAACCCTGATCAGAGCCGTTCGGGCTCGGGACTCTTCGACGGGCTCGGACTGCTGTCGGGCGTGCGGGTGCTCGAGTGCTCGCTCCTCGGGCCTGCCGCGATCACCCTCCACCTCGCCGACCTCGGCGCCGACGTCATCAAGATCGAGCCGCCCCAGGGCGACTACGTGCGTCAGATGACCTGGCCCATCGTCGAGGGCGTCTCCCTGATGCACCTCCACATCAACCGCGGCAAGCGCAGCCTCACCCTCGACCTCAAGAAGCCCGAGGCGGTCGAGCTGTTCCTCGAGCTCGCCAAGGAGTCGGATGCGGTGGTCGAGGCGATGCGCCCGGGCGCGCTCGAGCGACGCGGGCTCGGCTACGAGCGCCTGCGCGAGGTGAACCCGCGCATCGTGTTCATCACGATCAGCGGCTACGGCATGACCGGGCCGTACCAGGACATGCCGAGCCACGGCATCGCGTACGACACGTGGGCTGGGCTCGTGCCGACCGAGGTCGACGACGACGGGTTCACCGTGATGGCCGAGCACGCGTCGATGGGCATCCACGCGGGGCCGCTGATCGGTGCGTTCGGGATCCTCGCGGGGATCATCAAGGCGCGCGAGACGGGCGAGGGTGCGCGCATGGAGATCGCGCAGTCGGACGCGGCCGCGTACATGGACTGGTACCGCTCCGAGTCATGGCGCGCGTACGAGCGTCCCGAGTCCGAGGTCACCGGCAACGCGTCCGACAACTACGAGCGGCGTCCGCCCGGCACCGCGGGGATGCGCGAAGGCGTGCGGTACCAGATCTACGAGACGACCGACGGCCACGTCCTCTTCATGGCGTCCGAGCGCGAGTTCTGGGAGAACTTCTGTCGCGGCGTCGACCGCATGGACCTGTTCGAGCGCTGGCCCGGCGAGAAGTTCGCCGACCACGCCCGCAACAACAAGGAGCTCCAGGCCGAGCTGCGAGACATCTTCAAGACCCGGTCGTCGGCCGAGTGGATCGAGTGGTCGAACGAGGTGAACACGCCGATCGCGCCGGTCAACACGCCCAAGACCATCGCCGACGATCCGCAGTTCCAGGACCGGTTCCCCTGGATCCCCAAGGAGCGCCTGGGCGCCGACGAGCTCCCCAACCCGCTCAAGGTGATGGACGACGAGCAGCCCGTGCCCACCAAGGCACCCACAGTCGGCGAGCACACCGAGGCCGTGCTCGCCGACGTCCTGGGCTACGACGACGCCCGGATCGCCGAGCTCCGCGAGAGCGGGGCGCTCGGCTGAGCGACGCCGGCGCCCAACCCCCGGCCAACCGGCCCGGAACCGCTCAAGCGCCTCCCCCGACGAGCCGATCCAGACGTTGCTCCGACGGGGCCTGCGCCTGGGAGGCACGGGGTGAGGACGATGTCGATGGTTCGTCGTGCGAGTGGCGCGGTCGGGCTGCTGTTCGCCACGACGGGCGTGCTCGCGAGCCTCGCGACATCCGCGGTCGCGGCACCGATCGTCGACGCCGATCGGACCGGGGCGGCGACGGTCGCGGCTCGCCTCGCCGAGGTGGACACGACGCTGCGCGTGGCGGAAGCGCTGCTGCCTGCCGCCGTCGCCGACGCCGACGCGGCGGTCGCCGCACTCGACCGGGCGCGCGCGGCCGAGCGGAACGCGCTCGCCGCGCACCCGATCACGCCCGATGCCGAAGGCTCGCAGCCCGGCGCAGTGGCCGACGTCGCCGCCGACGCGATCCTCGACGACCTCGCGCCGGAGCGAGCGACTGCCGAACGCCAGCTCGCAGAGCAGGCCGTCACCGACCGCGCGACACGTCGCGACTTCCTCCTGGTGACGATCGCGGCCGCACGCGACGAGCGCTTCGGGCTGCTCGCGACGCTCGAAGCGACCGGGCAGGCGCGCACTCGCTGGTCGGTCGCGCTCCTCGACGCGCTCGGAGCGCCGGTCACCGTCGAGAACCTCCGCGCCCTGTCGGCGTGGATCGGTGCCGAAGGGAACACCGTCCGAGCCAACAACCCGCTGGCGACGACGATGGGCGCCGCGGGTGCCGTCGACCTCAACGACCACGGCGTGAAGGGATACCCGAACGACGCCGTCGGCATCGACGCCACCGTGCGCACGCTGCGCAACGGCAGCTACGAGCCGATCCTCGACGCGCTCTTCGCCGGCGACTCGGCCGAGCGCGTGGTGCGGGCGGTGGCGGCGTCGCCGTGGGGCACGGGCGAGAACGCCGTCAAGCGGCTGGCGCTCGACTCCTGATCCAGGACGCCTAGAGTCCCCGGCTCAGGGACGTCGGAGCCGACGTCGTGACCGGGGGAACGATGCACCGTCGAGCCGTGATCGTCGCCGCAGCGCTGGTGAGCGCTCTGATGCTCGCCGCACCGAGCGCGAGCGCGAGCGCGGGCTCGGGCGGCAAGCAGAAGCCGTTCCAGATCCTCGTGACCAACGACGACGGCGTCGCCGCTCCGGGGATCGACGCGCTGGTCGAGGCGCTGCGCAAGCTCCCGAACGTGAAGGTCACGGTCGTCGCACCCGCCGAGAACCAGTCGGGGTCCGGAAGCGACACGACGCCCGGCGCGCTCGTGACGACGGAGACCGAGACGGCGAGCGGCTACCCGGCGATCGCCGTCACCGGGTTCCCCGCCGACTCGATCGTCTACGCGATCGACCAGGATGGAGTGAAGACGCCGCCAGACCTCGTCGTGTCGGGCATCAACTCGCTCCAGAACCTCAGCGCCCTCGCCGACGAGATCTCGGGGACGGTCGGCGCCGCCAAGGCGGCCGCGGAGCGCAGCATCCCGGCGCTCGCCGTGAGCCAGGGACTGATCGAGAACGGTGAGCCCGACTATGCCTCCGGCGCGAAAGAGGCGGTGAAGTGGGTCAAGCAGCACCGCAAGACCCTCACGCCCAAGAAGGGCAAGGAGGTCGAGGTCATCTTCGACAACCTCAACATCCCGACGTGCGCACCCGGCTCGAAGCACCGCGGACTCGTCGACGTCCCGCTCGCACCCGAGGGGACACCTGATGCGGTCGCGAGCCAGGACTGCGCATCGACGCTCGAAGGCCCGCCCAACGACATCGTGGCGTTCAACAACGGGTTCGTCACGCTGACAGAGATGCCCGTGCCGACGACGTGACCCACGCACGCAGGTTCGACACGATCGAACAGCGATGAGCGCAGGTGCACCGAAGATCGACGCGATCGCGATGGGTCGATCGCTGCGCGAGGTGACGCACCTCGCGAGCGAGGTCGACGGGTGTGGCTTCGACGGGCTCTGGTTCACCGAGAGCGGCCGGGTGCCCTATACGGGCTGCACCGCGGCGGCGCTCGCGGCACCGCGCCTCGACATCGGCACCGCCGTCGCGCTCGCGTTCCCCCGCAGCCCCATGGTCACCGCCCAGATCGCCTGGGAGCTGGCCGACCTTACCGGCGGGCGCTTCGTCCTCGGGCTCGGCACCCAGGTGAAGGCGCACAACGAGCGGCGCTACTCGGTGAAGTTCGACCACCCGGGGACGCGCCTTCGCGAGTACGTGCTCGCGCTCCGGGCGATCTTCGCCGCCTTCCAGGGCACCGAGAAGCTCGACTTCCACGGCGACTACTGGTCGTTCGACCTGCTCCCCCAGATGTGGAGCCCGGGGCCGATCGAGCACCCCGACGTGCCGGTCTACATCGCCGCGGTGCGGCCGTGGTCGGCTCGCATGGCCGGCGAGGTCGCCGACGGGATCCACGTGCACCCCTTCCACTCGATGCGCTACCTGACCGAGGTCGTCGTCCCGGCAGCACACGAGGGCGCGAAGGCAGCCGGACGAGCACCGGGTGACATCGCGCTGGTGTGCCCGGTGATGGCGATCATCGGCGACACCGAGGAGGAGCGCGCCAAGGCCAGGGACGACACCAGGCTGCGGATCGCGTTCTACGGCTCGACGCGCACCTACTCGGGGGTGTTCGACCTCCACGGCTGGGAGGGGACCTCGGAGCGTTTGCACGAGCTCCAGCGCACCGGAGACCTCGCCGGCATGGCGGCGACGATCACCGACGAGATGCTCGAGGTGTACAGCCTGGAGACGACCTGGGACGGGCTCGCCGACGCCCTGCACGACAAGTACGACGGTGTCGCCGACCGCGTCGTGATGTACGACGCGACCGGGAGCTGGCAGTACGACGACGCCATGCTCGAGCGCTGGCGCGCGGTCACCGAGCGGTTCCACGCCCGCGCCTGAACCAGCTCAGCCGAGCAGCGACTCCAGCAGCGGCACGCTCTCGAGATCCTCGATCGACGCGGTCGCCCGCGCCATGCCGCCGCGCCCGACGTCGACCGACTGCCAGCGACTGCCCATCGCCGCCGTCGACGTGGCCGAGCTCCACGAGTAGACGACCAGCAGCCGGTACTGCTCCCACGCGTCGTCGAACGACAGCGCCACGCCCGCTGCCGCGAGATGTTCGACGTACTGGCGGATCCAGTCGCGCTCGTGGGCGCGTCGCAGGTCGGTCGGCACGGAGGCACCGAGGACGTAGGCGACGTCGCGCATGCCGGTCGCGCGCCACACCATCCCCCAGTCGAAGAACCCCGCGACCCGCCCGCCGTCGACCTCGTCGTCGACGAACAGGTTGCCGAGGTGGGGATCGCCGTGGATGAGGGTCGGCGGACCGGCCGCCAGCAGGTCGGCGACGTCGGCCGGTCGAGAGATCATGAGGTCGGCGAGCCGGCCGAACGTCGGCGACATCCGGTCGGCGAACGCGTCGCGCGCCTTCTCGACGAACGTCGCGCCCGAGCCGAACGCGACTCGATACCCCTCGCGGACCCACGCGAGGTCTCCCCCGTCGTCCAGGCGCGGATCGCCCCAGTACCGCACGTGCAGCCGAGCCAGTCCGTCGACGACCGCGCTGATGGTGTCGGCGAGGTCGGGGTCCCGCGTGCTCGGGAACCGAGCCCCCGACGCCTCCAGGTCTTCGAGCAGCATCACGTAGCGGCCCGCCTCGTCGAGGCGGGCGCAGTGCACCGTCGGGATCCGCACCGGGACGTCGTCCGCGAGGTCCCGGTAGAAGCGGGCCTCGGCGACCCCCAGGCCGACGAGGTCGACGAAGCCCCGCTGGCGCTCGTCGAACGGGGCGAGCTTCAGGAAGACCGAGGCCGGGCGCCCGTCCCCGGGCTCGTCGCCGCCGTCGGCGTACGTGATGCCCAGGCGTGCCCGCCCCGTCGTGCCCGAGTGGGCGTCGAGGACCGTGACCGCGGCCACCTCACGGCCGAGGGCGTCGGTCAGCCATGACGCAGTCGCGTCAGCCACCTCGAGTGGGATCGTCCCCGCGGCCGGGCTGCCCGCTGCCGCCATGACGCGGGAGTCTGGCACGGCGTCGGACACCTCCCGATCAGCGCATCCACGCACGGGCTATGTCAGGATGCGCGCATCGAGCGACTTCGCGGGGGGACGTGACCATGGCGAACGACGAGACGAAGGCAGCTCCCCGGTGGCGGAGGATCACCTGCGGGGTGCTCGTCGTGCTCGTCTGCGTCCTGGCACCCGTCTCGCTGCTCGCGGTCTGGACCCGCAACACGCTGCTCAACACCGATCAGTACGTCGAGACGGTCGGACCGCTGGCGGCGGAGCCGGCGATCCAGAACGCGATCGCGAACCGCGTGGTGCAGACCCTGGTGCAGAACGTCGACCTCGAGACCGAGATCAAGGACGCGCTCCCCGAGCGCGCCGCGTTCGTGGCTCCCTTCGTGGCGCAGGGAATCGAGAACTTCGCCCGCGACGCGTCGCTGCGGCTCATGGAGTCCGACCGCTTCCAGAACCTCTGGAACGACGCCAACCGGCGCGCGCACGCCCAGGTCGTCAAGGTGCTCACCGGTGAGGGCAGCAGCAAGATCTCGACCAAGGACGGCCAGGTCGTCGTGCGCCTCGGACCGATCGTCGAGACCGTCCGCGAACAGCTCGACAAGCTCGGGATCGACGTGTTCGGCGACTCCGGCGGCTCACGGGCCAGTCAGCAGCTCGTACTGTTCCAGTCGGACACGCTGACCCAGATCCAAGGCGGCGTGGACCTCCTCGATCAGGTCGCGATCTGGCTGCCGATCCTCCTGCTGGTGATGCTCGTGCTCGCGATCGCGATCTCGCCGAATCGCCGGCGCACGATCCTGCGCGCCGCGATCTGGATCGCGGTCGGGATGGCGCTGGTGCTGATCGCGTTCAACGTCGGGCGCACCTTCTACCTCGACGCGGTCACGGGTGCGGGCGCGAACCGTGACGCCGCCGAGGTGGCCTACAACCAGATCCTGTCGTTCCTCCGGCTGTCGGCCCGCACCGCGTTCGCCGTCGCGGTGATCGTCGCGATCGGTGCGTGGATCGCAGGCCCGGGGCGCCTCGCGACGCGCATCCGTGGCGCGTTCACCGGGCTCGCCGAGGGCCAGGGTGCGACCGGGGCCGAGCCCTCGGGTCTGGCGCGCTTCGTGGCGCAGTACAAGACGCCGCTTCGGGTCCTCGTGATCGGCATCGCCCTGCTCGCGCTGGTGCTGCTGAACAGCGTGACGCCGCTGACCGTCGTCGTCATCGCGGTGGTCGTCGTGCTGCTGCTCCTCCTCGTGGAGTTCCTGGCCCGCGGCGTGCCGAAGGAGGACGGCGACGGCGGAGGTCCGGCGACGACCTCTCCGGCCAAGCGCTCCGCGCCGATGAAGGCTTCCACGAGCAAGCGGTCCACCTGAGACGTGGCGCGCAAGACCGGCGTCGAGCGCAAGCGGTTCAGCGAACGGCTCCAGGAGGGCGACACCTACGGCCTCCTCCTGATGCTGATCATCGCGACCTACTTCCTGCTCGCGTTCGTCGGCAACAGCCACTGGGGCAAGGTCGCGCTCGCGACCGCCTTCGCCGGCGTGCTCCTCCTCACGTTGCACACGTCGCACGTGCGGGGGCGCTGGACCCGCATCACCGCGGCCCTCGCGGCGGTCACGATCGCGATCAACGTCGTGCAGGCCATCGTCGACCGGGAGGGCGTCACTGGTCTGACGTACCTCTGGGTCATCTTCGTCATCGCGTCGCCGATCATCATCCTGTTCCGGATCCTCCGGCACCCGACCGTCGACCTCGAGACGATCCTCGGGGCGCTGTGCTCGTACCTGCTGATCGCGATGGCGTTCGCGTCCGTGTACGGGATGCTCCAGCAGGTCGGCACAGAGAACTTCTTCGCGCAGCCGGGCCCGTACCCGCGGATCGACTTCCTGTACTTCAGCTTCATCGTGCTGACGACGACCGGCTTCGGCGATCTCACGCCGGGGACCCCCCTCGGCAAGGTCCTGGTGACGCTCGAGGCGGTCATCGGCCAGGTCTACCTGGTCACGATCGTCGCCTCGCTCGTCGCCAGCTTCGGCTTCCGCCGCGCGAGCACGCCCGAGGCGCCCGACCCCACCGAGGACGACGCCGACTGACCCCCTGGACTCGGCGAACGTCTGTTCGATAGCGTCGAAGGGTGGCGGCGCTCCAGGGCACCCTCCTCGGCGGCGGCGAGCCGGAGCTCGTCGAAGCGCCCCGCTTCGAGCGGGTAGCGCTCGACCGCCGCTCGTGGGTCGACGTCAGCCGCGGCTGGCTTGCCGGCGCCGACTCGCTCCTCGAGCACCTGGTCGCGACGCTCCCGTGGCGTCAGCGGCGGCGCTGGATGTACGACCGGATGGTCGACGAGCCGCGCCTGACCCACGCGCTCGGCACCGGCGATGCGCATCACCCGGTGCTGGCCGACCTCCGAGCCGCGCTCGACGACCGCTACGCCACGACCTTCGGGCCGACCTTCGCCAACTACTACCGCGACGGCCACGACAGCGTCGCGTTCCACCGCGACCGCGAGCTGCGCCACGAGGGTCCCGCGCTCATCGCGATCGTCACCCTGGGCGCCCAGCGCCCCTTCCTCTTCCGACCCCACGGCGGTGGCCGGTCGATCGACGTGCGCCCCGGGTCGGGGGACCTGCTCGTGATGCGAGGCCGCGCCCATTGCGACTGGGAGCACGGGGTGCCCAAGGTGGCGTCGGTCGGCCCGCGGGTCAGCCTCAGCCTCCGGGTCGGCATGCGATGATCGGGTTCGTGCTCGAGATGCGCGACCGATGCGAGCGCTGCCGAGCCGCGCTGCCCGCGGGCGCGCCCGACGCGATGATCTGCAGCTTCGAGTGCACCTTCTGCACGCGCTGCGCGAGCGATCTGGCCGAGAGGTGTCCCAACTGCGCTGGCGAGCTGGTCCCCCGACCCCGTCGCGTGCAGGAGTGAACGCCTAGTCTCGGCGCACCAGACAAAAGGAGCGGTGACTGTGAACGCAGTGCTGGCGGACGTGAGCTTCGGAGAGCTCCTCGTCTCGATCCTCTACATCTTCTTCCTCGTCATCTTCTTCTGGCTGCTGATCACGGTCTTCGCCGACCTGTTCCGCCGCAAGATGTCGGGTTGGGCCAAGGCGGCGTGGGTGCTCGTCATCATCCTGCTGCCGTTCCTCGGGATCCTGATCTACCTGATCACCCGCGGGCACGGTTGGGCCGAGGACCACGAGAAGTGGGCCAAGGAAGACATGGCATCGGCGCGCAAGCAGCTCGGGGTGAACGTGGGCGACGAGCTGCAGAAGCTCTCGGCGCTCCACGACGCCGGCAAGTTGACGGACGCCGAGTTCGAGCAGGCGAAGGCCCGTCTGATCTAGCGACGTCGCGTCGTGCGTGAGCGGCGCGCGGGTGCACGAGCTGCGTCCGCGCGCCGCCACAGCACGACGTTGAGCACCGGGCCGAGCACCAGCAGGCGCCCGAGCAGGTAGAGCCACACGAGCAGCGCGATCGCGGTGCCGATGCCGCCGTAGAGCTCGTTGCTGCTGGACAGGCGATGGGCGATGTAGCCGAGCACGAGGGCCTGCATCGCGGCGACGAAGATCCCGACGAGGAGCGCACCCGGGACCAGGTCGCGCCACTCGACGCCATCAGGACGTGGGAGCTGTGCGAACAGCGCGGTGATGACGATCGCGTACAGGATCCCCGCGACCGGGAGTGCGAGCAGGAACTCGAGTGTGCCGAGCTCGCTGCGCAGCTGGTTCCACGCGCTGCTCAGCAGCAGCAGCACCAGGACCAACCCGAGCACGATCCCGAGCACCCGGATCGGCTTGTCGATCTTCGGCTTCGACACCTGCCAGGTCGTGGCACTGACGCGCGACAGCGTCTTCAGGAGACCCCGCCCGGCGAAGTACGTGCCGAAGACACCGATGCCCAGCACCACCAGGTGCTCGAAGACCGACAGCTCGCCGGTCGCGGCGACGATGTTGCGCGCGACGGCCGCGGACGCGCCCGACTCTCGCACGGCGTCCGCCGCGGCCTGCTGCGAGGACGTCCGCGTGATCCCGAGACCGCCCACGACGACGAGCACCATCGGCAGCATCAGGAAGAAGAGGCGGTACGCGAGCGCCGCGGACAGCTCGCGTCCCGCGATCCGGTCGTCCTCGTCGCGGATGCCGAAGACGACGTCGTAGAGCGGACGGGCCTCACGCTGCGACTCGAGGCGATCGACCTGGTCGGCAGCGCGATCTCGCCAGACGTCGGCGTGCGCCTTCGTCGTGCGGACGTAGCGGGCGACTCGGGACGCGGCTGTCTCGGCTTCGGGCTCGCCGGCGTCACCATCGGGCTCGGGTGCCTCGCCCTCCGCAGCGCGAGGTTCGGTGGAGCTCGCGTGCACGGACTCGGGCGTCATCCGCCTAGCCTGCCAGGCGGACATCGGTGCGAGAGGGGTCGACGAGATGGCGAATCCGGTCCTCAGCGAGAAGGGCTTCGAGCGCGCGATCGACGAGGGATCGCCCGGCTGGGCCGCACCCGACGCGGTGATGGCCGGGCAGGCCCCGCCGAGCACCGTGCGCGCCGAGCGCACGATGACGGCGAGCGGCACGTTCGCCCGGGCGTTCGTGCTGTTCGTGCTCGTGCTCGCCGGTGGCGCGTTCGGCTGGAGCCAGGTCGAGGCCTCGGGGCCCAACCAGATCGACTTCCCCGGCTGGTCGTGGGTCGTGCTCATCGCGGCGTTCGCGGTGGCGATGGTCTGCGCGTTCGTCCCGAAGGCATCGCCGTTCCTCGGGCCCGTCTACGCCGTGCTCGAGGGCGTGTTCCTCGGCGTCATCTCGAAGGTCTTCGAGCTCAACTGGGACGGCATCGTGCTCCAGGCGGTGCTCGCCACGGTCGCGGTGTTCTTCGTGACGCTGCTGCTGTTCGGGTTCGGGATCGTCAAGGTCACGAAGAAGTTCGCCGCGGTCGTCATCGGCGCGACGCTCGGGATCCTCGTCATGTACCTCGCCACGTGGATCTTCACGCTGTTCGGCGCCGACATCTCGTTCTGGAACGAGCCCACCCCGCTCGGCATCGGCATCAGCGTCGTGATCTGCGCAGTCGCAGCGCTCAACCTCTTCCTCGACTACGAGTTCATCCGTCGGGCCTCGATCGCGGGCGCGCCGAGGTACATGGAGTGGTACGGCGCGTTCGGGCTCATGGTGACGCTCGTGTGGCTGTACCTCGAGATCCTGCGCCTGCTCTCGCTGCTGCGCCAGTAGCGCGCACTCGGTCGAGCTAGCGGATGCGCGGCTTCTTCCGCTCGCCGCTCGCGAAGCGCTGCTGCCCGGCGTAGAGCGAGTCGCGGTCACTGCCGGCGCGGATGATCACCTTGCCCATGTCGAGGGCCTGCGAGCGGGACAGCTCGAGCGCCGTCCACAGCGATCGGACCGTGCCCTGGACGGCGATCGGGGGTGAGGCGGCGATCTCGGCGGCGGCCCACCCGGCTGCCTCTCGCAGCTGCTCGGGCGGCACGACCTCGGACACGAGGCCGATCTGGTGGGCACGCTCGGCCGACATGCGCTCGCTCGACCCGAGCAGCGCACCGCGCATGATCTCCTGGAACGGCATCTTCTGGAGCATGTGCATCGACTCGAAGCACGCGGTCATGCCGAACGTGACGTGCGGGTCGAAGAAGGTCGCGTTCTCCGAGGCGATGATGAACTCGACCTCGCCCAGCATGTAGTACGCACCGCCGCAGGCCATCCCGTTGACCGCCGCGATGACGGGCGTCCAGAGGTCGTTGGTCTTCGGGCCGATGTTCTCCCCGGGGTCGTCGAAGTGCCAGACGTTGCCGCCGACCTCGCCGGTCGTCGCGCTGCGCTCACCGACGTCGTCGGACTCACCCCAGTCACCCATCGTCTCGTCACGATCGATGCCGACGCAGAACGCCTTCTCACCCGCACCGGTGAGCACGACGCACCGAACGTCGCCGTTGGTGCGCAACCCGCGCCACAGCGACTGCAGCTCCCGCTGCATCTGGAGGTTGAACGCGTTGAGGACGTCGGGTCGGTTCAGCGTCACCCACGCGACACCGTCGACCTCTTCGTAGAGGAGGGTCTCGAAGTCAGGCATGGCGGCGATGCTAACGGGGCGCGCTCAGGCGTTGGCTCGATGACGATGCCGCAGGTGCGGCGCGTGCCGCGTCGGCAACGACGTCGTCGACCCGTCCCTGCGGGGCACCACGATCAGCACCACGCCGAGCCCGCAGAGCGCGAGCACGCCGTCGATCGCGAACGCGAGCTGGATCCCCTCGGTCAACGAGGACGCCGACGTGACGATCGCGGTGTTGAGACCGAGCCCGACCGCCCCGCCCGCGATCTGGCACATGTACACGATGCCGCCGGCGAGGCTCGACCGTGACGGGTCGAGCGCGGTGACGGCGGTCGTCGTGACCGACGAGTAGAAGAGCCCGACACCGATGCCCAGCACGACCATCCCGGGCACGAGGGACAGGTAGGTGGAGTCTTCCTCGAGCAGGGCGAGCAGGAACATGCCCGCGGCCAGTGCGGCCGAGCCCGACGCCACGACGATCCGGCCGCCGAAGCGGTCGTAGAGGTGCCCCGCGATGAACGACGTGACGGCGAACGTGCCCATCATGGGCAGCAGGGCGATGCCGGCTTCGAGCGCCGACCACTCCAGCTGCTTCTCGAAGAACTGGGGCAGGTAGAGCAGCGCGGCGAAGAAGATCGCGGACATGAACAGCACGGTCAGCGCGCATGCGGCGAACACCTTGTTCCGCATGACGTCGCTCGGCACGAGCGCGGCCTCCCCTTGGCGACGCTCGACGGCGAAGAACGCGATGAAGCCGACGATCGACACGAGGAACAGGCCGAGGATCACGGGATCGCCGAACCCGACCGCGGGACCCTCGTCGAGCGCCAGCAGCACGCAGACGATGGCGGTCGAGACGAGCGCGATGCCCCAGTAGTCGATCGTGTGCACCTCGGAGTCGGCACGGGACTCATCGACGAACTTGTAGGTCACGACCATTGCGAAGAGCGCGACCGGGACGTTGACGAAGAAGACCCAGCGCCAGGACGCCTCGTCGGTGAGGATGCCGCCGAGCATCGGTCCGACGGCGTTGCCCAAGCCCGCGATGCCGAGGATGAGGCCACCGGCGAGGCCCGCCTTGTCGTCGGGGAGGATCGCGTAGACCATCCCGAGGATCGCGGGCCACATCAGCGCGCCGCCGACGCCCATCAGCGCGCGCCCGAGGATCAACAGCTCGATGGTGGGGGCGATCCCGCTGAGGAACGAGAACAGGGCGAAGAGCGCGGCGCCGATCATGAAGATCTTCTTGCGCCCGAACATGTCGGCGAAGCGCCCACCGGTGACGATGAGGACCCCGAACACGAGCGCGTAGGCGTTGATCGTCCACTGGGCAGTGGACAGCGAGGTGTCCAGGTCGGACTCGATGTTGGGGATCGCGACGCTGAGCGCCGTGAAGTCGTTCGCGATGAGGAACACGCCGAACCCCATCGCGACGAGCGCGACCTTCGTGCCGCGGTCGAGCGATCCGCTCGCTGCCGTCTCCGTCACGGAGCCCTCCATCTCTGCCGTCGCGCCTGCCGCCCCGGCCCCCGGCCCCGTCACCAGCCTCTCGGACTAGGAGACTTGCAGACCCACGAGGTCGGCGAGGCGATCCATCGATCGCAACCAGTCGTCGAGCGTCGTGCGCCACGGAGCCGAGACGACGTGCTGGATCCCCGCCTCGCTGAACGCTTCGAGCTCGCGCCGGATCGTGTCGGGCTCCATCCCGAGGGGATCCCAGCCCGTGCGCAGCGACAACGTGAACCCCGGATCCGGCCGGTCGCGGCGGAGGCGCGCACACACCGCGGCGGCCGCGGGGGGATCGACGCCGATCATCTGGAACCCGTCACCCTTGGCGACCCCGCGGCGGTAGGCGCGCTCGCTCCCGCCCCCCACCCAGATGGGGATCGGGTGCACCGGCTTCGGCAGCAGACGAAGGTCGACGAGCTCGTAGTGCTCACCGTCGAAGCTGACCGGATCGTCGGACCAGCACGACCGGAGCAGATCGATGATCTCGTCGGTGCGCTCGCCGCGATCGGCGAACGACTGCCCGAGCGCCGCGAACTCGCCCGCCGACCAGCCGACGCCTGCCCCGAGCGTCACCCGGCCACCGCTGAGCTGGTCGAGCGTCGCCAGCGAGTTGGCGATCTCGAGCGGCTGGTGCTGGGGCAGCACGAGCACGCTCGTCCCGAGCCCGACCCGCGACGTGGCAGCCGCGGCCCACGTGAGCGTGAGCAGCGGGTCGAACAGGTACGGCGACGGGTAGCCCTGGTCGGCCGGCATGACGACGTGGTCGCTCACCCAGAGGTCGGCGAACCCCAGTGCCTCGGCATGGCTCGCCGCACGGCGGATCGCTTCGGCACTCGCCGCGCGGCCGTACTGCGGGAGGTGGATGCCCACGAGCAGAGCGCGCCAGCCTACGTCGGTACGCTCCCCGCCCGATGAGCCTGCGCGTGCTCGTGATCGGCGGTACTGGTCCGACGGGCATCCCCATCGTGGAAGGGCTCGTGGCGCGGGGCCACGACGTGACGATCCTGCACCGCGGCACGCACGAGCGCGCCGAGACGCCGGCATCCGTCCGTCACCTCCACCACGACCCCTACGACGACGCGGACCTCGAGCGAGGGCTCGGCGGCGAGACCTACGACGTGCTGCTCGCCATGTACGGCCGGCTGCGCTCCATCGCCCGCCTGTCGGCCGGGAAGGTCGGCGCGTTCGTGTCGGTCGGCGGTGTGCCGGCGTACCGGGGATGGATGAACCCGTGGCTCCACGACCCGCCGGGCCTTCCGGTCCCGGTGGCGGAGGACGCCCCGACGGTCGACGAGCCCGAGCAGGACGAGAAGGGCTTTCGCATCGTGCGCACGGAGAGCGCGGTGTTCGAGCACCATCCCCGTGCGGCGCACTTCCGGTACCCGTACGTGTACGGCCCGTACCAGCTCGCGCCCCGAGAATGGTCGATCGTGCGTCGGGTGCTCGACGGGCGAGAGCGCATCGTCGTGGCCGACGACGGGCTCACCCTGCACCACCACGGGTTCACGCGGAACCTCGCCCGTGCGGTGCTGCTCGCCGTCGACCAGCCCGACTCGGCAGCCGGGCTCGTGTTCAACGCTGCCGACGAGGAGGTGCTCTCGGTCCGGCAGGTCATCGAGCTCGTGGCCGGCGCGCTCGGTCACACCTTCGAGATCGTGTCGATGCCGCACGACCTCGCGGTGCCCGCGCGGCCCGTGCTCGCCCAACCGCTGCCCACGCACCGGGTGCTCGACCTGACGCGCGTGCGCACGGTGCTCGGCTACCGCGACGAGGTGCAGGCACGCGACGCGCTCGCGCTGACGGCGCGATGGCTCGCCGAGCACCCGCACGAACGCGGCGGTACCGAGGAGATGGTGCTCACCGACCCGTTCGACTACCCGGCGGAGGACCGCCTGATCGACGCCTGGCTCGCGGCCCGGGGCGACGTGGCGCACTTCGCCGAGGGGTTCGCGAGCCCGCCCGGGTACGGGCTCGCCTACAGCGGCCCCGGCGGCCGCCCCCGCACGAACCCGGAGTTCGACGACGCCTGATCTGGACCGGTCAGTAGCCGTCGGTCAGGTCGACGACGTTGCGGAGGGGCTCCCCGGCGACGAACCGGGACAGGTTGTCGCAGAAGAGGTCGAACGCGCGCTCCCCGTACCGCTCCACGCTCGCGGAGCTGTGGGGCGAGACGTAGAGGTTCGGCGCGTCCCACAGCGGGTCGTCGGGCGGGAGCGGCTCGGTGCGAGCCACGTCGATCGCCGCGGCCCCGAGATGGCCGGACTCGAGCGCCCCGATCAGCGCGCCCTCGTCGACGAGGGTCCCCCGCGCGACGTTGACGAAGATCGCGCCTGCGGGCATCGCCGCGAACGCCGCCGCGTCGAACAGGTCGGCGTTGTCGTCGTTGCCCGGCGCGGACAGCACCACGACGTCGGCGCGCGCGAGCACCTCGTGCAGGGAACCCGGCCCGAACAGCTCGTCGACGTCGGGATCGGAGGCGCCCGCGCTCCAGCGGCGCCTGATCCCGAGCAGGTGCACGTCGAAGCCACGGAACCGCTTCGCGACGTCCCGACCGATGGCGCCGAGCCCGACGATCGCGACCGTCCGACCCTCCAGGCGTCCGCCGAGCGCCATCTCCCAGCGATGGTCGCGCGCGTTGGCGTCGTGGACCGGGAGGCGCTTGACGATCTGGAGCACGCGGGCGAGGACCCATTCGGCGATCGGTGCCGAGGCGATCCCCGCGCCGTTGGTCAGGGTGATCCCGCCTTCGGGCAGCCGCGCGCTCACGTACTGGCCGACACCCGAGCCCATGCACTGCACCCAGGCGAGGTTCGGCGCGAGCGGGGGGAGGTCCATCGGCACGTCGAGCGTGAACACCACGTGGGCCCGGGCGAACGCGTCTCGCTGCTCGTCGGTCAGCGCGGGCGCGCGCGTGCGCAGATCCTCGGAGAACGGGTCCTGCTCGCGTGCCGTCCGCAGGTCGTGCTCGACCTCGAACGGTGTGGTCAGGATCTCGACGTCACCGGCGATGCTCGCGAGACGCTCCGCGTCGACGAACGGCACGAGCATCGGGAACGGGACGTAGACGACGAGCGGCTCACCCATGCCGAGTGCTCAATCGCCGGCACCGGCCCAGTGCGTCCGCAGGTCGGACAGCCACTCCGGGTACTCGAGCGGCGGGTCGGGCAGCGGCTCGGCACCGGCCTCGTCGAGCGCGGCGCGGAACGCGTCGGGGTCGTCGCCCCAGCTGCGCGGGTCGCCCATCATGACCTCGAACATGGTGGCGCCCTCGGACCCGGCGACGATCGGCCCGAACGATGCGCCGAACGGCAGCTCGATGTGGGTGCCCTTCGGGCACTCGTGGCCACCGACGGTCACCGAGCCCTCCAGCACGAAGACGACGTGCGGGCTGTAGTGGCCGTGACGCCGCACGATCATCCCCGGGTCGTACTCGGCGTAGACGGTGAGGTACTGCGGGTCGGGCGAGAAGGCGAACCACTTCTCCCGGACCTGGGCCTCGCTGCCGTCGGCGTTGCGCTGCGCCTTGACGGCCTGCCACGGCACGTCGGGATCGTCGAAGTGGCGGAAGATCGGCTCCTTGCCGGGGACCTTGGGGTTCAGCGGCGCCTCCACGACGCCGGCCGAGCTCGCTCCTGCGCTGCTGGGCTCTGGGCTCATGTGCCCACGCTACGCGCGGCGTAGCGTGCTGCGCCGTGGGAGGAAGCCTCAGCGAACGAGACGGACCGATGCGCGGGATCCGGGTGGTCGACTGCTCGATCGCCCTGACCGGCCCCTATGCGGTCGCGCTCCTCGCCGATCAGGGCGCCGACGTCGTCAAGGTCGAGCGCCCCGGGTTCGGCGACATCGCGCGGTACGTGGGCGTGTCCGTCAACGGCACGAGCGCGCTCTACACGATGTGCAACCGCGGGAAGCGCTCCATCGCCGTCGACATCACGACACCCGACGGACGTGAGATCGTCGCACGCCTCGCGCGGGACGCCGACGTGTTCATCGAGAACTTCCGACCCGGTGTACTCGAGCGCGCGGGCCTCGGATACGACGAGCTCGCGGCCGAGAACGGCGCGCTCGTCTACGCGTCCCTCACCGGGTTCGGGCCCGAAGGCCCGTATGCGGCCAAGAGCGCCTACGACACCGTCATCCAGGCCTACGGGGGGTTCGCGGCGAACCAGGCCGACCCGGACACCGATGAGCCGCGCTTCCTCAACCAGACCGCGGCCGACAAGGTGACCGCGATGTTCGCGGCGCAGGCCATCACCGCGGCCCTGTTCGCGCGTGAGCGCGGTGCAGGGGGACAGCACCTCCAGCTCTCGATGCTCGACGCGGTCGTGTCGTTCCTCTGGGCCGACGCCGCCGGCAACGAGGTCCTCCTCGACTCCGATCGCAGCATGAAGTCGAGCTTCTCGTCGGGCTTCCGCCCGTTCGCGTTCACCGACGGTCACGGGGTCGTGACCCCCACGTCGGACGCGGACTTCGTCGGCATGTGCAAGGGGTTCGGCGTCGACGGCTACGACGACCCGCGGGTGGCGACCATCGTGGCCCGGGCCCAGAACCGCGAAGCGATGCAGGTGATCATGACCCGCTGCTACGAGGCCGCGGCGAAGCTCAGCACCGCGGAGGCGATGGCGCGCCTCGAGGCCGAGCGCGTGCCGTGCGGCGTCGTCGTCGCGCCCGAGGACCTCCCCGACGACCCGCACGTGCAGGCGATCGGCCTGTTCGAGGAGAGCGAGGACCCCGTGGTCGGGCGGGTCCGGCGCCCGCGCCACCCGGCCCGGTTCGGCGCCACGCCGGCCGACCTCGGCGCCTCCGCTCCGGCGCTCGGCCAGCACACCGACGAGGTCCTCGGTGAGCTCGGGTTCGGCGCGGCCGAGATCGGCCGCCTGCGGGACTCCGGGAGCGTCTCCTAGGGACCTCACGGCGAGGCAGGGCAACGGGGAGCGAGCTCCCAGGGGGCTCCCAGGCTCCTCACAGGTGCTCGACCTACCGTGCTCGCATGAGCACCGCCACCGAACCCATCGACGAGCCCGTGACCGACGCACGCCTCCTCGTGGTCGACGACGAGGACTCGTTGCTCGACCTGCTGGGCGACGCACTGCGCTTCGCGGGCTACGAGGTGCACCTCGCCCGGAGCGGCTTCGAGGCCCTGAAGCAGGCCGCCGACGTCGCTCCGACGCTGATCCTCCTCGACGTCAACCTGCCCGACCTCGACGGCTTCGAGGTCTGCCAGCGGCTCCGACGCGACGGCTCGGACGTGCCGGTCATCTTCCTGACTGCACGCGACGACCCCGCCGACCTGCGCAGCGGGTTCACCCGCGGCGGCGACGACTACGTCACCAAGCCGTTCTCGCTGGAGGAGCTCAACTTCCGGATCCAGGCGATCCTCCGGCGCACGGCGGCCCGCAGCGAACGCTCCGAAGAGGTGCTCGAGTGCGCCGATCTGCGCATGGACACCGCTGCGCACCGCGTCACGCGCGGCGACACCGAGGTCGAGCTCTCACCCACCGAGTTCCGACTCCTGCGGTACCTGCTGCTCAATCGGGGCCGGGTCCTGTCGAAGGCGCAGATCCTCGACCACGTCTGGCAGTACGACTTCGGGGGTGACGGATCGGTCGTCGAGACCTACATCAGCTACCTCCGCAAGAAGGTCGACTCGTGCGAGCCGCGTCTGATCAAGACGGTGCGCGGGTTCGGCTACGCGATCCGCGAGCCCGAGACGACGTGACGATCAGGGCGCGCCTCACCCTCGCGGTCGTCGTGCTCCTCGTGGCGCTGACCGCCGTGCTGGGCGTCGTGACGATCCGCGCGACCGAGGCGTCGATGACCGACCAGATCGACGAGCGGCTCCGCTCGATCGCGGACCGACCGCCCGCGCCTCGCGGCGGGCGCGGCGAACAGGGTCAGGGCACCGACACCGGCGATCGCTACCGGGACGTCGGGGAGTACCTGTACTCACCGACAGGCGTCCTCCTCGACGAGCGTCCGGCCGGCTTCGCCGACGATCCCGAGCCCGGGCCCGCGATCCCGGACCCGACGAGTGCCGAGTTCGTCGAGCTCGAGGGCGATCCCGTGACGTTGCCGGCCACGTCCGGAGACCTCGACTACCGCGTGCTCGTCGCCACGTTGCGGGACGGCAACACGAAGGTGCTCGCCGAGCCCCTCACCGATCTCGACGACGCGATCGCGTCGCTCACCCGAACCTTCGTGATCGCCGGGATCGGCGTCCTCGTCATCGGTGCGGCCGTGTCGTGGCTCGTCATCCGCCGCGGCCTGCGCCCGGTCGATCGCATGATCGACACGGCGAGCGCGATCGCGGGCGGTGACCTCTCGCGACGCGTCGACCTCGACGACGGCGACACCGAGCTCGGTCGACTCGCGCACGCGCTCGACGAGATGCTCGGCCAGCTCGAGGCGTCCTTCGACGAGCGAGCTGCGGCCCAAGCCCGGCTCGAGCAGTTCGTCGCCGACGCGTCGCACGAGCTGCGCACCCCGGTCACCGCGATCCGGGGCTACGCCGAGCTGTACCGCAGCGGAGGTCTCGCCGAGCCCGCCAACCTCGACCGGGCCATGACGCGGATCGAGCAGGAGAGCGAGCGCATGGGGGGCCTCGTCGAGGACCTGCTGCTCCTGGCGCGGCTCGACGAGCACCGGGCGTTCGAGCGCGACACGGTCGACCTGAGCGCCCTCGCCGTCGACGCCGTCAGCGACCTCCGCGCGATCGAGCCCGACCGACCCGTGACGCTGCACGTCGACGGAGACGCAGCGGCGACGGGCAACGGCCGCGCCCGCGTCGAGGGAGACGAGCAGCGGCTGCGCCAAGTGCTGGCCAACCTCCTCAACAACGCGCGCGTGCACACGCCGGTGGGCACACCGGTCGCGGTCCGCGTCGACCGCACGGGTGACACCGTGCGGATCGTGGTCGCCGACGAGGGCCTGGGGATCGCGGCCGACGACCAGCGCCGCATCTTCGAGCGCTTCTACCGAACCGACCGATCGCGCTCCCGCGAGCGCGGTGGCTCGGGGCTCGGCCTCTCGATCGTGGCCGCGGTGGTGGCTGCCCATGGCGGCACCGTGCGCGTCGACAGCGAGCCGGGGCGAGGTGCGGCGTTCACCGTCGAGCTCCCGGCGACCGGCGCCGGACCGGCCGGGCCGCCCGACTAGCTCAGCGCCTTCTCGATCGCCTCGACGACCTCGGGCGCCTCGGGCTCGACCTGGGGCGCGAACCGGGCGAGCACCTCACCGTCGGGACCGATCAGGAACTTCTCGAAGTTCCAGCGGATGTCTCCGCTGTGACCCTCGGCATCGGCGGTCGGCGTGAGCTCCTCGTAGACGTCGTGACGCTCGTCCCCATTGACGTCGATCTTCTCCGAGAGCGGGAAGGTCACCCCGTAGGTCGTCGAGCAGAACGTGGCGATCTCCTCCGGCGACCCCGGCTCCTGTTCGAGGAACTGGTTGCACGGGAAGCCGAGCACGGTGAAGCCCTGGTCTCCGAAGCGCTGCTGGAGCCGCTCGAGCCCCTCGTACTGTGGCGTGAGCCCGCACTTCGACGCGACGTTGACGACGAGCGCCACCTTGCCGCGCTCCGATCCGAGCATGTCGGGCGTTCCGTCGAGCTTCGCGATGGGGATGTCGTAGAGCGCCATGGGAAGGTCCTTCTCGGTCGTGGCTCCCGCCGGAGACTGGCGGGCGCCACGCTACGCGACCTGCGACCGGGGCGGCTCGACGTCGAGGTCGACGGGCGGGGCGGGCTCGCCGGGGGCTCGCCCGGGCGCGACCAGCTCCTCGACCCGCGCGCGCAGGCGCCGGCGCCGCTCCTCGCCGTTGGTCGTGTCGAACAGCCATGCCCCTGCTGCCCCGACGGCGATCCAGGGAGCTCGCTTGAGGATCCTCAGCATCACGGCACCTCTTCCTCTCGTACCTCTCGGTTCGAGGGCCGTGGTACCCCCGCCCCGATCCCGCCAACCGTCGCCCGGCGGGTTTCGGGTGGATCGCACGGCGGGTAGGTGCAGCGACATGCCACGCGCGGGGGCGTCGGGCCACGATCTCGACCGAGAGCTCAACGAGCTGCTCCAGGAGCTGCGGGTCATCCTCCCCGGGATCCAGGTCCTCTTCGCGTTCCTGCTCATCGTCCCCTTCCAGAGCAGCTTCCAGGCCGCCGGGGACCGGACCGAGACCGCGTACTTCGTCGCGTTCGCGGCGACGTCCCTCGCCTACGTCTGCACGATCGCCCCCGGCGTCCAGCACCGGCTGCGGTGGCGACGGCACGACAAGGAAGCCCTGCTGAGGACGGCGAACCGCCTCACCGTCGTCGCGACGCTGCTGATCGGCGCGGCGATCGCGGCGGTCGTCTTCCTCATCACCGACTACCTGTACGGGCCCGCCGCGGGCGCCGCGTGCGCCACCGTCGTCACGGGTCTCGCCACCGTGCTGTGGTGGGCGCTGCCGCTCGCGCGGGAGCACCGTCGTGGCGCCGGCTGACCCACCGCCTCCCGAGGCAGAGAGCCGTGAGAACGGGTTTCGATCGACGGGGATCCGGGCAACGTGGCTTCGTGAGCATCGGCCCGCCTGGTCGCTTCGGAGACGAGCTGCACCTCGTCGTGCCTCCGTACGCGGCGTACCTTCGCGCGGTGCGCCTGATGGCGGCCGACGCCGCGGTGCGGGCCGGGCTCGACTGCGAGGCGGTCGAGGACTTCCGGCTCGCCGTCGACGAGCTCTGCCAGGCGATCATCCGCGGCACCGACCACGTGATCGTGCTGTCGTTCCACGTCGACGACGGCAGCGTGATCGCCCGCGGTGCGGCGCGGGGTCGCGAAGGTGGCGGCCGCATGAACGAGCTCTCCGAGACGATCGTCGCGTCGTTGTCCGACCACTACGAGTTCGAGCACGACGGCCTCGACCTGGGCTTCGTCGTGACCCGTCGTCGAGCCGGCGCCCGCACATGACGGAGAAGGTGGAGACGCTGAGCGACGACGAGCGCGTCGCGCTGTTCCGCCGGTACCGTTCGACGCGCGACCGCGACCTCCGGAACCGCCTCGTCGAGGAGCACGCGGGCCTCGCCGATGCGCTGGCGCGGAGGATGGCCAACCGGGGTGAGTCCCACGACGACCTCCGGCAGGTGGCGCTCGTGGGACTCTTGAAGGCCGTCGAGCGCTTCGACCCCGATCACGGCGTCCGCTTCACGTCGTTCGCGACGCCCACCATCCTCGGAGAGCTGAAGCGCCACTTCCGCGATCGGGGATGGGCGGTGCGGGTCCCCCGGCGCATCCAGGAGCTCAACCTCGAGGTCCGCAGCGCGACCGAGACGCTCACCCAGGAGCTGGGACGCGCGCCGACGACCGACGAGATCGCCGCCCGCACCGGGCTGGCGACCGAAGAGGTCATCGAGAGCACGGAGGCCGGCGGCCTCTACCGGCTCTCGTCCCTCGACTCGACGGTCGGCAGCGACGACGACTGGGAGCCGTCGTCGTGGCTCGCGGTCGACGACTCGGCGCTCGCGGGTGCTGCCGACCGGGTGACCGTGGAGCAGCTGCTGGAGCTCCTGCCCGATCGGGAGCAGCGGATCATGCACCTGCGCTTCTACGAGGGCCTGACCCAGAGCGAGATCGCGACACAGGTCGGCGTCAGCCAGATGCACGTGTCGCGCCTGCTGACCCGCAGCATCGCCGCCTTGGGCGAGCTCGCACGCGCGCCGGTCGCGACGCGCGACGCCTGACGGTCGGTTCAAGGACGCCGCAGATGGGGAGCATGCCCGAATCCGAGGCCGGTGGCTCCCTGGTCCCGGCGGAGATCAGCGTCTCGACCGGGGCCGGCGAGCGCGGATGGACCATCCGCGTGCGGGGCGAGGTCGACATCGCCACGTCCCCGCTCCTGCGGCGGCAGCTCGAGCGACTCGTCGACGGTGACGAGCCGATCGTGGTCGACGTGTCCGAGATGACGTTCATCGATTCGTCGGGCCTCGGCGTCCTGGTCGAGATGCTCCATCGCCGCCACGACGGCGCGGGGATCACCCTGCGAGGGATCCAGGAGCCGGTACGGCGGGTCTTCGAGATCACCGGTCTCACCGAGCTGTTCGACCTTGCGTAGGGTCGAACGGGCGTCTCCGCCACACCGACGAGTAGCCTCCGCACCGATGGCGGATGCGCCCTTCGAGGTGGTCGTGAGCCAGGACGCGGGCGGAGCCGTCGTGCAGGTGACCGGCGACGTCGACCTGGCCACCTCGACCCGACTGCGTGATGCGCTCCAACAGGCCGCCGCGACCTCGAGCTCCGTCGTGCGCGTCGACATGACGGGCGTGACGTTCCTCGACTCGAGTGGGATCAGCGTCCTCGTCGACGCGCAGCAGCAGCTCGGCCAGTCCTCGTCGCGTCTCGTGCTGCACGGCGTGGGCGATCACGTCAAGCGCGTGCTGGAGATCTCCGGACTGGGCACGTTCTTCGAGCTCTCGGACCAGCCCACGGGCTGATCAGCCGTGCCCGACGACCCACCGTTGTCGGTCGGCCACACTGGTGAGCCGGTGCCCCACCGCGCGCGCCTCACCGCACCCGTGCTGGTCGCGATCTGCGCAGCACTCACCGCGCTCGTCGGCGCGGTCGCCCTCCTCGGGGCGGTGACCGACGCGTCGTCGCTGTCCTCGTTCGGCACCGACACTCCGGCGACCAAGGCCAACGCTGCAGCCGCCCTGGTGCTCGCCGGCATCGCGCTGTGGTGCCTCGGCGAGGGGCGGCGCCGGTGGCTGCGCGCGGCCGGGATCGTCGTCGCGCTGCTCGTCGCGGCGATCGGCCTGACCGCGTTGGTCGAGTACCTCGCGCAGATCGATCTGGGGATCGACGAGCTCCTCGCGAGCGACCCCACGGCGAGCGACGCGCCCGGGCGCATGTCGCCTCAGACCGCGGCTGCACTGATGCTCGCGGCGGCCGCGATGCTGGCGGCACGGCGAGCACCCAGAGCGAGCCAGGTCCTGGCCTCGGGCTCGTTGATGACCGCGTACGCGGCGTTCGTCGCCATCGCGTTCGAGATCGACACGTTCTTCGGCATGGACGGCATCCCGGCGATGTCGCTGCCCGTCGCCCTCGGCGTCGCGGCGGTCTCGATCGGGATCTTCGCCCTGCGTCCGGACGCAGGCATCAGCCGGCTGCTGCTCGCGCCCACGCGCGGCGGCCGACTCGCCCGCATCGGACTCGGGGTGTCCGTGCTCGCCTCGATGCTGTGCGCCACGGTCCTCTACTTCGCGCAGCACGGACTCGACCTCGTGCCGCAGCACGTCGTCGCCTCCATCTACTTCCTGAGCAGCGGCATCTTCGCCGCCTGCCTCGTCGTCGCGATCGGGTACAGCTACGACCGAGTCGACCGCGCGCGGGCGATCGCGAGCGAAGAGCTGCTCCTGAGCGAGCAGCAGTCGCGCGCGCTGATCGACAACGCGACCGAGGCGATCACGGTGCTCGATCTCGAGGCCAACCGGTTCGTCCGCGTGAACCCGGCGGCCGAGCGGCTCTTCGGACTCGGAGCCGCCGAGCTCGTGCAGCGGGACGTGGTGGAGCTGAGCCCGCCGTTCCAGCCCGACGGTCGACCCTCGGCTGCGGCCGCCCTCGAGCAGGTCGAGCGCGCCGTCGCCGGCGAGACCCCGGTGTTCGAGTGGGTCCACTGCGACGCGACGGGCCGGCCGATCGAGTGCGAGGTGCGCCTCCTCCGCCTCCCGCACCCCGATCGGACGCTCATCCGCGGCAGCATCATCGACGTCGGTGCTCGCAAGCAGGCCGAGATGGCCCTGCGATCGGTCGCGTCGGAGCGCGCGGCCCGCGCCGCGGCGGAGTACGCGCGCGACCAGCAGGCGGTCTTCCAACGTACGACTGCGCGACTCCTCGCCGCGCCATCGGTGGACGACGTCACCGGCATCTTCGTTCGCGAGGTCGTGCCCGACGTCGGCGCGTCGAACGCCCTCGTCTTCCTCCTCGTCGACGACGAGCTGGTGCGAGCGGGTCACACCGAAGGTGTCGCCGCCGAGCGATGGGAGCGCGTCTCGCTGGGCGCCGATCTGCCGTCGGCGATCGCGGCCCGGACTCGGGAGCCCCAGCTCTTCGTGCCCGACGAGGGCGAAGCGCTGCGCTACGGGGATGCCGAGCAGGAGATGCGCGAACGGGGCGAGCGGGCCTGGGGCGCGTTCCCGATGGTCGTGCAGGACGAGGTGCTCGGCGTGGTCTGCTTCGGGTTCGACGAACGACCACCGGACGACTGGGGCCGGTTCCTCTCGGTGATCGCCGGGCGCGTCGGGATGGCGCTCGAGCGCGCCCGCATCTACGAGGCGCAGCTCGCGGCGCGGCGAGAGCTCGAGCATCAGGCAGTCCGCGCGTCGGCGGTGCAGCGCGTCCTCGAAGGTCTCGCTCGGGCCACCACCCGTGAGGAGGTGGTCGAGATCACGGCCACGCTCGGGGTCGACGCCCTCGGCGCGGCCGCGAGCACCGCCGGGCTCCTCGACGAGGGCTCGGACACGTACGACGTCCGGACCTACGGGCTGCCCGGCTCCGACGGGCCCCGCGTCACGCACCTCGCGACCGATGCCGAGATGCCCGGTCCGGCGGCGGTGCGAGAGGGTCGGGCGCTCTGGTTCGGCTCCGGCGCCGACCTCGCGGCCGCGTTCCCGGCCACCGAGCCGTTCGTGGGGGCGACCGGGTTCGAAGCGACCGCGTGCGTGCCGCTCGTCGAATGGGGCACCACGTTGGGGTTCCTCGCCATGCACTTCGCGGAGCCGCGCGAGTTCGGCGAGGTCGACCGCGCCGTGTTCACGACGGTCGCGTCCGTCGCCGCCCAGGCGCTCGCCCGCGCGAACCGGTTCGAGACCGAGCACGAGACCGCGCTGGCGCTGCAGCAGAGCCTCCTCCCGGCACACCTCCCGGCGACGCGGGCGTCGATCGCGGCTCGCTACTCGAGCGCCGGGGAGCTGGACGTGGGCGGCGACTGGTACGACGCGATCGAGCAGGGTGACGGCTCGGTCGTCGTGATGGTCGGTGACGTCGTCGGCCGAGGGCTCTCGGCAGCCACGGCCATGGGGCAGCTGCGCAGCGCCATGAGCGCCCTCGCCCTCGCCGTCGACCGACCTCGCGACGTGCTGGCCGCCCTGGACCGCTATTCGCCCCAGATCGACGGTGCCCGCCTCGCGACCATCGCGATCGCCCGGATCGATCCGGTCAACCACGTGTTCCAGTACGCCAGCGCGGGCCACATGCCCGGTGTCGTCGTGCTCCCCGACGGGACCACCGAGCTCCTGGAGCCGGTTCGGTCCCTGCCCCTCGACGCGGCACCCGAGGCACCGCGCGACGAGATCCAGCGCGACTTCCCCCCGGGCGCCACGCTCGTGCTCTACACCGACGGCCTCATCGAACGTCGCGGTGAGTCGCTGGACGTCGGGTTCCAGCGCTTGACGCGCACCTGCGCGTCGCTCGCCCGACTCGACGTCGAGAGCATGTGTGAGCACCTGGTGGCCGCGCTGCTCCCGCGGCAGGCACAACGCGACGACGTCGCGGTCCTGTGCGTCCGTCTCGACGCCGAGCCGTCCGAAGCCTTGCGCCGGCGCTTCCCTGCCGATCCGAGCGAGCTCGCGCGGTTGCGGCGCGACCTCCGTCAGTGGCTGCTCCAGGCCGGCTTGCCGTCGCAACGGGCAGCCGACCTGGTGCTCGCGGTCGACGAGGCCTGTGCGAACGCCGTCGAGCACGCGTACGGCGACGGGGAGACCGGTGAGATCGTCGTGGAGGTGTCGCGCACTCCCGAGCACGACGTGGTCGCCTCGGTCCAGGACGGCGGCAGGTGGCGTCGGTCGCGCGGAGATCCGAACCGAGGGCGCGGCCTTCAGATCATCGAGTCGGTCGTCGACGAGCTCGACATCCAGACGGGTGCGACCGGCACGACGCTGCGCCTTCGCAGCGTCGGTCCGCCCGCCACCCCTCAGGTCGAGCCCGCCGGGGGGCCGTAGAAGGAGATCGCTCCCTCGTCGCCGTCGCGCACTCTCGTGCCGCCGGCGCCGGCGACCATCGCCTCGAGGTGGTCGATCGAGCCGACCGCCGCGACGCGCCCCGTCGTGTCGACGAAGCGCCCGGCGGCCTCCATCGTGGCCGCATGGTCGTCGTCGACCTGCACCACACCGAGCGCGTCGGGCGAGATCGTCCGGATGGCACGCGACGACTCATCGGTCGCGGGGCCGTCGCGCACGACCGGCGAGTCCGCCAGCAGCACCAGCATCTCCGCGTCGAGCGCGACCGCGAGATCGCTCGCAGCCTCGTCCGTGCAGTCGGTGCCCTCACCGATGGCGCACAGGAGCACACCGGCACCGTTCGGTCGCGTCGCGTCGAGCGCTCCGGGCTCGATCGCCTCGGTCGGACGATCGATCACGGTCGGAGCGTCCGTCGCGCTGACCGGTCGATCCAGCGCCGCCTCGAGGGCCGAACGCAGCCGCTCGGTCATCGACACCTCGAGACAGTGAGCGACGACGACCGGTCGTCGGGTCGCGACGAACGCGATGGACCGCGCGGCGCGCTCCATCGCTGACTCGGGATCCTCCGCGAACGACGGCCAGCCACGCTCGCTGAGCGCATGCGTGCCGAGCGCGACGACGAGCGGGGCGGTCATGAGCGAGGAGAACGCCGGTACCCCGGGCGCTGGTGGGCGGGGGCCTGCAGCAACCCGGGGCACCGACTCCTAGCGGTCGAGCGCGTCCTTGACCTTGTCACGGGCACGGTCGACTGCGTCTTCGGCGGCATCCTTCGCCTGCTCGATCTTCTGCTTCACCTTGCCGGCGGTGCCCTCGACCCGACCCTCGTCGCGCAGGTCGTCGTCGTCGGTGATCGCCCCGACCGCTTCCTTCGCGCGGCCCCGCGCCTCTTCGGCTCGGCCTCTGGCGTCGCTCATCGTTCGTTCCCTTCGTCGATGGGGCCCCCGCGTCCATGGCGTCGTTCCCGCTCTCGGTGGCGCCGAAACCTGGTTGCGCCGGCGCGTCCCTCGCCGCCGACGGCGTCGCCGCCGGAGCTGTTCCGGCTCGGACGGCCGGTTTCCGGGCTCGACGTCCCGGGAACCTTTCCGTCGACGCCGCGATCGCGGCCCCCCGAACGACGGAGGCGACATGACCGAGCACGAACGTCCGACTCGCAAGACCCGCGCGGCCGAGCGCGACGATGCGCAGCAGCGCGCCGGCGCGGATCGCATGCCGACCGAAGAGGAAGAGCGACTCGCCGAGCAGCACGACGTCGACCGCAAGGTCGCGGAGCACGCCGAGGAGATGTACGAGCGCGGGGCGAAGCAAGAGGGCGAGGGGCGCATCTGACGGGAGTGGTCAGGGGCGCCCGGGGTCGCCGTGCAGCGCCTCGGCTCGGGCCGCGAGCACGTCGAGGCTCTTCACGAGCAGCCGCGACACGTGCATCTGGCTGATCCCGACCTGTTCGGCGATCTCGGACTGCGTCAACCCCTCGTAGAACCGCAGGTACACGATCCGCTGCTCGCGCTCGGGCAGGGCCTCGAGCAGGTCTTCCACCAGGACCCGGTCCTCCACCGCGTCCAGCTCTTCGTCGGGTGCACCGAGACGCGTCGTCGGCGCCGCGGCTTCCTCGTCGCGAGCGCCGTCGATCGACGCGAGGCGGTACATCCCCCCCGCCTCCATCCCCTCGAGCACGTCCTCCTCGGTGACCCCGGCGCGCGCCGCGATCTCCGCGGGCGTCGGCGGCCGACCGAGCTCCTGGCTGAGGGCGCCGGTCGTGCGATCGAGCTGGAGGTGCAGCTCCTGGACCCGTCGGGGCACGCGCACGGCCCATCCCCGATCGCGGAAGTGGCGCTTCAGCTCGCCGGTGATCGTCGGCGTCGCGAACGAGGAGAACTGGAGGCCTCGATGCGGATCGAACCGCTCGACCGCCTTCAGCAGCCCGACGAGCGCCACCTGCTTCAGGTCGTCGAGCGGTTCCCCGCGGTTCGCGAACCGTCGGGCCAGGTACTCGGCCAGGCGTGTGTAGTGCTCGATGAGCTCGTTGCGGAGTCGCCGATCATCGGTGCTCCGATAGCGGACGAACTTCTCGTGCATCACTGCTTCGTCGCGCTGACGCGTGTCGTCGACAGGCTCGTCCATGCGATGACGCGAGGAACGACCGTCCGGTCGTGGCCGCGCACGAGGTTCGTTCCCCCCGCCGCGAGGATCCAAACCTCGGGCATGCGGCGGTCCGGACGACGCGCACCGGTCGCGTGGCTATCCTTCGCCCGTGGCCCACGCACCACCGGCCGAGGGTCGGCCCGACGCCCACGCCGACGCGCGCAGCACGGTCACGCTCGTGGTGCCTGCGCTCGCCGACTACGTGCGCCTCGCGCGCCTGGCGTCGGCCGACGCCGGAAGCCGAGCCGGCTTCGACTACGAGGAGATCGACGACCTGCGGATCGCCGTGACCGAGCTGTGCCACCTGCTCATCGGGGACGGGACGACCGGCGCGCTGACGCTCGAGTTCGCGACCGCCGACGGCGTCGTCGACGTCACCGGCCACGCAGCCGACCCGGGCACACCCCACGACAACGCGTTCTCGGAGACGATCCTGGCTCGCGTCGTGGACGACCACTCGGTCCATGACGGCGCCGACGGACGCCGGTTCGACCTCGTGAAGCGGCGGCGTCCCGGCTGACGAACCCGGCCTTCCACGCTCGCTCGCCGCGACGTGTCACCGGTCACACCAGCCATCGTTCACCGGGGTGCAACACGGACGTCGCATCGCTGTGAGGTCGGCCTGTCACGCTGCGTGCGTCGATGCACCTCGAGACGGACCGGAGAGCGTCATGGCCGATCACACCCCGACCACCTGGTACGTGATGGAACGGATGGAGCTGCCGTACGACGCCGCGACGTCGGCGCTCGGCTCCATCGTCCCCGTCAGCTCCATCGAGACCGCCACCGAAGGTCGGCTCGTCGTCGACGCCGTGCGCCACGCGCGACCGGGCGCGGTGCAGGGCTTCGTCGGCCGGCTGCGCTGCGGCTCGATGCCGTGGCAGACAGTGACCGTCGAGGTCGGCGTCGAGCCCTGGTCACACGGCGAGTCGGTCGTCGCCGTTCGCCCGGTCGTGCGACCGCCGCGCACCGGTGCCGATCGCTACTTCGAGCGCTCGCGGACCGTGCTGGACGCGCTGCGGTCTCGACTGCTCGAATCGTCGCCGACGAGCGCGGCCGTGCCGCCGACGGTCGCGATGGAGGAGCTGCGCAAGGCGTCGTGACGTCACCCCGACCCGGATGCCTCAGTGGCAGGTGCCGTTGGAGCTCGGCGGCACGTCGAGGGAGGGGTTGCGGTCGAAGAACCCGACCGGGGCGAGCAGGAACCCCGTGTACTCGACGGGCATGACCGGGAAGTCCTCGGGACGCACGAAGTGCGTGACGCCGAACGTGTACCAGACCACGATGTCGGTGTCGCTGATCTCCCGGTCGGCTGCCGTCCAGCGCGGGAGACCGTCCCCACCCTCGTGCTGGTTCGGGTAGTCACCGGCGGCGCGCCGCTCGTCGGGCGCGTACGGCGTCACCCACAGGTTGTGACGCGCGAAGCCGGCACGCTTCCCGACGCTCGAGTCGGGTGCCGCCAGCATCGTCGGCGTCGACATCGTCGGCACGAGCTTGTAGCCGACGGGTTGACCGACGCGGTTGACGACCTCCGGGTTGACGATCTTCCACGCCCGGCTCGTGGCCGGGTCGACCTCGCGGCGAGCCGCCAGCTCGCGCTCCAAGAGCGTCGCCCGCTGGCGGAACGCGTTGCCCCACGGGTTGTCGGGACCGGTGGGCACCCTCTCGGCCTCGATCTCGTAGACGCGGTTGACGGGACCGTCGACGTCGAGGTCGAGTCGCGCCGAGAAGAGGTGCTGGTGGTTCGGCCCGGCGAGCCCCGGCGCGACCAGGTTCCCGTACTCCGGGGTCTCGCCCGGCGGCACGGCCATCGGCGAGATGATCCCGGTGAGCTTCACCTCGAGCTGGATGTTGCCGTCGAGGTAGAAGTACCAGTAGAAGCCGTACTCGTAGTTGCCGACCGTGGCGATGAAGCTCACGACGAGCCGACGTGACCTGCGCACCTCCGTGGTGCCGCCGTGCAGGTCCTGGTGCTTCCAGAGGATCCCGTAGTCCTCCTCGTGCATGCAGATGGCCTGCTCGACGACGTACGGGTCACCTTGTTCGGTCGCCATGACCACGTCGAAGTAGTGGATGACGCCCAGGCAGTCGCACCCGAGGGTGAGCGAGTTGGCCATCCGGCCCAGGCCCCATTCGCCCGCGTCGAACGCGTTCTTCCACCCGTGCATCGGGTCGGGGTCGCCGTAGGGGACGACCATCTCGGTGATCGACGCGCGGTGGAGCACCCGACGCGCCCGCTCACCGTCGCGGTGGTGGACGTCGCGGTACGTGACGTCATGGAGCGTGAGCCCCTCGTACGGGTCGAAGCCGAGGCGCATCGACCAGCGCTGCCACGTGACCCGGTTGCCGTCGACGGTGAAGCTCGGCCCCTCGGGCTGCACGATCTCGAGCGGTCGCAGGTCGGTGCGCAGCGGCTCGTTGTCGCCCGGCAGGTACGAGTGGCACTCCTCGGGCACGGGCACCAGACCGAGGTCGACGACCTCGAGGACCTCTCCGGCGCCCTGGTCGAAGAAGCCGATCACTCCCTCGATCGGGTGTGCGTAACCGTTGTCCTCCTTGCTGTGGCGCAGGTAGGAGATGCATCGGCTGATGCGGCGACCGCTCTCGTGCGGCACACCGAACGAGCCGGCCGGCCACGGGTCGATCTGCACCGCGTCGAAGTCCTCGATCCCCCGCCTTCGCAGTGCGGCTTGCCAGTCGGGGTGCTCTCGCAGCTTGACGATGGCGTCGAACGACTCGCCGAACAGCAGCGCCGGACGCATCCCCGGGCGCGGCGTCCAGGACCGCACGGCTCCTTCGGTCACCGAGACCACGACCTCGACCGGGTCGATCCCCGACGGCGGGATCACGAGCGCCTCGACCTCACGGTCGACGACCGCGCCGTCGACGTGCGCGGCGACGGTGGCCTTCAGCGGCTCCTGGAGGCGCACGTGTGCGAACGCTGCACCCTCGGGGAAGCGTGGGTCTCCCCGCACGAGCTCGACGGCTCGGGTGATCTCGTCGGCGGTGAGGAGGTCGAGGGGGTGCGCGGCGGCGGGAGGGGCGGCGGTGTCGGTCGTGGTCACCGGCGCAGCATCGCGCGCCGACGCGGTCAGGCGTCGGTCGGCGTCCCCGCCCGCATGCGGGCCCCGAGCGCCATCAGGGTCGCGGCTGCGCCGATGGCGAGCGCGGGCTCGGCGGAGAGACGGAAGCGAGGGTTGCCCCAGGAGAGGGCGAGCACGATGACCGATCCCCCGACGAGCACGAGCACGGGCGCCGTACGTCGGAGATCACGCCGGCTCAGCCACACCAGACCGGGGATCGCGAGGAGCAGCGTCACCAGGCCGTAGGCCCAGGCCGCGATCTGCCAGCCCTCGTCGCGGGTCTCCGCGACCTCCAGTCGAGCATTGCTCCAGGGGTTCCAGAGCCCGAAGCCCCGGGCGACCCGGGCCGCGACCACCAGCGGGACGCGCTCGGGCTCGGCCCGCACGTGGGCGAAGCCGCGGCGGACCGCGGCTTCGGATCGGTCGGGCTCGCTGACCCCGCGACGGTTCGTCTCGTGGAGGCACTCGCGGTCCCACATCCCCAGCAGCGAGCCGCGATACGTGGAGGGACAGTTGGCCGCTTCGACCAGGCTGCCGATGTTGGTCGAGAGCACGACCGGCTGCTCGAACCGCACCGAGCTGCGAACGCTCCACGGCACCAGCACGACGACGATCGCGCCGACGGCCGCGACCGCCACCTTCACGCGCGCCCGACCGCCGAGGTCGCCGCGGGCGGACCAGATGGCGACGACGACCAGGAGCCCGACCACGACGATGGCGTCGCTCCGGGTGAGCACCGCGAGCCCGCCGACGAGGCCGGTCGCCGCGAACCGCAGGACACCGGGCTCGTCCGCGGCGCGAGCCGCGAGCAGCGCGGTGGCGACGAGGAGGGCCACGGCGAGGCCGTCCGCCATGAGCGAGCCGTCGGCGGCGACGAGCGCAGGCGAGCACGCGACGATCGCGGCCGCGATCAGGCCCGCCGAGCCACCGGCCACTGCGCGGCCGAGCATGCCGGTCAGCACGACGGTGCTGGTCCCGACGACCGCGCCCAGCAGCTGGAACGACGTGTGCGACGGCGAGCCCACGACCTCGAGCGAGGACGCCAGGGTCGGCCACAGCGGCGGGAACGCCGCAGTCGCGACCGCGCGGTGATCCACGAAGTAGGACGCCGGATCCAGGTAGCCCTGTCCGTCGCCGATCAGCGACGCCTGGAGCGAGTACCAGGTCGCGTCGGCGCCGAGCTCGACGTCCGATCCGATCGTCAGGACGTAGACCACCCGCGCGAGCAGGCCGACTCCCGCGATCGCGACGAGGGTGATCCACCAGCGGCGGGGCGCCGGATCGACGGGCGTGGCGGTGCCGGCCCGCGAGCGGGGAGCGGGGACGTCGATCGGGGCAGCCACGGCGGTGGCACGACCCTATGGAGGCGCGTGTTAGCCGAGCGTTAGCGCGCCCGAACAGCGGGCGCGGGCGCGGATCGCCGACTCAGGTGCCGCTCGCCACCAACGACCGCGCGGTCACCGACGCCGTCGTCGGGATGCGCACCGTCACTGCGACCGTGCCGTCGGCGGCCTCGAGGACGACGCCTCCCCCGAGCGAGCGGGCGATGAGGTCGACCACGGTCAGCCCGATGCCGTTCCCGCGCGCGCTGCTCGCTCCCGAGGCGTCGCCCTGTTCGAGGATCGCCCGCATCGTCGCGACGTCGGCCGGGTCCGCGGGGTTGGTCACGCGGAGCCAGGCGTACGGCAGCTCCTGGTCGGTCGTGGTCGCCACCTCGACCTTCGCCCACGATCCGTCCGCGTCGCCGCGGCGGTGACGGGCCGCGTTGTCGAGCAGGTTCGCCACGAGGCACTCGACGATCTGGCGATCGGCGACGATGTCGGCATCCTCGAGGCTCAGGTCGACGCGCACCGTCTCCCACACGTCGGCGCGCACCGCCTCGGCGACGACCTCGCCAACGACCTCGTCGAGCCGGAGATCGACGGCCCGCATGTTTCCGCTCTCCGCGCGCGACAGCGCGAGCAGGGTCGAGACGAGGCTCTCGGCCCGCAGCTCCGCGTCGCGGATCCTCCGCACGGCGTCCTGCACGGGCGCGTCGTCCGGGGCCGACTGCGCGAGCAGGTCCGTCTCGGCCCGGATGAGGCTCAGCGGGGTGCGCAGCTCGTGCGACGCCTGCGCAGCGAACCGGCGCTGAGCCGTGAACGACCGCTCGAGCCGCTCGAGCATCTCGTCGAAGGTGTTCGACAGCTCCTTCATCTCGTCGTTCGGTCCCTCCAACGCCACTCGCTGGCTGAGGTCGGCAGCCGAGGCCGCACGAGCGCGCTCGGCGATCCTCCGAGCGGGCCGCAGGACCCGACGAGCGATCAGCCAGCCCACGATGCCGGCACCGAGGGCGATCACCGCGATCCCGAGCGCCGTGTAGGTGCGGGTGCGACCGATCTCGTCCCGCTGGGCATCGAGCTGCACGTCACGGAAGATGTCGTTGAGGGACCGCCCGCCTTCGAAGATCGGGGCCGCGGCGTCGAACTCGACCAGCACCTCGGGGTGCTCGGCCAGGTACGCCTCGGCGACCTCCCGCGACACGCCGATCTCACCCAGGAACTGCTCCTGGAACGCTCGGTAGTCGCCGTAGATCGCGCTCTCGATCGCGGCCTCGTTGACGAGCAGCACGACCGCGCCGGCGATCAGCAGGCACAGCGACAGGCTCAGCGCGATGCGCGTTCGGATCTTCACGGGTCCTCCTCGGCCGGCGGCTCAGGCCAGGCGGTAGCCGGCGCCGGGCAGGGTCTCGATCACGGGCGGGTCGCCCAGCTTCCGGCGCAGCGTGAGCACGGTCACCCGCACCGCGTTGCTGAACGGGTCGAGGCGGTCGTCCCAGACCCGTTCCATCAGCTCCTCGGCGCTCGCGACCGCGCCGTCGATCGTCATGAGGTACTCCAGCAGCGCGAACTCGCGGTTGGTGAGGGAGAGCTCGCGGGACCCGCGACGAGCCCGACGACGCGCGCTGTCGAGCTCGACGTCCCCCCAGTGCAGCACCGGCCCTCGTGCCACGCCGGTCCGGCGGCCGAGGGCACGAACGCGGGCGACGAGCTCGTCCATCGAGAACGGCTTCGGCAGGTAGTCGTCCGCTCCGATGCTCAGACCTTCGACCCGGTCGTCGAGCGTGCCCGACGCAGTGAGCATGATGACCCTGGTCCCAGGCTCGTCGCTCACGATGCTCCGACAGACGTCGTCGCCGTGGACGACGGGGAGATCGCGGTCGAGGACCACGACGTCGTAGGCGCTGCTGCCGACCTTGTCGAGCGCGACCTCGCCGTCGGGCGCGACGTCGACCGCGAGCGCATGCTTGCGCAACGCGCGCGCGATCGTGTCCGCGAGGTCGCGATGGTCTTCGACGACGAGCACCTTCACCCGCGCGCAGGGTAACCGCCGGCGCCGGGACCTGCTCAGTGCATCGTCGAACCACCGTTGAGGTCGATCGTCTGCCCGGTGAGCCACGAAGCCTCGTTCGAGGCGACGTACACCACGGCTGCCCCGACGTCGTCGGGGCGTCCCAGCCTTCCGACCGGGATCGACCGTTCGAGCCCCTCGGTGACGGTCCGGTCCATGTCGTCGCGGTGCATCAGGCCGAGCGCCACGGCGTTGGCCGTGACGCCGAACCGCGCGACCTCGGCTGCGAGATGGCGGATGAACCCCTCGATGCCGCTCTTGCTCGCGCCGTAGATCGACACGCCGATCGGGAGACCGGTTCGTCCGGCGCCGGAGGAGACCTGGACGATGCGGCCCCACCCGCGCTCGCACATGCCGTCGAGGACGGCGGCGATGCAGTGCAAGGACCCGTAGAGGTTGAGGTCGACGTACTTCGTCCACTCCTCCGGCTCCAGGTCGCGGAACTGGCGCGGCGCCATCTCCGCGGGCACGCCGGCGTTGTTGACGAGGATGTCGATCGGACCGCCCAGGCGATCTTCGGCCGCGGCGACCCCGTCGCGCGCGGCCTCGAGGTCGGTGACGTCGAACGGCGCCGCGACGAGGCGTCCGGGGAGCTGCGCACCGAGGGTGGCGACGACCTCGTCGGCCCGAGAGGCGACGAGGTCGTTCACCGCCACCGCCGCGCCCTGCGAGGCGAGCGCCTCGACGACGCCGACGCCGACCCCTTGACCTGCGCCCGTCACCAGCGCACGACGACCCGACAGCTCGAACACCATGCCTCCTCGGGCGTGCAGCTCGGGGCTGCTACGCCGCGTAGAACTGCTCGTACCAGCGCCGGTACTCCATGATCGGCTTCTCGCTGGGCGCGAGGGCCGGCGTCGGCACGTAGCGCTTGTGCTCCCAGATCGGGATGTCCTGCGTGATCTCACGGCTGACCGAGTCGACGAACGCACGAGCGATGCGCGCGGTGTGCTCGTCGGCCTCGGGGTTGCGCAGCGTGAACAGGAAGGTGACCTCGGTCGTCTCGTCGTCGATCGGCGTCGAGAGCCCGACGAGGCTCGCCTCGATCAGGCCCGTGTAGCGGGTGACCGCGAAGCCCGGTCCTCGACCGGTCACGTCGATCCGCCCGTCGACCGGACCCTTGGACGACGGGAACTGCTGCGAGGTCAGCACCATGCGGTCGTAGCCGTCGAAGACCACCTTCTCGGTGGTGCCGACCTTCGGATGCGAGTGCACGAACTCGAAGTGGGCGTGATCGAAGCCGTTCTCGCCGATCTCCTGCATGCACGACCCGATGCGGTACTCGAACACCTCGTAGGGGCTGTAGTCGGGATCGTCGTGCTCCGGCACGTCCATGACGTCCCACAGCGGCGCAACCTCGTGGGGGTGGTACCACGCGAGGACGATCCCGGCCTTCTCGACGACGGGGAACGTGCGCAGGCGCGCCTTGCTGTTCGGCCGATCGGCGTAGGGGATGTCGACGTTGGAGCCCGTGGCGTCGTAGGCCCATCCGTGGAACGGACACCGGATGCAGCCGTCGATCACGGACCCGCCGACTCCGAGGTGTGCGCCCAGGTGCGCGCAGTACGCCTCCTGGCAGACCGCGTCCCCGGCCGCGTCTCGCCAGACGACGAGCTCGGTGCCGAAGTAGTGGCGGGTGAGCGGCGCCTCGGGCTTGAGCTCGTCGGTGAGCGCGACCTTGAACCACCCGAAGGGCATCGGGAACGGGAACCGGGGCGTCGGTGCGGACATCGCGCCAGGGTACCGACGGAGGACCGGGCCACGCTCCGGCCTCATCGCCGGACGAGCGTGAGCGTCTAGCGTCGATGCCGTGACGACGCGCGTCGAGCAGCAGCTGCTCGAGGTCGCCGACACGTCGCCCGAGACGTTGCAGGCGGTGCTCGAGGAGCACGGTTGGGGCGACGGGCTGCCCGTGGTGCCACCCACGCCGGCGCGCGTGGAGCGGATGCTCTCCCGCGTCGCCGGCGATCCCGACGAGGAGCTCGCCGTGCTCCACCCGCGCGCCGGGGTGATCACACCCCGCGTCGCGGCCGTCAACGCCGTCCTCGCGGGTTGCACCCCCGACACCTTTCCGGTGGTCGTCGCGGCGGCCCGCGCCCTGGGGCGGCCCGAGCTCAACCTGCGCGGCGTGAACGCGACCACCCACCCGGTGGCTCCCTTGCTCATCGTCCACGGAGAGATCGCCAAGAGCGCGGGGTTCAACGCGGGCACGGGCGCGTTCGGGCCGGGCAACCGGGCGAACGCGACGGTCGGCCGCGCCGTGCGCCTCGTGCTGCTCCACGTCGCGGGCGCGGTCCCCGGGTCAGGTGACGCCTCGAGCCAGGGCCAGCCGGCGAAGTACAGCTACTGCGTCGCGGAGAACGTCGACGAGTCGCCGTGGGAGTCGTACGCGGTGACGCGGGGCGTCACCGCGCCGAGCGCGGTGACGATCCACTGCGGTGAAGGACCGCACAACGTCCACGACATGGAGTCGGCGGGCGATCCGGCGCTGATCCTCGACAAGATCGCGTCGGCGATGACATCGCTCGGGATGAACAACGCGCCGATCTCCCAGGGCGAGCTCTTCGTGGGCCTCGGACCCGAGCACGCGCACAGCCTCGCGAGCGCCGGGTTGGGTCGCGACGACATCTCGTCGTACCTGTTCGACCATGCGCGCATCCCGGCCTCGGTCCTGCGGCGTCACTTCGAGGAGCGGGCCTGGTCGACGTGGATGAAGATCGTCGCCGACGATCACCTGCTGCCGATGACCGGGCACCCCGACAACATCCGAGTGTTCGTGGTCGGCGGGCCGGGGAAGCACACGTCGCTCATCCCTTCGTGGGGCATGACCACGAGCGTCACCGTCCCGGTCGACGACACGGCGAAGGAGGGCCAGCCGTGACCGAGCTCATCCATCGGCCCGACGGCGAGATCGGACAACCGTCGGTGCAGCTCGCGGCGGCACCGGCCGCGCTCGGCGGGTTGCGGATCGGCGTGCTCGACAACGGGAAGCCCAACGCCGCGCTCGTGATGACTCGCCTCGCCGAGTCGCTCGCGAAGCGGGTCGACGCGACGGTCTCGCTCGTCACCAAGAAGGGCCCGCAGGGTCGGTCGGCCAACGCCGCGATCCCGTGCGCGGACGACGTGTTCGCCCGGGTGCTCGGAGAGAGCGACGTCGTGATCACCGGGACGGCCGACTGTGGTTCGTGCACCGCGTACAGCGTCTACGACGCCATCGAGCTCGAGAAGATGGGGAAGCCCGCGATCGTCGTGACGACGACCCAGTTCGCGACGATCGCCGAGACCATGAGCGAGCACTTCGGGCTCCCCGACACCCGCCGGCTCGTGCTCCCCCACCCGATCGGCGGCACCGACCCCGTCACCCTCGCGTCGTGGGCCGACGACGCCGTCGACACCGCCCTCACCCTGCTCCGCCCCTGACGCTCTGGCGTCAGCTGCCGACCGCCACGGTAGGGAGCTGACGCCGAGACGATCTCAGCGCAGCCTGATCGCGTCGCTCGGGTCGGGTGAGCCGGCGACCTCGGGGTGCAGGATCCGGACGACGAGCTCGACACCGTCGACGACGCGAGGGCCGGGTCGCGAGAAGTAGGCGTCGCCGGCGACCGCCCACACCTCGTCGGCGTGCGCGAGCGCTGGGTGCTCGGCGACGGCGCGACCTTCCGCGACGGTGGCGTCGAGCCCGTAGCCGCACGGAATGAACAGCACGACGAGCGGTGACACGTCGACCGCGCCGATCTCGGCCCACGTCAGCTCGCGTGAGCGCGTGCCGGCCCTCGCCAGGACCGGTGCGCCACCGCCGGCTTCGATCATCTCGGGGACCCAGTGCCCGGCGTCGAACGGCGGGTCCGACCACTCGAGCGCGAGGACCGACGGTCGGGGACGGCGCTCGACCAGCCGTCGCGCCGCGTCGACCCGGGCGCGCAGGTCGGCGGCGAGCGCGTGCGCGCGTCGCGGCTGACCCAGCGCGCTCCCGACGACCTCGAGGCACCCGATCACCTCGTCGAGGGTGGTCGGGTCGAGGGAGACGACCCGGGACTGGCAGCCGAGCACGTCGAGCGCCGCCGAGACCGCACCCGAGGGCACCGCGCAGACCCTGCAGAGGTCCTGGGCCAGGATCACGTCCGGACGAGCCGCCTGGATGCGCTGCCGGTCGAGCGTGTAGATGGGCTCGCCGGCCTGCATCCGCTCGCGCACGGCCTCGTCGATCTCGCCGGCGGTCATCGGCGCGTCGATCGGGAGGGCTGTGCCCGACACGACGGTCTTGGTCCGCGCTTCCGGGGGGTGGTCGCACTCGAAGCTCACGCCCACGAGGTCGTCACCCAGCCCCAACGCGAAGACGATCTCGGTCGCCGAGGGGAGCAACGAGACGATGCGCATGCCTGCATCGTACGATCGCCCACGTGACGGTCGACATGGGTGCGCTGGGACGCGCCGAGGAAGCAGACAAGCCGGCGATCATCGTGGGCGACCGCGTCACCAGCTACCGCGCGCTCGAGGAGCGCACGAACCGGCTCGCCCACGTGCTCATCGCGCGCGGCGTCGAGCCGCTCGACCGCGTCGCGGTGATGCTCCCGAACGGCGCGGAGATCCTCGAGGTCGGACTCGGCGCGGCGAAGGCCGCGGCGGAGCTCGTGCCGATCAACCGGCACCTCAAGCGCGACGAGGTGGCCTGGATCCTCGCCGACTCCGGCGCCCGGGTGCTCGTCGCCGACGTGTCGTATCTCGACGTGGTGCAGGGCGCGCTCGACGCCGCGCCCGACTGCTCGGTGATGCTCGTCGGTTCCGGTGACGACGCCGACTACGAGCGGGCCCTGGCGGCGTCGGACCCCGAGCGTCCGTCACGCGACGGCTTCGCGGCGCCGGAGTACTTCTTCTACACGTCGGGCACGACCGGTCGCCCGCGTGGCGTGGAGCGCGATCCGCCGAAGGTCGGCAACCCGCCCGCGGTGCTGCCGGTCGCCATGATGTGGGGGCTGACGGGTGACGACACGTACCTCGTCGCGAGCCCGCTCTACCACGCGACCTGTGCGTACGCGTTCACGCACCTCTACCTCGGGTCGACGGTCGTCTGTCCGGACCGCTGGGATGCCGCCGAGTGGCTCCGTCTCGTCGAGGCGCATCGCGTGACGGTCGCCTTCGTGACCCCGGCCCACCTCATCCGCATCCTCGAGGTCCCCGACGCCGAACGGTCCACGCGCGACCTCTCGAGCCTGCGCCTGCTGCTCCACGCCGCCGCGCCCTGCCCGGTCGCGGTGAAGGAGCGCGCGCTGGCCGCGTTCCCTTCGACCACCGAGATCTGGGAGTTCTACGGAGCGAGCGAAGGTGGGGCGACTCGGATCTCGGCCCAGGAGTGGCTCGAGCACCCGGGCAGCGTCGGGAAGCCGTGGCCCGGCACCGAGGTGCTGATCCTCGACGACGCCGGTGCGCCGCTCCCACCGGGCGAGACCGGGATCATCTACGTCAAGCCGCCCGAGGGGATGAGCCGCTTCCGGTACCACCGGGACGACGAGAAGACCGCCGGCGCGTGGCGGGACGACGCGTTCACGGTCGGCGACATGGGCCACGTCGACGAGGACGGGTACCTCTACATCACCGACCGCGTGTCCGACATGATCCTGCGGTGGGGCGTGAACGTGTACCCCGCCGAGATCGAGCAGTGCCTGTACACGCACCCCGCAGTCGTCGACTGCGCGGTGTTCGGTGTGCCCGACGAGCGCTCGGGCGAGGCGATCCTCGCCCTCGTCGAGTCACGCACCGACGTGACGCCTGACGAGCTCGCCGCGCACTGCCGCGCTCATCTCGCCGACTTCAAGTGCCCCCAGCGCTTCGAGCTCGTCGACGAGCTCCCTCGTGACCCCAACGGGAAGGTGCTCAAGCGCCGTCTGCGGGAGGAACGTCAGGACGCTCCCACCGGCTAGGCGTGCACACGGACGTGCAGGTGCCGGATGCCGGTGTGCCGGTTGCTGCGCGTCCACTCGACGGGTTGCACCAGCTCGAACGCCGTGAACCGCGGCAGCAGCTCTTCGAACATCACCCGGATCTCGAGGCGTGCCAGGTTCGCCCCGAGGCAGAAGTGGATGCCGTGGCCGAACGCGAGGTGTGGGTTGGGCGCCCGCGCGACGTCGAGCTCCATCGAGTCCGCGAACACGAGCTCGTCGCGGTTCGCCGACCCCTCCCAGAACAGCACCTTCTCGCCGGCACGGATCCGGTGGCCCCCGAGGTCGACGTCGCGGGTCGCGGTTCGACGCTTCGAGGGTGACGGTGAGGTCCAGCGGAGCATCTCCTCGGTCGCGAGAGGCATCAGCCCGGGCTCACCACGCAACCTGGCGAGCTGCGCGGGCCGCTCGATGAGCGCGAGCAGCCCACCCGCGATCGCGTTGCGGGTCGTCTCCGACCCGGCGGCGAACAGCAACGAGAAGAACGAGTAGAGCTCGGCGTCGGTGAGCTGGGGAGGCTCGACGTCGTCGAGGCTCGCGTGGACGACGAGCGACAGCATGTCGTCGGTCGGCCGTGCGCGCTTCTCCGCGATCAGCGCCGCGCCGTACTCCAACATCCGGGACTGCGCGATGCGCGGCCCGTCGTCGCGGAAGCCCGCGTCTCCGGTGCGGATGTCGAAGCCGGGGTCGACGGCCTCCCAGAGCTCGTGCCGGTCGGCTTCGGGCACGCCGAGGAGGATGCAGATCATCTGCATCGGCAGCTCGGCGGCCACCTCGACGAGGAAGTCGACCTCGGCGCCGTCGTCGATCCGTCCCAGCAGGCTTCGCGTGCGAGCTCGCAGCTCGTCCTCGAGCCGCGCCACGGTGCGAGGCGTGAGCCCGGTGCTGACGAGGCGTCGGATGCGCGCATGCCGCGGGTCGTCCATCATGTTGAGCACGACGCCGGCGACCTCGAGGTCCTGCAGGAGGGTCCCGCCGTGCTCACGGTCGCCTCCTCGCTCCGACGAGTACGTCGCCGGGTCGCGCAGCACGGCGAGCGTCTCGGCGTGCGTCGCGACCGACCAGAACCCCTCGCCGTCGGGCGTGTGCTCGGTCGGCTCGTGCCACCACACCGGGGCCTCCCGGCGATGGACCACGAAAAGCTCGTGCGGGAACCCGTGGGCGAAGTTGTCGAGGTCGGTGAGGTCGATCTCGGTGAGGCTCGACGCGCCCGAACGCATCACGGTCGATGCTCCGCCGCGCCCGGGTCGACGCCGAGCGAGCCCGGGTAGCCGTCTCGCGCCCCCCGGAGACCGGGGAGGTCGACGCCGACCTCGGCTGCGAGGGCTTCGGCGACCGCGAGGTCCTTCAGCCCGAGCGCAGCCGCCTCGGCCAGCGCCGGGCCGCGGTCGCCGAGCTCCGATGCGGGTCGGACGGTGGCGTCGCGTCGACGCAGCGTGGCGGCCGTGGACTCGACGGCGGCCGTGGACTCGACGACGTGGGCGAAGGTGGCGAGGTCGACGCCGGCAGCCTGCGCGAGCGCCTGACCGTGGTGCACCGCGGCGAAGCACGCGTACTGCACGTAGTTGCGGGCGACCTTGGCAGCCATCCCGGCACCGAGCGGGCCGACGTGGACGATCTCCCGCGACCACGGTTCGAAGCCCGGTCGCGCGCGCTCGACGACCGCGTCGGGCCCGCCCGCGATGACGAGGAGCGTTCCGGCCGTCGCCCCCGGCACCCCGCCCGAGATCCCCGCGTCGAGGACGTGCACACCCTGCTCGGACGCGACCGCGTCGACGCGACGCAGGCAGTCGAGGGTCACCGTGCTGTGGACCGCGAGCACGGCGCCGGCTCGCATGGCGTCGACGACCCCGCCCGACCCGATGGTCACGTCGAGCACCTGCGCGTCGTCGAGCACGACGATGCTCACCAGCTCCGCGTCTCGTGCGGCGTCGGCCGCGTCGGTCGCACCGCGCGCCCCGGCAGCGACGAGGGGGGCGACGCGCTCCTCGCGCGTGTCGTGCACCGCGACGTCGTGACCGGCGTCGACGACGTGTCGTGCCATCGGCGCGCCCATGTTCCCGAGACCGATGCAGGCGACCCGCATGCGGCCCGCAACCTAGTCGTCGCCTCCCACGACCCCGGGCCGACGACCCCACGAGCACGTGCGGCTACCGTTCGCGGCGCGTGGGCGTGGACTACAACCCGTTCGGTTTCACCGTGCACGAGGATCCGTATGCGGTGTACCGGCGCCTGCGCGACGAGGCTCCGGCGTACTGGAACGAGGACCTCCGGTTCTGGGCGCTGACTCGGTTCGCCGACGTCCTGGAGGCGTTCCGAGACGTCGAGACGTACTCCTCGGCCGAGGGCGTCGCGCTCGAGAACCGGGGCCGCACCAACGACCGGTTCCGCCAGATGATCGAGATGGACCCGCCCCGGCACACCGCGTTCCGCAAGCTCGTGAGCCGGGTGTTCACCGGCGGGCGGGTGGCGGCGCTCGAGGACCAGGTCCGCGAGGTGGTCGACGGCTACCTCGACGCGATCGCACCCGTCGGCGAGGCCGACCTCGTGGCGAGCGTCAGCGGCCCCTTCCCGATGGACGTGATCTCGATCATCCTCGGGATCCCCGAGGGCGACCGCCCCGAGCTCCGTCGTCTCGCCGACAAGCTCATGGTCCGGGACGACGGGCGGATCGAGATGCCCGCCGAGGCGATGGAGGGCATCGCCGGACTCCTCGCGTACTTCGACGAAGACCTCCGCGAACGACGCCGAGCGCCTCGCGCGGGGCTCATCTCCGACCTGCTCGACCTCGAGGTCGACGGCCGATCACTCGACGAGACGGAGCTGCTCGGCTTCTGCATCCTGTTCGTCGTCGCCGGCCACGAGACCACCACCAAGCTGCTGGCGAACGCGATCGAGCTGCTCGCCGAGCATCCCGACCAGCGGGCCCGCCTGGTGGCCGATCCGACCCTGGTGCCCGACGCCGTCGAAGAGGTGCTCCGGTTCCGGAACTCGACGCAGTACATGCACCGAACGGCGACGCGCGACGTCGAGCTGCACGGAGAGACCGTCCGCGAGGGCGAGTCCGTGCTCCTCGTGATCGGTGCCGCCAACCACGACGAGCGCGAGTTCGGTCCCACCGCGGAGTCGTTCGACATCGCACGTCGCCCCGAACGCCACCTCTCGTTCGGCTACGGGGCCCACTTCTGCCTCGGAGCGGCGCTGGCGAGGCTCGAGTCCCGGGTCGCGATCGAGCAGATCCACCGCCGGATCCCCGACTACGCGGTCGACCACTCCCGCGCCGTGCGGTTCCACAGCGGCAACGTCGCGGGGTGGACGAGCCTTCCGATCACGTTCACGCCGTCGGCGTGACGAGCCTCGCCTCGGCGTCGCGCATCACTCCCGCCACGAGCTGACGGATCTCGTCGGGCGCCTTCGACGGCGCGCCCGTGTCGTACGGTGGCTGCGGGTCGTACTCGATCCCGAGCTGCACCGCCTGCGCGACGACGTCGCCGAACATCTCGCCGACCAGCGTCAGCGCCAGGTCGATGCCGGCGGAGACTCCAGCCGCCGTCGCGACCTTCCCGGCGATCACCACGCGCTGCTCGGTCGGCTCTGCCCCGTGGGCGCGCAGCTGGTCGTACGCGTACCAGTGGGTCGTCGCGGGGAGCCCGTCGAGGACCCCGGCCGCACCGAGCACCAGCGCACCGGTGCACACCGACGTCGTCCGCTGCGTCGTGGCGTGCGCGGTCCGCACCCACTCCACGATCGGGTTCCCCGGCACCGCGAGGCGCCGGGTCGCGAGCCCACCCGGGACGAGGAGCACGTCGGGGCTCGGCACGTCCGCGAAGGTGTGCTCGAGGTCGAGATGCAAGAGGCCGGCCTCGTCGGAGAGGCGACCGCGCTCCTCGGCCACGAGCACGGTCTCGAGCCCCGGAACCTGGGTGAACACCTGGTACGGGCCGATCGCGTCGAGCGCGGTGAACCCCGGGTAGAGGGCGATGGCGAGCTGCATGGTCGGTCTCCCTGTCTGGAAGGTCGGGCTGGGTCCTTCGTCACGACGCCCTGCGGGCGAAGTGCTGGCGATAGCGGTCGGGGGTCGTGCCGACGCGGCGGACGAACGCACGGTGCAGGGTCTCGGCGTGGCGGAGCCCGACGCGTGCCGCGATCGTCGACACCGTGAGGGACGTGTCCTCGAGCAGGCGCCGCGCCGCTTCGATCCGCAACGACTCCACGTACGCCGCCGGCGTCGTGCCGGTCTCGCGCCGGAAGACGCGCGCGAAGTTGCGCGGGCTCATGCCGATCCTCGCCGCGAGCGCCTCGACGCTCGTGTCCTCCGTCAGGTGATCGGGCAGCCACCGCTGGAGGTCTGCGACCGAGGGAGTCGCGGCCGGCCGGGCTCGCAGCTGCGCGCTGAACTGCGACTGTCCGCCGGGGCGCTGCACGAACACCACCAGCCAGCCCGCGACGTCGTGGGCGAGGTCGCGGCCGTGGTCGTCCTCGACGAGCGCGAGGAAGAGGTCGATGCCTGCGGTCACCCCTGCCGACGTGTGGCGGTCGCGGTCGCGCACGTAGATGCGGTCGGCCAGCACCGTCACATCGGGGTGCAGGGTCGCGAGGAGCTCGCACGAGGCCCAGTGCGTGGTCGCCTCGTAGCCGTCGAGGAGCCCGGCCGCAGCGAGGAGGAACGCGCCGCTGCAGACGCTCGTCACCCGCGCCGCCCGCCCGGCGACGACGCCGAGGTCTGCGACGAGCTCGCCGTCCTCGACGGCCGCGCGAGTCCCCAGCCCACCGACGACGACGAGCGTGTCGAAGCGCTCGGTGGAGCGAGCGAGGTCGCGCAGCGACCGGTCGGCGGCGATCCGCACCCCGCTCTCGGATCGCACCGCCTGACCGTGCGGGGTCGCGATCACCGTCTCGTATCCCGGGGTCGCGCCGAGGCGCGTCGCGGTCCGCAGCACCTCCACCGGTCCGGCGAGGTCGAGGAGCTGGAAGCCGTCGAAGGCCACGAGGAGCGCTCGGTGCGGGGGCGCCACGGGCGGGGTCACGGTCCCATCGTGGGCCACGCAGGTGTTGGCGGCAATGTCGGGCTCTTGACGATCTCGGCCACAGCGGCACGGCGGCGGCTCACGGCGACGACCACCCCGGCTGGATACGCTCCGGCCGATGCCTCGGCGCCTCACGATCGTCGCCCTCGCCTGCGCGGCCGTCGTCCTCGCCGCCGCGTGCGCACCGTCGGAGGAGCAGTCGTCCTCCCGGGTCTCGACCGCGGCCGCGGCGGCCGGACCGACGCCCAACGAGGGCCCCCAGGTCATCGTGCAGCTCGGCGACTCCATCGCGTCCGGTGAGGGCACGCTCTACGGCTACACCTACGACACCAAGACGCGCTCGTGGACCGGCGGCGACGTCAACGTCCAGTGGCCGCTCCCCCACCCCGACTGCCACGTCTCCCCCGATGCCTACGGAGGGATCGTCGCCAAGGCGTTCGACGCCCAGTTCCACCAGTTCGCATGCACCGGCGCGAGCTTCGAGGTCGGCATCGCCGGGCCGATGACCGTCGACGGCACCACCCGCCGTCCCGCTGAGTTCGGCAACTGGGCCGACCAGACCGACCTCAACGCCGAGTACGACACCGCGAACCCGGACCTCGTGCTGGTGACCTTCGGCGCCGACGACGTCGACTTCAGCGACATCGTCGAGGACTGCGTCAAGAACGCCTACTGGAACTACTGGTTCCCGAAGAAGTACCCACGCGAGTGCGTCGAGGGGAACCCGGGCCCGTCGGTCCAACAGCACTTCTTCGACGTGCTCCCCACCGTGAAGCAGGACTACGGGACCCTCGTCGACTGGATCGAGAAGCGCGCCGAAGCGCACGACGTGCCGGTGCCCAAGATCGTGTTCACCAACTACGCCGACCCGCTGCCGGGCAACCCGAACGCTGACTGTCCCGACGTGCACCTCCTCTACGGCAACCAGGTCGAGTACCTCGACAAGCTGCTCGGCCAGATGAACCAGATGATCGAGTCGACCGTCAAGGGCCTCGGCAAGGACAACGTCGCGATCGCCGACATCTCGCGGGCCTACACGCCCGGTGGCACCGACCATCGCTGGTGCAGCGACGACCCGTGGGCGTACGGACTCTCCATCTACAGCTTCTCCGACCGTTCGAGCTTCAACTCCAAGGCTCCGTTCCATCCCACGCCTGCGGGGCAGAAGGCCATCGCGGAGGCGGTGATCGCGACCGTCACCGAGCTGTTCAAGACCATCCATCCGGTCGACGTCACCACGACGACCGCCGGCGACCCGAACGCCACGACGACGACTTCGAGCGCCGCGAGCACGAGCACGACCTCGGCACCCGACCCTCCGGACACGACCTCCACGACCGACGATCCCGATCCCGGTCCCGGTCCCGGTCCCGACGACCAGTAGCGAGAGCACGCGCTGGCAAGCTCGCCCGAGCACCGTCGTGGCCTCGTCGAGCCGCTGTCGGTTGCCGCGACCCTGGCCGTCGTCGCGGGCTGCGTCGACGCGGTGTGCTTCTCGCGCGTCTTCGACGTGTTCCCGGCGAACCAGAGCGGCAACGCCGTGCTGCTCGGCATCGGCCTCGGGCGCGCCAGCGCGGTGGAGGCGTGGCGTCCGGCGATCGCGATCCTCGGCTTCGGGATCGGAGTCGCCCTCGGCATCGTGCTCGGCCGTCGGGTCGGACGTCCGTGGCGGGCCGAGCTGCTGGTCGTCCTCGAGCTGGCGCTCCTGGCCCCGATCGCGTTCGTCGTCCTCGAGGTCGCCCACCCACGACCCGAGCTCGACGACGTCGCAGCCGCGGTGCTGCTCGTGATGACCTCGATCGCGATGGGACTCCAGACCGAGGTGATCGGGCGCGTGGCCGGAGTCGGGGTCGCCACCACCTACCAGAGCGGCGCGATCGCTCGCATCGCCGAGGTCGCCGCCGAGCCGGCCGGCACCGACGGTCCGCCGGGGCGCGCGTCGCTGCTGGTGCTCGGGACCGTGCTCGCGGCCTACATCGCCGGCGCGGCGCTGGGCGCGGCGCTGGGCTCCTGGGCCGGGGCGCTGCTCGTGCCGATCGGGATCCTGGTCGCCCTCGCTGCGCTCCTCACGTGGCGCGGCGGGCGCTCAGAGCTCGTCGCGTGAGGGTCCCCGCCAATCGATCTCGACCTGCTCGGCGACCTCGGGATGGCGGCGCAGCCACGTGCGGGCGAACGGGCACTGCACCACGACCGTCTCGCCCCGACGTCTCGCGTCGTCGACCGCGAAGCGCACCAGCGCCCCTCCGATCCCGCGTCCCTCGAGCTCGTCGGGCACGCCGGTGTGCACGAGGATGAGGCGCGGGCCGCGCCGGCGGTAGACGAGCTCGGCCTCGGATCCGTCGATCCGCGTGACGTAGCGCGACCTGCGTGCCTCGTCGACGATCTCGGCGTCCATCCGTGGTCCTCCGTCGCGCATCGGGAGGCTTCGATCGTACGGCTGCGCCACGGCACGCCGGTGCGATCAACGCCGCTACCGTGACCTCGTGGCCGACGAGACGGTGCTCGAGGTCGACGGGCGCGAGGTCACGATCTCGCATCCCGAGAAGGTCTTCTTCTCCGAGCACGGGGACACCAAGCTCGACCTCGTCGAGCACTATCTGCGCGTCCGTGAGCCGCTCCTCGCGACCATGGGCGGACGACCGACGCTGATGCAGCGGTTCCCCGAGGGCGCCGAGGGCTCGTCGTTCTTCCAGAAGCGTGTCCCCAAGTCGGCGCCGGACTGGCTCACCACCACCATCGTGAGCACGCCCAACGGCACGACGTCGCGCGCGCTCGTCGCCGCCGACCTGGCGCACGTGCTGTGGGCGGTCAACCTGGGCTGCCTCGGCTTCCATCCGTGGCCGTACCTCGCCGACGACGCCGAGCACGCCGACGAGCTGCGCCTCGACCTCGACCCCCAGCCGGGCACCGACTTCGACGACGTCCGCGCCGCGGCCCACGACCTCCGGGCGTTGCTCGACGAGCTCGGGCTCGCCGGCTACCCGAAGACCACCGGCAACCGCGGGCTGCACGTCTACGTTCGGCTCGAGCCGCGCTGGGACTCGTACCAGGTCCGGTGGGCCGCGGTCGCGATCGCGCGCGAGCTGGAGCGGCGCCATCCCGATCGGGTGACCGCGTCGTGGTGGAAGGAGGAGCGCGGCGAGCGCGTCTTCCTCGACTACAACCAGAACGCGCCTCACAAGACCGTGTTCGGAGCCTGGTCGGTGCGAGCCCGTCCGGGTGCGCAGGTCTCGACGCCGATCTGGTGGGACGAGCTCGACGACGTGCATCCCGACGACCTGACCCTGCGGTCGCTGCCCGCGCGGCTGCTCGAGCGTGGCGATCCGTGGGCGCAGATGTACGCGCAACCCCAGTCGCTCGACGCAGCGCTCGAGCTGCATGCCCGCGATCGGGCGAACGGGCTCATGGACGCGCCGTGGCCGCCGGTGTACCCGAAGCAGCCCGACGAGCCGCCGCGCGTCGCGCCGAGCCGGGCGAAGAAGGAGGCCTGATGTCGGCATGCGGGCACGTCGGCGCGATCCACGACGTCACGCCGAGCGACGACGGGTGCCACGAGTGCCTCGCCATCGGTGACGGGTGGGTCCACCTGCGCGTGTGCCAGGAGTGCGGACACGTCGGCTGCTGCGACGACTCGCCGAACCGGCACGCGAGTGAGCACTACCGCGTCACCACGCACCCGGTCGTGCGATCGTTCGAGCCCGGCGAGGACTGGTTCTGGTGCTACGCCGACGACGTCGGCTTCGAGCTCGACCTGCCTCCCGGGCCGTCGCACTCGTAGCGGAGAACAGGAGATCTCATGGACGCGCCCGTCTCGCGCGGATTCCACGGTCGCCGGCGCGTCGACGTCGACCCGTCGCGCATCCCGCCGGGTCAGCACCTCGTCGACGACTTCCCGGTGCTGTCGGCCGGTCCGACCCCGCACACATCGCTGGACGAGTGGACCTTCGAGATCCGCGGCCTCGTCGACGAGCCCGTGACCTGGACCTGGCCCGACTTCCTCCGCCTCCCCAGCGAGGACGTCACGACCGACATCCACTGCGTGACGCGTTGGTCGAAGCTCGACACCCATTGGCACGGCGTGTCGCTCGACGTGCTGCTCGAGGCGGTCGAGACCTCGGCCGAGCACGTGTTGGCGTTCTGCGACGGCGGCTACACCACGAACCTCTCGGTCGACGACGTGACCGACGGGCAGGCCTGGATCGCCTACGAGTACGGCGGTGAGGTCCTCCAGCCCGAGCACGGGGGTCCCGCCCGCCTCCTCGTGCCCCACCTCTACTTCTGGAAGAGCGCGAAGTGGGTGCGCGGGCTCGAGCTGCTGGACGACGACGAACCGGGCTTCTGGGAAGGCCTCGGCTACCACAACCGCGGTGACCCGTGGCGTGAAGAGCGGTATTGGAACGACTAGCGGCGCCGACGTGGCACGTGGCGACCGTGCGCGCGGTACGGCGCGAGACGCCGCGCGCGACGACGGTCCTCCTCGACGTCGAGGGATGGCCCGGGCACCGACCGGGCCAGCACGTCGACGTCCGCCTGACCGCGGAGGACGGCTATCAGGCCGAGCGGGCCTACTCCATCGCGTCGGCGCCCGGGGATCCCGCGGTGGCGCTCACGGTCGAGCGCATCGAGGGCGGCGAGGTGTCGCCGTACCTCGCCGACGAGGTCCGCGCCGGCGATCGGCTCGAGGTACGGGGACCGATCGGCGGCTACTTCACGTGGCAGGTCGCCGACGGGGGACCGCTCCTGCTCGTGGCCGGTGGGTCGGGCCTCGTGCCCCTGATGTCGATGCTGCGTCACCGGGCGGGATCGGCGAGCGAGGTCGAGGCGGCGCTGCTGCTGTCCACCCGATCGTCCGGCGATGTCCTGTACGCGGCCGAGCTCGAGCAGCAGCGCGCATCGGGCGTCGACGTCCGTTGCACGCTCACACGGGAGGCGCCGGAAGGCTGGGGGGGCTGGACCGGCCGCGTCGACGCTCGGATGCTCAGGGCGATGGGGGCGGACCCTGCTCGCATGCCGCGCACGTTCGTGTGCGGACCCACCGGCTTCGTCGAGCACGTGGCCGAGCTGCTGGTCGGGCTCGGCTTCGACCCGCACTCGGTCAAGGCCGAGCGCTTCGGCGCCTCGGGCACCTGACCCGAGGCCGTCCCGATCCACGGACATGGAGTCACGGACATGGAGAGGTGAGCCCCATGAGCGAATCGTCCGAAGCCGAGGACCGACACGTCGACGGCAACGGCATCGCCGGCCTGCTCGGCCAGGTGCTCGTCGGTGACGTCACCCTGGTGCGACGGCACTGCCCGTCGTGCGGCGACCGAAGCCCCGCCGCGGCCCACCTGGCGTACCGGGGTGCCGGAGCCGTGCTCCGCTGCCCGCGCTGTCACGCCGTCGCCCTGCGCATCGTCGACCGGGGCGATGCGTACGTCTTCGAGCTCGCGGGCGTCTGGACCCTGGCGAAGAACTCAGGGTAGCCTTACCTGAATGGACTGTGGGGCCGAGCCCGGATGATCGTGCCGGACCGGCTGGCGGGCGCGACCGCGAGCGACTTCGGGGAGCGCTCCCGCTGGCTCCTGTCGGAGATCGGCACCTTCGTGCTGGGCGACGAGGCCCCCGAGGAGGAACGCCACGAGGTCGCCCGCACGACGCTCCGCAACGGCCACGAGGCGTTCCGCAGCTTCGTCGACGGCCGGTTGGCGTGTCGTGACACCGTCGTCGTCGAGCTCGCCATCACGACCGCCGACGAGACGGTGCGCCGGGCGTACCACCGCGACCTGCCGGGCCCGATCGCCCTGCTGTACCTCTGTCTGGTCAACTGCCGGCCCGGGGACGAGGTCACGCTGCGTCAGACCACCGCGTGCGGCTCGAGCGTCACCTGCGGCGAGACCTGGCCGTTCGACCTCGCCTGCGCCGAGCGGATGACGCTGCCCGCGGCTGCGCAGCTCGGCCGGGAGACCGCCTGTTAGACTCGATCTTCGTACCTGGGCAGCGTCTCGGGACCCGGTCCCCTGCGAGACGCGTCCGGCGTGCGACCTCGAACGATCCCGCCCGCGGGCTCCCGCGGGTGAGCGGAGGCGGCCGAGGTCCGCGAGGCACGACACGAGGGGCCCGGACACGTCCGGGCGCCGGGACAGCAGAGGGGCGCGGGACCCGGGGCGCCGGAGGAGATGATCGCCATGCCAGGACGGAACAAGCAGCGCTCGACGTTCGAGAAGCGCCAGCGGGAGATCAACCGCCGCGAGAAGCAGGCCGAGAAGCGCGCTCGCCGACAGGGCAAGCCCGTCGTGGAGGAGCCGCAGCAGCTGCCGCAGGAGCCCCTCACGGAAGAGGAGATCTTCCGGCGCTCGCTCGGCCAGTACCCGTCGGAGAAGGCCCCCCAGGGCTCCTAGCCCGCGGCGTCGCCGTCGAGCTCGCGGAGCCGCTCGGCAGACTTCGCCTGGAGCGCCTCGGCGATCTTCGGCTCGTCGGCGAGCAGGGTCTTGAACTCGCGCTGGCCGATGACGTCTGCCGAGACCGGCGTCTTCGCGACGACGGTCGCGGTGCGCGGCCGATGCTCGAGCAGCGCGATCTCGCCCACGTAGGAGCCCGCTGCTCGGGTCGCGACGACCTCGTCGCCGCGGGTGATCTCGACCTCGCCCTCGAGGATCACGATGAACTCGTGCCCCGGATCACCTTCTCGGGCCAGCACCTTGCCGGCCGGGAAGTCGATGCGCGTGGCGAGGTTCGAGACCTGCGCGAGGTGCTTCTTCGACAGGTCCGCGAACAGCGGCACCTGCGCCAGCAGCTCTTCGGTCGACTGCGTCATCTCGGTCCCCCCTGAACGTCGTCCGGCACGGTAGCAGCGGGGTCGGCGCGTCTACGGTCCTCCCGATGGTCGCGGAGCCCACGACGACGTTGCCCGACCGCCTCCGCGCGCGTCTCCGGTTCGCGATGAAGGATCGCGACGAACCGGCGGTCGCCGCGCTGCGCACCGCGCTCGCCGCGATCGACAACGCCCGGTCGGTCGGCATCGGCTCTCTCCCCCCGAACGACGAGACGACGCCCGTCGCCGGCGCGCGGTCTGGCGTCGGGAGCACCGACGTGCCTCGTCAGCACCTCGACGACGCCGACGTCGAAGCCATCGTGCGGGACGAGATCGCCGAACGCGAGACGGCGGCCATCGCGCTGCGCCGAGCCGGTGAGGGCGAGCGCGCCGACCGGCTCCAGGCCGAGGCCCGCGTGCTCGCCACGGTGATCGGCGGACGCTGACGGCGCGCCTGCGCACGGTCTGACGCGCCTGCGTCAGGCCCGCGACATGCACGCCGAGGTGACGTTACGATCACGCGCCGATGCAGAGCCTCCGCACGCCAGACGATCGATTCGACAGCCTTCCCGGTTACGACTTCGCGCCGCACCACACCGACGTGCCCGACGGCGACGGAGGGACGCTGCGCATCCACCACCTCGACGAAGGCCCGAGCGACGGGCCCACGGTGCTGCTGATGCACGGCGAGCCGTCGTGGAGCTACCTCTATCGCACGATGATCCCGGTGCTGGTCGACGCCGGCCTCCGCGCCGTCGCACCCGACCTCCCGGGCTTCGGGAGGTCCGACAAGCCGGCCGACCGCAACGACTACACCTACCAACGCCACGTCGACTGGATGACCGCCTGGCTCGAAGCGGTCGACCTGCGCGGCGCGACGTTCGTCGGCCAGGACTGGGGCGGGTTGATCGGCCTGCGCCTCGTCGCGGAGCACCCCGACCGCTTCGACCGCGTGGTCGCGGCGAACACGTTCCTGCCGACGGGCGACCGGCACCCGGGCGACGCGTTCCTCGCCTGGCAGAAGTTCTCCCAGGAGGTCCCCGACTTCGAGGTGGGCAAGATCGTCAACGGCGGGTGCACCACCGACCTCGCAGCGGAGGTCATCGCCGCGTACGACGCGCCGTTCCCCGACGATTCCTACAAGGAAGGTGCGCGCCAGTTCCCGATGCTCGTGCCGACGAGCCCCGACGATCCCGCCGCGGGTGCGAACCGCGCGGCCTGGGACGTGTTCCGTCAGTGGACGAAGCCCTTCCTCTGCGCGTTCAGCGACCAGGACCCCATCACCAAGGGAGGCGACCGCGTGTTCCGGGCCGAGGTGCCGGGTTGCGAAGGTCAGCCCCACACGACGATCGAGGGCGGCGGCCACTTCCTCCAGGAGGACCGCGGCCCGGAGCTCGCCCGGGTGGTCGCCGACTTCGTCCGCGCCACCGGCTGACGTGTCGCTGCGCCCCAACGCCGACCAGTTCGCCGAGCTGGCCGCCGCGCCCGACGACGGGCCGGTCGTCATGCTCAACCTCCTCAAGTTCAAAGCACGCGCCGACGGTGGGGACGCGGCTCGCAGTGGTGAGGACTCGTACCGCAGCTACGGCGACGTCGCCGTCACGATGATCGAGGAACGGGGCGGGAGCGTCATCTGGGCGGGCCGGGCCGACCAGATCCTCATCGGCGACCCCGCCCAGGACTGGGACCAGGTGCTGCTCGTGCAGTACCCGTCTCGGGCTGCGTTCCTCGACATGGTCTCGAAGCCGGAGTACCTCGAGGCGCACGAGCACCGCGAGTCGGGACTCGAGCGCACGATCGTCGTCGCGTGCACCCCGGGCCTCGACCGCATCGCCGAGCTCGGAGCCCGCTGACCGACGCCTCCGCCTGAGTCCAGCCGGCTCCGACCGGGCCTGGCTATGGAGTTGTCAAGGATCGGTTGGGGAAGTGCTGGACCGGGTCGACGGCTTCCGCGTCTCCCCCGAGTTGCGGGATGCGGGTTCCGGTCGGGTCCGGGTGTTGTGTGGGTGCTGACCTGCGTTGCTGAACCCTCGTGGTGAAGGTGAGCTACGCATCCAGGAGGCCGTCACGCGGCTTCGGGGTGCGGGCCCGCGCGGGCGTCGGGCAGATCGTCGCGGGGTTGGGTGTCGAGGTGGGTGTGGGTGAGGCCGTCGGGGGCTTCGGGGTCGCCTTCGAG
>CAZCUD010000017.1:0-18278 GCA_964501785.1 uncultured Bifidobacteriaceae bacterium
CGTCTCGCCGAGCTCCAAGGCCTGCCGCGCTATCCCGGGTCCGACCCGGTGGCTGCACCGAACGAGAAGCAGGGCACGGTGGCCCAGAGCTTCGAGGTCGAAGGAGTGCCCGTCCAGTCGATCGTCAGCTTCTACGAGACCCACCTGCCCGGGTGGGAGAAGGTGACGAGCCGTCGGCTCTCCGACCGCGCGTCCCGAGCGCGCTTCGTCCAGGACCAGACGCGCCTGACGGTGAGCGCCGGACGAGCGCCCACCCTCGAGGAGGACGAGCCCGCCATCAACCGGGCCCGCGTCGTGCAGTACAGCCTCGTTCTCGACACGATCTCTCGCTGACCGTCGACGAGCGGACCGTGAAGACGTGAGCGAGACGAAGACCGCGGCTCGCGAGGTCGACGCGCGGAGCGCCGTCCTCATGGCGGTCGGCATGGCCTGCTTCGGCAGCGCCATCCCGGTGAGCGCGATCGTCGCCGAGGGGCTACCGGTGTGGCTGAGCGCCGCATTGCGGCTCGGCGTGGCCGCCGCTGTCGCGGTCCCCGTCCTGCATCTCACGCGCGGCGAGCGAGATGGCGTCATCGAGATCATGCAGAAGGCCGACGTGCGTGACCGACTCCTCCTGATCGGGATGGCCGTGGTCGGAACCGCCGCCTTCAGCGTGCTCATGGTCGTCGGCATGCAGCATGCAACGGGCGCGTCGGCGGCCATCGTGATGGCCACGACGCCCGCGGTCACTGCCATCGGTGCCTTCGTGTGGCTCGGGGACCGCTTGGGCGCACCGCGCCTGTTCGCGATCGGGCTGTCGGTCGCGGGGGTCGTCCTCGTCAACGCCGGCACCTCGACGGCGCAGGGCTCGGGCCAGGACATCCTCCTCGGCTCGGCCTTCGTCTTCGGCGCCGTGTGCTGCGAGGCGGCCTACAGCCTCATGGGAAAGCGCCTCTCGGCTGACGTCTCTCCGATCGCGATCACCGCGGTGGCGTCCGTGCTCGCAGCCGTCGTCATGGCACCGATCGCGGTGGTCGACCTCTCGAGCGCCTCGCTCGGGGAAGTCACGGGCGGACAGTGGATCGCGTTGGCGTGGTGGGGAGCAGGGAGCATGGTCCTCGGCTCCGTGCTCTGGTTCCGAGGGATGCGCGACGTCGCGGGATCCGTGGCAGCCGTCTTCATGGGGTTCATGCCACTGAGCGCCCTGCTGCTCTCGTATCTCCTGCTCGGCGAGAGCCCCGCGCTGATCGACCTGGCCGGGTTCGTGCTCGTCGCCGCTGCGATCTTCGTCATCGCCCGCGCCGAGCGTGAGTGAGCGATCCGGCGGCGACTCAAGGGCCGCGGAGGTACCCACGAAGGCGAGCCACACGCGGGTACATGGTCGGCCCGCGAAGCCCGACGACTTGTTCCTCGATGTATTCGATGTCGAGCTTCGGTCGGGCCGCTGCGATCGCGCGGAGGTCGACCCAGTCCTGGGGACGACCGAACGAGAGCTTGAACACGGACAGGTCCTCGGCCGAGAGGAAGGGCAGCACGTCGTCTCGCCGCCCGAACGGGTGGCGGACGCACCGCCGTTCGACCTCCGCGTAGCGCTCGTCGAGTGACGGGAACACGTCGACCGGAAACGGATCGGTCGCGTGCTCGAAGCGGATGCCCGCCACCGGGGCCGGGTCGTGCACGTCGGCGGGCGGCAGGTACCCCAGCGGCGCGAGCGCGTCGACCACCTGGTCGATCTCCGGCGGCGGGAGGAAGACGTTGACGTCGATGTCGACGGTCCCCCGGGGCGTGGCCACGTAGCCGAGCGCGAGCGCGCCACCGAAGGCATGGCTCACCTGCGCGCCTTCGAGCCGGTCGTGCACCGCGACGATCAGCTCGACGAGCTCCATCAGCGCGACCGGACGATCGCCTCGGCCGCGTCGAGGGCCGCGTTGAGGGTGCGCACCCGGGTCTCCATGGGGAGATCGGCCGGCGCCGGCGCCTGGTCGACGACCTCGTCATCGTCGGGCGGCGCGACCGGCAGCACCCGGTGGCCGGCCACCGCCACCAGCTCGAAGCCGCAGCCCAGCAGCAGTCGGTGGAACGTCTCCGCCTCGGGCACTCGGCGACCGTTCTCGATCGCCGAGATGTTCGGCTGGTCGACGCGGGCGTTCTGGGCCAGCTGGGCCTGGGTCAAGCCACGCTGCAGTCGCGCCTCTCGGATCACCGCGCCGTACATGGCAAATATCGTACTCGATATATCAGGCAGCTGAACGCCCCACCGGTCCGCGGCGGAACGAGAGTGGTGGCGAGTCGGCCGGTACGCCGGATCTAGTTCAGTGCACTTCGCTGACCTGCTGAAACGCGACGATATCGCCGGTGACCTGCGAATTCACTGCTCACCGCTTCGCGGCGTTGCTCCCCAGTTCTCGACGAGCTGAGGACTGATCGAGGACCCGCGACCAGGTCTCCCGGACGGTTGCGGGATGTGGACGATGAGGATGCGCGGGGGTCGTGAACAAGGGGGTCGTCACGGCCCCACGCGCACCCTCGTCTCAGGCCGGCGTGGCGACTGCCGCGGCTTCGTCGACGAACGCCAGCGCGGTGTCGGCGATGTAGTGCGCGTCGTCGTCGACGACACCGTGGTGGCACGGCATCACGACGCCGTGCTCCATGACGCGATCGGCGTTGGGCAAGCCACCCTCGACGACGCGGTGCGCGATCCCTTGGAACGCCGGCTGGCGGAGCACGTTGCCCGTCCACACCATGCGGGTGTCGACGCCACGCCGCTCCATGTGCTGCTGGAATGCACCGCGACCGAGGCCGCTCTCCGGGCGGATGATCACCGGGAACATGTGCCAGGCGGTGTCGAGCCCGTCGAGCGTCCGTGGGAGCTCGAACACGTCGGGACGCGCAGCCAGGCGCTCGCACAGGATCGCGAAGGTGCGCTTCCGGCGCTCGAGGTTCTCGGGGAGCTTGTCGAGCTGCACGAGGCCGAACGCGGCGCTGACCTCCGACGGCTCGAAGTTCCATCCGAGCTCGTCGAAGATGAAGAGGTTGTCGTACTCGAAGCCGTCGATCTCCGAGAAGAAGCGGGAGCCGTCGCCCTTCAGCGAGCCGAAGAGCTGAGGCTCGGACCTCCTCCCCCATCGGCGCAGGAGCAGGCACCGGTCACGGAGCCCTTCGTCGTCGAGCACCACCATCCCGCCGGTGCCCATCGCGGTGATGATGTGCGAGAGCGCGAAGCTCGTGAGTCCGATGTCTGCACGCGCCGCAGTCGGCGAGCCACGCAGCGTCGCACCTAGGGAGTCGCACGAGTCGTCGACGACCTGGAGGTCGTGACGGTCGGCGATCTCGCGCACCCGGTCCCAGTCGGGCGCGTTCCCGATGAGGTCGGGCAGCAGGATCGCCCGGGTCCGCGGACCGATGGCAGCCTCGATCTGGGCGACGTCGGCGTTGTAGGTGTCGGGCTCGACGTCGACGAACATCGGGACAAGACCCGCGCGGACGAGCGGCGCCACGTCGGTCGAGAAGACGATCGACGACGTGATCACCTCGTCGCCGGGTTCGAGATCGAGCAGCTCTACCGCGAGGTACAGCGCCGACGAGCCGGAGTTGCACATCACGCCGAACCGCTTGCCGAACAGCTCCGCGACGCGCTCCTCGAAGCGGCGGACGTTGCGACCGATGCGCATCGCAGTCGGGCCGCCGCGCAGCACCTCGAGGACCGCTTCGATCTCGGCCTCGTCGTGGACGCTGCCGGCGTACGGGATCCGGCGCGGGGACGTGTCGTCGGTCATCGCCCGTCCCCGCGCCGTTCCGTCGTCCGTCCGATCAGGCGTTCAGGAGGTCGAGCTCGACCTCGACGACGCCGCCCTTCGGGCACGAGAACGTGCCGGGCTTCTTCGGGTGCACCCGTACGAACTTCCCGTCCTGCACCTGGTTCAGCACGTGGCACGACCCGATGCGCCGGGCCGCGAGGTCGACACCGCTGTACATGCCGTCGGCGTCGAACTCGCTGATGCCGTTGAGCGCCTCCAGGAGGTTCGCTCGGGTGAGGCCGTTCACGCCGTGCTGCTCGACGACCGCGTCCACCGCGTCGCGGAAGGCGATCGCGGCAATCCACGAGTACGGCGCGCCGAGCTGGCCGACGTTGTCGGCTCCGACGTTGTTGTAGAAGGCGTTCAGCATCTTGTTCGCCTTCCGGTCCGCCTGGTTGAAGAACGGGAGGTAGAGCGTGTCGGCGAACTGGCCTTCGACGTCGGCGCCACCTTGCTCGATGAGTGCTTGGTCGTAGCACTGCGTCCCGCAGTCCCAGACCTCGACGGTGTTCTCGCCCTGGAGCTTGGCCTCCTTGCGGAGCGCGACCGTGGTGTTCACCGGCCCTGCCGACTGGGCGTAGGTCGATGACTTGTCCTTGATCTCCTGCACGACGGGTGTGTACGCGCTCTGTGGTGACTGGGACGGAAGGTCGAAGTCGCGGTCAGACGTGCAGCACACCTCGCGGATCTGACCGAGGCCGCTCGAGAACGACGCGTTGCGCGCCGCGCGGAGATCCGACCCGAAGATGTAGACGCCGTGGAGATCGTTGCCGAACTCCTTCTTGTAGTAGAGGCCCCGCGACACGTTCCCCTGGAACGTCTGCGGGCTCTGGTCAGCCGTGTCGCAGAGCACCTGCGGCGGCGACACCGGGAACGTGATCGGCGAGCACTGCTGCGCGACCTCGGTCGTCAGGAACGGGATGTCCGGAAGACCCGTGGCGGCACCCGCCTGGTCGGCGCACGCGGTCTGGTCGTCGACGTTGTTCATGAACAGTGCGGCCGTTCCCACCATCGCGAACGTGTCGCTGCATGCCTCGATCACTGCGTTGCGCGCCTCGTCGGCGCTCAGCTTCGAGTCGTACACCTCGACGACGACCTTTCGTCCCGCGAGGCCGCCCTGCTTGTTGATGTACTTCGCGAAGCCCTGCACGGCATCGACCGAGCCCTTGAACAGCCCGGGCGATACCGGGGTGTCGACGTCGGCGATGACCGCGATCTTGATCTCGTCCGCGGTCACTCCGATCTCGGTGGCCTCGGGCTGCTCGTCGCCGCCCTGGGCGCTCGCGATCGGCACCATCGAGCCGATGACCAGCACCAGCACCGTGCCGAGGAGCATCGCGAGTCGGGTCGCGCGCTTCATGGATTCCCCCCTTCGCGCTCGCCCGTGCGTCGGGCGCCGCCGGAGGAAAATATAGCGGCGTTATCTTTGGCGCGCCACGCGGCGGATCAGGCGTCGGTCTCGTGGGAAGCCGCCCCCAGCGAGCCCACGAAGGTGCGGATGATCGTCGCCACGACCTCGGGCTCCGGGAGCTCAACGTCCAGCGCCTCCAGGACGCCCAAGCCCATCTCGGCAGCCAGGAGCACCAGGAGCACGCCCTCGGGTTCGATCGCCGGGTCGAGCCCCTCGCGCTCCCAGACTCCCTCGTAGTCGGACGCCCACTCCTCTTCCTTCGTGCGCACCACGTCGTGGAGCAGGCGGCGCACCTCGTCGTCGGTGCGGGCGGCCGCGGCGCCCTCGATGATCAGCGCCCGCAGCTCACGTCGGAGCGGGTAGTCGCGGAAGTTGTGGGCCAGCCACGCGGCGAGGTCGGTCTCCTCGAAGGTGCCGCGGTGCTCCAGGTCCTCGGTGAGCCGGAGTCGGACCGCTTCTCCGAGCAGGTTCGCCTTGTTGGAGAAGTGGCCGTAGATCGCGCCGCTGGTCAGGCCGGCCCGCTCGGCGATGTCGCGCACCGAGGTGGCGCCGTAGCCGTCGTCGACGAACGCGTCGGCCGCCGTCTCGACCAGGCGAGCACGTGTCGCTCGCGCCTTGGGGGTGGGGCGAAGTGATCGCGCCGCTTCCGTCTGCTCCGGCTGCGCCATCGGTCCTCGCTTCCTGGTTCCGCCGCCTTCGCCGAGTGTTGCACGCGGTCAGGCCTGCACCCGTCCTTCCATCACCCGATCGACGTTCGAGGGAGCGGACGAGCGCTCGCCTCGCGCGTGCGCCCGCATGATTTCGATGCGCGGCGGCAGGTCGGCGGGTTGCCATCCGGCGACGAGCGCTTCGCCGCTCAGATCGCGCACGGGCCGACCGAGCTGCGCCAGGAGCTCGAGGCTCGTCACGATCTTGCCGGTCAGCACGTTCGGATCGCCCGAGCAGAGCGCCAGGCTCGCTTCCGCCATCGTCTCGAGCGGCTCGTAGAGCTCGTCGGGGAGGTCGGAGTACTCGACGAGCAGCTCGGTGGCTGCTGCCGCTTCCGGCGCGATCGCGTTCGCTGCCACGCCCTCACCGAAGAGCTCGGCAGCCAGGCTGGCGGTCCAACGATTGAGGAACGCCTTCGTTCCGCCGTACATCGTTCCCTCGGTCGCGGGATGCGTCATCGGGAACGGCGGACCGTCCGGGATCGTCGCGGTCTGCGACGAGACGTTGAGGATCCACCCCGCTCCCCGCTCGCGCATGCCGGGAAGGCTCCGCCGGACGAGGTGCCACGGAGCCCAGAAGTTGAGCTCGAGCGTCTTGGCCATCGCGCCGTCGGTCCAGTCCATGAACCGGCGAAAGGTGCCGGCCGCGGCGTTGTTGACGAGGATGTCGACCGGGCCGAGCTCGTGCTCGACGCGGTCGACGAGCGCGGCGCGGGGCTGCCCGGCGTCTCCAAGGTCGAACGGGATCGCGATCGTTCGCCCGCCGAGCTCGGCGAGCGCGGCCTTCGTCTCCTCCAACGTGCCGAGCTGCTCGAAGGCCGGCGTCGGCCGCGCGCAGATCGCCACGTCGGCTCCCTCGGCGGCGAGCCGGAGCGCGATCGCCCGTCCGATCCCGCGGCTGGCGCCGGTCACGAGCGCGACCCGGCCCTCGCATGTTCGCTCGGCCGCCATGGCTCCCCTCGGGTCGTGAACGCTGGATCGAATGGACCGTAGAAAATGTATCGCCGTTATACTCTCGCGCCATGGAGCAACCGGCATCGCTGTTCGACCTCACCGGGAAGGTCGCGATCGTCACCGGGTCGACGAAGGGCATCGGCCGGGCGATGGTCGAGGGCCTGGCTGCCTCCGGCGCGTCGGTCGTGGTGAGCAGCCGCAAGCAGGACCTCTGCGACGAGGTCGCCGCGGAGGTGGCTGCGGCGACGGGCAGCGAGGCGATCGGGCTCGCCTGCCATGTGGGCGAGTGGGACGCCGTCCCCGCGTTCGTCGAGCGAGTCGTCGATCGGTTCGGGCGCATCGACGTGCTCGTGAACAACGCGGGCATCAACCCTGCGCGCATCGGACCGGCCGACATGACCCTCGAGTACTGGCGCAAGCTCTTCGCGGTGAACCTCGAGGGGCCCCTGCGCACGAGCCAGTGCGTGCTCCCTGTGATGCGTGATCAGGGCGGGGGCAGCATCGTCAACATCGCGACGATGGCCGCGTACTCGGGAGGAGCCTCGATCTGCGCGTACGGCGCGTCGAAGGCCGCACTCGTCAACCTGACGAAGAGCACGGCCCAGGAGTGGGCGCAGTGGAACGTGCGGGTCAACGTGCTCTCGCCCGGTCCGTTCGAGAGCGAGATGACCGAGGGCGGCGAGCGCACCGCGCCGGGCTTCAAGCAGATGATCGCCGACGGCACGCTCATGAAGCGCGTCGCGGCACCGGCCGAGATCGTCGGCCCCGTCCTCTATCTCGCCAGCGACGCCTCGTCGTTCGTGACCGGCGACGAGATCTCGGTCTCGGGAGGGATGCAGAAGTGACCGACACCGGCACGAAGATCGCCACTGCCGACGTCGTCGAGCTCGTCGGTCGGTGGTGGTGGAGCTACGACGAGGCGCTCTTCGACGTGCTCACCGACCTGCTCACCGATGACGTGCACTTCACCTGTCGAACCGACACCGGCCAGACCGACTACGAGGAGTTCGTGCGTGCCGACGTACAGGGACGCGACGCGGTGATGGCCTGGCAGCGGGAGCACCGACTCGACAGCCCGTACCCGCTTCGTCATCACGGCACCGACGTGCACGTCACCAGTCGCCGCGACGCCGAGGCCGACTTCGCGTCGTACATCTTCGTGACCCAGATCGTGGACGGCGTCTCCAACCTGTCCACCGCGATCGTCCGCGGCACGGTGCGCGACGAGGGCGGCGCAGTGCACATCTCTGCGCTGCACGTCGTGCTCGACACCGAGACCTCGCGTCCGTTGCGCGAGCGATGAAGCCCGACGACCGCTACGTCCTGATCTCGGCCGACTGTCACGCGGGCGCGAACCACGAGACCTACCGCGACTACCTCGACTCGACCTATCTCGACGAGTTCGATTCCTGGCGCGAGCGCTACCGCAACCCCTTCAAGGACCTCACCGAAGGAACGCGCGACCGCAACTGGAACGACGAGCGGCGGATCCGCGAGCTCGAGGACGACGGCGTGGTCGCCGAGGTCGTCTTCCCCAACACCATCCCGCCCTTCTTCCCGACGGGTGCCGTCGTGGCGCGACCTCCCATGCCCGACGAGTACGAGCTGCGTCTCGCCGGCGTCCGCGCCCACAACCGGTGGCTCGCCGATTGGTGCGCCTCGGCCCCGGAGCGCCGCGCAGGGATCGGGCAGATCTTCCTCAACGACCTCGACGACACCCTCGACGACGTGCGCTGGTGTCACGAGCACGGTCTCCGCGGGGGCATCCTCCTCCAGCCGGTGCCCGACGACATGAAGCACCTCGACCCGCTCTTCTCCGAGCGCTACGACCCGCTCTGGGCGCTGTGCGAAGAGCTCGGCGTCGTGGTCAACACCCACTCCGGCGGCGCCGGGATGCCCGACTACGGGCGCCATCGCGCGACGACGCAGGCGTGGATCGCGGAGGCGACCTTCTACTCGCGAAGACCGCTCACGCACATGCTGATCGGCGGGGCGTTCGAGCGCTTCCCGGGCCTTCGCTTCGTCGTCACCGAGACCGGCTGCTCGTGGATCCCCGGTGTGCTCGAACAGCTCGACACGTTCCACGACCAGATGGTCACCACGGGTCGCATCGGTGAGCTCAAGTACGACCCGGCTGACGTGCCGCCTCTTCGACCGAGCGAGTACTTCGCGCGCAGCTGTTGGGTCGGGGTGAGCTTCCCGTCGCCCGCGGAGGCGATGACCCGCCACGTCATCGGCGTCGACCGGTTCATGTGGGGCAGCGACTACCCCCACGACGAGTCGACGTACCCCAACACTCGCGAGGGGCTACGCCGGGCGTTCGCGGGGACCGACAGCGACGAGCTCCAGCAGCTCCTCGCCGGGAACGCGGCAGCGGTCTACGGGTTCGACCTCGACGCGCTCCGGTCCCACGCCGAGCGCTGCGGTCCGACCGTCGCCGAGCTCAGCGAGCCCTACTCCGGGGTGCCCGAGGAGAATCGCAGCCCTGCGTTCGTGAAAGCCTGAGCGCCGTGCGCTCCGAAGCCGCCCGTCGATTCGTCGAGCAGGGCTACGTCGCAGTCGAGGACGCGCTCGACCCGGAGCTCTGCGAACAGGTGGTCACCCGCGGCTTCGAGCGCCTGGGCGCGCTCGAGAGCGATCCGGCCACCTGGCCCGCCGGATGGCACAACCTCCCGGCCACGGAGGTCTTCGCGATCGACGAGGTCGCACCGCGCGCGGGAGCGGTGCTCGACGAGCTCGTCGGAGGCCGCGACAACGTGCGGTTCGGCGACGTGCCCGACAACCTGATCTTCAACTTCCGCAGTGAAGCGCAGGCATGGGCGCCTGCGGACTGGCGCGCCGAGGGCGCCGGCTACCACAAGGACGGAGATTGGTTCCGACACTTCCTCGATTCGCCCGAGCAAGGCCTCCTCGGTGTGGTCTTCTGGCGCGACGTGGAAGCCGATCAGGGCGCCACGTTCATCGCGGCCGACTCGATCGCGCCCGTAGCGCGCTTCCTCGCAGATCGCCCCGAGGGCGTGCTCCCGGGCGAGCTGGGGATCCCCGACGTCCTCGCACAGTGTCGTGACTTCCGCGCCCTGACGGGCAAGCAGGGAACGATCGTCTGGGCGCATCCCTACCTGGTGCACTCGAAGTCGGTGAACGAGACCGATCGGCCCCGCGTCATCTCCAACACCTCGGTGATGCTCCGACAGCCGCTGCGCTTCACTCGTCCCGACGGCGCCTTCACCCCCATCGAACAGGTCGTGCTGGACGCGCTCGGCGTGTCGAGCCTCCAGTTCGAAGTCGCGGCCGAGCGCGAGCACGTCGTCTCCGAACGAGAACGTCGCTGGTCCGACCAGCAGTCGCGAGCACAGTGAGCTCCCGCACCTTCCGGTGGGCCATCGCCGGCACCGGTCGCATCGCGCACGACTTCACCGTCGCACTCACCGAGGTCGAGGGCGCCGAGACCGTCGCCGTGGCGTCACGGACGAAGGAGCGTGCCGACGAGTTCGCGACCGCGCACGACATCCCTCGCGCCCACGGCACCTACGAGGCGCTGGCCGACGACGCAGACGTCGACGTCGTGTACGTCGCGACCCCGCACGCCCGGCACGAGCCCGACACCCTGCTGTTCCTCGACGGCGGCAAGCACGTCCTGTGCGAGAAGCCGTTCGCGCTCAATGCCGAACAAGCGATCCGCATGATCGACGCGGCCCGAGCACGCGGGCTGTTCCTCATGGAGGCGCTGTGGAGTCGCTTCCTGCCCGCGTACCGCGAGATCGTCGACACCCTCTCCGTCGGAACGATCGGTACGCCCTTGCTCGTCGACGGGGAGTTCGGCTTCCGGATCGAGCAGATCGACCCGACGCACCGCCTCTTCGACCCCGCGCTCGGCGGCGGCGCCCTGCTCGACCTCGGCGTCTACCCGCTGCACCTGGCGACGATGGTCCTCGGCGTCCCGTCCAAGGTGGTCGCTACCGCTGCCCTCGCACCAACGGGTGTCGACCAGACCGTCGTGGCGACGCTCGGTTACGACGAGGGCGCGCTCGCCGTCGTGACCGCGAGCCTCGGCCTGAGCCTGCGCGGCGGAGGGCGCATCGTCGGCACCGGTGGGTCGATCGCGCTCGCCCCCCCGATGCACCGCCCCGAGCGGCTCACCGTGACCAGCGCCGAGGGGGTGGAGCATCGCGAGCGTCCGATCACCGGGAGCGGCCTCGCGGCCCAAGCCCGTGAGGTGCAACGGTGCCTCGCGAGCGGGCTCGTCGAGAGCCCGATGCTCCCCCTGGACGAGACGGTCGCGGTGATGCAGGTGCTCGACCAGGTTCGGCACCAGATCGGAGTCCGGTACCCCGGCGAGAGATGACCGAGCCTCACAGCGACGCGACCGCGTCCAGCAGGCGCGACGCCTCGTCATCGTCGAGCTCGGCCCGCTCGATCAGCTCGGCGACCGTGCACGCACCGATCACCTCACGCGAACCGACCGTCATCACCTTCATGCCGACGCTGACGATCACGTCCATGACCTTGGGATCGCTCGCGACCTCGGCCATCAACGAGTCCGGTCCGAAGCGCGGCGCCGCGAGCGAGGGCCGCCAACGGTCGTAGGTCGCCTGGTCGACGTCGACGCTCCAGACGTGCAGCCCGGAGCCGACCTCCTCGGCCGGCCCTTCACGACCGGGGATCCGGACGGAGGCGCGGGTGTTGGGTGGAACCGTGACCCGGAGCTCGAGCGTGCGGTCGTCGAGCGACCACTGGACCGCGGCGAGACCGTGCGGCGTCAGCACCCGCGCCGCGGCATGGGTCAGGTCGCCTCCCGGCATCGGCGCCACCTCGAAGCGCTTCCAGCCCGGATGCTCACGGTTCGGGGCGAGTCCCGCAACGCGGTGGTAGAGCCACGCGCCGATCGCGCCGAACGCATAGTGGTTGAACGACAGCATCTCGCCGGGATTGACCGAGCCGTCGGGGCGGATCGCGTCCCAGCGCTCCCAGATCGTCGTCGCCCCCCGGGTCACCGGGTACAGCCACGACGGGCACCGCTCCTGCAGCAGCAGCCGGTAGGCGAGGTCGTCGCGACCGTTCTCGCTCAGCGCCGGACACAGCCACGGCGTGCCGAGGAAGCCGGTGCCGAGCACGTTGCCGTCGTTGCGCACCTGAACCGCGAGCCGCCGCGCCGCCCCACGGCGCTGCTGATCGTCGAGCAGCCCGAACGCGAGCGCGATCGCGTACGCGGTCTGCGTCTCCGACGTCAGGCGACCGCGAGCGGTGCTGAACTCGGCGCGGAACGCCTCGCGCGCGTCGTTCGCCAGCCTCTCGATCCGTGTGGCTTCGTCGTCTCGACCGAGCGCGAGCGCGGCGTCCGCGAGCAGGCGGGTCGAGTATGCGAAGAAGGCGGTGGCGAGGAGGTCGGGATCGGTTCGCGCTGCACTCGGGTCGTCGGGTGGAGCTTTCGGGTCGAGCCAGTCACCGAACTGCCAGTCACCGCTCCAGACGAGGTCGTCGCCGGTCGCTCGACGCTCGCAGTCGACCCACCGCCGCATCGACTCGTACTGGCGGGCGAGCAGCTCGCCGTCGGCGAAGTGCGTGTAGAGCGTCGCGGGCAGAATCGTCGCGACGTCTCCCCATCCGCAGGTGGCCGACACCATGCCCGGCTCGACGGAAGGCACGACGTAGGGCACCACGCCTTGGTCGGTCTGCTCGGCCGCGAGGTCGGCCAGCCAGCTCGAGAGCACGCCCGACACGTCGTACAGCAGCGCAGCCGTGGGGCCGAAGGCCATGATGTCGCCGGTCCAGCCCAGGCGCTCGCTCCGCTGGGGGCAGTCGGTCGGGACGTCGACGAAGTTGCCTCGCATCCCCCACACGATGTTCTCGTGCAATCGGTTCACCAGGTCGTGCGAGCACTCGAACCAACCGGTCCGCTCCATGTCGGAGTGCACGACGACCGCCCGGACGTCGTCGGCCCGGAGCTCCCCCGGCCAGCCACGCACGCCCAAGTACCGGAAGCCGTGGAACGTGAACCGTGGCTCCCACTCCTCTTCCCCGTCGCCTCGCAACGTGTACTCGTCGGTCGCCCGCGCCCCCCGCAGCATCCGCGTCGCGAGCTCACCGTCTTCGAGGATCTCCGCATGGCGCAGCGTCACCGTGTCCCCCGCCGCGCCACGAACGCGGATTCGCACCCAGCCGACGAGGTTCTGGCCGAAGTCGACGATCGTCTCGCCCGAGGGCGCGGTCGCGATCTCGATCGGTGCAACCTCCTCGATGCGGCGAACGGGCGGACCGGGAGGCGCGCACAGCGTCTCGAGCGACCGCTCGAGGACCTCGACCGGCGCCCACGCCGCTGCGTCGAAGCCCGGGCTCGACCAGCCGCCGAGCTCCATCCGGGCGTCGAAGGACTCGCCGTTGTAGAGGTCGGCCGCACGGATCGGACCGTCCGCACTCGTGACCCAGGTGTCGTCCGTTCCCATGACGACGCTCGTCCCGTCGACGAGCGTGACCTCGAGCTGGGCGAGCAGCGCCAGTCGATCGGTGTACACAGCGCGGGTCTCGATCAGGTTGCCGCGCGCCCACCCGTCGGCGAGCACGGCGCCGATCGCGTTCGCGCCATGCCGAACGAGCTCGGTGACGTCGTGGGTGCGATACCGCAGCCGGTGGTGGTAGCTCGACCACCCCGGCGCCAGGACCTCGTCACCGACCCGGGCGCCGTTGATCTCGACCTCGTACACGCCGAGCGCCGTGACGTAGAGCCGGGCCGAGGCGACGTCCCCGTCGATCGAGAAGTCCCGCCGCAGGTGCGGCGAAGGTCGCGTGGTCTCTCTGCCGCCGTCGTCGGCCGCAGGGGTGACGAAGCGAGCCGACCAATCACCGGGCTCGAGCAGCCCGACCTCGAAACGGGCCTCGTCGCTCCAGTCCGAGACCGTCTCGTCGGAGCCCCAGACGCGGGCGCGCCAGGCACATGCCTGGCGCGCCCGCAAGGGGGGCCCGCCCCATGCCACGAGCACCGACTCACTCGATTCGATGCGACCCGACGACCACACCGGGCCGCCGGTCACGGCGTCCCAGGCCTCGATCTCGTAGGCAACCTGCGTCCAGTCGGGAACGTCGGTCTCGGTGCGCCAGGACAGGCGCGGTCGCACCACGTCGATCCCGAGGGGATCGACGTGGTGCTCGCAGCGGAGATCGACGACGTGCAGCGACGCTTCGGTCACGCCAGCGGCTGGTCGTCCGCGACCACGTCGTCCTCGGTTGCGTCGTACCGCTGCAGGTAGATGTCCTGCGAGTACGAACGCGTCTCGGGGTCGTAGGTGACGGTCCCGAAGCCGGGGATGTCGACGGACTTCAGCGCGTCGCCGGCCTTCCCGAAGCTCTCGACGGTCAGGTTCTTCCCGGCCGCCTCCGCGATCGCCGCGAAGAGACCGATGTTGTAGCAGGCGTTGGACGCCGAGACGTTCGCGTCGAGCTCGCCGTCGGGCACCTCCTCCTTGATCTTCTGCCCGATCGCCTTCTCGACGATCTTGCGGCACTTCACGTAGCCAGGTTCGTCGAAGTCGACCGACACTCCGCCGGTCACGGAGTCGCGCAGCACGTCCGGGTCGTGACCCGGGTTGCCCAGGTAACCGAGGTACGTGTTCAGGTTGGTCGCAAGGAGCTGCGGCCGATAGTCGGTCTTCCCGAGCGCGGTGGCGAACACCTGGATCGCGTTCCCGACCACGAGGACGGTGTCGACGCCGTCTTCTTGGAACCGCTGCGCGATCACGCCTGCCTGCGCCTCCGCCGCGGGGACGTCATCGGCGGCGACGTCGATGATCGCAGACGTGCCCTTGACCTTGTTGCGCTTCAACGCGGGCAGCACCGCGTCATCGAGCAGTCCCTGCTCTTGCACCGCAGTGACGATCCCGAGCTTCTTGCCCTTGAACAGACCGTCCTCGGTGAAGGCGTCGATCAGGCGGTCGACGACGGCCTCACCGTTCTCCGCGGTGAACCACGGTGCCTCGGCGCGAGCGAGGTACTCCGAGGTCATGTTGCCGCCGACCACAGGCGTGTCGCGTCCCTCGAGGTAGCACAGCGGCGCGTCGTTGTTGAAGAAGCCGACCGCGGCGAACACCTGCTCGTCCTCGGTGAGCTTGACGCAGGCTTCCTGCGACGGGACGGTTCCAACCGGGTTGACGGGCGCGAACACCGGCACGATCTTTCGGCCGTTGATCCCGCCCTTCTTGTTGATGTCGTCGATGACAGCGTTGTATGCCGCCTCGTAGTCGCCATGGTCGATGTCGACGATGTCCCGCAGCTCGGAGAAGTCGATGTACGAGATCCCGATCTTGAGCTCGTCGTCGGTGACGCCTGGAGCGCTCCCTCCGGAGCGCATCGACGCGCCGGCGACACCGACGCTCGCCGTGAGCATCGCCAGTGCGACGCAGATTCCGATCAGCCTGCGCATGATGTTCCTCTCCTCGAGGTCAATTGGTCGTCGCGATCGCTCGGATTCGTTCACTTGGGACTTGCTGTGGTCACCTCGCCGCTGCGGACGATCGCCCGCTCGTCGGTGCCGAGATAGCTCGCCACGACCTTCGCGTCGTGACGCACGTCGTTCGGGAGGCCCTCTGCGATGATGCGGCCGACCTCCAGGCAGTACACGCGGTCGCTGATGCCCATGATCAGGGGCATGTCGTGTTCGATGATCAGCATCGACGCGCCGAGCTCTTGGCGGATCTCTTGGATCAGCGGCCCGAACGCCTCGGTCTCGCGCTGCGCGAGCCCAGCCGTCGGCTCGTCGAGGCACAGGACGCGTGCGTCGAGCGCAAGGAGTCCGGCGAGCTCGACGATCCGCCGCGTTCCGGTCGAGAGATCGGCGATGCGGGTGTCCGCGTAGCGGCCCAGGCCGAGGAACGCGACGAGCTCTTCGGCATCGGCCCGACGCGCGCGTTCGCGTGCCGCGGCGTGCGGCAGGAACAGCGCCGTGGAGAGGAACCCGGTCCGGCCCCGCGCCTCCAGGGCGACCTGGAGCGTCTCGCGGACCGTGAGCTCCGGGAACAGGCGCGCCGCCTGGAAGGTGCGCCCCAACCCGGCGCGAGCTCGACGAGCCGGGGAGAGGCCGGTGATGTCCTCACCGTGCAGGCGCATCGCCCCGCTGCTGCGCACGAAGCCCCCGATGGCGTTCATGAGGGTCGACTTGCCGGCGCCGTTGGCGCCGATGAGCCCCACGATCTCGTTCGGACCGACCGAGAGGGTGGCTCCGTCGACCGCGGTGATGCCCCCGAAGCGCACGCGGACGTCTCGGACGTCGAGCGCGGGCGTGTCGGGGGCTGGAGCTGCGTGCGTTCGACGGTGCAGCATCGACGGGGCGGCCACCTGCCGCCCGGTCGGCGGCGCCTCGACGCGCTTCGCGGCCCACGCGAGCAGCGCGTCCCTGACCGAGTAGGCGATCTGCACGAAGCCACCGGGGAAGTAGAGGAGCAGGATCAGCAGACCGAGGCTCGACGTGAAGAGCGGCACCAGGTCGTTGTCGGGGAAGAACGCCGGCAGACCGATGACCCACAGGGCGCCGAGCACCGCACCCATCGGCGACGCGATCCCGCCGATCACGACGACCGCGACCAGCAGGAGCGAGTCGCCGACGAGGAAGTAGCGCTCGGTGAACGGCACGCTCTCCAGCGCGCCGGCCAGGAGCGCGCCGCCGAGTCCGGCGAGGCCTCCGGCGAGCGCGAACGCCCGCAGCTTCGTCGGCGCCGCAGCCACCGTGTAGCCGGCCGCGCTGTCGGCGTTGTCACGCATCGCGATCGTTGTGCGCCCGATCCCCGAACGGCGCAGGTGACTCACCACGACCACGGCCGCGATCAGCACGACGACGACCACGTAGTAATAGGTCCGCTGCGACGACAGGTCGATGCCGAGCAGAGAGCCGCGCGGGAAGGAGACGCTCGACGACGAGCCTCCGGAGAGCACCGGTTGCCGGTACAGGTACTGCTGCGCGGCGACCGCGAAGGCGAACGTGCTGACCGCGAGGAGCAGGCCGCGCACCCGCAGGGCACCCACCCCGATGATCGCGGCGAGCGCGGCGGTCACGAGCCCGGCGATCAGGATCGACAGCACGAACGGGATCCCGGCGAGCTCGAGATCGACGATCCCCAGGTCGAGATCGAGACCTCGCGTGAGCGCGGCGGCGGTGAGCGCCCCGATGCCCGCGAACGCCATCTGCCCGAGCGAGAGCTGCCCGGCCCAACCGGTGAGGACGATCAACGAGAGTCCACAGATCGCGAAGCAACCGATCGTCGCGTAGAGGAGATGGCGTGACGGTGCGGTGATCACGAGTGGCACGGCCAGCGCGATCAGGACGAGCGCGCCGAGGACGACTCGATTCAGATGCCTTACCCACCACAGCCCACGGAGCGCGTCGGGGACGGCTCGCACCTTCGGTGTGAACGCGAACGTCTGGGTCTCCTCGCGCCCGCGCCCTCGGCTCTGGAGCGCGACCGCCACCAGCACCGCGAGGAACAGCAAGACGTCGGTCAACCCCGGCTTGTCGAGGTAGTTGAAGACGACGACCGACTGGATGACGCCGATGGCAACGCCGGCGAACATCGCGCGCGGGAACGACACCATCCCGGCGATGACGGCTGCGGCGAGCGCGCGCACGAGCGTGTTCGGACCGAGCGTCACGAGATCGGTCGATGATCCGGCCTGACCTGCGACGAGGATCATCGTGAGGGTGGCGACGAACCCGGCGATCCCCCACACCGCCGTCGAGACGATCTTGGGGTTGATCCCTTGGAGCCGGGCCAGGTCGGGATTCTCGGCCGACGCCTTGACCGTCTTGCCGATCAGGGTCCGGTTCAAGAACCAGCCGAGCGCGACGGTGACGAGGGCGACGACGACGAGCACCGAGAGCTGCGGTCCAGCCACGCGGATCCCGGCGACGTCGCTCCAGATCTCGTCCGTGGCGACCGGGTACCCCGAGCTGAAGCTCTCCAGCTCCGGATACGCCGTCACGATCGCGAGCGCGAGTCCGGAGATGCCGATCGTCGCCACGAGGACGATGACGCGAGGAGCGAAGAACAGGCGCCGGATGACGATCAGCTCGATCGCGACCCCGAACAGCGTGCCCACGACGAGTGCCACGACTGCTGCGAGCCAGAACGGCACTCCGTAGTTGATGACGAGCAGCGCGAGGAGGCTCGCGCCGACGAGACCCATGTTGCCGACGGCGAAGTTGATGACGCGCGTCGACCGGTAGACGAGGACGATCCCCATCGCGAGGAGCCCGATCACGAGTCCGCTGATCACCCCGTCGAAGACGAGCTGCTCGCTGATGCGGACGCCGAACATCGTCACCCGCCCTCGGTACCGAGGAACACGGCACGCGCGAGGTCGTCACGTTCGGCGAGCTCGGCGGCTGGGCCCGTGAAGCGCACGTGGCCCTTCTCGAGGAACACGGCTCGATCGGCGACGGCGAGCGCG
>CAZCUD010000017.1:18288-89975 GCA_964501785.1 uncultured Bifidobacteriaceae bacterium
CCTTCAGCCGCTCGAGGACACCGAGCAGCTCCTGCACCAGCACCGGAGCGAGGCCGAGTGACAGCTCGTCGATGGCGAGGACCTCGGGATCGTGGATGAGCGTCATCGCCAGGGCGAGCATCTGCTGCTGACCGCCCGAGAGCGTCGACGCCAGATCGCCGCGCTTCGCCGCGAGGGCCGGGAAGAGCTCATAGGCCCGATCGAGACGACGGTCGAAGTCGCCGCGCTCACCCCGGTAGACGAACGCGGCCATCTCGAGGTTCTCCCGTACCGTCATCGCCGGGAAGACGCCCTTGCCGCCGAGCAGCATCCGGATGCCCATCCGCGAGCGCTGCTCGGGAGTCGTGTAGGTGATCGTGCGCCCGTGCAGCCGCACCACCCCGCGCGCCGGAGTGCCCAACCCCGCCACGACGCGCAAGATGGTCGACTTCCCGGCGCCGTTCGTGCCCAACAGCGCGAGCACCTCGCCTCGCCGGACCTCGAAGCCCACGTCGAAGAGCACCTGCACGGGCCCGTAGGCGAAGTCGACGTCGGTCACCTGGAGAGCCGGGATCTCCTCGGGGCGCGCGCGCTGTCGATCGTGCTCGTCGAGCTCCTCCCGGAGCTCCGCCACGACGAGCGAGAGGTCGTTCTTGATGAACGAGGCGCTCCGGATGATGAGGTAGCCGCCGATCAGTGTCGACGGGACGACGATGACCAGCACCGCCACCCGAGCACCGAACTCGTCGGTGAGGAGCCCCGACAGCAGCGCGCCGCCCGTGGCACCGATGAAGAAGATGTAGACGGCTCCCAGCGCGGCGCCCATCCCTCGGAGGCGATAGGGGACGACGGACTGGAGGACGGGCGCCACCATCGTGAACGAGATCGTGAGCAGCACGAGCTGTGGGATCCCGAGGATCGCGAACAGCACGACGTTGGGCATGAAGTACTGGACCGGCGTCAGCAGCGCAGCCGGGAGGATCAGGACTCCCAGCAGCGTCAGGGCTCGAGCAGGGTCGCGGCGGTACAAGCCGTCGTAGTAGCGCCCGACGAAGGGGAGGACGAGCAGCACACCGATCCCACCGACGGTGCCGAGCACGCCGCGCTCGAACGCCTTCGCGCCGTACTGCTCCTCCATGAAGAGGTTCGAGAGCACCGGACCGGTGAAGAGCCCGAAGCCCATCGCCGCGAAGGCGACGATGACGCTCTTGATGGTGCGGATCTGCCACAGCCGGGCGAACGCGGCTTCGACCGAGATCGGTGCGGGCCGCTCGTCCTCGATGACCTCACCCAGCACGTCTTGCATCTCGAACTGACCTCGAGGCGGTTCGCGCAACCGGAACGCCAAGAGCGCGATCACTGCGACCGGCAAGCCGAGCATCAGATACGCCCAGCGCCAACCATCCTCACCGCCCGCGAGCGCAGCGATGCCGCCGACGACGACCGGGCTCAGCACACCGACCAGACGCGCACCCATCGCCATCGATGCACTGATCCGACCGCGGAGTCCGATCGGATAGGTGTCGGCGATCAGCGACGAGTGCACCGGAAGGTTGTTGGCCTTCGCGACACCTACGCCGAGTCGAGCCCAGAACAGCTGGAACGCGCTGGTGACGAGCCCACAGGCCGTGACGAAGGCCGCGAACGCGAGGTTCGCCCACCCCACGATCGGTGGACGCCGGTAGCGATCGGCGAGCCATCCCATGGGCAGCGCACCGAGCACGATGAACGCTCCCGATGCTGCTCCGAGGAACACCATCGTCCCGCTGCTCACACCGAGCGTGTCGCGGATGTCGGGTGCAAGGACGCTGAGTGCCGCGACCTCGAGCTCGTCCAGCGACTGGAGGAGCAAGAGGACGACGAACGTGGCGAGGCCGCCGATCCGCAGCCCCTCTCGAAGCGACAGCTGTTCGGAGCCGACACCGGGCAGCAGGTCGTCGGGGAAGAGCACCTGCTCCTGCGCGGCCGCCTGCTCCTGCTCGCGCTCGGCTTCCGCGTCGAGCACTGCGACCGCGAGCTCGGCGGCGCGGGCCTCGTCGGCCGCAGTCACCGGCGCCTTCCCCCCGCCATGCCGGCCGTTCCCCCGGGCCAAGCGGCAGAATGTACCAGCGTTATCCGTTGACATGCCGCCGCGACCGCCTCCGACTCCACCCCCACTCCCCCCACGCTCGGCGCCGATACCGCCTCTGAGCGATCGTGTGCGATCGGACGCTAACGAACACCCAGACGCTGCGCAACCCTCACGGTGCTCCGTGATCTCTTCGGATCAGTGACTGATCTTGATGTTCAGAACGTGTGCGATTAGACACTCAAGCACATGCAACCCGAGATCCACGCCCTGCTCGAGCGGTCCCACCGCCTCGGCGCCGACCGCCGGATCACCAACCACGGTGGCGGCAACACGTCGGCGAAGCTCGTCTGCGAGGACCCGGTCACCGGCGAACCGACAGCCGTGCTCGCGGTGAAGGGCTCGGGCGGCGACCTCGCGACGCTGTCCGAATCAGGCCTCGCACTGCTGGCCCTCGACCGGGTGCGGGCCCTGGAGCACCGCCTCGCAGAGATCCCCGAGGACGAGCTGGTCCCCCTCTACGAGCACTGCCGCTTCGGTCCCGACGGTGCCGTCCCGTCGATCGACACCCCCCTGCACGCACTCGTGGACGGAGCCCACGTCGATCACCTGCATCCCGACACCGTCATCGCCCTGGCGACGGCTGCCGGCAGTCGCGACCTGGTCGCCGAGTGCTACGGCGAACAGGTCGGCTGGCTCGCGTGGCGACGACCCGGCTTCGAGCTGGCAGTAGCCCTGCGCGACCTCCAGGCGCAGCGACCCGAGATCGTCGGTGCGGTGCTCGAGGGCCACGGTCTCATCTGCTGGGCGGACACGAGCGAGGCCTGCGAGTCGACCTCGAGGTCGCTGGTCGCGCGCGCCGACGAGTTCCTGAACGCGCGCGGCGCTGCCGAGCCGTTCGGCGCGATCGACACGACTCGAACACCTCTCCCCGACGAAGCACGTCGCGTCGAGGCGGCACGGCTCGCACCGATCGTGCGAGGACTCGCGAGCACGGATCGGCCGGTCGTCGCACAGCTGACCGACTCCCCGCTCGTCCTCGACTTCCTCGCACGCGAGTCGATGGAGCGCTTGGCCGCGCTCGGCACGTCGTGTCCCGACCACTTCCTCCGCACGAAGGTTCGACCGCTCGTGCTCGACGCGGCCTCCGACGCACCCTTCGACGTCAAGGTGCGTCGACTGGGCGAGCTGCACACCGAGTATCGCGAGGCGTACCGCGCCTACTACGAGCGCTACGCCGATCCCGGATCTCCGCCGATGCGCAGCTCCGACCCCACCATCGTGCTCGTCCCCGGCGTCGGGATGTGGAGCTTCGGTGACGATGTGCAGACTGCGAGGGTTGCGGGTGAGTTCTACGTGAACGCGATCAACGTGATGCGCGGGGCGGAAGCCGTCGCCGAGTACGCACCGATCCCGGAGCGCGAAGCCTTCCGGATCGAGTACTGGGAGCTCGAGGAGCGCAAGCTGCGGCTCAAGCCCCCTCCCCCGCCGCTGCACGGACGGATCGCGCTCGTCACCGGCGCCGGTTCGGGGATCGGACTGGCGATCGCGCACTCGCTCACCGATGCCGGCGCCTGCACCGTCGTCGCCGACATCGATCCCGAGCGGGCCGAGAAGGCTGCCGCCGACCTCGGCGTCGATCGGTCGCTGGCCGTGGCGGTCGACGTGCGCGACGAGGCGAGCGTCGAAGCGGCTTTCGCGGCCGCCGCATTGCGATTCGGGGGCGTCGACATCGTCGTGAACAACGCGGGCCTGGCCGACTCGGCGCCCCTGGCCGACACCACCGCCGAGTCGTGGGACCGACTCCACGACGTCCTCGCCCGTGGATCGTTCCTCGTCAGTCGGGCTGCCGCTCGGCTCATGCGCGCCGCGTCCATGCCCGGTGACATCGTGTACGTGGTGTCGAAGAACGCGGTCGTCGCGGGGCCGGACAACCTGGCGTACGGAGCGGCGAAGGCCGACCAGGCACACCAGGTTCGGCTCCTCGCGGCGGAGCTCGGACCCGAGGGGATCCGCGTCAACGGCGTCAATCCCGACGCCGTGATCCGGGGCTCGGGGATCTTCACCGGAGATTGGCTCGAGCAACGGGCTGCGGCCCATGGTGTCGCGCCCGACGACCTCGGCGACTTCTACGCGGCACGGACGCTGCTCGGGCTCGAGGTGCTCCCCGAGCACGTGGCGCGCGCGGTGCTCATGCTCGTCGACGGCACGCTCGCGCGCACGACCGGCACGATCATCCCGGTCGACGGCGGCGTCGCAGGAGCCTTCCTCCGATGACCCTTCGCATCACGCCCGACGTGATCGAGACGCTCGACGCCGACCTGCTGCCCGGACACGAGCGCGCGCTGGAACGAACCTGCGCCGGGCTGGTGGAGCGTTCCGTCGATCCGAACGAGATCATCGACACCGTCGGGCGCTTCTCGGTCGCGGCGCCCTCATGGGCGGTCGGGACGGGGGGTACCCGGTTCGGGCGGTTCCCCGGCGGCGGGGAGCCCCGCAGCACCGAGGAGAAGATCGACGACGTCGCCGCGCTGAACGCGCTCACCGGGGCGAACCGCTCGGTCAGCCTGCACGTACCGTGGGACGACCCCGACGACCCGGCAGCCCTCCGAGCGTACGCCGCCGCCGCGGGCATCACGTTCGACGCGATGAACTCGAACACGTTCCAGGACAACCCGTCGACCACGGGCGACGGCGAGATCTCGTACAAGTTCGGCTCGTTCGCCCATCCCGACCCCGACGTCCGCAAGCGCGCGCTCGAGCACAACCGCCAGGTCGTGGAGCTGGGCGTCACCCTCGGTTCGAAGGCCATCACCGTGTGGCTCGGCGACGGGATGAACCATCCCGGCCAAGCCGACTTCCGACGCCAGTTCGACCGGGTCGCCGAGGGCCTGCACGATCTGCACGAGTCGCTGCCGGACGACTGGCAGATGTTCACCGAGCACAAGCCCTACGAGCCGTCCTTCTACGCGAGCGTGAACCCCGACTGGGGGTCGTCGTTGCTGCTCGCACACCAGGCCGGGCCGCGAGCCAAGTGCCTGGTCGACCTCGGACACCATCTCCCGGGGACCAACATCGAACAGGTCGTGAGTCGCCTGGCGATGGTCGAGCGCCTCGGCGGCTTCCACTTCAACGACTCGAAGTACGGCGACGACGACCTGACCGTCGGATCGATCAACCCGTTCCAGTTCTTCCTGATCCTGCTCGAGCTCGTCGAGGTCGGCGACGGCGACTTGCCGCCGTTGAGCTACATGATCGACGCATCCCACAACCTCAAGGACCCGATCGAGGACCTGATCCAGGCGACCGACCAGATCCAGGTGACGCTCGCCCAGGCCCTGCTGGTCGACCGTGCGCGCTTGCACGAGCTCCAGGACGGCACCGATCCCGCGCTCGCGGCCGAGATGCTCGCCGACGCCTTCCGATCGGATGTCCGCCCGCTGGTCGCCGAGGCGCGCCGCCGCAACGGGGCTGCGCTCCGACCGGTCGAGACGTTCCGCGCGAGCGGCTATCGCCGCTCGGCCGTCGACGAGCGCGGCTCCGATTCGCTGGCCACCGGCCTGTAGTCGATGTCGACGCCGGTCGTCGCGGTCGACTTCGGCGCGACGTCGATCCGCGTCTGCCGCGTGGCGCTCGCTGCAGATCAGGTCGACCTGCGCGTCGTTCACCGAACGGAGCACAGACCGGTTGCTGATGCGGGCGGAGGGATGCGCTGGGACTGGGATCGCCTGGTCGCCTCGATGCGGGCCGGCATCGCGGCGGCGCTCGAGGACGGCCCCGTAGCGTCGATCGGCATCGACACCTGGGGAGTGGACTACGGCCTGTTGGACGCGAGTGAGGATCTCGTGGCACCGCCGTGGTCGTACCGCGACGCCCGCACCTCCGACTTCCACACGATCGCCGGGCGGCTCGGGACACGACGGATCTTCGAGCTCACCGGGATCCCGCCACAGGCCGTGAACACGATCTTCCAGCTCGCGGTGCACGCCCGCGACGAACTGGCACGCGCGCGACACGTCGTGATGCTCCCCGAGCTGCTCGTCCACGATCTGACGGGCGCCGTCGTGGCCGAGCGCACGAGCGCGGGCACGACCGGTCTCTACGACCTGCGTGCCGGAACGTGGTCCGACGAGCTGTGCGACGCGATCTCGCTCGAGCGATCGAAGCTCCCCGAGATCTTCGAGCCCGCGACGAACGTCGGGAGCGCATCCGAGTTCGGGGGCACTCCTGTGCTGCTCGTCGGCAGCCACGACACGGCGTCGGCCGTCGTCGCCGGCGGCGCGTCCGGCGAGGCCTTCCTGTCGACCGGCACCTGGATGATCGTCGGTCGGGAACAGGACACCTGGGACCTGTCGGAGCGAGCGCGCGGGCTCGGGTTCGCGAACGAGCAGGGCACGTTCGGCACGATCCGGTTCCTGCGCAACATGGCCGGCTGGTGGTTGCTCGAGGAGTGTCGGCGCTCGTGGGGCGTGCACTCGGTCGAGTCGCTCCTCACCGACGCGGCAGCCACGCGACCCCGGGGAGAGCCCTTCGACACGACCGACGAGCGGTTCCTCGCCCCCACCGACATGTGCTCGGAGGTGTGCTCGGCCGCCGGTCTGGAGCCCGATGCGCCTCCGCCGGTCGTCAGCCGTGCGATCGTCGAGGCGATGGTCGACACCACCGCACGGCTGGTCCAACGCCTCGAGCCCATCTCGGGGATCCGCGTCTTCGGAGGCGCCGCTCGCCCCGGGCTGTTCACCGAGCGACTCGTCGCCCGCACCGGTCTGCCGGTGCGCCTCGGCCCCGTCGAGGCCGCGGCCGTGGGCAACGCGATCACGCAAGGCATCGCGCTGGGCGTGTACGACTCCCTCGAGAGCGCACGCTGCGCCGCGAGGCCGGAGCAGGTCAGCGCGTGAACGTCGACGCGCTCGATCGCCTCGAGACGATCCGCACCAACCTCGAACGCGAGGGGCGGGTCCGCATCGCCACGCTCGCGACTCAGCTCGACGTCAGCGAGATGACGATCCGACGCGATCTCGAGCTGCTCACCGACGAGGGCGTCGCGCGGCGAGTTCGGGGCGGCGCCATCGCCATCGGGCCCCAGGAGTTCGGGACCCGGTCGCGCGAGCACACCCGCGCCAAGTCGATCATCGGGCAGAAGCTGCTCGATCTCGTGCCGGCCGATGGAGCCGTCGGGATCGACGCTTCGTCGACGCTCCAGCGCCTCGCCGCTCGACTCGGCGGCGACCGCGATCTGACAATCGTCACGAACGGCCCCGAGACGTTCGCGGTGCTCAACGAGCAGCGCGGCGTCCAGGCGCTCTTGACCGGCGGTCAGCTCGACCCGCAGACCGGGAGCCTGGTCGGGCCACTCGCGGTCCGAGCCGCGAGCGAGATCCTGCTCGGCGCCCTGTTCGTGGGCGCCGCCGCGCTCGACCCGACCTTCGGGTCGAGCGAAGCGTCCTTGGCCGAGGCCGACGTGAAGGTCGCGTTCGCCGCCTCTGCGTCGCAGATCGTGCTCGCGGTCGACTCCTCGAAGCTCGGCAGTCGCGCCCCCGCGCGGACGTTCGCGCTGGAGCGCATCGACACGCTGGTCACCGAGCTCGACCCAGGGGATGCCCGTCTCGACCCCTACCGCGAGCACTGCCGGGTCGTGTGATCCGTCAGACGCCGATCGGATCCCCCATCCGAGCGAAGCACTCCGCGAGGTTGTCGCCGTAGAACGACGCCTTGACGTCGTCTCCGAGCGGGGCGAGCTCTTTCTCGTAGTGCCCGACGGGATCGGGGCTGCCCTCGAAGTGCGGGTAGTCGGACGAGAAGATCGGCACCGACGGCAGGTAGTCGAAGGTGCCGACGGGCGACTCGTGCGCGACCGGCAACGGCGTCACCCGGATGTTGCGCTGCACGTACTCGAACGGTGTCAACGGCAGGCGGTAGTCGGGGATCACCAGTGCGCTGACGCCGGGCGTCGCCAGCATGTCGAGGCGGAACGTCGTGGACGTGATCCATTCGATGCCATGCTCCGCGAACACGACCGTGAGCGTCGGATGCCGTTCGAACACTCCGCCGAGCACCATCGCGTTGAGGAACACCTCGGCTTGTTGTGACGGCTGGAGAACCGAGATCGTACGGATGATCGCCGGGTCGTCGGTGTTGGCCCACGCCGGGTTGTAGATCGCGGGGCTCAGGCCGACGTGGACGATCGGGACCATCGCGAGGTCGGTGACGGCGGACCAGAACCGGTCGTAGTCGGGATGGTTCGGCGGCGTGTCGCCGGTGGGCTCCGATGGCATGAGGAACGTGCGGCTGCCGCGCGCCCGCATGCGAGTGAGCTCGGCGATGGCCCAGTCGAGGTCTTCGAAGCGCAGGTTCACCGCGGTCATGAGCCGGCCCTCCGCCTGCGTCGCGTGATCGCTCATCCAGGTGTTGACCGCGGCCAGCGCGTCCATCCCGAGTGCCGGGTCGTCGATCGCGCGGGTCAGCGTGTAGCCCGCACCGCTGATCACGTTCTGCACGTCGATGCCCTGGTCGTCGAGCCAGGTGATGCGCGCGTCGGTGTCGAGCATCGCGAGGTGCTGGTCGGAGCCGGGGTACCCGGCCTCCGGTCCGCGTTCGGGGTCGTAGAGCGCGCGCATCCCGGGCGTCACGATGCGCTCGATCGCCATGCGGCGCTCTCGAGGGACGCCACGCAGGAGGTCGTCGCTCACGAAGTAGGCGAACATCTCCGGCGAACGGAGCAGGAACCGCGGATCGTCGGTCGGGAACCGCTCGGGCAGGCGCTCCCGGAGCGTTGGGAACTCGTCGAGCCAGTCGTCGGCGGGCTCGAAGTGGGAGTCGATGTCGATGACCGGCACGCGCGCCTCCTTGAGCCGGGTCGCTTGGCAGGGGCCCCCGGGATTTTGTAACGTCATTACATTATGACCCAGCAGGAAGCGCTCGCCAGGGTCCTGACCCCGGTGTTCCCGCCCCGGGTGCTCGACGACGTCTACTCCGACGACGAGCATGCGCGGCTGCTCGGCGTGGTGCAGCAGCACGGCCCGTGGCCGACGATCCAGGCCCACCACTTCGAGTCGGTCGACGAGCTGATCGCGACGACGTCCGGCGTGGTGCCGAAGGACCACGGCCTGACGCTCGACGCGATCGCGACCGCGCAGTTCCGCGGCTTCTACGGCCAGAACTCCGTCTGCTACTTCCCCGAGATCGAGGACGTCTTCTACAGCTCGCGCCTGCTCGGAGAGGTCAAGTCGTACTGGCATGCCGAGTACGCGAAGCCCACGATGATGCTGTTCAACATCTGCGGTCCGCATCAGAGCGGACTCAGCCCGCACCTCGACGCGGTCACCTTCCGTGGCGTTCGCTACGAGAACACGCCGGTGTGGCTGCTCAACATCATGGCGAAGTCGGGGCTGTTCACCGACTACATCGTCAACATGGCCCAGGTCATCACGTGGTGGTATCGGGGTGAGGCCGGCACGTTCACGTACTGGCCGGACGGACCGCTCGCGCCCCCGAAGACGCTCCCGACCCCCATGTGGAACCGTGGCGTCGTGGTGCAGAACGAGCTGATGTTCCACCGGGGTGATCCGGTCGGTCGTCCGGACGAGCGCGCCATCGAGAGGCTCGCCCACCGTTCGCTGTTCGAGCACCGCGCGGACACGAACGACTGGGTCGTCACGACCGACGGTGAGGTGATCCGGTCGTACGCCCCGGAGCAGATCCGCCTCCTGGTCCACTGGAGCGCCGAGGTGTACCGGGACATGGACGACGTGAAGCGCGTCATGGACCAGACCGATGACCTGACCCATGAGCGGGTCTTCGAGACGCTCGTCGACGACCTCCGCGCCCAGGGGATCGAGTTCGACGAGCCGGCCGATCCGATGCACGACGAAGCGTTCATCCAAACGCTGCTGAGCACCTACACGATCGCGCCGACCACCGACTGGCTCACCGACGAGGTCGACAACCGCGCCGCGACCCAGCGCGCTTCGTAGCCCACAGGTGGAGCACCACGAGGCGTCGATCGCCGCCTTCGTCGAGCGATCGACGCGTGAACGACGGTTCGAGGCGGTGATCGTCTCCGGATCGGTGGCACGTGGCACCGAGCGGCCCGACTCGGACGTCGACCTGTACCTGGTCGTCGACGACTCGGAGTTCGCCGCCGCTCGCGCCGAGGGGCGCCTCAGCTACGTCACGTCCGACGACGTCACCTACGAGGATGGCTACTTCGACATCAAGCTGGTCACGCCCGACTACCTCCGACGCGCGGCCCTCGACGGCGACGACCCGTGCCGCGCCTCCTTCGAGGGCGCGCGGGTCGCATGGAGCACGATCGACGATCTCGGCGAGCAGATCCGGCGGATCGTCGAGCTCCCCGACGCGGCGTGGGTCGAGAAGCAACGAGCGTTCATCGCGCACGCAAGGCTCCAGGCCGGCTACTTCCTCCCCCAAGCACACGAGCGTGGGGACGACTTCTTGCTGCAGCACGCAGCGGTGCACGTCGTCCTGGCCTACGGACGTGCACTGCTCGCCCTCAATCGTGTCCTCTTCAAAGCACCGAAGTACCTCATGCGCACCGTTGCCGGGCTCCCACGGAAGCCCGACCGCTACGACGAGCTCGCTCACACCGCGCTCACGCGACCGGGCCCGGACAGCAGCGGTGCGCTCGCGCTCGCCGTCGAGGGCTTCCACCAATGGCCCGTGAGCGCCGAGGAGACGCTCTCGCGCTACGTCGAGGACAACGAGCTGTCGTGGTTCACGGGGGTCCTCCCACCCGAGTACCGGTGAGAGACGAGCTCAGCGCTCGGGCAGGCTGAACGTCGTGTAGACGACCGCTCGGTCGCGCGTCCGGGGTGGGCGCGTGCCGTGCAGGACGCACCCCACGTGGATCGTGAGATCGCCGGGCTCGGTGTGCAGATCGACCTCGGGAAGGCCCGAGGCGTAGCCATCGACCAGCCCGGGCGCGGGCACCGACACGCGGTGCGAACCTGCGATCACCCGCAGGTGACCCGAATCAGCATCGGTCGCGCCGAGCGGCAACCCGACCGCATAGCCGGCGCAGTGGTAGTCGTGGCCGCCGAAGGAGCAATCTCGGTGCCACGGGAAGTCAGCGATCCCCTCCACGACGCCGACGGGCTTCAGGAGTGCTTCCGAGCTCTGCGGCCGGTCGGGGAAGCGTTGGTGGCCGTCGTCGAAGAGCCCTCCGAGACGGCTGTACGCGTCGCCCTCCACGAGCGCGGCCATCGTCGGTGACTCGCGCAGCACGTGCATCACGCGGACGCAGACCTCGGAGCCGTCTTCGAGTCGCGCCCACCAGCGGTGGGGCTTCTCGCGCGTCGACGCTGCGGCCGCGACCGCGACCTCATCCTTGATCCTGGGGAGCAGGCCGGCATCGATCCACCCGCGGAGGTGCGCGAAGCCGGCTTCGGCCAGGAAGTGCGCGAGCTCGAGATCGTCGTCGTCGGGCTCGAACGAGCGCGCGAGGTCGAGGGGGCTGCCGTCGCGGGCGCGCAGCTCGAGAGCTCCCGGCTCGTGAAGTGGCTGACCGTCGAGCAGCGCGTGCAACACGTGGTCCCATGCCAACACTTCGCCAGCACGGTCTCCGTGCACCTCGGCTCCTGCCTGGAAGACCTGGCCGTACATCGACGAGGTGCCGGAGACGAGCTCGCCGAGCGCGTCAGCGGAGAGCTCGACCGTCACGGCGTCCGGAGCGACCCCTGGGCGCACGGACCCGGCGTCGATCGTGCACGCTCTTCCGTCGACCTCGATCGTGAGCGGCGACAGCGACAGCAGCGCTTGTGCGCGCGAGGCCGTCGCACCGTGGCGAGCAGTCAGCTCGGCGCCCAGCCCGCCGACCAGGTCGTCGAGGTCGACCGGGCAACGATCAGCCACGCACTTGGTGCGCCGATCGAGCGAGGGTCGGGCGACGGACTCGATGGCTGTCGTCAAGCGAGAGCCGCGAGGTCGCACTGGCCGGGCACGCCAGGAAATATAGCGTCGTTATCATCCGACGATTGGTGGTCGGCGCCGACGGGGGGACGACATGACGACGCAAGCGGAGCAGAACAAGGCCTTGGTGCTCGAGTACCTCGAGGCGTTCCGTACGTTCGACCCCGCTCGGTACGAGCCGTACCTCGCCGACGAGCCCGTCTACCGGGCGGGCATGAACGTGCGGTGTGGGCGAGAGGCCTTCCGCGCGAACACCGAGGCCGGGAAGCTGCTCTACCCCGAGCCCGATGCAGCCGAGGTCGAGGTGGAGGCGCTCCTGACCGGCGGTGATTGGGTCGCGGCGCTGATCACCCGGCGCGCGGTCACCAACACGGGGGCCGACTACGAGAACGTCTACGGGATGTTCTTCGAGGTCGTCGACGGCAAGATCCAGACCCAGGTCGAGCTGCTCGACTTCCGCGTTGCGGCCGAGAAGTTCGACCTCTCGGTGCTCGAGTCGCCGTAGTCAGCTGGTCGGCATCTCGACGACCTCGGCGAGGTGCCCCTCCGGGTCGGCGATGAAGCCGACCCGCATGCCACCGGCCTCTTCCGAGACGAAGGGCGCCGCGCGCACGACCGCGCCGGTCGCCACCGCGCGCTCGAACAGCGCGTCGATGTCGCCGGTGGTGAAGCCCAGGAGCAGCTCACCCGTCGGAGGTGCGTCCCGGTCGACCCATCGCAGCAGGATCAGCCCGCCGTAGGCGCCGTCGCGCCCGAGGATGATCTCCTCGATCGGCTCACCGCCGATCTCGGCCTCCACACGCTGGATCGGCTCGAGGTCGTACACGGCACCGTAGAAGCGAGCCATCGCGTCGAGGTCGTGCACCACGAGCTTGGTGAAGGAGTAGCTCGTGGTCATCGGGTCGGGAGCGGGTCGCCGGTGCGAGCGAAGCAATCTTCGATGTTGGCGCCGAGGAACGACGTGCGCAGGTCGTCATCGAGGTCGGCGAGCTCTGGGCCGTAGAGGGTGATCGGGTCGGCGTTGCCCTCGTGGTGTGGGTAGTCGGACGAGAACACGAACGTCTCCGGGCTCTCCCGCAGGTAGTCGACGGGGTGAAGGTCGCCGAAGCCCGGCAGCGGCGTGACGCGGACGTTGCGTCGGAGCATGTCGGCACCCGAGACGTCCCAGGGCCACTCACCGAGGATGAACGACGACTCGGCCTGGCGCGCGAGCGTGTCGAGGAACGGCGGCACCCAGTTGATCCGCAGCTCGGCCAGGAGCACGGTCAGGTCTGGGTGGCGCGCGAACACGCCGCCGTACAGCAGCGCCGAGATGATGTTCTGTGCGGCGTGCCACCGCTGGGTGTTGGCGAGTCGCAGGATCCCCGAGATGCCCGCGCCGCCGGGCTCGTCGAACCCGATGTCGGCCCATCCGTCGAAGTCGGTGCCGGTGTTGCCGACGTGCACGATCGCGAGCATGCCGAGTCGTGTCGCGGCCTCCCAGACCGGGTCCCACGCGGGGTGACCGGGCGACACCGGTGTCGGTGGCTTGCCCTTGACGGTGTAGAGGAAGAAAGCGCGGGCGCCGCGCTCGCGTGCGTGCTCGAGCTCGGCGACGGCAACGGCGGGGTCGCTCAGATCGAGCACCGCGACGGCGTGCAGACGGTCGGCGCCGTCGGAGAGCTGCTCGGTGAGGTAGTCGTTGCAGCGGCGCGCGCCCTTCGCTCGATCGGGGCCGAGGTACTCGAGCATCTGCCACCACGCGCCCGGGTTCACCAGGCAGTGGTCGATGCCGACCGAGTCCATCCAGTCGACTCGCTCCAGCGCGGTCGACTCGTGCACCGGGTGCAGCACCGCCGGCCCACCCTGCTGCTTCGCGATCTCGATGAGGCCGGGGAACATCTCCAGGGGCGACGGGCGCCGAGCCTCGGGGAGCGAACGCAGGAGATCGCCGGCCACGCCGTGCGCGACGCCCGCGAGACGGCCTTCCGGGAGCCGATCGCGCCACGGCTCGAGCGGGAACTCGCCGCCGTAGTCCTCGACCTCCCAGTGCGAGTCGACATCGATGATCATGCGCTCCCCCGGATCGTGATCCTGCGGCGAAATGTACCAGTGTTATCTTCCCCCAGCGCATGGGGCTCCTGGCAAGGATCCGACGGATCGTCGACACGCTTCGCTCCGTGATGCGCTTCGAGCCGATCGAGCTCGACCCGATCACCCGGCGGCTCCGGCGCGCGGCGTCGGTCGCCGACCTGCGCCGGATCGCGAAGCGTCGCCTGCCGCGGGGCGTCTTCGACTACATCGACGGCGGAGCCGAGGACGAGCACAGCCTCACCGCGAACACCCAGGCGTTCGCCCGCATCACGTTCCGACCACGGGTGCTGCGTGACGTCGACGAGATCGACACCCACACGACGATGCTCGGTCGCCCGGTGCCGGCACCCTTCGCGCTGTCGCCGACCGGGTTCAACCGCATCGCCGATCCTGCCGGCGAGCTGGCAGTCGCACGGGCGGCCGCGCGTGCACGAGTTCCGTACTCGCTGTCGACGCTCGGGACACGCTCGATCGAAGAGGTCGCCGCAGTCAACGCCGGTCGGAAGTGGTTCCAGGTGTACGTCTGGAACGACCGTGGACTCGTCAAGGAGATGATCGGGCGCGCGGCCGACGCCGGGTACGAGGCGCTCATCCTGACGGTCGACACCGCGGTGCAGGGGCGACGCGAGCGAGACGTCCGCCACGGGTTCACGCTGCCGCCGAAGCTCGGCCTCGACACGCTGCTCGACGGCGTCCTGCACCCCTCGTGGACCTGGGACTTCGTTCGTGCCGACCCGATCCGCTTCGCCAACGTCGTCGGGCGCGGCGTCTCCGACGGCGCCGAAGCGGTCGATCTCGCCGAGATCATGAACAACCAGTTCGATTCTTCTGTCGACTGGGAAGACGTCGACTGGCTCCGCTCGGTCTGGGACGGCCCAGTGGTCCTCAAGGGGATCCAGACGGTGACCGACGCCGAGTTCGCCGCCGCGCGCGGGGTCGACGCGATCATGCTGTCGAACCACGGTGGCCGCCAGCTCGACTCCTCACCCGCACCGATCGACCTCGTCGCGCCGGTCACCGACGCCGTGGGGGACGCGATCGAGGTCTGGTGCGACGGTGGCGTGCGCCGCGGCAGCGACATCGTGAAGGCGGTCGCGCGCGGCGCGCGCGCGTGCACCATCGGCCGCGCCTACCTCTACGGTCTCGGCGCCGCGGGCGAGCGCGGCGTCGACCACGTGCTCGCGATGCTGCGGGCAGATGTTCAGCGCACCATGGCGCTGCTCGGCATCCGCACCGTCGACGAGCTGACCCGCGACTTCGTCACCTAGGCACGACACCGAGCAGAGGTGGTGGCGAGTCGGCCGTACGCCGGATTCTGTCCGGACGGCGTGCGCCGCCCGTGGCGACCATCCATCTCGGCCGACGGTTGCCCGCCGGCTCCAGCGGCCTACCCGGGGGTGTCTGCGTGCGAGCCGCACTCCCCCTGTCTGGCCTTGCTCCCGGTGGGGTTTGCCGAGCCACCCGGGTCACCCCGGGTGCTGGTGCGCTCTTACCGCACCCTTTCAACCTTGCCTGTGCCACCTCCGGAGAGGTGGCCATCGGCGGTCTGCTCTCTGTGGCACTTTCCTGCGGGTCGCCCCGACTGGGTGTTGCCCAGCACCGTGCTCTGTGGAGTCCGGACGTTCCTCGGACCGATCCGCCACGTGCACGCATCGGTACGCGGCCGCCTGGCCGACTCGCCACCGTGCCCATTGTCGCAGGGTCGAGGCCGAGCTCCCAGGGCGGTCGAGCAGGGCCTCATACCACCGGTGGTACCATCGGTGGTATGACCACCAAGACCACGGTGTACCTCCCCGATGAGCTCAAGGACCGGATCGAGCGCGAAGCCCGACGCCGAGGCGTCGCAGAGGCCGAGGTCATCCGCAGCGCCCTCGCCCAGGGGCTCGGCCGACCCAGGCCGAGGGGCGGGCTCTTCTCCGCGCCGCCGTTCGCCGCGAAGGCCGATGAGCTGCTCGAAGGCTTCGGCGACCGGTGATCGTCGCGGACACGAGCGGCCTGCTCGCGTACTTCAACGACCGCGAACCGACGCACGATGCCGTCGTGCAGATCGTCGCCGACGAGCGCGACCCATTGTTCGTCTCTCCCTACGTCGTCGCCGAGCTCGACCACCTCGTCGCGACCCGCATCGGCGTGGATGCCGAGCTCACGCTGCTCGCCGAGCTCTCGTCAGGCGGCTACGAGCTCGCGTCGTTCGATGCCGCGGATCTCCGAGCGATCACCGACGTGATCGAGCGCAACCGCGATCAGCAGATCGGTGTCGCCGACGCGGGCAACGTCGTGCTGGCGCAGCGGTTCGGAACGCGCACGATCCTCACGCTCGATCACCGCCACTTCGACGTGCTGCGCCCGCTCTCCGGCGGCCGCTTCCGAGTCGTCCCGTGATCAGACGTCGAGCTCGTACTCGTACCAGGTGAAGCGGGTAGCGCCGGTGCGGTCGTAGAGGCGCTGAGCCGTCGTGTTGTCGGGGGCAGTGCTCCAGACGAGCGCCGACGCGCCACGGTCGCGGGTGACCTCGGCCGCGGCTTCGAGGAGAGCGCGCCCGGCGCCCGCGCCTCGCACCTCGGGGACGACGAACAAGTCGTGCAGGCACACGACCTCGTGGGCGGTCACGGTGTCGAGGCGCCAGTGGAGGCACGCGTACCCGACGAGCGGGCCGCCCGGCTCGGCGCGGGCGCCGAGGATGATGCCCTCGGCATCCGAGTCGACGAAGCGCCGGAAGAACGTGGCGTTGCGCGCGTCGTCGGGCTCGACCTCGTAGAACCGCTGGTACGCGGCGACGAGCGGGAGCGCCTCGTCGAGCTCGTGCGGCGCGAGGCGCGCGATCTCGGTCACGTGGCGCTCAGGATCTCGTGCGCGGCCCGCTCGCCCGACTGGATCGCGCCGTCCATGTAGCCGCACCAGACGGTGGCGGTCTCGGTGCCCGCCCAGTGCACAGGGCCGACCGGCGCCCGCAGGGCCGGACCGTGCTGGGTCCACGCGCCGGGGGTGAACAGGGCGGCGTAGCAGCCGCGCGTCCACTCTTCGGCGGACCAGTCGCGCTCGACGTACTCCACGGGCGTGCGCGCGGGCGATCCGAACAGCCGCGTGAGCGCGTCGAGGACGGCGGTGCGGCGCTCGTCGGGCTCGGCGCCGCTCAGCGCGCGCGCGTGGGCGCCCTCGACGAACGCGAGCAGCACGCCCGGCGACCCCGACGCGGGCGAGTTGTCGAACACCACCTTCACCGGTCCTTCGTCGGTCGTCGCCTGGCCGGAGAGCCCGTCGTCGCGCCAGAAGGGCCGGTTGTAGACGGCGTGGCACTTGATCACCGCGCCCATCGGGAGCCGCTGGAGCAGCTGGTCGCGCACCGCCGGGAGCGCGGGCTCGTAGCGGATGCGGGCCGCGAGGGGCGGCGGCACCGCGACGACCGCGTAGCGCGCCTTCACGAGCAGCTCGTCGGTGAGGACGGCGACCGCGTCGTCGCTGCGGTCGATGCGACGAACCGGCTGACCGACGCGCACCGAGTCGCCGAGGCGCGCGGCGAGGCCGATGGCATTCGCCTGCGCGCCCTGCACGAAGCGGTCCTGCTGCGCGCCACCGGTGGTGCCGGCGAGCACGTCCACCCCGTTCCCGGAGTGCGTGTAGAAGAGCGCGTGCAGCAGCGAGAGGTCGGACGGCTCGGCGGCGAACACGGCCTCCGAGTAGAGGGTGAGCAGCTCGCGCGCGCCCCGGGTGACCGCGTTGTGGCGGATCCACGTCTCGAACGTCTGGCCGTCCCAGTCGGTCGCCCGTTCGGCCTCCCAGGGCGCGTCGAGCGGCACCTGGGTCGCCATGCGGTCGAAGCGGGTCTGGGCCTGGCCCATGTCGAGGAGCACGGCCGGGCTGAGCTTGGGGATCGCCCCCTGGTAGCGACCGGTGCGTCCACCGAAGCGCAGGAGGTGCTCGCCCCCGTCATGCGTCGGGAACGTGCCGTTGCCGAGCTCGGCGGCGAGGCGCGCGATGCGGTGCTGGCCCGGGCCGATCCACTGGCCGCCGTGGTCGATCGGCGTGCCGTCGGCGAGCTGCTCGGTGAGCAGCCGTCCCCCGACGCGATCGCGCGCCTCGAGGACGACGACGTCGCGCCCGGCCTCGGCGAGCAGGCGGGCGGCGGTGAGCCCGGCGAGCCCGGCGCCGACGACGCACACGTCCGTCTCCACCGGCTGCGCCACGACGCCCACGCTAGGGCTGCGGCGGGGAGGGCCGCGCTACCGTTCGTCCATGCCCGTGGCCCCCGCGATCGCGCGCGCCGAGGAGGCGCTGCTCGGCGAGCGGCGCCGGCTGACGCGCGACGAGGCCGGCGCGGTCGCGGCCGTGCCGCTCGACGAGCTGCCCGACCTGGTCGCCCTGGCGCACCGGGTGCGCCTCGAGCACTGCGGCGACGAGGTCGAGCTCGAGAGCCTGATCAACGCGAAGTCGGGCGCATGCCCCGAAGACTGCGCGTTCTGCTCGCAGTCGGCGCGCTACAGCACCGACGTCGACGTCTACGCGTACCTCGACCTCGACGAGATCGTCGCTGCGGCGCGTGCCACGCGCGAGGCAGGGGCGACCCAGTTCTGCATCGTCGTGGCCGTCCGCGGCCCCAACGAACGACTGCTCGAGAAGGTCATCGAGTCGGTGCACGCGGTGCACGACGAGACGGGGCTCGAGGTCGCGTGCTCGCTCGGGCTGCTGACGCCCGAGCAGGCGAAGCGGCTCGCCGAAGCCGACGTGCGGCGCTACAACCACAACCTCGAGGCGCCGCGCGAGGTGTTCCCGAGCATCTGCACCACCCACACCTACGACGACCGGGTCGCCACCGCCCGGCTCGCCATGGAAGCAGGCATGGAGCTGTGCTGCGGTGGGATCCTCGGGATGGGCGAGACGCTCCAGCAGCGGGTCGACTTCGCGTTCGAGCTGGCCGAGCTGGAGCCGTGCGAGGTACCGATCAACTTCTTGATGCCGTCGGGCACGCCCCTCGGTGACGAGCAGCCGCGGCTCACGCCGCGCGAGGCGCTCCAGGCGATCGCGCTGTTCCGGCTGGTGCTGCCGAGCACGTGGCTGCGTCTCGCGGGCGGGAGAGAGCTGGTGCTCGGCGAGCTCCAGGCGATGGGCCTGCTCGCCGGCGCGAACGCGCTGATCGTCGGCAACTACCTCACGACCGGCGGCCGCCCCGCCGAGGACGACCACGCGCTTCTCGACGCGCTGGGGATGCCGGTGGCCGACGGCCCCGGCGAGGGCCGCTTCGTCGTCGACGGCCACGGTGCGCACGCCCGCCCCGCGAAGCCGGCACCACCCGCGTCGTCCGGCGAGCGCACCTCGATCCCGGTCACGTCGGCATCTCCTTGATGCGTATCTCAACCCCCCTCTAGGGGGTCTGAGATACGCATCACAGGACGGTGCAGCACGGCCTCAGTCGGGGGCGCGCTCGTTGAAGGTGGTGACGACCGGGCCCAGCGGGCCGGGCGCAAGCCGGGTGATCGACGCGGTGTCGAGACGCAGGCGCCACGCGAGCTCCGGGCGCTCGTCGAGCCCGAGGCCCCACAGCACTCCGGCCTTGATCGGCGACACGTGGCTCACCGCGATCACCGGGCCCCGCTCGCTCGCCTCGGCGAACAGCTCGGCCACGCACGCCGAGACCCGCCGCTGCAGCTCGCGCATGCTCTCGCCACCGGGCGGGGCGAAGTCGGGATCGGCCTGCCACTCCTGCCACACCTCGCGGGGGATCTCGGCCAGCGGGCGTTCGTCCCACTCGCCGTAGTCCATCTCGAGCAGGCCCCGCTCGTCGTCGACGGTCATGTCCCACCGCGCGGCGATCGCCTCGGCCGTCTCGCGGGTGCGGCGCAGCGGGCTGCTCACGATGCGCTCGGGTCGTCCACCGCGCTCGAGCAGCGCGGCCAGCGAGTCTGCCTGCGCGACGCCCTCGGGTGACAACGACGGGTCAGCGCGGCCGAGCAGCAGGCCGCGCAGGTTCTGGTCGGTCGCGCCGTGGCGCACGAGGACGATCACGACGGGGCGGCCTCGCGCAGCCGCCCGGTGCGCCAGAGCTCACGGCGCGGCTCGGGCAGGTAGAGGTCGAACTGGCCGACGATCCACCAGCACGCGACCAGGCCCGCCAGCTCCTCGAGCAGCACGACCCACCACACCGGCAGCAGCGAGTCGGCGGGGAACGTGGTGCCGCCGATCGGCCACCAGAACAGGTCGGGGTCGGTGAACGCGCCCGAGAGGATCAGGCCGCAGAACACCCCGATCGGCAGGCACAGGAGGCGCCGGCGGGTCAGCCGGGGCCGGCCGATGGTGCCGACCATCACGATCACGAGCAGCGCGATCGGGAACAGCACCGTGTGCCCGAACGCGGTGTGCCCGACCGGCAGGTCGACGAGCAGCGGCAGCATCGAGCCGAGCGCGATCAGCCGGTAGTCGATGCCCGAGCTCTTGAACACGTTGGCGACGAGCAGCACCGAGATGCCGACGTACCAGAGCAGCACGAGCGTCCCTACGTCGCCGCGTCGAGCGCGGCGTTCACGAGCAGGTCGGCATCCATGTTCTGCTCGCGCGGCACGTGGGCGAGGTCGACCTCGGCCCACGACCCGAGCAGCTCGCGAGCCCGAGCGTGGAGCGGCTTGAGCCCGTCGTGCTTGACCTTCCACGCGCCCTCGAGCTGGCGGACGACGAGCATCGAGTCGGCCCGCACCCGGACGGCTCGCGCGCCGAACGGCAGCGCGGCCTCGAGCCCGGCGATCACCGCCTTGTACTCGGCGACGTTGTTGGTCGCGGTGCCGATCGTCTCGCTCACCGACGCCAGCCGGGTGGGCGGCGACGTGCTCGGGTCGAGCACCACCGCGCCGATCGCGGCCGGCCCCGGGTTCCCCCGCGCTCCCCCGTCGGCGTACACCTCGACGACGTCCACGTCGGCCTCAGGGCACCAGGATCGTGCCGCAGTTGTCGCAGTGCTCGATGGTGCCGGCGGGGGCCTTGCGGATCCGCTCGGCCTCGGTGGCCGGGATCGACAGGTGACAGCCCTGGCAGGTCATGCCGACGAGCCGGGCCGCGCCGACGCCGTTGGCCTTCGCGCGCACGTCCTCGTAGACCTCGACCATCTCGGCGTCGATCGCGCCCGCCTGCTCGGCGCGTGCGGCCTCGGCGGCGCGCAGCTCGTCACCGAGCGCGCCCTCCGCGGCGGCGAGCGCCTCGCGCTGCGCGGCGAGCGCCGCCTCGATCGCCGCGACCTCGGTGCCGCGCTCGGCGAGCTGCCCGTCGAGCGGCTCGCGCCGCTCCATCGCCGCGAGCTGGCGGTCCTCGACCGACTGCTGGTGACGCTTGAGCTGCGCGACGTCGGCCTGGAGCGCCTGGAGCTCCTTCGGCGAGACGACCTCGCCGGAGTACAGCTTCGCCTCCGCCTGCGCGGCCTGCTCGCCGATCGCGGTGGCCTCGTCCTCGTGGCGCTTCTCCTCGCGCGCCACCTCGTCGCGCTCGGCCTGGAGCGTGGCGAGCGCGGCCTGGAGCTCGGCGAGCCGGGCCTCGGTCGTGGCGACCTGGGCGCGCTCGGGCAGCGTGTCGAGGCGGTGGCGGATGCGGTCGAGCGCGAGGTCGCGCTCCTGGAGTTCGAGGAGGGGCTCGAGCGCGCTCACCGAGGCGACGCTACGCGCTGGGAGCGCCGGCGCGCGCGTCGGGACACATCAACCGATGTCGAGACCGCCGCCCTCGACCGTGGTCGCCGTAGTCGGCGGCTGCGTCGTCGGCTGGGTCGCCGGCGGCTTCGTCGTCGCGGTGGTCGCCCGGGTCGTCGGGGCGTTCACGACCACCGACGGGGGCGTCGTGGGGAGCGTCTCGCCGGGGAACAGGCCCGGCGCGGTCGCGGTGCGACCGCTCTCGGTGATGAACGCACCCTTGCGTGCGCACGCGGCACCCGGGTCGGGGAACGGCTCGGCGGGCACGCCGGCGAGCGCCGTGTCCATGAAGATCTTCGAGATCCGGGCCGGGATCTGCCCACCGAAGCCGGCACCCGGGATCCGAGCCTCCGCGTTGCCGTGCCAGGTGAACGCCACCAGGCCCGGCGTGATGTGCAGGAAGTTCGCGTCGGCGCGGTTGTCGGTGGTGCCCGTCTTGCCGGCCGACTCGCGGCCGTTGAGCCGCGCCGCCGTGCCGGTGCCGCCGGTGATCACGCCCTTCATGATGTCGAGCGCGCAGTTGGCCGCGTCCTCGGCCACCGCGCGCTGGGGCACGACGTCGCGCACCGCGTCGAACACGACCTCACCGTCGGGGCCGGTGATCTTGGAGATGAAGATCGCCGGATGGGCCATGCCGCCGTTGGCGAGCGTGGCGGCCACGGTCGCCATCTCGGTCGCGGTCGACTCGATCGCGCCCAGGGTCAGGGTCAGCACCGGCTTCAGCGTCTGCTGCGTGATGCCCATCTTGTAGGCGGTGTCGATCACCTTGTTGAAGCCCACCGCGAGCTCGAGCCGGGCGAACGCGCAGTTGACCGAGCCGCTCGTCGCGGCCCGCAGCGTCATGCGCCCGCCACCGCCCTCGGAGTTCTGGGTGCGCCCGTACTGGGGGAACTCGCACGGTGACGTGCCGTCGATGAAGTCGGCAGGCGAGAACTGGCTGTCGAGCGCGGCCGCGAGGGTGATGACCTTCCAGGTCGACCCTGCTTGGCGGCCCGGATAGCTCGTCGCGATGTTGTACTGGCTCGACTCGAAGCCCGGCCCCGCCACCATCGCCTTCACGAACCCGGTGCGCGGGTCCATGGCGACGAGCGACCCGGTCCAGCCCGGCTTCTCGGGCAGCACCTGGTCCATCGCCGACTGCGCGGCGGCCTGGATGTTGGGGTCGAGCGTCGCGTAGACCTTGAGCCCGCCGTTGAGCAGGCGGTCCTGGCGCTCCTTGGGCGTGCCGCCGAGCACCGAGTAGATCGGGTCGTTGATGAGGCGGTCCTGGATCTCCTCGCCCCACGACGTGCGCGGGCGCAGCTCGGCCACCGGTGGCACCGTCGGCAGCGGCTCCTGGCGCGCGGCCTCGGCCTGCTCCTCGGTGATGTAGCCCTGGTCGAGCATGCGCGTGAGCGCGATCTCGCGCCGGCGCGACGCGCCCTCGGGGTTGGTGAACGGGTTGTTGCCCTCGGGGTTGGAGATCAGCCCGGCGAGCAGCGCGGCCTCGCCGACAGTGACCTCCTCCATCGTCTTGCCCCGCACGCCGTAGGGCGACGCCGGGTCGGGGTAGACGAGCAGGCGCTCCACCGCCGACTGCACGCCGTAGGAGCCCTGGCCGAAGTAGACGGTGTTGAGGTACTGCTCGAGGATCTCGTTCTTCGAGAACTTCTCGTTGAGGCGGAAGGCGAGGACGATCTCTCGCACCTTCCGGTTGATGTCGCGCTTCTTGGTGAGGATCCGGTTCTTGACGAGCTGCTGGGTGATCGTCGAGCCACCCTGCTCGATCTCACCCGACGTGAGGTTGGTCAGCAGCGCTCGCATGGTGGCGTTGAGGTCGACGCCGTCGTTCTCCCAGAACGACTGGTCCTCGACCGCGATCACCGCGTCCTGGATCAGCTTGGGCACCGCGTCGAGGTTGATGATCTCGCGGTTCTGGTTGCCGACCACGTCGATGACGCCGCCCGAGGCGTCGTAGATGGTGGATCGCTGGGCCAGGTCGCGCAGCGCGCCGATCTTGTCGCTCGTGTAGTGGTGGGCCGCCCCGACTTCGGCGATCCCGGGCAGGAGCGCGGCCACGCAGGCGCCGACGGCCACGCCGCCGATGACGACGGTGAGCACGAAGTTGCGGAACGCACCAGGGACCTTGCGCATAGAGGGGGTGTCTCCAGGATGGCACACGAGGGCCCGGATCCCACGAGCAGTGCCCGGGGGCTCCGGTCGGTCACCTGCCCAACGGCACCGATGGCGCAACGGTTCCCGGCCGGCCCCGTCTCACCCCCTGGTTACTCTCCGCCCGGAGGAGGAGGCGATGCAGGACGCGCTCCCGGGCCTCGGCGGGCCGGACGAATCGGACGGATCGGACGAGACGGGCAGGCTGGTCGTCGTGTCCCACGGGACGGCGGCCCGTGACGAGCTGCTGTCCCTCGTCGCCCGCGCCCGGGGCGACGATCCCCTCGCCCCCGTCACCGTCGCCGTCCCCTCCCCCCTCGCCGGCCTCGCCCTGCGCCGGGCCATCGGTGCCCGCACCGGCTTCGTCAACGTCCGCTTCACCGCGCTCGCCCGCGTCGCCGAGCTCCTCGGCGCCCCCGCCCTCGCCGCCGACGGTCGCCGCCCCCTCACCTCCGCCCTGCGCCTCGAGGCGATCCACACGGTGCTGCACACCGACGACGGTCCGCTCGCCTCGGTGCGCGACCACCCGGCGACGGCCACCGCGCTCGCCGCCACGTTCACCGACCTCGACGAGCTCGGCGATGCCGAGCGGGCCGAGCTCGCCGGTCGGAGCGAGCGCGCAGCCGCGGTCGTGCGCCTGCACCGCGCGTTCGGCGAGCTCACGGCCGACTGCTACGACGTCGCCGACGTCGTGCGCGCCGCCGCCCGCGCCGTCGACGCCGACGCGCCGAGCGCCGCCGAGGTCGGCCACGTGGTCCTCCACCTCCCCACGTCGCTGACCCACGCCGAAGCAGACCTGCTCGCGGCCCTCGCCCGTCGCGGCCGCCTCACGGTCGTCCTCGGTCGGGCCGGCGACCCCGCCGTCGACGCCGGGCTCACCGACCACCTCGTGGCTCGGCTCCGGCCGATCGTCGGGCCGCCCACGGTCCGCGACGACGGTGCGCTCCCGCTCGCGCAGCGCCTCGTGTCGGCGCCCGACCCCGACGACGAGGTGCGCACCGTCGTGCGCGAGCTCGACGCCCGCGCGCGACGCGGCGAGCCGCTCGGGCGGGTCGCGATCCTCTTCCGAGTCGGCGAGCCCTACGAGCGACTGCTCCCCGAGCTGCTCGACGAGGCGTCGATCCCGTGGACGGGTCCCGCGCCCGGACGGGTCGCCGACGCCGCCGCGGGGCGCATCCTCCTCGGGCTGCTCGCGCTGCCCGACACCGAGCTCGCGCGCGACGACGTCGCCGCGTGGCTCGCCGCCGGACCGATCGTCGACCCCGCCGACGGGCGGCGCGTCAACGCGACGCGCTGGGACGTGCTCTCGCGCGAGGCCGGCGTGGTCGGTGGCGCGGAGCAGTGGGCCGAGCGCTTGCGGCTCCACCGCGAGGCGATCGCGGCCGACCTCGCCGACGTGCAGGCCGCCGGCGAGGCCAGCGAGTGGCAGATCGAGCGGTTGGCCCGCGCCGGCGACGACACCGCCGCGCTCGCCGCGTTCGTCGCCGACGTCGCCGACGCGCTCACCCCACCCGAGCCGGCCACGTGGGCGTCGCTCGCGCGGTGGGCCTCGGGCCTGCTCACCCGCTACGGCGGCACCGAGGCCCAGCGCCACGACTGGCCCGAGGCCGAGCTCGAGGCGGCGCGCAAGCTCACCACCACCCTCGACGAGCTGGCGGGCCTCGACGCCGTCGCCGGTGTCGGCTCGATCGGAGCCGGGCCGATCGACCTCGGTCGCTTCCGCCGCACCCTGGTCGCCGAGCTCGACGCCCGGCTCGATCGGGTCGGGCGCTTCGGCACCGGCGTGCTCGTCGGCTCGCTCGGCCAGGCCTACGCGGGCGACTTCGACGTCGTGTACGTGCTCGGCGCGGTCGAGGGGACGCTGCCCCCGCGCGGCCGCGAAGACCCGCTCCTCCCCGACCGCGAGCGGCGCGGGATCGACTCCCTCGCGCAGCACGCGACGCGCCGGCTCGAGGAGCGTCGCGACTACCTCGCTGCGCTCGCGTCGGCACCGGAGCGCATCCTCACGTTCCCCCGCGCCGACCCTCGCGCGCAGCGCAAACGGTTGCCCGCGCGCTGGGTGCTGGAGTCCGCGACCGCGCTCGCGGGGCACGACCTCACCGCGGAGGAGCTGCGCGACGAGATCGGTGCGACCGACTGGTTCGACGTCGTGCAGAGCTTCGAGGGGCTCGTGCGCCACGGGGAGCCGGCGTCCGACGCCGAGTACGCCCTGCGCACGCTGCGCGCCTGGCACGACGCGGGCCACGACCTCGCCGAGCACCCGCTCGCGGCGGGCGCACTCGCGCGCGGCTACGTCGCGGCCGCCGAGCGCAACGGGTGGCACGCCTCGCGCTTCGACGGCTTCCTCGGCGACAGCCCCGACCTGGCCCCCGGGCGTGAGCGCCCGACGTCACCGACCGCGCTCCAGGGCTGGGCCGAGTGCCCGTTCCGCTACTACCTGGGACGCGTCCTGCGCCTCCACGACATCCCGCGGCCCGAGGCCACCGAGGCGATCAGCGCGATCGACGAGGGCTCGCTGGTGCACGCGGTCCTCGAGGAGTTCGTGCGCGACTCCCCCACCCCCGCGACGCCCGACACGCCCTGGACGCCGGCCGACGCCGCGCGCATGGCCGAGATCGTCGCCCGCCACTGCGCCGATGCCGAGCGGCGCGGCATCACCGGGCGCGAGGTGCTGTGGGAGCTGGCCCGCCGTCGCATCGTCGCCACCGCGCTGCGCTTCCTCGACGTCGACGAGCACGTGCGGGCAGGCCTCGGCGTGCTCCCGGCCGACGACGGGCTCGAGCGCGGCTTCGGCACCGACGGTCGACCGCCGGTCGAGGTCGACGTCGGGCGTGACGAGCCGGTGCGCTTCCGCGGCCGCATCGACCGGGTCGACCGCTCGCCCGACGGTGCGCGCACCGTCGTCTACGACTACAAGACCGGCACCCGCCGCCGCTACGAGGCGCTGGTCGACGATCCGGTCCACGGCGGGCGCCTCCTCCAGCTCCCGGTGTACGCGCTCGCCGCGCGCCAGCAGGAGGGCACCGACGACGCGATCGCCGCCTACTGGTTCACCACCGATCCCCCCGGGAGCGCGCTGCTCCCCGTGCGGCTCGACGACGACACCGAGGAGCGCTTCGTCGAGGTCGTGTCGACGATCGTCGACGGGATCGCCCAGGGATGCTTCCCCGCCTACCCGGGCGAGCGGTCGTGGGACCACCGGGCGCTGCGCGAGACGTGGGCGTCGTGCCGGTACTGCGAGTTCGACCGGCTCTGCGCGGTCGACCGCGGAGTCGCCTGGGAGCGCATCGCCGACGATCCGGCCGCGGCGCCGTTCGTGGCGCTCGACGAGGTCGACGACGAAGCGGACGAAGTCGGCGACGGCGACGGCGACGACGACGCAGCGGGGATCACGCCATGAGCGTCGAGCCGGTCGACGTCGCCGCCCGCCGGCGCGTGCGCGACGACCACGACGCGAGCCTGTTCGTCGAAGCCGGTGCGGGCACCGGCAAGACGACGGCGCTGGTCGACCGCGTGGTCGCGCTCGTCGCCCGGGGCGCAGTCGAGCTCCGCGAGCTCGCGGCGATCACGTTCACCGAGGCCGCGGCCGCGGAGTTGCGCGACCGCATCCGAGCCGGGCTCGAGGCCGCCGCCGCGGGCACCGTCGACTGGATCGACGACGAGCGCGCCCGAGCCCGCTGCCGGGCCGCGCTCGACGAGATCGACGACGCCGCGCTCACCACCTTGCACGGCTTCTCCCAGCGCCTCCTCACCGAGTACCCGCTCGAGGCCGGGCTGCCGCCCGTCTTCGAGGTGCTCGACGACATCCGGGCCCGGGTCCGCTTCGAGCAGCGTTGGGGCGAGCTCGTCGACTCGCTCTTCGCGAACCCCGAGCTGCGGGAGGTGCTGCTGCGCGGGATGGTGCTCGGGCTGCGCTTCGACCACCTGCGCGACGTGGCGCGGATGCTCCACGACAACCACGACCGCGTCGGATCTCCCGACCCGGTGCCGGCGCTGCCGCCGCTCGACGTCGCTCCCCTGGTCGCGGCGCTCGACGCGGTGGTGGCGATGCGCGACCAGTGCAAGCTCGACGCCGACAAGCTCGCCGAGCACATCGACTCGGTCGTCGTGCCCCTGCGCGCCGAGCTCGCGTCGGAGCGACGCGACCTGCTCGACCTGCTCGCCTTCCTCGGTGACGCGCCCGACCCCGCCAAGCGCAGTGGCGGACGCAAGACGAGCTGGCGGTGTCCGATCGACGACGTGAAGGCCGCCACGCTGCACGCGAGCGAGGTGCTCGCCGAGCTGCTGTCCGCGCAGCGCCTGGCCGTGCTCGGCGCGCTGATCCACCACGTCGTCGCGTTCGTCCGCACGTTCGCCGAGGAACGGCGAAGCGAGGGCACGCTCGAGTTCCACGACCTGCTGGTGCTCGCCCGCGACCTGCTCCGCGATCGGTCCGACGTGAGAGCGGCGGCCGCCCGCCGCTGGCGCCGCATCCTGCTCGACGAGTTCCAGGACACCGATCCGCTCCAGATCCAGCTCGCCGCGCTCCTCACGACCCTCGATGCCGACGCGGGCGAGCGCGCGTGGCACGACCTGGCCGTCGAGTCGGGACGACTCGTCGTGGTGGGCGACCCCAAGCAGTCGATCTACCGGTTCCGGCGGGCCGATCTCCGCGTGTACGACGTCGCCCGCTCGAGCCTCGGGCTCGATGCCGCCGCCCTCACGGAGAACTTCCGCTCCGTCCCGCCGATCGTCGACTTCGTCAACCAGGTCTTCGAGGGCCTGCTGGTGCCCGACGCGCCGGGGCTCCAGGCCGCGCACGTGGCACTGCACGCGCACCGCGGCGCGCTCGACGACGCGAACCCGCCGGTGTCGGTGTTCGGTGACGTCAGCACCGACAACGTCGACCTGATCCGCGAGCAGGAAGCCGCCGACGTGGCGGCGATCGTGCAGCGCGTCGAGCGCGACCGCTGGCTCGTCAGCGACGCGAGCGGCGCCACGCGGCCCGCGACGTACTCCGACGTGGCGATCCTCATCCCGTCCCGCACGGTCCTGCCCGGCATCGAGGACGCGCTCGAGCGCGCCGGCATCCCGGCGCGGGTCGAGAGCCAGTCGCTGCTCTTCGCCACGGCCGAGGTCCGCGACCTGCTGTCGGTGCTGAGCGCGGTCGACGACCCGAGCGACCACATCGCCGTCGTCGCCGCGCTGCGCGCCCCCGCGTTCGGCTGCAGCGACCGAGAGCTCGCCGACCACGTCGCGGCCGGCGGCTCGTGGGACTACCGGATCGAGCGCGAGGCGACCGTCGAGCAGCTCGGCGCCGAGCACCCGGTCGTGAGCGGGCTGCGCGCCCTCCGGGCGCTGTGGCACGAGCGCTGGTGGCGCAGCGTCAGCGAGACCGTCGAAGCCGTCGTGCGCGAGCGCCGGCTCCTGGAGCTCGCCGTCGCACGTCGTCGTCCTCGCGACCACTGGCGGCGCATCCGCTTCTTCGTCGACCAGGCCCGGGCCTGGGACGACGCCGGCGCCGGCGCGCTGCGGGGGTTCGTGGAGTGGGCTCGGGAGCAGGCCGACGAGCGCGCCCGCGTCCTCGAGTCGGTCGCCCCCGAGCCCGACGACGAGGCGGTGCGCATCCTCACCGTCCACGGCGCGAAGGGGCTCGAGTTCCCGATCGTGGTGCTCGCCGGGCTCAGCACGCAGCCGATGCGCTTCTCGCCCGCGGTCGTGTGGGACGACGACGGCCGGGCCGAGTACTTCAACGGCACGAAGCAGTCGGGCGCCCGCGTCGAGACACCGGGGTACGACGCGGCCGCCAAGGCCGAGGAGCTCCACGACAAGGCCGAGCGGCTCCGGTTGCTCTACGTCGCGATGACGCGTGCACGCGACCACCTGGTGGTCAGCCTCCATCGCAAGGAGAAGGCCGACTGCCACGCGCGATCGGTCGCCGAGCAGCTCGAGGGCGCCGAGTTCGACGTGCTCGACCCGGGCCCGCCCGAAGCCGCGGTGGCGTCCGAGCCCGGCACGTCACCGCCCGCCGAGCCCGCCGCCTTCGAGGAGTGGGCGGCTCGACGCGCGAGCGCGCTGGAACGTGCCGCCGTGCCGACGAGCGTCGCGGCGACGACGCTGGCGTCCGCCGAGCCCGACCGGACGGGCGCGGACGACGCCACCGAGCTCGACCCCGGGCTCGCCAAGGACGCGCCGGCCGACGACGCCCCACCGTGGCGACGGGGGCGGGCCAGCACGGCGGTCGGTCGCGCCGTGCACGCCGTGCTCCAGACGGTGAGCCTCCCCGATGCACCCGACCTCGCCGAGATCGCCCGGGCCCAGGCGCTCGCGGAGGGCGTCGGCGATCGCGAGGACGAGGTCCGCGCCTTCGCGCGCAGCGCCCTCGCCGCCCCCATCGTGCGGTCGGCGGTCGAGGGCGCCGACTCGCGGTGGTGGCGAGAGGTGCCGGTCGCGGCCACGGTCGACGGCCTGCTGCTGGAGGGCTTCATCGACCTCCTCGTCGAGATCGACGGCGAGCTCGTGGTCGTCGACTACAAGACCGACCAGCTCGACGACGCGCGGCTCGACGCGGCCCTCGCTCGCTACTCGGTGCAGGGCGCGGCGTACGCGCTCGCGCTCGAGGCGGCGCTCGGGCGGTCGGTCGCGCGCTGCGTGTTCGTGTTCGCCCGTCGTGGCGAGGCCGTCGAGCGCGAGGTCGCCGATCTCGATGCCGCGAAGGCCGAGGCCCGCCGTCGCATCGCCGAGCTCACGACGGTCGCCGACACCCCGGGGGAACTCGGCACGCTCCTACAGCCATAGGCCGCGTCAACGTGCCGAGAAGCCGGGATGGGACGCGAGATCAGGCGGTCAGCAGGCCGAGGCCCTTGGCCAGCACCACGACGCCGATCACCAGCAGCAGCACGGTCATCACCGCGGCGTTGTGCTGCTCGAGCCAGACCTTCCAGCCGTCGAGCATCGTGCGGGCCTTGTCACCGCCGAACAGGTAGCTGACCAACGGCACGACGATGCCGAGGCTGCCGAGCACGACGAACACCGCGAGCGCGACGACCGCGTCCTCGGTCGACACGCCGAGCTGCGCGACGCTCGCCGCCGCACCCACCGTGAGGATGAGGTTCTTCGGGTTGACCGCGCTCAGCAGCACGCCGAGCGCGATCGCCTTCACCGGCGTCACGGAATCGATGGCCGCCATCCACTTCGGCGCCGGCGCCTGCTCGCCCGGCGCCGGCCGCTTCTTCCACTGACGGTGCGCCATCAGGATCAGCACGACGCCCAGGACGATCTTGAGCGTCGACGTGGTGTCCGACGCGTCGTTGTTGCTCGCGACGTCGGCGCTGTCGGCGATCACGTAGACGATCGCGCTCAACACCGCGAGCCCGGCCACCCAGCCGAGCAGGAACGCAGGACCGTTCACCTTCGCTCGGGGCGAGAACAGCACCAGGATGATCCCGACGATGGGGATCGGGCTGATCATCACCGCGACCGCCAGCGGCAGGATGTCGCTGATCGCCGGCCCCATGCTCATGCTCCCCCGTCGGCTGCTACGCGGAAGCCGACGTTACCGGTCGAGCTGTCCGGCTCGTTGGCAAAGCGCGCGGAGACCCGGTAGCGACGGCAGTACGACATGTGGCACAGGTACGAGCCGCCTCGCTGCACTCGCTGCGATCCGTTCGCCGGACCCGTCGGTCCGGCGGCAGGCGATGCCGCGTAGTAGGCGGGGTCGAACCAGTCGGCGCACCACTCCCACACGTTGCCGGTGACGTTGCGCAGACCGAAGCCGTTGGGCTCGTAGGCGTCGACGGGCGCGGTCCCGAGGTAGCCGTCGGCGCCGGTGTTGCCACCCGGGAACTCGCCCTGGAAGACGTTCATCCGGTGCTCGCCGCCGGGCTCGAGGTCGTCGCCCCAGGGGAAGGCGTGCCCCGCGAGCCCGCCGCGCGCCGCGGCCTCCCACTCCGCCTCCGTCGGCAGCCGGGTCCCCGACCACCGGCAGTAGGCCCGTGCGTCGTTCCACGAGACGTGCACAACCGGGTGATCGGCGCGGTCGTCGACGCCCGACTGCGGCCCCTCGGGGTGCCGCCACGTCGCCCCCTCGACCTGTCGCCACCACGGCGCCTGCGCGACCGCCCGGGTGTCCGGGAAGTCGTCGGGCAGCAGCCCGCCGAACACGAACGACCACCCGTAGCGCTCGGCGTCCGTCACGTGCCCGGTCGCGTCGACGAAGCGCGCGAACGCCTCGTTGGTGACCGCGTGCACGTCGATCCGGAACTCGTCGAGTCGCACCTCGTGGACGGGGGCCTCGCCGTCGCCCGGGTAGGCCCAGACCGAGTCGTCGCCCATCGCGAACGTCGTCGCCGGGATCGTCACGAGCGAGCCGAGGTGCTCTCCGTCCGGGTGCGCTCCCGCGGCATCCGTGCCCGCCGCGTCGGGAGCCTGGTCGCGCTCGCCGCGTCCCGGCGCGCAGCAGGCGCTCATCAGAGCTCGATCGTCTGGGTGAACTCGGTCTGGTGGGGCTCGAATCGGTCACGCCCGACGTCGGGTGCGAGCTGGCGGGCCGCCTTGTCCCCCTCACCCACGAGCACGCCGTAGACGAGGTTGGGACCCCACATCGCGACGCCGGCGGCACCGACCTCGCGCAGGCTTCGATGCGCGCGGATGTAGCGACCGAAGGCGATCCAACGAGCGCGCACCTCGATGCCCGCGACGCTCAAGCGGAAGCCCGACGCGCGCGCGATCAGGTGCGGCAGGCCGTTCGCGAGGAGGATGAACCCGATGAACGCCGCGAGGTACCAGAAGAAGATGATGGCGAGCCCGGTCGCGGTGAAGATCGACACCAGCATGAGCCCGACGAATGGGATGCGGGTCTCGACGAGGCCGGCCGCGATCGCGCGCTTGCGCGCCTCCTGCACGTAGTCGCCCCACCACTCGGGACGATCGGGCCACAGCGGCGGCCCGGTGACGTGACCCCGCTCGTCGGCGTTCGCGCGCAGACCGCCGAGCACCATCCGGTCGGTCGCGGTCGCACCCTGCGCGTCGGACGGCACGACGACCACCACCTGCGGACCGTGCTCCTGGACGTCGATGACGTCGCGGGCGGCGAGACCGAGCACCGTCGCCGCGACCGCGCGACCCGACGGTGTGCCCTCGTTCACCACCGTGCCGACGATCGCGGGGTCGTCGGCGCTCGGCGGCTCGGCGAGCTCGTCCGGCACGTCGGACGCGGCACGCCGGCGTTCACCGCGTCGGCGCACCGTGGCCAACAGGTAGATCGCCCAGGCCGGGACGATCAACAGGAACGCGATCACGTACATGATCCCGCTCGTGACCCCATCCGCCTCGCCGGCCGCGGGCACCGAGAGCTTGCCGAAGACCGCGAAGCCCAGGACGATCAAGGTCGCGCCGACGATCGTGAACAGCAGCGCGATCGGCCACGAGAGCGGGTGGCTCCGCGAGGCGGTGACCGTGACGCGCACGGCGGCGAGGCTAGCGACGTGCGGGGCGTCGGTGTCACACTCCGCGTCCAGATGCCCACGCTGCTGGTGGTGCACCACACCACGTCACCGTCGCTCCAGGCCCTGTTCGACGCGGCCCACGCGGGCGCGACCGACCCGCAGATCGAGGGCGTCGAGGTGGTGGTGCGCGCCGCCCTCCAGGCCGGCGCGGCCGACGTCCTGGCCGCCGACGGCTACCTGCTCGGCACCCCCGCGAACCTGGGCTACATGTCGGGTGCGCTGAAGCACTTCTTCGACACCGTCTACTACCCCTGCCTGGAGTCGACCCGCCGCCGCCCCTACGGGCTGTACGTCCACGGCAACAACGACACCACCGGCGCGATCCGGTCGGTGGCGACGGTCACCACCGGCCTGGAGTGGCGCCTGGCCCACGAGCCGGTGAGCGTCGTCGGCGAGCCCGCCCGGGGCGACCTCGACGCCTGCTGGGAGCTCGGCGCCACCCTCGCCGCCGGCCTCACCCTCCCGTGAGGCGTACCTCAGCCCCCCTATGGGGGGTCTGAGGTACGCATTAGAACGCGGCCCGGGGTGTCACAGGTGGGCGCGAGACTCGGGGCAGTGACGACGGTCCTGCCTCCGCGCCCTGCGACCCGTGAGCTCCCGTTCGCGCCCGACGGCACCGTCGAGGGCTTCCATCCCGCGGTGCGAGAGTGGTTCCGGCGCCGCTTCCCCGAGGGAGCCACCGAGCCCCAGCGCGACGGGTGGCCCCACATCGCCGCGGGCACCGACACCCTGATCGCCGCGCCCACGGGCTCGGGAAAGACCCTCGCCGGGTTCCTCGTCTGCATCGACCGGCTCTACCGCGCGCACGAGGCCGGCCAGCACGTCGAGCGCGTCACGCGCGTCGTCTACGTGTCGCCGCTGAAGGCGCTCGCGGTCGACATCGCGGAGAACCTCGAGCGGCCGCTCACCGAGATCGCGTCGATCGCGGCCGAGCTCGGCCTCGACGCGCCCGACCTCACCGTGGCGGTGCGCACCGGCGACACGCCGTCCTCCGAGCGCGCCGCGATGCTGCGCCGACCTCCGACGTTCGTCGTCACCACGCCGGAGTCGCTCTACCTCCTGGTCACCAGCGAGCGCGGGCGCGACCTGCTGCGCACGACCGAGACCGTGATCGTCGACGAGATCCACGCGGTGGCGCGCGACAAGCGGGGCTCGCACCTCGCGCTGACGCTCGAGCGGTTCGAGGCGCTGTGCGAGCAGCGGCCCACCCGCGTCGGCCTGTCGGCGACCCAGCGGCCGGTCGAGACGGTGGCGCGCCTTCTCGTCGGCGATCGTCCGCTCCCTGCCATCGTCGACCGGGGCCACCAGCGCGACCTCGACCTCGCGCTCGAGCTGCCCGACGGTGAGCTCGAGGCGGTCACCCCCGCCGAGCAGATGGCCGACATCCTCGACCGCATCGCCGAGCTCGTGCAGGACCATCGCACGACGCTCGTGTTCGTCAACACCCGTCGGCTCGCGGAGCGCCTCGCCCACCTGCTGGGCGAGCGACTCGGCGACGACGTCGTCGCCGCGCACCACGGCTCGCTGTCGAAGGACCGCCGGTACCGCATCGAGACCCGCCTGCGCGCCGGGCAGCTCAAGGCGCTGGTCGCCACGGCTTCGCTCGAGCTCGGGATCGACATCGGCCCGGTCGAGCTGGTCTGCCAGATCGGCTCCCCCCGCAGCATCGCCACGTTCCTCCAGCGAGTCGGCCGCTCCAACCACTCGCGTCGCGGCACGCCGAAGGGGCGCCTCTACCCGATGACCCGCGACGAGCTGGTCGAGTGCGCCGCGCTGCTCGCCGCGGTGCGGGCCGGGCACCTCGACGCCATCCGCCCCCCGGCCGCGCCGCTCGACATCGCCGCGCAGCAGATCGTCGCCGAGACGGCCGCGCAGGAGTGGACGACCGACGAGCTCTACGCGCTCGTCCGCCGGGCCCACCCCTATCGCGACCTCTCCCGCGCCGACTTCGACGCGGTGCTCGACCTGGTGGCCGACGGCATCACCACCGGCCGGGGCAAGCGGGGCGCCTACGTCCACCTCGATCGGGTGAACGGCGAGGCCCGGGGGCGCAAGGGCGCACGGCTCGCCGCGCTCACGTCGGGCGGCGCGATCCCCGAGAACGGCGACTACCGCGTCGTCGCCGAGCCCGACGACATGTTCGTCGGCACGGTCAACGAGGACTGGGCCATCGAGTCGATGGCGGGCGACGTGTTCCTGCTGGGCACGCACTCGTGGCAGATCCGCAAGGTCGAGCCCGGCGTCGTGCGCGTGCGCGACGCTGCCGGCGCGCCACCGACCATCCCGTTCTGGCTGGGCGAGGCGCCAGCGCGCACCGTCGAGCTGTCGGAGCACGTCTCCGAGCTCCGGCGCGAGGTCGACGCCCGCCTCGCCGCGGGCGACCCCGACGGCGCACGCGCCTGGCTGCGGGAGTGGGCCGGCATCGACGAGCTGCCGGCCGCGATGGTCGTCGACTACATCGCCGTGGGGCGCGCCACGCTCGGTGTGACGCCCACCCGCGAGCACCTCGTGCTCGAGCGCTTCTTCGACGAGACCGGCGGGATGCAGCTGGTCGTCCACTCTCCCTACGGGGGGCAGATCAACCGGGCGCTCGGGCTCGGGCTGCGCAAGAAGTTCTGCCGCACGTTCAACTTCGAGCTCCAGGCCGCCGCGAACGACGACGCGGTGGTGCTGTCGCTCGGCCCCCACCACTCGTTCCCGCTCGCCGACGTCCCCCGCTACCTGTCGAGCGCCTCGATCGAGGACACGCTCGAGCACGCGGTCCTCGACGCGCCGATGTTCCAGGCCCGTTGGCGTTGGAACCTCAACCGCTCGCTGATGGTCCTGCGGTTCCGGAACGGGCGGCGCAACCCGCCACCGATCCAGCGCATGGAGTCCGACGACCTGATGGCCGCCGTGTTCCCCCAGGCCGCAGCCTGCCAGGACAACATCGTCGGCCCGATCGAGATCCCCGACCACGTGCTGGTGCGTCAGACGATCCACGACACGCTCACCGAGGCGCTCGACGTGGAGGGCACGAAGGAGCTGCTCGAGCAGATCGAGTCGGGTGCGGTGCAGGTGCACTGCCGGGACACCACCGAGCCGTCGGTGTTGGCCCACGAGATCCTCACCGCGCGCCCCTACGCCTACCTCGACGACGAGGGCGAGATCCAGAACCGTCGCACCAGCGCGGTGGTGCTGCCCCGGGGGATGTCGGTCGACCTCACGTCGATCGGCTCGCTCGACGCCAGCGCGATCGCGCAGGTCCACGCGGAGATCACCCCCGAGCCGACCACCGCGGACGAGCTGCACGACCTCCTCGCCTCGCTGGTCGCGGTGCCCGCACGCGACGAATGGCGTCCCCTCTTCGACGAGCTCGTCACCAAGGGCCGCGGTGCGTCTCTCGGTGAGGGCGTGCTGTGGTGCACGACGGAGTCGCGCGACGAGGCGGAGCGCGCGCTCGCGGGCGACGACGAGGCCGTCGTCACGCTGCTGCGCGGGCACCTCGAGGTGACGGGCATCACGACCGTCGACGGGCTCGCCGGCGCGACCGGGCTGACGCCCGGACGAGTCGGCTCCGGGCTGGCGGTGCTCGAGCAGGAGGGCTTCGCGCTCCAGGGCCGCTACACCCCCGGCGCTCCCGCCGACGCGCCGGTCGAGTGGATCGCCCGACGCCTGCTCGCGCGCATGCACGCCGGATCGCGCCGGCGTCGCCGAGACCGTGTCGAGCCGGCGACGGCACAAGACTTCATGCGCTTCCTCCTCCGGTGGCAGCACGTCGCGCCCGACACCCAGCTGAGCGGCGAGAGCGGCCTCGCCGCGGTCGTCGAGCAGCTCGAGGGCTACGAGGCCGCGACCGCCTCCTGGGAGCCCGAGATCCTCGCCCGCCGGCTGCGCGACTACCGGCCCGGATGGCTCGACCGGCTCTGCCACGACGGCGAGGTGTCCTGGCTGCGCCTCATGCCCCGGCCTCGCGACGACAACGACGCGCCGGCCGGCCCGCCGTCGAAGGCGACCCCGATCACGGTGGTGCTGCGCAGCGATCTCGGCTGGCTGCTCGCCGCGGCGCGTGACGGCGTCGAGCCCACCCCGCCGAGCGTCGGTGCGACCGCCGAGGTGGTCGAGGTGCTGCGCCGCCGCGGCGCGTGCTTCGCGGTCGAGCTCGCCGAGGCGACGCGCCGCCTGCCCGACGACGTCGAACGCGCGCTCTGGGACGGCGTGGCCCGGGGACTGCTGACCTCCGACGGCTTCGCCGCGATCCGTGCCCGCGTCACCGGCGAACGGCACTCGAGCCTGCCGCCCCGGCACTCGCGCCTGCGGCGCGCCGCGGCCAGCGCCGCGTCCGGCGCGGGCCGCTGGTCCCTCGTCCCCACCACGATCGCCGAGGCCGGCGCCGACCTCGATCGCGACGAGCTGGCCGAAGCGGTCGCCGAGCTGCTGCTCCACCGGTGGGGGGTCGTCTTCCGCGACCTCGTCGTCCACGACTCGCTGCGCTTCCCGTGGCGCGACCTCCAGTGGGCGCTGCGCCGGCTCGAGGACCGCGGCCTGGTGCGCGGCGGCCGCTTCGTCGCCGGATTCAGCGGCGAGCAGTACGCGCTCCCGAGTGCGGTCGACCAGCTCGACCGGATGCGCAAGACGCCCAAATCCGACGAGCACGTGACGATCAACGCGACCGATCCGCTCAACCTCGTCGGCGTCCTCCTCCCCGGCGACAAGGTCCCCGCCATCCGCACCAACCGGGTCACCTACGTCGACGGCGCCCCTCTCGCCTTCACCTGACGATGGCACGCAGCGACGCCACGACCGTCGACGAGTACCTCGCCGAGCTGCCCGACGACCGGCGCGCCGCGATCGCCGCGGTGCGCGACGTCATCCTCACCAACCTCCCCGAGGGGTACGAGGAGGTCATGCGCTGGGGGATGATCACCTACGAGATCCCCCTCGCCCGCTACCCCGACACCTACAACGGCCAGCCGCTCCAGTACGCCGCGCTCGCCTCGCAGGCCCGCTACATGTCCGTCTACCTCAACGGCATCTACGCCGACGACGGCGAGGCGACCTGGTTCACCGACGCCTACCGCGCCAGCGGCAAGAAGCTCGACATGGGCAAGTCGTGCGTGCGCTTCAAGCGCCTCGACGACCTCCCCCTCGACCTGGTCGGTGAGGCGATCGCCCGCACGCCCGTCGAGAGGTATCTCGAGCAGTACGAGGCCGCCCGTCGCTGACGCTGCTCGCTTCGTTGGAAGACTCAGCCACACCTGTTGTCGCTGAGTCTTCCGACGCCGCTGCTCAGGTGCTGGCGCGGGCGGCGGCGCCGGTCATGCGCTTCCACGTCGCGAGGTCGCGCTCGTCGGCGGGGCGGCCGACGTGGGTGACCGTGTCGACGTCGCTCGCCTCGGCCCGAAGCGCGGCCGCGGTGCAGCGCTCGCGCGGCCGGATCGAGAACGGGTCGAACTGGTAGTGGCGCATCGCGTTCTCGTGGGTCAGCTTGTTCACCGTCGCCTCGTCGAGGTCGGCGAAGAGCACCTCGCAGCGCTCCGGGGCGTTGGGCCACGAGCTGTCGGAGTGCGGGTAGTCGGACTCCCAGCACACGTTGTCGACGTTGAACTCGTCGAGCAGCTTCACCCCGATGCGGTCGTTGATGAAGCAGCACAGGATCCGCTCGCGGAACAGCTCGGTCGGCCGCAGGCCCTGGGCGAGCTCGTGGCCCATCCACGCGTTGTGGCGGTCGAGCGTGTGCTCGGCCCGCCACAGGAAGTACGGGATCCACCCGATGTCGCCCTCGGTGAGCGCGAACCGCAGGTCGGGGAAGCGCTGCCAGAACTCGGCCCACAGCAGATCGCCGAGCGTGTAGATCGACATCGCCGACGAGAGGCTCATGGGCACCGGCGGCGGCGCGTCGGGCGTGGTGGACGCGCTCTTCGACGACGACCCCACGTGACAGCACAGCACCGTGCCGACGTCGCTCGCCGCGGCGAACAGCGGATCCCACGCGTCGGTGTGGATGCTGGGCATCCCGAGCCCCACGGGGTTCTCGGAGAACGTGACCGCGTGGCACCCCTTGTCGGCCAGGCGCCGGATCTCCTTCGCGCACTCCTCGGCGTCGTAGAGCGGGAGGATGCCGCAGGGGATGAACCGATCCGGGTGCGAGCCGCACCACTCGTCGACGTGCCAGTCGTTGTACGCCTGGATCATCACGAGGTTGACGTCGCGGTCGGGGCCGAGCTGGAGGACCTGGCCGGCGAAGCCGGTCCAGTTGGGGAAGTTGAGCCCGGCGAGCTGCCCGCCCGCCGACATGTCGCGCACTCGCTCGTCGACGTCGTAGCAGCCGGGCCGCATGTCCTCGTAGCGGGTCGGGTCGACGTTGAACATCTCGGGCGGCTTGCCCGCGACCGCGTTGAGACCGAGGTTCCGTCCCGGGATGTCGCCGTAGTACCACTGCTGCGATCCGTCGTCGCGCTCGACCACCCGGGGCGCGAGGTCGCGGTACCGCTCGGGGACGTGCCCCTCGAACATGTCGGCCGGCTCGGCGATGTGGTCATCGACCGAGACCAGGATCATGTCGTCGCCGCGCACGGCTCCATTGTGCCCCGATCGCGTCATTGGCCGAACAGGTCCTCTTCGATCTCGATGCGGTTGGACTTCTTGCAGTCGAACGTGCCGGGCTTCTTCGGGTGCACGCGCACGAACTCGCCGTCCTGCACCTGGGTCAGCACGAAGCACCCGGTCGGCACGTGGTTCCCCACGTCGGTGGTGCCCCACATGCCGTCACCGTCGAACTCGTTGGTGTTGCGCAGCTCCTCGAGGAGCGCCGCCCGGGTCAGGCCGTTCACGCCGTCGCGCTCGACGATCGCCTCGACCGCGTCGCGGAACAGCAGACCCGAGAGCCACGCGTACGCGCCGAACCCGTCGATGTTGTCCTCACCGGCGTACTTCACGTAGCTCGCGAGCGCGTCGTTCTGCTTGCGCTCGGAGAACGGCAGGTGGTTGATGGTGACGTACTGCCCCTCGACGTCCGCTCCCCCCTGCTCGATCAGCCGTTCGTCGTAGCAGTTCGAGAAGCAGTCCCACACGATCGATTCGGAGTCGAGGCCCTGGAGCTTCGCCTCCTTGCGCATCGCGACGACGCCACTGAACGGACCGGCGCTGAGGAAGTAGTTCGATCCGGCGTCCTTCATCTGCTGCACGACCGGTGTGTACGCCGACTGCGGCGCGCGCCCCGAGATCCCGGTCTCGCCGTCCGACTCGACTCCGGCCGCCTGCGAGCCCCGGGCGAGCGTGAGGCCGCCGACCGCCGCGCTGCGGATGTCGTTCGAGTACACGTACGCGCCGTGCAGATCGTCCTCGACCTCGCGCTCGTAGTACTTCACCGGGCCCTGGTTGACCCGGAAGGTCTGGGGGCGCTGGTCCTTGGTGTCGCAGTCGATCTGCGACGGGTTGACGGGGAACGTCACCGGTGAGCACTGCTGCACCAGCTCGGTGGTGACGATCGCCAGGTCGGGGATGCCCGTGGCCGCGCCCGCCTTGTCGGGGCACGCGATCGCGTCGTCCATGTTGTTGAGGAACAGCGCCGCGGTGCCGAGGATCGCGAAGTCCTCGGCGCACGCGGTGATGATCGCGTTGCGCGCGTCGTCGGCGCTCAGGTGCGAGTCGATGACGTCGACGACGAGCTCACGCCCCGCGAGCCCACCGGTGTCGTTGACGTACTCGGCGAACGCCTCGATCGCCACGGGCGACGCGGCGAACAGACCCGGCGCGAGCGGGTTCTCGTCGTCGGCGATCACCGCCACCCGGATCTCGTCGGCCGTGATGCCGACCTCGGAAGCCTCGGGCCGCTCGCCGGCACCGGCGGGCGCGGCGAACGCCCCGGCGACGAACGAGAGCACGAGCCCCGCGATGACGAGGCGTGTCGTGCGCATGTGGACGCTCCCCCCTGACGACCCGTCGGCCGTCCTCGCCCATAGTCATAGAGTCCTCTATGTTTTGCAAGTGGCCACGCTCGCCGGTGCGGTTCCCCCGACCCGCGCTCCCACCCCGAAGCGCTCCCGAGCTCGCGGCGACGAGACGCGCGCCCGCCTGATCGCGGAGGCGGCCGCCTGCGTCGTCGAGGAGGGCTTCGCCGCTGCCAGCGCGAGCCGCATCGCGGAGCGGGCCGGGGTGACGTGGGGCGTGATCCAGTACCACTTCGGCGACCGGGCCGGTCTGCTGTCCGCGGTCGTGCTCGCGGGCTACGAGCACTTCCGAGCCTACCTCGACGACGCCGAGATCCCCGAAGGCCCGACCCGCGAGCGCGTCGCCGCGATCGTCGACGCGGGGTGGGAGGCCTACGGCAGCCGTCTCGGGCGGGCGTCGTTCGAGATCCTGGTCAACACCCGCGCCTCACGCACCCACGACCCGCAGCACGCGGGCGAGCTGGTCGAGCTGGCACGGGGCCGCAACCGCATCGGCGAGCGGCTGCTCGGTGACGGTCGGTCGACAGCGGCCGAGGCGCCGGTGGATCAGCTGCTCTGGGCGGCGCTGCGCGGCTTCGCGATGACGATGATGTTCAACCCCGGTGAGCGATCGTTCGCGTCCGAGCGGGCCGCCCTCGTCGAGGTGCTGACCGCGCACCTCGACGGTCACTCCCCTCGGTAGCTGCCGAACGTCCAGGCGTTGCCCTCGGCGTCTCGCAACGAGAAGCCTCGTCCGCCGTAGTCCTCGTCCTGGACGTCGCGGATGATCGTGGCGCCCGCGGCCTTCACGCGCTCGAACACCGCGTCGGGGTCGTCCGTCACCACGTACACGCCCACCCGCTCGGTGTTGTACTCGGCGTGGTCACCCTCGGTTCGCGTCGAGGAGATCATCACCCCGCCGCCCTCGGGCCAGGCGAGCTGCGAATGCGCGACCTCGCCGGCGCCGCCGCCCTCGCCGGGAACGACCAGCCGCTCTTCGAACCCACACACGTCCACCAGGAACCTGATCGCCGCCGGGGCGTCGTCATAGGTGATGGTCGGCCAGACCTGCTTCGGGGGTGCCACTGGCGTTCAGCGTACGGCGTCGGCGAGATGGAGGTGATCGACGGGGCGGTTCTCCTCGTCGACCACGACCACGGTCGGCTCGTGGGCCTCGAGCTCGTCGGCCTCGACGTCGACGAACGTCACCACGATCACCCGATCGCCGACCTGTGCGAGGCGCGCGGCCGCGCCGTTCAGACAGATCTCGCCGTGGCCGCCCTCGATCGCGTAGGTCTCGAAGCGCTCGCCGTTGCTGAGGTTGTAGACGGCGACCTGCTCGTTGACATGGATGCCTGCTCGCCCGAGGAGCGCGGGATCGATCGAGATCGAGCCGATGTAGTCGAGGTCGGCGCCGGTGACGCGCGCGCGGTGGATCTTGGCGTTGAGCATGCGGTGGCGCATGAGTCCTCCTCGTGGTCGCGTCCGCGCTCGCGGTACGCGCCTGGTCGGAGCTCCGAGTCTCGCACGACCGGCGGGCGCAGGTGCCAGACTGCCGGGCCGTGGCCGACGACGAGGGCGCGACCGGCGACGACGCACTGCGCGCCGGTGCCCTCGCGGTGCTCGACGGCAACCACCGCCACGGCTACACGGTGCCCGCGCGGGGCCTGTACCCGTACCAATGGTGCTGGGACAGCGGCCCGATCGCCCTCGGGTGGGCCGCCGCCGGCCGCTGGGACGAGGCGTGGACCGAGCTCGCCACCCTCGTGGAGGGCCAGTGGGCGTCGGGCATGCAGCCGCACATCATCTTCTGGGAGCCGTCGCCCGACTACTTCCCCGGTCCCGACGTGTGGGCGACCGACCACGACCCGCCGACCACCGGCATCACCCAGCCGCCGCTGCCGATCACCGCCGCGGCGCGGCTGCACGCCGCCGATCCCGACCGGGCACGTGCCGACGCGCGACTGCGCTCGCTCTGGACTCCACTCGTCGCGTGGCTCGCGTGGCTCGACCGCGCCCGGCGCGGTCCGCACGGAGGATCGGTCGTCGTGCACCCGTGGGAGTCGGGGATGGACAACTCGCCGTGCTGGGACGGCGCGCTCGATCGGGTGCCGGAAGGGACGCACGAGCACCTCGAGCGCCGCGACGTAGCGACGGTGGCGGCGAAGCAGCGCCCGACCGACGCCGAGTACCGGCGGTTCCTCGGCATCGTCGCCGACCTCGTCGCCGCGGGGTGGGACACCGAGCGTCAGCCCGAGGACAGCCCGTTCGCAGTCGAGGACGTCGCGTTCACCGCGATCACCTGCCGTGCCGCCGCCGACCTCGTCGCGGCCGGATCCGACCTCGCACTCGACACCTCGACGCTCACGGACATCGCGGAGCGCACACGCGGCGCGCTGCGCGCGCTCTGGCACGACCGGGCGGGCTGGTTCCTGTCGTACGACCTGCGGACCGACGCGCCGATCCCGGCCCTGACCGCCGGCGGGCTCCTCGCGATGTGGGCGGGCGCGGCGACCCCGGAGCAGGCCGACACGATGCTCGACCACCTCGCCGAATGGTCGCGGATCGCCCTCTACGGCGTGCCGTCGTCGGATCCGCGCGACGTGACGTTCGAGCCGCAGCGGTACTGGCGCGGACCGGTCTGGGTGCTCCTCAACTGGATGATCGCGGAGGGGTTGGCCGACGTCGGGCGCGCCGACCCGGCGGAGCGCCTTCGCGCCACGACCCTCGACCTCGTGCGCCGGAACGGGTTCTGCGAGTACTTCGACCCGACGAACGGCGAGGGCATCGGCGGCCAGGGCTTCTCGTGGACCGCCGCGCTCACCCTCGCCTGGCTCATCGGCCCGCGTCCGTAGGGCTTCGTTATCCTCGTCCCGACGGTCTGACGGGGCGTCAGATCGAGCGAACGGCCCGACCCACGGGGGACGTGTGGACTTCGACTTCTCACCCGAACAGCGCGACTTCCAGGAGGAGGTGGAGGCGTTCCTCGACGCCCACGACGATCCCGAGGTGTTCGACCTGACCCGGGAGAACATGGCCCAGATCGTCGACACGCCGAAGCGACGGGCCTTCATGCGCGAGCTCGGGCAGAAGGGCTGGCTGGGGCTCACCTGGCCGAAGGAATACGGCGGCTCGGAGGGCGAAGGGGTCTACGAGTACCTCCTCAACGAGGCGCTCGCCGCGCGCGGCGGTCCGCAGATCGGCAAGGGCGTCGGCATCATCGGCAAGACGCTGATCGCGCACGGGAACGACTTCCTGAAGGAGACGTTCCTGCCGATGATCCTCAACAACGACGTGGAGTTCGCGGTCGGCTACAGCGAGCCCAACGCCGGCTCCGATGCCGCGTCCATGCGGCTCAAGGCGGAGCGCACCGAGCGCGACGGGAAGTCGGGCTGGTTGCTCAACGGCCAGAAGACGTGGACGACGTCGGCGCACTTCGCCGAGTGGTACTGGCTCGGCACGCGCACCAACCCCGACGACAAGCACCGCGGCATCACGCTGATGCTCGTGCCGCTCGACCAGCCCGGCATCACGATCCGGCCGATCTGGACGATGGGCGACGAGCGCACCAACGAGGTGTTCATCGAGGACGTCTTCGTCCCCGACGAGTACGTCGTCGGCGAGGTCAACTCGGGCTTCCAGTACATCTCCCAGGCCCTCGACCTCGAGCGCTTCACGATGTTCACGTTCTCGCCGATCAAGCAGCGGCTCGACCTGCTGTGCGAGCACGTGCGCGAGGAGGAGGTCGACGGCACGCCGCTGAAGGACGACCCGGTCGTTCGCAGTCGGATCGCCCACCTCGTCACCGAGGCCGAGGTCGCCCGATGCCTCGGGCTCCGGGTCGTGGCCGAGTCGATGAAGGCCGAGAAGGAGGAGGGCGCGCCACCGCCCACGATCGAGTCGTCCCAGTACAAGCTGTTCGCGACCGAGTACTCGCGGCGCCTCGCCAACGCGTCGATGGACCTCGCAGGTCCGGGCTCGCAGCTGCGGGTCCACACCGAGGACGCGCCCATGAAGGGGCGGGCCGAGTCGACGTACCGCTACACGGTCATCGACACGATCGGCGGTGGCACCTCCGAGGTGCAGAAGAACATCATCGCCCGGCGCGGGCTCGGGCTCCCGAAGAACTTCTGACCCGACGCACCCGACGTGCCCGAACCGTTCCTCTCCGGCTGCACCGTGCTCGACCTCGCGAGCGTCGGCCCGGCCGCGCGCACCTCGCGCTGGCTCGCCGACTACGGCGCCACCGTCGTCAAGGTGGGTCCCACCCCCAAGCACGGTGCCGCACAGGTCAAGCCGTGGTTCTACGCGTACAGCGGGCATCGAGGGATGCAGCGAGTGCTGCTCGACCTCAAGGAGCCTGCCGGGCGCGACGCGTTCCTGCGCCTCGCCGCCGGCGCCGACGTCGTCATCGAGAGCTTCCGACCCGGAGTCGTCGGCCGCCTCGGCATCGGCTACGACGACGTGCGCGCGGTGAACCCCGGGATCGTCTACTGCTCGACCACCGGCTACGGCCAGGACGGGCCCTACGCGCAGCGTGCCGGCCACGACCTCGGCTACCTGGCGATGGGCGGGTTCCTCGACTGCACGGGACGAGGGGCCGACGGCGGACCGGCGATCCCCGGCGCCACGGTCGCCGACTCCGCGGCCGGTGGGATGCACGCGGTGATGTCGATCCTCGCCGCGCTGCTCCGGCGGACGACCAGCGGCGAGGGCGCGTACCTCGACGTCGCGGTCGCCGACGGTGTGGTGGCACTCATGTCGCTCGCGGTCGACGAGTACCTGGCGACGGGTGAGGTGCCGGGGCCGCGTCACGGCGTCCTCACCGGACGGTACGCCTGGTACGACGTGTACGAGTGCGCCGACCGACGTTGGCTGGCGGTCGCGGTGATCGAGCCGCACTTCTTCGCCAACCTCTGTCGCGAGCTCGGGTGCGAGCAGTGGCTCGAGCGCCAGTACGACGACGACGCGCAGGACGCGATGCGCGCCGACCTCCGCGCCGCGTTCTCGTCCCGCGACCGTGACGACTGGGTGGCGCAGCTCGCGCCGGCCGACACCTGCGTCGCACCCGTGAACACGGTGCCCGAGCTCGTCGACGATCCGCACTACCGGGCCCGCAACGTCTTCGTCGACGCGCACAGCGAGGAGCACGGAACCTTCCGCCAGGTCGGCTGGGTGTTCGCCGGGCAGGACCGCGAGCAGCCGACGTCCGAGATCCGCGACGCCGGCGCCACCGACACGGCCACGCTGCTCGCCGCTGCGGGCTACGCGGACGACGAGATCGACGAGCTGCGCGAGAAGGGAGTGGTGGCATGAGCGACGCGGCGGTGAGCGACCCGGAGCTGCCCGACGACGTGCGAGCCCTGCTCGGGGTCGTGCAGTACGAAGAGGTCGGCGAGTTCCCGGTGGAGCGCGGCTACATCTGGACCACCTGCGCCTCCGTAGAGAACGGCAACCCCCTCTATTGGGACGACGCAGTGGCCGACGAGCTGACCGACGGGCAGATCGCCCCGCCGACGATGCTGTCGGTCTGGTTCCGTCGCCACCGTTGGGCGCCCGGCCGCACCGGCGAGACGCTCGCCCTCCAGGCCCACTTCGACCTGAAGGCACGCTTCGACCTCCCGGAGGCCGTCATCACCGACAACACCATGGTGTTCCACGAGCCGGTGCGGGTCGGAGACGTGCTGCGCACGCACCAGGTGCTGCGCTCGGTGAGCGAGGAGAAGCGCACCAAGCTCGGGCTCGGCCGCTTCTGGGTCATCGACGTCGAGGCCTTCAACCAGCACGGCGACAAGGTCGGCACCGACATCTACACCGGCTTCGGCTACCGGCGCGACTCGTGAGCGCCGTGCGGAAGGTCCTGCTCGACGAGGTGTCCGAGGGCGACACGCTCCCGACGCTCGCGTACGACGTCACGCCCACGACGGTCGTGCTCGGAGCGCTGGCGTCGCGCGACTGGCGCCCCATGCACCACGACTACAAGTTCGCCGTCGAGCGCAACGGGCTGCGCGACATCTTCCTCAACACGCCCAACCAGGCGGCGTGGTTCGAGCGCTACGTCACCGACTGGACCGGCCCGACCGGCCGCCTCGGGCGTATGCAGTTCCGCATGAAGAGCTCGGTGTTCCCGGGCGACGAGATGCACTTCGACGGCACGGTCGAGACGGTCGGCGTCGACGACGCCGGCTGCGGCTGGGTCTCGCTCGCGGTGGCGCTCACCGTCGCCGGAGAGGTGAAGACCACCTGCGCCGTGCGCGTCGCGATCCCGACCGCCCCCGACGACAACCCCTGGACCCGCCACGCCGACCAGTGGCAGCCATGACGAACCCGACCGCCCCGGACGGCCCCGAGATGCACAGCCCACCAAGCGTTCTGGCGTCAGTAGACCCCTCTCACGCGGGTCTGCTGACGCCAGAACGCTGAGGAATGACGAGGAAAAGTGTGATGGACCTGGAGCTCAGCGAAGAGCAGGAGATGCTGCGGGAGATGGTCCGCGGCGTCTGCAGCGCGTACGCGCCGACGGACGTCGTGCGCGACCTCGAGGACGACGCGACGGGATACCCGGCCGATCTGTGGAAGCAGCTCGCCGAGCTCGACGTGATCGGTCTCCTCATCCCGACCGAGCACGGAGGGTCGGGGATGACCGCGCTCGAAGGGGCCGTCGTCTACGAGGAGTTCGGCCGCTCGCTCGCCCCCTCACCGCACTTCGTCAGCGCGGTGATGAGCGCGGGCGTGCTGCTGCGGGCGGGCTCCCCCGAGCAGCAGTCGTCGCTGCTCCCCCGGATCGCCACCGGCGAGATCGTGATGACCACCGCGTGGCTCGAGCCGCACCACGGGTTCGGCCCCGAGGGGATCGCCCTGACCGCCAAGCCCGACGGCGACGGCGTCGTCCTCGACGGCACGAAGTGGCACGTGCCGTACGCGCAGTCGGCCGACGGCTACGTCGTCCTCGCGCGCAGCGACGCCGGGGTCGACCTGTTCACCGTCGACTCGGACACCGAGGGGATCACGCTGCAGCAGCAGCAGACCATCGCCGCCGACACCCAGTACGCGGTCACGTTCGAGGGCGTCCGCGTGAGCGAGTCGAGCCGCATCGGTGCCGCCGGCACCGGCTGGGACACGTGGCACGCGGCGATGCTCGACGGGATCGTGCTCCTCGCCGCGCAGGCGGTCGGTGGCGCGCGCTTCGCGCTCGACATGACGGTGCAGTACGCGAAGGACCGCCAGCAGTTCGACAAGCCGCTCGGCGCCTTCCAGGCGATCTCGCACTACCTCGCCGACGCGTCGACGACGGTCGAGGGAGCCACGATCCTCGTCCGCGAGGCCGCGTGGGCTCGCGCGAACGACCGCCCGATCGACCTGCTCGCACCGATGGCGAAGCTGTTCGCGTGCGAGACGTTCCGGGACGTGACGGCGATGGGCCACCAGGTGCACGGCGGCATGGGCTTCACCGTCGAGTGCGACATGCAGATGTACTTCCGCCGGGCGAAGCAGCTCCAGGTCTCCTGGTGGAACGACCGCTACCTCGAGGAGCTCATCGCCGCGCAGACGCTCGACTGACGCGCTACTCGATCGTTCCGTTCGACCTCAGGTCATCGAGCTGGGCATCGGTGAGGCCGAGCTCTTCGCGGAGCACCTCGTCGGTGTGCTCGCCGACGTAGGGGAACCTGGTGTCGGGGACCTCCTCCGAACCCGACAGCTTCACGGGGTTGCCGACCGCGAGCACGGGCTCGCCGTCACCCTTCGGTCGTGGCGTCGAGACGATCATCCGGTGCGAGCGCACGTGCTCGTCCTCGAGCACGTCCTCGGCCCGGTTCACCATCCCGGTCGCCACGCCGGCCTCGGCCAGCGCCCGAGCCGCCTCGAGCCGCGTCTTGTCGGCCGCCCACTCCTCGATCGCGGGACGAAGGACGTCGTCGATGTGCTCGTACCACGACGGCGGATCGGGCAGGCGAGGGTCGTCGAGCCACTCCGGGTGCCCCACCGTGCGACACAGGTACTCGAACTGGTGCAGCCGCCCGCACTGGATGATGAACCATCCGTCCTTAGCGCGGAACGAGTGATTGATGAGGGGCGCCTTGGCGCCGTGCTTGAGGCCGAGCGACCAGTAGTTCACCCCGGCGTCCGCCATCGCGACCATCGCATCGAGCATGGCGACGTCGACGTGCTGGCCCTCGCCGGTGCGGTCACGGTGACGCAGCGCCGCGAGCACGCCGATCACCGAGAACAGCGCGCTGCCCGTGTCACCGAGCGTCCCCATCGGTGACACGGGCGGGGGCGTGTCGGGCTCACCCAGGTACGTGTAGAGCCCGGCCATCGCTTCCGCGACCGGCGCGTACGCCGGCCACGTCCCGTAGGGCGACGGGCTCGTCGTGCCGAACCCCGACACCGACAGGTACACGACCTTCGGGTGCACCTGCTTGACGTCGTCGTACCCGAGCCCGAGACGATCGATGGTGCCGGCCTTGAAGTTCTGGCACACGATGTCGAAGCGGGGCGCGAGCTGCAGCACGAGCTCGCGGCCGGCCGGATCCTTCAGGTCGACGGCGATCGAGCGCTTGTTGAAGTTGTTGCGCAGGAACGTGGCGCCCATCAGTCGTCCGTCGGGATCCTCGACCGCGGGCAGCGCCTGACGACCCGACTCCCCTCGGCCGGGTGGCTCGACCTTCACGACCGTCGCGCCGAGGCGCGTCAGCATCTGCGTCGCGTACGGCAGTGCCTGCATCTGCTCGATCGCGAGCACGCGCACGTCGCTGAGCGGTCGCTCCATCGCCGGCGATGCTAGGCGCACCACTGTTGCGTCCCTCGACCCGCCCACCGACGGTGGGCGACGCAACCAGGAGGTGCGTCAGCTCGCGCGTCGGTAGAAGTGGACCGCGATCGGTGCGGCGACCGCGATGATGGCGACGCACCACAGGACCGCGCCGAGGATGTCGCCGTCGGGAGCCGCCCCGAGCGTGAGGTCGCGCACCGCCGAGGTGACGACCGACACCGGCTGGTTCTCGGCGAAGCCCTGGAGCCAGCCCGGCATGCTCGCCACCGGAACGAACGCGGCCGACGCGAAGATCAGCGGCGCCAGGATCGGGAAGGACGCGGCCTGCGCGGTCTCCGGGTCGCCGACCAGGATCCCGATCGTCGCGAAGATCCACGACAGCGCGTATCCGAACAGCAGCATCAGCAGCATCGCCGCGAGGATCTCGCCGCCGCCGGTGTCGGGCCGCCAGCCGACCGCGTAGCCGACCACGCACATGAGCGCGATCACCAGCACGTTGCGCACGAGGTCCGCGAGGGTCCGACCCGTCAGCACGGCCGACCGAGCCATCGGCAGGGACCGGAAGCGCTCGACGAGGCCGGCCTGCATGTCGGTCGAGAGCCCGATCGCCGTCGCCATCGCCCCGAAGACCACGGTCTGGGCGAAGATCCCCGGCATCAGGAAGTCGACGTACGGGATGCCGGGCACCTGGATCGCGCCCCCGAAGACGTAGCGGAACATCAGCACGAAGATCACCGGCTGGATCGTCGAGAACACGAGCAGCTGCGGGTTGCGCACGTACATGCGCAGGTTGCGGCCCATGACCGCGAGCGTGTCGACGACCGCGCGCCGGAGCCGGCCCGGACGCTCGGTGGTGACGACGCGGTTGGGGATCGTGATGGCGGTCATGCGGCACCTCGGTCGGGGACGGTCGTGGATGCGGGTTCGTCGGCGTCGGCGTCGGCGGATCCGTCACCGCGGGGCTCGGCGCGATGCCCCGTGAGCGACAGGAACACGTCGTCGAGGCTCGGCTCGCGCACGACGAGCGAGAGCGGCTCGAGCTGCTCGCCGTCGAGGCTGCGCATGATCGCCATGAGCTCCCGTGGCCCGTCGACCACCTCGAGGTGCACGACGTGCCCGGTGCGCTCGACCGGCCGCACGGCGTACGGCGTGAGGACGGTCGCCGCGCGCGCCGCGGTGTGCTCGTCACCGAAGCCGACCTCGACCACGGTGCTGCCGAGTCGGGCCTTGAGCTCGGCGGGCGTGCCCTGGGCGATGACCCGCCCACCGTCGATCACGATGATGTCGTCGGCGAGGCGGTCGGCCTCCTCGAGGTACTGCGTCGTCAGGAGGATCGTCGTGCCCTCGCCCGACAGCTGGTCGATGACCTCCCAGAGGTCGTTGCGCCCCTGGGGATCGAGCCCGGTCGTCGGCTCGTCGAGGAACAGCACCGGCGGGTGGTGCACGAGCGCCGCGGCGAGGTCGAGCCGCCGGCGCATACCGCCCGAGTAGGTGCGGGCCAGCCGGTCGGCCGCACCCGTGAGCCCGAACTTGTCGAGCAGGGCGTCGACGCGCGGCGCGAGCTGGTCGCGCCGGATGTGCGTGAGCTTGCCGATGAGCTCGAGGTTCTCGCGGCCGGTGAGGGTGCCGTCGACCGCGGCGTACTGCCCGGCGAGCCCGATCTGGTCGCGCACCAGGTCGGGATCCTTCGCGACGTCGATGCCGAGGACTTCGGCCCGACCACCGGAGGCGGTGATCGCCGTGGTGAGGATGCGCACGGTCGTGGTCTTGCCGGCGCCGTTGGGGCCGAGCAGGCCGAGGACCGAGCCGGCCGGGACCTCGAGATCGATGCCGTGGAGGGCCTGGACGTCGCCGAAGCGCTTCTCGAGGCCGATCGCCCGGATGGCGGGCTCGGCACCCGGCACGGACGCGGGCGCGACCGACGGCGGCGAGGAGGGAGAGGGCGAGGGAGGAGGTGTCATGCCGGGCATCCTCGCGCTATATTTGAAGAAGGTCAAATGTACTGTGCAATAAGATCGAGTGACTTCAGATGTCGATGAGTTCGGATTTTCAGGCGCTCCAAGCTCTGGACGCCGGCAGACGGTAGGGTCGGGGCTGTGACACGAGTCACGAAGCACGAGCTCGCCGCGGAGGCCTGGCAGACGTTGCTGGGCTACTTCTTCGCCCACCGCGAGTCGACGCTCGGTGCCGCGCAGGAGCTCGGGCTCACGCCGGGCCACGTGAAGGCGCTGTTCGCGCTCGACGACGAGGTCCCCCGCTCCATGGGCGAGCTCGCCGAGGCGCTGGTGTGCGACCCGTCCAACGCCACGTGGCTCGTCGATCGGCTCGACGAGCGCGACCTCATCGAGCGTCGCCCGCATCCCGGCGACCGCCGCGTCAAGACCGTCGTGCTCACGCCGGAAGGCATCGCGGTCAAGCAGCAGCTCATCGCCCGGATGTCGCAGCCCCCGACCGACCTCGCGTCGCTCGATCGCGACGCGCTCGAGCAGCTCGTGGTCGCGCTGCGGCACCTCCCCGACCATCCGCCCTTCTACGAGACGGCGATGGCCGAGCACGAGCGGACGGGCGCGCCGCCCAGCGTCGACGCTACGGCGAGCTGACGATCTGGCGCACCGCGCGGTGCGCCGACGAGATCGCACCCTGGATCCAGCCCGTGTCGAGCGAGGTGTGCTCCCCCGCGAAGAACAGCGCGCCCTCGGGTGTCGTCGCGTCGTCGTGCATCGTCGTCTGCTGGCCGGGCAGGAGCTCGGCGAACGACGAGTTCGCCCACGGGTAGGAGTCCCAGAAGATCGACGCCACGTCGTCGACCATGCCCGGCTCCTCGATCTCCGGATGGATGCGCGCGATCTGGCGCACGACGATCGCGACGCGCTCGTCCACGGGCAGCTGGCCGAGCCGGCGGGCGTCGGAACCCCAGGTGTACGAGGCGAGCAGCACCCCCGGCCCCGCGCTCACCGTCGGGTCGCCGGGGGTGAACTCGCCGTTGACGTAGCCGCCGTACATCGGGTTGAAGCGCGCCCGTGACGGCTCGGGCTCCGTCACGGCCACCGCGTTGTCGGACGGGTAGTACATCGCCCGGTAGAGCTGGTCGCTCATCGACGCACCGCCCGCGATGCCGTGCTCGGTCTCCCAGAACCGGCGCGAGCAGTGCAACAGGACCTTGGTGCTCGACTCGTACCCCAGGTTGCGCACCGCGTGGGCCTTCTGCGGGTGGAGCGGCGGATCGATCTCGAGCGTGTGCAGCACCGAGAACGGGATCGTGCAGAGCACGACGTCGCACGGCTCGGTCGCCCGAGCACCGTCACGCTCGACGACGAGGTCGATGCCACCCTCGGCCCGACGCCGGATCCCGCGCACCGGCGCGCCGCGGACGATCTCGCCCTTCACCCGCTCGGCGAGGCCGCGGGGCAGCAGATCCATCCCACCGACGATCTCGAAGAACCGGTTGCCGGTCGCGGTCAGCGCGTCGCGCAGCAGCATCGTGGCCGTGCGGTCGTACATCTGCTCCAGACCGGTCGCGGCGCCGATCAGCTCGGCGGCGTCGTCACCGCAGCGGTGCGCGAGGAACTCCCCCATCGTCATGCGGTCGATCGCCCGCAGCCGGTCGCTCGCGAGGCTCCCGGTGCGCAGGCTGGCCCGCTCCGCGTCGGTGAGTCCCTCGACGACGTCGCCGACCGCCCGCGCGAGCATCTTCGGCGGGAGCTCATCGGCGCGCTGCTGGATCGACAGCTCGAAGCCGGGATAGAGCTGCTGCTGGGCGTCCCCCATCCGGACCCGCACGCCGCGGATGTCGTAGAAGCACGAGAGGTTCTCGTGCGCGGTGACGAACCGGCGGAGGTCGAGGCCGCACTGCTGCACGTAGTGCAGCGTCAGGTCGTGGTGCTCGGGGATGCGCATCGGCCCGAACTCGCCATAGGTGCCGTCGGCGAACCGATGAGTCCACGCCCGACCCCGTGTCTCGCGGCTCGCCTCGAAGATGCGCACCGAGTGCCCGAGCGCCTCGAGCTCGACGGCCGCCGCGAGCCCGGCCATGCCCGCGCCGATGATCGTGACGTCACGTCGCGGTCGCCCTGCATCGATCTCCGCGATCGCCCGCAGCTCGTCCGTCACCGAGCCGCCCGTCACGTCAGCCCCGCCGTCCTCGACGTGCGTTGGAAGACTCAGCGACACAGGTTGTCGCTGAGTCTTCCGACGCGGCGAGCGGGGGCGTCGGGGATGCGCGTCCGTGCACAGGCGCATCGTAGGAGTCGGCTGGTCGCGGCGGTGGAGGTGACCGACGTCACGCTCGGGCGGGGTGGGGCAATCCCTACGCTGCATCCACCGGCCCGCCGGGTTCCCCGCCGTGCGCGCCGTCCGTACCCTGCGCGAGAGGCCCGCTCCCCCCGGGGCCTCACCTCTCCCGTCCGCCTCGTCCCTTCCCCCGGAGGCCGAAGATGCTCGACCGACTGTCCCGCACCATGTTCCGCCGACGCCGGCTGGTGGTCGCCGGCTGGATCGTGTTCCTCGTCGCGATCTTCGCCGTCGCCAGCAACGCGGGCGGCGCGTTCCGCACCGACTTCGACCTTCCGGGCTCCGAGAGCCAGGCCGCGTTCGACCAGCTCGAGGAGAGCGGCTTCCGTGATCGCGCCGGGTTCTCCGCCCAGGTCGTCTTCGATGCCGATGCCGGCGTCGAGACGGCCGCCGTGCAGGACGCCATGACGGGCGTCTTCGATCGGATCGAGGCCGAGGTCGACGAGGCGAGCATCGTCAGCCCGTACACCCCCGAGGGGGCGCGACAGATCTCCGAGGACGGCACCGTCGCGTACGGCGAGCTCAACCTCACCGACCGCACCGAGGAAGAGGTGCGCGCCGCGGGCGACACGGTGAAGGAGATCGTCGCCGACACCCGGCTCCCGGCGGGGCTCCAGGTCGCGCTCGGTGGCGACATGTTCGCGGACGAGAACCCGAGCGGCACGAGCGAGATCGTCGGCGTGTTCGCCGCGATGGTCATCCTGCTCATCGCGTTCGGCTCGGTCCTCGCCATGGGCCTCCCGATCTTCACCGCGCTCTGCGGCATCGGCTCGGGCATCGCGCTCGTGCTGCTGACCCGCACGTTCGTCGACATGCCCGACTTCACCACCGCCGCCGTCGCGATGGTCGGCATCGGCGTGGGCATCGACTACGCGCTCTTCATCGTCACCCGCTTCCGCGAGGCACTCCACCAGGGGCGCGAACCCGAGGACGCCGTCGCGCACTCGATCGACACCGCGGGACGCGCCGTGCTGTTCGCGGGGCTGACCGTGATGATCTCGGTGCTCGGGCTCCTGCTGATGAGCCTGTCCACGACCCAGGGTGTCGCCATCGCCATCGCGATCGGTGTCCTCATGACGATGATCGCGTCGCTGACCCTGCTGCCCGCGCTGCTCGGGTTCGTCGGTCGCAACATCGACAAGCTCGGGCTCCCGCACCGGATGCGCCGCGACCGGTCGGGCCACGAGTCGTTCTGGTGGCGCTGGAGCCGCGTGCTCCAGCGCCGGCCCTGGACGGCGTTCCTCGCCGGCCTCGGAGTGCTCCTGATCCTCGCGGTCCCCGTGCTGTCGATGAGGCTCGGCTTCGGCGACGCGGGCAACCGACCCGAGGCCGACACGACCCGCCAGGCCTACGACACGCTGTCGGACGGCTTCGGACCCGGGTTCAACGGACCGCTGCTGCTCGTCGCCTCCTCCGACGGCGCGCTCGACGAGCAGGCCGTCGCGACGCTCGGCGAGACGCTCGCCACGACGGAGGGCGTCGCGTTCACGTCGCCCCCGATCCCGAACGACGCGGGCGACACCGCGCTCTTCCAGGTGTTCCCGACCAGCGCACCCCAGGACGCGGCGACCGAGGAGCTCGTCGACCGCCTGCGCGACGACGTGCTGCCCACCGCGACCGAAGGCACCGCCGTCGACGTGAAGGTCGGCGGCATCACCGCGGCGTCCGTCGACTTCGCCGAGTACACCGCGAGTCGTCTGCCGGTCTTCATCGGTGCGGTGCTGATCCTGTCGTTCCTGCTGCTGATGGTCGTGTTCCGCAGTGTCCTCGTGCCGCTGAAGGCCGTGGTCATGAACCTGCTGTCGATCGGCGCGGCCTACGGCGTCGTCGTCGCGGTGTACCAGTGGGGATGGGCGAGCGACCTGTTCGGGGTCGGGAAGCCAGGCCCGATCGAGGCCTGGGCGCCGATGTTCCTCTTCGCCGTGGTCTTCGGCCTGTCGATGGACTACGAGGTGTTCCTGCTCTCTCGCATCCGTGAGGAGTACGACCGAACCGGCGACAACGCGACCGCCGTCGCCGACGGCGTCGCGCTCACGGCCCGCGTGATCACCGCCGCCGCGGCCATCATGGTGTGCGTGTTCGGGAGCTTCGTGTTCGGGCCCGAGCGCTCGCTCGCGCTCTTCGGCCTCGGCCTGGCCGTCGCGGTGCTCATCGATGCCACCGTGGTGAGGCTCTTGCTGGTGCCGGCGACGATGGAGCTGCTCGGCGACCGCAACTGGTGGCTGCCGCGGTGGCTCGACCGCATCCTCCCCCGCGTGCGCATCGAGGCCGCCGACGACCTCGACCGCGAGCTCGCCGAGCTCACGCACGACGAGCAGCCGGTGGCCACCCGATGAGCGAGCACACGACCCTGCTCGACCGCTTCCACGAGAAGCGCGAGCGGCTCCTCCAGCGGTGGCACGAGCGCCGGGCGGCACATCACGAGAAGCGCGAGGAGCGACACGCTCGACGCGATGCCCGGCACGCGGAGCGCGACGAGCTGCGGGCCCGGCTTCGCGAGCAGGCCTACGAGCGGGCCGCGGCACGTCGTGCGCGCTTCGATCACCATGTCGAGCACCCGAAGCGACCACCGCTCGTGCAGACGCTCAAGGAGAGCCTGCACCTCCTGCTCGACCTGCCGATCGGCATCGCGACGTTCACGATCATCGTGACGTTGGTGTCGACCGGCGTGTCGACGCTGATCATCATCGTCGGCTTCCCGATCCTCGTGGCCACCGGTATCGCCGTCCGTTGGATGGCCAACCTCGAGCGGGCCCGCCTGCGGTGGCTGCTCGATGCCGACGACCTGCGGTCCGCGCGCTGGCCGGGGCAGGGCGAGCCGTTCCTGCGTCGGCTCTGGATCTGCACGAAGACCCCGACGGTGTGGAAGGAGGCGTTCTACGAGCTCCTGCTGATGCCCTGGGGCATCGCCACGTTCACGATCACGGTCGTCGTCTGGGGGCTCGCGTTCGGCGGCATCACGTACGCCGCCTGGTCGTGGGCGCTGCCCGAGTCACATCCGTGGTACGAGGTGCTCGGGTTCACGCTGCTCGGGCTCGTCACATTCGTGATCGGCCCCTGGGTCATCCACGGCGTCGCACTCCTCGGGCGCGCGATGGCGCGCGCATTGCTCGGGGTGAGCGCCAAGGAGCTCAGCGCCCAGGTCGAGCACCTGAGCGTGAGCCGCAAGCAGACGGTCGACGCGGCGACGGCGGAGCGCCAGCGGATCGAGCGCGCGCTGCACGACGGCGCCCAGGTCAGGCTGACCGCGCTCGCGATGGAGCTCGGCCGGGCCAAGGAGCGGCTCGACTCCGACCCCGAAGGAGCCCGAGAGCTCCTCGACCAGGCGCACGACGACGCCAAGCGCGCGCTCGTGGAGCTGCGTGACCTCGCTCGGGGGATCCACCCGGCGATCCTCACCGATCGCGGGCTCGACGCCGCGCTGTCGGCGCTGGCGGCGCGCGCGCCGATCCCGGTCGAGGTCGCGGTCGACCTCCCCGAGCGCCCGGCACCCGCGCTCGAGGCCACCGCGTACTACGTCGCCGCCGAGGGCATCACGAACGTCATGCGACACTCCGGCGCCACCCGTGCGCGCGTCTCGGTGAGGCGCGAGAACGGCCACCTCGAGGTGGAGGTGCAGGACGACGGGCGGGGCGGGGCCCGCATCGCCGAGCCGGACGGCCTCGTGCCAACCGGCCTGCGCGGCCTCGCCGACCGGGTCGCCGGCGTCGACGGCGAGCTCGTCCTCTCCAGCCCCGCCGGCGGCCCCACCGTGCTCCGCGCCGAGCTGCCGTGCGGGTCGTGATCGCCGAGGACTCGGTCCTCCTCCGTGCCGGGCTCGAACGTCTCCTCGCCGACGAGGGTCTCGACGTCGTCGGCACCGCCGGCGACGGCGACGAGCTGCTCACCGTCGCCGAGGCGACGACGCCCGACCTCGCCATCGTCGACGTGCGGATGCCCCCGACGTTCACCGACGAGGGCCTGCGCGCGGCGATCGAGGCCCGGGCCCGTCACCCCGGCCTGCGCGTCCTCGTCCTCTCGCAGTACGTGGAGGACGAGTACGCACGAGAGCTGCTCGCCACCGACGCCGAGGGCGTGGGCTACCTCCTCAAGGACCGGGTCGCCGACGTGGCCGACTTCCTCGAAGCGGTGCACCGGGTCGGCGACGGTGGGACCGCGCTCGATCCGGAGGTCGTCGCGCAGCTGTTCGGGCGCCACCAGCGCGACCAGGCGATGGAGACGCTGACCCCTCGCGAGCGCGAGGTGCTCGGGCTCATGGCCGAGGGTCGCTCGAACCGCGCCATCGCCGAGCAGCTGGTGATCAGCTCGGGTGCGGTCGAGAAGCACATCACCAACGTGTTCGCCAAGCTCGGGCTCGAGCCCGACGACGCGGCGCACCGCCGCGTCCTCGCCGTCCTCCGCTACCTCGGCCCGGCGTCTCCCCCTGCCGCTCCTTGATGCGTGTTCAGCCGATGCGGGCGAGCTGGGCCTTCGCGTAGCCGCTCGACGGGCGCACGACCAGCCGTTCCGAGATCAGCGCGCGCGCGAGCGCGAGGTCGGAGTCGCGGATGGCCGCCTCGAGCATCGTGCGGGCGAAGGCGTCGCGCTGCGCGTTGCTGCCACCGAAGCGCCCCACGATCGTGCGGATCGGGAAGAGGAGGTCGACGACGTCGCCGTAGCGGCCCTCACCGAACGCGAGCAACGACGAGCAGACGGGCAGTCCGACGTCGGTGGCCATCATCAGGTTGGTGTCGTCGATCTCGTCCGCAGCGGGCACGGCCACGTACGCCGCGAGACGGTCGACCGTCGCCCGAGCCGCGTCGAGGCGACCCGCGCCGACGTAGGCCATGACCGCGTGCGCGTCGTTGAACGAGTACCAGGGCTCGGGGTCGGTCGCCGCCCACGCGTCGGCCATCGCGTCGAAGCGGTCGCCGACGTCGATGCCGTCGAGGTGGAGGCGCCACAGCATCGCCGACGAGTCGACGTAGTCGAGCGCCACCGGCTCGGACTCCGGGGTGTGGATCGTCGAGTCGTACAGCTCGAACACCTGGTCGAGGTTGCCCTCGTCGAGGTGGTACAGCCCCTCGTGCCACGTGTTGTGCACGCGGAGGAAGTTCTCGTCGTTGCCCCACTCGCCACGACGGGAGTCGACGAAGGCCAGCCCCTGGTCGACCAGGCCCTGCATCTCGTAGGTGTGGACCACGGCGTGGTGCGCCCACACGTCACGCGGTTCGCGCTCGAGCGCGTCCAGCCCCGCTTCCTCGGCCTGCGGGTACAGGCCGCTCTCCTCGAGGCCGAACGCCAGCATCCCGCGCAGGAAGCCGTAGCGGGGGTCGTCGTCGGACCAGGAGCCGAGCGCCCGACCGACCCGATCGCGCAGCGTCGTCGCGTCGCCGGTGAAGAAGTCGAGCTGGTGGCCGACGAACAGCGCGAGTCCGTCGCGGGGATGGTCGACGCTGAGCCGAGCGAGCTCTTCGCTCGCACCTGCGAGGTCGTTGGCCGCGTACTTCGTCGCCGCGGCGAGGTGGCGCTGCTCTCGCTCGGTGAGCCGACCCGGGTCGCCGACCTGCCCGAGCACGTCGCGGGCGTCCACCGCGTACGGGTGCTCGCTCGACATGCAGCGGAGGTAGGCGCGCCCGATGTGACCCATCGCGAAGTCGGGCTCCTCGGCGACGGTCTCCTCCCAGAGGTGCTCGACCTCGTTGCGGAACCGGAGCAGCGAGTCGATCGCGGCCTCGTACCGGTCGACCGCGTCCTGCGCGGAGGCTGTGATCTCGTTGCCGTTGCGGTCGGTCAGCGTCGCCATGGCCTGATCGTAGAGAAGCCGCCGCAGCCGATTCGACCGGGAGCGGACCGTTCAGCCGCCGGAGAGCGCCTGCATGATGACGATCTCGTCGGTCGGAGCGACGGCGAGCGTGAGGTCGCGCTCGCTCTCGCCGTTCAGGAAGATCTTCATGTGCTTGCGGAGATCGCCCTGCTCGTCGACCATCCGGAACCGGATGCCGGGGTGACGCCGATCGAGATCGACGAGCAGCTCGGCGAGCGTCGCGCCCTCGGCGTCGACCTCGGCGCGCTGCTCGGTGTACGAGCGCAACGGCGTCGGGATGCGGACCTTCACGCGCGCGACCGCCCGGTGACCGTCAGGCGGCGACCTCGGCCGCCTCGACCGAGTAGATCTCCGGCAGGTGCCGCAGGATCGGTTCCCAGCGCGCACCTTCGTCGGTGCTCGCCCACACCTCGCCGCTGGTCGTGCCGAAGTAGACGCCGACCGGATCGCCCGCGTCCGTCGTCATCGCCTGGCGCTTCACCGTGAGCCAGCCCCGCTCGGGGAGCCCGGCATCGCACCGGGTCCAGGTGGCGCCCGCGTCGCGCGTGACGTAGGCGGCGGGCCGGCCGTCGGGGCTCGTGCGGGGCCACACGTCGGTGCCGTCCATCGGGAACACCCACGCGACGTCGGGGTCGCGCGGGTGCAGCTCGATCGGGAACCCGATGTCGCCCACGTCGCGAGGCATGTTCTCGCCGATGCGCACCCAGCGCGCGTCGGGCCGCTCCATCCGGTAGATGCCGCAGTGGTTCTGCTGGTACAGCCGGTCGGGACGCTGCGGGTGGAGGCGCACGCAGTGCGGGTCCTGGCCGAACTCCGGCTCGAGGTCGGGGCCGAACGCGACCAGCGAACCCGCGTTGAGCGGGGCCCAGTCGGCGCCGCCGTCGGTGCTCTCGAACACGCCGCCCGCCGACAGCGCGAGGTAGAGGTGGGCCGGGTCGCGCGGGTCGACGTTGACCGAGTGCAGCATCGAGCCGTCGGGGGTGTTCTCCTCCGGCCACTCGCACCACGTCTCCCACATCGGGTGGTCGACCCATCCCGAGACCGGCGCCCAGGTGTCACCGCCGTCCTCGGTGCGGAACAGCCCCTGGGGCGAGCCGCCCGCGTACCAGACCCCGGGCTCGTCCACGTGACCAGGGGTGAGCCAGAAGACCTTCTTCAGGCTGCGTCGCATCGGCTCGCCGGTGCGGAACGCAGGTGGGCTCGACGCCTCCGCCCACGTGGCGCCCGCGTCGTCGGACCGGAAGACCGTGGGGCCCAGGTGGCCGGTCGACGCGGCGAGCAGCAGCGTGCGCCCGTCGCGGGGGTCGAGCACGGCGTGCTGGATGATGTGGCCGAGGTACGTCGGGCCGTCGCACGTCCACGACGAGCGGTCGCTCGACGTGAGGGTCCACAGCCCCTTGCGGGTGCCGATCAGCAGCTTCGTCGTCATCGGGCCCGACGATACCGCCGTGGTGTGACGGTGCCGCCGTGCCAGCATCTGGGCCGTGACCCCACCCAACGTGCTGCTGATCATGACCGACCAGGAGCGGTACCCGCCGCCCTACGAGACCGCCACGGCGCGCGCCTACCGCCGGGAGCGCATGCCCGGGCGCGAGCGGCTGCGCGAGTCGGGGGTGGAGCTGCATCGCCACTACGTCGCGTCGACCGCGTGCGTGCCGAGCCGGGCGTCGCTGTTCACCGGCCAGTACCCCACGCTGCACGGCGTGAGCCAGACCGACGGGCTCGCCAAGAGCGCGCTGGACCCGGCGATGACGTGGCTCGATCCCGACACGGTCCCCACGATGGGCGACTGGTTCCGCGCGGCGGGCTACCGCACCGAGTACCGCGGCAAGTGGCACATCACCCACGCCAACCTGCCGATCGCGGGCACGCACGAGGGGCTGTCGACGAACGACCGCGACGGCAACCTGCGCGCCGACGTCGTCGCCGCGTACGAGCACGCCGATCGGCTCGGGCCCTTCGGCTTCGCGGGGTGGATCGGGCGCGAGCCCCACGGTGCCGACCCGAGCGACACCGGATACGTGCGCGACGAGCTGTTCGCCGATCAGGTCGGCGAGCTGTTCGGCACGCTCGCCGGCGACCGCACCCAGCCCTGGCTGGCGGTGGCCTCACTGGTCAACCCGCACGACATCGCGTTCTCGGGCGCGGGCTGGCAGGTCCTCGGGTTCCCCGAGCCCGACGAGGCCGTGCCCGACCCCGGGATGGCGCCGTCACAGGACGACACCTTCGCCGGTCGGCCCCGCTGTCAGGAGCAGTACCTCGAGACGTGGACGGCGATGCTCTACGAGCAGCCGGCCGACGCCGCGTACCGGCGCTTCTACCTGTGGCTGCACGAGGTGGTCGACCGGGCGATCGACCGCATCGTCGACGGGCTGCACGCGTCCGGGATGCAGGACGACACGATCGTCGTGTTCACCTCCGACCACGGCGAGCTGCTCGGCGCCCACGGCGGGCTCCAGCAGAAGTGGTACAACGCGTTCGACGAGACGGTGCGCGTCCCGATGACCGTGTCGGGCCCGGGCATCCCGACCGGTGCGGCGATCGACGTGCCGACGAGTCACGTCGACGTGCTGCCGACGCTGCTCGGGCTCGTGGGCGCCGACGTCGAGCAGGTGCGAGCGCGCGTCTCCGAGCGCCACACCGAGGCCCAGTCCCTGCCCGGGCGCGACCTGAGCGGGATGCTGCAAGCGGGGTCGGCAGGAGGCGTCGAGCCGTCAGCCGTCTACTTCATGACCGAGGACCAGATCAGCCAGGGCCAGCGCACGCTGAACATGTTCACGGGCAAGCCGTTCGCACCCGTCGAGCAGCCCGGCAACGTGGAGTCGGTCGTGGTGCCACTTCCCGACGCCGACGGCACACCGCGCCTGTGGAAGCTCAACCACTACTACGAGCGGCTCGGCGACTGGGAGGCCGAGGTCGGCATCGCCCCCGCGCCCGACGAGGCCGACGCCACCCCGTCGGAGTGGGAGCTGCACGACCTCACCGCCGACCCCGAGGAGCGGCACAACCGCATGGACGACCCCGACGCGCCGCTCGACCGCCTGCGCGACGTCCTCGCCCGCACCCGCGCCGAGCGCCGCCACACCCCCACCGTGACCAACGCTTCTTCTTGATGCGGTATCGGGAGCCCGGTTCCCGGGCTCCAGATACCGCATCACGGAACCAGACCGACCGCGACGGTGGAGAGGACCGCGGGAGCGGTCGAGCGGTTCGACCACGCGTGGCGGCCGCCGCGCACGATCATGGTGTCGCCGGCGTGCAACGTCACCTCGCCGCCTTCGTACAGCATGACGAGCTCGCCCGAGAGCAGCGTGTTGTAGTCACACGTGTCGGTCTCGTGCCAGAAGGGCTCGGCACCGTCGTCCGGCGGGAGCTGGACCATTCGGAAGAGCGAGCCCCCGGGGCCGGGCGCGATCGCGAGATCCCGGTCGGCGCCGTCGACCGCCGCGTGATCGGACTTCGCGCCGTCGGTGTACCAGAGGTCGGTCAACCCGAGGTCGGGTGACATCCCGGGCAAGGAGTGCACGTGGGGGCTCGGGGCGTCGGTGACGACCGGCGGATCCTGGTCGCCGAGCACGACCACCCTGCGAACGGGTTCGATCACGCGGCGGGGGCGGCACCCGAGCCGGCGTCGAGCTGGCGCAGCAGCGTCTTGGGCGCCTTCAGCCGGTAGCTGTCCTCGAGGTAGTCGGCGAGATCGTCGGGCTGCACGTCGGCGAGCCGGATGAGCATCGCGCCGTACCCCTCGTAGTGCGGCGTGCTGAACAGCACACCACCCGCGGTCGCGATCAGCGCGTCCTTCTCGTCGACGTCGACGTAGACGACGAGCACCTCGGTGTCGTCGACGCGGTCGCGCTTGTGCTCGCGCTCGCCCCACATGCGACAGAAGCTCTTCCCGCGCACCTTCAGCGCCGCGGTGCCGTACGACGTCGACTCCGCGACCTCGGGCAGACCGGCCGCGGCTCGCTTCACGTCCTTGAACGTCGCCATCGCCGCCAACGATAGGCGCAGGGGTGCAGGTGGCGTCCAGCGGCGCCCGGCAACAGCTCCTCAGCCGACGGTGAACGTGGCGCTGCGCTCGAAGACCACGGCCCCGGTCGAGTCGGTCGCGCGCACGGTGTAGGTGTACGAGCCGGGCACCGCGGTGCAGAACGGACCGGCCGGGCTCCCCGGGCACACCGGCACGGATCCGGCGGCCTGGGTCGACGAGAGCCCCGGACCCGACACCTGCACCGTCACCGCGTTCGTCGTCGACCACGTGAGCGTCGGAGGTGGGAACGTCGACACGGTCGAGGAGCCCGGCGCGATCGAGATGCTGCCCGACACGGGAGCGGGCGGCGGCGGGGGTGGCGGCTCGGGCGGGAGCGCCGGGGGCGCGACGACCCGCGGCGCGCCCGTCGTGGCCGGCCCCTCGGAGATCGGCGTCGTCGCGGGCGGCGCGATCGTCGTCGAAGGCGCCGCGACCGAGCCGCGCGTCGTGTCGGTGCGGCTGGCCCGCACGCCCGCCTCGTCGGTGTGCTCGGCGAGGACGACGCCGACGGCGAGGAGCGCCACGATCACGACGACCCCACCGACCAGGACGCCGCGTCGAACCCGCGCTCCCGGTCGCGGCGCCGAGGTCGCCACTTCGGCGTCGGGCCCGCGCTCGACGAGCGTCTCCGGCTGCGCCTCCGGCGAACCTTCGGTGCCCGCGGTCGACCCGCTGTCACCGGCGGCGGTCCCCGAGCTCCCGACGGGCACGCCCTGCGCGGCGAGCGCGTGCGCGACCTCCTGCTTGACGAGCGGCGCGACGACGAACGGCGTCGCTGCGAACAGTGCGCTCGGCTCGAGCTTCAGCTCGCGGCGACGCGCGCACTGCGCGCAGTCCTGCGCGTGCTCGGACGCGACGCGCACCGCGTCGGCGTCGAAGCGCGTCACCGCGGCAGCCGCGAGCGCGTCGGCGAGATCGCCGCACACCGGCTCGCCTCCGCGCCAGAGCACGCGCGCCTCCACCGCGGCGCGCAACCGCTTGCGCACCCGGTGGACGGTCTGGTTCGCGGCGTTCCGGTTGACGCCGATCACGTCGCCCACCTCCGCCGGCGTCAGCCCGTGCCGGAGCGTGAGGTCGAGGACCTCGGCGTCGTTCGGTCCGAGCGCCTCGGCGGACTCCCACACGAGGTCGGCGACCTCGTGGTCCTCGGCCACTCGGGCGGGGTCGGTGAGCGCACCGGCCCGGTCTTCGACCCGGAAGCCCACCGGCGCGTCGGCCCCTGATCCTTCGCTCTCGATCATCGCCATCGCCTCCGCGTCACGGGGCGAGGAGCGCTGCTCCTTGCGCACCCGGTTGAACGCGGCGTTGCGGGTGATGCGCAGCAGCCAGCCGCCGAACGCATCGGCGCGCCGCAGCCCGTCGAGCTGACGCCAGGCCGACAGGAAGGCGTCCTGCGCCACCTCGGCCGCGGTGTCGCGATCTCGGGTGATCCGGTACGCGAGGTCGTGGACCCGGTCGAACCAACGCTCGTAGAGCTCTCCGAACGCGGCCGGATCGTCGCTGCGAGCGCGTTCGACCAGCTCGGCGTCGCGCTCGATCTCCGCGCGGCGCGCGCTCGCCGGATCCTCGTCGTGGGCCATCGGGCTCGGTGCATTGTCTCGCACGCCCCCTCCTCGGCAGGGGTCCTCCTTCACGCCGGCCTGACACCCGGGGTCGCCCGCGCTTATCGCTCGCCAGGACGCCCCCGGCCGGCCTCGCTCGAGCGGCTCTGGTGGCGGCGCCGCCCTTCTCCCGCATGGTCCCGACCGGCCCGATAAGCGCGGCCGACCCGGGGTGTCAGGCCGGTCCGACGGCAGCGGCGACGGGCCGCTCCGCAGCACAGAGGGAGACAGCGATGACCATCAGGATGCGACTGACGAGCCTCCTCGCCGCCAGCGTGCTGGCAGCGAGCGCGGGCCTGGTGACTGGCTTCGTGGCCTCGCCGGCCGGCGCCCAGCCGGTCGGACCCGGCGACGAGCAGGCCTGCACCGTGTCGTGTGGCGACGACGAGCCGGACGGCCCGTCCGACCACCAGGGCGCGGACGACTTCGAGGTCTGCACGGAGGGCTGCTCGAGCCACCCCGACGACCCCGACGAGGAGACCGGGGACGTCCCGATCCCGGCCGACGCCAACTTCACCGGTTGAGCCCGTGGACGCGCGAACGGTGGGGCCGGTCGTCACCCTGACCGGTCCCACCGTCGTGCCGAGAGGAGCGACGATGCACATGCACTCCCCCACCAAGATCTCGAGGTCGATCGCCGGCGCGCTGCTCAGCGCGACGATCCTGATCGGGCTGCTGGGCTCGACGAGCTCGGCGGCGCCGGCCGCCCCCGGCGACGCAGCGGCGACCGAGCACCTCACCGCTCGAACCGCGGCGCCGCTGCCCGTGTACCTCGCCCGCGGCGACGACGAGCCGGTCGGAGTGCTCCAGGGCACGACCGAGTTCGGCACGATCCGCGTCCTGCTCGTCGTGAAGCAGCGCGGCGACTGGTTGAAGGTCCGACTCCCCGACCGACCCAACGGGACGGTCGGATGGATCCGCGCCGCCGACGTCGAGCTGCGCACGGTGACCGACTCGATCACCGTCGACCTCGACGAGCGCGTCCTGCGATGGACGCGCGCCGGCGACGTCGTGCTCGAGGCTCCGATCGCGGTCGGGGCTCCCGACACGCCGACGCCGACCGGCCGCTTCTACGTCACCGACCTGCTCGACACGCCCGACGGCGGCGCGTACGGCCCCTACGCCGCGGGCGTGGCCGCGCACTCCGACCGCCTCTCGGAGTTCGGCAGCGGCGACGGCCAGATCGGCCTCCACGGCACCGCTGATCCGGGATCGATCGGTCAGGCCGTGTCACACGGCTGCGTGCGCGTCGCGAACGACGTGATCACCCGGATCGTCACGAGCGTCCCGCTCGGCACCCCGGTCACGATCAGGTGACCCGCCACTCGTCGGTCGGAAGGCTCGGCCACACCTGTTGTGGCTGAGCCTTCCGACGCGGCGATCGCGAGACGGAGCCCGCGGCAGCGCGTGTGGTGGGCGGGCTAGGGCTGGTAGCCGACCGCGGAGGCCCAGTCGGGGTCGATGCGGAAGGTCCCGTTGGGCTGGGTCTCGAGCAGCACGACGGTCGCGGGCTCCCGGTTGCCGGTGCCGGCCTGGAGCGTGATCGACCCCGTCCAGCCCTCCGTGCCGTTCACCGCGTCGAGGTAGCCCTTGAGCGCGGTGGCGTCGAACCCGCCCACCGCGACGGCCGCGTCGGCGAGCACGTTGACCGAGTCGTACGTGTACGGGCTCCACGTGCCGGGAGCGGTGCCGAAGGTGTTGCGGAAGGCGGCGACGTAGCGCTTGGCATCCGGGAACTCGTTCGGCGCCGGCACGCCGACGACCGGGCACGCGCGCGCGGCCTTCACCCCGGCGGTGTCGACGTAGCCGGTGTCGTACGCGCCGTAGTCGGCGATGCACTGGGCCTCGGAGCCCGACGCGAGCATCTCCTTGGCCATGAGCCCGGCTTCGGGGTAGTAGGCGGCGAGGTAGATGACGTCGGGGTCGGTGGCGTCGAGCTTCGTGATGACGTCGGAGTAGTCGTCACCACCCGGCTCGATCGGCTCGAACGCGGTGATGGCGACGCCCTGCGCCTCGAGGATCTGGCGCAGCGCGTTCGCGACGGTGTCGGTGTACAGCGTCGTATCGTCGTAGGCGATCGCGACCGACTTCGCCTGCTGCCACTGCGTCAGCGCGGTCGCCGCGGTCGGGGCGATCTGGGACGTCATCGGCTGGAGCGTGTACCCGAACCCTGCGGTCTCGTCGGCGGAGGTGAGGCGGATGGGCACCAGCCCTGCCGCGGTGTACAGCGGCAGCGTCTCGGCCCCGACGCCCGAGTTGTACGGACCCACGACGCCGTCGAGGCCCGACTCGATCGCCTCGTTCGCGGCCTCGACCCCCGTCTCGGGGTCGGCCGCATCGTCGATGGGGACGATCACCACCTTCTTGCCGTCGATCCCGCCGTCGGCGTTGAGCTGGCGCGCCGCGAGGCGCGCACCCTTGAGCATGCCCTTGCCGATCGTCGACTGGTCACCCGTCAGGGGCGCCTCGAGACCGATGCGGACGGTGTCGTCGGTGCCCGCGCCCGCACCCGTCGAGAGTGCGAGCGGCGCGGTGACCGTGGCGACGGCCACCAGCGCGAGGGCGAAGGAGCGGACGGAACGGCGCATGCGGGGTCCTCGAGTCAGGAGAGACGGTGAAGCCGCTGATGCTATTGGGTCGACCGGCGCGTCGGGGGACAGGGCCCGCTCGACTCCCGGCGACCCATCCGTGCTCAGGTGCGCCAGTCGAGGACCGTGCGGCCGATGGTCTCGCGGCGTTCGAGCCGGGTGAGCTCGGCCGGCAGCTCGGTCCAGGGAGCGGTCCGCCCCACCACGGTCCGGATCCGACCCGCGTCGAGCAGGTCGACGAGCGCGGCCTGGACGCGCTCGCCGTCGGCACGCGAGAAGAGGTTGAAGCCGGTGGCGCGCTTCACGACCGCCGGATCGCTGCGGTACGACAGCATCACGCCGCACAGGTCGAAGTTGCCGAACAGCAGCGGTCGTGGCGGGAGCCCGGAGTCCTCAGCTTCGATGCCGCCGGAGAACCCGGCCAGCACGTAGCGCGCCCCGAGCGCGACAGCAGGGAACGTACGCATGCTCGTCTCACCGCCGACGAGGTCGCACACGACGTCGACGCCCCGGCCGTCGGTCGCGTCGAGCAGCGCAGCGGCGACGTCACCGGTCCGGTAGTCGACAGCCAGGTCGGCGCCGAGCTCACGGCACCGCTCGAGCTTCTCCGCGCTCCCCGCCGTGGCGATCACCCGGGCGCCGAGCGCCGCGCCCAGCTGGACGGCCGCGGAGCCGACGCCGCCGGCGCCCGCGTGCACGAGCAGCGTCTGTCCCGGGCGCACGTGCCCGCGCTCGACGACCGCGAGGTACGCAACGTGGAACGGGAAGAAGAACGCTGCGGCCTGCACGTCGTCGAGCCGCTCCGGCGCGTCGAAGGTCATGTCGGCGTCGGCGACCACGGCCTCGGCGTGTGCGCCGAAGGCACCGGCGGCGGTCGCCGTGACCCGCCGCCCGAGCCACCCGCTTGCACCCTCGCCCGCCGCGACCACCTCGCCGACGACCTCCATCCCGAGCGTGTACGGCAGGGGCGGGTCGACCGTCAGATAGCGCCCGTGGCAGCCGTCGACCTCGTTGAAGTTGAGCGGCGTCGTCGCGGTGCGCACGAGCACCTGGCCCGCACCCGGCACGGGCTCGTCGATCTCGTCGATGCGCAGCGCGTCGGCGGGCTCCCCGTGCTGGTGGACCCGCCAGGCTCGGATCGTCATGGGCGACAGGCTGTCAGAGGCCGCGAGCCACGTCGGCGACCGGCACCACCCGGGTCGTGGCCGCCGGATGCGAGTCGGCACGGACCCAGCGCATCCCCATGATCCCGTGGCGGTGACCGCACGTGTCGAGCCAGTTCGCCACGCCCGGGTCCTCGTGCGCGACCACGAGGCGGAACGAGCCGTCGGGCTCGTAGGTCGTGGTGACCACGTTGCGCGAGATCTGACGGCGCTTGTCGAGGCACTCGGCCCAGATGTTGCCGAGCTGGAAGTTCCAGTACTCGCACGTCGGTGGCGTCGCCTCGACGACCAGCGCCTCGTCGGGACCGAGCGTCCAATACCCGAGCTGGAAGACGATGTTGGGGTCACCACCGACCAGGCGGTGGTGCTCGGGGTCGGGGAAGTGCAGTCGGTTCGGCTCCTCGCGCCACGGCGCGACCCAGTCGGCGAACCACGCCGAGGCGCCGATGGCGTACATCGCCGCGCCGAGCAGCTGGTCGGGCACTGCCGAGGGGACGAGCTGAGTCGGGGCCTCGGTGACGCCGACGCACTCGACCCGGAGGTCGGCCGCCACCTCCTTCGACCGGTCGGCGAACGTCTGGCGCACGAGGATCATGCTCGTGTCGGGTGCCAGGCGCAGCCAGTTGCCCGGCTGCTCGCGCTGGCTCGCCAGCACCTCGAACGTGCCGTCGGCGGCGATCTCGAGCTCGGTGTGGTCGAGGTGCCCCGCGCCACCGGTGATGCGGTCGCGACGCGCGTAGTTCTGGTTCTGCGCGCCGAAGGAGAGGTAGGAGATCGTGCCCCGCGTCCCGGTGATCCGGTAGTCGAACGTCGGGTTGATGCCCACGCTCTGGTACAGGTTGTCGGGGTTGTCGAGCCCGAAGCCGCAGTGCTCGGGCAGGGCCCGCAGCCGCGGATGCCGAGGTCCGGGGTTCTCGAGGAACGACGACAGCCCGTTCTGCGTCAGCCTCGCGAGGTAGCGAAGGCCCTCGGCCCGGTCGAACGTGTCGAGCCCGAGGTCGTCACGCTGGAGCACCGCCCCCGCGTCGGCGAGCAACGAGCAGAACTCCTCCCACGCCGCACCCGAGTCGACGCGCTCGACCGCATCCGCTTCCGACACTGCTAGCCGTCCTTCGGCACGAGCGCCGCGCTCATGAACTCGACGAAGCCCTCGGCGTCGAACGACACCTCGAGCCGACCGTCGACCCGTTCGATCTCGAGCGTGGGGCAGAAGAAGCCCTCGTCGCCCACGAAGAAGTGCGGCGAGCCCACGACTCCCCGCACGCGCCCCCGCTCCAGGTCGCGGAGGACCGACGCGTGGTCGGCGTCGTCGGGCGCACCGAGCCCGTGCCCGGCGGCGATCGCCGTCAGCTCGTCGGGATCCCCCAGGTCGCGCCCTCGCTCGAAGAGCGCGTCGCGAACTGCTCGGCTGACCGCCTCACCGGTGCGCTCGTCCTCTCTATAGGCGCGCGCCGCGAGGGCCAGCGCCGGCAGCGAGGAGAGCGGGAACATGCCCGCGTCGAAGCCCGCGAAGAGCTCGGGCGCGATCCGTTCACGCAGCACGTCGATCTCCTCGGCGAGCAGGTCGGCGGCGACCGGTTCGCCGTTCACCAGCTCGAGCGGCCAGGCGTGCACCTCGATCTTCACGTCGGGTCGCAGCTCGTCCCGGAGCGCGAACAGCCGATGCAGGCCGACGTGCGTGAACGGGCACACGACGTCGGCATACACCTCGATCGTGCTCTCAGATCCCTTCGCGCGGGTCATCACACCCCATGGTTGCGTAGCTCACCTTCGTATGGTGGGTCGAGCTACGCATCAAGAGAATCGGGCTCGCTCGGTCGACGCTACCGTCGCGCGTGATGGCCGACCGCGCCAAGGAGACACGCGACGGCGTCGCGCTCACCAACCTCGATCAGCCCCTGTTCGACGGCGCCGAGGCGACCAAGCGTGACCTCGTCGACTACCTCGACGGGGTCAGCGACCGCATCGTCCCGGCGCTGCGCGATCGCCCGCTGTCGGTGATCCGGGTGCACCGCGGGCAGGAGGCGTTCATGCAGAAGAACGTCCCGAAGTACACCCCCGACTTCGTCCCGACCGTCACGATGTGGGCCGAGTCGTCGAAGCGAGACGTCACCTACGCGCTCTGCAACGACCGGCGCACGCTCCTGTGGTTCGCCAACCAGCGCGCCGTCGAGTACCACCC
>CAZCUD010000018.1:0-79656 GCA_964501785.1 uncultured Bifidobacteriaceae bacterium
ACCGACGCACCGAAGCCGGACATGCCCGAGGAGTACTCGCCCGAGCCGTTCCAGCTCGAGGCACCGGCCGACCCCGGCAAGGAAGCGCTGTGGACGCGCCTCATCCTCCCGCTCGCCCTGCCGATCGTCTCCGCGATCGCCGTCCTGCTGTGGGTCCTCAACATCTCGCGCGCGTTCATCGCTGGCGGCACGACCGGTGCGCTGATCATCGTCGTGATCGTGACCGTCACGATCATGGCGGGCGCCGCGCTCATGTCGGCGATGCCGCGGATGCGCACCTCGTCCAAGCTCCTGATCGTCGCCTTCGCGGTGGCGCTCATCGTCTCCGCGGGCATCGTCACGCTCGGCCCCAGCGAGGACCACGGTGAGGCGGGTGGCGGCGGCTTCCAGGAGCCGACCGGGAAGCCGGTGGCCACCGTCACCGTCGAGGCCCAGCCCGGCGCCGCGATCGCCTTCGACCGCGACTCCTACGACACCCAGGCCGGCATCAACGAGTTCGACTACGTCCTCGGCAGCGGCACCCACACGCTGCTGTTCGACGAGCCGGAGTTCGCCGGCTTCATCCTCGAGGTCGGGGGATCGCAGCAGCGCGACGTGGGCAAGGTCGAGCTGGAGCCGGGTGAGTACACGATCTTCTGCGACGTGCCCGGCCACCGCGCCGCCGGCATGGAGGCCGTCGTCAACGTCACGTAGCGCCCGCGGGGTCCGCGTGGGGAGCCAGCACCCGCAGCGCGCCGGGCATCGTGTCCACCCGACCCGGCAGCGCGCCCACCCGCTCGCCGCTCGCCCAGAGCTCGAGCGGGACGTCACCGCCGTCGGCGCGCAGCTCCACTGACGCCCCGCGCAGCATGGTGACCTCGTCGAGGTCGACGTGCGTGCCGCGGAACACCGATGGGAACCGCGTCGTGAACTTCACCAGCGACGCCGGTCCGATGATGCACACGTCGAGCAGACCGTCGTCGACGTCCGCGTCGGGGGTGATCCGCATCCCGCCCGCGTAGCGGCTCGTGTTGCCCGCGGCGACGAGCCAGGCGGCACCGCGCCACTCCTCGTCGTCGACGCGCACGACCATCGGCTGCGGCCGGTAGACCATCGCCGTGCGCAGCACCGCGAGCACGTAGAGCGGCGTCCCGGTGACGTGCTGGACGCCGTTGGCCCAGCGGTTCGCATCCGCGTCGAAGCCGGTGTTCGCGACCGTCGTGCACCACCGCGCGCCGCCGTCCTCGGTCGTCGCGCGTGCGATGTCGATGGTCCTCGGGCGCCCGGTGTCGAGCAGGTCGAGCGCGCGCAGGGGTGCTCGTTGATCGATCCCGAGGTGGCGGGCGAAGTCGTTGCCCGCCCCGGTCGGCACCACCCCGAGGGTGCCGCCGGTCTCCGCGGCGACGCCGGCCAGCGCGGCGATCGTCCCGTCGCCGCCGCACGCCAGCACGCCCCCGCCCGACTCGAACGCGTCACTCGCGGCACGGATGCCGTCGTCGGCGTCGCTCGACACGTGCACGGCCACGCCCCGCGCCTCGAGTGCCGCGCGCAGCTCGGGAAGGAGCCTGCGGGTGCGTCCTCGTCCGGCCACCGGGTTCACGACGGCGGTCCAGGGCACGGCGCCGGATCGTAGCGGCGACCGCTGGTTAGCCTCCCCTTCCGTGAGCGATCTGTTCGCGGCCGAGGGCCTCGACCCCGCGCGTGTTCCCCGTCACGTCGCGATCGTGATGGACGGCAACGGTCGCTGGGCGCAGCGCCGGGGCCTGAAGCGCACCGACGGTCATGCCGCAGGGGAGGAGGCCCTGTTCGACACGGTCGAGGGCGCGCTCGACCTCGGTCTGCGGTGGATGACCGTCTACGCGTTCTCGACCGAGAACTGGCGCCGTCCGCTCGAAGAGGTCCGGTTCCTGATGCGCTTCAACGAGTCGTTGCTGCTCCGCCGGCGCGACGACCTGAACGAGCGCGGCGTGCGGGTGCGCTTCATCGGCCGCCGCGGCGGCCGAGTGCCCAAGCGCGTCCTGCGTCACATCGAGGACACCGAGGAGCTCACCCGGGCCAACCGGCGGATGACGCTCACGTTCGCGTTCAACTACGGCGGACGCGCCGAGCTCGTCGACGCAGTGCGCCGGATCGCCTCCGAGGCCCGGTCGCGGCGCCTCGCCCCCGACAAGATCGACGAGCGCACGATCCACAAGCACCTCTACTCGCCCGACATGCCCGACCCCGACGTGCTGGTGCGCACGTCGGGCGAGTTCCGCACCTCCAACTTCCTCCTCTGGGAGGCCGCCTACAGCGAGCTCGTCTTCACCGACGTCCTCTGGCCCGACTTCCGCCGCGAGCACCTCTTCGCCGCCGTCCGCGAGTTCCAGCAGCGCGATCGCCGCTTCGGCGCGATCGAGTAGCCGGAACGGCCCCGCCCAACCGGAATCACACGCGTGTCGTTACACTCCCGGGGTGGCCTTGTACCGCGACCAGGGGGTCGTGCTGCGGACGATCAAGCTCGGGGAGGCCGATCGCATCGTCACCTTCTTGACCCGCGGGCACGGCAAGGTGCGGGCGGTGGCGAAGGGCATCCGACGCCCGGGCAGCCGCTTCGGTGCCCGCCTCGAGCCGATGAGCAACGTCGCGCTCCAGCTCTACCAGGGCCGTGAGCTCGACATCGTCACCCAGGTCGAGACGATCGACGCCAACCGGTCGCTGCGCGAGCACTACGGGTGCCTCACCCACGCGACGTCGATGCTCGAGGCGGTCGACCAGGTCGCGCTCGAGCGCGAGCCCAACCCGGCGCTGTACCGGATGCTCACCAACGCGCTGCTGACCCTCGCCGCGGAGCCGTCGCCGGTGGTGAGCGCGGCGTTCTTCTGGAAGCTCCTCTCGCTGGAGGGCTTCCACCCGGTGCTCGACGGGTGCGCCCGCTGCGGCGCCGCCGGGGGCGGCGAAGGGTTCACCACCTTCGACCTCGACGACGGTGGGGTGCTCTGCACCGAGTGCTCGCCCCGGGGCGGACGACGGGTGCGGGCCGACTCGGTCGCCGTCGTCGGGGCCATCGTCGAGGGCCGGCTGCGCAGCGTGCTCGACGCGCCACCGTCCGACGAGGTGCTGCGCGACGTCGAGCGCCTCGCCGTCGCCGCGCTCGAGCACCACTCCGAGCGCCGCCTCCGCAGCGCCGCCCTCCTCTGACTCGTCGTCGGACGATCCGCTCGCCTGCCGGTGCGTGGGGGCCCTCCGATACGATCGGCGCTCCGCTATGGCCAAGCCCGACCAGATGGAACGCGTCGTCAACCTCTGCAAGCGCCGAGGCTTCGTGTTCCCGTCGAGCGAGATCTACGGCGGCTTCCGCTCGACCTGGGACTACGGCCCGCTCGGCGTCCTGCTCAAGCGCAACGTCAAGGACGCCTGGTGGCGCTCCATGGTCCAGCTGCGCGACGACGTGGTCGGGCTCGACGCCGCGATCCTGATGTCGCCCAAGGTCTGGGAGGCGAGCGGCCACCTGGCCACCTTCACCGACCCGCTCGTCGACTGCCGCAGCTGCAAGGAGCGGTTCCGCGCCGACCAGCTGCCGGCGTCGGGGGCGTGCCCGAACTGCGGCGCCAAGGACTCCTTCACCGAGGCGCGCCAGTTCAACCTGATGTTCCGGACCTTCGTCGGCCCCGTCGAGGACGACTCCTCGGTCGCGTACCTCCGGCCCGAGACCGCGCAGGGGATCTTCGTCAACTTCCAGAACGTGCAGACGACGACGCGCAAGAAGCCGCCGTTCGGCATCGCGCAGATCGGCAAGTCGTTCCGCAACGAGATCACGCCGGGCAACTTCATCTTCCGTACCCGCGAGTTCGAGCAGATGGAGATGGAGTTCTTCGTCCCGCCCGAGGACGGTCAGCGCTGGTACGAGTACTGGTGCCAGGAGCGGCTGCGGTGGTTCACCGACCTCGGGATCCCCGACGACCGGCTCCGGCTGCGCCCGCACGAGACCGACGAGCTCTCCCACTACTCGACCGGCACGTCCGACGTGGAGTTCGAGTACCCCTGGGGCTGGGGCGAGCTCGAGGGCATCGCGAACCGCACCGACTTCGACCTCAAGGCCCACGCCGAGCACAGCGGCGTCGACCTCTCCTACTTCGACCAGGAGCACGAGCGTCGCTACGTCCCGCACGTGATCGAACCTGCCCTCGGCGCCGACCGGGCCACCCTCGCCTTCCTCCTCGCGGCGTACGACGAGGAGGACGTGCCCGCCACCTCCAAGGACGGTGACAAGGGCGGCTCCGAGAAGCGCACGGTGCTGCGCCTCGATCCGCGGCTCGCGCCCCTGAAGGCGGCGGTGCTGCCCCTGTCCCGCCACGAGAAGCTGGTGCCCGTGGCCGACGAGGTGGCGAGCCTGCTGCGCCCCGAGATGATGATCGACGTCGATAGCGCCGGATCGATCGGGCGCCGCTACCGTCGACAGGACGAGATCGGGACGCCGATGTGCGTGACGATCGACTTCGAGACGCTCGACGACAAGGCGGTCACGGTGCGTGACCGCGACACGATGACCCAGGACCGCGTGGCCATCGACGACCTGGTCGCCTACCTCGGGGAGAGGGTGCCGTAGTGCCGGACGACCAGGAGCAGAGCTACTACGACGTGCTCGGCGTCGACCCGAACGCGTCCAAGGACGAGATCCGCGAGGCCTACCGCGAGCGGCTCGGTGAGGCGCAAGCCGCGGTCACCGACGCGGAGACCGCGAAGCGGCCCGAGGGGTCCCGCATCGCGTCGGCGCGCGCCGAGGAGGCGAGCGTCCGGTCGGCGTGGCAGGTGCTGTCCGACCCCGTGCAGCGCGAGCGCCACGACTCGTCCATCGGCGTCTCGCGCGACGCGCCGGGCTCCGAGATCCGTCCCGACGACGAGGCCGGCGCGGATGACGGGGCCGACACCGACGACGGCGCCGACCGCACGCCGGCGCGCCGGGGCGCGGCCGCGAACGGCGGGGGAGGGCCGCAGCCGCCGCAGCGCATCACGCTCCTGTCGCGCGAGCACCCGCCCACACCACCGAGCTGGCCGCCCGGGCTCGTCCCGCCGCCACCGCGCGCACGCACGCTCGCGATGGCGGTCGACATCGCGGTGCTGATCGTGATGCTGCTCGTCACCCAGATCGCGATCGTGCCTGCGGTGCTCGACGAGATGTACCCCAAGGAGCGCGCGCAGCTCGAGGCGACGAACGACGACATCGACCGTCTCGACGCCTGCATCGAGCGGCGACCCCGCCAGCCCGCGAACGAGCCGGCCGTGTGTCAGACCGACGACGGCGAGCCGCTGTCGAAGTCGCGCCTCGAGAACAAGCAGGAGAACTTCGAGGAGCGCGCGCAAGACCTCGTCGCGGACACCCAGACCGGCGCGCTGATCGTCTTCCTCGGCCTGATGATCGCGATGCTGCTCTACCTGATCCCGTCGAGCCTGCGGTCGGGCCGCACGCTGGGCAAGCACCTGTTCCAGATCCGTGCGGTCAACGAGGACGGCTCGCCGCTCAACTTCCGCTCGGCGCTCGCGCGCTACGGGCTCCCCGTGATCGTCGCGGTGGTGCTCGGGTCGGTCCTCGGGCCGCTCCAGCCGCTCATCGCCGCGGCCGCGATCTTTGGGGTGCTCATGTGGCAGCGCAACGCGAGCTACCAGGGCCTCCACGACCGCTTCGCGCACACGATCGTCGTCGACGGGTGACCGCTTCCCTCTGATGCGTACCTCAGTCCCCCTATAGGGGGTCTGAGGTACGCAACGAGGTCGGTAGGCTCGAAGGCGATCACCACTGGGAGACTGCAGAAGATGACCGGCACCAAGTACGTCTACGCCTTCGAAGAGGGCTCCAAGGAGCAGAAGTACCTGCTCGGCGGCAAGGGCGCCAACCTCGCCGAGATGACCAACCTCGGCCTCCCGGTACCTCCCGGCTTCACGATCACCACCGACGCCTGCAACGCCTACATGGCCGGTGGCGATGTCCTCCCCGACGGGCTCATGGACGAGGTCGCGACCGCGCTGAGCGCCCTCGAGCAGAAGATGGGCAAGACGCTGGGCGACGAGGTCGACCCCCTCCTCGTGTCGGTCCGGTCGGGCGCGCCGTTCTCGATGCCCGGGATGATGGACACCGTCCTCAACCTGGGCCTCAATGACGTGTCCGTCGGCGGCCTCGCGAAGCAGACCGACAACGAGCGCTTCGCCTTCGACTCGTACCGCCGCTTCGTCCAGATGTTCGGCAAGATCGTGCTCGACGTCGACGGTGACCTGTTCGAGGAGGCCCTCGAGGAGCTGCGCAAGGAGCAGGGCGTCGAGACCGACCCCGAGCTCGACGCCGACGCGCTGCGCGGCCTGGTCGAGACCTTCAAGGGCATCGTGGCGGAGCAGGCCGGCATCACGTTCCCGCAAGACCCTCGCGAGCAGCTCCGGCTCGCCATCGAAGCCGTCTTCCGGTCGTGGAACGGTGAGCGCGCTCGCCTCTACCGCAAGATGGAGCGCATCCCCGACGACCTCGGCACCGCCGTCAACGTGCAGACGATGGTCTTCGGCAACAAGGGCGACGACTCCGGCACCGGCGTCGCGTTCACCCGTGACCCCGCGACCGGCGAGAAGCGACCGTACGGCGACTTCCTCGCGAACGCGCAGGGCGAGGACGTGGTCGCCGGCATCCGCGTCACCCAGCCGCTGGACGCGATGGCAGACGTGTTCCCCCAGTGCCACACGCAGCTCCTCGAGGTCATGCACACGCTCGAGACGCACTACCGCGACATGTGCGACATCGAGTTCACCATCGAGCAGGGTCGCCTCTTCATCCTCCAGACCCGAGTGGGCAAGCGCTCGGCCGCGGCCGCGCTGCGCATGGCGGTCGAGATGCACGAAGAGGGGATGATCGACAAGCGCGAGGCCGTGCTGCGCGTCGAGCCCGAGCAGCTCGACCAGCTCCTGCACCCGCAGTTCGACCCCCGCGCCGAGTACTCGGCGATGGCCAAGGGCCTCAACGCGTCGCCCGGCGCCGCGGTCGGCAAGGCCGTGTTCACCGCTGACGACGCCGACGAGTGGGCGGCGCGCGGCGAGCAGATCATCCTGGTGCGCCCCGAGACCTCGCCCGACGACCTGCACGGCATGATCGCGGCCGAGGGGATCCTCACGTCGCGCGGTGGGCTGGTGAGCCACGCCGCGGTGGTCGCACGGGGCATGGGCACGCCGGCGGTGTGCGGTGCGGCCGACCTCGACATCGACGTGCAGGCGAAGCAGTACACGGTCGGCGACACCGTCGTGCGCGAGGGCGACGTCATCTCGATCAACGGCACGACCGGCGAGATCGTGCTCGGCGCGGTCGCGGTGATCACGCCCGAGCCGACCGGGCCGTTCGAGACCGTCCTCGGCTGGGCCGACGAGCTGCGCACGCTCGGCGTGCGCACCAACGCCGACCTCCCCCACGACGCCCAGGTCGCGCGCCGCTTCGGTGCGGAGGGGATCGGCTTGTGCCGCACCGAGCACATGTTCCTGGGCGACCGGCTCCCGATCGTCCAGCGCTTCATCCTCGCGGCCGACCCTGCCGAGGAGAAGGCCGCGCTCGACGAGCTCGAGACGCTCCAGCGCACCGACTACATCGGGATCCTCGAGGCGATGGACGGCCTGCCCGTCACGATCCGGCTCCTCGACCCGCCGCTCCACGAGTTCCTCCCCGACATCGAGGAGCTGTTGGTGCGGGAGGCCAAGGGCGAGCTCGACGAGAAGGCGCGAGCCCTGCTGCACGCGGCGCAGCACTGGCGCGAGGCGAACCCGATGCTCGGCACCCGCGGCGTTCGCCTCGGCGTGCTCAAGCCCGACCTCTACCGCACCCAGGTGCGCGCGCTGTTCGACGCCGTCATCCAGCGCAAGGGGGCGGGTGGCACGCCGAAGGTCGAGGTGATGATCCCGCTGTCGGTGTCGGGTCCCGAGCTCGCGCTCGCCGTGAGCTGGGTGCGCGAGGTCGCGGCCGAGCGCGCCGGGGCCGCCGAGTCGGTCGGCGGGCTCGACTACCTGGTCGGGACGATGGTCGAGACCCCCCGAGCCGCGCTCCTCGCCGACGAGATCGCCGAGCACTCCGAGTTCTTCTCGTTCGGCACCAACGACCTCACCCAGATGACGTTCGGGTTCTCCCGCGACGACGTCGAGGGTCGCTTCATGTCCGAGTACCTCGAGCAGAAGCTGCTCGACGCGAACCCGTTCGAGACGCTCGACGCCCGCGGCGTCGGTGAGCTCGTCCGGATCGCGGTCGACAAGGGACGCGCGGTGCGCGGCGACCTGAAGCTGGGCATCTGCGGCGAGCACGGTGGCGACCCGGCGTCGGTCGCGTTCTGCCACCAGGTCGGTCTCGACTACGTGTCGTGCTCGCCGTACCGGGTGCCGCTCGCGCGCCTCGCTGCCGCCCACGCCGCCCTCGGCGACACCGGCCCGGCCACGACCGCCTGATCGGTTGCGTCGCTCACCGTCGAGAGGCGGGTCGAGCGACGCGCGTCAGGGACGACGGGCCGCGACGGCGGTCATGGTCACCGACAGCTCGAGGTGACCCGCGCGCGCCGCGTCCTCCGTGGCGGTGAGCAGGCGCGACGCGCGCTCGGTTCCCAGGTGCGCGACGACCGCCGGCGCGGCGAGGACGTCTCGCAGGGGGAACAGGCCGGGCGGCCCCGGCTCGCGGTCGGGGTCCCACTCCGTCCATGTGTGCGTCGCCGACGTCTGCGCCGCGATGGCCGCACCCGCGCCGTCGCACCACTCGACCAGGCGCGCGCCGGCGGACGCGCCGTCGCCGCGGAACGCGACCATCGCCTCCTGCAGGTCGACCGCGGCCGCGGGCGATCCCAGGTCGGCGCGGAACGTCGTCCAGTCGGTGTCGGTGAGGCAGAGGCGTCCGCTGGGCCGCAGCACGCGCGCCAGCTCGCGCACCGCGCGCTGCGGATCCGCCACCCACTGGAGGGTGCGCTCGGCCCGGCACGCGTCGAAGGTCGAGTCGGGCGCATCGATCGCGAGCGCATCACCGACCCGGAACGTCACCCGCACGAGGTCGCCTTCGGCGCGAGCCCGGGCCACCGCCAGCATCGTGGCGCTCGGGTCGAGGCCGACCACGTGCCCACCCGGGGCGACGAGCGCCGCGCACGCCCGGGCGACGTCGCCGAGCCCACACCCGACGTCGAGCACCCGGTCGCCCGGCCCCAGTGCGAGCTGCTCCTGCTCCCAGGCCCGCAGCCGGCGCACGGCCGGCCAGCCCGCCACGGCCTCCATCGTCGCCACCAGGTAGGACGGGTCGTGCTGCTCGTCGACCGCACCGAACGCTCGCTCGTCGAGGGCGTCGGCCTCGTGAGCCGGGAGCTCGGGCACCGAAGGCAACGTAGCGCCCCCGACCGCCGCGGCCGCTCCTACGATCGGGGGCGGATGACGGCGGATCCCACCTCGGGCGATCTCGGATCGCTGCTCGTCGCGTTCGCGCATCCCGACGACGAGGCCTACCTCGCCGGCGCGCTCATGGCGATCGCGTCCGACGCGGGCCGTCGGGTCGTGTGCGTGACCGCGACCTACGGCGAGCTGGGGTTCCCCGATGACGACGAGCGCAGCGTCGAGGAGCGCATCGGCATCCGGCGCGCCGAGATGGAGGCGAGCCTGCGCATCCTCGGTGTCGACGAGCACCACTGGCTCGGGTACCCCGACGGCAGCTGTGCCGACCTCGCGCCCGCCGAGCCTTCTGCCCGGTTGCGCGACCTGATCGACGAGGTCGGCCCCGACGCGGTGCTGACGTTCGGTCCCGACGGCGGGACGTACCACGACGACCACATCGCGGTCGGCCGCTGGACGACGCTGGCCTGCTCCGCGGCCGCGGCGACACCGCGGCTGCTCTACTCCGCGAACACGCCCGAGAAGGTCGCCCGCTGGGAGGCGGCGGTGCCCATGGGCGGCGTGATGATGGACGACGCGCTCGCCCCGGCCGCGACCGAACCGGAGGAGCTCGCCGTCTGCTTCGTCGCCGACGACGAGCTCGTCGACCGCAAGGTCGCCGCGCTGCGGGCCCAGGCCAGCCAGGTGGAGCCCCTCGTCGAGCAGGCGGGCCTCGCCGGGTTCCGCGAGCTGGTCCGCGACGAGCTGTACCGAGCGCCGCGGCCCGACGACTGGGCCGGCTGAGGCCTGTCACACCCGGTCGGTACCCTCGACCCATGGCCCTCGAGACCCACCCCGGCGACACCGGCAGCGATGCGGGCACGGCGCGCGACCCGGGCACGGCGCTCGAGGTGAGCCGGGCCCACGCCGGGGCCGACGCCTACGTCGGTGGCGGAGTGCGCCGCCGCGAGGAGCGCGAGGCCGAGCTCGACGAGACGCTCGCACCGGGTGCCACCCGGGCCGTCGGCGCGGGCACGCGCGCTCGGCCCGAGGAGCCCGATCCCTATCGCCTGTGCTTCGAGCGCGACCTCGACCGCATCAAGCACTCACGCCCGTGGCGACGTCTCGCGGGCAAGTGCCAGGTGTTCGTCGCCCCCGAAGACGACCATCTCCGCACCCGTCTGACGCACGCCGTCGAGGTCGCGCAGGTCGCGGTCGGCATCGCCCGCGCCGCCGAGCTCAACGTCGCGCTCACCGAGGCGATCGCGCTCGCACACGACTGCGGGCACGGCCCTGCGGGGCACGCGTCCGAGGAGGCGTTCTCCCCGTACCTCCCCGCGACCGGCTACGACCACGCGGTCTACGGTGCCGACGTCACGCTCGCCGAGCTCAACCTGTGCGCCGAGACGCTCGACGGTGTGCGCAACCACTCGTGGCGGCGCCCGCCGCCGGCCACCCCCGAGGGCGAGGTGGTGGCGTGGGCCGACCGCATCGCGTACGTGTGCCACGACTTCGAGGACGCGGTCCGCGCCGGCATCCTGGTGCCGGGCGACCTGCCGCCGGCGGTCGCCGAGGTCGTCGGCGCCCGCCGCAGCGAGCAGATCGGCACGTTCGTCCTCGCGGTGCTCGAGGCGATCGAGCGCACCGGGCACGTCGGCATGACCGAGCCCGCGGCCGGGGCGCTCCAGGCCTTCCGCGACTTCAACTTCGAGCGCATCTACCTGCGCCCTGCCTCGCGTCGTCAGGCCGAGCGGGTCATCCGGCTCCTGCGCGGGTTGGTCGAGCACTTCGCGGACTCGCCCGCTCGACTGCCCGACGCCGGTGGCCCGGCGGCGACCCGGGTCGAGGCCGGGTCGCCCGAGGCCGCCGCGCTCGCGGTGCGCTACGTGAGCGGCATGACCGACCGCTTCGCGCTGGGCCTGGGGGTCGAGCTCCTCGGCTGGCGCCCCGACGACCTCCCCCGCGGGGTCTGAGCGCGAGGTCGGTGGGCGCCACGCCCGGGCCCACGCCGTAGTCTCGGCGCGTGGGCATCGTCGACGAGGACATCGCCCGGGTCCGGGATCAGACCGACCTGGTGGCGCTCGTCGGCGAGAAGGTGGCGCTCCGACGCGTCGGCCAGCGCTTCGTCGGCCTCTGCCCGTTCCACCAGGAGAAGTCGCCGTCATTCGGGGTCAACCCGCAGATGGGTTTCTGGCACTGCTTCGGCTGCCAGCGATCGGGCGACGCGATCACCTGGGTGCGCGAGACGGAAGGGCTCGACTTCGTCGACGCGGTCGAGGAGCTCGCCAAGCGCGCGGGAGTCACGCTCCGCTACGACGATCGCACCCGCAACCGCGACCGGTCGCGCCGCGATCGGCTCGTCGAAGCGGTGGCCGCGGCCGGCGCGTACTACCACGAGCTCCTCCTCGAGTCGCCCGAGGGCGGCACCGCGCGCCGCTATCTCCGTGGCCGCGGCTTCGATGGTGACGCGGCGCGCCGGTTCGTCCTCGGGTGGGCACCCGACGACTGGGACGCGCTCGCCAAGCACCTCCAGCGCGAGAAGTTCTCCCGCGAGGACCTGACCGAGGCCGGCCTCGCGTTCGTCAACAAGGCGAACCGGCTCCAGGACCAGTTCCGGGCCCGGCTCATCTTCCCGATCTACGACGCTCGGGGTGACGCGGTCGGCTTCGGCGGGCGATCGCTCGACGACCAGGGACCCAAGTACAAGAACTCGCCCGAGACGCCGATCTACCAGAAGAGCCGCCTGCTCTACGGCCTCAACTGGGCGAAGGCGGAGATCGTGGCCCGCAAGGAGGTCATCATCTGCGAGGGGTACACCGACGTGATGGCCTACGCGCTCGCGGGCTGCCCCAACGCGGTGGCGACCTGCGGCACCGCGCTCGCCGACGAGCACGCGAAGACCCTCAAGAACCTCGCCCGGCGGGTGGTCCTCGCGTACGACGCCGACAGCGCCGGGCAGGGCGCGGCCGAGCGCTGGTACCGGTGGGAGTCCGAGCTCGACCTCGAGGTGCGGGTCGCCGACCTGCCGGCCGGCAAGGACCCGGGCGACCTCTGGCGCGACGACAAGGAGCGGCTCCCGGCCTCGATCGAGCGCGCCGAGCCCTTCCTCCAGTTCCGCGTCGGGCGCGTGCTCGACGCGGCCGACCTGTCGACGATCGAGGGTCGGGCCCGCGCCGCGGCCGCGGCGTCGGCGATCGTCGCCGAGCACCCGAGCGACCTCGTCCGCGACCAGTACGCGGTCCAGCTCGCGGAGCGCCTCGACCTGGCGGCCGACAGCGTCCGGGCGCAGATCGCGCGCGGCGGTGCGCCCGATCCGAGCCGCGCGCCCGCGCGCCGCGGTGACGAGCCGCCGCCTCCGGAGCCCGACGACTACGGAAGCCCGCCGCCCGTGCAGGTGGCGCGGCGCGAGGCCGACGTGCTCCTGTGGGCGATCCACGAGCCCGCGCTCGTCAGCGACTGGCTCAACGAGTCGCTCTTCCTCGACCCGATCGCTCGCGACGCGTACCGCGTGCTGATCGAGACCGAGAACGTGCACGACGCGATCGACACCGCCGAGGGGCCCGCGCGCCGGCTGCTCGAGCGGCTCGCCGTCGAAGAGCCCCGGGCCGACGCCGAGCCCGAGACGCAGGCGGCGCGCCTCATCGCGTACACGGTCGAGCCGGTCGCCAAGCGGCTGCTCGCGCGCATGCTTCGCGACGACGACGCGGATGCGAGTGCGGTCAAGGCCCAGGTCGACGTGCTCGCGCACGCGCGCGAGATCGGGGAGTGGGATGACGCCCGGGACGCCGCGAGGCAGTTGGTAGGGTGGATCGTCCACGAGGCCCGACCGGCCCCCGCGTCTGCGGAGGGGGTGCTCGTGGACGCAGAGGTGGTGGAGCAGCCGACGTGACCGGATCCGGCGTCGCGAGTCAGCACGTGATCGACGATGCTGCGATCGACGCGCTCGTCGCGAGGTCGAACGACGGCGTCGTCACCTCGGCGCAGGTCTTCGACGCGTTCCCCGGCTTCGAGCCCGAGACCGCGGAGCTCCTCGCGCTCCAGGAGCAGCTCCGGGCGCGAGGTGTCGAGTGGGTCGACGAGGTCACCGAGGAGCTCACCCACGAGGACTCGTTGCGTGCCGCGCCGGCCCGTCCGCGGGCGCGCCGCACGGCCGCCGAGCGCCTCGACGACGCGCTCGAAGCGGGGCGCGACCGTGGCGAAGGCGGCTCGTTCGACCCGGTGCGCATGTACCTCAAGGAGATCGGCAAGGTCCGGCTGCTGACCGCCGACGAGGAGAAGGCGCTCGCGCGCCGCATCGAAGGGGGCGCGCACGCCTATGCGGCGACGAGCCCCGACGACGAAGAGGTCGTCGACGACAACCCCGACTTCGCGAAGCGCCAGTCGACTCGCAGCGCGCTCCAGCGCGCCCTCGAGCTCGGCCACCTGGTCCGCGCGAGCGGCCACCTCGACCCCGGGCCGGCGGGCGAGGTCGACCAGATCGACAGCCTGCTCGAGGCCGAGCTCACCAAGCTCTTGCCCAAGCCCGTCGAGGCCGCGGCGGGCGGGCCCCGCAACGCGACCAAGACCGACGAGAACTTCCACCAGATCATCGTCCTCGCCGATCAGATCGCCGCGAAGCTCGACGCGTCGTCCGACACCTACGCCCGGGTCACCGACATCCGCGCCCTCGTCGACGGCGAGCTCGCCAAGCAGCAGCTCACCAACGCCAACCTGCGCCTCGTGGTGTCGATCGCCAAGCGCTACGTCGGGCGCGGGATGGCGCTGCTCGACCTCGTGCAGGAAGGCAACCTCGGTCTGATCCGTGCGGTCGAGAAGTTCGACTACACGAAGGGGTTCAAGTTCTCGACCTACGCGACGTGGTGGATCCGCCAGGCCATCACCCGCGCGATCGCCGACCAGGCGCGCACGATCCGCATCCCGGTGCACATGGTCGAGACCATGAACAAGGTGCTGCGGGTGCAGCGCCAGATGCTCCAGGAGCTCGGCCGAGAGCCGACCGTGGAGGAGGTCGCACGCAAGGTCGACCTGACGCCCGACAAGGTGCGGGAGATCCAGCGCATCTCCCAGGAGCCCCTGTCGCTCGAGACCCCCGTCGGCGAGGAGGACGACAGCTCGCTCGGCGACTTCGTCCCCGACGAGAGCGCGGTGTCGCCCGACTTCGCCGCCGAGCGCGAGCGACTGAAGGACGAGATCGAGCGCGCCCTGCTCGAGCTCACCCCCCGCGAGCAGCAGGTGATGCGGCTGCGGTTCGGCCTCGACGACGGTCAGGTGCGCACGCTCGAGGAAGTCGGCCGCGAGTTCGGCGTCACCCGCGAGCGCATCCGCCAGATCGAGTCGAAGACGCTGGCGAAGCTGCGTCACCCGACGCGCTCGCAGCGCCTGCGCGACTACCTCGAAGAGGCCTGACCGACCCGCTTGGAGATCGTCGGCGTCCGAATCGGGCGCCTACGACCTCCAAAGGGGAGTGGTCAGCTGGTGATCGGCTCGCCGTCGGCGCCGACGACGTGCCACACGCCGCCCACGCCCTGGCCCGCGGTGTCGCCGGGCTCGGCGTCGCCGCTGAACTCGTAGAGCAGTCGGCTGTTGTAGGTGGCCTGGCCACCACCGCCGATCCCCGCGAGCGACTGGTCGAGGCCCTTGCCGACCTTCGGCTTGCGGTCGGGCGCGTAGGCGGGCCAGGCGTCGGCGCACGCGTCGACGCACTTCGGCGCGACGGTGTCGGTGCCGTCGGGATCGAACACGTACAGCGTGTTGCCCTTGGTCGTCACGAGGATGCGCCCGAGGTCGGTCTTGGCGACCTTGATCGTGGGCTTCTTCTGCTTCTTCTTGCCGTCGACGACGCTCGCGGCGCGCTCGCTCGGTGCATCGGCGAGCGCCGCCGTGCCGGTTGCGAGCCCCGCGCCGGCGGCGAGGGCTACGGCGAGCGCGAGTCGGGCGAACGTTCTGGTCATCCTGGTCATGGAGCCTCCGATCGACGGGGACGTCCGGTACTACGACGGTGCCCGCGCCGCGGATGGGCCGAACCGCCTCCGAGCGGCCATGCCTACCATGCGCCGGGGCCGTAGCTCAGTGGTCAGAGCAGGGGACTCATAATCCTTAGGTCGCAGGTTCGATCCCTGCCGGCCCCACTCGCAGCGCGCTCGCCGTCTCGGCGGTGGAACGTCCAGGGCGATCACTACGGTGAGGCGGTGGTGCCGGATCGATCGCTCCGTCGTGACGGTGGGCCTGCGGTGGCCGCCGGCCAGCGACGGGCTCGCCGACTCGAGGCCGCGACCATCGTCTGGAACGTGGGCGAGGTGTTCGTGACGATCGGCCTCGGGATCGCGTCGGGATCGCTGGCGCTCATCGCGTTCGGCCTCGACTCCGTCGCAGAGATCTTCGCCTCGTCGGTGGTCATCTGGCATCTCCGGAGCGCGCCGGAGCCCGCCAGGACGCGCCGCGCGCTGCGTCTGGTGGCACTGGCCTTCTTCGTGCTCGCAGCCGTCTTGATCGCCGCCGGGGTGCGGAACCTCGTCATCGAGCATCGCCCCGACGACTCGCCCTGGGGCATCGCGTACCTCGCGGTCACCGCGTGCGTGATGTTCGGCCTCGCAGTGGCGAAGCTCCGTACCAGCCGGGCGATCGACGATCATCCACTCGTGCACGAGGCCCGCGTGACGTTCCTCGACGGGACGCTGGCGGTCGCCATCCTGCTCGCGCTCGTCCTCAACGCGACGCTCGGATGGTGGTGGGCAGACTCGCTTGCCGCGATCCTCGTCGGCGTGCTGGCGATCTCCGAGGGGATCGCGGCGCCGAAGCAGCACTGACCTGCGGGGAGCCAGCACGACGAGGCGCACGGGTGCTGATGCCGGAGCTGCGCAGCTCGCCCGGCTGGTCAGGCGTACCGTGCCGTCTCCCGGTCGATTCGGTCGGCGCGACCGTCAAGGAACATCGCCGCGGGCATCCGGGTCAGAGGACGGGTCGGGCAATCCGAGCTCACGGCGAACGTCACCATCGATCGCTTGCAGCTCCTGTCGCCGGTACTCCGACTCGGGCACACTGACGATCCACCAGGAGAGACCGTAGAAGGCAGCGGTGACGACGTCCGTGGGGTAGTCGTTGGCGCGGCTTGTTCGGTCGCGCTGCTCGCGATCCCACACGAACCTCCGCGCCAGCGTCATCGCCTCGCCGAAGGTGACTCGGCGCCGGTTCACCCGTGCCTCATGGTCCCGGCGCCGCGCTCGTGTGGTGGGCGCACGGGGTGTCGTCGCATGACCCTCGGCCTCAGGAGGCTTCTCCCTCGGCCGACCACGTCAGGATGCCGCTGGCGTCGCCGGTCAGGAGTGCGGTGCCGGGCATGACGCGGAGGCGCCACGGGTCGAGGCGCAGCACCGCGAACTCGTCGCTCGTCGGCCCGCCCTTCCAGGCGGGGATGATCGCGGGGTCGTAGCCGACCGGCTCGGGCGCGTCCTTCAACGCCTGCCAGAGCCACTCGCGCCGCTCCAGGTCGAGGTCGAGCTCGGCCCGGCACTCGGCCGTGCACGTGTCGTGGGTCGGTGCCCAGTACGTGACCGACGCGAACGGTGAGTGCTCGAGGTGCGCGCGCTTGACGGGAGTCGGTGCGGTGCCGACCCAGCCGACCACCTCGGTGCCGTCCCACTGCCACAACGGATGCAGGATGCGGCTGCGGGGTCGGTCGTCAGGACCCACCGTGGCGACCGTCGCCCACACGATCCGGTGGGCCATCTCGACGAGCTCAGGTGCGACCTGCGACAGCTCACCCATCGTCGGTTCGCCGCCGGCGTCAGTTCGGCGACGGGGGCACGACCGCGTCGGGGGGCGCAGTCGTGCGCTCGCGCAGCCGCTCGAGCCCCAGCTCGTAGGCCGCCTGCACCTTTGCGAGCGGGGTGTGCGCGACGAGCCCGCGCAGCTGCTCGTAGCGCTCTCGTCCTGCACGAGCACCGAGGTAGTAGCCCGCGGCGAACCCGACGATGAGACCCAGACGCAGCTTCATGCCGACGATGGTGTCACACCCCCTCCATAGCGTCGAACTCGTGGGCTACCGCGGCAAGGTCCGAGAGCAACAGGAGGCGAAGCGCCTGCGCGCGGCTGGCCGCACGCTCCAACAGATCGCCGACGAGCTCGGAGTGTCGAAGTCGTCCGTGTCCCTCTGGGTCCGCGACGTCCCCTTCACCCCGTCCAAGCGCCGGTACGGGCCGCACGCGCGGTTCCATCCTTGGAAGGAGCGGCGTCTCAGGGAGATCGCCGAATGTGATCTCTTGGGCGCCGAACGAATCGGTGTGATGAGCGAGGAGGCTTTCTTCGTGGCGGGAGTTGCGCTGTACGCAGGCGAGGGCGCCAAGGCAGACCATTCAGTCATGTTCGCGAACACGGACGCTCGGATGATCGCCTTCTTCTGCGCGTGGTTGCGTCGATTCTTCGACTTCGATGAGTCGCGACTCCGAGTGCGCGTGTATCTGCACGAGGGCCTCGATCTCGACGCCGCCCAGACCTTCTGGTCCGAAGTGACTGCGATACCGCTCACGCAATTCGGCAAGGCTCATCGACCAAGCGCCAACCCCGGCATCAGCAAGACGAAGCATGAGAACGGGTGCTGCTACGTCTCGATCTCGTGTTCGCGAACCCATCGGCTCATCATGGGCGCGATGCGTGCCCTGCTATCGTCAGAAGCGATTCCGGGGTAGTTCAATTGGCAGAACGACGGCCTGTTAAGCCGTATGCTTGCGGGTTCGAGTCCCGCCCCCGGAGCTCCTACTCCCCGGCGAGCGCGCGCAGCACCTTCGTCAGCGACGAGAAGTCCTCTCGGCCGTACCCCGCCGCGCTCGCCGCACCGAGGACCTGACGCGCGAGCCCGGCCGTGAACAGCGGCGTCCCCGCGGACGAGGCGTGGTCGATCGCCAGGTCGAGGTCCTTGGCCATCAGGTCGGTCATGAAGCCAGGCTTCCAGTCGTTGGACGCGGGGCTGTCGGGCACCACGCCCTCGGCGGGGAGGCGTGTGCGCACCGCGACGCAGTCACCGGTCGCGTGGGTGAGCACCTCGTACAGATGCTCCATCTCCACGCCGGCGCGGGCCGCCATCACCGTTGCCTCGGCGGTCGCCAGCATCTGCGCCGCGTAGATGACCTGGTTGCACAGCTTCACGGTCTGCCCCATCCCCGGCCCGCCGACGTGGACGACGAGGCCGGCGAACGCGTCGAGCGCCGGACGCGCTGCATCCAACACCACCTGGTCGCCACCGACCATCAGCGTGAGCGTGCCGGCCTCGGCGCCCGCGGTGCCGCCCGAGAGCGGAGCCTCGAGATAGCGGCCGCCCGCGGCAGTCACCCGCTCGTGCTGCGCGCGCTCGACCTGGGGATCGATGGTCGACGTGTCGATCGCGATCTTCCCGTCGAGCGCCGGCAGCATCGCGTCCACGACCTCGACGACGTCGGGCGAGCTCGGCACGCACAGGATCACGATCTCGCTCGCCTCGGCGACGCCCCGCGGTCCGTCGCCTTCGGTCGCTCCGAAGTCGACGGCGCGGGCGATCGGCTCCCGACTGCGGGATGCGACGGTCACGTCGTGACCCGCCTCCACGAGGTGGCGCGTCATCGGCAGCCCCATCGCGCCGAGTCCCACGAACCCGATCCGCATCGGTGCGCCCACCTTCCTCTGACCACGTTCCTCGTCGAGCGGTCCCGTCGGTGTCGTGACGCTACCGCCGTCGCGAAACAGCGCACCGGCCGCACGGGCCCGCGGATAGGTTCGGCGAGATGTTCGAGGCACGACTGACCGAGCTCGGGTGGAAGCTGCCGGGGCCGTTCCCGCCCCATGATCCGCTCGACCCGGTCGTCGTCCACGGTGGCACCGCACGCACGTCCGGGTGCCTCCCTCGCAACGCGGCGGGCGAGCTGCGCGCCACCGGCATCGTGGGGCGCGACGTCACGGTCGAGGAGGGCGTCGAGTGCGCCGCGCTGTGCGCGCAGAACGCGCTGTCGCTCCTGCGGGCCGAGCTCGGCTCGCTCGACGCGATCGAGCGGACGCTGACGATGACCGTATTCGTCGCGTGCGACGACTCGTTCACCGCGCAGCCGACGGTCGGCGACGGCGCCAGCAAGGTGCTCACCGACGTGTTCGGCGACGCCGGTCGCCACTCGCGCTCGGCGATCGGCGTCGCCGCGCTGCCGCGGGGTGGACCGGTCGAGATCGAGCTCACCGTCGCGCTCCGCGGTTGAGAAGTCGCGCGGGTCGGTGCACGTGAGCGCTTCCTCATGACGCCGGACGAGCTCGAGGTCCTGACGTTCCCGAGCCTCGTCGAGCTGCGCCGCCGCCTGCCCCGCCTCCTCGCGGGCGTCGTCATCCTGGGCTTCGGCATCGCGCTCACGCTCCAGGCCGAGCTCGGGGTGAGCCCGTACGACGTGCTCCACCAGGGCCTCTCCGACGTCACCGGCCTCTCGTTCGGTGCGGTCGTCGTGCTGCTGGGCCTGCTGATCCTCCTCATCTGGATCCCGCTCGGGCAGCGGATGGGGCTCGGGACGATCGTCAACACGCTGACCGTCGGGTGGGTGACCGACGCGGGGCTGCACCTGATCCCCGTCCCGACCGAGGACGCGCTGCGGTGGGTGATGCTGCTCGCCGGCATCGTCGTCACCGCGTTCGGGATGGCGCTGTACATCGGCGCGGGCCTCGGGCCCGGACCGCGTGACGGCCTGATGACCGGCATCGCGGCGAAGGGCCACCCGCTCTGGCTCGTCCGCACGCTGCTCGAGCTCCTGGCGCTCGGCATCGGATGGGCGCTCGGTGGGGACGTCGGCGTCGGCACGCTGCTCTTCGCGTTCGCGATCGGGCCGATCGGTCACTGGTTCCTCGCCCGTCTGCACCTCGGCGTGGGTGGCGCCGACCCCGATCCGCAGGCAACGGTGGGCGAGTGAGGGCGCTGCCGTGACGGTGCGGGTCGGGGTCGTCGGGACGGGCTTCGGCGCACGCGTCGTCGCCCCCGTCTTCGAGTCCACGCCGGGCTGCAAGGTCCTCGACGTCGTGTCGGCGCGGGACGACGCCGGCGTGGCCGGCCTGTGCGACCGCAACGACATCGACCTCCTGAGCGTGCACTCGCCCCCGTTCCTGCACGCGCCACACGTCCGGCGCGCGCTGGTGAACGGCGTCGCGGTGCTCTGCGACAAGCCGTTCGGGCTCGACGCGCTCGAGGCCGAGACGCTGCTCGCGGCCGCGGACGCGGCCGAGTGCCTGCACCTCGTCAACTTCGAGTTCCGTCACGACCCGGTCCGGGCCGAGGTCCGCCGGCTCGTCGGCGAGGGTGCGGTCGGGACCCCGCAGCACGTCAGCTGGACGCACTACAGCTCGGGCTCGGTGGCGCCCCTGCGCCCGCACGGCTGGCTGTTCGATCGCGCGAGCGGAGGCGGCTGGATCGGCGCCTGGGGATCACACGCGGTCGACATGCTCCGGTGGACGTTCGGCGAGATCGAGGACGCGCACGGGCTGCCACGCACCGTCGTGACGGAGCGGCCCGACGCCGACGGCACCCCCCGTCGCTGCGACGTGGAGGACGGCTTCAGCGCCTGGCTGCGCACCTCGACCGGCGTGTCGGTCACGATCGACACGTCGTTCGCGGCGGCCGTCAATGTCGCGCCCCGCATCGTCGTGCTCGGAACGGAGGGCGTGCTGGAGTGCGTCGCCGACGCGCGCATCGTCGTCCGCCGGGGATCCGAGCGGGACGAGCACGATCGCCCCCCGTCGGCGGGTGATCCCCACCTCGTGCCGATGCAGCGGTGGGCCGAGGTCGTGCGCGACGCCGTCGAGGAGGGCATCGCTCCGGCGGGCATCCCGACCTTCGCCGACGGCCTCGCCTGCGCGCGGGTGCTCGACGCCATCGGGCGCGGCGCAGGCTGATCGGGTCGGTTGGGAGGCCGCGGTCCCGATCAGCGGGGTGCGGTGCCGGCCGCGAGCGCGAACACCGTGCTCCAGCCCGAGAGCGCTGCGCCGATCGCCTCCATCCGCGCGTTGGCCTCGCGCTCGGCGTCGGCCGTGTCGTCCCGCTCGAGGGCGCGCCACGCGTGGAACCGTGCGAGCTGCACGATCGCCTGGTCGAGGCGTGACTCCGTGGCGTCGATCGTGGCGACCAGCGCATCGAAGGACGCCGCGGCCGTCGGGTCGCGTCGCTGGACGTGCGCGAACGCCTCGGCGAGCCCGAGCTGGAACCGATCGAGGTAGGTGCCGTTGTCGAGCGAGCGCGCGACGAGCTCGTCGACCTCCTCGAGCCGACCCGCGGCGACCAGCGCGAGCGCCAGCGCGGCGGCGTCGGCGAAGCCCGCCTTCCCGCCGCGGTCGAGCCGACTCAGGTGCGACACGGCTTCGTCGACCCGGCCGGCCTGGAGCAGTGCGAGCCCGAGCGCCCGCACGGCCTCGGTGCCGAGCGTGCGGTCGTCGAGCCCTTCGCGTCCGGCGACGTGCAACGCGCTGGGCAGCGCCTCGGGATCACCGACGTGCACGAGCACGTGCACTCGCAGGATGTCGATGGGGAGCCCGGCCATGCCGATCGCCTCGCCGGCGTTCAGCCGGTCGATCGCGCTCTCGATCTCGCCGCACGCGGCCTGAGCGCGCACTTCGATGCCGGTCGCCTGCCCGATCGCCCACGGATCGCCGAGTGCTCGGAAGCGACCCACTGCCTGGCGGGCGCGCTCGAACGCCTGCGACGCGTCGCCGCGCCAGAGCGCGACGTTGCCGAGGAGCATCTCGAGCAGCCCCGCGACGTAGCGATCGCCACGGGCCTCCGACTCGGGCAGCTGCTCGAGCGCCAGCTTCTCGGCCTCGTCGAGTCGCCCCTGCATGAACCGGACCCAGGCGAGCAGGGCGGACGCGAACGAGCGCCCACCCCAGTCGCCGAGGTCGTCGAAGGTGGCCATCGCCGCCTGGAGGTGCTCGTCGGCCCGGTCGGACTCGCCCTGGAAGAACGCGGTCGTCGCGAGGTTGCCGAGCGCCCACGCCTCGCCCCGTCGGTCGCCGAGCCGGCGGTACACCGCGAGCGCCTCACCGAAGTCGTCGCCCGCGCGCTGCAGGTCGCCGGTGAACATGAACGTGCGTCCCCGGGCCCGCAGGGCGGTCGCGAGGCCGTGCTCGTCGCCGATCGTGCGCCAGAGGTCGAGCGCCTCGTCGACGGTCGCGAACGACGCCGGGTAGTCGCCCTCCATCTGCTTGACCTCGGCCAGCACCGTGAGCGCCCGGGCCCGATAGTGCGACTCGGGCGGTGCCTCCTCGAGGACGTCGTCGATGTCGGCCGCGGCCGCCGCGAGGTCGCGGTACTCGGCATGGGCCTGCGCCCTGCCGAGCTGCACCTGCCACCGCAGCTCGTCGTCGACGTCGGAGGGCAGCATGCGGAAGCATTGGTCGTAGAGACGGGCGGCGCTGCGCCAGAGCTCGGCCGCGTTGGCCCGGCTCGCGGCTTGCAGGAGCACCTCGAGCGCGCGGTCGGTGAACCCGACCGGGACCCCCTGCACGGGCCCGAGCTCGGCGACGAGCTCGGCCACGGTGCCGTAGTGGTACGCGGCCCGTTCCGCGTAGGCGCCGTCGGACTCCGCGCCGAGCCACTCGGCGAGCGTCGCGTGGCGCCGGGCCCGCTCGGCCTTGGCGAGCGTGCCGTAGGCGACCGTGCGCACGACCTCGGACGGGAAGTGGAACTCGTCGTCGTCGAGGGCGATCAGCTCCCGCCCGTCGAGCGCGAGAAGCGCCTCGCGCACGTCGATCGTGTCGCCGCGCGCGTCGACGAGCACCCGGACGGAGTCGACGCTGCCGGAAGCGCCGACCACCGCGCAGTCCTCGAGCACGGCGCGCTCGGCCGGGCCGAGCGCGTCGAGCCGCGCGGCGACGAGGCCGCGCAGCGTCGCGGGGAGCTTGCCCGCCTTCAGGATGGTCGGGGCCGCGTCGGGCCCGCTCTCACGGAGCAGCGCGGCGAGCTCCTCGACGAAGAACGGGTTCCCGCCGGATCGGTCTCGCAGGAGCGTGACCAGCTTGGGATCGACGTCGGAACCGAGCAGCTCGCTCGCCAGTGCTGCCACCGCGTCGTCGTCGAGGGGGTCGAGGTTGAGCAGCGTGAAGTTGTGGCGCCCCCGGGACGGAGTCCAACGCTCCAGGAGCTCGGGACGAGCCGAGGCGAGCAGGGTGAAGGGGAGCGCGCGCATCCCCTCGACGATGCGCTCGAGCACCTCGAGGACGACGTCGTCGGCCCAGTGCAGGTCGGCGACCGCGACGACGAGCGGTTGCGATCGCGCGATCGCGCTCAGCAGCTGCTGGGTCGCCAGCGCCGCGTCCTCACGGGCGCGGGCGGGCTCGACGTCGGTCATCGCCTCGGGGTGCCCGAGGAGGTAGAGGAGGCCTCGCGTGGTGCGCTCGACCTCGGTCTCGTCGGCCGGGTGGTCGCTCGCGCCGATCGCGCGCACGACGGCCTCGCGCACGGAGGTGGGGGGATCGTCGGGGAGGATCGAGCAGCAGTTCCTGATCAGCTCGGCGATCGGGTACCAGACCTCTTCGCCATAGGGCACGCAGTGCGTGCGCAGGACGCGTGCGTCGCGGCACTCCTCGGCCTCGCGGACGATCTCGCCGATGAGCCGGCTCTTGCCGACGCCCGCATCGGCCGACACCACGACGAAGTGCGCGCGCCGTCGCAGCTGCGCCGCGTCGAGGACGCCGCGCAGCATCGCGAGCTCGGCATCCCGTCCGACGATCGGTGTGCGGGCTCGCCGCCGGCGACCAGGGGGAGCGAGCGTGGCCATCGCGTGCCACGCCTCGACCGGCTCACCTCGTCCCTTCACCTGACGGGCGCCGAGCGACTCGTAGGTGATGATCTCCTGGGTGGCCGCGTACGTCGACGCGCCCACGACGACCCAGCCCGGCTCGGCCATCGTCTCGAGCCGGCTGGCGGTGTTGACCGCGTCGCCCATCGCGGTGATCTCGCCGCGCAGTGCCCCGACCAGCACCTCGCCCGTGTTGACGCCCACACGCATGCGAACGGTGACGCCGAGGCGGTCGGCGAGGTCGGCCAGGGTGCGCTGCATCTGGAGCCCGCAGCGCACCGCGCGCTCGGCATCGTCCTCGTGGGCGACCGGAGCGCCGAAGATCGCCACGATCTCGTCGCCGACGATCTTGTCGACCCGGCCGCCGTAGGCCGTCACGTCGGCGGACAGCGCGTCGAAGCAGGTGTCGACGAGTCGCTTGACCTGCTCGGGATCGGCGGACTCCGCGATGCCAGTGAATCCGACCAGGTCGGCGAAGAGGAGGGTGGCGACCCGTCGTTCGTCGGGCCGGGTGACGAGGGCGTGCCCACAGGTCGGGCAGAAGCGGGCCTCCGGGGGAACGGACCCACCGCACGCCGGACAATCCACGAGGCCAGACTACGGGTCGCGCCGGCCGCGCCCGTCGTCCGTTCTCGTCGCCTCGGCCCCGGTTGGCGGGCCCCGGCAGGGGCGCCGACAATGGGTGGGTGGCCGACCCACTGGAAGATGCCGAGATCCAGAGCGCCCTGGCGGCGTGCCCCGGGTGGGGACGCAAGGGCGACGAGATCGTCAAGACCTTCGAGGCCGACTCGTTCCCGGCCAACATCGCGTTCGTCGGTCGCATCGCCGAGCTCGCCGAGGCGGCCGACCACCATCCCGACCTCGACATCCGGTACCGCAAGCTGCGGGTCGCGCTGTCGACCCACGACGCCGGCGGCCTGACGCAGAAGGACTTCGACCTCGCGGCGCAGATCGACGCGGCCGAATCGGGCTAGCGGCTCGCGATGATCTCGGCCGTCATCGCCGTCATCGTCCTCGCGCTGGTGATCGCGCTCGTGGTCGCGGTCGCCCGCGACCCGGGCCCGCCGCCCGAGGACGTGGCCGTCGCCTATGAGGACGCGTGGGACCGGCTCGACTTCGAAGCCTTGTGGACGCTGTCGGGGGACGAGCTCCACGACGGGCTTCGCCGCAAGGACTACGTCGCGGCGAAGCAGGACGCGTACTCGGCGCAGCCCGGGCTCGGTGGGCTCGCCGAGGACGTCGCGGTGGAGCAGGTGGAGGCCGGCAAGCAGGTCGCGCTCGTGAAGACGCGGGTTCGCCTGCGCGACGGGGGCGTCGCCCGCAACGAGGTGCAGCTCGAGTGGCGCGGCGGCCGCTGGGTCGTCGTCGCCTACGAGCTCACCACCCCTTGATGCGTACCTCAGACCCCCTCCGGGGGTCTGAGGTACGCATCGAGAAGGAGTCCACGTGGTCGCAGGGTTGGTGCTCACCGGCGGTGCGAGCCGGCGCTTCGGCGTCGACAAGGCGACGTTGCTCGTCGACGGCGAGCGGCTCGTCGATCGCACGGAGCGCCTCCTCGGTGCCGTGGCCGATCCCGTGCTCGAGGTCGGGCCGGGCCACGGCCGCGCGCCTGCGACGCGCGAAGCGCCACCCGGGTCGGGTCCATTGGCTTCCGTCGCGGCCGGCGCAGCGGCGCTCGACGAGATGGGCGTCCGATCTCGGTGGGTCGTCGTGCTGGCCGTCGACCTCCCCCGACTCGACGTCGCGCTGCTCGAGTGGCTCGCGCGGCACCCGGCGGACGCCAGCGTGGTCCCCCTCGTCGAGGGGCGGTCGCAGCCCCTGTGCGCGCGCTACGACGTCGCGGCCCTGGCGACCGCACGCGACCTCGTCGCGCAGGGTGAGCGAGCGATGACCGCCCTCCTCGCGGCGGTGTCGGTGCACGCCGCCGCAGAAGACGAGTGGGGCGGCGTCGTCGACGCGTCGGCGTTCGCCGACGTCGACACCCGCGAAGACGCGGCGGCGCTCGGCGTCGAGCTCCCGAGCAGCCGGTAGCGTGGGGTCGTGACCCCGACGCGCGCCGAGCGTTCGCACGTGACGCGCACGGGCACGGCGCGCGCTCCCGTGACCCGCGTCCGCGTGCTGCACGTCGACGGCGACGACGCGCACGAGCGTCCCGATCGACTCGTCACCGAAGAGCCGATGGAGATCCGGGTGCAGCCGCCGGGCGCGCACCCCGAGCCGTTGGCGGTGACGATGCGCACGCCCGGCAACGACTTCGACCTGGCCGTCGGGTTCTGCGTCTCGGAGGGCCTGCTGACCGAGCCCGATCAGGTCGCCGAGGTCGCCTACTGCCTCGGCGACGACGGCGTGCAGGAGTACAACGTCGTGACGTTGCGCGTCCGCGGGCCGCTCGACCTGGGGACGCGACGATCGTTCACGACGTCCTCGAGCTGTGGGCTCTGCGGCGCGGCCACGCTCGACGACATCGAGGTGTGGTGCCCGCCCGTCGCCGACGGTCCGCGCATCGCGCGGTCCACGCTCGCGACGCTGCCCGACCGGCTCCGGGGTGCGCAACGACTGTTCGACGAGACCGGTGGGCTGCACGCGGCCGGCGTCTTCGGCGTCGACGGCGATCTCCGGGTGCTGCGCGAGGACGTCGGTCGCCACAACGCGCTCGACAAGGTGATCGGCAACGCCTACCTGGAAGGGCACCTCCCACTCACCGACGCGGTGCTCGTCGTGTCGGGCCGGCTGAGCTTCGAGATCGTGCAGAAGGCGGCGGTCGCCGGCATCCCGATCCTGTGCGCGGTGTCGGCACCGTCGAGCCTCGCCGTCGCCGCCGCCGAGCGCTTCAACCAGACGGTGGTCGGGTTCCTGCGCGACGACCGCGCCAACGTCTACACCGGCGCCGAGCGCATCCTCCTCGATCGCTGACGCCGTCGATGGATCCCGCCGAGCTCCTCGCGCTCTTCGACGATGCGTCAGCAGCCCAGCTCGACGCGCTCGCCCCTCTGCGGGGTGAGGCGCGTCGTGCCCGCACCGACCGCCCGGGGCAGTACGCGCTCGACGTGGTCGCCGACGAGGCGATCTGCGCCGTCCTCGCGCCGGCCGGCGTCGCGATCGTCAGCGAGGAGTCGGGGCGCAGCGGACCGCCCGGCGCCCCGATCACGGTCGTGGTCGATCCGGTCGACGGCTCGACCAACTGCGCGCGCGGCATCCCGTACTGGGGGATCTCGCTCTGCGCCGTCGACCAGGACGGGCTCCTCTGCGCGCTCGTCACCAACGGCGCCACCGGGACGCGCAACACCGCGACCCGCGGCGGGGGAGCGTGGCGCGACGGGACCCGCCTGGAGTCGGCGAGCACGACCTCCCTCGACCGCAGCGTGGTGGCGGTCGCGCAGCTCCCGCCGCGTCACTGGGGGTGGCGCCAGTTCCGGGCGCTGGGGTCGGTGGCGCTCGGACTCTGCGATCTCGCCGCCGGCGGGATCGACGCCTGGGTCGAGCTCGCCGACGCCGTCGCGCCGTGGGACTACCTCGGCGGGCTCCTCATCGCGCGCGAGGCGGGCGCGATCGTCACCGACGTCGCCGGTCGCGAGCTCGTGATCACCGACCCTTCGGTGCAACGTCAGCTGCGCGCCGCGGCCACGCCCGAGCTCCTCGCCGAGCTCGACGAGGCGGTCGCCGCGTGAACGACTCCGACCTCGACGCCCTGCTCGGCGCGGCGATCGACGCGGCCCACCGTGGTGGCGCGATCGTGCGCGACGCGTTCGGTGCGGCCCGCAACATCGTCGAGAAGGCGCCGGGAGATTGGGTGAGCGACACCGACACCGCGAGCGAGCGCGCCGTCCGCGAGGCGCTCCTCGGCGCGTTCCCCGACATCCCGGTCGTCGGCGAGGAAGAGGGAGGCGAGCGAGCGAGCCTGGGCTGGCTCGTCGACCCGCTCGACGGCACCGCGAACTTCCTCCACCACTTCCCGGTCGTGGGGGTCTCGATCGCGCTGGTGGCCGACGGCGAACCGATCGTCGCGGTCGTCGACGCACCGTTGCTCGGTGACACCTACACGGCGCGTCGTGGCGGCGGCACGCGACGCGGCGGCGACGTGCTGCGCGTCGGTGAGCGATCGATCGCCCAGTCGATCGTCGCGACGGGGTTCCCGTTCCGCAAGAAGCGCGAGCGGCTCGACGAGTACTTCCCGGTGTTCGAGCGCGCGCTGCGCACGTTCGAGGACCTGCGGCGCGCCGGCGCTGCCGCGCTCGACCTCGCCTGGACGGCTGCGGGGGTCTTCGACGGCTACTTCGAGCAGGCCCTCGGTCCGTGGGACGTCGCAGCCGGGGCGCTCCTCGTCCGCGAGGCGGGTGGTGTGGTCACCGACTGGAGCGGCGATCCGTCGGCCTGGCTCGCTTCCGGCGACGTCGTCGCCGGCCCCCCGATGATCCACGAGGCGGTGCTGCGAGTAATCGCCGAGGCTGCTTGAACGTCCTCCTCGAAGGGTATGAGAGCAGTCCAGCGCGCGAAACGCGCAGGCGCGACCACTGATCGCGCGCAGGCCAGGGATAGAGTGACTCGCACATCCGACCGGAGTCGCGGGCAGGAACGGGCCCGTCAGATGGAGGCGTCCTTGCTGGGACGGTTCGTAGCGCTCGTAGGAGTCGCGACCGTCGCAACCGCGCTCGCAGTGGCACTCATCGTCCCCGGTGCCCTGTTGGTCGCGGGCGCCGGCGAGTACGAGCGATCGCGGGCGGCCGAGGACTTCCGCCAGCTCGCGCAGCGGTCGGTGATCGTCGACACCGCCGGCAACGTCATCGGGCGCATCGGGTCCGAGGACCGCCAGTACGTGACGCTCGACCAGGTGCCGAAGATCCTCCAGGACGCCGTGGTCGCGGTCGAGGACGAGTCGTTCTGGGAGAACGCGGGCATCGACGTCAACGGACTGGTGCGCGCTGCACGAGAGAACTTCGAGTCGGGTGAGGTCGAGCAGGGCGGTTCGACCATCACCCAGCAGCTCGTGAAGAACCGCCTGCTGTCGCCCGAGCGCGACATCGAGCGCAAGCTGCGCGAGATCGTGATCGCCATCCAGCTCGCCGAGCGCTATCCCAAGGAAGAGATTCTCGAGCAGTACCTCAACACCGTGTACTTCGGGCAGGGCGCCTACGGCGTGCAGGCCGCGAGCGAGCGCTTCTTCCTCCACCCGGGTCCGTACGGCGTCGCCGTGCCGACGCCGCTCGCCGACATCACCATCGGTCAGGCCGCGCTGCTCGCCGGGGTGATCGCGAACCCCGAGGGCAACAATCCGTTCTTCCAGCCCGAGCGTGCCGCGGCACGGCGCGCGTTCGCGCTGGAGCGCATGGTCGAGCAGGGCGTCATCACCCAGGCCGAGGCCGACGCGGCCTTCCTGGAGCCGTTGCCGTCGATCCTGCCCACCGCCGACCTCCGACCGCGCAACTCGTGGGCCGAAGAGGTGCAGGACAGCATCATCGCCGACGACCGGTTCGACAAGCTCGGCGAGACGCGCGCCGAGCGCGAGAAGAGCCTCCTGACCGGCGGGCTCCGCATCGAGGCGACGCTCGACCCGGTGATGCAGGAGCAAGCGCAGAGCGCGATCAACGAGACCCTGCCCACGAACAAGCCCGGGTTCACCGCCGCGCTCGTCGCGATCGAGCCGGCGACCGGCCACGTGCGCGCCATGGTGGCCGGACCCGGCTTCGAGGAGAGCCAGTACAACATCGCGACGAGCTATCCGGGCCGTCAGGCCGGATCGACCTGGAAGATCATCACCCTCGCCGCGGCGCTCGAGAGTGGGTTCTCGCCCAACGACCGGGTGTCGGGCAGCTCGCCGTGCGAGTTCGGCGACCTCGGCCGCACGCAGAACGCCGAGGGTGGCGGCGGCTCGATGACGCTGCGCAGCGCGACGGTCAACTCGGTCAACTGCGCCTACGCCCGCACCGAGCTGGCGGTCGGGTTCCCCAAGGTGATCGAGACCGCCCACGACATGGGCATCAAGCAGCAGACGCTCAAGCCGGTGCTCACGCTGACGCTCGGCGCCGTCGAGTCCACGTCGCTCGAGATGGCGACGGTCGCGGCGACGATCGCGAACGGTGGCGTGCGCAACGACCCCCTGTTCGTGTCGAAGATCACGACCTACGACGGCCAGGTGCTCTTCGACTCGTCGAAGCTCGAGGGCGAGCGGGCCATCTCGGCGGAGACCGCGGCGTGCGAGACCGACATCATGGCCGAGGGCGTCGCCCGCGGCACCGGGACCGCGGCGCGCCTCGCCGGTCACACCGCGGCCGGCAAGACCGGCACCACCGACGAGAAGACCGACGCCAACTTCGTCGGGTTCGTGCCCCAGCTCGCCGCGTTCATCTGGCACGGCAACAAGGAGGCGCGCGTGCCCGGCGCGGGCTTCGGCGGCCAGGTGCCGGCGCGCATCTTCAAGGCGTTCATGGACCAGGCGCTCGCCGGACAACCTGCGCAGCCGTTCCCCGACCCCGGCCCGACGTGCGACCGTGAGGGTTCGACGATCACCGAGGCCGGGCGCGGCGTGAAGCCGGTCGCGAGCGGGCCGTCGGGCACGACCCCGACCACCGTGCTGACGCCGGCGACGACGCCGCGGACCCAGCCGCGCGTGGTGACGACCCAGCCCCAGGTCACGGTCCCGACCCAGCCACCCACCACGCAGCCGCCGTCCACGACGACGCCGACGACCGTCGAAGGGGGCTCGCCCTGATGGTGAAGGAGGACGACACCGTGCCCGAGGACGAGCACGTCCACGACGACGCGTTCGACGACTACGCCGGTGAGCTCGACGAGTCGAGCGTCCACCACGTCGACGCGGTCGACCTGCGCTCGCTCGGCGTCGTGTCGGGCCTCTTCTACTTCACGGCGTTCCTCGTCCTCGCGCTCGCGATCGCGGGCGTGTGGCTGCTCGCCGCAGGCCTGGGTCTGATCTCCCAGCTCGAGGAGTTCATGCGCAGCATCGGGTTCCGCGGCTTCCGGCTGGTGGGACCCGAGGTGGTGCTCGGCTTCGTGCTGCTCCTGGGCGCGCTGGTCGTGTTCCTCACCGTGATGACGCTGATCGCCGGGGCCTTCTACAACCTGCTCGGGAGCAGCCGGCGGGGCGTGCGGGTGCGCCTGAGCCCCGTCCACCCGGAGGCCGACGCCGAGCCCTCGGCCGAGGAGGCCGTGCCGCCGGCCCCCACCGTCATCGAGCCGGTCGCCGACGCCGACGACGACGAGGCCCCGGCCGACGGCGGCCGCAGCGACGACGAGACGAAGCCCGCCGCGGCTGCCGGCTGAACGAAGCTCCACCCCGTCCGGGGCGACGCCCCGGCCGGCCCCGCCCCGTCCGGACCCTTCTCGGTCCGACGAAATCCTCGATTCCGACCCCGGCGGGTCGTATCATCACTTCTCGCACTTCAGCCACATCGGCACCATGAGCCTCAAGGCTCGGGGCCGGTGGGGCATACGCAGAGCGGCGGAGCAGACAACGGAGGAAACCCGTGCGCGCTCGCCAGCCGTCTCGCCCCGAACCCACGCGGGGTTCGGGTGCTCGGAGTGCCGGATCCGTGATCGCCGCCCCGGTCGCGGGCCTCACCTCGCTCGCGATCGTCGCCGCGCTCGGCGTGGTGGCAGTGGTCGGCGCCCGGCCGGCCGCAGCGGCGCCGGTCGTCACGACCTTCGCCACGCCCGGCGTCGACGCGTTCTCGGTGCCGGCGACGATCTGCGCGCTGACCGTGAGCGCCGACGGTGGCCAGGGTGGTGACGGACTCGCCGGGGTGAGCGGCGGCGGACTCGCCGCCAACGTCACGGCGCGCCTCGCGGTCACCTCCGGGTCGACGCTCGACGTCCTCGTCGCCGGCGGTGGCGCCGACGCGACCGCGGCCGGTGGCGGCGCCGGTGGCTTCGGCGGCGGCGGTGGCGGCTCGGGCTCCTCGACGGCGACCGGTGGTGGCGGTGGCGGCGGGGCGTCCGTCGTCTCGATCGGCAGCACGCCGCTCGTCGTCGCCGGTGGCGGCGGCGGTGGGGGCGACGCCGGCGTCGGCGGCAACAACGGCGGATCGGCCGGCACGCTCACGACCAACGGTGGCAGCGGCCAGAGCGACATCGACGAGAACGACGGCGGCCAGGGCGCGGTCGCAGGCACGGGCGTCGGCGGCAACGGCGGCTCGTTCGCCGTGGCCGGACCGGGCGGCGGTGGCGGCGGCGGTGTGAACGGCGGCGGCCAGGGTGGTGGCACCACGACCGGTGCCGGTGGCGACGGCGCCGACGGCGCGACCGAGGGCCACGGTGGTGGCGCGGGTGGCGGTGGCGGCGGGCTCGTCGGGTCTGCGGGCGACGGCCAGCCCGGTGCGGCTTCGGGCACCGGCGTGCCCGGTGACGGCACGACCGGCGGTGGCGCGACGACCGGTGCCGGTGGTGGTGCCGGCGCGTCGACCGGTGGTGACGGCGGAGACGGTGTGACCGACGGCGCGGCCGGTGGTGGCGGCGCCGGTGGCATCGGGTTCGGCGGTGGCGGCGGCGCGGCGTTCGCCGTCTCCGGCGGCGGTGGCGCGGGCTACGGCGGTGGCGGCGGCGGGTTCAACGGCGCCGGTGGCGGCGGCGGCTCGTCGTTCGTGACCACGGAGGCGCTCGAGTCGAGCTCGGGCACGTCGGCCCTGACCGGCGACGGCCAGGTGACCATCACCTACGACCCCGACACCGACAGCTGCCCGCCCCCGACCCCTCCGCCCGAGCCCCCGCCTCCGACCCCCGCACCCACGGCGATCGTGGTCACCCCCCGCTTCACCGGCTGACCGCAGCCCACGCTGCGTTGGAAGAGCCAGCGACGAGGACTGTCGCTGAGTCTTCCGACGTGGGTGGGCGTCGCGCCGCCTCGTGCGTCCCTGGCGTGGTTGGAAGGGTGAGCGACAAGGGGTGTCGCTGAGTCTTCCGACGCGGGAGAGGGGAGGGGTCAGGTGCTGAACGTGGCGGTGGGCTTCGCGCCCGAGGCGCCGGGAGAGCCCCGGCGGACGCGGGCCGCGTCGTCGCCGAGCGCGGTGTAGACGGCGTCGGTGACGTCGGCCAGGCGCTGCTCGGCCTCGAAGTAGCCGGCCAGCCCGTTGGTGACGACGACGACCACCAACCCGAGGTCGGGGTCGGCGAACCCGCGCGACGACGCCATGCCGCCGTGCCCGTACGCGCGCCGGCCGGGGTTGCCGCTGAACTCGACCTGCACGCCGAGACCCCACGCGATCTTGTTGCCGAACGTCACGTCGCGCACGCCGTAGCGGTGGACGGCGGACATCACCTCGACCGTGCGCTCGTCGAGCACGCGCGGCGCGTCGCCCACCCCGAGCAGCGCCTCGTAGAAGCGTCCGAGCTGGCGCGCCGGTCCGCGCATGCCACCGCCGGGCTCGACCTTGGCGACGTGCCAGGGCTCGTTGTGGATCTCGTCGACGCGGTACGGGACCATCTCGAGCGCGCCGTCGACCAGCTTCGGCATGCGGTGCCCGGTCCAGTGGACGGGCGCGAGGCGATCGCCGTACTCACGTTGCACGTCGAGGGGCACGCCGAGGTGGCAGTCGTCGAGGCCGAGCGGCTTCGCGACCTCCTCGCGCAGGTACACGTCGATCGGGCGGCCGTCGACCTGCTCCACGATGCCGCCGAGCACGCGCCACCCGCTCGCCGCGTGGTAGCCGGCCTTCGTGCCCGGCTCCCACATGGCGGGCGACTCGACCACCGCGGCGAGGGCCTCGGCGTAGGAGACGTCGGCGTCGTAGGTGGGGTCGCCCAGCAGCGGGAAGCCGCCGGTGTGGGTGAGGACGTGGCGGATCGTCGCCCGCTCCTTGCCGTTGCCCCATCCGTCGAGGTGGTCGGCGACGAGATCGTCGAGCCCCAGGCGACCCTGCTCCCAGAGCTGGAGCACCGCCACCGTGGTCCACGGCTTGCCCGACGAGTACCAGAGCATGACGTCGTCGACGCGCAGCGGCCGGCCCGGCACGGCGTCGCCGATCGCCACGTCGGCGAGCACGTCGCCGCCGCGGGACACGTAGAGCTGCGCGCCGAGGTGCCACCCGGCCTCGCGACCACGCTCGAGCCCGGCGACGACCTCGGAGAGGTCGGGGACCGTCATGCCCGACCACGCTAGGGCCCGCCCGAACCGTCGGGCGCACGCACGGCGCTGCTATCTTCGCCCGGATGCAGGGCGGCGGAGTGCGGCGGGGGATCGCGGCGGCGGTGACGCTCGTCGTCGCGCTGGGCCTGGCGGGCGCGGCAGGCGCCGACCCGCTGGGCGAGATCACCGAGTTCCCCCAGGGCCCGCTCGTCGCGCCGGTCGACATCACCACCGGGCCCGACGGCAACCTCTGGTTCACGCGCGACGCCTTCGAGGGCCTCACGCGCATCACGCCCGCCGGTGAGACCACCGAGTTCACCGGGCTCACCGACAACGCCGACGGGATCACCACCGGACCCGACGGCAACCTCTGGTTCACCGAGTTCAACGCGGTCGGTCGCATGACGACCGACGGCACGCTCACCGAGTTCCCCGTCCCCGGCATGTCGGGCCGCGGGATCATCACCGGCCCCGACGGCAACATGTGGTTCGCCCAGTTCAACCAGGGCGAGATCGGGCGCATGGATCCGCTCGCTGCCGACCCGGGTGCGACGCTCACCGAGTTCGCGGTCGGCTCGAACCCGTACTCGCTCACCATCGGCTCCGACGGCAACATCTGGTTCACCGAGCTGTTCGGTGGCGGCGCGCTCGGGCGCATGACGACCGCGGGCGTGTACACGCAGTTCCCGCTCCCGATCGCCGACCGCACGCCGCTCGGCATCACCACCGGCAGCGACGGGCTCCTCTACTTCACCGAGCGCGACTTCGGGATCGTGGGTCGCATCGACCCCAACGCGGCCGACCCGATGTCGACCTACGAGGAGTTCCCGGTCCCCGACTCGCCGCCGCTCCAGAGCATCACCACCGGTCCCGACGGTGCCGTCTGGTTCTCGATCCAGGAGCCGCCGGGCTTCGGTCGCCTCACGCCCGCGGGCGAGATGACCGTCTACCCGCTGAGCTTCACCGAGACCGAGTCGCGAGGGATCACCGCCGGTCCCGACTGCAACATCTGGCAGGTCGCCGGGTTCGAGGAGCAGGAGGCCTTCGTGGCCCGCATCGGCACCGGGCTCGAGCCTCCCGACTGCACCGCTCCGGTGACGCCCGAGCCGATCGTGCTCGAGCCCACCTTCACCGGCTGAGCCATACACCGCCCCTCGGCTGCCCCTCGCTGCGTTCGTTGCGTTGGAAGATTGAGCGACACAGGGTGTCGCTGCGTCTTCCAACGGGGCGGGCCCACGAGAACCAGGCGGCGCAACGTGTCCGAGGGCACGCGTTAATGCCTTGACCCGGCCCTCCCCGGTCTGCTTCCCTGGAACCCGACGGCAACCGCCGACGAGACGCACCGACAGGAACCCATCAGCGATGTACGCCTTCCCGACGCACCAGCACCACGCCGGCGCCGGGAACGCGCGCGTTCGCTCGTTCCCGTGCGTCATGGCAGTGGCTTCGTGGTCGCGCGACGCGTACCTCACCATCACGAAGCCCGAGCCCCGGCGGACCCTGACCTCGCCCTAGCGAACCACCGCAGCGAGATCACCAGGCCGCCGGGGCAACCCGGCGGCCTTTCTGCATTTCGGCCGCGAAACGACCTGACCGCCACCGCAACCGACCGACCGCCACCAGCGAGCAGCACCACCGAGAGAGCGAACCAGCGGGGACAGGGCCCGAGGGCCCGTGAGCGAAGGAGACGAGGCGATGTACGCCATCGAGTACGGGGGGGACGAGCGCGAGACCTGGCGCCTGGGGGCACGATGTGCCGACGGGACGGGGCAGCTCACCGCGCTCTTCTTCTCGGAGGCGCTCGACGACATCGCCCGCGCCAAGGCGTTCTGCGCCGGCTGCGCGGTGCGAGAGGACTGCCTCGAGGCGGCCGTGGCACGGCGCGAGCCGTGGGGCGTCTGGGGTGGTGAGCTGCTCGTCAACGGGCGAGTGATCGCCAACAAGCGGCGCCGGGGGCGTCCACCGAAGCACCCCCGTCCGCAGGACGCGCTGCCGACGACCTGGGAGCTCCCGGTCGCCGACATCGCATGACTGTCGCCCGTCCCGTCGCGCCACCCGCGTCGATCACGTGGGAGCGGCGCGGCGGGACGGGTGGCGCAGGCGCCATCAGCACGACCACGACGAACACACAACGGTTCACCGCGACACGGCGGGCCGGGGTGACGACGGCCGGGGCAACTTCCCCCCGGTGCCCCGGTCGAGCCCCGGCCCGCCCGCGGTCGACCGTTGCTCTGGATGCGTAGCGAACCTTCAGGGAGAGGGTCGAGCTACGCAGGTCAGAAGGGGAGCGGGCCTCCGGCGCGCACCTGGAGCTGGCGGATCCGCTCGCCCATCACCTGCATGAGCTTCGGGGCGATGTGGGGCATCGCGCTCGACAGCATCGTGTTGAAGTCGTTGCGGCTCAGGACGAGCAGCTGCATCGGTGACGTCGCCACCACGGTCGCGAGGCGGTCGCCGCCGTCGATGAGCGCCATCTCGCCGAAGAACGACCCGGGCCCGAGCTGGGCGATCGTGTCGCCGCCCACTCGGGCGTCGGCGGTGCCGTCGACGACCACGTAGAACTCGTCGCCCGGCTCGCCCTCGACGCACAGCTGCGTGCCTTCGGCGGCCTCCTGAGGGCTGGCGAGCCCGGCGATCCGGGACAGCTCCTCGTCGGTGCACTCGGTGAACAGCCACGCGTGGCGCAGGAGGTCGACCCGCTCGTCGAGGTTCGTCATGGCGGCGACGCTAGCGTCCCGACGGTGACCGGCGGCCGGACCCTCGTCGCGTCCGCCGTGACCGCGGCGCTCGCCGCCACCCTCGCTCTCGCGTCGGTCGTCACCGCGGGGGCGGCCGAGCCACCGGCCGGCCTCCTCGACGGCGAGCCCCACGTCCTGCGGCTGCGACCCGAGATCTCCACCCTGTCCGAGGCTCCCCGCCGGGTCTCGCGCCGCGCCGCCAGCGAGGCCGCGGCCGCGGCCGCGTCCTGCGACGCCGCGCAGGTGGATGCGCTGCGCCGGGTGCCGAGCACGGACCGAGCCGAGGACGCGGCCGCGGCGTGCGTCGTCCTCCCGATCACGGTCGCCGGTGAGGACGACGAGCGCGACCGCGTCTTCCTCGGCGCATCCCGCCTGTCGGGCGACGGCGTCCGCGTCGTCCAGCGCAACCGGGTCGGCAAGGACCGCTACGAGCTGGTCATCTGGCCCACCGACCGGGGCGCGGCGCTGCTCGCCGCCACCCCGCCCGACGCAGCCGCCCTCCCGCAGCGCCTCGACCTCGACGGCGAGGTCGTCGGCGACGCCACCGTCGAGACCCGCCGGTCGGGGGCGACGACCGTCGTCGTCACGCCGCCCGGCGCCAAGGGCTTCACCGGCGCGCAGGTCGAGCCGTTGCTGCGCCGGATGCTCGAGTCGCGCGACGAGCAGCTCGTGGCGCTCGCCGACGCGACCACCATGACCCGCGCCGCCCGCGAGCTCGTCGCCGTCAACGAGTCGCGGGTCGACGACAAGGACGACTTCAACCGCGACTGCCCCAACCGCGATCACGCCGTGACCCTCACCCTCGCGTGCTACACGGGCAACCGCATCTACGTGCTGCGCGTCGACCAGCCCAACCTCGCCGGCGTGATGAACGTGTCGCTCGCGCACGAGATGCTGCATGCCGCGTTCGACGACCTGCCCCGCGCCGAGCGTCGCAAGATCGTCGACGAGCTCGAGCAGTTCATGGACGAGACGGGTGACGAGCGCATCGAGTCGCTGCTCGCCGAGTACGAGCGCACCCAGCCCGGCACCCGCGGCACCGAGCTGCACTCGCTGGTCGGCACGCAGGTCGCCGACCTTCCGCGCCCCCTCGAACGCCACTACGCCCGTTACTTCGAGGACCGAGCCCGGGTCGTCGACGCGTTCGTCGGGTATCAGTCGGTCTTCGACGACCTCCAGGCCCGCTACGACGAGCTGGTCGCCCAGGCGAGCGCCGTCGAGGCGCAGATCTCGAGCACCGACGCCGAGTACCAGGCGGCCGGCGCCGAGGCCGACCGCCTCTACGACCAGATCATCTCCTTGCGCAACCAGGGCCGCATCGACGAGTCGAACGACCTCGTGGGTTCGCAGAACGCGGCCGCGGACCGCGCCAACAGCCTCGCCGACCAGTACAACGGGCTCGTGGCGCAGTACAACGCGCTGGTCGACGAGATCAACGCGGTGGCGACGTTGCTCAACGAGAGCTACAACGCGATCAGCCCGGTGCCGCTCGACCTCACGACCGACTAGCGCGGCGCACGTCCCGGTTCGCGAACGGCGAACGACGGGCGCCGCCCGCCCGGCCTAGGGCCGCACCGACGATCGCGCCGAACGCGACGTGGTCGGCGACCTGCGGGGCCCGAGGCAGCGCGGCGATCGCGGGAAAGCGACGCTGCGCGATGCCGAGGTCGAGCGCGGCGATCCCGAGGCCGGCGAGCGCACTCCACACGATCGCGTGCCGTCGGGGCAGCACCGCCGCGAGCACGACCGTCCAGCCGAGCGACACCGTGGCGTGGACCGCGATGCCTGCCATGGCCCGTGTCGCAGGCGGTGCCGCTTCGCCCACCGCGATCGTCCCGGCAGCCCGGACCGCATCGAGCGGGTTCGCACCCGTCGCGAGTGCGTGCACCGTCGACGGGATGCCGCTGAACGTTGCGCCGACGACGGCGCTGCACAGGATCGTCGTACCTCGGAGCGGACGCATGAGGTTGTCTAGTGTCTCGCGCACGCGGCCTCTCGGTGGCCTCCCGACAGAGCGGAGTTCAAGTGGCGAAGCGCTCGGAGCGGATGTTCTTCAAGGGTCGCGCGGCGATCGCGCTCGACACCTGGTACGGGGAAGACGTCGAGGCGAACCTGCGCCGGGCCCAGGAGTGGCTCTCGGATCCCGACCTGTCGTTCGCCGACATGGCGGGCAAGCTCAACCTCGAGTTCGCGGGCAAGGACATCAGGCTCGCCGACGCCGACGACGAGCATCCCGAGTACGCGTTCGACTACCCGATCGCCGACGGTGCGCTCCAGGGCGACGACTTCGAGCGAATCATCCGCGAGGGCTACCTCGAGGCGATCGGGCTCGCGCTCGAGCACGATCCGCCGGTGCCGATCCAGACGTACTGGATGACGGGAGTCGGCAACGAGCGGTTCGAGATGCACGTCGCCGACAGCGCCCAGCATGTCGCGGTCACCCTCCTCGTCCCGAAGGTGCGCGGCGGGTCGCAGCACTCGCACAGCCCCGAGAGCTGGCGCATCGCGCTCGACGACGACGGAGCAGCTGTCCAGACCAGCGGGCCCGAAGCAAACGAGCGCCCCTCGCTGCGTGCAGCGGGCTCGGGTCGCGGTGGACGGGGACCGAAGGCCTCCTGATCCGCCTCAGCGCGCGAGCAGGCGCATCGCCCGTTCGCGCAGCTGTGCCATCCCGAGGTCCCGCGCTTCGTCGACGACGCCGGTGAGCAGACCGATCGCAGCGTCGGTGTCGCTGGGCCGGCCGCGAGCACGGAGCAGCTCGGCGTGCGCGCACCGTGTCCGCACGAGGAGCGCGCGTCCGCGGATTCGCTCCTCCACTGCCACGGCGCGTGACAGGTGCTCTTCGGCATCGTCCCAGCGCTCGAGCGTCGTGCACAGCATCCCGCGGTAGCGGTCGGCTGCTCCCAGGCACGCGAGCCCGATCACCGTCGCGACGATGCGGCCCGCGAACGGTTCGAGCATGTCGTGGAGCAGCGCCGCGTGCTCGGTGGCCGACGTGGCCGCGGCCACCTCCGAGAGCAGCGCGAGGGCTGCCCCCAAGGCGTTCTCGTGCTCGGCACGCCGGAGGTCGTCGGGACCGATGGTGTCGAGGATGCGCCGAGCACCGGCCTGGTCGCCGGTCTCCAGCCGCGCGACGGCGAGCATGGCGGGCACGTACAGGCTGTCGGTCACCTCCTCGGCGATCGCATCGAGCGCATCGACGAGCGGCGCGAGCTCGCCGCGCTCGCGCGCCAGGTAGTAGCCCTGCTGGGCCTCCATGCCGCTGACCGCGCGGTAGGCACGGGAATAGCGCCGCATGACGCCCCAGTGCGAGCGAACATCGTCGAATCGACCTTCGAGGAGCGCCTGGGTCGCGCGCCACTGCGCCTCGAACACGAGCGCCGGGAGCCAGCGCGCCTGCTCACCCGTGCGCCCCAGCTCGGCGATCGCCGAGTCCAGGGCGTGCGCGTCGCCCAGCTCGAGGTGCACGCCGGCCAACACGCGCAACCCCTGGGTGGTGGCCATCGGTGCGCGACTCCCGCCGGCCCGCCCGAGCTCGACCAGCTCCTCGCCCAGCGCGCGTCGCTCGTCGATCAGGGGCGTGGACTCGAGGCTCGTCGCGCGCGCGAACAGCGCGGCCGTCAGAGTCGGCGCGTGCGCCGCCTCCCGGGCGAGCCGGACCGCCTGGGCGGCGAGGGTCGACCCGTCGGCACCGCGACCGGGGAGCTGGTATGCCGAGTGCTTGAAGGCCTCGATCGCGATCAGCCGCGCCCGCAACGCGGGATGCTCGTCGTCGAGGGCCTGCTGGGCCTCGGCGAAGAGCTCGTCGACGAGCCCCGGGTACTTCAGGACCGAGGTCAACGGCTCGGCGAACACGGCGACGGCCCGTCCGAGCTGCTCTGCCGATCCGCCCGCTCTGGCTGCCTCGACTGCGCGCAGCGCCGCCGTGACCCCGGCCGCCTCGTCGACGAACACCAGCACCTCGGCCAGGTCGATGAGCAGCGCGGCTCGTCGCACGTCGTCATCGGGGAAGTACTGGTCGACGAGCGCGACCGCCTGCTCGAAGTGCGCGACCGCGTCCTCGAACGCGAGGTTCGTCGCCGCCTCGTGGCCCGCCGCGGTCATGTAGTGGAGCGCCTTCGGCGCCTCGCCCAGCACCAGGGCGTGGGAGTAGTGCTCGGCGAGCACCGCCGGTGACGCCTTCGACGACGGTTCGCCTTCCAGCGCGGCCCCGACCCGAGCGTGCAGCTGCGCCGCGCGGGCGGTGCCGAGCGTGGCGTAGAGCACCTGGCACACGAGATCGTGCGAGAACCGATAGGTCCCGAACTGATCGCCCTGCTCGTCGACGATCCCCGCAGCCTTCGCGAGATCCAGTGCTCCGAGCACCTCGTCGGGCGACCGTGCGCTGGCGGTCACGAGTGGCGCCGCGGCGAACTCGCGCCCCATGACAGCTGCGACCGCCAGGACCTCGCCCACGGGCTCGGGCAGACGTTGGACGCGGCGCGTCACCACGTCGCGCACGCTCTGGGGGAGCGAGAGGTCGCCGAGCACCAGGTCGGCGTCCTCGCCACGGCTCGCCGCGATCGAGGGCTCGGTCTCGAGCAGGTTGCGCATCAGCTCCGAGAGGAAGAACGGATTGCCACCCGTCTCGTGGTGGAGCGTGCGCGCGAGTGGTGGCGCGACGTCGTGGCCGGCGATCGCACCGAGCATCGTCGCCACATCGACCTCGGGCAGTCCCTGGAGCGTGATCCGCTCGGTCGTCGCGTCACGCTGCAGGTCGACGACGAGGTCGCCCGCCTCGCGGTCATCGGCGAGGTCGGCCTCGCGGTAGGCGAGCACGACGAGCAGCGGAGCGTCGGACGCCGACCGCACGACATGACGCAACAGCTGGAGCGTCGGCCGGTCGGCCCAGTGCAGGTCGTCGACGACGAGCACCGCCGAGCCGACGGCGGCGATGCCGCTGACGAGGAGGCCGACCGCCTCGAAGAGCCGGAAGCGCTCGGCCTCCGGGTCGCTCACCGCGGGCAGCGGATGGTCGAGGATCCGCCCGGCGAGCTCGGGGAACAGGCGAGTCAGGTCCCGCTCGAGACCGTGCAGCCGCTGGTGCAGCGACGCGGCGGGCGTCGCCGCGACGTACGGCTGCAGCGCCTCGACGAACGGCTGATAGGGCACGACCGAGTCCTCGTCGCAACGCCCGTAGAGCACCGCGCCCCGCTCGGCTTCCACCTGTGTCGTGAGCTCGCCGACGAGGCGGGTCTTGCCGATCCCGGCCTCGCCGGAGAGCAGCACCAGGTGCGCCGTTCCCTCGGCGGCTTGCCGCCACACACGTGCGAGCCGGTCGAGCTCGCGGCTGCGCCCCGCGAGTGGGATGTCGCCGCGGCTGAACGACGATCTCACACCCGAGATCCCGGCGGGGAACGTGTCGATCGTCTGCAGCGGCGGGAAGTCGGCACGGAGCCCGGGAACCCGCAGCTGGTACACGTGCTCCGGAGCGGCGATCCCGCGCAGCCGGTGCAACCCCAGGTCGAGGAGCTCGAAGTCGGGGTCGAGCTCGTCACGGACGAGCGCCGCACTCGCACTGGTGAGCAGGATCTGACCGCCGTGCGAGGCCGCCATGAGACGGCTCGTGCGGTTCAGTGCCGGCCCGTAGTAGTCGCCGTCACGCTCCTGCACCTCGCCGGTGTGGATCGACATCCGCACCGCGAGCGGACCGGTCGTGTCCCATGGCTCGGCCGCGAGCGCGTGCGCGGCGTGCACCGCGGCCCGGATCGCGTCGGCGACGCCGGGCATGGTCGCGTACGCGCCGTCCCCGGTCGTCTTGAAGATCTGGCCGTCGTGCGCACGTACCGCGTCGCTGAGGAGCGCGTCGTGACGCGCCAGTGCCTCTCGCATGGCGTCGGGCTGCTCGTCCCAGAGCTGGGTCGAACCCTCGATGTCCGTGCAGAGGAAGGTGATGGTGCGAAGCGGCGGCCCTGACGGCACATCGGATGAGGCCTCGTCCTCGCGCGGGTCCGGATCGCGGACCACCTCGGACTCCATGGACCTCCGCACCCTCTCGGTGTCTCCGAATGCCCCTTTGCCCCACGGCCTCGTCGTGCGTGAACCTACCCGGCACGCGGTCATCGGCGTCGGAGGGTGACGCGGTGACGCTCCGCGGGTGACCGATCTCGACCTGACGCGTCGTTACGATGCGCCACAGTGCGCGGAGACCGACGGTGACGACCGAGGGTGGCGACACCCCACCTGCCGGCTGGTACCAGGACCCGCACGGCGCCCGGGCGTGGCGCTACTGGGACGGCACCGCCTGGACCGACCACGTGTCCGAGTGGCCGGTCGCCGCCGCGGTGCCCCAGCTCTCGCCGGAGGAGCGGGTCGCCGAGGAGCGCCGGTGGGCGCGCTACGCCCGCTGGGCGTTCGTCGCGTTCGCGCCGGTGCAGATCGCCGCGCAGGTGCTGGGCGCGCTGAAGTTCGATCGCACGTACCACGGCACGCTGCTCACCGACGACGCGCCCCGCAGCACGAGCCTGTTCGACCCGCCGGCGATCGGTGTGCCGCAGGTGCTGTGCAGCCTGGCGGTGCTCGGGCTCACGCTCGTCCTCGCCTACTGGACGATGCAGGCGGCCCGCGCCGCGCAGGCTCAGGGCATCACGATCGCCCGCAGCCCCGGGTGGACGATGGGCGGCTGGTTCATCCCGATCCTCAACCTGTGGTGGCCGCCCCAGTCGATCCGCTCGTTCGCCGAGGACCGCCGGTCGTTGCCCGTGGTCGGCTGGTGGATCTGCTTCATCGTCGCGACCGTGGCCGCCGTCACCGCGACGATCGTCGCCGGCGCGGAGGACGTCACCGCGTCGATCCCGTTCCTCGTCGTCGGCGCAGCGGCGGTGGTGTCGTTCTCGGTGCTCGGCATCCAGCTCGTCAACCTCGTGCTGGACGTGCACGAGCGTGGGGTGCGGGAGCGCGTCTGATGCGACGGCGCGCGGCGACGCTGGTCGGGTGCGCCCTCGTCGTCGCACTGGCGCTGCCGGCCGCGGCGCAGAGCGACGACCCGCCGGTGCCTGCACCCGCCGAGGAAGCCGACCCGGCCTCCGAGCTGGTCAGCGCATCGGAAGCGCCGCCGGATGAGGTGGTGCACCTGACGCTCTCGCTGGCCCGCGACCAAGAGGGACTGGCGGGCTACGTGCGCGATCGCGCGCCCGGGGCGTCGCCATTGACGACCGACGAGCTGTCACGCCGCTTCGGCGCGTCCGACGCCACCCGCGCCGCGGTCGTTGGCTACTTCGCCACCGAAGGCCTCGAGGCGCGCGTCGACGCTACCGGCCTCTTCGCGACGGTGACCACCGACGTCGCGACCGCGGAGCGCCTGTTCGGCACCGACGTAGTGGTTCCGGGCGATGCCCCCGAGGCGCTGACCACCACGGCACCCGCACAGGTCCCCGATGCGCTGGTCGGGCACGTCGACGCAGTGCTCGGCCTCGACACGACCGCGACCGCCGATGCCGCGAGTGCGTTCGCGCTCGGGCCGAGCGGGCCGTCGCCGGTCAACACCGGCACGCCCGAGGGCTGCCCCGAGGCGATCGCGTCGGGTGCCAGCACGCCCAACCAGCAGCGCCGCGCCTACGGCATCGACGCCCTGGCTGCCTACGACGGCCCCGGTGTGCGGGTGGCCGTCGTCGACTTCCAGGGCTTCCTGCTCTCCGACTACGAGACCGCGAACCAGTGCTTCGGGCGCGACACCGTGGCGCCGGTGACCCAGCTCGTCGACCCGGTGACCGCACCGCTGCCGCCTGCGCTGGAGACGACGCTCGACCTCCAGGTGGTGGCCGGCATCGTCCCGCACCTCGGTCGCCTCGACGTGTTCGAGGGCGGGGGCACGCTCGTGTCGTTCCCCGCGCTGTACGCGGCACCCCTCGACCCCGCCCGCTACCCAGACGGCGTGCTGCCCGACGTGATCTCGTCGAGCCTCGGGCAGTGCGAGCCGGCGTGGACGGAGGAGATCGTCGAGCTGATGGAGTCGGTGCTCGCGGCGGCAGCCGCGGTCGGCGTGACGGTGGTGAGTGCCGCGGGCGACCACGGGTCGTCGGGCTGCTGGCAGCCGGGGACGCCGGTGACCGCCCAGGAGGTGTGGTACCCGGCGAGCTCGCACTGGGTCACCGCGATCGGCGGCACCAACGTGACCTTTGCCCCTGACAACACGATCGTGAGCGAGACGGTGTGGAACGACGGCGTGTTCTCGCCGAGCCTCGCCGCCGACGGAGGCGGTGGCGGCCCGAGCCGCGTGTTCGCGCGTCCCGCGTTTCAGCAAGGCATCGGCGTGGGCGGCGACGCGCGCATCGTGCCCGACCTCGCGTTCCTCGCCGACCCGTACCCCGGCTACGCGCTGTTCTGCTCGCCGGGTGTGTGCGCGGCGTCCGGAGGCTGGGCGCAGGGTGGCGGGACGAGCGCGGCGACGCCGCTCTTCGCGTCCGCGCTCGCGCTGATCGTCGAGCGCCGCGAGATGCTCGGCCTCGGTCGCCTCGGCTGGATCAACCCCACGATCTACGAGCTCGCCCGCACCCGCCCCGACCTGTTCCGCGACGTCGTGCAAGGCACCAACGATCTCTTCGGCGTCGGCTGCTGCACGGCAACGGTCGGCTACGACCCGGCAAGCGGCTGGGGCTCCCTCGCCATCGACCGCCTCGCCGAAGTCCTCGCCCCGATCCCCGTGCCGGAACCCACCTTCACCGGCTGACCAACAGCCCCGTCACAACCGACCGGTACCCTTTTCGACAGCGGGTGCTTAGCTCAGCTGGAAGAGCGCTTCCCTTACAAGGAAGAGGTCGGGGGTTCGAGCCCCTCAGCACCCACTAGCCACCGGGTGATGCGTTCGTCACCCTTGAAGCGAGCCGCGCGGTGTGAGCCTTGACGCCGACGCACCGCGCGAAGCCCGATCAGGGATGGGATGCGCCTGCCACCGTCGGCGTGAGATCTGGTTGTGCTCGACGAGCACTCGCCGGTGGTTCGCAGCCGATGGAGCACGATCGTGCGTCACGCGTAGAGCGCGGCGAACCCCTCGTACACCATCCAGGCGGGCCAGAAGATGCCCTGCACGAACGCGAGCAGGAACTCCCAGAACCCTTCGGCGTTGCTGAAGAAGTATGCCCAAGCCCCGAAGATGCCCAGGCCGTAGATCGCGCCTCCTGCGACTCCTCCGCCGCTGCCGCTGCCCGCCATGGCTCACCTCCGTACTGCTGCTCGGTCTGGCGTACTGCTGCTCGGTCTGGCCAGCGTAAGCCGTGAACATCGGCGCGTGCTGCGTGAGCGCGCGGCCTCGCCTGGCGATGCGCGACGCGAGTTCGTGCGCGAGGCTTGATGCCAGCTCTGTGATTGCCGGCGACGGATCGAGGATCCGGAGGCGTCGTTTCCAATGCGTGTCGCCGGGGAAATGAGTCCGAATGGCGATGCCGCTGCCTACTTCGGCAGCGGGGTAGCTCGAGAGTCGGCTCCGATCGGGTCCTGTCGGCGCCGACGGGGAAGGGACGGGGTGGGGAATGGCAGAACGTGACCGCTGGCCGAGCCTTCCGGTCGACGAATGGGCCGACACCCGTGACACGCTCCACCTGTACACGCAGGTCGTGGGCAAGGTGCGCTTGGCCAACGATCCCATCTGGAACCAGTGGTGGAACGCCACTCTGTACCTCACATCCGGTGGGTTGACGACGTCGTTGATGCCGCACCCCACCGGTCCGGCGTTCCAGATCGACTTCGACGTCCATCGCCACGTCGTCATCATCTCGACGGTCGACGGCGCAAGCCGGAGCATCGATCTCACGCAGGCGCTGCCGGTCGCCGCGTTCTCCTCGCAGCTGCTCACCGCACTCGACGAGGTCGGCGTCGCGACCGAGATCTGGCCGATGCCGGTCGAGATCCCCGACGCGATCCCCTTCGACCAGGACGATGTGCACGCAACCTACGACCCGGACGCGGTGGAGCGGTACTGGCGATCGCTCGTCGCCATGGAGCAAGTGTTCAAGTGGTTCCGCAGCCGTTACGTCGGCAAGTCGTCTCCGGTGCACCTGTTCTGGGGCGCCCTCGACCTGGCGAGCACTCGGTTCTCCGGACGGTCCGCTCCGCCGCATCCGGGCGGTGCACCCAACTGCGGCCCGCACGTGATGCTCGAGGCGTACTCCCAAGAGGTCAGCAGCGCGGGCTTCTGGCCGGGATCGCCGGGGGCGGAAGGCACCTTCTACTCCTACGCCTATCCCGAGCCACCAGGGTTCCGTGATCAGCCGGTCTCACCAGGTGCCGCGCGGTGGGACGACGAGCTCGCCGAGTTCGTCCTGCCCTACGAAGCGGTCCGCACCTCTCCCGACCCGGATTCCACGCTGCTCGAGTTCCTGCAGAGCACCTATGAGGCGGCTGCGCTCGCCGGCAGCTGGGACCGCGACTCGCTCGAGCGTCGCGGCGGCCTGCCCGGAGCGAACCTGGATCAGATCGCCCGTCCGCGAACTCGCCCCTGACCGCGCGGCTGGGTCAGGGTAGAGGTCGGGGGTTCGAGCCCCTCAGCGCCCACTGAAACAGCAGGTCCGAGCGTCACCGACTCGCTCGGCCCGAACGCCTTTCGTTGCCCGGCGGCGCGGATCCATGAAGTCGGCCCGACGGCCGAGCAGACTGGTTCGGTCGAGGACCGTGCGGCAGGGGGGATCATGGGCGTCGGGCGCCAGCTTCGGGTGCGAGTCGCGGTGCCGGTCGCGCTGGTGGCGACGATGTGCGCGACGTTCGTGCCGTCGGCGAGCGGGGCCGCAGCAGGCGACGGTGACGCAAAGGGCGACGGTGCATCCCCAGAGGTCTGCATGGTGCCCATCCGCGACACGTACGACCGCTCCGACTGGCGTTCCCAGACCGCCTGCCCCGAGCAGCGGCTCGGTGCCGAGCCTCGATTGGTGACGATCCGCAACACCAGCGACGTGCCGGTCCACGTGAACGAGTGGTACTTCGACGGCTGGCACGGACAGACCACGCTGGCGCCCAGGGAGACCAAGACGCTGCCGGCCTGGCAGACCGCGCACCTTCGGGCCGGCGCCTGCTGGCCCGGCACCGGCGGACCGGGCACCTGCACGTCGGGGCCCGCGGGCCGGTCCGCGCGGCTCGAGGTGTTGAGCAACGCCGAGGTCGCCAAGCCCCAGGAGCTGTGGATCCGCGACTACCACCAGCCGGTCGGCACGCCGGACTCGTGGACCGTCGCGGTCAACAACAGCGAGTACCCGGTGCAGCTGTCGTGGCGTGACCTCGGCACCAACGAGCAGGGCGAGCACAACTACGTCACCGTCGCGCCCAAGGAGCGCACCCAGGCGATCCCACCCGAGCGCGGCGTCATGGGCAAGAAGGACTTCGGCAACGGCGAGGTCGCTCGCGTCAGCTTCCTGCCGACCGGCGGCGGTGAGCGTCCCGATCTGTACCTGATGGTGACACCGACGGAGCGCACCGGGATTCCGCCGTTCGCCACGATGACCTGGCTCGACGGCTCCTGGTGCGGTGTGCGGCTCCACAACCTGGGGCCGAAGCTCGTGATCCTCCAGCCTTGGACCATCCCGTACGTGGCCGAGGGCAAGAACCTGTCGCTGCGTGTCGGCGCGACCGCGACGTTCAACCTGGCTGCCGGGACGTTGCTCATCACCGGTCATGTGGGCACCGCCGACACCGGCGAGCACACGACGCTGCGCGCCACCGAATGGCGGGCCTGCCCCGAAGGCGACGAAGGCGATGGAGCCGAGGAAGCACCCGACGACGGACCGACGACGACGCGCGACACGAGCCCCGAAGAGCCGTCGACGTCGTCACCGACCACCACGAACGAACCGATCACGCCCACTACGTCGCAGTGATGAAGGATCGGTGCGCGAGCTCGGGACCCGTGACCGACCGATCTCAGTCCTCGAGCTCGGCTGCGGCCTCTCGCGCGAGGCGGCGCCCAGCGGGGGAGAGCAGGCTGCCGGCCACCCCGACGAGCGTGATCGCACCCCCGAGCAGCTCGGGCCATCCGATCGTCTGATCGAGCAGCAGCCACGCGAACGCGCCGGCGAGCAGGGGAGTGGCGAGCCTGATGACCGGCGGGATGTTCGCCGGCACGTACTGGAGCGGCCACGTCATCACGAAGTGCCCGACGAGGCCGGGGAGCAGGGCGATCCCGGCGGCGAGGGCGAGCGACTCGCCGTCGATCGATCCGAGCGGCTCGCCGGTCGCGCCCACGAAGATCGACACCGTGATCGCGGCCACCAGCATCACGCCGAACAGGAAGGGCAGGACGTCGATGTGGTCGCGCCCGGCCTTCGAGTAGAGGAAGAACAGCGCGAACGCCACGACGTTCGCGGTCGCGAGCGCCATCCCGACCGGGTCTCCGTCGGGACCCGAGGATCCGGCGAGCACGACGACGACAGCACCCGCGATCGCGAACAGCGACCACAGCCGGAACGAGACCCCGGGCCGCTCACCGAACATCCTGATGGCGAAGAGCCCCACGACCAGCGGCGAGAGCGTGCTCATCAGCGTGACGTCGACGACGGACGTGAGCTTGATCGCGGTCATGAAGAGGAGCTGGTGCACGCCGAACGCGACGCCGGCGCGCAGTGCCCAGCCCCAGCCGTGGCGGGTCGGGCGGCGCCCGGTCACGAGGACGTGGACGACCGCCAGCACGCCGAACGCGGCCGCACCGATCCACAGTCGGTAGAACGACAGGACCGGCCCCGACGCACTCGACGCCGCGACCATGACCGGTCCGAGGCTGTAGAGGATGACGCCGAGCCACACGAGCGCGATCGGGTTGCGTCGCGCAATGGTCTGCACCTCGGTCGAGACCGAGCGCGCGATGCGCGGCACCGAGCGCATCATGCTGCGGGACGCGGCGCGCGCATCAAGTGCTCACCAAGCACTCAGTCTGTCGCGTCGACTCGGCGCGTGCGCCCGAGATGCGCGGCGGTGCGCCGATGCATGCGCGGAGCAGCGCGCGGTACGGTCCGAACGGTCGACTCGGAGGTGCCCGATGCCCGAAGCGCCCGCTCCACTCGCCATCCCGACGCCGTCGCAGGCAGAGCCGCTGCTCCACTACGACGCCGACATCGACGGCGACGACCGTGCGTGGATGCCGATCAACGACATCGCGTCCAGCCGCCCGCTCCTGATCGACGTCGCGGCCGGCACCTGGTTCGAGGCGTTCCGCACCAACGGCCCGGGCCTGATCAACCGCCACTTCCACCCGACGCCCGTCGTCGGGTACACGCTGCGCGGCACGTGGAGCTACCTCGAGCACGACTGGAAGGCCGGGCCCGGGTCCTTCATCTACGAACCACCGGGGTCGACGCACTCGTTCGTCGCCGAGCCCGGCGACGACCTGCTCGCCCTCTTCCACATGATGGGCCCGCTGTTCATCCTCGACGACGACGGCAACACCGTCTTCCAGGCCCACGCCTTCGGGGTGCTCGAGGCCTACACGGAGCACTGCAAGACGGTCGGGCTCGGCGAGGACTTCGCGACCTCGATCGTCCGCTAGGCCGACCCGCGAGACTGCATCGACCGGCGGCGTCGGACTCGACGACGTCGCCACGATGCAGGGGGTCTTCCTGATGCCAAGTGCGATCCGCAACCTGTTCGACAGCTTCGCAGCCCTGGTGCTGCTGTTCATCGTGTTCCTGGTCGTCACCTTCCCGGTGACGTGGCTGCTGATGCTGTTCCTCGGGAACGTCGGCATCAACCTCAGCTACTGGGGCACCCTCCCGCTCGGCACGGTCGTGTCGCTGCTGATCGGTGCCGCCTCGTCCGGGGGCTACCGCTACCGGTAGAGCCGGACGGTCGGGCCTGGTCGGGCCGGAGGGGCAACGGACCTCCGGCCCGATGCGCCCGCATCTCGATCCGCCCGGGGACCCGACGGGGATTCGAGTGCGACCACGAAGGGATCTCGTCGGGCGGACGCATCGGTCGACGGACATCGGCGTCGACTCCGATAGCCTCGCTCGCCGAACGCTCGGATGAGCGGGTCGACGCAGCGGAGGCACGGCATGAGGCGACGGATCGCAGCCATCTTCGGGGCGGCGGGGCTCGTCGGCGCCGTCTTCCTGGCCGGCGTGGGCACGAGCTCGGCGCAGACCGAGTCGCAGACGTTCGAGTTCACCGGCGTCGACGAGGTCTTCACCGTGCCCGCTTCGGTGTGCGAGATCACCGTCGAGGCCATCGGCGGCAACGGCGGGCCCTTCTCCACCTTCACCGACGGTGGCCTGGGCGGCGGTGCGCAGGCGACCGTCGCCGTCGTGCCCGGGCAGCAGCTCGTCGTCCAGGTCGGCAGCGTCGGGGGCACGGGTGAGAACGGCAGCCTCGGGATCGGCGGCAACAGCGGTGCGTCGTTCAGCGGTGGTGCCGGTGGCCCGGGCAACACCCGCGGTGGTGGTGGGGGCGGCGGCGCCTCACAGGTCAGCGGGCCGGATGGCCCGTTGGTGATCGCCGGCGGTGGAGGGGGCGCGGGCTCGGGTGAGACCGGGCCCGGCGGCGCTGGTGGTGGCGAAGCCGGCGACCCCGGTGACAACGGCGGCACCTCGGACGGTGGTGGCGGCGGCGGCACGCAGACCGCTCCCGGCGCCGGCGGCGCCGGCGACCTCAGCCCGGGGGGCGACGGCCAGCCCGGCGTCGGTCAGCTCGGGGGCGAGGGCGGAGACGCCACCGTCTACCAGACCTTCGGCGACGGCGGTGGGGGCGGCGGCGGAGGCTTCTTCGGCGGCGGTGGTGGCGGCAGCCGCGACGGTGGCTCGGCCGCAGGCGGTGGCGGTGGATCCTCGTTCGCGGTGAGCGGCGCGACGGGCGTCGTCCTCTCTACTGGCGCGAACACGAGTGCCGACGGCAACGGTTCGATCACCCTCGGGTGGACTCCGGGCGCGGGATGCGCAGCGGCACCACTCGTCATCGAGCCCACCTTCACCGGCTGACGGTTCTGCCGCTCGCGTCGCGGTGGAGGACGAAGAACGTCCATCGCTCCGGTCGGCCTACCCTGCACCGGTGGATCCGGGCAGGGTCACCGATGCGTCTCCTGAGCCCGTGCTGTTCACGAGGAGACGCCTGGCACTCATCATCGCGCTCGGCGCGCTGCTGGTGATCACCGTCGCGGCGACCGTTGCCGTCTCCGTCTTCTACTCCTCGTACCAGGTCCCGTCGGGCTCGATGGAGCCGTCGATCGCGCCCGGGACCTACGTACTGGCGCGCGACGTCGACGGGGAAGATGTCGGACGCGGCGACGTCGTGATGTACGAGTCACCGGTAGCCGGCGGACAGGGCCAGCCGGCGGGCTTCACGAGAATCGCCAGGGTGATCGCAGTCGGCGGTGAGCGGATCGCCACCGATGACGGGAGGGTCACGATCGACGGGCGAGTGCTCGACGAGTCCTACTTGGCGGCGCGCACGAGGACCGACGGGCTCGAGCCGGTGACCGTGCCCGGCGGGTCGTTGTACCTGATGGGCGATTCCCGCCCATTCGCGCGGGACTCGCGGGCCGACGGCCCGGTTCCGGTGGGCAACGTCTCCGGTCGCGTCGATCTCGAGCTCCGTCTCGGGTTCTACCTGCTCATCGCCACCGGCGTCGTGGCGCTCATCCTCGCTGTGGTGGTGATCAGCGCCTTCACTCGTCGCAGCCGCCTGAGGCAGTCGCCCAGCTGACGTGATAGGCGTCGAGGCGTTTTCGCGGTCGCTTCCGCTGGCTCGTCGTGTCTCTGGGAACACCGAGCCCCTGCCCCGTGTTGGCGCCGATGAACCCCTGGTGTCCCAGCACCCGGACGAACCAGGGGCAGTCCCGGGCGACAGGCGCCGGTCCAGAGCGCGAGCCTGGGAGCACAGCCCGTCGATCGGGTGCCGAACAGGAGGGACGCTCCACATGGCGACCAGCTCGGAGACCGCGATCCTCGCCGGAGGCTGCTTCTGGGGGATGCAAGACCTCATCCGCAAGCGGCCCGGCGTGATCTCGACCAGGGTCGGCTACACCGGCGGCGAGGTCGAGCACGCGACCTACCGCAACCACGAGGGCCACGCCGAGGCCATCGAGATCGTGTTCGACCCCGACCAGATCTCGTACCGTGACCTGCTCGAGTTCTTCTTCCAGATCCACGACCCGACGACGATGAACCGCCAGGGCAACGACGTGGGCACCAGCTATCGGTCGGCGATCTTCTTCACGACCGACGAGCAGCGCCGAGTCGCCGAGGACACCATCGCCGACGTCGAGGCGTCCGGGCTCTGGCCGGGCAAGGTGGTCACCGAGGTGACGGAGGCGGGGCCGTTCTGGGAGGCTGAGCCCGAGCACCAGGACTACCTGGAGCGCTACCCGGGCGGGTACACCTGCCACTTCGTCCGCCCCGACTGGAAGCTCCCGCGTCGCGCGGAGTCCACGACCGGCTGAGGCGGTGAGCGCGCGCCCGTCGAGGGCGCGCGCTCACCGCAGTGAGGGTCGACGCCCTTCATGGTTCTCGATGAGCTCGATGAGGTAGCCGTCGGGGTCCTTGATGAACGCGACGGTGACCGGCCAACGATCGAGGTCTTGCGGCTCGCTCACCGACTCGCAGCCCGCGGCGATCGCGCGCTCGTACAGGCCCTTGCAGTCGTCGGTGTCGACGTAGATCTTCCACATCGCGGTGCCCATGTCGATCGGGCCGCTCTGATCGTCGTGCTGCGCGAGCTGGATCCGCGAGCCGCCGGCCTCCGCCTGGAGCACGACCTCTCTCGCGCCGGGGATCTCGGTGCGGCTCTGGACCGGGATGCCGATCACCTGCTCCCAGAACTCCGTCGACCGCTCGAGATCCGTGACGTTGATGCAGTACTGACCCAGGGTGTTCTCCACGGCGCGGAGCCTAGGTGCCAGGATCACCCGGTCGTGGCCGTAGTGTCCGGCGTGCCATCCCGCCGCTGAGCACGAGGAGCAACGATGCAGGTTCGCGAGATCAACGACGAGACGACGGCACTGTCGTCGGCGGTGCCGATCCCGATGGTCGGTGTGCTGCCCGTCAACGCGTTCCTCGTGAAGGGCGACCAGCCCGTCCTCGTCGACACCGGCATCTCACCCGAGCGCGACGACTTCATGGCATCGCTGCGCGAGCTGATCGACCCGCCCGACCTCCGGTGGATCGTGCTCACCCACTCCGACAACGACCACGTGGGCTCTCTGGCGGCGCTGCTCGAGGAGGCACCGAACGCGCGCATCGTCACGTCGTTCATCACCGTGGGCATCGCGGGCGTGGGCCCGGTGCCGATCCCTCCCGAGCGGGCGCTGATGGTGCGCGACGGCTCCACCGTCGAGCTCGGTGATCGCACCTTCACGGCGCGACGCCCACCGCTCTTCGACAACCCCGGCACGCTCGGCTTCTACGACGCGAAGCAGGACGTGCTGTTCGGCGCCGACTGCTTCGGAGCCCCGTTCTCCTCGCCGGACGGTGCGCTCGCCGACGACGTCGCGAGCACGCCGGCAGCCGAGGTGATGGCGGGGCAGCTCGTCTGGGGTGCCGTCGACAGCCCGTGGGCGCTGTTCACCGACGAGGCGGGCATGCGAGCGCGCTTCGAGCAGTTCGTCGCCGACGACCCGTCGCTCGTGCTCAGCGCGCACCTGCCGCCGATTCGCGCCGACCTGGCTCGACACGTGGAGTCGCTCACGAAGCTGCCGTCGGCCGCGCCGTTCGTGTCGCCCGATCAGGCCGCGTTCGAGGCCTTCATGGCCGAGATGGGCGGCCCGCCCCAGTAATGGCGAGGTCGCGTCCAGCGACTCGGGAAGTCGAAGCGGTGCGACTCGGTGCTAGCTGCTGCTGAAGAGCTCGCCGATCTCGGTCGGGGACCGTGTGCCGTACTTGCCGAACTTCAGCCGTAGCGCTTCACCGGCGGTGGTTCCTCGAGTGAGAAGCGTCGTCGCCGCGACGGTACAGGTGTCGCCGTAGTTGGTGATCTGAGCGCCCGCGAGCGCACATTCCTTGACTGCGGGAACACCCTCGGCCATCGCGAGGACGGCCGCGGCGGTATCACGAGCGATTGCTGCAGGCACGTTGGCCGGAGGATCCGCGTCCAGACGTTGTGCGAACGCACGGAACTCCGACTCCGCGAGGTCGTACTGCGCAGCCAGCCCCGCGGCATCTGTGCTCGTCAGAGAACCGATCGCTCGAACCCCGCGTGCCGCGGTGTCGATCAATGCGTCGACTTCGGCCCTCGCCTGACGAAGCTTCTTCAAGCATCGAGCGCGCGCCTTGCCCTCCTTGTTGGCGCATGGCTTTCGTGACTCGGCAACGGCCGCTGTTGCGGGAGTCGCCACGGTCAACGCGACGGCAACCGCGACGAGGATGACGGCGACGCGTGCGGTTCGGCATGGTCGAGATGATCTCGACGATCTTCCTGCCCTCATCGTCTCCCCCTGGAGCTCATGCAGATCAGAACACGACCCCTGTGCCGATCTGGTGGCCCATGGGTAGCACACCCGAGCGGGATCGCCGCGTGCGAGCGTGAAGGCGTGGATCAGGGTTCGGCGCTTCGGCAGCGGTCGTGGACGTGGCGCATCTCACCGCTATCGACGGTGAACTGGAGGGTGCCGGGGTCGGTCGCGGTCACCGGCTCTCCGCAGACCGCGCACGTGCCGATCGGCGGCTCCCCGCTCTTCTGTGACTGCTGCTGGGGCATGACACACCTCGCGTCGCGGCGATCGATTGTCGCATGCGCTCGACGGCACCACCGGACGCGAGCCCGCTCCTCGCCCAGTGCGGCTCATCACGCGCCCGACTCGACGTCGAACTGGTCGACCGCGTCGGTGATCAGGCGCGCGAACGCGAGCTGCCCGGCCGGGGTCAGGTGCGGTCCGCCGGCGTCGAGCCACGCCGGGTGACCGGCGAACTCGTCGCTGAAGTCGACGACCTCGACGTCGGCGCGGCGACTCGCCGCCGTCTCGAGCGCGACGTTCACCCGCTCCGCGCCCTGTGGGTAGGTCGGCCCGGTCTGCACGTTCAACCACAGGACCTGTTCGGCGGGGTCCAACGCGTCGAGCGCGGTCTGGATCTGCGCGTCGAGCTCGGGGCACACGCCGTCGGTGCAGTCGTTGGTGCCGAGCTCGACCACGACGATGGACGGGTCGTGCTCGGCGAGCAGCCGGGGCAGCGCGGCGGTCCACTGGCCGATGGCGCTGCCGCCGTAGGCGACGACCGTCGGCGCCCAGCCGCGCTGCTCCAAGGACGAGCGCACCTCGTCGGCCGACTGGTTGAGGATCGAGTCGCCGAGCACGAGGACCCGGGGGGTCTCGACGGTGGACGCGCAGGAGACGAGCACGCTCACCGCGACGATCAGCCCGAGGACGGGTGCGACACGACGGACGGCGCGCGACCGCGATGCGCTCGAAGGCACCTGGTGTCCGTACCCGTCGGCGAGCGGCTTCAACCGCGCACCGAGCCAGGGGAGTGCGACCGCGGCGGTGAGCGGCGGCAGACGGGATCGGTAAGGTCGGGACATGGCCGACTCCCCGTCCCGACAGATCGATCGCAGGATCGCCGAGCTCGCCGACTGGCGCGGCGACACGCTGGCCCGCGTCCGGCGCCTGATCAAGCAGGCCGTGCCCGAGGTGGTGGAGGAGTGGAAGTGGCGCGGCGTCCCGGTGTGGGAGCACGAGGGGATCATCTGCACGGGTGAGACCTACAAGGAGTACGTGAAGCTCACGTTCGCCAAGGGCGCGTCGCTCGCGGACCCGGCGCGCCTGTTCAACGCGAGCCTCGAGGGCAACATGCGTCGGGCGATCGACCTCCACGAGCACGACCGGCTCGACGAGCGCGCGTTCAAGGCGCTCGTGCGCGCGGCGGCCGCGCTCAACGAGTCGAAGCGCACGCCGACCAAGAAGGCGAAGAAGCCGGCGAAGGCGAAGAAGGCGACGAAGGCGACGAAGGCCGCCAATCCAGCGAAGCCAGCCAAGAAGGCGGCGAAGGCGAAAAAGCCGGCGAGGAAGGCCGCCAAGCCCGCGAAGAAGGCCAAGAAGGCGAGCAAGCCGGCGAGGAAGTCGACGAAGAAGGCCGCGAAGGCGAGCAAGCCGACCAAGAAGGCCAAGAAGGCGGCCAAGAGACCCAAGCTCCTGTCGGGCGGCAACCCGCAGATCGCGATGGGCTACGGCGACGATCCGGTGACCGCCTACATCGATGCCATGCCGGGCTGGAAGGCCGACCTCGGGCGGCGGCTCGACCAGCTCATCACGCGCCACATCCCCGACGTGCGCAAGGCGGTGAAGTGGAACTCGCCCATGTACGGCATCCCCGGTCAGGGATGGTTGGTGAGCTTCCACACCTTCACGCGCTACGTGAAGGTCACGTTCTTCCCCGGCGCCGAGATGGACCCCGTGCCGCCCGGCGGCAGCCGTGACGACGGTCGTTGGGTCGACGTCTACGAGGACGCGCTCGACGAGCCCCAGATGGTGCGCTGGCTCCAGCAGGCGGCCCGCCTGCCCGGCTGGGTCACGGCCGACATCGCCGAGTAGCCGTCCCGGGCTCGCCTCGAGCCCGTTTCCCAAGTCTTCCACGGGGCAGATCTGCCCCGCGTGCGCCCGTCCGGTCGCGGGCGCGATCCTGGACGGGTCAAGGAAGCGTCCGAATCGTCCGATCCTGAGGTGGTCGACACCCGCAGGAGGGACGTTGGAGCACAGCCCGCCGGCAAGCGTGCCGCGCTCGGAGCGGCAGCGGTCGCGACGCCAGGCTCGTCGAGCCCGGCGGCGTGGACCCACCGGGGTCGTCCTCGTCCTCTTGCTCCTCGTCGTGGCCGGAGGCGTGGCGATGCTCGTCGTCCTCGGCGGCGGCGGTGACGGCGGCTCCGTGGCCACCGAGGCTCGGGCTCCGAGCGGATCGGCGTCCGCGGAGTCGACGAGCACGACGACCACCACGACCCGAGCGCCGATCAACTACACCGTGGCTCGCGGCAACACCCTGACCGCGCTCGCCCGGGTGTTCGGCGTGCGCACGTCGGCGATCCTCGACGCCAACGAGGGCCTCGACCCCGACAACCTCGTCGAGGGCCAGGTGCTGGTGATCCCGCCGCCCGACCCGATCGCCCTCGTCGTGTCACCGCGCAAGCCGCGTGTGGGCGGGAGCATCGAGATCGAGCTCACCGGCGCCAAGGAGTACGAGAACGTGCGCTTCCAGATCGACCGGCCGACCGGTCCGTTCATCGGCCCCGCACACAGCACGAACGAGGACGGCGACGTGAGCACCAGCTATCAGCTCGGCATCGCCGATCCCGAGGGCGTGTACACGGTGACCGCGGCCGGCGACCAGGGCACGTCGGTGCAGACGACGTTCGAGGTGGTGCGCTGACGAGCGGCTGCCACCGGGCGCGCGTCGAGCGCGCCGCGGCCGCTAGAGGCCCAGGTCGCCGTAGGTGTTGCAGAGCCCGAACGCGGTGATCGTGAGGAACGCCGCGATCACGGTCCACACCACGGCGCGCCGCCAGCCGCGCAGCACCTGACCGCCTGCCGGCGTCGCCATGTACCAGCTCGGGAGCAGCCCCTCGGGGCTCGTCCCGAGCACCTCGTGGAGCGGCGGTGCGTCGGGTGGGACGACGGCGTCGGGATCCGCGGCGACCGCGAGCCGCTCGAGCTCGGTGTCGGACGTCGCCATCGGGGCCGATCGTGGCATCGACGGGTCTCCGGCGCCACCACCGCGCCCGGATGACGAGCCGGGACGGTCCGGCTCGCGTCGTAGCGCACGCATCGGCACGCCGAAGCGAGCATGCGCGCTACGGCGCGGGCACGTCCGAGCGGCGCTCGAACTGAGCGCCGCTGACCGAGTACCGGCCCATGAGGAGCTGCGACACCGCCGTCGCGATCAAGGCGGGGACGATGAACCCGGGGCCGCGACTCGCCTCCGCGACGAAGACCACCGCCGCGATCGGCGTGCGGTAGCCGGCGCCGAGGAACGCGGCCGCGCCGACGACCGCGAACAGCGAGGTGCCGGTGCCGATCAGCCCCTCGGCGACGCGGCCGACGAGCCATCCGAGCGTCACGAGCGGGATGAACAAGCCGCCCGCGCCGCCACCGGTGACGGTGGCGAGCACGGCGAGCGTCTCGAGCACGAGCAGGAGCGCGACGAGCTCGGTCGCGCGACCCGCGTCCAACGACCAGGTGATCGCCTGGTAGCCGGGTCCGATCGTGAGGGGAGCGTCGAAGGCGGCGACCGCGATCGCGGCGAGGCCGGCGAGCACCAGTCCGGAGACGACGATCCGCACGAGCGGGCGCGGCAGGCTCTGGAGCTGCTTGCACCGGCGGGTCAGCATCGCGAACCCCCGGGCCCCCAGCCCGGCGACGACGCCGAGCGCGACCGCGCCGAGCAGGTCGGCGGTGTTGAAGCCGGGGTTGCCGACGACGCGCAGCAACGGCTCGGTGCCGTTGATCGCGATGAACACGAGGTACGACGCCGCCGAGCCGATCAGCGCGGGCACCACCGCGTGGGCTGCGGTGTCTTGCTGGTAGGGGACCTCGAGCGCGAACACCGCCCCCGTCGCGGGTGCCTTGAAGATGGCGGCGACGCCGGCCGCGGCGCCGGCGACGAGGAGCACGTGGCGGTCGGCGTGGGTGAAGAAGCGACGCCACCGCGACTGGATCCAGCTGCCGATGGTCGCACCCATGTAGATCGACGGACCCTCGAACCCCATCGCGCCGCCGCTGCCGAGCGTCACGGCCGACGCGGTGACGCGGGCCCCGACCGTGCGCGCGTCCGACGGATCGGGGCGGCCGTGGTAGTCGCGCAGGTACGCGTCGGCGATGTCGGGCGACGCGCGGCGCCCGACATAGCGCAGCACGAGCCAGGCGACGACGAGGCCCACGCCGGGGACGAAGACGACGACCGCGGTCGGGAGGGTGCGCACCCAGTCGAGCACGACCTCCAGCGTCAGCCGCTCGAAGCCGACCACGGCCAGCCCGGTGAGCACGCCGGTCGCGCCGGCGAGCACGACGACCCGTTGCCACCGGTGGTGCACTCGCCGCAGGCGCTCCCGGGAGACGTCGACCGGCGGCAACCAGGTGGGGCGGCGCGGCGGGTCGAGCGACATCGGCCGATCCTCTCGCACCAGCGGGGTCGGACGCGCCACCCCTCAGGCTGGGTCGGCGGCTTCGGACTCGAGGATCTGCTTCAGACGGCTCAGGTCCTTGTGGTTCGCGCGTCGCATGGCCGGTGCCATCAAGGGCGCAACCAGCTTGGAGAAGCCGGCGGGCTCGCCCCGGTTGCGGAGCGTCATCAGGGTCGCGTCGTCCCCCGCCCGAGCCCACGTGTAGGTGGTCTCCATCGGGAACGGGCCCTCGGCGGTGCGCATCACGAGCCGCTCGCCGGGCGCGAGCTCGACGAGCTCGTAGGTGTACTCGAGGCGTCGCCCGAGGAAGCGAGCGACGAACGCGACCTGGGTGCCGACGCGGGCGGGAGGCGGTGTGATCCAGGCGACCGAATCGATGTTCACGTACCACTCGGGGGCGTTCGCCGGGTCGGCCGCGTAGGCGGCCACCTGGTCGGGCGGCCGGGCGATGACGATCTCGGTCTGCACGTCGACGCTCATCGAGAGATACTGTCACTTGACACTTACGTAAGCAAATACTAACTTATGCTCGTGGATGCGGCACTCAAGGCCCTCGCCGAGCCCCGACGTCGGGAGATCCTGCGACTCGTCTGGTCGCAGGAGCTGCCGGCCACGGCCATCGCCGAGCACTTCGTCGACGTCACCCGCCCGGCGATCTCCCAGCACCTGGGCGTGCTGCGGGAGGCCGGGCTCGTGAGCGAGCGACGCGACGGCACCCGCCGCCTCTACCAGGCCCGTCCCGACGAGCTGCGCAAGCTCCGGGACGAGCTCGACGACTACTGGACCAGCGGGCTCGAGCGACTGCGCGACGTCGCCGAGGCCGCCCAAGCACAGAAAGAGAGGTCGTGATGGCCGAGCTCGTGCGAGAGATCGTGATCGACGCCACTCCCGAGACCATCTGGCCCTTCCTCACCGAGGCCGAGCGGCACCTCGAGTGGATGGGCACCGAGGCCGAGGTCGATGCACGCCCCGGTGGCGTGTACCGCGTCCTCGTCGGCGGCGCGCACCCCGCCGGCGGCGAGTTCGTCGAGGTCGTGCCGATGGAGAAGCTCGTCTACACCTTCGGCTGGGACCAGCCGGGACACCCGATCCCGGCCGGCTCGACGACCGTGGAGGTCACGCTCCAGCCGGAGGGCGAGAAGACGCTCCTGCGCCTCGTGCACCGCGACCTGCCCGACGACGCCGTCGACCAGCACACGCAGGGCTGGGACCGCTACCTCGAGCGGCTCTCGATCGCCGCGCCCGGTGGCGACGCCGGCCCCGACGAGCTCGGCCCCGACGCCTGACCCCGACCGCGCGCCGCTCCGGTCGCGACGCGCACCCCGTGGGTTGGAAGCCTCAGCGACATCTGTTGTCGCTGAGGCTTCCAACGCGGCGGACCGGGGCACCGCGAGCTCGGGGGTCGGGCGACCTAGCATCACGGCTCGATGCTCGGGCTGCCGGACACGATCCGCGGGCTGCTGTTCGACCTCGACGGCGTGCTGACCCAGACCGCCAAGGTGCATGCCGCGGCGTGGAAGCAGATGTTCGACGACTACCTGCGCGACCGCGACCGGCGCGAGCACGAGGAGTTCGTGCCCTTCGACGCGCACGACGACTACGACACCTACGTCGACGGCAAGCCCCGAGCCGACGGCACCCGGTCGTTCCTCGAGTCGCGGGGCATCCATCTCCCCGAGGGCTCGCCCGACGACCCGCCCGACGCCGACACGATCGCCGGCCTCGGCAACCGCAAGAACGCGCTCGTCCTCCAGATGATCAAGGACCAGGGCGTCGAGCCCTACGCCGGGTCGGTGCAATACCTCCAGGCCGTGCGTGACGCGGGGCTGCCCCACGCCGTCGTGTCCTCGAGCACCAACTGCCACGACGTGCTCGTCGCGGCGGGCATCGACGAGTTCTTCGGCGACCACCGCATCGACGGCCACGTGGCCGAGCAGCAGCATCTCGCCGGCAAGCCCGCCCCCGACACCTACCTCGCGGGCGCGAAGCTCATCGGCGTCGAGCCGAAGGCCGCGGCGGTCTTCGAGGACGCGCTGTCGGGCGTCGAGGCCGGTCACGCCGGGGGCTTCGGCGTGGTCGTGGGCGTGAACCGCGTCGGGCAGCGTGAGGCGCTGCTCCAGCACGGCGCCACCATGGTCGTCGACGACCTGGCCGAGCTGCTCACGTGACCGGCTGGTCCGGGGCTTCGCCGTCGTGATCAACCATGACGCGTTCCCCGTCGAACCCTGGTGCCTTCGCGAGAAGTCGCTCGACGTCGAGGTGTTCGCGCAGTCCGAGTCGTTGTTCGCGCTCTCGAACGGCCACATCGGGCTGCGCGGCAACCTCGACGAGGGCGAGCCGCACGCGCTCCCCGGCTCGTACCTCAACGGCGTCTACGAGCAGCGTTCGCTGCCGTACGCCGAGGCCGGGTACGGCTACCCCGAGTCGGGCCAGACCGTCATCAACGTCACCAACGGCAAGATCATCAGGCTCCTCGTGGACGACGAGCCGTTCGACGTGCGCTACGGCACGTTGCGCGCCCACGAGCGCCAGCTCGACTTCCGTGACGGAGTGCTGCGGAGGACCGCGGAGTGGGAGTCGCCGGCCCATCAGGCGATCAAGGTGTCGTCGACACGGCTCGTGAGCTTCACCCATCGCGCCATCGTCGCCATCGCCTACGAGGTCACGCCGGTCGACAGCGAAGCCCAGGTGACGCTCCAGTCGGAGCTCATCGCGAACGAGGCGATGCCCTCCGCGAGCGACGACCCACGAGCCGCGGCCGAGCTCGAATCGCCGCTCCAGGCCGAGCTGCACGCACACATCGGTCAGGGCGTCGAGCTCGTGCACAGCACGCGCCGCAGCGGGCTCACGGTCGCGGCGGGGATGTTCAACGAGGTCACCGCGCCCACCGACACCCAGATCGTCAGCGACAGCCACGACGACTGGGGTCGGGTCACGATGACCGCGACGCTTGCCGCCGGCCAGACGCTGCGACTCGTGAAGCTCGTCGGCTACGGGTGGTCGGCCGAGCGGAGCGCGCCGGCCGTGCGCGACCAGGTGATGGCAGGGCTCGCGGCCGCGCACGCCCACGGGTGGGACAAGCTCGTGGCCGACCAGCGCGCCTACCTCGACCGCTTCTGGGAGTCGGCCGACGTCGAGGTCGAGGGTGACACCGAGGTGCAGCAGGCCGTGCGGTTCGCGCTGTTCCACCTCGTGCAGACGAGCGCCCGAGCCGAGCGGCGGGCGATCCCGGCGAAGGGGCTCACCGGGCCGGGATACGACGGGCACACCTTCTGGGACTCGGAGAGCTTCGTGCTCCCGGTGCTCACCTACACCGCGCACGAGTGCGCCTGCGACGCGCTCTACTGGCGCCACCAGACGATCCCGATGGCCAAGGAGCGGGCCGCGCAGCTGGGGCTCGAGGGTGCCGCCTTCCCCTGGCGCACGATCCACGGCGAGGAGTGCTCCGGCTACTGGCCCGCGGGCACCGCGGCGTTCCACATCGGTGCCGACATCGCCGGAGCCGTCGGCCGGGCGATCGCGACGAGCGCCGACGAAACGTTCGAGCGAGAGGTCGGGCTCGAGATCCTCGTCGAGACCGCGCGGCTGTGGCGGTCGCTCGGGCACTACGACCTCCAGGGCAACTTCCGGATCGACGGCGTGACCGGGCCCGACGAGTACTCGGCGATCGCCGACAACAACGTCTACACGAACCTCATGGCGCAGCAGAACCTGCGCCTCGCCGCCGACGTCGCGGGACGGCACGCCGATCGCGAGATCGACCTGGGCTTCGACGCCGACGAGGTCGCCGGCTGGTCGGCCGCGGCCGACGCGATGTACGTGCCCTACGACGACGACCTCGGGGTGCACCCTCAGGCCGACGGGTTCACCAAGCACGAGACCTGGGACTTCGAGGGGACGAGCGCCGAGCAGTACCCGTTGCTGCTGCACTTCCCCTACTTCGACCTGTACCGCAAGCAGGTGGTCAAGCAGGCCGACCTGGTGCTCGCGCTCTACCTGCGGGGCGACGCGTTCACGGCCGAGCAGAAGCAAGCCGACTTCGACTACTACGAGCCGCTCACCGTCCGCGACTCGTCGCTCTCGGCGTGCATCCAGTCGGTCATGGCCGCCGAGGTGGGCTACCTGTCGCTCGGCTACGACTACATGCGTGAGGCCGCGCTGATGGACCTCGACGACGTCGAGCACAACACGCGTGACGGCCTGCACATGGCGTCGCTCGCCGGCACGTGGATCTCGCTGGTCGCCGGGTTCGGAGGCATGCGCGACCACGGCGGCACGCTGCGCTTCCGTCCCCGGCTCCCCGACGGCCTGACCCGACTCGCGTTCTCGCTCACGTCACGCGGGCAACGAGTACGAGTGGAGCTGGCCGAGGGCAACGCCTCGTACCGGCTCGTCGCGGGCGACTCGCTCGAGGTGTGCCACGAGGACGAACCGCTCACGCTGACGCCGGGCGACCCGGTCACGCGCCCGCTCGAGACGCCCGAAGACGGTCAGGCGCCGGCGCCGCCGCCCGGACGCGAGCCCGCGGCGCGCTTCCCGAGCGACGGCTGAACCGTCAGCTGCCCCGGCGCGGCAGGTGCCAGCGGCGGCCTTCGAGCATCGCGTCGGCCTCGGGTGGCCCCCACGATCCGGGCTCGTAGACGGTCGGGCGGTCTCGGAGGTCGAGCACGGGGTCGACGACGCGCCAAGCCTCCTCCACGCCCTCCTGGCGCGCGAAGCGACGCAGGTCACCGGCGAGCGCGTCGTCGAGCAGCCGCTCGTACGCGTCTCGCCGCTCGCCCAGCGCCATCTCGAAGTCGACGTCGAGCTCGACCGTCTGGCTCTGCACCTCGGGTCCCGGGGCCTTGGCCTCCATCGTGAAGGTGACACCGTCCTCACGGCCCAGCCGGAAGCACACGAGGTTGGGCTCGGGCCCGCTGCGCATCGTGCTGGGGAAGAAGCGCTTCGGTGGGCACCGCAGCTCGACGGTCACCAGCACCTCGCTGCGGGCGAGCGCCTTGCCCGCGCGCAGGAAGAAGGGCACGCCGGCCCATCGCCACGAGTCGACGTCGAGCCGGCAAGCCGCGAACGTCTCGACGGTGGAGTCGGGGGCGACCCCGTCCTCGTCGAGGTAGCCGCGGTACTGGCCCCGGACCATGCACGCCGGGTCGAGCGGCTCCATGGCCTTGATCACCTTCACCGTCTCGTCGCGCAGCGACTCGGCAGTGTCGTCGATCGGCGGCTCCATCGCGAGGAGCGCGACGACCTCGAAGAGGTGGTTCTGCACCACGTCGCGGATCGCGCCGACGCTGTCGTAGAAGGCCCCTCGGCCCTCGACGCCGAACGCCTCGGCCATGGTCACCTGCACGTTGTCGACGTAGTTGCGGTTCCAGATCGGCTCGAGCAGCGCGTTGGCGAACCGGAACACGAGGAGGTTCTCGACCGACTCCTTCCCGAGGTAGTGGTCGATCCGGAAGATCGCCCGCTCGGGGAAGGCCTGTGCGAGCACCTCGTTGAGCTCGCGAGCCGATGCGAGGTCGCGCCCGAACGGCTTCTCGACGACCACACGGGCCCCGTGGTTGAGACCGGCATCCTGGAGCCCGTGGACGACGGTCGTGAAGGCCGACGGCGGGATCGCCAGGTAGTAAGCGGGGTGCTGAGCATCGCCAAGCGCCGCGCGCAGGCGAGCGAAGGTCGAGACGTCCTCGTAGCGCAGGTTCACGAACGTCAGCCGCCGCATGAGCGTCATGAGCGTCGATTCGTCGAGCTCGTCGCCGACCGCGGCCGTGATCGACTCGCGGGCGTACTCGCAGAGGTCGTCGGTGTCCCACTCGGCGCGGCTCGCCACCACCACCGGCACGTCGAGGTGGCCCTGTCGCTCGAGCCCGTACAGCGCCGGGAAGAGCTTGCGGCGCGCGAGATCGCCCGTCGCGCCGAACATCACCAGCACATCGGCTCGCTGCTCGTGCATCCGCGGGTCCTCGTCGTCGACTCCCCGCGACGCTAGACGCCCCTTCGCGCCCTGCTGTCAGCCGAGGTCGCCGAGCTCGTGCGGTCGACGATCGATGATGCCGTGTCGGGTGCCTCGCTGCTCCCGGTCGAACTCGGCGCTGAGCACCTTCCGGGCGCGGTGCAGGCGCTGGCGAGCGGTGACCTCGGTGATGCCGAGGCGGCCCGCGACGTCTTCGTACGTGAGGGCATCGAGGTAGCGGAGGCGGATCACTTCGCGGTGCTGTGAAGGGAGCGCGTCGTAGGCCTCGCGCGCGGCCGAGTAGTCGCACTCGAGGACGAGGCGCTCGTCCGGGGTCGGGGACAGGTCGATGACGTCGATCTCGGTCAGGTCATCGGCCCTTCCGAGGCGGTCACGACGGCACTCGTTGCGCCAGAGGTTGCGAACCGTGGAGAGCAGGTAGGCCTTCAGGCTCGAGGGCTTGTCCAGCGACGCGGCGTGGGGGAGCACGCGCAGCAGCGCGGTCTGCACGACGTCCTCACGCGAGGAGCCGGGCACCCCGAGCCAGCCGGCGAAGTGCATCGCGTCGGCGCGCAGCGCGACGAGCTGGTCCCAGCTCGCTCGCGTCCCCCGCTCGCTCGCGACCGCTCCGTGCGTGCTCACCGACCCCTGCCCCGCCTTCGCCGCGCTGCGGGCTGCCCAGCCCCATCGCGTGAGCGATCACGTTGCAGCGCAACCACCAGTCGCGCAACGGCTGCCACGAGGAAGGCAATGGATGCATCAATCGAGATTCCACGGAACCTGGTCGCCGCGTCCCGTGTCGGTTGAGGCAAGGAAGCGAACTGGAAGGCATGTGGCCTTCCGCGCGCGTGATGGGGAGAAGGGGAGGGGACGTGCCACCTCGCAGGGCAGGCGAGATCACGCAGCTCGAACGGGACGTGCTCTCGGTCGCACACGAGCTCGACGAGCACTCGCAGGGCAGCGCCGGCTGGTTCTGGGCCTACGGTCTGGCGACGATCCTGGCCGAGCGCTACGACCGGAAGTCGCTGCTCGACCACGGCACCATCTACAAGGTCCTGAAGGGCATGTCGTCGCCGAGTCGGGGCCTCCTCGAGAGCCGGCTCGAGGACGCGGAGGAGGCGAAGGGCCACCGCGGGCCCCCGCGGCGCTACTACCGCATCTCGGACGAGGGGCGGGTGGCTCTGGCCCGCGCCGAGTCGCGTCCGTCGGTCATCGGCCACATCGGGCTCCTCGGCGCAGGACCCGAAGCCGACGTCGGCGACGTGACCTGATCGATCCCTGACGTGGCGGTTCGCGCGATGGTGGCGTCCTCTATGGCTACGGCCCAGTGCAGGGGGGACGAGCCCGATCCGGATCGGGAGATCGCGGCGCAGCTCGCCGCGGGCTACGAGCAGCTCGTCCGCTTCGCGTACTTCATCGCGGGTGACCGCCACCTGGCCGACGACGTCACCGCCGAGGCGATCGAACGAGTGCTGCCCCATTGGCGAGCCGGAACGCTCGACGAGCCGATGGCGTACCTGCGGCGCGCCATCGTCAACACCGCGACGAACCGGCACCGACGCCGTCGGCGTGAAGCACGCGGCGACGGCTACCTCGTGCTGCGGCTCGCGACGCCGGCGTCGCCGGAAGAGCTGGTCGCCGACCGTGACGAGCTGTGGCGAGCGATGCGACGCCTGTCGGTCGAGCAGCGGGCGATCGTGACGTTGCGGTACTGGGAGGACATGGCCGAAGAGCAGATCGCGACGGTGCTCGACATCTCGCCGGGCACGGTGAAGTCGCGCGCGCACCGGGCACTGAAGGAGCTGCGGCGCGAGCTCGACCGCAGCCGACGGGAGCGGGAGCGATGACCCGCGCCGACGGAACCCGTTCGGGCTGGGAGGCCGACCTCGGCGACGAGCTGCGTGCCATGTTCCGCGAGCGGGCAGCCGACGTGCGGGTCGACGAGCCACCTGCCGTCTCGCCATCGCCGGCCGAGGCGGCGGCGCGCCTCGCCGACGTTCGAGCGCCCCGGCCGGCTCGCCGACGACTGCCGGCACTGCTCGCGGCCGGCCTCGCGGTGATCGGGATCGTCGCGCTCGTGGTCGTGGCGGTGTCGGGTGACGACCCGTCGTCGGTCGACACCCCCGCGACGCAAGGGACGGTGTCGCCGCCGGTCGTCAACGACTCGGGCGAGACGGTGCGCCGGATCTGGCACGTCGAGCACGAGGGGAGGGCCTACACGATCGAGCAGGTGAGCCTGCCTGGACAGGGCGATCGTGTCGGCTTCAACCTCGTGCTCGACGGCCGCCGGGTCATGTCGGCCTCGCAGCGCGCCGATTGCCCGGGTACGGATCCCGGCGCGCACCGCGTGACCCCGCTGCCCGATGGTGCCCTCGAGCTGGCCGGCGTGCTGCCACGCGGCGCGACCGGGGTCGAGGTGACCTTCAGCGGCGGCGAGTCGCTGACGGTCGATGCCTTCGGCGCCCCGGATCTGCCCGTCCGGTTCTTCCACGTCGTCGACGTGCCGGGCCCACCCGACGACGTCGCGGCCCTCGGGGTCACGGAGCCGCTCGCCTGCGAATGAGCGTCACACGGACCCTCGTCGCGGGTCGCGTTCGCGGCCGTCACCAACCGGGTGACGTGCCGCAGCGGACGACGCGAGGCAGGGACCCGTGCGGCAGGGCAGGTGGAGGATCGGGGGGCGATCGCGCTCGACGGTGGTCGTCGCCGCCGCGGTCGCGATGCTGGCGACCGGCGCCGGCGTCGCCGTCGCGCACGACGATCCGAGCGATCCGGACCACGAGTCGGCGCACCTCACGGCGGAGGACCTGGGGGAGACGGTCGAGGGTGAATGGGTCGTGACCGGCCCGCCCGGCGTGTCGTACACGATCCAGCGCGTGGCGATGCCCGGCATGTGGACGCGGATCGGGCACAACCTCCTCGCCGCCGACGGTGAGCGCCTCTACGGCGTGTGGGACGAGCCCGAGTGCGTCGGCGCGGAGGACGGATCGTTCCGCCTCGAGGAGACGACGACCGGCTACGAGATCGCCGGCTCGACCCGCGACGGCGCGTCGGCGGTCGAGCTGCACCTCGCCGACACGTCCACCGTCACCATCGAGACGTTCGGCACCGATGCGGTGCCGCTCGAGTTCTTCCGGGCCGTGGTGTCGAGTCGGCCGGTGGGGCTCGAACCGGTCGGTGCCGAGGGCACCGGTCCGTGCGGGGCCAACCTGGTCGGTGGGGGCAGGCAGTGAGGCCGGAGGTGCGCGCACTCTTGGTGGTGGCGGTGGTCGCAGGCCTCGCGTCGCTGCTGACGATGACCGCGAGCGCAGAGCAGCAGACCCGCGTTCGCGCCAACGCGACCTCTGGCGGCGCCTCGATCGGCTGGGTCGGGACGGGAGGCGGCGTCTGCTACGGCCAGGGACGACACCTCCCCGGCTTCGGCGGTGCGCTCGGGATCACCGACCACTGGAGCTGTCTCTGCTACTACACGCAGGTCTCGAACACCGGCGGCGGCGCCGCCCAGAGCCCGAGCTGCCAGAGCCCGTCGTCGGTGTACGTGTCGGGCACGCCGAGCAACAGCTGGCACCTCGGCTGCGTCGGCCTCTTCAACTGCGGCGGCTCGTTCGTCCCGCGCCACTGATCCCGACCCGCACCGGGACCCATCAAGGGTCGGTCTCGCCTTCGAAGAGGGCGAACCGGGCGCCCTGGGAATCGGCGACGCCGGCGATGGCGCCGTCGGGGATCGGGAAGGGCCCGAAGGTGGCGGACCCGCCGAGCCGTGTGACCTGCTCCACCGACGCCGCGGCCGACTCGACGGTGAAGTAGGGCCGCCACGCAGGCGCCTCGCCGGACTCGGTCGGTGAGATGTGCGCGTTGAGCGAGCCGTGGTTCATCACCGCGATCAGCTCGGGGCCGTCGGCTCCGGTGTCGACGACCTCGAACGTCCAGTCGAACAGTGCGCCGTAGAAGTCGCGCGCCGCCACGGTGTCCGTGGTGGCGAGCTCGTTCATGCAGAGGCACCCGACGTCGTTGACGCGCTCGGCGCCCGCCCGAGCACCGGGCTGCCAGAGCGCGAACGGCGCGTCCTGGGGGTCGGTCAGCATCGCGGTGCGGCCGTAGTCGGCGACCGCGAACGGTTCGCCGAGCGGGCGCCCGCCCAGCTCGACGGCCTGACCGAACGTGGCGTCGACGTCGGCCACCGTGACGTAGCTCGTCCAGCTCGATGAGCCTGCCCCCGTCGGGAGTGCGGCGATGCCGCACACCACGTCGCCGTCGCGTCGGCACAGCGTGTAGCGGGTGCCGCCGGGGTCGTCCTCAGTCGTCCACCCGAAGAGGTCGGCGTAGAAGGTCTTCGCGGCGTCGACGTCGCTGGTCGCGAGGTCGACCCACGAGAAGGTGCCCGGTGCGTACTCGGCGCGCGGTCCCATCCGTCCTCCCGCTTCGTCGTGTTGTCGTGCTGCTTCGTCGGACCCGTGTGCCTAGGGCGCGACCGCGTCGCCGGTCAGGAACCCGCTCGGCCGGTAGATGCCGATGAGCATGTTCTCGTGCATGCCGTATCCGACCTGGCCGTCCTCGGTCTCGAAGCGGCTCAGCGTCTCGTTGAGGAACGCGTAGCGCCGGCGGGTCTCGGGGTCGCTGAGATCGTGCACGAGGCCCTGCACCTTCAGCGGGCCCTGGTAGAAGCCGTGGCCCCACTCGCCGTCGGGCAGGTAGCCGGAGCCGGCCGCCAGGTAGAGCGTGCGCAATGGCGTCGTGTGCACGACGATCGGCCTGCCCTCGGCGTCGGAGGTGCGGACCGTCGCGCGCTCGACCTCCCGTGTGCCCGACCGGTACTCGATCTCGACCTCCGGGGAGCCGAGGTGCTCGACGGGGCGGTCGTGGTCGAACGTCCACACCCGCATCGACTCCTCGAGGTGGCGGTGGCCCTCGGAGTCCTGGTCGATCTGCACCTTCAGCATGTGGTCGTCGAACTGCATGGGCAGCCAGTCGTGGCGGAACCCGTATCCGTCCTGTGACTCGCGGGCCTTGATGCCCGGCGGCTCGGGCTCACCGACCGGGCGCACCCCCCACGACCGGTCGCGCACGCCCTTCCACCGATCGGGCGTCACCTCGAACGTACGGCCCGCCGCCGTGAGCGTCCCCTCCCACACACCCACCTGCGCGAAGCGAGTCACGTCCTGGATCACGCGCTCGTAGCGGCGGGTGAAGGTGTGCGGCTCCTCGAGCGCCTCGACGACGCCGGTGAACGTGAGGTCGGCCTCGATGCCCCACTCGTTCTCCTCGCACCGCACCCGCAGCCGCTTCAACCCCTCGACGACCTCCACGCCGAGCGGGCCCACCGTCGTGTCGAGGCGGTCGCTCCCGAGCTCGCGCGATGCGCGCACGGTGTGCTGCTCCTCGTCGATGGACACGGTGATGAACGCGTCGGTGACACCGAGGTTCGGGTACTGCCCGAGCCCGAAGATCACGAACAGCTCGTCGCTGCTCGCGTGCATGTTGAGGTAGTGGCGGTCGTAGAAGTTGCGGTCGGACGTGTAGACGTGGTCGAAGGTGTCGGGCGTCTGATGGGCGAGCAGGTCGTCGAGCGGGCTGAGCGGCATCGGTCAGGTCCTCGGTCGTGGTCGTCGGGCGTCGGGCGTCGCGGTGAGATCAGATCCCGAGCGCGTCGCGGGTGCGGTCGAGCTCGTCGGGGTCGGCGGTCGTCGGGACGAGGAACAGCTCGTCGCAGCCCGCGTCGCGGGCCGCGTCGACCGCAGTACGCAGCGCATCCGGGGAGTTCACAGGTGCGGACGACGCCACCTTCCTGGCGTAGCCGTCGTCGAAGATGCGCAGGTAGTCGTACACGTAGTCGCGCAGCTGCGCCTCGGCGTCGGGTCCGAGCGCGTACCACAGCGACGACGAGAAGTGGGGCGGTGCGTCGCGGCCAGCCTCGGCCCAGGCGTCGACCACCTTCTGGCGCTGCGCGACCAGCGAGTCGCGGTCGATCGCGGTGATCTGTGACGGATCGTCGACCCCGACCGCCCAACGCGCGGCACGCGCGATCGCCTTCGGGCCCACGACGCCCGCGACGAGCGGCGGCCCACCCGCCTGCACGGGTGGCGGCCCGACGGGGTCGGCTCCCTCGAACGGCGGCTCCTGGGCCCAGATGCGGCGCATGCGCGCGACCTGGTCGTCCATGCGTTGCCATCGGTGCGAGTAGTCCCCACCGATCGCGCGGTAGTCGGCCTCGCGACCACCCACACCGACCCCGACGGTCAACCGGCCGTCGCAGAGGCGGTCGACCGATGCCATGTCCTTCGCGACCTGCACCTCGTCGTGCGCCGGGAGCACGACGAGGGTCGTCCACAGCCGGACGCGCTCGGTGAGGGCGGCCGCCGCCGCGAGCTGCACGGTGAGCGCGTGACTCGGGTAGGTGACGCGCTCGGGCACCGCCAGGCTCGACCACGGTCCTTCGTCGATGCCGCGACACCACCGCAGCACCTCGTCGCGGCCGTGCGGCACCATCGTCGGCAGCGTCATCGCGAGGTCCATCAGGTGCTCCTGCCTCTGCTCACCTCGACATGACCCTTACGAGACGACGTAGTCGTCGGGGTCGACGCGCTTCGTCCACGCCCAGTAGGTGGGGATCGGCCACGGCGAGAGCGTGTAGATCCGCCCTTCCGGGTTCTTGAAGTGCGAGTGCTTCACCGACCAGTGCGCCCACACCATCTGGGCGATCTCGTCCTCGTAGCGCCGCCGGTACTCGTCGTGCACCTCGGCCCGCGGCTCCATCGTGCGGTGGCGCCCCGCGAGCAGGAGGCGGAGCGACTCCATGATGTAGTTGACCTGGCACTCCGACTGGTAGATGAGGCTGCCGCCGTGCGCGAGGTTCGTGCCCGGCCCGTACAGGCAGAACAGGTTCGGGAAGTTCGGGATCGTGATGCCGAGGTACGCCGTCGGTTCGATGCCCCACTGCTCGCGCAACGTCCGACCGCCGCGCCCGACGATGCGCATCGGCCACAGGTAGTCGTTGTGCAGGAAGCCGGTGGCGTAGCAGATGACGTCGGCGGGATGGTGCACGCCGTCGACCGTGACGATCCCGTCGGCGACGACGCGCTCGATGCCGGTGCGCACCAGCTCGACGTTGGGCTTCTTGAGGCACGCCAGCCACGACCCGTTGTCCTGGAGCATGCGCTTCGCTGACGTGGGGTAGTCGGGCATGCACCGCTCGAGCAGGTCGGGGTCGTCGCCGATCTGCTCCTTGATCCAGCCACCGAAGATCTCGCGGGTCATCGCGTTGGTCTCGTTGATGGCGAGGCCGTCGCTGTCGTCGTAGTCGGGGTCGATCCGCGACCGGTCCATCGTGAGGCCCGAGCCGGGATAGAAGGTGAGGAAGCGGAACCACCGTCCGTAGAACGGGAGGTGACGCATGGCCCAGCGCTCACCGTCGGGCACGCGCTCGTGGTAGTGGGCGTTGGGGAACATCCACTGCGCGGTCCGCTGGAACACCGTCAGGTGCTCCACCTCGTCGGCGATGGTCGGTGCGATCTGGAAGCCGCTCGCGCCCGCGCCGACGAGCGCGAAGCGCTTGCCGCGGATGTCGACGTCGGGGTCCCAGCGCGCGGAGTGGAACCAGGGCCCGGCGAAGTCGTCCATGCCCGGGATGTCGGGCAGGTGGGGCTGGTTGAGGGCGCCCACCGCGCTGATCATGGCGAACGCGTCGATGGCGTCGGTCGAGCCGTCGGCCGCGCGCACTTCCACGTTCCAGCGTCCGGTCGCTTCGTCGAACGTCGCCCCGGTGACCTCCGTGCGCCACCGGCAGTGCTCCTCGATGCCGTACTTGCGCATGACGCGCTCGAAGTACTCCTGGAGCTCGGGCTGCTGCGAGAAGTACTCCGTCCAGTGATCGGCGGGCTCGAAGGAGTAGCAGTAGAAGTGGCTTCCGATGTCGACGCGTGCGCCCGGGTAGCGGTTGTCCCACCAGGTGCCACCCGGCCCCGCGCTCTTCTCGACGATCGTGAACGGGATCCCCGCCTGGGAGAGCCGGATCCCCGCGAGCAGCCCGGCCTCACCGCAGCCGATGACCACCACGTGTGCGTCGGCCTTCACGTCGTCGGGGATCTCGTCGCCCCAGGTGATCGCTCCGGCGTCGGAGCCGTCGAGGTGCAGGTCCTCGAGGAACATCTCGGCGACGTCGTCGGGCACCGCGGTGCACGCGAGGAACTCCATCATCTCGTGGAGCACCTTCAGTGGTGGTGGTGGAGGGAGGACGCAGCCGCCGTCGCGGAACGCGGCGATCGCGGGCAGGGCCTGGCGCCGCACCTCCGCCTTCATGTCCTCGGGCATGTAGCCCTGGTACTCGTTGAGCATCGATCCCTGCGGGCGCAGCTCGCCGCGGATCCACGAGGGGTCGCCGGTCAGGTGGACCATGGAGCACATCAGCGCGGGCACGCTGACGTCCTCGAGCATCCGCTCGATGGTGGCGTCGTCGTCGTCGAAGGGCAGGCCGGCGTGGGGGTTGGTCGACATCCGGGGCAGTCTGCCATCGCCCCCGGCGCCACCTCGGGGCCGCCGGGCGCGGCCGGGTCTCCTACGCGCGCAGCTCCTCGGGACGACCGATCTCCAGCCAGCGGAACGAGCGGCGGATCGTCTCGGGCGCGTCGGCCAGGGCCTGCTCGACCTCTGCTCGTCCCTCTCGGAAGTGCGACCAGCCCTCGTAGTGCACCGGGATCGACGTGTGAGGGCGAGCGATCGCGCAGAGCTCGAGTGCCTCGTCCGCGGTCATCGTGTAGCGAACGGGACCGGTGACGCCGAACCGCACGCAGCCGAGGTGCAGCACCGCCGTGCCCACGTCGATCCGCTCCGGAACCTCTCGGACGGCGTCGTAGAGCACGGTGTCACCGAGGATCCACCAGGCGCCGTGCTCCTGGCCCTCCCACTCGAGGGCGAAGCCGACGACGTCGCCGACGACCGGATGGCTGCCGCGGGGACCGTGACGGCAGGGCGTCGCGGTGACCGTGATCATCGGTCGACCAGGCGCGGACAGCGTGGTGGTCTCCCAGGGCGCGAGGCCGACCGCGTCGACGTCGAGCCGGCGCGCGCCGGCCCTCGTGGTGACCACGGTCGCAGCGCTCGGGAGCAGCGCCCGCCCGGCGTCGTCGAGGTTGTCGGCGTGGTGGTCGTGGGTGAGCAGCACGGCGTCGATCCGTCCGAGGTCGTCGACGTCGACGGCCGGGCCGGTCAGCTTCCGGGACGACGACCCCCAGCCGAAGGCGTACCTCCGGCCGGGGGCGTCGAACGTCGGGTCCGTGAGCACTCGCCAGCCGTCGACCTCGAGGAGCGTCGTCGGCCCGCCGATGTGCGTGAGGCGGACGTCGGTCACGCGGGGCTCGCCGCCTCCGTACGAGCGTGCTCGACGGCCCAGTCGAGGACCTCGTCCGCGATCTTCTCCCAGCCGTCCTGCGCGGGGAGCAGGTGCGCGTAGCCCTCGTACTCGGTGACCTCGGTGATCGTGTCCCCCTTGTAGTGCTTCGCGTTCGAGCGCTGGACGCTCGGCGGCATGATGTGGTCCTCGCTGCCCGAGACGAACAACAGGGGAGCGCGGTCGTCGTTCTTGTAGTCGACGGCGATCTCCTGCTTGCCGGGCTTGAAGTTGGCGAGGACGCTCTCCCACAGCACGTGGCCAGAGGCCGGGATCGCGTAGCGCTCGTAGAGCCGGCGGGCCTCCTCGTCGGAGAAGCCCGTGTTGGTGAACGCGTAGTTCCACTGCTCGAAGGTGAAGCCGATCGCCTTGTGGCGGTTGGCCGGGTTCTTCAGCACCGGGAACACCGACCGCAGCTGCGAGGGCGGGGTCGCGCGCACGCCCTCGGTCGGTGCGGAGTTGAGCGCCACGCCGGCGGCGCCGTAGCCACGATCCATCAGCACCTGCACGAACGCGCCGCCGGCGGAGTGGCCGATGAGGATGGGGGGTGCGTCGAGCTCGTCCAGGACGCCCGACAGCTTCTCGACGACGGCCGTGGCGGTCAGCTCCTCGATCGGGCTCGGGTCGGCGTTGAGCGCCTCGACCTCGACCTCGAAGCCGGGATAGGCGGGCGCGAGCACGCGGTAGCCCTTCGCCTCGTAGTGGTCGATCCAGCCCTCCCAGCTCCTGGGGGTCACCCAGAAGCCGTGCACCAGCACGATCGTGTCGGGGTTCAGCGTCTCGCCCATGGCTCCTCCTGTGGGGCCGCTCGGGCCCTGCCGGTGGGGGCACGACTGGCCCCCCGCTGCCCCACCGTGACGGAGAAGAGCGCGGGCTCGAATCCCCCGTGGCGCGTAGTCGTGTGGCGGGTCGACGCGTAGGGGTGGTCAGCGGTCGCCGAGTGCGGCGTCGAGCTCACGCCGCGACGAGATTCCGAGCTTTCGATACACCTTGCGCAGGTGGTAGTCGACGGTGCTGGCGCTGATGAAGAGGTGCGACGCGATCTCGGAGTTGGTCGACCCCGAAGCGGCCAGCCGGGCCACCTGCTGCTCCTGGGGTGTGAGGTCGCCGGTCGTCTCGACCGACCGGCGCCGCGCGTGCTCGCCGGTCGCGAGGAGCTCGACCCGGGCACGCTCGGCGAACGTGGCGGCTCCCATCGTCTCGAAGATCTCGAGCGCGAGGCGAAGCTGCGTCCGAGCCTCACGCCGGCGCTTCCGACGTCGCAGCCACTCGCCGTACAGAAGGTGCGCGCGAGCCAGGTGGCCTCGGGCCCGGGTCCCGCCGAGCAGCTCGACGGCCTCGGTGTGTGACTGCTCGGCGGTGTCGTCGTCCGCCAGCAGAGCCCGAGCGCGCGCCGCGAGCCCGAGCGCGAGCGGGGTGCCGCTCACCGCGGCGCGGGACTCGAGCCGATCGAGCGGCTCGCCCGCCGCGCCGGCGTCGCCCGCTCGCGCGGCAGCCTCGACGAGATCGGGGAGCGCCAAGAGGCTCAGGAAGTACGAGTCCTCGGCGTCCACCTCGAGGGCGTGGCCGAGCGCCGACGCGTAGCTGCCCAGTGCGAGGTCGAGCACGCCCAGGCCGTGCTCGGCGTACACGAGCACGCCGCGCTGGCTTCGTGCGTCCGACTCGCGGCGCACGGCGGCCGCCTCGGCGCGAGCGTCTGCTTCGAGGCCCTGCCACGCGAGGACGACGACGGCGCCGAGGCCGGCCGGATCGCCGCGGGCGGTGCGCAGCTCCCGGCCCTCGGCGAAGGTGTCGGTGGCTGCCTCGAGCTCGCCACGCACTACCTCCGCCAGCGCGAGGAAGTAGAGGCCGCGGGTGAGCGCAACGAGCGCTCCGCGGTCGCGCGCCGCGCCGACGAGCCGGCTCGCGAGCGCGTGCACCCGGTCGTAGTCGCCCAGCGAGCCGGCGGCCAGGCAGCCGAACCCGATCCAGCGCAGCGTGTCGGGATGGTCGAGCGCCTCGTCGTCGAGGATCGCGAGCACGTCCAGCGCTTCGCGGAGGCGCGGGGCGGCGTCTCGGAGCCCACGGGTGTAGAGAGTGGCGAGCCCGTGGAGCAGCAGGTCACCGGCCGTCGCGTCGCTCTCAGCGGGGAAGCCGATCGCGACGGCCTCGAGCGCGATCTGGTCGATCGTGTCGGCCGCGGCTCGCCGTCCGGTGAACACGGCCACCGATACCGCATCGAGCAGGGTCTCGCGCGCGGCCGCGGGATCGCGGGCGGCGAGCGCCCGGGCCGACTCGACGAGGACGGGCAGCGCCTCGTCGGTCTGGCCGAGCGCCAGGTGGCACGCGCCGCGCAGCCGGACCGCGCGCACCTGGACGTCGTCGTCGAGTGGTGCCGGCAACGCATCGATGCGACGCAGGGCGCGGGCTGGCGCGCCGGCGGCCAGCTCGGCCTCGGCGACCGCGAGCGTCCGCGCAGCCCGCGGTCCGCCATCGGGGGTCATCTCGACGGCTCGGCTGAGGAACGCCGCGACCGCGAGGTCCCCGCCCCGTCGACGCGCCCGCGCGGCGACTGCCTCGAGCGCGCGCGCGACATCCTCGTCGGGTTGCTCGGCGGCCGCCGCCCGATGCCAGGCGCGTCGATGCTCCTCGCCTGCGCGGGCGCCGACGGCGGCAAGCGCGTCGTGGGCGCGGCGGCGGTCGGCCGACGACGCCCCTTGGTAGACGGCGGAGCGGACGAGCGGGTGGCGGAAGGCGAGGATCGGCTCGAGGTCGAGGAACCCGCTCTGCTCGGCCACGTCGGCCGCGGAGCTCGGGAGCCCGAGATGGTCGGCGGCCTCCCGTACCACCGACGCGTCGGTCGAACCCTCGGCGGCCGCGACGAGGAGGAACAGCTGTGCGTCGGCGGGCAGGTCGCGCACCCGGCGCAGGTACTGGGCCTCGAGCTCGCGTCCGACCGGGAGGGGCTGGGGGAGCACTTCGGTGCCCGCCAGCTGCCCGCGCGTCAACGAGGTCGCGACCTCGACGAGGGCGAGGGGGTTGCCGCGGCACTCGCTGGTCACCCAGTCCGCGACGTCGTCGTCGATCGGGTGCGTGGCGGCCTCGCGCAGGACCGCCTGCGCGTCGGTGTGCGGGAGGCCGGGCACGTCCAGGATCGTCAGCCCTTCGATCGCTGACGTCGTCTCGGCCGCCGTGCGCATGCCGAAGACCATCGCGACCGGATCGGCATGCAGTCGCCGTCCGACGAGCGCGAGCACCCGTGCGGACTCCTCGTCCAGCCACTGGAGATCGTCGACCACGCAAAGGATGGGTCGGGACGCGGCCTGGGTCGAGAGCAGCGTCAGCGCGCCGAGGCCGACGAACAGTCGGTCGGGCGGGGGGCCCTCTTCGATGCCGAACGCGACGTTCAGCGCCTGCTGCTGTGGGACGGGGACCGTGCCGAGCTCGTCGAGCAGCGGTGTCAGCAGGCGGTGGAGGCCAGCGAAGGCCATGTCGCGCTCGGCCTCCACGCCGCCGATGCGCAGCACCCGGAACCCGTCGGCGGTCTCGGCTGCATGCGCGAGCAGGGCCGACTTCCCGATGCCCGGCTCGCCGCGCAGGACGAGCGCGCCGCCCAACCCGTCGCGTGCGGCGGTGACGATGGCATCGACGGTCGCGGTCTCCGCTTCGCGCCCGACCAGGTCCGCCACAGGGGGAAGGTAGCCGTGGCGCGTGAACGAATCACGCCTCTCGGTCGCGCTTCGCCCGCTTCCGGCGCTTCCCTTCGTGCATGGCTTCGACGCGCGCGACCGGGATGTCGTGTCCCTCCGCGACGAGATCGGCCGGCAGCTCCTGGGGCGCGGGCATCGCCGTCACCCACGGATCGGCGTCACCGAGGCGTTCGAGCGCGGTGTGGATCGTGAAGTCGCCCGGGTGGACGTCGTCGAGGTCGTCCCAGCCGACCGGGTAGGAGACCGGGACTCCCGGGCGCACGCGCGGGCTGTAGACCGAGACGACGGTCGCGCCCCCGGCGCGGGTCGAGTCGACGAAGACCTTCCCGCCGCGGTCCTCCTTGAGGAACGCGCTCGTCGCGATGGTGGGGTCGAGGCGCTCGGTGCGGGCGCCGAGGGCGCGGGTCGCAGCTGCCGCGTCCTCCCAGGCCGTGGTCGGCGCGACCGGCACGAAGACGTGCAGGCCCTTGGCCCCGCTGGTCTTCACGACTCCGGCGAGGCCGGTGTCGTCGAGCGCCTGGTGCACCAGGTGGGCCACGGCGACGGTCATCGAGAACGCGTCGGCCGTGGGCGGGTCGAGGTCGAGCACGAGATGGGTCGGGTGCGTCGGCTGGTCGACCCGCACCAGGCCGGGGTGGTACTCGACGGCGCGCTGGTTGGCGAACCACAGGAGCGTGCGCCGGTCGT
>CAZCUD010000019.1:0-65009 GCA_964501785.1 uncultured Bifidobacteriaceae bacterium
CGAGGTCGTCGGTCTGCGCCTCGATCGCGCGCCGCAGCGCGGCGCCCGCGTCGGTCGCGACGCCGTCGTCGTCCACGAGCCCGCGGGCGACGAGGCGCGCTCGTGCGGCCATCCACTCGTCGTCGGTCCATCCGCGCGCCTGCTGGATCCACTCGCGCGTGAACGCGCCGATGCCGACCATCAGCACCTGCGACTCGCAGCCGCCGATGCCGTTGGTCGCGAGCACTGCCAGGTGCGCATCGCCACGGTCCTCGCGCAACGTCGTGGTCGCCTGCCAGAGCGCGAGGTGCGGCGCCTCCGGGACCGGCAGCGCTCGGTTCGCCGCGCCGAGCGGACGACCCGCCTCGACGCACGCGTCGGCGAGCGCCTGCGCGAGCTCGGCGGCGCGCGCCATGTCGGTCGAGGCGCACACGTCGTCACCGAGCACCCGTCGCATCGTCGCGTCCACACCGGCGAGTCGTGCTGCCAGCGCGTCCTCGGGCGTCGCACGAGTCCACACGTCGGGCACGGCGCGCGCCACGAAGTGCGGGGCGAACCCGTAGAACGTCGCCGTCACGACCGCGGCACCGATGGGCCCGAGCGGGGCGGCCCGCCCGGCGAAGTAGCCGCGCCAGAACCCCCGCAGCCCGGCGTCCTCGAAGGCCTCCCGCGCCTCCGGCGAGAAGTACGTCACCGCGTGGTACGGGTTCAGCCCCCGCGCGAGCCGCTGCGCGTCGCCGGCTCGCGCCGAGGCGGACGACGACGTCACGCCGAGCGCTCCCGGAAGTGCGGGATGACGTGCTCGCCCCACTGGCGGATGGTCTCGAGGCACGCCTCCTGGGGCACGGTGCCCATCTGGATCAGGCACATGATCTCGTCGGCGCCGGCCTCCTCGAGGCGCTCGACGTAGGCGATGGCGTCCTGCCAGGTGCCGTACGCGTGCTCGACGTTGAACGTGGCCGTCGTGTTGGGACCGATCGGGATCTCGGCCTCGTGCAGCCGTGCGATCACCTCGTCCTCGGCCCGCTTCATCTCCGCGACCTGGTCGGCACCGTCGTCACCTGCATCGGGCTCGGGCCCGCCGCCGTACCAGTGCGCGAGCGACTGGGCGAAGAAGCGCTGCCCCCGCGCCCCCACCTGGAGGGCTGCGGCGCCATCGTCGAGGACGATCGTGGGGCACAGCGCGGCGAAGTGGTCGTTGACCTCGGACGACACGAACCGCTTCTTCGTGCGGTCACGGATGGTCTCGTCGTAGATCCGCCGCAGCTCGGCGACGTCGTCGGGCCCGGAGAACCCGAGGACGAGCGACCCGATGCCGTACTCGGCCGCCAACGCCACCGTGTCCTGCTTCGTGCACGCCAGATAGAGAGGAGGGTGCGGCATCTGCACCGGCCTCGGCAGGATCGGGTGGTCGCCCACCTGGAGCAGCTCGCCGTGCCAGTGGAACCCCTCGCCGTCCTCGCCGCGCCACATCGTGCCGATCATGCGCAGCGCCTCTTCGACCTCGGCGTAGGTGCGGTCGGGGTCGACGCCCATCGCCGACATCTCCTGGAGCGTGGCGCCCCGCCCGGCGCCGAGGTCGAGGCGGCCGCCCGAGAGCACGTCGAGCATCGCGGCGCGCTCTGCCACCCGGATCGGGTGGTTGTAGTTGAACGGCATGCAGACCACGCCGTGACCGATGCGGATCCGCGACGTCTTCGCCGCCACCCAGGTGAGGAACACCTCGGGCGCGCTCATGTGGGCGTACCACTTCAGGCAGTGGTGCTCGACCGCCCACACCCGGTCGAAGCCCATCTCCTCGGCGAGGACGGCCTGCTCGACGCAGTCGTGGATGACCCGGCGCTCCCCCGCCGACGTCCCGTCGGCGACCTGTGCCTCGAAGATCATCGAGAACTGCACGCGCGCAGGTTACGACGCGGCCCGGTTAGCCTGCCCCGATGCTGCGGGGGCGGAAGCGGACGCTCATCGGCGTGCTGGTGACCGGCGCGCTCGTCGCCGCCGCACTCGCGATCCCGACGACGAGCGGCGCATCCGTCGACACGTCCGCACCGACGAGCCGCGTCCGTGCGGAACCGGTGAAGCAGACCGCCGACTGCCTCTACAACAGCATGCAGCAGATCAACGGCTCTCCCTACCCCGACGCGTTCCCGTTCGGCGGGGTCGGCCTCGCCATCCCCGTGCACATCGGCGAGGCCGCCGAGGTGAAGATCCTCTGCGACGCCGTGCCGGAGTCGGGGTTCAAGTTCAAGGGCACCGACAAGACCGAGCTCGACACCGCGTTCGGGAAGATGACGATCAAGGGCAAGACCCTGACGCTCCAGCCACGCACGGACGCGCGAGGCGACACCGAGCTGCTCCTCGTGGCCGCCGATCCCAACGTCGACATCTGGCCCAACTTCAGCCTGCCGAAGCAGTTCAAGGACGGACTGAAGCTCAAGCTGAAGGTGGCGCCCTACAAGGTGTTCGGCTTCGGCGACTCGTGGACCGCCGGCTTCGGCTTCTACGGCGACGGCAACCCGATGCCGGTCACCGACCTACCGTTGTGTCGACCCGGCTCGGGCAAGCTGAACGACCGCTGCTCGTCGAACGGCTACTGGAACGGCTTCGACGGCCAGACCGCGGGCCTGCGCTTCGCCGCCGACTACGGCTACGGCAACAACATCTCCTGGGCCGCGCAGGTCGCCCACGAGGTGATCGCCAAGACCGGCGGCGAGTTCAAGAACATCGCGGTCTCGGGCGCGGAGCCGGTGAGCTTCCTCGACGGTGGGGCGCTCGCCGACCTCACGAAGCAGCTCGTCGACGCCGACCCCGACCTGACGCTGCTGACCATCGGCGGTAACCCGATGCTCGGCGACGTCCTCTTCTCCCTCAAGGACTGCGAGAACGACCGCAAGAACGGCGCCGACGCGCTGCGCCGCTGCGCCGAGGGACTGATGAAGGGCCGCTACCAGGTGCCGCAGCGCCTGAAGGCCCTGTACACGAAGCTGCTGAAGCCCGTGCACAACAACGTCGTGGTCGTGAGCTACGCCGACCTGATTGTGCCGTACGTCCCGCTCAACAACTACTCGTTCAGCGAGTGGCGCGCGTTCGGGGACGCGCTCAACAACACGATCGCGGCGACGGTCCAGGACACCAGGCAGAGCGTCGGCGCGGAGGCCGCGGCCCGCCTGCACCTCGTCGACCCCGTGCGGGTCGTCTCCGGCGCGGCGCAGAACGACGGGCCGGTCGAGTGCCTGCGCGGGAGCACGACGTTCCGCGCCAACGGATCGTCGGTGCTCGCCGACATCGTCCAGTCCGACCTCTCCATCTCCAACCCCAACCGGTTCTGCGGGCTCGGCGCGCAGTACAAGGACGGGTCGACCTACAAGGACGCCGGCAAGAACCCGTGGTTCAACAGCCAGGACCTCGGCACCCATCTCACGCGCACGGGCAACTCGCAGATCGCACAGGCCGCGCTCGCGGTCATTCGCGCCGACGGCATCCTCCCCTCGCCACCCAAGAGCACCCCCCGAGACGTGCTCGCGACCGAGACGTACGACGTCGACGACCTGCCCGACGACGTGCCGGTGCCCGACCCCGCGCCCGCGCCCGGCCCGGAGCCCACCCCGGACCCCGACCCGACTCCCGAGCCGACTCCCGAGCCGACGCCCGACCCCACCCCCGACCCGACGCCGGAGCCAGCTCCCGACCCTGAACCGCAGCCGGCGCCGGTGGAGCCCAACCGCTGCACCGCGATCGTCGCCAACAGCACGCCGGTACCGGTCGTGCTCGAGGAGGCGCACGACGGCAAGGGCGACCGGTGGGCGCCCGCGCTCCCGGCCGACCGCACGATCCCGCCCGGCACGAGCCTCCAGCTGTCCACCGAGGACCCGCCGCCCGGCGCATGCCGCATCGAGCTGCGCGTGCGCGTGAACCAGCGCGGCAACGGCGACCCCGAGGCGGCGATCGTCACCAGCCTGGGAGCCGCCGCTCCCCAGGTGACCTGCGAGCCGACGTCCGGCGAGATCGTCTGCGACCAACCCCAGCCGCCCGCCGTCGACGGCTCCGCGCTCACCGCGGTCTTCGAGCTGCGATTCGCGTAGCCCGCTCGCAAGCGGTGCACGCGGGGCGTCCACGACGGGCCGCGAACCCGTCGGTAGCCTCACTCGCATGACACCTCCGCGGATCAGTCGACGCGCGCTGCTCGGCACCTCGGGCGCGATCGGTGCGGGCGCGCTGCTCGGCATCCCGACGCTCGGCCGACTCGCCGGTGCGCAGACCGACGGCGTGCTCCAGGTGGGGCCGGGCACGACGATGATCAACCCGTTCTCCGCGCCCGACATCAACTTCCAGATGCAGTTTGCGCTGGGCGCGTCGGGCCAGGGGACGGCCGAGTACGGCGAGGTGGCCACGGTCCTCGACCGGATCGACGCCGCCGGCGCCACCTACGACTCTGTCTACGACGAGTTCGTGGCGATGTCGCGCCTGCTGCGGGAGAAGGCCGAGGCCAGCGAGGAGGCCGGGCACCGGGTCAGCGCCCGCCAGCAGTACCTGCGGGCCGCGCGCTACCTGACGCCTCCCCTCTTCTTCGTGCTCGCGACGAGCGAGCCGACCAAGGAGCGCCTGGCGACGACGTACCGGGAGATGACCGACCTGTGGGAGCGGGCCGGGAAGCTCTTCCGCCCGTCGATCGAGCCGGTGCGCATCCCCTACGAGAAGTCGTCGATGCCCGGATGGTTCGTGAGCCCGCCCGGCGCCGACGGCTCACCGCGCCCGACGATCATCCTCAACAACGGCAACGACGCGCAGGCGATCGACATCTACGCGTACGGCGGGCTCGCGGCCACCGAGCGAGGGTGGAACGCGCTGATCTTCGACGGCCCCGGCCAGGGCGGGATGATGTTCCTGCGGGACATCCCGTTCCGTCCCGACTGGAACGAGGTGGTGACGCCGGTCGTCGACTTCGTGCTCGACCGCAGCGACGTCGACACCGACAAGGTCGGGATCATCGGCTGGAGCCAGGGCGGCATCCTCGTCGCGCAGGCGATGACGAAGGAGCACCGGCTCGCCGCGGCCGTGTTCGACCCCGGCGTCCACGACATGCTGGCCGCGTTCGCCGGGATCCCCCAGGACTTCATCGAGATGGTCGACCGGGGCGAGAAGGAGGCGATCAACCAGGAGTGGGACTCGGTGTTCCCCACCCTCCCGATCAGCACGCAAGCGCAGTACACCAAGTCGACGTACCCGTTCGGGCAGGACAACTTCTACGACACGATCAAGGCGATCCAGCAGTACACGCTGACGCCCGAGCAGATCAGAACGATCGACACGCCGTCGCTCGTCGTCGGCTACGAGGACGAGTCGGCGTTCCCCGGCCAGGCCGAGGTCGTCTACGACGAGCTGAAGGTGAAGCCGAAGCGGCTCCACCACTTCACCTCGGCCGAGGGCTCGCAGTACCACGACGCCCCCATGGCCCCTCAGGTGCGCAACGAAGCCGTCTTCGACTTCTTCGAGGACGTCCTCGGCTGATCACGGCGCCCGCCGGCGCCACGTCTCAGCAGGGCGCGTAGACGTAGGGCGAGCTCGTGTTGAGCGCGTTGGCGATCGTGTCCATGTAGGTGTTGATGCACGCGATCGTCGCGTCGAGGCGCTGGGTGAGCGCGGCGATGTCGGCGTCGGTGGCGCCGCCGGCCTGCGCGGCGGTGAGCGCGTCGGCGGTGACGCGCAGGTCGGCGACCTGCGCGTCCAGCGTGTCCACGTCCCCGGCCGCCGACTGGCTCGTGCTGCTCGCGGTGGCCGTCACCGGCATGGCGTCGACCTGGTCCTCGAGATCGCTGACGCGGTTCCAGAGCACGGCCGTCATCGTCCCCAGCAGGATCACGAGCAGGATCGCGCCCGCCCCGAGGATCGCGGCCAGGATCGACGTGCCACTGCGCTTGGTCGGCTTCGCCACCTTCATTCCCTTCGGGCCCTTGGCCGTCGGCTTCGGCTTGGCGGAACCCGCGGCGGCCTTCGGCTCGGCCTCGGGCGGCGGTGCGGTCCACGTGACCGGCCGGGTGGTGAGGTCGATCTCGTCCTCGGTGGCGTGGGGGTCGACGACCCGGCTCACCGCGTCGAGCGCGTCGGCAGTCGCAGTCTTCTCGGCCATCCCCAGCCCCGTCCTCGTCTCTGGTGGCCAGCCCCCTGACCAACGCCAGCCACGTTAGGCGCTCCAGCCACACGGGAGCAGGCTGCGGGGGCTCGGTACGCTGCCGTTGGGCGGCGGGCCCGGAGAAGGGCGGACGCGATGACGATCCCCTCCTATGTCATCCGAGGCGGGCTCGAGGGCCGCGAGCGCCTGCGGGTGCTGTGCCGGGTGATGTGGCCGACCACGAGCCGGCTCTTCGACGCGATCGGCATCCCCGAGGACGCCCGCTGCCTCGACCTCGGCTGCGGCAGCGGCGACGTGACCCTGGAGCTCGCCCGGCTCGCACCGAAGGGGCGCGCCGTGGGCACCGACCTCGACGCCGAGAAGATCGAGCTCGCCCGTGCCGACGCGGCGCAGGCGGGCATCGCCAACGTCGAGTTCACCGTCGACGACGTGATGCAGCCGCCCACCGACGGACGCCTCTTCGACGTGATCTACGTGCGCTTCCTGCTCACGCACCTCCCCGACCCCGCTGCTGCGCTCGCGTGCATCCGATCGCGCCTCGCGCCCGGCGGCGTCGTGATCGTGGAGGACATCGACTTCACCGGGCACTTCTGTCACCCGTCCAACGACTCGTTCTGGCGCTACGTGGAGTGGTACTCGCAGGCGGTGCAGTCGCGCGGTGCCGACCCCAACATCGGTCCCCGGCTGCCCGGCCTGCTGCGTGACGTCGGCCTCGTCGAGGTGGGGGTCAACGTCGTGCAGCCGGCGGGGATGACGGGCGAGGTGAAGCTCATCACCCCGATCACGTTGGAGGCGATCGCCGACGCGGTGCTCCAGGCCGAGATCGCCTCCCCCGACGAGCTCGCCGCGACCGTGGACGACCTCTACTCCTTCGCCGACGACGACGCCACGTTCATGAGCCTCCCCCGCATCGTGCAGGCGTGGGGCCGAGCCGAGGGCTGAGGGGCACCGACATGGGCATCGCGGACGAGGAGTCGTGGTTCCGACGCCGGGGGGCACCGCTTCAGGCTGGCGCCGGCTGGTGATCCCCGGTCTGTTGGTCATCGCGGTAGTCGTGATCGTGATCACGTTGGCGACGCGCTGACATGGCCGGCGACATCCATTCCATCGTTCGTCCCGCACGGAAGACGGGCCGACCGCGACGAAGCGGGCGGCTCAGCCCAGCGTGATCGTGACCGGCGTGTAGGTGCCGCCCGTCACGTCGGCGTCCTGGGTCGCGCTCGTCGAGCCGTCGGTCGCGGTGACGACGAACGAGCCCGAGAAGTCGATCTCGCCGCTCAGGTCGACGACGAAGGTCGCGTTGCCGCTCCCGTCGGTCGTCCCGGGCGCGGGCGCCGGCGTGCCGGTGCACTCCGGGCACTGGAGGGAAACGGTCGCACCGCGCACCGGCAACCCGCTCGCGTCACGGACGCTCACCTGGATGCCGGCCTCGTTGCCGCCGAGTGGGCCGGGCGGAGGCTGCGGGCCTTCCGGACCCTCGGAACCTTCCGGACCTGCGGGACCTTCTGGCTCGGTCGGGTCATCGGTACCGGAAGGGCCGGGCGGAAGTGCCGCGGAATCGATGAAGAGCGACGCGTGCTCGAACGACGCGGGCGGCTCGTCGCGCCGGGCGTCGAAGTGCGCCAGCCCGCCCGTGGCGCTCGTCAGCGGCCGCACCGAGTACTCCACAGTGGCCGACGGCGCGTCGTAGACCGGGTCGCGCAGCTCGACGACGAACGCGGCCTCGTCGGCGTGGCTCGAATCCGAGCCGTCGACGACCAGCGCCGCGTTGGGCGGGTCATCGGAGAACAGGTCGGTGGAGTCGACCAGGTCGCGGGTGCTCGTGGAGCCGGCGACGCGATCGGGCCGATCGGAGAAGTACGCGGTGCGCGGCGCGACCCCGTGGAGGACGAGCGTGGCATCGCCCGAGTCGCCCGCGGGCCGGTATTCGCCACCGGTCGCCTGCTGCACGAAGAGGACCGAGGGTAGTGCCTCCGAGGCGTCGTCGCCGTCGCTCACGAGAATCCCGACGGCGACGCCCACCCCGAGCGCGACGACGACTCCGAGCGCGACGAACAGTGATGTGCGGTTGATGGCTGCCTCCCCGACCTGCCGGCGCCCCATCGTAGGGATCGCGGTGGTGTGACCGGGCGCGCCCACCCACCAGACGGGCTAGAACCGGCACCGTGCAAATGCCCGGGCCAACGGCGTGAGCGGCGACATCCACTCCATCGTGCGTCCCACGCTCGAGGCCCGGCTCGAGAGCGGCGAGACGCTCACCGGCGTCCTCATGGCGACGCGACGCACGGCGTTCAGCGGCAAGCTGCTCGCGATCGGCGTCACCCCGAAGCGCGTGATCCTCCAGCCGCTGACCCGCAAGAACGAGCCCGACGGCGAGCCGATGTCGTTGACGCTCGATCAGATCCGCTCCGCCTGGGCGGGCACCGCGGGGAGCGAGTGGTGGAACACCGAGTGGCCGGTCACCGACGCCGCGCTCACCATGCGCCTGAAGCTGCACGGCGGCGAGAAGATCACGCTCGGCATCATGCGCGGCGGCGACGGCTTGCTCGGCCGCCTCGGCGGCGGCGAGGCGCAGGAACAAGGCGTAGCGGCGTTGGCCGACTGGCTGCGCGGCGACGAGCGCTGAGCGGCACCCGGCGGCTGTCCGTCCGAAGCGCTAGACGCCGACCGTGTCGCCCTCCCCCATTGGCACCAGCTCGCAGTCGCCGAGGAGATCACGCGGCAACGCGTCGTAGAGCGCGTCGATCAGCGCATCGTCGTGGCCGGGGTCGTGGTGGAACGGGACGAGACGCCGAGCGTTGGCGGCGGCGGCGAAGCGAGCCGCGTGCGCCAGCGTGCTGTGACCCCATCCGACGCGCTCCTCGTACTCCTCGTCGGTGAGCTGCGCGTCGTGCACGAGCAGGTCGGCGTCGGCCGCGAGGTCGTGCCCGGAGATCCACTCCGGGCCGAGCGCGAAGCCCCGGGCGCACAGCATGGGCTCGTGGTCTGACAGGTACGCGAGCGTGCGTCCGTCGGCCTCGATGCGGTAGCCGAGCGTGAGACCCGGGTGGCACGTGCGTGCTGCGGTCACGGTGAAGCCGGGCACGTCGAGCGGGCCCTCGTGCACGTCGTGGACGTGGAGGGTGCAGTCGAGGTCGCGCAGCCGTACCGGGAACAGCGGCGGCGAGAGGTAACGGGTGAGGCGGGTGAACAGGTCGAGCTGCGCGGTCGCCGGCCCCCAGATGTGCACGTCGAGCTCGGGGTCGTAGAGCGCGTCGAAGAAGCCCAGACCCTGGATGTGGTCCATGTGGAGGTGGGTGAGGAGCACGTCGACCCGTGTCACGCCGTCGGGGAGGCGCGGCACGAGCCTGCGGATTCCGGTGCCGGCGTCGAGCACGATGAGCCGGCCCGCGTCGTTGCGCACCTCCACGCACGACGTGTTGCCGCCGTAGCGCACGGTGTCGGGGCCGGGGCTCGCCAGCGACCCGCGGGTCCCCCACAGCGTGATGTTCACGAGTCGGCTTCCCAGAAGAGCGCCGCCGCGCCCACGAGCGTGCCGCTGCTGTCGACGAGCGGGATCGCGGTCGTCTCGAGGCGCCGCGGCGTGCCGTCGAGCCCCCGGATGTCGAACGTGGTGTGGGCCGCGCGCCCTTCACGCAGCGCGATCACGAGCGGGAGCTCGGTGGGCTGCATCGGGTTGCCGTCGGTGTCGAGCGGTCCGAAGATCGTCGACCACTCCTCGGCGGGCATCGGGCCCGTCTCCTCGAACCGCCGGCCGAGCAGGTCCTCGGCGAGCTCGTTGTAGAAGACGAGCCCGCCCGCGCCGTCGACGACGAACATCGGCGTCGCGAGCAGGTCCGCGAGCTCTCGCATCAGGATCAGCTCGATGGGTTGCTGTGCCATCACGCCCTCTGGGTCTCGACGAGCGACCCTGTGAGGCTACGACCCGCGGGGCGCCCCCCGACGTGTCGCGCGTCACGGCGCGCACCGATCGGGCGCCGATACTGTCCGCCACATGGGGACGGATCCGAAGGCGAAGCTGCGCGAGTCGCTCGAGCTCCAGCAGGTGGGCATGCAGGGGCACGGCGGCTTCGCCTGCCCCTTCTACGACCGCCTGACGACCCACTTCCTCGACGACGTCGAGCGGGGCGGCCCGATGTGGACGCTGCTCGAGCCGTTCGCCCTCGAGCCCTACGACGCGATGTACGGCCTGCGGTTCCTCGGCGCACTGCACCGCCTGGCGCTGAGCGGCGACTCCCTCGAGCTCGCCGCGCACTTCCCGTCCACCGGCGGTGACGGCGACGATGCGGCCACTTTCGCGGTGGTGGAAGCACTGCTGGCCGATCCCCCGCCGGTGGTCGCCGACATGTTCACCCGTCCGCCCCAGACCAACGAGGTGGGCCGCTCGATCGCGCTGATGACGGGCCTGCTCGTGATCGCCGACCGCCTCGACATGCCGCTGCGGCTGCGGGAGATCGGGTCGAGCGCGGGCCTCAACCTGCGGGCCGACACCTACTGGTACGAGCAGGACGGGAAGGGCATCGGCAACCCCGACTCCAAGGTGCGGTTCATCGACATGTGGCCCGACGGTGCCCCGCCCTGGGACGCGAACCTCTCTATTGTCGATCGCCGCGGCTGTGACCGCGACCCGATCGACGCCGCCGACCCCAAGGGTGCGCTCACCCTGCTGTCGTACGTGTGGCCCGAGCCGGCCGAGCGCTTCACGCTGGCGAAGGCGGCGATCGAGCAGGCCGCGAGCATCCCGGTGACGATCGACAAGATGGACGCCGACGAGTGGGTGCCCCGCGTGCTCGCCGACCCCGAGCCCGGCACCGCCACGGTGCTCATGCACTCGGTGATGTGGCAGTACCTCACCGAGGAGACGAAGACTTCGATCTTGCAGGCACTCGAGGCGGCCGGCGCGTCGGCGACCGCCGACGCACCAATCGTGTGGCTACGCCTGGAGCCGCACCCGGAGACGTTCTTCCCCGGTGAGCTGCGCGTCCGTGTGTGGGGCGGGTCGCGACACGAGGAGGCGTTGGTCGCCGCGTCCGGGTTCCATGGGGGACAACTGTTTCGCTAGCAGGGGGATGCGCGCTACGGCGACGTCGCACCTGGAGTCGGTGCGGTTGTTGTCAGACCCCGAGGTTGGCTACTGGAAGAGGTAGTCGATGCTGGGTTCGATTCTGGTGGCCGATCTGACTCCGTCGATTCAAGAGGAAGCACAAGCAGCAGGCCAATCAGGGCGAGAACGGCTGCCCTCGCGAGATCTCGAAGGCTCGCCGTAACGAGATTCGCGACTTTGAGTGTGATGGGGCCGAACATGTCAGTCGCTGTGGCGATCTCCGCGGCCCCACCAGACGTACTCAGACATTCGCTTGCCGATAGTTGCGGCGCCTGACCGGGGTATACGGCTGATCCAGCGCAGATCAAGCAACTGATCACGAAGATTCCGGCGATCGCAAGGGGCAAGACTTCGCCAATGCCGTTAGCGTCGCCCAGCGCCACAACCAGCGCACCGACGATCAACGCAGCTGCGCCGAGGCAGATCGATGCCTTTCCGTCGAATCGACCGGCACGTGTGAGCGCTGCGCTGTACGCCACGGCAAACCGGTGAAAGAGCGCGTCGCGCTCAGCAATCGGAACCCCAGCGATCTTGTTCTGCCATTCTCCGAGGGCGCTATCCCAGGGCTTGATCTCAATCTTCTTGTTTGCGCGATGGGCCCCTGGGTAGGCGGGCAGGATCAGATCGCGCAGCTTCATGGCACGTGGGTGCGGCCCCGGACCAACCGCTCTAGATAGTCCGCGAGACAGTCGCTGATTCCAAGGTCAAGAGCTCGATCAAGGAACATCCACTCACCAGCTTGATTCGCCTCAAGAAAACACACCGAGGCACCGGTGTCGATGAAGTCGAAGGCGGCGTAGTGGAGGCCAAGTTCCGTCATGTAAGCCCGGCAAGCCTCCGCGACCACACGCGGGATCGGCCACGATGACCATGCGTCTACGTCGCGGGACTCCTTCCTCCAATCTGACGAATCTCCAGCGCTGCTTGCGCCGAAAAGCCGCTCTCCTATCGCCACTACCCGAACGTCTGCCCCACCTACCAAGGACTCCTGGACAATTACGGGCTGCTCCAGCCACGCGGAATCCTCGGCGAGTACGTCATCCGAAACTGCTTCTGTGAAAACGAACGAACGGTCAGAGAATTCGAAGTACGCCCCAGCAAGGCTCTTTACGACGCAAGGGCCAACCGCACCAACGAACTCGCGGGCGTGCTGAGGACTGTTCGTTACGGTCGTTCTCGGCAGGTCGAAGCCGACGCGGTCGGCGGTCCGTAGCTGTGTGACCTTGGACTCGGCTCGGCGGGCGTCCCACAGGCCATTGACCCAGACTGCACCGTCATCGAAGCCATCGATCCAGGCGCGCCACTGCTGCTGCGACACTAGGAAGTTGTCAACAGTCATGAGGTCAGAGACGTCGGGGTCTACCCGAAACTGTCGCCACCACACGACAGCCGGCTTCACGCTTGAGCCGACCTTTGGCCCCCACGTCGGTACTGGACTCGCTGCCGCCTGTTCAGCGTTGACCCTCACGATGTCGATCGGGCGGTCCGCCAAGCGACGAATGACATCATCGGCCGCGAAGTCACGCTCGTTCGTCAGGATGAGGAGTGGACCGGACAACTGACTCAGGTGCCCTTCTGATCCTCACCCGTCTCGTAGTCGCACTTCTTCGTTTCCGAGATCCGCTGCGAGCGCCAACTAGGAACCCACTCCCCGTCCTCGTACACGCTCGAGGTCTGTGAAGCCGCGTCGTACGAAACTACGAGTGAACCTTTTTCGATTCGCCTAGTTGAGAGAAGCCGGAGCAATCCAGCCATTGCTTCACCACACTTTCGATCGCGGCGCATCAGTGTAGAAGGGATTCATCGGGTTCTTGGTCGGTTCGACACTGCGATATCGAACCCATTCCTAGCGATCAGGCTCGCCGTAGTCTCTCGTCGGGCTCGAGACCGAGGAGGCGCAATGGCTGTCTATTACAGCTTCCACTATTCACGAGACGCTTGGCGTGTGCAGCAAGTCGTGAACATGGGAGCGATCGATGGGCAGACGATTCTCAACTCCCAAGCTTGGGAGGAGATCAAGCGACGCGGGGACGCTGCGATCGAGGCTTGGATCGCCGAACAAATGCAGAGAAAGACCGCGGTTGTCGTCCTCGTCGGCACGGATACGGCCAACCGACGCTGGGTCCGGTACGAGATTGCCAAAGCGTGGGACGAGCGGCGTCCACTCGTTGGAATTCGTATTCATGGCTTGGCTGATCGCCAAGGTCGGACCGATCTCAGCGGGGACAACCCCTTTGAGCGCGTTCGACTCCAGGGCGGAGGAACCGTCGCGAGTCACGTCCCACTCCACAGTCCTGGAGGTGTGGGCAGCCAGGCTGTATATGCCTCGATACGCGCGAACTTGAGGCAGTGGGTCGCGGGCGCCTACGCCCGACCGTGACACGAGAACGCATCGACACCTTATGGTGAGCTACAGGATCCAGATGATCCACGTCGATCGCGATGCGTGGAAAGCGTCACTGCTCCAAGCGATCGATACCGAACTCAATGCTGTCGGTCTGCAGGGCGCCGTGTCGATCCAGTCCGCCGGTCCCGTCGATCCGGACAGCCAACCTACGATCGCCGTGTTCTTGGGGAGCGCAGCCGCCTCCACCGACGCCGCTTCCCGAATGCTTGTCAGGCACGCCCTCGACGGTGGGACAACAGTGATTCCGGTCGTAGAAGACCTGGACAACTACGTTTCAAGCGTTCCTATCGAGTTGCATCCCATCAACGGGTGGCGCTGGGATGAAGTAGACCCGACACGGCTTGCTCGCTTCGTGCTTCGCCAACTTGGGATCGAGGAGCAGCAACGCCGCGTCTTCATCAGCCACAAGCGTGAAGACGGGCTCCTCGCCGCGGAACAGCTGTACGACCATCTCCAGCACAATGGATTTGAGCCATTCATCGACAGGTTCGGAATTCGTGCTGGCGATTCGGTGCAGGATCGCATCACGCAGTCACTTGAGCGGTGCGCCTTTCTTCTTCTTCTTGAGACACCGCGCGCACATGAATCCGCGTGGGTTTATGACGAAGTTGAATACGCATTGAGCCACGTTCTCGGCATGCACATCGTTACGTGGCCGGGTGCCTCTCAGGTCGCGGGAAGCAACAGGCTCCCGAGACAGTTGCTCGCTAGTCCGGACCTGACTCTACGAGGGGGCCAGTTTGCGCTCTCCGCGCAAGCGCTGGACGCAGTCCTCGCCGAGGTCGAAGCCGCTCAGGCCGCGGCCCTAGTCAGGCGCCGACGACAGCTTCTGCGAAACGTCGAGGACGCCGCCGAGGTCGCCCACCGAATCGCGATCCCGCTCCCCGATTGGCGCCTCCTGATCGAAACCCCCGCTGGTAGCGACATTGTCGGCGTGTCAGCGCACACACCGCGCGTGAAGGACCTATTCGCATTGGATCGCGCTCGGCGCGGCTTGCCGTCCGCGGCGAATGCCCAAAGATCGGTCCTCGTGCACGGTACGCCACAGATTGATCCAGAAGAGCGAGACCTCCTTGTGTGGTCGATCCACAGTCGACCCATGACGCTCGTTTGGAGCAATTCGATCGGGGGATACTGGTAGGCATGGCGATAAACGCCGGTCTAGCGCCATCGGACGGACCGTTGACAAACAAGTCCGTGTTTCTGTCGGCGAGCATTCCCGATCCCGCACGTTGGTCAGGCGACTTCGATCCGCTTGAGATCACGGATGCTGTAGTCGCCGCGGCACGATCGATCGTGGCAGCTGGCGGGGTACTAATAACGGCGGCGCACCCGACCGTTGCACCCCTTGTCCTCTATGTCGCGTCGGAATTTCCGCGCACCGACGTACCGAAAGTCATCGTCTATCAGTCACGCTTGTTCGATCCGATCTTGCCGCCCGAGACGCGCCGTTTTGAGGAACAAGGCATTGGAGAGGTGCGTTGGACGCCCGCCGCCGACGGCGAGTTGCCACGACCGGGATCCTGGACCCGAAGCTTGGCAATCATGCGAGAAACGATGCTGTCTGAGACTCAGCCGAGCGCTGCGATATTCATCGGCGGAATGGCCGGGATTCGAACCGAGTTCGACCTGTTCCGCGGGGAGTTCCCGGATCGCCCCGTTTACGTCCTGGGACGACCCGGTGGTGAAGCAAGCAGCATCGCCTCCACGGTCGACACGCCACTGGCCAACGAACTCAGATCAGGCGGCGTCTACCCGGCTCTACTTCGGCGCATCGTGGACGAGTTGTCGAACTAGCCCATCACCGCCAAGCCTATTCGCTACGCCGCTTTGCCGAGCACCAACGCGCTTGTGGGCACCATCGTGCCGGCGGTTACCAGGACGTGCTCCACACCGTCGGGCTGGTTCGTCGACGTGCCGCGGATGAGCCGCGCACCTTCGGCGATCCCGTTCATGCCGTGGATGTAGGCCTCGCCGAGCTGGCCGCCGTTGGTGTTGATCGGGAGGCGGCCGCCGAGCTCGATGTTGCCGTCCTTGATGAAATCTCTCGCTTCGCCCCGGCCGCAGAACCCGAACTCCTCGAGCTGCGGGAGTGCGAGCGGGGTGAAATGGTCGTAGATGATCGCGGCCTGGATGTCCTTCGCGCTCAGGCCCGTGGTGTTCCAGAGCTGGCGCGCGATCAGGCCCATCTCCGGGAGCCCTGAGATCGAGTCGCGGTAGTAGCTCGTCATCATCTCCTGGTTGCTGGCCGCGCCCTGAGCGGTCGCCTTGATGATGACCGAGCCATTGGGCGCGTCCTTCGCCCGCTCGGGCGTGGTGACCACGATCGCCTGGCCACCGTCGCTCTCCTGGCAGCAGTCGAGCAGGTGCAGGGGCTCCACGATCCAGCGGCTGTCCTGGTGGTCTTGCAGCGTGATCGGCTTCTCGTAGAACCACGCCTTCGGGTTGTTGGCGGCGTGCTTGCGGTCGGCGACCGCGATGCGTCCGAAGTCTTCGCTCGTCGCGCCGTACTCGTGCATGTAGCGGGTCGCGAACATCGCCACCCACTGCGCCGGCGTCAGCAGGCCGAACGGCGCGTACCAGGCGAAGTGCGCGCTCTCGGCGGTGGCCATCGGCGGGCGGTCCTGCACGCCGGTGCCGAAGCGGTGGCCCGAGCGCTCGTTGAACGCCCGGTAGCAGACCACGTAGTCGGCGACACCTGCGTTCACCGCGAGCACGGCCTGCTGGATCGTGCCGCACGCCGCTCCCCCACCGTGGTGGATGCGCGAGAAGAACGACAGGTCGCCCACGCCGAGGTTCTTGGCGATCTCGATCTCGGGATTGGTGTCGGCGGTGAACGTCACCATGCCGTCGACCTGCTCGGGCTTGATGCCGGCGTCGTTGATCGCGGCCTCGCACGCCTCGATCGCGAGCTGGAGGTCGGAGCGGCCCGAGTCCTTCGAGAACTCGGTGGCGCCGATCCCGGCGATCGCTCCGGCGTCGCGCAGCTTGTTGATCTCGCTCACTTCTTGCCCTTCTTCTTCTTGTCCTTCTTGTGGTGCTTGTCGGCCTTGTGCTTCTTCTTGCCGCCGCCACCGTCGGCGTCGCCCGCGCTCCACGACACCGGCGGGTCGGGCAGCTCGAGGGTCACCGATCCGACCACGTGGTCGCCGCGGCTGTTGGACCCCTTGAGGGAGACCTCGATCAGGCCACCCTCCTTCTTGGTGACCTCGCCGCTCATCGTCATCGTGTCGCCCGGGTAGTTGGGCGCACCGAGGCGGATCTTCGTGGAGCGGAACACGGCGTTGGGGCCCGCCCAGTCGGTGATGTAGCGGCCGACGAACCCGTTGGTGGTGAGGATGTTCATGAAGATGTCGGGCGACCCGCGCTCCTCGGCGAGGCTCGGGTCGTGGTGCACGTCCTGGTAGTCGCGCGACGCGATCGCGGTGGACACGATCAGCGTGCGGCTCAGCGGGATCGGTAGCTCGGGCAGCTTGTCGCCCACGTTGACGTCGGCGTAGCGCTTGCCCGCCGGGTCGAACGTGTGCATCGGGTTCTCGTACATCGTCGTCATGTCGTCACGTCCCCGTGCTCATGCTCCGGCGAGGACCTGGCCGAGGCGGGCGAGCGTCGCGCTCGCGCCGCCGAGGGTGTCCTCGATCTGCTTGCCCCACAGGAAGTAGCGGTGGATCGGGTAGTCGACGTCGGCACCCATGCCGCCGTGCAGGTGCTGGGTGTTGTGCACCGCGTGCTGGCCGGCCTCGGCCGCCCACCACTTGGCGACGAGCACGTCGGACGAGGCGCTCAGGCCCTCGTCCATCTTCCACGCGGCGTGGGTGGTGGTGACCCGGATCGCCTCGGTATCGATGTAGGCGTCGGCGGCACGCAGCTGCGCGCCCTGGAACGACGAGAGCGGCTTGCCGAACTGATGCCGGTTGGACGTGTACTCGGCGGCCTGGGCGGTGGCGGCTTCGCAGATGCCCACCTGCATCGCGCACAGGCCGAGCAGCGCCCGGTCGAACAGCCACTGGAGCTGCCGGGCGCCGTCGGTCGTGTCGCCGCCGAGGGGCTCGGCCGCGACGCCGTCGAGCACGAGGTGACCGACGAGCGAGCGGTCGGTGGCCTCGCCGACCTCAGCGGTGAGGCGCTCGGCGCGAGCGTCCACGAGGAAGAGCGCCGGGCCGGTGTCGGTCTGCGCGGGGACGACGATCGTCTCGGCGACGTGGGCTGCGGGCACCGCGGGCTTCGCGCCCTCGAGGCGCCAGGTGCCGTCGCGCTCGGTGGCCCGCGTGACCGGGTGGAGTGCGTCGTTGACGCCGGGCTCGGCGAGCGCGGCGGTGAGGAACATGTCGCCCGCGACGACGCCGGGGAGGTGCTGCGCCTGCTGCTCGGGCGTGCCGAACTCGGCGATCGGGAGCGCCCCGCACACGATCGACGCCCAGTACGGGACGGGGGCGACGACGCGGCCCTGCTGCTCGAGCACGAGACAGGTCTCGATCATCCCGAGGCCCTGGCCGCCGGCCGACTCGGGGATCGCGATGCCGAGGAGGCCCGCGTCGCCGAGCGACTTCCAGAGGTCGCGGTCGACGCGGCTGTCGCTCGCCTCGACCTCCTTGACCTTCTCGACGGGCGCGGAGCCCTCGAAGATCTGCTCCGCGAGGCCGCGCACGGCCTCCTGCTCCTCGGACAGGCTGAAGTCCACCGGGCGCCCTCAGCTCGCCGGCGTGAACGCCGGGAGGGTGAGGTCTTCGTCATGCTCCTGCCAGACGACCGTGACGGCCATGCCGACCTTCACGTCCTCGGGGGCGACGCCGACGAGGTCGGTGACGATGCGTGTGCCCTCCTCGAGCTCGATGAGCCCGATCGGGAGCGGGTAGTCGAACGACGGCACCTGCGGGTAGTGCGCGACGACGAAGGAGTAGACGGTGCCCTTGCCGCTCGCCTCGAGCCCGTTCCACTCGTAGGAGCCGCACTTGTCGCAGCGCGGGCGGGGCGGGTGGCGCAGCACGTTGCACTGGGCGCAGCGCTGGATCATCAGGCGGTGATCCTTCGCCGCGTCGAACCACCACTTGTTGTCGAGGGTGAGCGCGGGGCGGGGGCGCTTGGCCTTGGGCTTGTCGTCCTCGGCCGCGGCGGCGGGGGCCGCGCCCTTGCCGGTGCCGGGCTTGAACTTGAGGATGCGGAAGAGCTGGCGGCCGACGGGCTCGCCCTCCATCGTCTCGTACTCGACGCGGGTGGTGACGAAGTGCCCGATGCCGAGCGCCGTGTGCTTCTCCTCGGAGATCGAGTCGATCACGTTGCGGGTGCGCAGGTGGTCGCCGAGGTGGAGCATCCGGTCGTACTCCTGCTCGCAGTTGGTGGCGACCACCGACGTGAAGCCGGCGCCGTCGAGCAGGTCCATCAGCTCGTCCTGCTTGGACCCGCCGGCCGATGGGCGGGGCTGGATGCCCCGCATCACCCAGGCCTGGAGCATCGTCGGTGGGGCGATCACCTCGCCGTGCACGGTCTTCGCCGCGGCGTCGGGGTCGGTGTAGATCGGGTTCTCGTCGCCCATGGCCTCGACCCAGTGCCGGATCATGGCCTGGTTGACCTCGTCGTGACCGTCCTGCGTGCCCACCGAGACGCCCTCGAACGCGAGCAGCTTCTCGTAGAACGCAGCCTTCTCGGCGTCGTCGCTCACCCCTACTCCCTTCGCGTCACCGTGCGCTGCGCGTCATGCCGAGACCGACGGTCGCGACGATCTCGCGCAGCACCTCGACGACGCCGCCTCCGAACGTGTTGATCTGCGCGGCACGAGCCGCGCGCTCGACCTCGCCGCGCAGCAGCGCGCCGGGCTCGTTGGCGCGGACGTAACCGCCCGCGCCGAGGATCTCGAGCAGGATCCGGTACACCACGATCTGGGTCTCGACGCCGAACACCTTCACGCTCGACGCGTCGGTGGGCGTCAGCGTCTCGTTCGCGACGGCGCTCGCCATGCGCCAGTTGAGGAGCCGCAGCGCCTCGAGCTGGGCGTGCGCGCTCGCGAGCTGGGTCTGCACCCACGGCACGTCGATCATCTTCTCGGTGCCGTGCGCGCCAGCCGCGGGCGTCTCGCGGCACCACGCCTCCACGTCGTCGTAGAGGCGGAACGTGAGCCCGGCGAGCGCGGCCAGCCCGACCCGCTCGTGGTTGAGCTGGTTGGTGATGAGCCGCCAGCCCGCGTTGACCTCGCCGACGACGTTGCCGACCGGCACCCGCACGTCGTCGTAGTAGGTGGCCTGGGTGACCACGCTGCCCACCGTCACGATCGGCGTCGTCTTGAAGCCCGGCGAGCTGGTGGGGACGATGATCATCGAGATGCCCTTGTGCTTGGGGGCATCGGGGTCGGTGCGACAGGCGAGCCAGATGTAGTCGGCCTGGTTGGCACCGCTGGTGAAGACCTTGTTGCCGTTGATGACCCACTCGTCGCCGTCGCGCACCGCCTTCGTGCGCAGGGACGCGAGGTCGGTGCCGGCCTCGGGCTCGGTGTAGCCGATGGCGAAGTTGATGTCGCCCGAGAGGATGCCGGGCAGGTAGTCGCGCTTGTGCTCGTCGCTGCCGTAGCTCATCAGCGTGGGGCCGACGGTGTTGATCGTCACGAACGGGAACGGCGCCTGCGCCCGCTGCACCTCGTCGAAGAACACGAACTGGTCGAGGACGCCGCGACCCTGGCCGCCGTACTCCTCGGGCCACCCGATGCCGAGCCAGCCGTCGGCGCCCATCCGGCGGACGAGGTCGCGGAAGTTGGACGCGCCCTCCCCCGCCGACCCGAGCTCCCGCCGCACCTCCGGCGGGAGCAGCTCGTCGAAGTACGCCCGCAGCTCGGCCCGGAGCTTGTGCTGCTCTTCGGTCTCGGCCAGGAACATAGAACGCGTTGCAATCTATAGGTGGGCCTGGGGGGTCGCCATTTCAGGTCCTGACGGGCCGCGCGGGCCCGATGAGAGGCGCGCGGGCCGGGTCAGTCCTCGTCGGCGGGGGGCGGCGCTAACTTCGCCCGCCATGGCGGAGGGCGGGGTGTTCGAGCACGGGGTCGCGTCGGGCGACCCGTTGCACGACCGGGTGATGCTGTGGACGCGGGTGACCGCGCCCGGCGACGACGACGGCGACGCGGTCCCGGTGGAGTGGGTGATCGCTCGCGACGAGGCGCTCCGCGACGTGGTCGGGTCGGGCACGGTGGACGCGTCCGGCGAGCACGACTGGTGCGTGAAGGTGGACGCCGACGGGCTCGAGCCCGCGTCCACCTACTGGTACGGGTTCGGGGCCGCCGGCGAGCGCTCGACCGTGGGGCGCACTCGCACGCTGCCGGCACCCGACGCCGCGGTCGACCGGGTGCGGATCGCCATGGTGTCGTGCGCCAAGCTCAACGCCGGGTTCTTCAACGCCTACGAGCGGATCGCCGACCGGGACGACCTCCAGCTCCTGTTGCACCTCGGCGACTACATCTACGAGGCGTCCAACACGCCGCCCAAGAGCCAGACGCCCGGCGCCGACATCGGGCGGCCGTTCGACCCGCTGCACGAGTGCGTGACGCTCGACGACTACCGCACCCGATACCGCCAGTACCACCGCGACCCCGACGTGCAGCTCCTGCACTCGCGCCACCCGATCGTGCCCGCGCTCGACGACCACGAGTTCGCCGACGGCGCGTGGCGCGACGGAGCCACCGAGCACAAGGCCGAGTACGGGCCGTGGGCGCAGCGGCGGGCGCACGCGTTCCAGGCCCGGGAGGAGTGGCTGCCCGTGCGACGCCCCGACCCGTCCGACCCCGAGCGCATCTGGCGCACCGTGCGACTCGGCGCGCTCGCCGACCTGTTCGTGCTCGACACCCGCACCCGGCGCGACGAGCCCGTGCCGCCGCCCGCGCACGAGGACCCGGGACGCAGCGCCCTGGGCCCCGAGCAGCGGGCCTGGTTGTGGGGCGAGCTCGAGTCGTCCACCGCTCAATGGCGGTTGCTCGCGAACCCGTCGGTGATGGGCCAGACGTGGAACCCCGAGCTGCCGTCCGACATCCGCCCCGCGCTGAAGAAGGTGAAGCTCATCGCCGACGACGAGCAGGGTCCCGACTGGGACCAGTGGGACGGCTATCCGGCCGAGCGCGACGCGCTCCTCGCGCACATCGACGAGCACGACATGGAGAACGTGGTCGTCCTGTCGGGCGACGTGCACGTGTCGTTGGCGGTCGAGCTGCATCACGACCCGTTCCACACGACCGAGCGGCCGATCGCCGTCGAGATCGTGACCCCCTCGCTCACCTCGCAGAACCTCGACGACAAGATGGGCTGGGCCCGCCACGACGAGCAGTCACGCGCCGCCGAGCGCCGGGCGGTGGAGTTCTTGCCCCACTGGGAGTGGGTCGACCTCGACAGCCACGGGTACGTGGTGGTGGACGTGACCCCCGAGCGGCTCCAGGCGCAGTTCTGGCACCTCGACACGGTGCTCGAGCGCTCGCCGGTGCAGACCCGGGCGGCGGTCTGGGAGGTCGCCCACGGCTCGTCCCGCCTGAGCCTGGTGGACTGACCCCGGGCATCCTCTCTATAGGTGCATGACAGGCGGGGCACACCGACGTCAGCGTTGCGCACCAACGCCTGCGTAGCTGAACCCTCTCTACGAAGGCTCGCTACGCATCCAGAGCAGGGGCCACCCGCGCGGGGGTGGGTGCACGCGCCTCAGGTGGCGAAGGGGCCGCGGACCTCGTAGGTGATGCCGGCGCCGGGTTGGGCGTCGCGGCCCTGGCGCTGGGAGCTGACGTAGAGGCGCTGGCCCGAGGGGTCGAACGCGACGCCGGCGAGCTCGGTCGACTCGGGGCCGGTGACGCGGAGGAACCGGGCGATGATCCCGCCCCGTGGTCGCTCCGGAGACGCGATCATCACCACCTCGAGGTCGCCGCCGTCCTCGGCCACGTACCAGTCGTGCGTGCGCGGGTGCGCGGTGATGTTGTCGACGCCGGTGAGGGGCGGATCGTCGAGCGCGTACGCGTCGTAGATCACCTCGACGGTCTGACGCTTCGTGTCGAGCGCCCACACGCGATCGTCGCCCTTCGTCGTCAGCACCACGGTGCCGCGGTCGTAGACGAGCCCCTCGCCGCCGTCGAACGGTGTCGTCGCGTCGCTGCGCTCGGGCTCGTCCGGACGCACGTCGACCCAGGTCACCGCGCCCGCGTCGTCGACGCTCGCGGCCTGGAGCGTGCCGGCCGTGAGGTCGGGGTAGTCGTCGGGCACGAACCGATAGAGGCGACCGTCGGGCCTGTCCTCGGACAGGTACACCGCCTTGCCGATCGGATCGACCGCGGCCGCCTCGTGGGTGAACGTGCCGAGCGCCGGGCGCTCGATGCCCTGCCCCGGCTTCGTGGGGTCGCACTCCCAGATGTGGCCGCCGGCGTGCTCCTCGCCGGAGAGCCAGGTCTTCCACGGCGTCGCGCCGCCCGCGCAGTTGGTCTGCGTGCCCTCGAGGATCGAGTACGCGTCGGTGATCTTGCCGTCGCGCGCGAAGCGGACCGCACCCACGCCGCCGCCGCCGGGCGTGGGCACCTCCGAGTTGGCGACGTACACCCAGCCACGGTCGGGCATCGCGAACGTCGCGCCGCCGTCGGGCAACGCGGGCCACACGTAGTCGGTGCCGGCCACCGGTTCGCCGCTGTACGCGACGACCCGGCTCTTGAAGCCCTTCGGGAGTAGCAGGCCATTGGCGTCGGGCGTCGTCGCGAGCGGGCCGTACGGGCCGGGGCCGGGGACCGCGGGTTCGGCGAGCGCGCGCTGCCACCATCCGCTGCTGGTCGCCAACGCCGCCCCGGCCGCGGTCACCCCCAGGCTCGCGAGGAACCGCCGTCGGTCGACCGTCCGCCCGAGGCCGGTCTGGTGCATCGCCGCGGACGATAGCCACGCCGGGCGTCCGTCGGGTGTCGCCCCGGTGACGGGCCGGCAACTCCTCGATGCGGAGCGCCGCTACGGCTCCATGCGGTCGCCGATGATGCCGTCGGCCGCGAGCTTGTCGATCGCCGCGCTCGACAGGCGCAGCTCGTGCAGGATCTCCCGGTTGTGCTGGCCGAGCGTCGGCGCACCGAAGCGGTGGTGCGTCGGCTTGAACGAGAACTGCATCGGCCACCCCGGATACGAGCGCAGCCCGGTCTTCGCGTGCTCCAGCGTCTGGAAGTAGCCCCGGGCCACCAGCTGGGGGTCGGCCGGGATGTGGGGCACCTGGAGGACCCGGGCCACCGGGATGCCGAACGGTCGCAGCCGGTCGACGACCTCGTCGGCGGTCAGCGTCTTCGTCCACGCCGAGATGCCCTCGTCGATCTCGTCGTGGCGCGCCCGGCGCCGCTCGACGGTGCTCAGCCACTGGTCGCCGAACCATTCGGCGCGCCCGACCTCCACGACGAGCGCGCGCCACTGGCCCTCGTCCTCGATCGTCAGCGCGACCCAGTCGGACATCGGCCCCTCGGCCTTGCACGGGTACACGCCCTGCGGTGCGAACCGACGGTCGCGGTTGCCGTCGCGCTGGCGCGCGGTGTGGCGCATCGACCACTCGAGGACCAGCTCGGCGGTGACGTTGGCGCCGGTCTCGAGCTGCGCGACCTCGATGAGCTGGCCCTCCCCCGTGCGCGCTCGGTGCTCGAGCGCGGCCTGCACCGCGACCGCCGCGTGCATGCCGATCACCGGGTCGGCGAGCCCGCCCGGGTGCATCGGCAGGTCCTTCGGGCCGGTGACGCTCGCCATGCCGGTCGCCTGCTCGATCACCATCGCCCAGCCCACGTAGTCGCGCCACGGACCTTCGAGCCCGAAGCCGGGCATGCGGACCATGATCAGGTCGGGACGCACCTCGCGCAGCTGGTCGTAGTCGATGCGGAACTGCTCGACGACGCGGGCCGAGAAGTTCTCGAGCACGACGTCGGCGCCCTGGACGAGTCGCAGCAGCAGCTCGCGCCCCTCGTCGGTCGAGAGCTCGAGCGTGAGGTCGCGCTTGCCGAGGTTGGTGCCGGCGAAGATGCCGCCCCGGTCGTACCAGTCGTCCCCCATCTGGGGGAACGCGCCCGAGAAGCGGAACCCGTCGGGCCGCCGGCGCGACTCGATCTTCACGACCTCGGCGCCGAGCGCGCCCAGGTACATCGTGCAGTACGGCCCGGCCCAGAACGTGCCGAGGTCGACGATCCGCAGGCCGGCGAACGGCAGCGCGGGCTGCGCGAGGGGGTCGGGATCGGGGCGGGACGACTCGATGCGCACCGGTCGGCCCCACTCGCCACGGCGAGGTGCCTTGCCGCGACGGCCGGCGGGCGTCCCGCTCAGCCGATAGGGCGGGCCGGGCATGGTGACGCCGTCCTCGTCCACGAAGAACGGGCGGGCCCGGAACTGCTCGTAGTCGAGCATCATCGAGCCGTCGCCGACGGGCGCGGCCGGCACGCGGAACGCCTGGCTGAGCTCGACGACGTCCTGCGCGGGCTGCGCGTCGAGCCAGGGCTGGATCTTCGCGAAGAACTCCTCCAGCGCGGGTCCGCCGTTGGCGAGCTCCTGCTGGCGCTCGCCGTACTCCTCCACGCCGAGGAAGGTGCACGCGTCGAGGAAGTGCTGCCCGGTGAGCGCGTTGATGCCGACCCAGCCGTCCTTGCACTTGCGGATGCCGGGCAGCGGGAACCAGCGCGCCTGCGGTGGCGGGAGGCCCGCGCCGAGCGTGTCCTCGAGCACGAGGTTGGGGTACGGGAGCGTGCCGACGAGGCACTCGATGACCGACAGGTCGACGACGACCCGGGGCGTGCCGTTGCGCACCGCCTCGGTCGCGGTGAGCGCGGCCGCGGCGGCGAACGCGCCCGCGGTGTACTCGTGGATGCGCGCACCGACCTGCACGGGCGACTGGTTCGGCACGCCGTGGCTCGACACCCAGCCGCCGAGCGCCTGCACGGTCAGACCGCTGGTGGGGACACCGACGTAGGGGCCGCGCTGGCCGAAGTCGGAGATCCGGACGACGGCGAGGTTGGGGTTGGCGCGGTGGAGCTCGTCGGGACCGACGCCGAGACGCTCCAGCTCGCGGGGGCCGAGGCTCTCGACGAGCAGATCGGCGCCGGCGGCGGCCTCGAGCAGCCACGCCGGGCCCTCGGGCTCCTCGAGGTCGGCCAGGGCGCTGCGCTTGCCGCCGTTCAGGTAGCGGAAGAGACCGCCACCCTCGTCCAGGTCGTGGTCGGCGCCGCGCCGGAACGGTCCCCAGCCCCGCATCGGGTCGCCCTCGGGCGGCTCGACCTTGCACACGTCGGCGCCCAGCTCGGCGAGCAGCTTGGTGGCGTAGGGAGCGGCGATCTCACCGCCGAGCTCGAGGACGCGCAGCCCGTCGAGCGCACCACCCCCGCGCCCCTTTCCGCCCACTCCCCCCATACGGGCCGCAGCGTACGTCGTTCGTTCACCTGTTGCTCATGAGCCCCACACCTGGCGCACCCGCACCGATCGGTGCGTCCCTCGACCGCCCCACGACGGTGAGCGACGCAACCACGGGGTTCGGTGGCGTCAGACCAGGTCGAGGAGGTCGGCCCACCCGCCGTCACGGACCGGGCGCACGACGTGGTCGGCGACGGCGCGGGCCGACGCCTGCCCGCACGAGGGAGCCACCGCGATCGCGGCCCGGGTGAGCAGCTCGACGTCGTTGGGACCGTCGCCGATGGCGAGCACCCGGTCGGGATCGAGGCCGGCGTGGCGGCAGTAGGCGACCACGCCGTCCCACTTGGACAGGCCCCGAGGGCCGACGGTGCACGACCAGCCGCCCCACTGCTGGTCGGACGAGACGTGGACCTCCGAGGTGTCGCCGAGCATCTCGACGAGGGCGTCGAAGGGCCCGGGATCGTGGCCCATCACGCCGAACATGAACACGGGGTGCTCGGCGACGACGGCGTCGAGGTCGGCGCAGGCCGCCTCGTCGCCGAACGTGGCGAGGTGCCCCGCCGCGGTGGACGGGTGCTCGCCGTGGAACACGTCGAGCTCGTCGTGGTCGACGTAGACGCACGGGTCGAGCCCGACAGCGCGGAACGCCTCGAGCACCGCCGCGGCCTCGCTCGCGTCGGCGTAGGCGTGACGGTGGACGCGGGTGCCGCCCGCGGGGAGGTCGACCACCAGCGCGCCGTTGAGGACGACGACGGGCGGCGCCAGGCCGAGGCGAGCGAGCGGGGCGCGGGTGCTGCGGAGTCGTCGCCCGGTGGCGACGAGCACCGGCACACCCCGGCCCTCGAGCGCGCGCCACGCGTCGAGTGAGGTGGGATGGGCTTGCTCGTAGTCGTCGTCGATGCGACACCAGAACGTGCCGTCGAGATCGGTCACCACCAGCTCGACGTCCGGCACCGCCCCATTGTCGCTCACCCGTCGCGCGGTCCGCCGTTGCTTTGGATGCGTAGCGAGCCTTCGTATGACGGGTTCAGCGACGCATGTTGCACATGCGTCGCTGAACCCTGATTACGAAGGCTCGCTACGCATCCAGACCCCGGTCCGGCGGCATTCGGGTGCGTCACGCGTTCTTGGGGACGTCCTTGAACGCGTCGGTCTTGTCGGGGCGGGACTCGGGTGGGAGGCCGAGGACGCGCTCGCCGAGGATGTTGCGCTGCACCTGCTCGGTGCCGCCGCCGATGCGGATGCCCCACTGGCCGAGGAACATCTGCTGCCAGAAGCCGTTCTCGAACGCGTCGCCTTCGTAGAGCATCCCGTCGGCGCCCTGCATCGCGAGCACCAGGTCGCCGTTGCGGGCGACGTGCTCGGAGATGAAGAGCTTCATCACCGAGCTCTCGGGACCCATCGGGTTGCCCTTCTTCGCCGCGGCCCGGGCCCGCTCCCCCAGCCACTTCAGCAGCTCGAAGCGCGTGTACATCTCGGCCAGCTCCTGGCGCATGATCGGGTCGTCGCTCGCTCCGTAGTGCTGCGCGAGCGCGAGGTAGTCGCGCCACCCCAGGCCCATGCCGCCACCGCCGATGAGCATGCGCTCGGCCATCAGCGTCGTCTGGGTGACACCCCACCCACCGTTCACCTCGCCGAGCACGTTGGCGTGCGGGATGTGGACGTCGGTCAGGAACGTCTCGTTGAAGTGCGCGACCCCGGTGATCTGGCGCAGCGGCCGCGCCTCCACTCCCTCGGTCGTCATGTCGACGAGGAAGTAGGTGATGCCCCGGTGCTTGGGCACGTCCCAGTCGGTGCGCGCGAGCAGGATCCCCCAGTCGGCGATGTGGGCGAAGCTGTTCCAGACCTTCTGACCGTTGACGACCCACGTGTCGCCGTCGCGCTCGGCGCGCGTCGTGAGCCCGGCGAGATCGGAGCCCGCACCCGGCTCGGAGAACAGCTGGCACCACACGTGGTCGCCGCGCAGCAGCGCGGGCACGTGCTCCTGCTTCTGCTCCTCGCTGCCGTGGGCCAGGATCGTCGGCACCACCATCGCGAGCCCGACCGAGAACACGCCGGTGTCGATCTCGAACTTCGCCATCTCCTGGCGGAACACCTGCGCCTCGGCGAGCGTGCGCCCCTGCCCCCCGTACTCCTTCGGCACCTCGATGCCGGCGAACCCGGCGTCGAAGATCTTGCGCTGCCACGCCTTGCACTGCTGGACGTGCTCGAGCTCACCGGCCTGGGTCTGGTCGGTCGCGGTCATCCGCTGCTTGAACTCGTTGACGTCGCGCGTGCGACGGGTGGCGTTCGCCTCCAGCCAGGCGCGCGCCTCGGCCCGGAACTCGGCGAGCTCCGCGCTCTCTTGCTGCTCGGCCTCGATCGTCGCGGTCACTTCTTCTTCGCTACCGAATCCAGCTCGGAGCCGACGAGCCACATCGCGAAGTACTGCGCCGCGCCCCCGTAAGCGTGGCCCATCGCGACCTGCGCGCCCTCCACCTGGTGCTCGCCCGCCTCGCCGCGCACCTGCAGCGCCGCCTCCGCGAAGCGCAGCATGCCGGACGCCCCGATCGGGTTGGACGAGAGCACGCCGCCCGAGGGGTTCACCGGGAAGTCGCCGGTGATCTCGGTGGCGCCGGTGTCGGTCATCTTCCAGCCCTCGCCGGGGCCGGCGATGTCGTGGCCCTCGAGCCACATCGGCTCGTACCACGAGAACGGCACGTAGATCTCGGCCGCGTCGATCTGCTCGCGCGGGTTGGTGATGCCCGCCGCCTCGTAGAGCGCCTTCGAGCACTCGACGCCGGCCTGGGGACGCACCGTGTCCCGCCCGGGGAACGTGCCGAGCTCGCTGCGCATCGACGTCGACAGCACCCACGCGGGCTTCCGCGGCGCCTGCTTCGCGCCGTCCTCGTTGGTGAGCACCATCGCGCACGCACCGTCGGACGACGGGCACGACTCGAGGAAGTGCACCGGCTCCCACAGCATCGGGGACTCCTTGACCTTCTCGATCGAGATGTCCTTGAGCTGGAGGTGCGCGTAGGGGTTCTTCAGCGCGTTCTGGCGGTCCTTGACCGCGACCTTCCACCCGATGTGCTCGGGCGCGCCCGACTTGGTGATGTAGGAGCGCATCCACGGGGCGAAGATGCCGCCCGCGCCCATGCCGCCCGAGCGGCCGCCGGCGAGACCCCACTGCGCGTTGCCCTCGGCCTGCTTCTCGTACGCGACCGTGAGCACGCGGTCGTGGCGACCGGTCTCGATGAGGTGGGTGGCGACGATGGCCGTGGAACCGCCCACGCTGCCCGCGGTGTGCACGCGCATCATGGGCTTGCCGTGCGCGCCGAGCGCGTCGGCCATCGACAGCTCGGGCATCATCACGCCCTCGAACGGGTCGGGCGCCTTGCCGAGCACGACCGCGTCGATGTCGGTCCACGTGAGCTCGGCGTCGTCGAGCGCGCGCTGCGCGGCCTCGCGCACCAGGCCCGGGAGCGACACGTCGTCGCGCTGCTTCTTGTGCTTCGTCTGACCGATGCCGACGACCGCACACGGTTGCGCCACGTCAGTCCCCTTCCAAGACGCCGACGAGGTTCTGCTGGAGCGCCTGACCCGAGGTGGCGTGCGCCACGGCCCGGTGCTTGCCGCCCTCGGCGACCTGGCGAGCCGCCTCGGCGAAGCGGCTCAGGCCGACGGCCATCATCGGGTTCGCGGCGAGCGCACCACCCGACGGGTTGATCTCCACGTCGTCGCCGAGACCGAGCTCGGCCTTCAGGATCTTCTCCTGGTGGCTGAACGACGCGCACAGCTCGGCGACGTCGACCTTCGCATCGGCGACGCCCGCCTCCTGCCCGGCGATGCGCGTCGACGGCGACTCGGTGAGGTCGCGGAAGCCCGGCTGGTGCAGCTCCATGCGGTGGTCGAGGCCGCGGATCCACACCGGGCGCTCGCACAGCTCCTTGGCTTTCTCCGCGGTCGCGATGATCAGCGCGGTGCCGCCGTCGGAGATCGGTGGAAGGTCGTGCTTCCGCAGCGGCGCGGTGTGGTAGTCGTCGGCGAGGAGCGCGTCGACGTCGAAGTCGCCCGTCACCTGCGCGTACGGGTTGCCCTTCGCGCTGGCACGGCTGCGGGCCGCGATCTCGGCCATCTCGCGCTCGGTGATCAGGCCCTTGTCGATCATGGCGCGGGCCTGGAGCGCGGCGATCGACACCGGGTCGGCTCCGATCGGCGTGAGCGTGTACGGGTCCATCTGGAGCGGGTAGATCTCCGACGGCTTGCCGGGCGACGACTTGCCCGAGCCGAACACGAGCGCGGTGTCGATGTCACCGTGCTGGAGCCGCACCCACGCCTCGTACAGCGCCCACGCGCCGTCCATCTCGACGTGCGACTCCATGATCGGCGGCCACGCGCCGACGGCTTCGAGGTTCATCACGAACGCGAACGTCTGGCCGCTGAGGTAGTCGCAGCTGCCGGCGCACGTGAAGCCGATGTCGCGCCGCTCGATGCCCGCGCGCTCGATCGCCTCGCTGATGACCGGGAACAGGAACTGCGGCTCGGTGAGCTCGGCCTCGCGCCAGCTCGGCGACTGCGCGTACCCGATGATCGCGATCTCGGGAGTCGCGTTGGACTTCGCCATCAGAACCCACCTGCCATGACCTGGTCGGCCGGGACGTCGGGCTCGCCCGTGGGCTTCCACCCCTTGATCGCGCCCTCGGCGCTGCCGAAGCTGCGGTTGGTGAGCTCGCTCACGTCGCGCTCGCCCTCCGGCTCCCAGACCGCCTCGACCCGCATGCCGACCCGAACCTGGTCGACCGGCACGTCGACGGTGTCCTGGAGCGTCAGGTTGCCGCCGGGCTCGTCGAGCTGGATGGAGACCTTGGCGAAGGGCTCGGTCTCTTCCTGGCCGTAGTACTGCACCGGGGTGACGACGGTGAAGTTGGTGACGACCCCGGTGTTGGCGAGCGTCACCTCATCGGCGTCGGTGGTCTCGATGACGTCGATCGGGCAGTAGCCACGGGGCGGCGCGTACACGAGGCCGCACTTCGGGCACTTGTGACCGATGAGCTTGCCCTCCATGAGCGCGCTCGCGTAGCGGCGCACGACCGGGCAGAGCACCTCCTCGTACTCGAGGTGCATGAAGTAGTCCATGCCCGTGATCGGCGCGTTGGGATCGACCGGCGCTTCGTCCGTCTTGCTCACTGTCAGCCCTCCGGGACGAACGCGACGTCGGCGATGTGGCCGATGCGCTCGTCCTTCCATCGGGCGGTGACGCGCATGCCCGTCGACATGTTGTCGATCGAGCCCGCGTCGACCGCGTGCATCATCGCCACGTCGGCGCCGTCGAGCTTGATCAGCGCGAACGCGAACGGGTGGTCGAGCGGGTGCTTCGGCGTGGGGTGGTTGACCCACGCCCACGTCTCGACGGTGCCGCCCGGCCCCACCTCGGTGAGGGTCGGGTCGAGCGCCTCGCCCGTCCACGGGTCCCACTCGGTGGGCGGGCAGAGCACCTTGCCCTCGGCGGTGGTGATGCCGAGCAGCTTCCCGTCGCGCATCCCGGTGAGGAAGGCGCTGTACACCGGCCCGAGGGTCCGGGTGTACGGGAACTCGATCGTGTGGGTGGTGCGGGGCAGGTCGGTCGTCGTGTCGGCCACGAGGCGTGAGAGTAGAACAGATTCCAGTTTCGGTGCCCAGCCGGACCGCTTGGAGGCCCTAGGAGCCCTGGACGGGCGCCGACGATCTCCATGTGCCGAGACCCGTGTCCGTTGGAGACCCAAGGGTGCCGAATCGGGCGCCTACGGCCTCCAAAGAACGCGGTCAGGCAGCGTGAGCGGTCAACGCGGCTCGCACCTCGGCCGCGAAGCCCAAGGGGTCGGTCTCGAGCGTCGTCGCATCGACCCGGATCGTCGAGTAGCCGACGGCTCGCGCGGCTCGATCCCGGGCGAGGTCGCGGCGACGGTCCGTCCAACCGCCGTGCCACTGGGCGGAGTCGACCTCGATCAGAAGCCGCGCGGCCGGATAGGCGGCGTCGACCCGCCGCTCGTCGTACGCCGGCGACGGATGCGGGAACTGGAGCACCGGTCTGGGCAGCCCGCCCAAGCGCAGCGCCCGCAGGAGGTTCGACTCGGCGACGCTCGACGGAGGCACGTAGCTGCCGCCGCAGCGCTCGTTGGCGAGCTGTCTGACGATCCGCATGCCTCGACGACGTCCACCCGAGAGGTCGTCGATCGTGGCGCACAGCTCATCCATCGTCAGCGCGCGAGCCGAGAGGGCGCGGTCGAGCGCGATCTCGATGCGTGGCCGTCGCTCCGTCGCCGCGAGATCGATCAGCGTGCGCGCGACCGTCGTCACCGGCAGGCCGTCGATGCAGGTCACGTGCTCCGGGAAGAGGCGCCTCGACTGGTGCACGCCCGCCACACGATCGACCCGACTTGCCGCGTGCGGGACAGTGACGACGACTGGTCGACCTGCGAACGTCGCCATCCCGTGGAGCACGGCCGCCGCCTGGTGGGAGACGACGGCATCGGCCTTCGTCGCGAGCACCGCGGTGAACAACTTCGTGCGCCACGTCACCGACGCGCCACGCAGGACGTACACCCCGTCGCCGACGACGCGCCACGCGCCTGACCGGATGCGCGTCCGAACCATCTTGGGTGTCGCGCCGAGCTCGAGCGCTTGGCGGCGAGAGAAGGCACCGGCTTGGCTCACCGCGATCGCGGCGATCGCTTCATCGACATCGTGTCTCGTCATGACCGCGATCTCACTCGCGCGCTGTGACACCCACCTCCATGGAGATCCCCGGCGCCCGAAACGGGCGCCTACGACCTCCAAGCCCGCGGACGAGCGTTCCTTGGAGATCCCCGGCGCCCGAAACGGGCGCCTAGGGCCTCCAAGCGGGTCGGGTCAGGCCAGGAGGAGGTGGGCGGTGCTGACGAGCTCGCGGTTGACGGTGGCGGCGTCGTTCCAGCCGTTGACCCAGCCGAGCAGCCAGGCGAACCACACCTGGCGCAGGGTGAGCGCGATCTGGCGCCGCTGCTCCACGTCGACGTCGTCACCCATCGCCGACGAGAGCACGTCGTCCATGATCGCCATGATCTCGGCCTGGCAGTCGCGCACCGCGGGGTCGGGCGACGACGTGGCCGTGATGAGCGCCGCGGTGCGCTGGGGCTCCCGCTCGGCGCCGCGCATCGAGCGCTCCATCACGGCGACGACCCGGTCGGCGGCCGTGTCGCCGTCGGGCGCGCGCTGCGCGAAGCGGTCGGCCTGGGCCCGCCACAGCTCCACCTGGGCGGCGGCGAGCAGGTGGTCCTTGGACGAGAAGTAGCGGTAGATGGTGCCGAGCGCGACCTGGGCGCGGCCGGCCACGTCGCGCATCTGCACGGCGTCGTATCCGCCCTCGGCCGCGAGCTCCAGCGCCGCTTCGAGGACCCGCTCCCGGCGAGCCGCCTGGTTCGGGGTCAGCGTCTCGACCTTGACGGTCACGCGTGCGCTCACCCGCTCGTGGCGGCGCCGGCCTCCGCGTCGGACCCCGCGACCCGGTTGCCGTCGTCGTCGACCTGCGGCAGCGCGCCCACGACGCGCTCCTCGGCGACCGCGCTGTCGTCCTTGACCAGGTCGAGCACCGCCGCGGCGACCACCTCGGGCCCCATGAGGCCCATGAAGTCGCGCGCCGAGTACGCCCAGTCGGCCCAGCGCTCGCCGTCGCCCGACTTCGGGAGCAGCGCGGTGTCGACCAGCCCCGGCAGCACGCTGTTGACGCGGATGCCCTCGGCCGCGTGCTGCGCGCACGCGCGCGTGAACATGGTGACGCCCGCCTTGGTCGCCGAGTAGATCGGGTCGACCTCCATCGGATACAGCGCCGCCATGGACGCGGTGTTGACGATCGCGCCGCCGCCGCGCTTGCGCAGGTACGGGATGGCGAGGCTGGTCCCCACCACGACCCCGCCGAGGTTCACCTGCATGACCCGCAGCAGGGTCTCGGACGTGATCTCGGGCCAGAGCGGCTCCCCGCTCACGAGGCCCGCGTTGTTGTGGACGATGTCGATGCCGCCGTACTCGGCCTCGGCCGCGGCGAACAGCGCCTCGAGCGACCGTGGCTCGGTGACGTCGGTGCGCACGAAGATCGCGCGGCCCCCGACGTCGTGGATCAGCCCGACCGTCTCGGCGCCCCCGACCTCGTCCACGTCGGCCACGACGACCGACGCACCCTCCTCTGCGAACGCGACCGCCGTCGCGCGCCCGATCCCCGACGCGGCGCCCGTGACGACCGCCACCTTGCCCTGGACGTCCACGGCGGCATCGTCGCACGCAACGAGAACACGTTCCAGTCTCCGCGCCCGCCCGCTCACCCTGCGTGACCGCAGGTGACGCCCAGCCACCGCAGCCGCAACGCATGTGGCGGCGTGGCACCGATGCCGTGGATCAGCGTCACATGCGGGGTCAGCGTCACATGCGGGATCAGGAGGGATAGAGCAGGCGGACGATGAGCGAGAGGTCGCGGTCGAGGCGGTCGGCGGTGGCCCGGTAGAAGTCGAGCGGCTCCCCCATCGGGTCGGCGACCTCGTCGCCCATGCGCCCGACGTGGCCGTCGGTGCGCAGCCGCGCCGCGCGCAGCGCCCATGCCTGCACCGTCTCGCCGCCGGCCGAGTCCCGCTCGCCGATCTGCGCGCCGAGGCGCGCGAGCTCGCCGACCAGGAAGGCGCGCTCCGCGGCGTCGCCCGACAGGCCGGTCACCCGCCAGACGTGCTCGCGGGTCATGCCGAGCACCAGGTCGGCGCCGGTCACCAGGTCGCGCGTCAGCCCCCGGCTGTGGTGACCGTCGAGGTGCAGCCCGCGCTCTCGCATCACGATCTCGGCGTTGCCCGTCGCCGACCCGCCCCACGCGAGCGTGCCCGCCGAGTGCACGTGCGCCGCCACGCCCCGCTCCGCGAACCGGGCGCGCAGCAGCGCCTCGCCCATCGGTGAGCGGCAGATGTTGCCGGTGCAGACGACCAGCACGTCGATCGAGACGACACCCTTGTCACGGGGGCGCATCGAGCGGGCAGCGGAGTCATCGGCAGCGATGGCGGGATCGTAGGGTGGGCCCGCATGGGGGGACCGCTGGAAGGCGTGCGCATCGTGGAGCTCGGCGTGTGGGTGGCAGGCCCGGCCGCGGGAGGTCTGCTGGCCGACTGGGGCGCCGACGTCGTCAAGATCGAGCCGCCCGCGGGCGACCCGGCGCGCAGCTTCGCCAAGATGCTCGGCGGCGACGTTCCCTTCAACCCGCCGTTCGAGATGGACAACCGCTCGAAGCGCAGCATCGTCGTCGACTTCACGAAGCCCGGGGGGCTCGACCTCGCGCTCGAGCTGCTCGACGCGGCGGACGTGTTCGTCACCAACATCCGCCTCGACGCGCTCGAGCGCCTCGGCCTCGACCCCGAGACGCTGCGGGCCCGCAACCCGCGGCTGGTGTACTCGATCATCACCGGGTTCGGCCTCGAAGGGGACGACCGTGACCGCGCCGCGTACGACATCGGCGCGTTCTGGGCCCGCAGCGGCATCGCGAGCATGCTCACCCCGCCCGACGGGCAGCCCCCGTTCCAGCGGGGCGGCATGGGCGACCACGGCGCGGGCATGACGCTGGCCGCCGGCACCTGTGCCGCGCTCGTCGCCCGCGCCGGGTCCGGCGAGGGGCAGCTCGTCCACACCTCGCTGCTGCGACACGGCATGTACACGCTGAGCTTCGACCTCAACGTGGCGCTCCGCTTCGGCGTGCCGCTCGGGGTGGCCAAGCGCACCCAGATGACCAACCCCGCGATCAACTGCTACCAGGACGTCGACGGTCGCTGGTTCTGGCTGATCGGGCTCGAGGGCGACCGCCACTGGCCCGACCTGTGCCGGGCGATCGAGCGCACCGAGTGGATCGACGACGAGCGCTTCGCCACCGCGGAGGCGCGCCGCGACAACATCGGCGAGCTCATCCGCCTGCTCGACGAGGTGTTCGCGACCCGCACCCGCGAGGAGTGGGGCGTCGCGCTCGATCGCGAGGACATGTGGTGGGCGCCGGTGCAGACCACCGACGAGGTGCTGGCCGACCCCCAGGCCTGGGCCGGTGGCGGATTCACCGAGGTGCCCGAGGGCGACTCGACGGTGACGATGATCAACTCGCCGCTCGACTACGCGGCGACGCCCGCGCGGCCCCGCTCGATGCCGCCGGGCCTCGGCGAGCACACCGACGAGATCCTCGGCGAGCTGGGTCGGGACGCCGCCGCCGTCGCGCGCCTGCGTGCCGACGGCGTGGTGGCGTGAGCGCCCTGGCCGGGCAGCCGGGAACCTTCCGAGCCCTCCCAGCGTGGTAGTCCCCGTGCACCGCAGCCCGTCGCGCCCGCGCGCCGCCGTCGTCACGGCCGTGCTGGCGGGGCTGCTCACGCTGGCGTCGAGCACCGTGGCCCTGGCCCCCTCGGCGGTGGCCACCGAGGCCCCCACGTCGACCCGGGCGACCGCCGACCCGCCCGACCCCTACTTCCCCACCCTCGGCAACAGCGGCTACGACGTCGACCACTACGACGTCGGGCTGCGCTACGAGCCACCGGTCGCCGTCGCGGGCGACACCACCATCACCGCGACCGCGACCCGGCGCCTGCCGCGGTTCAACCTCGACTTCGTCGGACTCGACGTCGAGTCGGTCACGGTCGACGGCGCCCCCGCCGAGTTCCGCCGCACCGGCGACGAGCTGGTCGTCACGCCGAAGCAGCCGATCAAGCGCGGTGCGTCGTTCGACGTGCGCGTGCGGTACGCGGGCGAGCCCGAGCCCGGCACCATCGCCGGTCTCGGCAGCGGCGCAGCGAACGGTTGGATCCCGACCGACGACGGCGTCGTCACGCTCAACGAGCCCGACGGCGCGAGCCGCATCTTCCCCGCCAACGATCACCCGACCGACAAGGCGACCTACACGTTCCGCCTCGACGTGCCGTCGTCGTTGACCGCGATCGCGAACGGCACGCTCGCGTCGCGCACCGACGAGGGCGACCGCACCACGTGGGTGTGGGAGGAGGACTCGCCGATGGCGAGCTACCTCTCCCAGCTCGGCATCGGCGATCTCACGATCGAGGACCAGCCGTCGGTCGGCGGCGTCGAGCTGCGCAACGCCTACGGGCCCGCGGTCCACGACGTGGCCGCGAAGACCGCCGATCTCACCCCCGCGATGCTCGAGTACTTCACCCAGTGGTACGGCGACTACCCGTTCTCGAGCTACGGCGTGCTCGCGCCCGACGACGGGCCGAGCGGCCTCGCGTTCGAGGGCCAGACCCTGTCGCTGTACAGCCCCGACATGTTCCGCAGCCCCGAGCTGGCCGAGAGCGTGTTCGCGCACGAGCTCGCGCACCAGTGGTTCGGCAACTGGGTGAGCCCGGCGAGCTGGGACGAAACCTGGCTCAACGAGGGGTTCGCGACCTATTCGGAGTGGCTGTGGCAGGACCACACCGGTGCGGTGCCGCTCGCCGACAACGCCGCGCGAGCGTTCGAGGAGACGAACGCTCGCCAGGACGCGCCGGCCGCGGACCCCGGACGCGAAGGGATGTTCGACCACGCGGTGTACGAGCGGGGCGCGCTCGTGCTGCATGCCCTGCGCCTGACGATGGGCGACGAGGCGTTCGGCGAGTTCCTGCGGACGTACCTCGACGAGCTCGGGGGGAAGGTCGCGACGACCGAGGACCTCATCGAGATCGCGAGCGACATCCACGGCACGGACCTGTCCGATGCGTTCGAGGCCTGGCTCGGCCCCGGAGAGTTCCCGGAGCTCCCCGCCGGCAACCCCGGCTCCACCCCACCTCCCACCGCCACGACCCCGACGACCGTCACCTGACCGACCCGCACCACCGAGACCACCTCGCGCCTCGACGTTCGCAGTCACCACCACCCCATCGGCGCGTTGGAAGCCTGAGCGACAAGGAGTGTCGCTGAGTCTTCCAACGAACCGGGGGGTGGGGACGCGCCTGAGGCCGGGGCCCCGGTCAGACGGCGGGATCGCGGCCGGGATCGACGTCGGGCGGGACCGACCAGAACTCGTGCCAGGACTCGTCGAGGTCGGGCAGCTCGCCGGTGCCGGTGTGGTTGGCCGGCCAGTCGGCGGGCGGGAGGCCGAGCGGTGACGTGCCGACGTCACGTCCGTACCAGAGCAGGTGCTTGCGACGGGTGAAGTACCAGTGGCCGTCGCGGCGCTCGTAGGCGTCGCGGTACTGGATCGCCTGCACGACCCATCGCTCCCCGACCTGGATCTCGCCGCGGCAGTACACGATGCCGCGTGCGTGATCGTCGTCGTCGAAGTCGATCTGGTGCGTGCCGGTGTTGAGGATCGTCACGCCGACCTCGCGCAGCGACCGGTCGAAGCTCGCCCGAAGGGCTTCGCGGCCCCTCGCGTCTCGCCCGATCTGCACGTCGTCGACGAACAGCGCGACGAGCGCGTCGAGGTCGCGTGAGTCGGTCGCGACCGCGTAGCGAGCGACGAGCTGCCGGATCTCCTCGTACGCGAGGAGCCGCTCGACGCGCGGGTCGTCGCTCACGACGCGTGCTCTCGGATCAGCGCCTCGGCGCGGTCGGTGTCCTCCTGGAGGAAGAAGTGAGAGCCCGCGACGGTGACGAGAGGCACGCCCGCGGCATCGGCCTGCGCGGCGAACCACTTGTGCGGCAGGTTCGACGAGTCACCGCAGATGATCGTGGCCGAGCACGACAGCTCGGCGAGATGTGCGCCCGCAGCGGGTGCACCGTCGCGGTGCATCGCCACCTCGAACTGCGTCGCCTCGTCCTCGGGCGAGCAGGCGAGCTCGACCTGCCCGTCGGGTCGGTCGACGAACCCCCAGCGCACGTACGCGTCGAGCGCCTCGGGGGCGAGCACGTCGAGCGGCGGTCGGCTCGCGTACGACTCTCGCACCGTGGCCCGATCGGCCCACACCGGGCGGCGCTTGCGAGCGATGGTCGCCATGTAGTTGTCGGCCGGTTCCTCGGCTCGCTCCACGGCGGGGACGTGGGACGCGTCGAAGGCGATCCCCTCGCAGAGCACGAGGTGACGCACGAGCCCCGGTCGGGCCGCGTCGAGCAGCGACCCCACTCCCCCGCCGAGCGACTCGCCGAGCACGACGCACGCATCGATGCCGAGCGCGTCGAGCACCTGGCCGACGAGATCGGCGTAGACGGTGAACGAGAAGCCCTGCCGGTCGCGCGGCGTGTCCGACGCTCCGTGCGCCGGGAGGTCGATCCCGATCGGCCGGAACCGGTCGGTCAGGCGCGGCGCGACGGGATGGAACAGCCCCGCGCAGAACCCGGTGGGGTGCAGCAGCACGAGCGGCTCGTTGCCGTCACCACCCCACTCGAGCACCGCCAGCCGGACGCCGTCGACGGTGACGGTGGACTCCCGTGGATCGGCTGACATGCGTCGCTCGACCCTCGTGGCGAAGGTTCGCTACGCAACCAATGCAGCGGTCACCCGCGGGGGCTAGGCCGAGACCGGCTCGTCGGCGAGGTGCTTGCCGATGGTGAGCAGCTGGCGGGTGGCGCCGCCGAGGGAGAGCTCGAGCCACTTCGCCCAGAGGAAGTAGCGGTGCAGCGGGTAGTCGCGGTCGACGCCCATGCCCCCGTGGAGGTGCTGGGCGGCGTGGACGACGCGCTGGCCGCCCTCCGCGGCCCAGAACTTCGCCACCGCGACCTCGGTCGTGGCGTCGATCTCCTCCGACAGCCGCCAGATCGCCTGCCACGCGGTGAGGCGCACGGCCTCGGTGTCGATGTAGGCGTCGGCGGCGCGCTGACCTACGGCCTGGAACGTCGCGATCGGGCGGTCGAACTGCTCCCGCGTCTTGGTGTACTCGGCGGTCATCTTCACGGCCTCTTCGCAGATGCCGATCGCGATCGCGCACAGCGCACCGGTGGCACGCTCGACGGTCCACTGGAGCACCTCGGCGCCGTCGGTGCCGAGCACGTCGCCGGCGCCGACCTTCACGCCCTTCAGCGTGAAGCGGGCCTCGGGGTGCATGTTGGTCGTGTCCTGCCGCTCCCGCGTCACGCCCGACGCCTTCGCGTCGACGACGGCGACGACGACCTTGCCGTCGGGGGTGATCGCCGGGCACAGCACCTTGTCGGCGAGCGGGCCGGCCGGCACGCAGTCCTTCACGCCGTCGAGCACGTAGCCGTCACCGTCGGGCTTCGCGGTCGTGATCGGGTGCAGCGGGTCGGTGCCGGCCTCGGTGAGCGCGGCCGACAGGATCGTCTCGCCGCTGATGACACCGGGGAGGATCGCCTCCTTCTGCGCTTCGGTGCCGAAGCGCGCGATGGGCAGCGATGCGATCACCGTCGCGTAGTACGGGACGGGTGCGACCGTGCGGCCGACCTGCTCGAGCACCAGCGCGGTCTCGAGGTAGCCGTAGCCCCCGCCGCCGTTGGCCTCGGGCAGCGCGATGCCGAGGATCCCGGCGTCGGCGAGCTTCGCCCACAGCTCGCGGTCGAAGTTCTCGTCGCCCCCCTCGACCTCCTTCAGGCGCTCGTGCGTGACCTCGCCCTGGAGGATCTGCGTCGCCAGGCCCTGGAGGTCCTGCTGCTCTTCGTCGAATCCAAAGTCCATCTCTATTGCCTCGCTCTCTGCGGCGCAGGGTACCTGCGCCGCGGTCGTTCGCTCGGCGGTCGTGTCACCGCGGGGCGAGGGGCATGCCGAGGCCGAACACCGCGATCAGGTCGCGCTGCACCTCGTTCACGCCTCCACCGAACGTGAGGATGATCAGGCCGCGGTACATGTGCTCGAGCCGCGACTGGAGCACTGCGCCGGGCGCCTGCTCCTTGAGGTACGCGTTCTGCCCGAGGATCTCCATGAGGAGGCGGAACGCCTCCAGGTAGAACTCGGTGCCGAACACCTTCGTCGACGACGCGTCGGCGGGCTGGAGCGCCCCCTTCGACGCCTCCGACGAGATCTTCCAGTTCATCAGGCGCAGGAACTCCAGCCGCGCGTGCACGCGCGCGAGCGAGAGCTGCACCCACTCCTGGTCGATGACCCGCGAACCGTCGGCGAGCTTCGCCTGCTGCGCCCACTCGCGCACCTCGCCGAGCGCGCGGTCGACGATGCCGGACGAGCACAGGGTGACGCGCTCGTGGTTGAGCTGGTTGGTGATGAGCCGCCAGCCCTCGTTCTCCTCACCGACCCGGGTCGACGCCGGGACGCGCACGTCCTCGTAGAACACCTGGTTGATGTCGGACTCGCCCATGATGTGGATCGGCAGCACCTTGATGCCGGGCGTGTCCATCGGCAGGACGAACAGCGAGATGCCCTTGTGCTTCTTGACGTTGGGGTTGGTGCGCACCGCGAGCCATACGTAGTCGGCCTCGCTGGCGAGGCTCGTCCACATCTTCTGGCCGTTGATGACGTACTCGTCGCCGTCGCGCTCGGCCTTCGTGGTGAGCGCCGCGAGGTCGGTGCCCGCGCCCGGCTCGGAGTAGCCGATGCAGAAGTGGATCTCGCCCTTCAGGATCTTCGGGAGGAAGAACTCCTTCTGCTCCTGCGAGCCGTAGTTCATGATCGTCGGGCCGACGGTGTTGATCGTGAGCATCGGCACCGGGGCGCCGGCGCGCATCGACTCGTCGAACCAGATGAACTGCTCGACCGCGGTGAACCCGCGGCCGCCCCACTCCTTCGGCCAGCCCACGCCCAGCCAGCCGTCCTCGCCCATCTGGCGGACGACCTTGCGCTGCTCCTCGCCCACCCCACCGGAGCCGGTGAGCTTGGCTCGCACCTCCGGCGTGAGGAGCTGCTCGTAGTAGTCACGGACCTCCTGGCGGAGCCGCTCCTGCTCTTCGGTCAGACCGATGTACATCGTCACCTCCGTCGGCTCGCCGGCCCGTCGCCGTGGGGAAGGCGCTCGGCGGCCGAAACGAGAACACGTTACAGACGCTGCCGGGCACGGGCCATTCCCGCGCCGGCCGGACCGCCATGACCCTCCGGGGCGCTACTCGCGCTCGGCGAAGACCTGCTCCATCTCCTCCAGGGTCTTCCCGCGGGTCTCGGGGACGAAGCGGTTGACCCACCAGAGGGCGACGACGCTGAGGATCGCGAAGAGGAGGAAGGCGCCCTCGGTGCCGATGAGGTCGATGATGCTCAGGAACGTCGCGCTCACCACGAACGCGGCCCCCCAGTTGACCGCGGTCGCGACCGCGATGCCCTTGCCCCGGATGCGGGTCGGGAAGATCTCGGAGATCACGGTCCAGGTGACCGGGCCGAGCGAGAACGCGAACGACGCGATGAAGACGACCAGGCACACCAGCGTCGCGATGCCGAGGATGCTCGGGCCCGTCACGTCGTCGTAGCCCTCGAGCGCGAAGAACGAAGCGGTCAGCCCGATCAGGCTCACCGCCATGCCGACGAGGCCCGCGATCAGCAGCGGCCGGCGACCGAAGCGATCGATGAACGCGATGGCGACGAAGGTGGCGAGCACGTTGACCACGCCCACGGCGAGGATCGTCGCGTCGGTCTGCTGCTGCACGGTCGTGAAGCCGGCGTCGGCGAAGATGCGGTCGGAGTAGTAGATGACTGCGTTGATCCCGGTGACCTGCTGGAAGATCGCGAGGCCGACGCCGACCACGAGCATCGGTCGCACCGCCGGCGCGAACACCTCCCTCCAGGTCGCGCGCTGGCGCTCTTCCTCGACCAGGTCGGACTCGATGGCGGCGAGGGCCGCGTCCTCGTCCTCCTGACCGTGCAGCTTCTCCCACGAGGTGCGCGCGTCGTCCTTGCGGTGCACCTTCAGCAGCCAGCGCGGCGTGTCGGGCATGACGAACATGAGGATCACGAGCGCGGCGCCGGGCACCACCGCGAGCCCGAGCATGAGCCGCCAGTCCTCCGAGTCGCTGAGGATCGCGTCGATCACCTCGGCGACGAGGATGCCGATGGTGATCGCGAGCTGGTACGCGGAGACGAGCCGGCCGCGGTTGTCGGCCCGCGCCATCTCGGCCGCGTAGAGCGGTGCCGCGACCGACGCGATGCCCACGCCGAAGCCGATGACGAACCGGCCGAGCACCAGCACCGGGGTGTCGGGGGCCAGCGACTGGATCAGCGCGCCGGCGAAGAAGAGTGCACCGGCGATGATCAGCGTCCGCCGCCGGCCCTCGCGGTCGGCGACCGCGCCCGCGATCAGGGCGCCGAACAGCGCGCCGAGCGTCACCCACGACGTGACGACCTCCTGGAGCAGGTCGCTCAGACCGAAGTCGCTGGTGATGAAGGGCAGCGCGCCCGAGATGACGCCCTGGTCGTAGCCGAACAGCAGGCCCGAGAGGATCGTCACGCCCGCGACGAACCCCATCCACTTCGAGGTCGACTTCACGCTGCGCTCCCCCGTAGCTCCGCCGGGGAAGGTCTAGCCGAACTAGTCGAGACCCATGAGGCTCGCGAGGCCGGTGCGCATGCCCGCCGTGTACCCGCCGTCGACCACGAGCGCGTGGCCAGTCACGAACGACGAGTCGTCGGACGCGAGGAAGGCCGCGGCCGCCGCGATCTCGTCGGGCCGCCCGAACCGGCCGAGCTTGTGGTGCTCGCGGTACTCCTCGCGGTACGCCGCCATGTTCTCCGAGCCCATGACGGCGCGGAACATCGGCGTGTCGATGAAGCCGGGACAGATGGCGTTGGCCCGGATGCCCATGCGGCCGTAGTCGACGGCGAGGTTCTTGGTGAGCAGGACGACGCCGCCCTTGGACGCGTTGTACGAGGAGCCACCCTCCGTGCCCTCGATGCCCTCGACGCTCGCGACCGTGATGATGCTCCCCGACCGCTGCGCCATCATCGGGCGCAGCGCGTGCTTGCAGGTGAGGAACGTCGCGGTGAGGTTCACACCGATGACGCGCGCCCACTCGGCCGCGTCGACCATGTGCACGGGCCCGCCACCCGCGACGCCCGCGAACGTCGCGACGACGTCGAGGCGACCGTGCTCGGCGACCACCGCGTCGACCGCCGCGCTGACCGCGTCCTCGTCGGTGACGTCGACGGCGACCGGCCCGCCCGACGAAGAGCCGTGCAGGTCCCACCCGATTACGGTCGCACCCTCGTCGGTGAGTCGCGCCGCCGTCGCCTCGCCGAGCCCCGACGCCGCACCGGTGACCACGGCGACCTTCCCGTCCAATCCACGCATCTGCGTATGCTGCGCGCCGACGCGCGCTGCAGACAAGCGACCGGCATCCGATCGGGGGGACCGACATGAAGTTCGCGCTGTTCTACGAGATCCCGGTGCGCAAGCCGTTCACGCCGGGCAAGGAGCACGCGGCGTACAAGAACACGCTGGAGCAGGCGATCCTCGGTGACGAGGTCGGGTTCCACGCGTTCTGGACGGTCGAGCACCACTTCCTCGAGGAGTACTCGCACTGCTCCAACCCCGAGGTGCTCTACGGCGCGATCGCGGCGCGCACCAAGAACATCCGCATCGGCTACGGCGTCCGTCTGCTCCCCCAGCCGTACAACCACCCGATCCGCTCGGCCGAGTCGGCCGCGGTGCTCGACCTGCTATCGGACGGCCGCGTCGACTTCGGCACCGGCCGCTCGTCGACGCGGCTCGAGCTCGAGGGCTTCGACATCGACCCCGACGAGACGCGGGAGATGTGGAAGGAGGCGCTCGGGCACATCGTCGGCGCGTGGACCGAGGAGCACTACCAGGCGAAGGGAAAGTACTGGAACATGGGTGCACCCCGGCGCGTGCAGCCCAAGCCGCTCCAGGACCCGCACCCGCCGATCTTCGGCGCGACGAGCTCGCCGCAGGGCCACGAGGAGGTCGGGCGTCAGGGCATCGGGCTCTGCTCGTTCACGGTCGGTCTCCCGCCCGAGGAGCTCACCAACAGCATCGCCCTGTACCGCAAGGGCCTCTCGGAGTGCGTGGAGCCGGTCGGCAAGTTCAAGAACGAGACGGCCGCGACGTTCACCATGGTCCACTGCGCGCCCACCAAGGACGAGGCGTACGCCAACGCTCGTGAGTCGTTCGAGTGGTACCCCAAGGCGGGTGCCCGCCTCATCGGGTCGGTGGCCGAGTGGCTCGAGGAGAAGCAGAAGGCGCTCGGCACGTACGACTACGCGGCGAGCGCCCTCGCGCACGACCGTGACGGGTCGCTCGACCACCTCACGTTCGACTTCATCCACGAGGCCGGTGCCGGCGTCGTCGGCGACCCCGCCGAGTGCATCGAGACGCTGAAGCGCTACGAGGCCGCGGGCTGTGACCTGCTCCTCTGCCTGGTCAACCCCTACGACATCCCCCACGAGAAGGTGATGCAGTGCATCGAGCTCATGGGCAAGGAGGTCATCCCGGAGTTCGCGTGATCCCCTGACCTGCGTGGCTCGACCCTCGTCACGAAGGTGAGCTGCGCAACCAGGACCGGGGCACCACGCGATGGAGTGGCGTGGTGGACCCTGACGGGGCGTCAGATAGCCTCGCGGCCATGCCGACGACCCCCGCCTCGCTTGCCGACATCAACCTCTGGGACAAGGACCGCTTCGTCCAGGGCGTCCCCCACGAGTGGTTCGAACGGGCCCGCCGCGAGTCGCCCGTGTTCTGGCACGAGGGCGATCCCGACTTCCACGGGCCCCAGGGCGGCGCAGAGCCGTTCTGGTGCGTGACGAGCTACGACGACGTCGTCACCGTCAACCGCGACAACGCCACCTTCTCGTCGGCCGAGCGCCTCGTCTTCATGTGGGACCCAGACGACGCCAACCTCGAGCAGCAGCGGCTGCTGATGCTCAACATGGACCCGCCGCTGCACACCCGCTACCGGCGGCTCATCAACAAGGGCTTCACGCCCCGCATGGTCTCCGAGCTCGAGTCGACGATGCGCAAGCGCACGACCGAGATCGTCGACAAGGTCGCCGACAAGGGCGAGTGCGACTTCGTGGTCGACGTCGCGTCGGAGCTGCCCCTCCAGGTCATCGCCGACCTCATGGGCGTCCCCCAGGAAGACCGCCACAAGCTCTTCGACTGGTCGAACCGCATGATCGGCGCCGAAGACCCCGAGTACGGCGTGACCGAGGAGATGGCGCAGCACGCGTCGATGGAGCTGTACGCCTACGCGTCACAGCTCGCCGAGCAGAAGCGCGCCGACCCGAAGGACGACCTCATCTCGGTGCTCACGACGGCCGAGGTCGACGGCGAGAAGCTGAGCGGGCTCGAGATCGACCTGTTCTTCCTCCTGCTGTCGGTGGCCGGCAACGAGACGACCCGCAACCTGATCTCGCACGGGATGGTGGCGCTGCTCGAGCACCCCGAGCAGCTCGAGCGCGTCCGCAACGACCGCAGCCTCCTCCCCGGCACGGTCGAGGAGATGCTGCGCTGGGCGAGCCCGGTCATGAACTTCCGGCGCACCGCCATGACCGACGTCGAGCTCGGTGGTCAGCAGGTCAAGAAGGGCGACAAGGTCGTCATCTGGTACATCTCGGCCAACCACGACGACAAGGCGTTCGCCGACCCCTACACGTTCGACATCACCCGCTCACCCAACGAGCACGTGGCGTTCGGCGGCGGTGGGCCGCACTTCTGCCTCGGCGCGAACCTCGCCCGCATGGAGATCAACGTGATGTTCGACGAGGTCCTCGACCGGCTCGACGACATCGAGATGACCGACACGCCGTCGCGGCTGCGCTCCAACTTCATCAACGGGCTCAAGCACATCCCGCTGAAGTTCAACGCCAAGCGCTGATCCCTCCCCTATGCTCGGCGCAACTTTTCCGGGCGGAGGAGCACAGGTGAGCGGCATGAAGCGCGGCGCGGCCGGACTGATCGCCGGCCTCGTGCTGGTCGGGTTCGTCGGTGCGGGCACCAGCCGGGCCGGGATCCTCGCGGACCAGCCCGAGACCCTCACGTTCGAGTGCACGGGCACGCCGGAGACGTGGACGGTGCCCGAGGGCGTCACGACCGCCACGTTCGAGGTCGCGGGCGCGCGCGGGGGCAACCAGTTCTCGGCCCCGGGCCCGGACAACGCCGGATCGGGTGCCGACGGAGCGATCGCGACGGCGACCGTCGCGGTGACCGCGGGCGAGACGATCCAGGTCAACGTCGGGTGCGCCGGTGAAGCAGGCACTGACAGCGCCGGCGGTGCCGGCGGCTACGGCGGCACGGGTGACGCGAACGGTGGCGACGCACCCGACGGCGACGGCAGCGGCGCCGGCGGGGGCGGCGGCAGCTCCGACGTCCGCCAAGGTGGCACCGCACTGGCGAACCGCATCGTCGTCGGCGGCGGGGGCGGTGGCGGTGCCAACGGCGGCAACGACGCGGGCAGCGGTGGCGCGGGTGGTAGCCCCGACGGCGGCGACGGCGAAGACTGCCTCGACCCGGTCGACCCGCTGCCCCAGGGCGGCGACGGCGGCACGACCTCCGGTGGTGGCGCGGGCGGTGCCGGTGGCGGCAGCGGCCCGGGTGCCGACGGAGTCACCGCGACGAGCGCGGCGGGTGGTGCCGGCGGCGCCGGCGGCGGGAGCAACACGAGTGGTGGCGGGGGCGGCGGCGGCTACTTCGGCGGGGGCGGCGGTGGTGGCGGCACGCAGGGTGACTGCTCCGGTGGCGGCGGTGGTGGCGGAGCGAGCTTCGGTCCCGCCGGCACGAGCTACGCGGCCAACACGGCGAGCACCGACGGGTTCGTGACGATCACGTTCGGGGTCACTCCACCGACGCCGCCGACTCCCGAGGCCATCGTCATCGAGCCGACCTTCACCGGCTGAGCTACCGGTACAGGTTGGGCGGCTCCGGGAGCACCTGCATCTGGGCCGCGACGAACGCGTCGGGGTCGGCGCCGCGCGCCGCGATCACCGGGCGGATCGCCTCCGGGTCGGTGAGGATCAGATAGCGCTCGTCGCGGATCGCGTCGGCGACGAGCACGCCCACCTGCTCGGGCTCGATCGGCTCCTCGAGCGGGATCTCGCGCATCCACCGCGAGATGTCGTCGACACCCCCGAAGCGCGCGGTGTCACCCATGTTGGTGGCGACGAGGCTCGGGCACAGCACCGACACGCCGATGCCGTTGGGCTTCAGGTACAGCGCCAGTGCCTCCGTGAGCCCGACGACGCCGTGCTTCGCGGTGATGTACGCGGGATGGTCCCACGCGTACGCGAACAGCCCGGCGACGGACGCAGTGTTGACGAGGTGGCCGCTCCCCCGCTCGAGCAGGTGCGGGAGGAACGCGCGCACGCCGCGGATGACGCCGTAGAGGTTGATCTGGAGGATCCAGTCCCACTCGTCCATCGACAGACCCTCGGGCGGACCGATCATGGCGACGCCCGCATTGTTCATGACGATGTCGACGTGCCCGAACGCAGCGAGGGCCTCGTCGCGGAAGCGCTCGACGTCGGCGTCCTCGCGCACGTCGCAGTGCACGGTGACGGCGCGCGCCCCGAGGCCCTCGATCTCGGCCTTCGTCTCGGCGAGGCGCTCGTCGTGGACGTCGGCGAGGGCGACGCCGATGGCCCCCCGCCGGACCAGCTCGAGCGCGGTGGCCTTGCCGATGCCGCTCGCGCCGCCGGTGATCGCGGAGACGGTCCCCTCGACGTCCATCAGCCCCGCTTCTCGGTCTCGGCGACGAGCTCCCAGCCCGGCTGGTCCTTGTACGCGGGCTCGGCGAACGCGCCGTAGTCGGCGCCCTTCCGCAGCGACTGGCCGCCGTCGATGCTGATGCACTGCCCGGTGATGTACGAGGACTCGGGGCCGACGAGGAACCGGGCGAGCTCCCCGACGTCGTCGACGGTGCCGACCCTCCCGAGGGGGATCTCGGTGAGGTAGCTGTCGAGCACCGGACCACCTCCGGTGATGGCCGCCATCAGCTCGTTGTCGATGATGCCCGGACGGATCGAGTTGACGCGCACGCGCGACGGCCCGAGCTCGTCGGCCGCGACGCGCACCAGCTGGTCGAGCCCCGCCTTCGCGGCACCGTAGATGCCGAGGAACTTGAAGGTGTCGAGCCCGGCGTGCGACGACACGCCGACGAACGAGCCCTTCGTCTTCGCCAGCTCGGGCGCGCTGTGCTTGAGCGTGAGGAAGGTACCGACGACGTTGAGGTCGATCGTGGCGCGCACCGCCTCGACGTCGGCGAGCACGATCGGGCCCATGTGCAGGGATCCGCCGGCGGAAGCGACCACACCGTGCAGCGCGCCGGCCTCGCTCGTGGCCTTTGCGACTGCGGCCTGCACCTGCTCCTCGTCGGTGACGTCAGCCGTGATCGTGTGGACGCCGGCGCCCTCCACGGCAGTGCGGATGCGCGCGGCGGCAGCCTCGAGCTTGTCGGCCGTCCGCCCGCAGATGGTGACGACCGCGCCGTCGCGGGCCAGCGCGAGCGCGCAGCCCTCACCGATGCCACTGCCCCCGCCGGTGACGAGCACCCCGTACCCCTCGAGCGCCGCTCCCATGTGCCATCCCCTCTTCGGTGTCTGGTGCTCCGATGCGTCTCCCAGCCCCCTCACAGGGGCCGGGATGCGCATCGACGTCGGTCCAGTACGTTGCCACGCATGGGAGACGAAGTGCGTGCCGAGGCCGAAGCGATGTGGCGAGAGGTCATGGGCTTCGAGCCACCGCCCGTCACCGATCCCTACACCGAGGCGACCACCGACACCGTGTTCGGCGGGGTGTGGTCACGCCCCGGCCTCGCCCGGCGCGACCGCCGCTGGACGTCGCTCACCGTCCTGGCGACCCGCGGTCTCCGTGAGCCACTGGTCGTCCACATGACCGCGGCGCTCGAGTCGGGCGACATCAGCGCCGACGAGCTGCACGAGTGGGTCCTGCACCTGTCGTTCTACGCCGGGTGGCCCTGCGGCGCGACCGCCTACGGCGTGCTGCGCGAAGTGCTCGCCAAGCAGACGTCGGACACGGACCGATGACTCGACCCGGCCGAACCCGCACGCGCGCTCGTCGCTCGTCCGCGACGCCGATCGTCGTCGTCGCGATCGCGGGAGCGCTGGTGCTCACCAGCTTCGCCCTCACCAACGCGTCGATCCCGGACCCCGACGGGACGATCCATGCCTGCGTCCGGAAGGAGGGCGGGCGCCTCCGGGTGATCGACCCGGAGGCGGGCCAGGAGTGCCGCAAGAACGAGCAACCACTGACGCTCGCTGACACGGGCACCCAAGGTGCCCAGGGCCCTGCCGGCGCCCCCGGCGTGAGCGAGCCCGGCGCCACCGGCCCGGCGGGCCAGACCGGTGCGACCGGTGCGAGAGGTGCGACCGGTGCGACGGGCCAGACCGGAGCGACCGGCGCCACGGGCGCCACCGGAGCGACAGGGGCGACAGGGGCGACGGGCTCACGAGGGCCGCGCGGCCCTCGTGGAGCCGAAGGACCGGAAGGTCCACAAGGGCCGGAGGGTCCCCAGGGGCCCGCCGGTCCGGAGCTGGGCAACTACGCGTCGGTGATCGACGAAGGCGTCGCGGGCGTCGAGCCCGACAACGGCATCCCCTTCACGCACGCGGGACCCAGCTCCGGTGTGTCGTTCAACACCCCCAACGGCGTCGCGACGGTCCCGACGGCGGGCGTCTACCGGGTCGCGTTCGGGGTGCTCTGGGAGGACTGCCAGGTCGCCGACACGTGCAGCGTGGCGCTGTACCTCAACGGCGTGGTCGTGAGCGGCACGGACTCGACGGTGAAGCCCGTGATCCGCGAGGTGTTCGTCACCGTCGACACCCCGCCCGCCACGCTGGAGCTGCGCAACTCCGGCACCGTGGCCTTCAACGCCACGGAACGCTGGTTCGTGATCGAACGGATCGCGTGATCCTGCTCGCGGCTCCTACGCACTCGGGGCGCGGCGCGAAAGGGCGAACTCCTCGATCTCGGTGAGACCGAGCAGGCGAGCGGTCGTCGCGATCTGCGTGAGCTCGAAGCGGTCGTTCCCCACGCGGCCGATCTCCACGTTGAGCCGCTGTCCGATGCGGTTGGCGAGGTCGGTCGCGAGGCGCCGATCGGCCGCGTCGGCCCCGAGCACCCCCGCCCGCACGCCGAGCGCGACGATGCGGCGGATCTCCTCGGTCGACACCGACGCCGGTGTCGAGGCGAGCAGTGACTGGATGAGCTCCTCCGTGCGGGGAGCGAACAGGCGAGCGAAGGGGACGGTGCGCCCGCCGCACGCGCCGTCCGACCTGCCGCGCAGCAGCTCCTCCAGACGGCCGAGCGCTTGCGCCAGGTCCGGTCCGGCGCGGAAGGTGCCGGTTCGCAGCTCTGCCGCCGCGGCTGCGAGCCGGGCGTCCACCGCCCGCAGCTCGGCGGCGACCTCGGCCGTGGCGGCGTCGCTCAGGTCGGCGGAGCGGAGCAGCACGAACGATCCCCCGACGGTGAGCTCGGCACCCGGGATCTCGGCGACGGCCTGACGCGCCGCCGCGTCGGCGCTGACCGTGCCACTCACGGTGCTGCACGACGTGCGCAGGACCTCGAGGTCGAACCCGGCCAGCAGCGCCGGATCGGTGATCTCCTCACCGAGGACCGTCGCGCGAGTGGTGGTGAGATGCGGTGCCGACGCAGTCCCGTCGACCGTGCCGCTGCTCGACGGTGCGTCCGCGACCGGACCTCCCCCGGAGACGTCGGCCGCGGTCGCGCCGGAGAGCGTGAAGTCACCCGTGACGGTGTCGCCCCGCACGACCATCGACAGGTCGCCACCTTGCTCGCCACTGGCCGTGCCGTCCGGCGCCTGCACGTCGCTCGCGACGGTGAACGTGCCGAGCCACACGCCCGTGGGGATGCGCCGAGTCGGCGCCGCTCCGCGCCGGTCGTCGGCGAACCCAGCCCCGGGTGCCACGATCGCCGCGCTCGTGGTCAGCAGCAGCGCGAGGGCGACCGACGCCGCAGAAGCGTGCCTCATCCGCATGGTTCGCTCATCGTCGCTCGCGGAGGCGACCTTGATCCCGAATCGAGGGGCCGAGGACTCGCTAGCGCGGGGCGCGGGGCATCTCGAGCCCCGCCATCTGGATGATCTCGCGCTGCACCTCGTTGACGCCACCGCCGAAGGTGCCGACCGGCGCCGAGCGGTACGCCTGCTCGAGCTGTGCGTGCAGCGCTGCACCCGGGGCGCCGTCGGCGAGCGTCGCGTGTGCGCCGACGACGTCCATGAGCCGGCGCAGGCAGTCGACCTGCTGCTCGGTGCCGAACACCTTCATCGCCGACGCGTGCGCGGGGTTGAGCGCGCCGTCACCGAGCGCGGCGGCGACGCGCCAGTTGAGCAGCTTCTCGGTGTCGACGACCGCGTAGACGCGTCCGAGGGTCTGCTGGACCCACTCCTGGTCGATCACTCGCGACCCGTCGGCGAGACGCGTGTCGCGTGCCCAGTCGAGGACAGCGGCGAAGTAGCGGTCGAGCTTGCCCGCCGGACCGAGCGCGACCCGCTCGTGGTTGAGCTGGCTCGTGATGAGCTTCCACCCCTGGTTCTCGCCCAGCACGACGTTGGTGACGGGCACTCGCACGTCCTCGTAGTACGTGGCGTTGGTGTGCCCGCCGCCGAGCACCCAGATCGGCGTGTGCTTGAAGCCGGGGACGTCGGTCGGCACGAGGATGATCGAGATGCCCTTGTGCTTCTTGGCATCGGGGTCGGTGCGACAGGCGAGCCAGATCCAGTCGGCGTCGTGGCCGCCGGTGGTGAACACCTTCTGGCCGTTGATGACGTACTCGTCGCCGTCGCGCACCGCGCGCGTGCTCAAGCTGGCGAGATCGGTGCCCGCGCCGGGCTCGCTGTAGCCGATCGCGAAGTGCAGCTCGCCGGAGAGGATCTTGGGGAGGAACTGCGCCTTCTGCTCGTCGGAGCCGAACGCCATGATCGTGGGGCCGACGGTGTTGAGCGTGACGAGCGGCAGCGGAACCCCGGCGCGGTTGGCCTCGTCGTAGAAGATGTACTGCTCGAGCGGCGTGCGGCCCTGGCCGCCGTACTCCTCGGGCCAACCCGTGCCCAGCTTGCCGTCCTTGCCGAGCTGGCGGACGAGGTCGCGGTACGCCTCGCCGCCCGCTTCCCCGCCGGTGAGCGTGGACCGTCGCTCGGGCGTCATGAGGGCTTCGAAGTAGTCGCGCAGCTCCTGTTGGAGCGCGCGCTGCTCGGGGGTGAGGTCGATGTGCACGGCGCGGCGACCGTACCGGTGCCCCGCGAGGCGCCGCAACACGTCGTAGGGTGACGTCCGTGGCCAGGAAGAAGGCTGCCGCGGCGTACGGCCCGGTCGTCGTCGAGGCGGCGATCAACGGGACCACCACCAAGGAGCGCAACCCGAGCTCCCCGCGCTCGCCCGAGGAGATCGCCACCGACGCGCTCGCGTGCATCGAGGCGGGGGCGGCGATCGTCCACAACCACTCCGACCTCGTGATGGTGCCGGGGCAGGAGTCGGCCGACCGCTACTTCGAGGGGTGGAAGCCGGTCTTCGAAGAACGACCCGACGCGCTGCTCTACCCCACCACCAACTTCGGCCCCGGCGTCGAGGGCGCGTACGCGCACATGGCGCCGCTCGCCGCGACCGGATGGCTGCGGATCGGCATCATCGACCCCGGGTCGGTGAACCTCGGCGGCATGGGCGACGACGGGGTCCCGGCGGCGCCGGGGTTCGTGTACGCGAACTCGTTCGGCGACATCCGCCACCAGGCCGCGGTGTGCGCCGGGCTGCGCCTCGGCCCGTCCATGGCGATCTTCGAGCCCGGCTGGCTGCGGACCGCGCTGGCGTGGCACACCGCCGGACGCCTTCCGAAGGGGGCGATGATCAAGCTCTACTTCGGCGGCGACGCCGGCTACCTGACCAGCGTCGGGCAGCACGGTGGTGCAGCGTTCGGCCTGCCGCCGACGCTCGCCGCGCTCGACGCGTACTGCGAGCTGCTCGAGGGGTGCACGCTGCCGTGGTCGGTCGCGGTGATCGGGGGCGACCTGTTCGAAGGACCGATGGCCCGCGCCGCGCTCGAGCGGGGCGCACACCTCCACGTGGGGCTCGAGGACTACGCGGGAGCGAGCACACCCACCAACGTCGAGCTCGTCGAGCAGGCCGTCGCGCTCTGCAACGACGTCGGCCGCCCGATCGCCACCGCCGACGACGCGACCAAGATCCTCGACCTCCCCCGCACCGGCCCCGAACCCCCCGACCGCGCCTGACTGCTCGGCGCGCGCCCGTCGTCTCGGCGCGCCCAACGTTCTGGCGTCAGGAGACCCGCGTCAGGCCGGTCTGCTGACGCCGAAACGATCAGGACTGGAGGTGGGGGACGCCGTCGGGGAAGTTGTACTCGAGCCAGCCGCGGCCGGTGCGGCCGTCGGCGGTCTCGAACCGGCACGTGCAGCGGGGGAACCTCGACTCCTTGCCCTCGGGTGAGACGAGCAGCACCGGCGCGTGGAGCTCGGCGGTCCAGGTCATCTCGAGGTCGCCGACGCTGATCGCGCCCCGCACGGGCAGCATGTCGTCGTCGAGCTCGTACTCGGCGCCGACGGTCTCGACCGGCTCGAGCGACATGTCGGGACGCACGAGGTAGCCGGTCTGGAAGATGTCGACACCGGGGACGATCGAGCGCGCGCTGTGCCACCACGTCCCGTCGTCGAGTCGCCCCGAGCACCACTGCCACCCGAACAGCCACCAGTCGCGGACGCCCCACGAGTGGTCGCGCTGGCCCGGGCAGTGCACGTCGATCGTCTCGCCGTCGATGGTCATCGTGCCCTCGACCCAGGCCGACTGCTCGAAGCGAGTCGTCATCGAGTACGGGAACGCCTGCGCGACGCCCTGCCACGTGAGGTCGAGGCCGATCGGCACCTCGGGCCCGCTCCGCTCGCCCCGCAGCTCGGCACCGGGGTCGGCCAGCACGACGCCCGTGCCCTCGGTGGTGATGCGGTACTTCATCAGCGGATCGACGGGCTTCCAGGTCGCGCGCAGCGCGTCGGTCGCGAGCTCGACGGTGAGGTCGGCACCCGGGTCGGCCGGCATCGGCGGCGCGGGCACCTCGTGGTCGACGAGCAGCACCAGCGGCGCGCCCTCACGGCACAGCGCGACCCAGTACCAGACGACGCCGCGGTTCGGGTACAGCCCGAGGCGCAGGTAGCCGCCGTAGCTCCCGTCCGACGCGGCCCAGTCGTGGTACCACGACTCACCCCACAGCTCCTCGGTGCCCGGCAGGTGCCGGCCCTCGTCCGCGTGCGTCAGGTGCAGAGTCATCGCGTGCTCCTCGCCCACCGTTTCGGCGTCAGCAGACCCGTCTCACGCGGGTCTGCTGACGCCAGAACGATGGAAGCGCGTTCCGGGTTCATCGCTCGCTACACACGGTCGGGGTTGAGCAGGGCGTCGGTGCCACCGTCGACGAAGAGGATGGAGCCGGTCGTCCACTGCGACTGGGGCGAGAGCAGGAACCAGACCGCCTCGGCGATCTCGTGCTGCTCGCCCCAGCGGTCCATCGGGACCGGGAACGAGCGGATCAGGTCGCCGGTCACCGGATGGTCGAGCGCGGCGCGGGTGAGGCCGGTGAGCACCGGCCCCGGTGCGACCGCGTTGACGCGGAGGCCGGGCGCCCACTCCACCGCCAGCCGGCGCACCTTTCGAGCGAGCGCGAGCTTGGCGAACGCGTACACCGCCTCGCCGTCGAGCGACTCGGCGGTCGCGGCGGCGCCTTCCTCGTCCCCGGCGAGGCACTGCTCGATCAGCGTCGGGTCGGACACCGGCATCGCGGTGATCGAGTTGGACGCGATCGCGACGGCTGCCTCGAGCTGGCCGGCCGCGAGGGGCTCGCGCAGACCCTCGAGCAGGGCCACCGCGCCGAAGTAGTTGATGCGCGCCACCATCGACGGCGGCGCCTGGGTGCTGCCGCCGATCCCCGCCGCGACGACCAGCCCGTCGAGCACGCCACCCGTCTCGGCGACGATCGCCCGACACGCGTCGGCGCGTCCCTCCGCGCTCGAGAGGTCGGCGATCACCTCTGCGTCGCGCACGTCGACGCCGAGCACGTCGTGGCCTGCCGCCTCGATGCGGGACCGGATCGCTCCGCCGATCCCACCCGCCGAACCCGTCACCGCAACCGTGGTCATCGGGCCGAGAGGCTAGCGATCGGTGCGGACTACCGTGAGGGCCGCGATCGCAGAGGGGGGACCATGCTCGACCTGATCATCCGCGGAGCCGACGTCGTCGACGGCTCGGGAGCGCCCCGACGGCGGGCCGACGTCGGGGTCCGCGACGGCCGGATCGTCACCATCGGTGAGGTCACCGAGGACGCGACGACGGTGATCGACGCGGCCCGACTGGTCGTCGCCCCCGGGTTCGTCGACATCCACACCCACTACGACGCCCAGGTGCTGTGGGACCCGGCGGTCACACCGTCGCCGCTGCACGGCGTGACGACGATCGTCGGCGGCAACTGCGGCTTCACCATCGCGCCGGTCGAGCCGAGCGAGACCGACTACCTCACCCGGATGCTGGCTCGCGTCGAGGGCATGCCGCTCGAGTCGCTCGTCGAGGGCGTCTCGTACGACTGGCGCAGCTTCGGCGACTACCTCGACACGATCGACGGGAAGACGGCGGTCAACGCCGGGTTCCTCGTGGGTCACTCCGCGATCCGGCGCTGCGTGATGGGTGACGACGCGGTCGGCAAGCCTGCGAGCGAGGAGCAGATCGCGGCGATGCAGCGCCTCCTCGCCGAGTCGCTCGATGCCGGCGGTCTCGGGTTCTCGTCCTCGTGGGCGCGCACCCACAACGACGCGAACGGCGACCCGGTGCCGTCGCGCGCGGCGACGCGCGAGGAGCTGCTCGCGTTCTGCGAGACGACCGGTGAGCACGAGGGCACGACGCTCGAGTTCATCCCGGCCGTCGGCGGCTTCGAGGAGGAGCACCTCCAGCTCATGGCCGACATGTCGCGCACCGCGAACCGGCCGCTCAACTGGAACGTGCTCGTGCCCAACGCGGGGCGTGCCGAGTACGCGTGGGAGATGCTCGGCGCGGGCGACTACGCCGCCGAGCGGGGCGGGAAGGTGCTCGCGCTCACCGTCCCCGACACCATGAAGACCTACCTGAGCTTCAAGTCGGGCTTCGTGCTCGACGCCCTCCCGGGTTGGGAGAAGACGATGGCGCTCCCGCCCGCCGAGAAGATCAAGGCCCTTGGCGACCCGGCCGAGCGCGCTCGCCTGAACGAAGGCGCGCAGTCACCCGAGGCGGGGATGCTCCGCGGGATCGCCAACTGGGCCGCGATGGAGGTGAACCAGACGTTCGCACCCGAGAACGAGGGACTCGCGGGACGCACCGTCGGCGACATCGCCGCCGAGCGCGGCCAGGAGCCCTTCGACACGCTGTGCGACATCGTGGTGCTCGACGAACTGCGCACGGTCGTCTGTCCGCCGGTCGCGGGCAACGACGCGGCGAGCTGGGAGCTGCGTCGCGACGTCTGGCGCGACCCACGCGCCGTCGTCGGCGCGTCGGACGCCGGCGCCCACCTCGACATGCTGTCGACGTTCAACTACTCGACCGCGATGCTGCGCGCCTGCCGTGAGCACGGCCTGATGCCGCTCGAGGAAGCGGTGGCGCTGCTGACCGACCGCCAGGCCCGCCTGTACGGCATCAAGGAGCGAGGCCGCATCGCCGAGGGCTGGCACGCCGACCTGGTCGTCTTCGACGAGGCGACGGTGGCGCCCGGGCCCGTCTCGTGGCGCAACGACCTCCCCGCCGGCGCCGGCCGCCTCTACGGCGAGGCCGAGGGCATCGCCCACGTGATCGTCAACGGCACCGAGATCGTCCGCGACGGCCAGCTCACCGGCGCCACCCCCGGCACCACCCTCAGATCAGGAAGAGACACCGAGACCGTCACCGCGACCTGACCGCGCCGCCGCGAGTGGCAGACCCCGTCGTCGGGCAACCTACGGCTCGGCGAGCCCCTGCTCCCTCGCTTCGCTCGGTCGGGCGCGAGGCGCCCGGGTCTCGCCGGCCTTCGGGCCTTCGGCAACGCCCTCCTCAGGGGTCTGCCACTCGCGACGTCGCTCCTCGGCGCGAACGGCTCAGCGATGAACCACACAGGGGGGCCGAGGCGAGCGCACCTCACGGGTGAGCTCCCGGCGTGGGCGAACCCCCGGCGGCGCCGTCCACGCTGACCATTGCGGCCGAGGCGAGCGCACCTCACGGGGGGTGACGGGGCATGCGGCGCAGTCCCGGCGGCGCCGTCCACGCTGACCCCCGGAGGAGGGCGTTGGCCGCAGGCGGCGACGAGACCCGGGTCGAAGACCCGACCGAGCGCAGCGAGGGAGCAGGGGCTCGTCACCCGCCGGAGGACTGCCCGACGGAGCGGGGTCAGCGTGAGCGGCGGCGCGACAACCGTGCGCGGGTGCCGCGATCAAGCGCCCGGGGGCTTGGGCATCGCCGGCAGGCCGAGCTTGCGATGGTCCCACGACACGTACTTGTCGGCGTTGATCTTCACGCAGACGCGCTTGTTGATCATCACGTCGACCATCTCCTTCATGTCGTCGGTGTACTCGGTGCCCGCGGTGCGCGCGACCAGGCTCTTGCCCATCTCGAAGATGCGGTCGTAGTCCTCGATGATCTCGGCCGTGCCGACGATCTCGACGCCGCGCAGCTGGTCGTAGGAGTCGCCTTCCTCGATCAGGCAGGTGATGCGCGGGTCGCGGCGCAGGTTCTGCACCTTCTGGCTCTTGCCCTTCGTCTCGAGCGCGAGGCACCCGTCGAGGAAGCCGTACCACATGGCCACGAGGTGGATCGTGCCGTCGTGGTTGTAGGTCGCGCAGCTCATGGTGTGCCACCCGTGGAGGAACTCGTCGATCTCCTCGGGCGTCATCTTGATGAGGTCGCGCTGCTTGACCCCGCTCCCGAACGGCTGCTTCTGCTCGTCGCTCACGCCGTGACCCCCAAGAAGTCGGAGCGCACCGTCACGCGGTGACGCCCATGTCGATCGGCAGGATGACACCGGTGATGTAGCTCGCCTCGTCGGAGGCGAGGTACGCGATCGTGGCGGCGACCATCTCGGGCGTCCCCATCTCACCGGTCGGCGGCATCATCTTCAGGTACTCCTTGACCTCGCTGCCCTCGACGAAGCCGAAGTCCTTGGTGATCGGCGTGTCGATGCCGGCGGGCGCCACTGCGTTGACCCGCACCCCACGGCGGTTGAACTCGACCGCCATCGCCTTGGTCATCAGCGAGACGCCGCCCTTCGACGCGCAGTACGCCGCGTTGTAGGGCTGACCGAAGATGCCGGCGCTCGACGAGATGTTGACGATGCAGCCCTTGTGCTCGAGGAGGTGCGGGAGGCAGGCCTGAGACACCGCGAACGTGCCGATGAGGTTGACCTCGATGATCTTGCGGAACTCGTCGACCGGCTGCTCCTCGGAGCGTGCGAACTTCCCGATCCCCGCGACGTTGCAGCAGACCTGCGGAGGACCGAGGCGGTCGGCGACCTCGCCGATCACCTTCTCGACCGCCACCGAGTCGGTCACGTCGAGCGCCCAGGCCTCGGCGCGGCCGCCGGCGTCGGTGATCGCCTTCGCCGTGTCCGCGGCCCCCGACTCCGCGACGTCGAGGCAGGCGACGACGCCACCCTCACCGCCGAAGCGCACGGCCGTCGCGCGCCCGATGCCCGATGCGGCACCGGTCACCACCACCACCCGATCGTCGAAGCGAGCCATAGGGAGGTGACCCTATCCGGCGTCACCGGGCGCTCCACCGGCCGGAGCGGGCGACGCGTCGGGCGCGAGGATCGGTGTGACCATCTCCAAGAACGCGTTCGGGTCGGAGCGCTTCGTCGCGGACAGCTCGCGATGCGCGTCGCTCGCGAACCCCTCGAAGTCGTCGGAGCGCAGCAGTGCGATCAAGCCGTCGGCGACGGCCTCGGGCTCGAGCGCGTTCGGGTCGGGCGGGAACGGCTCGTCGTGCTCGTCGCGGGGGTCGCCGAACTCGGTGCGCGTGGTCCCCGGCACGAGGACCTGCGCCGTCACGCCCGTCCCGAGCAGGTCGAGCAGCAGCCCCTCGCTCCACAGCTCGAGCGCCGCCTTCGACGCCGCGTAGACCCCGACCCGCAGCGCCGCCGTGCGCGTCCCCATGGACGAGACGTTGACGATGCGACCCCACCCGCGGTCGAGCATGCCGGGCAGGAGCGCGTTGGTGAGCGTCACCGCCGACAGGAAGTTGACGCGCAGCACGGCTTCGACGTCGGCTCGGGTCACGTCCTGCATGCGGCGCCGGAACGGCACGCCGACGTTGTTGACGAGCACGTCGACCGGCCCGATGGCCGCCTCGACCCGCTCGGCGAGCGGTGCGAGCCCGTCGAGGTCGGCGAGGTCGACGGCGAACATCTCGGAGTCGGGCGCGTGCTCGCGCACCGCGCGCAAGACCTCGGCGAGGCGGTCTTCGCGGCGGGCGCAGATGCCGACCGCGGCCGCGCCTTCCCGCGCCAGGGCGACGGCGCTGGCCGCGCCGATCCCCGAGGACGCGCCGGTGACGAGGGCGACGCGCCCTGCGATCGGGTCGTCCGACCCGGGCTCGGCCACGATGCGCTACTTGATCGCGATCGGGTTGACCGGGCTGCCGACGGCGTTGGTGAACGGCATCGGCGAGGCGTCGAGGAAGCAGGTGTAGCGGCCGTCGTCGGCGCAGTCGGCCGCGAGCGCCTCGAGGTTCCAGTTCTGCCCCTGGGTCATGCCCATGTCGACGAGGTGGAGCAGGTGCACCGGGAGGATCGCGTCCTCCCGCTCGCACGGATAGACCTCGAAGATCAGGTTGTCGGTCGCGACTGCCGCGACGTCGTGGTCGCGGAACCACTGGACCGACTGGAGCGAAGGTCCGGCCGAGGGGATGGCGTTGTACGCCGCCGCGCCGTCGGCGAGGAACCGGGCCATGCGGCCGGTGCGCAGCATGATCACGTCGCCGGGCCGCACGTCGACCTTGCCGAGCGCCGCCGCGGCGTCGAGGTCGTCGCCGGTGATCGCGTGGCCGTCCTCGACCTCGTCGACGCCCCGCGCCCGCGCGACGTCGAGCAGCACGCCTCGGCTGACCAGGGTCTTGATCTTGTCGATCCCCATGCGGGACGCGCCCTGCTCGGTGATGACGCTCGACGGCACGCCGTTGAAGAGCTTGCCCTCGTAGCTGACGTGCGAGAGCGCGTCCCAGTGCGTGCACGACTGGATGCCCATCTCCACCTTGTCGTCGCTCGTGGTGAAGTCGGACGGGTCACCGGTCATCGGCGAGTCGGCCATGATCATCGTGCGCACCGGGTTCTCGCGACCGGGGACCGCGCCGACCTGCGGTCCGTTCTCGTCCATCGGGATGCCGAGCGCGAACCGCTTCCCGGTCTCGATCTCCTTCGCCGCGGACTTGACGACGTCGTCGGTGATCAGGTTGATCGTGCCGATCTCGTCGTCGTCGCCCCACCGGCCCCAGTTGCGGACCTTGGCGGCGAGCTCCTTCACCTCGTCGGGCAGTGCCATGTCATCCCCCCTGGACGCCCTGGAATCGGGCTCGGTCGACGAACACCCACGATCCGCGGGCGACGGCGAGCGTGTCGCCGTCGGCATCGAGCAGCGCGGCGCACCCGCGCGCCACCCGCTCCCCCCGCTCCTCGAGCCAGCTCATGATCACGTGCTCGCGTCCGGCCCGCGGCCGACGCTTGACGTGGGCCGCCATCGTGCCCAGCACGATCGCCGTCTCGTGCGGCAGGCCGATCAGGACCGGCGCGCCGGTCGGGCAGTCGAGCGCGGCCCAGGTGATCTCGTCGCGCACCTCGTCGGACTCGCCGTCGGTGAGCGACTCGTCGGGCACCCACGGCGACGCGAAGATGCCGTCGCGCCCGGGCACCGGGCCCGCGAAGACGCGCAGGCCGTCGCCCTCGGCCCGGCCCGGACCGCACCCGAAGCACCCGGGGAACGGGTGCTCGCCGTGCCCCTCGCGCTCGAGGTACGCCGCGGCGCCGGCGCGCGCCTCGTCGAGCGTCACGCGCGGCGGGACGTCGATCGCGAGATCCTCGAGCGGCCAGCCCTCGGCGACCGGGCAGTCGTCCGCGTCGAAGAGCATGACGGCGTCACCCTTCGACTCGACCGGCCGCAGCTCGAGCGGGGCGCCGAGCGGCGGCGGGTTGCGCAGGCGGACCTCGGCGGGGTTGCCGACCGCAGCAGCCACCAGACCGCACGAGTAGCCGCCCTGGCCCGACCACTCGGGGCCGCGGAACCGTCGCTCGATGACGACCGGCAGACCGTTCACGCCGTCGACCTCATGGCTTCGAGATGTCGAGCACCCCGCGTGCGAGCTTGCCGTCGTGGAGGTCGTGCACCGCGCGCTCCCAGTCGTCGAGCGCGTAGCGCTCGCTGACGAGCTCGTCGAGCTTGACGAGACCCCGCTGGTAGGCGTCCACGATCAGCGGGATGTCCCAGTGCGGGCGGTGCGATCCGGCTCGGGAGCCGACGAGCGTGCGCTCGACGTGGGTGAAGTTGGTGACGCGCGCGTCGACGGTCGCCGTGGGCGCCGGGACGCCGACCGCGACCGCGACCCCACCCCAGTCGAGCATCTCGAGGCACTGGTTGAGGATCGCCGGGTGGCCCACGCAGTCGAAGGCGTAGTCGACGCCGCCCTCGCCGAAGGAGCCGACGACGTTCGCGATCTCGGTGGGGAACCACTCGCGCACCTGCGCGACGACGTCGACGCCGTCGCCGGCCTGGATGAAGTCGGTGGCGCCGAAGTCGCGCGCGGCCTGCTCCTTCGAGGCCTGGGTGTCGACGGCGATGATGCGCTTGGCGCCCTTCACCTTCGCGGCCTGGATGACGTTGAGCCCGACCCCGCCGACGCCGAACACGACGCACGTGTCGCCCAGGCCGAGGTCGGTGCGGTTCCACACCGACCCGATGCCGGTGAGCACGCCGCAGCCGATGAGGCACGCGACGGACAGGTCGATCTCGGGGTCGATCGCCACGCACTGCACGGCCTGCACGACCGTGTACTCGGACAGGCACGAGGTGGCGGCGAAGTTCCAGGCCGCCTCACCGCCCACCGTGAAGGGCTGGCTCGCGTTGGCGATGCTCTTGCGGCAGTAGGCGGGGCGTCCGGTCTCGCACCACTTGCACACGCCGCAGAACGCCATGGTCTGGAGCACCACGTGGTCGCCGGGCTTCACGTTGGTGACCGCCTCGCCGATGGCGTCGACGACGCCCGCGCCCTCGTGGCCGAGGACCGCCGGCGGCGGCCACGGGATCGTGCCGTCGAGGACGCTCAGATCGCTGTGGCAGAGCCCGGCGTTGGTGACGCGGACGCGCACCTCGGTCGGCCCGGGTGGCCGCACCTCCACGTCGTCGCGGACCGCCGCCTTCTCCCCGTCGTACACCAACGCCTTCATGACTGGATCGCCTCAGCTCTCTCCGGGGTCAGCCCGGCCAGATGACGCTCTGGACCTCGGTGTAGGCGTAGAGCCCGTAGTCGCCGCCGTCGCGACCGACGCCGCTCATCTTGAAGCCGCCGAACGGGGCCTCGTGGTTGCGCTGCGCGGTGTTGATGCCCACGTGGCCGCACTCGAGCTGCTGCGCGATCGCGAACGCCTTCGCCGAGTCCTCCGAGAACACGTAGTCGTAGAGGCCGTAGTCAGAGTCGTTGGCGATCGCGATCGCCTCGTCGTCGTCGTCGTAGGGCACGACCACGATCACCGGACCGAAGATCTCCTCGCGCACCGCCGTCATGTCGTTGCGGGCGTTCGCCAGCAGCGTCGGGCCCACGTAGAAGCCCTTGTCGATGCCGTCGGGCTTGCGACCGTCGACGAGCAGCTCGGCCCCCTCGTCGGCACCCGACTGGATGTAGCCCTCGATCCGGTCGCGGTGCGGCGCCGAGATGACCGGGCCCACGAGGGTGTCCTCGGCCTCGGGCGGACCGATCTTCAGCGTCGGCGCCGCGCCCTGGAGCGCACCCACCAGCGCGTCGTACACCTTGCGGTGCACGATCGCCCGCGTCGGGGCGGTGCAGATCTGACCCGAGTGGAAGCCCCAGACGCTCGCCAGCGCGGCGACCGCCTTGCCGACGTCGGCGTCCTCGCACACGATGCACGCGCCCTTGCCGCCGAGCTCGAGCAGCAGGCGCTTCATGGTCGAGCCACCCGCCTCGAAGATGCGCGCACCCACCGCGGTCGAGCCGGTGAACGAGATCATGTCGACGTCGCGCGACTCCACCAGGGCCTGGCCGACCTCGGGCGCCGACCCGGTGATCACGTTGACGACCCCCGGTGGGAAGCCGACGTCCTCGCAGATCTTGGCGAACTCGATGATCGCCAGCGGGTCCTGGGGCGCGGGCTTCATCACGATGGTGTTGCCGGTCGCGAGCGCGGGCCCGACCTTGCCCGCCATGTTGACGAGCGGGAAGTTGTAGGGCGAGATGCACGCCACCACGCCCACCGGCTGGCGGAACACCTGGCCGCCGATGATGCCGCCGGCCGCCAGCGGCGTGGTCGGCATGATCGAGGGCGGCAGCGCCTCGCTGATGTCCTGGAGGGCGCCCTTGGCGTAGCGCTCGAAGCGGGCGACGGCCTGGGGCACCTGGAGCGACGACCCCACCTTCAGGGTCGCGCCCGTCTCCGCCATGATCAGCGGCAGGAGGTCGCTCTGTCGGGCCGCGACCTCGACCGCCAGCTTCGAGAGCAGGTTGGCCCGCTCCTCGGGGGTCGTCCGCTTCCAGGTCGCGAGGGCGTCCCGCGCCGCGCGGGCCGCGGCCTCGGCGTCGGCCACCGACGACTCGGGCGCCTCGTCGATCGTCTCCTCGGTGGCCGGGTTGACGATGCCGTACGTGCCGCCGCCCCCCTCGGTCCACGAGCCACCGATCAGGTTGCGGTATGGGGTTCCCGTCAGAGTTGCCATGCGAGGCGGGACGGTACCACCACGATCTGACGCCCTGTCAGGTCACCCGACGCGAGATGCGTCCGCAGCCTCAGAGCACCTCGACGACCACCACCGCGACGAGGAGCACGACCGCCACGACGACGAACGGAGCGATCCGCACCGCCCAGATGCGCCGCCGGACCCATGGCCGCCCGTGCTCGACTGCCCACTCGTACCTCGCCCCGAAACCGGATCTCCGCACACCCCCGTATCCCCATGGACCCCAGTCGCGCATTGGCGGCAGACCGACGTCGTCGGGCAGCTTCGCCAGGCTGAAGCGCGGACTGTCGACGGCCGCCAGCCGCG
>CAZCUD010000020.1:0-61327 GCA_964501785.1 uncultured Bifidobacteriaceae bacterium
CACCGTGCTCACCCTCACGCCCGAGGGCGACGGCTACCTGGGCGTGATGACGTTCGACGTGCGCGGCTGACGCTTCCGACCCGGCCGGCGTTAGGGTGCGGTCATCGACCGAGCACCGATCGACGAGGTCCTGACGACGACGCGGGCCGTGCGCCGTCGGCTCGACCTCGAGCGACCGGTCGAGACGGCCCTGGTGCTGGAGTGCCTCGACCTCGCGCTCCAGGCGCCCACGGGCGGCAACGACCAGGGCTGGCACTTCGTGGTCGTGACCGACGCGGCGCAGCGGCGCGCGATCGCCGACGTGTTCCGAACCGCGGCGGTGGAGTACGCCCAGCGTGAACGGCCGCCTCGCCCGCGGCTGCGCGAGCGCACCGACGAGGAGCGCGCCACGCGCAAAAAGGTGATGGCGTCGTCGGCCTACCTGTTCGAGCACCTGCACGAGGTGCCGATGCTCGTCGTCCCCTGCATCGAGGGCCGCACCGACGGGGCGCCGATCGCGGATCAGGCCACGACGTTCGCGTCGATCTACCCGGCGGTGTGGAGCTTCATGCTCGCGGCGCGCAGCCGTGGCCTCGGCACTTCGCTGACCACCGCGCATCTCGAACGGGAGTCCGACGTCGCCGAGATCCTGGGCATCCCGTACGACGCGGTCATGCAGGCCGGGCTCGTCCCGGTCGCCCACACGGTCGGCAGCGACTTCCGCGCCGCGACGCGCCGACCGGTCGGCGAGGTCGTCCACCTCGAGGGCTGGTGAGGCGCGCGTGATGCGAGTGCGGGCGGCACTGGTCGCGAGCGGCGCGCTCGTCGCGCTGCTGGTCGGTGGCCCTGCTGCGTCTGCATCGGGCTCCGACGGGGTGGCGGCGGAGCCCGGGCTGAGCGCCCGGGCCGAAGAGCTCGCGCGGCTGGAGGCGCCGATCGCCCCCGGCGGCGGCGCGACGCCGCGGCTGGTCTTCGCCGGCGACAGCGTCGCCGAGACGCTCGCCGCGGCGTTCGGCGCCGAAGCCCGCTCGCGCGGCGCGACGGTGTCGGTGAGCACGCGACCCGGGTGCGGGCTGCTGCGGGGCCTGCCCACGACGCTCGACGGCTACCAACCGCCGTGGACGACCGCATGCGATCGCGAGTCCGCCACCTGGCGCCGACAGATCGCGGCGATGCAGGCCGACGTCGTCGTCGTGCTGTCGACGTGGGACGGGTCGCCGCGCGAGCTCGACGGCACGTTCGTCGATCCCGGCACGGGCACCGGGCGGGCCACGGCGGTGGAGCTGTACCGCGAGCTCGTCGACGACGTCGCGCCGCCCGGGTCGGGGCGTTCGGTGGTGCTCCTCGCCGAGGCGATCCCCGCGCCCGGCGCGTCCACCGGAGACGCGACGCCCACGCGGATCGCCGAGGCGCGCCAGCACCGGGCGACGCTGCGCGACGTGGCGCGCGCGATGCCCGATCGCGTGCGCGTCGTCGACCTCGGGCAGTGGCTGTGCCCGACGGGCCCGCAGTGCCCGCCCGTCCTCGATGACGTCGCGGTCCGCGCCGACGACGGCGGCCACTTCACCGCCGACGGCGCCGCCTGGCTCGCCCCCCGCGTCCTCGACGCGCTCGGCGTCTGATCCAGCGTTGGAAGAGCGAGCGACACTCTTTGTCGCTGAGTCTTCCGACGTCGCCACGAGGCGCACACGGCGTGGCGCAGGTCCACCAGAGATGCCGCCGCCGATCCGTGCGTTGGAAGAGCGAGCGACACTCTTTGTCGCTGAGTCTTCCGACGAATCAGGTGGGTGGGGCGACGAGCTCGATGGCGATGCCGTCGGGGTCGCGGAGGGCGAGCGACGGCTTGCCCAGCTCGTCGACGATCCCGTCGTGCTCGATGCCCGACTCGCTGAGGTGGCGGGCCCACCGCTCGAGCGCGTCGCCGTCGGGCACCGCGAACGCGAGGTGATCGAGCGGGCCGGCGCCCGGGTAGCCCGGCGGGCGCTCGCTCAGCACGACGACGACCTTGCTCGGACGGTGCCGCAGCGCCACGTAGGTGCCGTCGTCGGCCTCGGTGAGCACCTCGGCGCCGAGCACCGTCGCGTACCAGTCCTTGCTGGCCGCGACGTCGGTGCAGTGCAGCTGGACGTGCGAGAAGCCGGTGACCGGGCTCTCGGGAGCGTCCTTCGTCACGGCGCGATCAGCGGTTCGTGAAGGCCGGGCTGCCGGAGTCCTCGGGGACCCGGTCGAGGGGCACCTTCACCTCGTCGACCGTCGGACCCACCTTCGCCGCGAGGGGGGCCAGCGCGTCGAGGTCGAAGTCGTACACGCCCGCGGCGGTGCGGCTGGTGACCTGACGCACCTCGTCGGGCTCCCACTCGGAGAACGCGAGGCGCAGACCCTCGGTCGTGTACGGGTACGTGCTCTCGTGGTGCGGGTAGTCGCTGCCCCACATCACCCGGTCGAGGCCGACCTTGCGCATCGCCTTCGCCTCGCCCGGGCTCGGGAAGCTCACGCCGACGTAGCAGCACTGGGCGAAGTACTCCGACGGCTTCTTCGGGAGCACCTGGTCGTCGGAGTAGTTGATCTCGCCGATTCGACCCGACGACATCTGGGCGTGGAACGCGTCGAGGCTCTGGAGCACCGGAGGGATCCATGCGCATCCCTGCTCGGTCATCACGAACCTCAGGTCGGGATGGCGCTCGAACACGCCGCTGAGGATGAGGTGGGCGAGCGGCCGGTGCGAGAACCACGACGTCTCGGCGATCCAGAGCGCCATCGAGAACGAGTGCTTGCCGTAGTCGGGGGAGCCCTGACCCGAGTGGTGGGTGATCGGGACGCCGAGCTCGGCGCACGTCGCCCACAGCGGGTCGTAGACCGGGTCGTAGAGCGGGGCGATGTGCGGGGAGTCGTCCGGCCGGCCGGGGAGCAGTGCACCGCCGCGCAGGCCGAGCTCCGCGATGGTGCGCACGTCCGCGATCGCGTCGTCGACGTCGTTGAGGAAGATCTGCCCGACGCCGGCTCGTCGATCGGGGTACGACGCGCAGAAGTCGGCGAGCCACCGGTTGTGCGCCTGGATGCCGGCGTGGCGCAGCTCGTACTCGTCGGGGCTCGGCGGGCGCGCGATCACGGCGCCGGTCGGGAAGAACGGCGGTACGGTGTTGGGAAAGATCACCTCGCCGACCGTCCCGTCGGCCTCCTGCTCCTCCCAGCGGCGCTCGTCGTCCCAGTTCTGGTTCCGCTTCTTGCCGTGCAGGTCGCGGAACGGGTTCTTGTAGCGGTCGCGCCACGCATCGAACTCGTCGCGGTACGCGGGGTCGAGGTACTCGCGGTACGTCTCGTGGTTGGCGCCGCCGTGGGTGTCGGCGGAGATGAGCGTGTAGCGCGCGGTGCCGTTGCCGTCGTCGGCGCTCATGACTCGTCCAGCTTGAAGACGCGGATCGCGTTCTCGCGCAGGAACTGTGGCCACACGTGATCGCGGAAGGGCACGTTCGGCATCTCGGTGAAGATCCGCTCGAGGCTCAGGCCCATCGGGTAGTAGCCCGCGTACATGATCTTGTCGGCGCCCCGGGTGTTCGCGTAGTCGACGATCGCCTTCGGGTAGTACTTCGGCGCGAACGCCGACGTCATGTAGTAGAGGCCCGGCCACTTCAGCATGAGCTTCACGGCCAGGTCTTCCCACGGCTCGGCGCCGTGACGCATGACGATGCGCAGGTCGGGGAAGTCGTAGCAGACGTTGTCGAAGCGCATGACGTGCTGGCAGTCGGACGGGAAGCGCGGGCCCGCGATGCCGGCGTTGACGATGATCGGGATGTCGAGCTCCACGCACGCGGCGTAGGCCGGGTAGACGCGGGCGTCGTCGACGTTCACCTGCGGCATGCACCCCGAGGGGAAGAGGGTGACGGCCTTGATGCCGTACTTCTCGTGCGCACCCTTGATCTTGGCGACCGTCCCCATCACGTCGTTGGGGTCGACCTCGAGCGAGAGGTGGATCCGACCGGGGTAGCGGGCCTGGGCCTCGGAGCCCTGCTGGAGGTTGCCGAACAGGCCCTGCTCGACGTTGTACTTGTCCATCTCGCGGAGGGCCTCGTCGATCGGGTCGACGCCCTCGGCCGCGCCCTCGGGCACCTCCTTGAACATGTACTCGGCGGGGAAGGAGAACTCCTCCTTGCTCTCGGAGTCCTTGAGGCCCTTCATCAGGTAGTCGTAGGTCGCCTTCTTGTCGCCCATCGGGAAGCCGATCATCAGATCGACGACGCCGACGTCACTCGGGTACGCCATGCACCGAACCTAGATCGCGGACCGTTTTGGCGTCACCTTCCTACCCGGTCGGTAGACGGCCGACGCCAAACCGCTCGGGGCGTGGCGCGGGTGGTGTGGCGCGGGTGTCGTGGCGCGTCAGGCGTCGGGCTTGTCGGCGGCCGGTGGGAAGGTCGGTGCGGTCGTGCCGGTCTCGTCCGCGGGATGGGTCTTGCGCCAGAAGAAGATCGCGCCGCCGATCACCGCGGCGAGCGCCGCGAGCTTGCCGATGGCCTTTCCTGCACCCATGGGCGTCCCCTCTCGTGCGTCTCGTGCGTCTCGTTCGTCGGACGCCGAGTCTGTCGCTACCGCAGCGCCTTCGCCAGGGTGTCGACGACCCGGTCGATCTGGGCGTCCTCGATCACCAGCGGCGGGCAGAACGCGAGGGTGTCGGTGCCGATCGGACGGCAGATGACGCCGTCGGCGAGCATCGCGTCGCGCACCGCGAACGAGTCGTGGTCGGGGGTGAGCCCCACCGCCCACACCGCGACCTCGCCGCGCACCTCGGCGACGAGACCGTCGGCCTCGATCGCGCGCAGGCCCTCGGACAGGCGGGCGCCGACCTGCGGTGCGCGCTCGAGGAGACCGTCCCGCTCCATCAGCGCGATGTTGGCGATGCCCGCGGCCGCGCACGACGGGTGACCCGAGTACGTGTGGCCGTGGCGCAGGAGGTACGCGGGGTCGGCCGCCAGCGGCTCGTGCACCACCGGTGCGAGCACGACGCCGCCGAGGGGCAGGTAGCCCGACGTCACCCCCTTGGCGAACGTGATGAGGTCGGGCGTGACGTCGAAGTGCTGGGCACCGAACCAGTGTCCGAGCCGTCCGAACGCGCAGATCACCTCGTCGAAGACGAGGTACGCGCCGTGCTGGTCGCAGAGCCGACGCAACGACTCGAGGAACCCTTCGGGTGGAGGGAACACGCCACCTGCGCCCTGTACCGGCTCCACGAGCACCGCCGCCACCTCGTCGCCGCGCTCGGCCATGAACGTCGCCCAGATCTCGATGTCGTCGGGCGGCAGGTTGTGGAAGCCCTCGACGTGCGGGCCGAAGTCGGCCTGGTTGGGCGGGAGCCCCTGCGCGGCCATCCCGCCGAACGTGACCCCGTGGTAGCCCCGCCCTCGGCTCAGCACGAGGGTGCGCTCGGGTCGGCCGGCCCGCGCGTGCGACAACCGGGCCAGCTTGAGCGCCGAGTCGACGGCCTCGGAACCGGAGTTGGTGAGGAACACGCGCGACCCGGGCACGGGTGCCCGTGCCACGATGTCGTCGCACACGCGGTCGGCGGGCTCGTTCGCGAACGGCTCGAACGTCTGGTACGTGGCGAGCCGGGTCATCTGCTCGGTGACCGCGTCGATGATCTCGCGGCGCCCGTGGCCCGCGGCGACGCACCACAGGCTCGCCATCGCGTCGATGTACTCGTTGCCGTCGGTGTCCCAGACGACCGAGCCCTCGCCGCGCTCGATCGTGACGAAGTCCTCGCGCGAGGGCTTGCAGAACGGGTGGAGGTACGCGGGCAGCGTCATGCCCTCACGGTACCGGGCACCACCGCTCCGCCGCGTCGGAAGCCGACTCCTTCGCCGCGTTGGAAGCGTGAGCGACACAGGATGTCGCTGAGTCTTCCGACGCGCCGATGGCGGGGGCGATCAGGAGTCGAAGCCGACGCCGAAGCGGTCGAGGAGCCGCAGCCAGGGGCCGCGACGGCCCGCGCGGCGGTCGGCGCGTGCGAGGGCGCGGCGCGTCAACGTCACCCCCAGCCAGCGCAGCGGCTCCGGCGGGAACGGGAACGGGTGGTCGCGCACGAAGTCGAGCCGGGTGATGTCGGAGCCGGGCTCGTCGAGCAACGCCAGCGCGACCCGAGCGCCGAACCGGCTCGCGACCACGCCGAGGCCGGTGTACCCGACGGCGTACGCGACGCGGCCCTCGTGGCTCGTCCCGAAGCTCACCGCGAAGCGCGTCGACGTGTCGATCACGCCGGCCCACCGGTGCGTGCAGCGGACGCCCTCGAGCTGGGGGAACGTGTCGAGGAGCTGGCTCGCGAGCAGGTCGTAGGTCGCGGCGCGGTCCTCCAGCGCCGGGTCGACCCTCGAGCCGTAGTGGTAGATGGCGTCGTAGCCGCCCCACAGGATGCGGTCGTCCGCGGTCAGGCGCGAGTAGTGGAACTGGTTGCCCGAGTCGGCGAGGCCCTGGCGCCGTCGCCATCCGACGGCGGCGCGCCGCTCGGCGTCGAGCGGCTCGGTGACGAGCACGTAGTCGTACACCGGCACCACCGTTCTCTTGATGCGGCGCACGAGCGGTGGGAACGCGCTGGTCGCGAGCACCACCTTCGCCGCTCGCGCGCTGCCCCACGGCCCGTCGAGTCGCACGCCGGCACCGTCGGTCCTGATCGAGGTCACGGGCGACCCCTCGTGCAGCGCCGCGCCCGCGTCGAGCACCGCGCGGCGCAGCCCGAACGACAAGCGGGCCGGATCGACGAGGGCGGCATGGGAGCGCTGCCACAGCCCGCCGAGGAACGTCGGGCTGTCGATCTCGGCGCGCACCGCGTCGCGGTCGAGCACGGTTCCCTCTTCACCGTGCTCGGCCAGCACCGCGAGCCACTCGTCGAGCTCGGCGGCCTGGTGGGGCTCGGTCGCGACCGCGAGATGGCCGACGTCCTCCCACGCCGCGTCGATCCCGTGCGTCGCGAGGTCGGTCCGCATCCCGTCCCAGTTCTCGGCACCGAGCGCGAGCAGCGCGTCGAGCTCGTCGGCGAACCGCGCCAGCCCCTGGTCGATGCCGTGGGTGAGCGACGCGTCGGCGAAGCCGCCGTTGCGCGTGGACGCGCCCGCGCCGGCGCGGTCGGCCTCGAACAGGACCACGTCGCGCGACGGGTCGCGCGCCTTCGCGTGCAGCGCCGCCCACATGCCCGTGAACCCCGCCCCCACGATCGCCAGGCCGCACTCGACCGGCTCGTCGGGCGGTGGCGTGGCGTCCGGGAACGGCGTCGCGTCGGTCCAGAAGCACGACAGCTCGCTGTCGGCCAGCACCGGATGCGTCGTCACCGGCTCACCCCCTCACCCTCCGCATCACCTCTGGCGCGTTGGAAGACTCGGGGCACCCGCTGTCGCTGAGCCTTCCGACGTTGCAGGGGATTCAGGGTTCGGTGGACGGGTCGTCGGCGGGAGCCGGGTCGTCGGTGGGGACGATCAGCACGGCGCACCTGGCCTGGTGCGACAGGGTGTTGGGCACGCTGCCGAGGATGCGCTTCGCGCCCGTCATGCCGCGGTTGCCGACGACGATGAGGTCGGCGTCCACCCGGCCGGCGGTGTCGAGGATCGCGTTCGCCGGTGCGCCCGCGACTGCGTGCGTCTCCACGTCGAGCCCTCGCGCGCGCAGGGCTCCGGCCTGGGCTTCGAGGCCGGAGCCGATGGCGTCGGCCTCGTCCTTGGCCTCCTCGTCGAGGTCGGCCGGCGGTGTCACCGCGGCACCGGCGGCGAGGGCCTCGGCGGTCGCCTGCTCGACCCCCTTGTACGCGAGGACGAGGTGGAGCCGGGCGCCGAAGACGAGGGCGAGCTCGGATGCCAGCGCCACCGCGCGCCCCGCGCGTGCCGACCCGTCGGTGCCCACGACGACGGTGCTGATCGCCCGGGGCTCGTCCTGGGTCTGGACGATCATCACCGCACCCATCGCGTCGTGCGACACCGCGTTGGGGATGCTGCCGAGGAATCGGCCCTTGCCCTTCATGCCGCGGTTGCCGACGACGAGCAGGTCGACCGAGTGCGTGTGGGACCACTCGATCATCACGTCGGCGGGGTCGCCCTGGAGGGCGTGGGTCTCGAGCCGCACCCCGGTGTCGGCGAGGTCGGCCGTCGCCCTTTCGACGATCTCGCGCCCCGCGGCCTCGATCGACTCGCGCGTGCCCTGGTAGGCGTGGATCACGTGCAGCGTCGCGCCGCACGCCCGCGCGAGGTCGGCGGCCTGCACGACTGCCCGGCTCGCACGGTCGGACCCGTCGGTGCCGACGACGATGGTGCGGAACACGTGCCTCCCGTCTTCGTCTCTCAGTGACCGCGCGCGATCCACTCGTCGAGGTGCGGTGCTTCGTCGCCGATCGTGGTCGAGTCGCCGTGACCCGTGTGCACGACGGTCGCGGCGGGCAGCACGAGCAGGCGATCGCGGATCGACTCGATGATGGTCGGGAAATCGGAGTACGAGCGCCCGGTCGCGCCCGGCCCTCCCTTGAAGAGCGTGTCACCGCCGAAGACGTGTCCGTCGGGGCCGACGACGCACACGCCGCCCGGGCTGTGGCCCGGCGTGTGGATGACGTGCAGGCGCTCGCCCGCGACCTCGAGCTCGCTGCCTTCGCGCACCGCGTCGTCGGGCTTGCGGTCGGGGTACACGGCGTCCCACAGCATCTCGTCGTCCGCGTGCAGGAGCACCGGTGCACCGGTGGCGCGCGAGAGCGCGTCGGCGGCGTTGATGTGGTCGTTGTGACCGTGGGTGCAGAGGATCGCCGTCACCCGCCGATCGCCGATCGCCTCCGTGATCGGTGCCGCGTCGTGCGCAGCATCGACGACCAGCACCTCGTGGTCGTCGCCGATCAGCCAGATGTTGTTCTCGACCTCGAAGTCCTCGCCGTCGATCGAGAAGATGCCCGACGTGTTGACCAGCTCGATCCGCGAAGTCATCACTTCCGCTCTCGGCGCTTCGCGCCGGGCCGCTCGGGCCACGGCTCACTGCGCCGCAGGGTACCTGCGGCGCGGTCGTTCACCTCTGGAACGCGCATCAGATCGTGACGACGGATCGGAGGACCTCGCCGCGCTCCATCTTGTGGAACGCGTCCTCGACCTCGTCGAGGGTGATCGTCTCCGACACGAAGCCGTCGAGGTCGAACCGACCTTGCAGGTACAGGTCGACGAGCAAGGGGAAGTCGCGGGTCGGCAGGCAGTCGCCGTACCACGACGGCTTGAGCGCGCCACCGCGACCGAAGAAGTCGATCATGGGGATGTCGGGCAGTGCCATGTCGGGCGTCGGCACACCGACCTGCACGACCGTCCCGGCGAGGTCCCGCGCGTAGAACGCCTGCTGGAGCACCTCCGGGCGCCCGACGGCCTCGATGCACACGTCGGCTCCGTTGCCCTCGGTGAGCTCGCGGACCCGCTCGACGACGTCTTCCTTCGACGCGTCGATCGTATGGGTCGCGCCGAAGCCCTTCGCGGCCTCGAGCTTCCGGGGATCGAGGTCGACGGCGATGATCGTGCGCGCCCCCACGAGCTTGGCGCCCGCGATCGCCGCGTCGCCGACACCGCCGCAGCCGAACACCGCGACCGTGTCGTCGCGCTGCACCTCACCGGTGTTGACCGCGGCGCCGAACCCCGCCATGACCCCGCACCCGAGGAGGCCCGCGGCCTCCGGGCGCGCGGCCGGGTCGACCTTGGTCGCCTGCCCCGCGGCGACGAGCGTCTTCTCCGCGAACGCGCCGATGCCGAGCGCGGGCGAGAGGACGGTCCCGTCGGTGAGCGTCATGGGCTGCGTCGCGTTGTGGGTGGCGAAGCAGTACCACGGACGTCCGCGCCGGCATGCCCGGCACTCGCCGCACACGGCCCGCCAGTTGAGGACGACGAAGTCGCCGGGCGCGACGCTCGTCACGCCTGGCCCCACCGCCTCGACGATGCCGGCGGCCTCGTGGCCGAGGAGGTACGGGAACTCGTCGCCGATGCCACCCTCGCGGTAGTGGAGGTCGGTGTGGCACACCCCGCACGCCTGCACGTCGACACGCGCCTCGCCGGGGCCCGGATCGGGCACGACGATCGTCTCCACGCGCACCGGCTGGCCCTTCCCCGGCGCGATCACCCCCCGAACCTCTGGCATGCGCGGGAGCGTAGCGTCGCCCTCGCACCGGCGACCGGTTGCGTAGCGAGACTTCGAGGAGCGGGTCGAGCGACGCACGTTCGACGTGCGTTGCTCGACCCTGATGGCGAAGGTGAGCTACGCCTCAACTGCGCGGTCAGGCCGTGATGCGGGCGCGCATCCAGGGTGCGGTGTTGTGGAAGTCGGCGACCGCGGTGCCCGGCGGCACGAGCTCGTCGCAGGCGGCGCGGGTCTCGTCGTCGAGCGTCATCGACAGCACCGGCAGCGCGTCGGCGAGCTGGTCGAGGGTGCGGGGACCGATGATCGGCGCGGTGACGCCCGGCTGGTCCTTGCACCACAGGAGCGCGAGCTGGGTGACGGTGAGGTCGCGGGCTGCCGCGAGCGCCGCCAGCTCGCGCCCGACCTCGAGCGCCCGCGGGGTCACCCGCTGCAGCAGCTGGGGCCGGCGGGTCGCTCGCGAGCCCTCCGGGACGCCGTCCGCGTAGCGGTTGGCCAGGATGCCGCCGGCGAGGGGCGACCACGGGAGCAGCCCGAGGCCGTGGCGCTCGCACAGCGGCACGAGCTCGTTCTCGATGCGCCGGTCGACGAGGTTGTAGGGCGGCTGCTCCGTCTCGTAGCGCGGGTAGCCCTCGCGCTCGGAGATCGCGAGCGCCTCCATCACCATCCACGCCGGGTGGGTGGAGCACCCGAGGTGACGCACCTTCCCGGCCTCGACGAGCTCGGCGAGCGCCGCGAGCGTCTCTTCCTGGGGCACGTCGCCGAACGTCGGCCGGTGCAGCTGGTAGAGGTCGATGTGGTCGACCCGCAGGCTGCGCAACGACCGATCGCACGACTCGACGATGTGCTCACGGCGGTGCCACTGGTTCGGGTCGCCCTCGCCCCGCGGCATGCCGACCTTCGTCGCGAGCACGATGTCGTCGCGTCGCCCGTTGGCCGCCAGGGCGTCACCGACGATCTCCTCGCTCCTGCCACCCGCGTAGACGTCGGCGACGTCGATCATGTCGATGCCACCGTCGAGCGCGGCGTCGATCATGCGGGCCGACTCCGCGGCGTCCGTCGGGTCACCGAAGTTCATGGCGCCGAGGCACAGCGGCGCCACCTCGAGCCCGGTCCGCCCCAGCGTGCGTCGTTCGCTCACGTCGGCACGCTATCGGTCACCCCGGTTGCGTCGCTCACCTTCGCATCGAGGGTCGAGCGACGCAGGTCGACGTGCGTCGCTCGACCCGCTCCACGACGGCGAGCTACGCAACCGATGTCGAGGGCGGTGGCGTTGGCGCGACGGTCGACTCGATCGACCGCTCGTGGTGGCGTGCGGTGAGGGCGACGGCCGCGGTGGCGAGCGCGGCGACGGCGCCGATGGCCAGGCCGGGCCGGGGCCCGATGGCCTGCGACACCCAGCCGACGAGCGGCCCACCGATGGGCGTGCTCCCGAGGAACGCGATCGCGAACAGCGCCATGACCCGACCCCGGAACTCGGGGGCCGTCTCCTGGTTGCAGACCGCGGTCGCCATCGACAGCACGACCATCGACGACAGCCCGACCGCGGGCAGCACCGCGATCTCGAGCGGCAGGCTCGGCGCGACCGCAGCGAACGTCGTCGTGATGCCGAGCGACAGCACGGCGAGGAGCATCACCCGTTCGCTGGCCCTCCCGAAGTGGGCCGTCCACAGCGCGCCGACGAAGGCGCCGGCGCCGAGCACCGCCATCATCGTGCCGAACGTGCCGGCGTCACCGCCGAACTCCTCCTTGGCCATCAGCGGGAGCACGACCTGGTAGTTGAACGCCAGCGTCCCGATGATGGCGGTGACCAGCAGCGCGAGGCGCACCGGCCGGTTGTGCCACGCGTACGCCATTCCCTCTCGCAGCTGGCGCTTGCGCCGGGGGACGGGCGTGGACGGTCGCAGCTCGTTCGCCCGCATCGCGAGCAGCGCGAGGATGACCGCGGCGAACGACGCGCCGTTGATCACGAAGCACCACGCGACGCCGACGCTCGCGATGACGAGCGCAGCCAGCGCGGGTCCGACGACGCGGGCGGCGGTGAACACCGAGCTGTTGAGCCCGACCGCGTTGGCGACGTCCTCGGGCGGCACCAGCTCGGGGACGAACGATCGCCGGCCGGGGTTGTCGACGGCGGTGACGAGCCCGAGGGCGACGGCGAGCGCGTAGACCATCCACACCTCGACGATCCCGGTCGCGGTGACCACGCCGAGCAGGAGCGCCAGCCCGGCGCTGATGGAAGCGGTGAGGACCAGCAGCCGACGCTTGTCGACGCGGTCGGCGATGACGCCGCCCCACGCACCGGCGAGGAGGGTGGGAGCGAACTGGAGCGCGAGCGTGAGGCCCAGCGCGACGCCGCTGTCGGTGAGGCGGAGCACGAGCCAGGCCTGGGCGACCATCTGCATCCACGAGCCGGTGCCCGACACGACCTGGCCGAGGAAGTAGAGGCGGAAGTTGCGGGTCCGCAGCGAGCGGAACGTGCGCCGTGCGGCCCGCTCCACGGGGCTCACGGTGCCTGCCTCGCGTCGTGCCGCGGCTCGGGCGCGAGCACGCGCTCGAGCACGTCGACGGCGGCGGCGAGGCGCGCACGCTCGTCGTCGGTGAGCGCGGCGAGTCGCTGGGCGAGGAACGCGGTCTTGCGCGAGCGGTTGCGGGCGAGCAGCGTGCGGCCGGCGCGGGTGATCTCGACCCGCACGACCCGGCGGTCGTCGGCATCGGTGTGGCGCACGACGAGACCCTGCTGCTCGAGGCGGCCGACCGCGGCGGTGACGGTAGGAGGCTGCACCCCCTCGTACGACGCGAGCTCGCCGAGGGTGAGCGGTCCCTTCCGCTCGATCGTGGCGAGCGCGGACAGCTGGGTCGGTGAGGCCGCCACGTCGGCGTTGCGTCGGAGCTGTCGGGCGAGCCGGGTGACCGAGAGGCGGAGCCGGTCGGCGAGCGCGGTGACGGTGTCGGGCGCCTCCCGGGCGGGGGGCGGGGGGGTCGGCGACTCGGACATCGAGCACATGATACTTCGATCAACTAATTAGTGCATCGAAATGTTCCTCGTCGTCCTACGCTCCCTCGCCCATGGCCGCACCTGCGCCGCCGGACATGCGCGACTGGGGCACGGTCGAGCCGGGCGAGCTCGAGCGAGTCGTGATCGTGTCGCCGCACCTCGACGACGCGGTGCTCGGCTGCTCGACGCTCATGGCGGCCCACCCGGGCGCGATCGTGGTGACGGTGTTCGCGGGTCGCCCCGACGAGTACCCGGTTCCGATGGGGCACTGGGACGCGGTGTGCGGGTTCGTCGAGGGCGACGAGGTGCACGTCGCCCGTCGGGCCGAGGACGCGGCGGCGCTCGCGCTCCTCGACGCCACGCCGGTGTGGCTCGACTTCGTCGAGCACGCGTACCTCGAGCGGGACGACTGGGTGCGCCCCGAACAGGTCGTCGACCGGCTCGCGGCCGCGATCCGTCCGCTCGAGCCGACGTCGGTGCTCGCGCCCTTCGGCCTCGGAAACCCCGACCACGACTGCACCCACGAGGCGGCCATGCTCGTGCGCGACCGACTCGAGGCCGACGCGCCCGGGGCAGCCTCGTGGTTCCTCTACGAGGACACCGGCTACAAGCACATCCCCGGGCTGCTCGCGTGGCGGGTCGCCCGCCTGTTCCGGCGCGGCCTCTGGCCGACGCCGGCGGCAGTGCCCGTCAGCACCGACCGGGCGCGCAAGGACGCGGCCGTCGCGTGCTACCCCTCGCAGCTCCTGGCCCTGGAGGCCGAGTGGGCGATCGGCGCCAAGCTCGCGGCGCCCGCCCCGGAGCAGTTCTGGCGGCTCGCCCCGCCACCGCCCGGGTGGGTAGGCCTGTCGGAGGCCGGGTGACGGAGGCCGCTCGACGCCGCGGCCCCCGCCGCCCCGCCCGGCGGGAGAGCCCCGTAGACTGACGCCGATCTTTCTGGCCCGATCCTTCTGGGGGGACCATGAGCCAGCCCGCGCGCCCCGACCACACCACGGACCTCGATCCGGTCCTGCGATGGGGCCTTGCCATCCTCTCCTTGGGGTCGGCGTTCGTGCACTTCGCCGTCATGGGCGAGCACTTCGACGCCAGCACCGCCCACGGCGTGTTCTTCGCGGCCGCCGCATGGCTCCAGCTCGCGTTCGCGCTCGGCATCATGCTGCGCCCGTCGCGGGGGATGCTGTGGTTCGGCGCGCTGCTCAACCTCGCGATCATCGGTTCGTGGGTGATCTCGCGCGTGTGGGGCGTGCCCTTCAGCGCAGACGCGTGGACGGCCGAGCCGGCCGCGTTCCCCGACGTGTTCGCGACGGTCCTCGAAGCTCTGATCGTCGCCGGCTGCCTCGGGGTGATCACCGGCTACCTCGGCACCAAGCGGGTGTCGCAGGCGGTGGCACTGCCGTTCGTCGGCGCGCTCGGCGCGTCGGTCGTCATCCTCTCCACGCTGTCGCTCGTGCCCGCGGTCGCGGGTGAGGGGCACCACCACGGCGGCGCCGAGGACGCCGCCCATGAGCACGCGGCGACCGAGGCCGCCGCGTTCGACGGCACGACCCCGGCCGATGCGGGTGGCGCGGCCGCGCCGGGCGGTCACGACCACGCCGCGGGTGGCGACGCCGGCAGCCCGGGCATCGAGGTCGCGGGCGGCAACTCGCCGTGCGAGAAGACGGGCGAGCCCGTGTCCGAGGGCCAGGCCGCGGGCGGCCACGGCCACCGCGGTCCGACCGTGACCCACGCGATCGAGGACGCGGCCACCCGCCAGCTGCTCGCGACCCAGCTCGTGCAGTCGCGCGACGCCGCGATGGCGCTGCCCACGCTCGCCGACGCCGAAGCCGCCGGCTACCGCAAGGTCACCACGTACCTGCCGTGCATCGGCGCGCACCTGATGAAGTTCAGCTTCGTCGACGGCACGTTCGACGCGACGCAGCCCGAGATGCTGCTCTACGGCGGCGACGACCCCACCTCACCGGTCGTCGGGCTCAGCTACTACGTGCTCACCGACGACGGGAAGGCGCCCGAGGGCTTCGCCGGTCCCAACGACCCGTGGCACCAGCACATCGGGCTCTGCATCCGGGGCGGCCTCGTGGTCGGGAGCGAGGAGACCACCGAAGAGGAGTGCAAGGCCCGCGGCGGCGTGAAGGGCGACGGATCGAACGCCTGGATGAACCACGTGTGGTCGGTGCCCGGGTGGGAGAGCCCGTGGGGGACGTTCAGCGGCGAGCACCCCGAGCTCGGCGCCACCGCCCTCTAGCGGCCGGAGGTCGGCCCACATGCTCCGGTTCGGGATCGACGTCGCGCAGCAGCGCATGCCATGGAGCGAGGTCGTGGCGCGGGCGCGCTTCGCCGACGACGCTGGCTTCGACGGCATCTGGGGCTTCGATCACTTCCAGCCGATGTACGGCGAGGGGCCCGGTGAGTGCTTCGAGGGCAACACGACCCTGGCCGCCCTCACCGGGCACACCTCGAACGCGCGCCTGGGGCTGCTGGTCACCGGCATGACGTATCGCCACCCGAGCGTGTTCGCGGCGGAGGCGATCACGATCGACCACGCGTCGGGCGGCCGGCTCGAGCTGTCGTACGGCGCGGCCTGGTTCGACCAGGAGCACCACGCGCTCGGCATCCCGTTCCCGCCGCTCGGCGAGCGCGTCGACGCATTCGAGGAGTCGGTGCAGGTGCTCAAGGGCCTGCTCACGACCGACGGCTTCACGTTCGAGGGCAAGCACGTGCAGGTGACCGACGCGACGCTTCGGCCCCGCCCGGTGCAGGACCCGCATCCGCCGATCTGGATCGGCGCATCGGGCGAGCGCCGCATGATGCCGATCGCGGCCCGCCACGCGGACGTGTGGCACTGCTACGGACCGCCCGAGGTCCTGCGCGAGAAGTCCGAGCGCATCTCGCAGCACGCCGAGGCCGCCGGGCGCGACCCCGCGTCGATCATGCGGGCCGGATCGATCTCGCTCGAGGACGACCTCGACGACGTCGCGCGCACCATCGACGCGTGGATCGACGCCGACTTCGGCTACCTGGTCTGCGGCTGGCCCAGCCAGGGCCAGGCCCGCGTCGAGGAGTTCGCCGCCCGCTTCGCGTCGTCCTGACCGGTGGTGCGTATCTCAACCACCGGAGCGGTGGTTGAGATGCGCATCAGGTCAGCGGTGACCAGGCGGTCGTGCGCAGGAGGCGGCTCTCCCAGTCGTCGCGCACGCGCAGCGCATCGTGCATCCACGTGCCGGGGGCGCGGTGCTGGGCCGGGATCTCGGTGTACAGGAGGCCGAGGAGCCGCTCGGGCTCGGTGACCCGCTGCCACAGCACGACCTCGCTGCGTCGCCCGGCGCCGAAGGCGGTCTGCCACACCGACAGCAGCTCGAGCATCGACCGCCCACCGTGACGGCCCTCCTCGAGGCTCGGCGCGTACTGGTCGTGCGCGGCCTTCAGGTAGTCGTCGAGCATCCCCTCGTGCGGCCACGCGGTGTCCTCCATGAAGAGGACGAGATCGTGTGCCTCGGGCTCGGTCGGCACCGCGTCGAGGTCGGCGATCGGTGGCTTCGACCACGGCACGGGCACGACGATCTTGCCGTGCACGCCATGGCGCAGCTGGTCGACATCGCTCGCCCAGGCCCGCAGGTCACCGTCCTGCACGCGTCGCACGAGACGCTCGTAGGCCGCGCCGTCGCGCACGGCGGTGACGGTGACGACCGTGTACGCGCGACCCGACCCGTGCGCGAGGTGCATGAAGTAGAGGAGGCGTGCGTCGTCGCCCTTGGCGAGCTCGGGCAGCCACCCGTCGCGGAAGCGGGCCTCGAAGTCGTCCTCCGTGGCTCCGCGCACCCGGTGGACCTCGTGCAGCAGCAGCATGCCGCGCACCCTATCGACGTCAGCGGGCGGCCTGCTCGGTGCGATCGGGACGCTCGGTCCGTTGCGCCGCGACCTCCTGGAGGCCGGGGACCAGGCCGACGGCGATCGCGGAGGCGGCCCGGCGCTGGCCGGCCATGTGGTGCTCGCCGATGCACCCGTGCCCGGAGAACTCGGGGTCGGTGCAGAAGTGCAGCCCGTCGATGTAGCGCACGCCCACCGTCCCGTCGGGCGCGCACCCTGCCTCGCCGCCGGGCACGCACGGCATCCGCCACACGTACTCGCCCGCATCGGTGCGCAAGAACGTGCCGGCGTCGAGCACCGTCACGTTCTCGGGGTCGTCTGCGGCGAGCTGCTCGTAGTGTGCGCGCTCGGCCTCGGGGCCGGTGCCCATCTCCTGCTCCTGGGGCGTGCCGACGATGAAGTCGGGCGACGGGACGAGGAAGACGTGGACGTCGTTCTCGGTCCAGAAGCGGACCAGCTCGTCGATCTGGTCCTCCCACGGGCGCTCCGGGCAGCGGTTGTTGAAGGCGAGGAACGCCATGAAGATCGCCGCGTCGGGCCTGGTCTCGCGCACCTGGCGCTTCACGCCCGGGATCGTGGTGCACAGCTTCCAGTCGGCGGGGTTGACGGTCTCGAACTCGACGCCGGCCGGCGCCATGATCGCGCCGAGACAGTCGCGGACCTCGCCGCCGATCGAGTTGCCCTGGAGCTGCACGAGCAGCCTGCCGTCGGGGTCGATCGGCTGGAGCGGCGTGCCCCCGTCGCAGCGGGGGGCAGCCGCGTATCCCGCCGACGCCGAGACGACGTCTCGTGACCGGGGTGCTGCGGTCGGCGCCTCCCGCGTCGTCGGGAACGCGAGCGCCGGCACCAGCAACAGGACTGCGACCGACACGACCGCGGCGCCCGCCGCAACCGCGCGCCCGGCGCCGCGGAACGAGATGCGGCCGCTCCGGATCGGCATCTCGAGCAGCTTGTAGCTCGCCAACGACACCGCGAGCGTCACGACGCAGCGCACGACGAACAGCGCGACGCCGTCGAGGCCCGTGCTCGCCTCGTCGAGCCACAACGAGATCGGCCAGTGCCAGAGGTAGACGCCGTACGAGATCAGCCCGAGCCCGACGAGGGGCTTCAGCTCGAGCAGGCGGGCGAGCGGGTTGAAGCTGGGCTGGGCGGCGGCGAAGAGCACCGCGACCATCGCGACGGCGACGAGGCCGTAGCCACCCTCGTACAGCCACGCGGTCTCGGCCGTGAGCGTCAGGAACGCGACGACCATCGCCGCGGCGGCAACGCAGCCGATGACGACGAGCGGTCCCCGGAGCCGACGGGCGACCGTCGGCGCGCCCCAGGTGATCGCGGCCAGCACCGCCCCGATCAGGATGATGAACGCGCGGCTGTCGGTGCCGTAGTAGACGCGGTTGATGTCGGCACCCGAGGTGAACAACGACACCATGCGCACGAACGAGAGCGTGCCGAGCACGACGCAGAGCGCGATGAGCGCGGCGCGGAACCGGTTGCGCGTCCGCGAGCTGCGTTCGCTCCGCCGACCGCGCGCGCCGGTGAGCTTCGCGACGCCGACCACGACGAGCGGCCACACCAGGTAGAACTGCTCCTCGATCGCCAGCGACCACATGTGGCGCAGCGGGCTCACCGCGCCCTGGAGGAACTGGTCGATGTACGACTGTCCCGACGAGATGAAGTGCCAGTTCGCGACGTAGCCGAGCGACGCGAGCCCGTCGACGGAGAACCGCTGGGCGTCGACGCGGTCGTCCATGAAGAGCGAGGCGACGCCGACGACGAGCAGCAGGAGCAGCAGGGCCGGCACGAGTCGCCGGGCCCGGCGCACCCAGAACGTCCGCAACGAGATCGCGCGCGTCGCGTCCCACTCCCGCACGAGCAGGCTCGTGATGAGGAACCCGCTGAGCACGAAGAAGAGGTCGACGCCCAGGAACCCACCGGGCACGACGTCGGGCTCGAAGTGGTACAGCACGACGACGAGGACCGCCAGGCCGCGCAGCCCGTCGAGGGAGCGGAGGTGGGCGAGTCGTGGCGCGCCCGTACGCGGCTCGTCGGCGGTCGCGGGCGACCGGCGCGGCGGGACGGGCGGGTCGGGCACCGGGGACGCGGGACCGGCCGACCCGGTCGAGGGGGTCAGCGTGGTGTCGGTGATCGGTCGAGCGTACCGGACGACCGTTTTCGCCCCTCGTCGTGGTGCCCCGGGGAGGCGTGCGTCAGACCAGGCGCTCGATGATGTGGTCGATCGCCCGCGTGAGGGTTGCGACGTCGTCCGGCTCGATCGCCGGGAACATCGCGATGCGGAGCTGGTTGCGACCGAGCTTGCGATAGGGCTCTGTGTCGAGGATGCCGTTCGCGCGGAGCGCCGCCGCGATCTGTGCGGCATCGACCCCCTCGAAGTCGATCGTGCCGGTGACGTGGCTGCGCTCCGACGGCTTCGCGACGAAGGGGGACGCGTGCGGGTGCGCCTCGGCCCAGCCGTAGAGGATCTCGGCCGACCGATCGCAGCGCGACGCGGCCCACTCGAGCCCACCCTGGTCGAGCATCCAGCCGAGCGTGTCGGCGACGAGGAAGATCGTCGCCAGGGCCGGGGTGTTGTAGGTCTGGTCGAGGCGGCTGTTCTCGAGCGCGATGCCGAGGTCGATCGAGGGCGGGCACCAACGGTCGGAGGCCGCCAGTCGCTCGATCCGCTCGATGCCCGCGGGCGAGCAGAGGGCGAGCCAGAGCCCACCGTCGGAGCCCATCGCCTTCTGGGGTGCGAAGTAGTACACGTCGAGCTGCGTCGGATCGACGCGCAGCGCACCGGCCGCGGACGTCGCGTCGACGAGCACGATCCCCTCGGCCTCCGTGGGCCGGTGGATCTCGGTCATCACGCCGGTCGACGTCTCGTTGTGGGTGAGCGCGTACGCGTCGACGCTCGGATCGACGACCGGCTCGGGATGGGTCCCGGGCTCCGACTCCACCACCAGCGGGTCGTCGAGGTGCGGTGCGGCGCGGGTGACGGCCGCGAACTTGGACGAGAACTCGCCGAACGCGAGGTGCTCGCTGCGCCGCTCGATCAGGCCGAACGCTGCCGCGTCCCAGAACGTCGTGGTGCCGCCGTTGCCGAGGAGCACCTCGTAGCCGTCGGGCAGGCCGTAGAGCTCGGCGAGCCGCTCGCGGACCGACCGCACCACGCTGCGAACGGTGTCGCGTCGGTGACTCGTGCCGAGGAAGGTCTCCGCGGCCTCGGCGAGCCGGGCGACGGCCTCGGGGCGGACCTTCGACGGGCCGGAGCCGAATCGCCCGTCGCGCGGCCGCAGGTCGTCAGGCAGCGTGATCGCGGGGGGCGTGTCGGGCACCCGTCGATGCTACCGGTCCACCTTCAGGCGTTCGGCGGGGTTCCCGGTGGTCTCCTCGTACCAGCGCGGGCGCTTGGTCCGTGCCCAGCGCGCCGCGACCGTGCCGCGCACCATGGCGCGCAGCGCATCGGGATCGCGGAACGCGAACACGACGTGCGCGGTGATCGAGATCCAGATCGCGAGCGCGAGCCAGTCGTGCACGAACGTGGCGCCGGTGCGGATCGACAGCGGGAACGGCTCGAACCACTTCAGCACGATCCCCGTCGCGAACATCAGGACGATGGCCGCGCCGAGGAAGGTCGCGTTCAGCTTCTGGCCCGGGTTGAACTTGCCCAGACGCGCCCGATCTCGGGTCGACCGTCGCAGCCAGGCGCGGTCGTCGCTGCTCCAGCGATCGATGCGCCCGAGGTCTCGTCGGAGCCCTCGGCCCCACCGGCCGATCACACCGAGCACGATCGGCACGGGCAGGGCCAGGCCGGCCACCACGTGCACGTCCCGCACCAGGTCGCGACGGCCGACGAGCGTGCTGATCGGGCCGGTGTAGAGCGCCGCTCCGGTGAGCATCAGGACGACGAACAGCGTGGCCGTCGTCCAGTGGACGACGCGCTCGACTCGATCGAAGCGCTCGAGCTCGCGCTCGGTCGGACGCAGCGCGACGCTCACGTCGGATCGTCGTCGCGGTTGTTCGAGCGGCCGACCCAGCCGTTCACGTCGTACCCGCGCTGCTCCCAGTAGCCGGGCTCGACCGCTTCGGTGAGCTCGATGCGGCGGAGCCACTTCAACGACTTGTAGCCGTACATGGGTGCGACGTAGAGGCGCGCGGGACCGCCGTGGAGCGACGACAGCGGCTCGTCGTCGAGCTCGTACGCGACCAGCACGTCGGCGCGACGCGCCTGCGAGAGGGTGAGGCTCTCGGTGTACGCGCCGTCGAACGACACGAATCGCACCGCCCGCGCGTCCGGTCGGACGCCGGCCGCGTCGAGCAGGTCGCGCAGGCGCACCCCCGTCCACGAGACGTCGGGGACGCGCCAGCCGGTGACGCACTGGAAGTCGCGGACGAGGCGGACGCGATCCATCGCGAGCAGGTCGTCGAACCGGAGGTCGAGGGGGGAGTCGACCAAGCCGTCGACGGCGAGTCGGTAGTCGGCGCGGCTGCGCTCGGGGAACTCGCCGGTGACGGTGTAGAGGCGGAACCGGCCGATCGGCAGCAGCGCGAGCAGCCCGGTGGGGTCGCGACCGACGATCGGGCCGATGCTGCGCTCGAGCCAGCCCTGGACCGCGGCACCCGTCGCGACGCCGACGGCACCGAGGCCCAGCAGCGTGAGGAAGACCCGTCGGCCGACCGGCGAGGCGCGCGGTGGCGTGGGCTCCGGCTGCTCGTCCATCACCCGACTGTACGGAGCGGAGCCCGCGCCGAGATCAGGCGAGGGCGAGGACCTCGTCGAAGCCCACGCGCAGGTCGTCGGCGAAGGCCTCGGTGTCGGGGATGGCGCGGGGGTCGGTGTTCACACCGATGCAGCAGGTGCCGCAGTACGAGACGAGGACCACGTTCGCGGCGCTCCCGGAGAGGGGGCCGAAGGCGAACATCTGCTGCACCTCGGCACCGCACAGGTAGAGGGGGAACGGTGAGCCGGGGACGTTGCTCGTGATGAAGTCGGCACCCTTGAGCAGCGAGGCGAACATCGCGGTGGCAACCCGGCGGGGCAGGCGGTTGAGCAGCGTCGCGAGCTGATCCGACAGGGCGACCGCGGGCTCGGCGCGGAGGCGCTTGCAGCGCGACGACAGCTCGCGGACGCGCTCCTCCGGATCGTCGATCGCGAGCGGCACGACGAGGCGGGCGGTCGTGAAGTGGTTGCCCCCGAGCGCGGCCGTGTCGGCGCGGATGTTGATGGGCATCATCATCCGCAGCTCGTCGAGGTCGCCGGCACCACGGGCGAGGTGGTAGCGGCGCAGGCCGCCGAGCACACCGGCGACGTACGCGTCGTTGAGCGTGGCGCCCGCGGACTTGGCCGCGCGCTTGAGATCGTCGAGCGGCAGGTCGAGGACCGACACGCGGCGGTCGAGGCCGCGCGGCGCGGTGACGTGGGACATGGGCGTCGGCGCGGGTGCGAGGAACTTCGCGACCGACCCTGCGGTGCGGGCGGCTCGCTCGATCGAACGCAGCGCGTCGTCGCGCAGCGCCCGAAACGCGTCGCGGGCGCCGCTGGCGACGCTCGCGGCCGTCTCGGCACCGCGCCGGGCCTGCCACTCGATGCCGTGGGAGAGCAGGTCGGTGCGGCTGAACGAAGGGAGCACCGCCGGTTCGGGGTCGGGACCGGGATCACCGGGCTCGGGCTCGAGGTCGAAGAGCATGAGGAGCAGCTTCATCCCGCCGATCCCGTCGCTCATCGAGTGGTGCACCTTGAGCACGACAGCGGCCCGACCTTCGGGAAGTCCCTCGACGAGGGTGAGCTCCCAGAGCGGTCGGGCGCGGTCGAAGTCGCCCATCGCGGCCGTCGCCGCGATCTCCAGGACCGTATCGAACGACCGCGGCTTGGGCGCACGGACCCGACGCGCGTGGTAGGCGAGATCGAAGTCGGGATCGGCCGACCACGCGGGTGGACCGATCCGCAGCAGCGGCTCGACGACGCGCTGACGCAGGCGCGGGATGAGACGGGTGCCGCGCTCGAGGCGAGCGAGCACGTCGGACCATGCCGGCGCCCGATCGAGCACGAGCGCGGTGACGATCGTCGACCGCAACGCCGGGTCGCGGTCGATGCTCCACATCAGCGCGTCGGCGTCTCCGAGCGTGTGCTCGAAGCGCTCGGCGTCAGCCGCCATGGCGTCCCCCCTCGAGCGGGGAACCTACCTCCCGCCTCCGTCGGCTGCCCCCTGGTTGCGGCTCGTTCGGACAGAGTCGGTGGTCGTCGACGGTCGGGCTGACGTGGTGGAGGTGGTCGACTCCTGCCACGACTCGAGGTCGAACGTCTCGTACATCTGCTTCAGCACCTCGGCCGCGATGCGGTCGCCGCCTTCGCGGGTGAAGTGGATCCCGTCGGTGGCGCGCACCTGCACCAGCGTGCCGTCGTCGAGCGGGAGGTACTCCGCGTATCCCCCGCCGAACGCCGACAGCACCGGCACCGTGTCGACGAACACGACCTTGCCCGGACGACGCTCCGCCTCCTCGCGCACGATGTCGTTGATCAGCGTGTAGCGGGTCTCGAACCGCTCGCCGTTGGCCATCGGAGGGATGCCGACCCAGAAGATGGTCGTGTCGCCGCTCGCGGTGAGCGCATCCATGAGGCCACCGACGCGCCGTCGGTACTCGGCGATCCACTCCGGCGTGCCGAAGCTCTGACCGCCGCCGTCGCCGGTCAGGGACTGGTCGTCGTTGGAGCCGAGGCTCAGCACGACCGCGTCGGGCTTGTCGCGGGCGACGACCTCGGTGAGGTACGCGGGCCAGTTGAAGACCTCGGGCCGGGCGAGCCCGGTCGCGACGTGGCTGTCGACCGGCCCGAGCAGGCCGATGACGCCGGTGCCCAGGGCCTGGTTGATGACCGACTCGCCGGGCGTCTGCGCGAGGGAGTCGCCGGTCACGTACAGGGCGGCCTGGTCCTGAGGCGAGAAGGCGCGCCGGGGGACGGGCTCCGGCTCTTCTTCGGGGTCGCTCGTCGGCGGGACGGTCGGGCTCGGCAGGCTGAGGTCGATGTCGTCGTCGCCCCCGCGGCCGATCGCCTCTTGCAGCGCCTCGCGCGGACGGTCGAGGAAGATCGCGTGGCTCACGTCGTACAGCCGGTCCGCGAAGAAGGTCGACACGTCACGTCGCCAGCCGACGTCCTGTCCGAGCGCCGTCTTGCGGATGCCCGGCGCGTTGAGCAGCGCGCCCACGAGGAGAGCGACCACGCCGACGACGAGGATGTGCGCGACCGGCATCGTGCGGCGCGGGGGGTCGCCGAGGCGGCCGTCGTCGTGCCAGTCGATGGTGGTGACGTCGGCGCTGTCCGCGACGCGCTTGGCGCCGCGTCGGCGGCGCCCTCTGCGAGTCGTGTCGGTGTCGGCCATCGTCGCCTCGTCCTAGAACCGGAAGTAGATGAACGGGGCCACGCCGCGCGGGCCCATGGTGTTGATGAGGAGCAGCGCGACGCCGAGCACGAGGCCCTGGACGACCGGCGCGAGGTACGAGAAGCGTGCCATGGCGCGTCCCCACGCATCGCGCGGGATGTACTGCTCGATCAGCCCGACCGCGATCGCGGCCAGCACGCCGAGGGTGACGAGCGGCGCCGGCTCGAGCCAGCTGCCCGGGTCGAAGAGGCGACCGAGCAGCTCGAACGCGGCGTCGAGCGACTCGCTGCGGAAGAAGATCCACGCGAAGCACACGAGGTTGAACGTGATGATCCGGTTGCGGACGCGACGGGCGATCGTGTCGCGCGGCTCGGACAGGCCGAGTCGCTCACGACGGCCCCGGCGCCAGTGCTCGATCGACAGGTAGGTGCCGTGGATCGCACCCCAGATCACGAAGGTCCACGCGGCGCCGTGCCACAGCCCGCCGAGCACCATCGTGATCATGAGGTTGCGGTACGTCGCGACCTGCCCGCCGCGGTTCCCGCCCAGGGGGATGTAGAGGTAGTCGCGCAACCACCGCGACAGCGTCATGTGCCAGCGGCGCCAGAAGTCCTGGATCGACTCCGCCGAGTACGGGCTGTCGAAGTTCTGGGGGAACCGGAAGCCCAGCAGCAGGGCGAGCCCGATCGCCATGTCGGTGTAGCCGCTGAAGTCGGCGTAGATCTGGATCGCGTACGCGTAGACCGCGACGAGGACCTCGAGGCTCGAGTGCGACTGCGGTGAGGCGAACACCGCGTCGACGATCTCGGTCGCGAGGACGTTCGCGATGACGACCTTCTTGAAGAGGCCGATGAAGATGAGGAAGAACGCTCGGCTGGCGTCGACGTGCCGCGGGTCGTGGCGCGCCTTGAGCTGGGGCATGAACTCGGCCGGCCGCACGATCGGGCCCGCCACGATGTGCGGGAAGAAGGAGAGGAAGACCGCGAAGTCGATCAGCCGGCCCGGCTTGAACGAGCCGCGGTAGATGTCGACCACGTAGCTGATCGCCTGGAAGGTGAAGAACGAGATCCCGACGGGCAGGACGATCGAGACGAGGGCAGGGGACAGGTCGAGCCCCAGGCCGCTCAACGTGTTGTTCGCGTTCGAGACGAAGAAGTCGTAGTACTTGAAGAACCCGAGCCCAGCGAGGTTGAGGGCGACCGCGAGGATGAGCCACCGCCGCTTCACCTTCTCGTCGTCCGCGGCGTAGATGCGCCGGCCGATGAGCTGGTTGACGATCGTCGACGCGGCGATCAGGAAGCAGAAGCGCCAGTCCCAGTAGCCGTAGAAGAAGTACGACGCGGCGAGGATGAACAGCTTCCACCGACGGCGCCGCGGCATCAGCAGCCAGCTGATGGGCAGCACGATCATGAAGAAGATCGCGAAGGTGATGGTCGGGAAGAGCATGGGGAAGCCCCAGTTTCCCACCCGCCCCCTGCGATCCCGGGACCGACCCGGTGGCGCCCTCTGGCGCACCCGGGGGGTGGGTGCGCCAGAGGGTCGACGCGCTAGGCGATGTCGTAGACGAGGGTCACCTCGACGCTGAGCTGCTCGGTGCCGGGCTGGATGGGGACGGACGTCGCGTCCTCACCGCCCGACGTGGTCGGCGTCGACGACGGCGCGGCCTCGCGCGCGTCGAGCGCGGGGCCGACCGGCGTGTACTGCTCGTCGATCGAGCGCAGCTCGCCGAGCTCGACGCCCGCGGCGGACGCGAGCTGCTCGGCCTGCTCCTTGGCGCGCTTGACCGCCTCGTTGCGGGCCTGCTCGACGAGCTTGCTGTTGTCGTCGATCGAGAAGTACAGGCCCTGGACGATGATGTCGTCGCCCGCGGCCTCGGTCGCCTCGTCGATCACGCCACCCGCGGTGTTGAGGTCGCGCAGCTTGGCGACGACCCGGTTGCTGACCGAGTACGCGATGATGACCTCGCCGTCGTCGTCGAAGACCGGGTAGATCGAGAGGCCGGTGGTCTGGATGTCGTCCTCGTCGACGCCCGCGTCGCGCAGCACCTTCAGGATGCCGACGGTGAGCTCGCTGTTCTCCTTCAGCGCCTCTCCGGCCGAGTCGGCGCGGGTGTCGACGCCGAGGTAGAGCTCGAGCACGTCGGGCGTGCCGCTCACCAGTCCGGTGCCGTTGACCGTGATGATGCGAGGGTCGTCGCGCGAGGGGGCGTCTTCGTCGGACTGGGCCGACGCGACGCCGGTGGTGGCGCCGAACGCTCCGAGGGTCAGGGCTGCGAGCACCGCGAGCGCAGCGGCGCGCCGAGGCCGGATCCGCATCGTTCCTCCAAGGGTCTGCGTGAGGTCCCGACCGGGGTGTCGGGATGCGGATCGTTGGACGCCGCGCGCACGCGCGCGGTTCCCGGGGAGGAGGGTCAGGCGTCGGGGCCGGCGGGCGGGGCGTGGCCGGCGGCGGCGGCGTCGGTGAGGAAGCGCGTGAGCACCGCTTCGGCCTCCTTGCCGCTGTACACGTCCTCCTCGAGCGACCACAGGCCGTCGCCCGCGTACTCGAGGATCGTCACGACCGCGAACTTGTACTCGCCCTTCATGCCCTCGAGCGGGTCGAACACGTTCCAGCAGTACATGACGACCCGGTTGCCGTCGATGACGTACCACTCGACCGGGAAGCTCATCCCCGACACCGAGCCCATGGTGGCGGTGATCCATTCGCGGATCTGCTCCCGCCCGTGGAACGTGCCCATCTCGTGCTCGACGTAGAGCGCGTCCTCGGTGAACTGGTCGGCCCACGCGCTCCAGTCGTTGGCCTTGCCCCGCTCGACGTACTTCTGGAACTCGGCGTCGACTTCGGCTCGGTCGAACGTCGGCATCGCGTGCGCCTTCCCCCCGGGCCCGCGTGGTCGGGCCGTTCGGGCGCGCAGCCTACGCTCGCCGACCATGTCCGATGCCGCCGACCTCCCTCCCGCCGTCTTCGAGGCCGACGGCACCACGTTGGTGCCGTCCGAGCTGGCTCGGGGGCCGTGGTCACCCGACGCGATGCACGGCGGTGCGCCGGCGTCCGCCCTGGCACGCGCCGTGGAGCGCCACGATCCCGGGGACGCGTCCTTCGTCGCGCGCCTCACGGTCGATCTCCTGCGGCCGGTGCCACTTGCGCCGCTCGAGGTCGTCACGCGCACGACGCGGCCGGGACGGAAGGTCCAATGGGTCGAGGCGACGCTCCTGGAGGGCGACGTCGAGGTCGCGCGCGCCCACGGGCTGCGCCTGCGCGTCGCGGACCCGCTCGGCCTGCCGCTGCCACCCGACGCCGCGCCCACCGTCCGCGCACCCGAGGCCAGCACCGCGATCGACGTCGAGCTGCCGCACGTGCAGGGAGTCGGCTTCTGGAAGGCTGTCGAGTTCCGCATCGCGTCGGGCTCGTGGCACGAGGTCGGTCCGGCGACGATCTGGTTCCGCCTGCGCGTCCCCGTCGTCGCCGGGGAGGAGCCCAGCCCGCTCCAGCGCGTCGCGGCCGCCGCCGACTTCGGCAACGGCCTCAGCACCGTCCTGCCTCGTGGTCAGTACCTCTTCATCAACCCCGATCTGAGCATCCACCTGCACCGCCACCCGATCGGCGAGTGGGTCGCGCTCGAGGGCGAGACGGCCGCGGAGGACCACGGCATCGGGCTCGCCGCCTGCCGACTCCACGACGAGCGAGGACCGATCGGCCGCTCGATGCAGTCGCTGCTCGTCGACCACCTCGGTGAGCAGCGCTCCGGGGGCCTCTGACCGCCGCCCCCGCGCTTGGAGGCCCTGGGCGCCCGTTTCGGGGGTCCTGGACCTCCAAGCGGCTGGACAGGAAATATCTGGATACTTAGTATCCAGGTTATGCGGCTGTCGGAGGGCGTCGAGTGGGGGGTCCACTGCGCCACCCTGCTGGCGGTCGTGCCGCCACCCCACACCATCTCGGCGGCCCGGCTCGCCGAGTACCACGGCGTCCCCGCGCCCTACCTCACCAAGCACCTCCAGGCGCTCGTGCGCGGGGGCGTGCTCGAGTCGGTCCCGGGCCGCAACGGGGGCTTCCGCCTCGCCCGACCCGCCGCGGAGGTCACGCTCCTCGACGTGGTCGAGGCGATCGACGGCACGCAGTCGTCGTTCACGTGCACCGAGATCCGGCGACGCGTGCCGTTCGACATGCCGGCGTCCGACTTCCGCATCCCGTGCGCGATCCACTCCGCGATGGACACCGCCGACGCGGCGTGGCGCGCCGAGCTGCGCACGGTGACGCTCGCCGACCTCGTGCAGCACGTCATGTCGAGCGTCTCGTCGGGTTCGCTCGAACGCGGCATGCGATGGATGCAGGAGGCGATCCGATGACGCCCCCACCTGTCGACGACGAGCGCCGCGGTGTGAGCCGCGACGCGAAGGAGGTTCCGCCATGCAGTGCTTCATGACCGGAGCGACGGGCGCCCTCGGCGGCCCGACCGTCCGCGCGCTCGTGACCGCGGGTCACGATGTCCGTGGGGTCGCGCGCAACGACGACAAGGCCGCGCACCTGCGGGCCGCCGGTGCCGAGCCGGTCGTGGTCGATCTGTTCGACCGGCACGGATTGATCGCCGCGGCCGCCGGTGCGGACGCGATCCTGCACCTCGCGACCAACGTCCCGCCGCTCGCCAAGGCCGGCTTCCTCCCGGCGTGGAAGACCCACAACCGCCTGCGCACCGAGACCACCCGCCACCTGCTCGAGGCGGCCCGGACCCACGGCATCGGACGGTTCGTGAAGGAGTCGGTCACGTTCTCGTACCCGAGCCGAGGGGCGGAGTGGATCGACGAGGCCGTGCCGCCCGACGAGACGATCAAGCCCCTGCGCCCGACGCTGGAGGGCGAGCGGCTGGTCGAGGGCTTCGACCGCGAGGGCGGCACCGGGGTCGTGCTGCGCTTCGGCCTCTTCTACGGGCCGCACGTCCGCGCGGTCGACGAGGCGCTCCGCGCGGCGCGGCTCGGGCGCTTCCCGTGGGCGGGTCCCGAGGACGCGTACATGTCGTCCATCCACGTCGACGACGCCGCGACGGCGGTGGTCGCCGCGCTCGGTGCGCCGGGCGGCGTCTACAACGCGTGCGACGACGAACCCGTCACCAAGCGCGAGTACGCCGACGCGTTCGCTGGAGCGTTCGGGCTCGGACGCCTGAAGCTGCTGTCGCCGAAGGTCATGCGCACCGTCGGCGGCAGCGGTGGTCGCATGTACACCGCGTCGCAGCGCGTCTCGAACCGCAAGCTGCGCGGCGCCACCGGCTGGGAGCCCGCGTACCCGAGCGCCCGGGAGGGCTGGGCCGCGATCGGCGCGCAGCGCGCGCAGGAGGAGGTCTCGTCATGACCGCACCCACGACCACGACCGGTTCGTCGACCGCGGCGCTCGCGTCGCCGCTCGTCGCGCGCATCGGGCTCGCGATCCTCGCGGTGCAGGGGCTCGGCACGGGGCTCTGGTCGACGATCGACCCGCGGGGCTTCTACGCCGACTTCCCCGGCCTGGGGATGTCGTGGGTCGCACCCGACGGTCCGTACAACGAGCACCTCATGCGCGACTACGGGGCGCTCAACCTCGCCCTCGGGGTGCTCGCGCTGTGCGCGGCGATCTGGCTCACGAGAGCGCTCGTCGCCGGCGCCGCGATCGCGTGGATCGTGTACTCGATCCCGCACCTCGCGTACCACGCGCTCAACGGTCAGCCGTACGACGTAGCCGATCACGTGGCGATCGTGGCAAGCCTCGCGCTCACCCCGATCATCGGGATCGTGGTGCTGATGGCGGCGCGCAGCGCGCCGCCCGAGGACGCGCCGGCCTAGCGACCCGCGTTGGGCTTGCGGCCGTGGTTCGCCTTCTTGCGGCGGGCCTTGAGCTTGCGCATCTTCGACTTCTTGGACACCGGGAGGCCTCGTCTCGTCGCGAGGGATCCAGCGTAGCCAAGCGCTCTTCGAACGCTCCGCGTGGGCAGCGAGTCGCCCGGTCGCTACTCTGAGTGCTCAAGCGAAGCGGCGGCTGGGAGCTCGAGCGACGTGAGGATCGATCCGCGGCGCCTGCGCGGCGTGCTCGGTGTGGTGGTGGTTGCTGTCATCGCGGCCGCGTGCACGCCGGTTGCGGCCCCGGCTCCAAAGCCGGCAACGACGACCACGACACAGGCGTCCGCGGCCACGACATCGACGTCGTCCACCTCCTCGACCTCCAGCTCGACCACTTCGACATCCACCTCGTCCACCTCCTCGACGTCCACCTCCTCGACGTCCACGACCACCACGACATCGACGCTGCCGAACGACGCCGCCCAGTGCATCGCGATGTCGACACCCGACGTCGACCCCGAACCCCCGTCGCCCGGCGACACGACCTATGCCGTCGCGGTCGATGACGGTGTCGGGGCTCCGCAGATCGTCACCGTGCAGGCGGCGAACCCGGTCGAGCTCGACCAGAAGCTCGCCCATGTCGATGCGACCCTCGGCACCGTGACGGCCGTCGACGAGGGCGGGGAGGCGAGGATCATGGACGTCGATCCCTCGGACGATCCGCGCTTCGGCACGGTCCAGCACGTGGCACTCGAACAGATGCAGTTCGACGACGCATGGCTCGCTGGTCACGACGGGAGCGACGTTGTGGTCGCGGTCGTCGACACGGGGATCCAGGGCGATCATCCTGACCTCGCCGCGAACTTGCTCGACGGCGTGGACTACGTCGGCTCGGGGGGCGGAACGTGCGTCGACCAGCACGGCCATGGAACCCATGTCGCGGGCATCGCGAGCCAGGTCGACAACGAGATCGGTGGTATCGGCGGAGCCCCCGAGACGAAGGTCCTCCCCGTTCGGGTGCTCGACGCGAATGGCACGGGCGACTGGGTCGACGTCGCGAACGGGATCTCATGGGCGGTCACCAACGGTGCCGACGTCATCAACCTGAGCCTCGGCGGTGCCGGGGAGGGCAACAACCAGACTGTGGTCAACGAGGCGATCCAAGCCGCCGCCGATGCCGGAGTCATCGTCGTTGCCGCCGCCGGGAACTGTGGGAGCAGCCCCAGCGCCGGATGTGGTTCCGCCAACACACCGGTGTACCCAGCCGCGGCGGACGTCGCGATCGCGGTCGGTGCCCTGTCGACCGGGACCCTCGAGCGAGCGGCCTTCTCGAACAGTGACCCCTACGTCGACATCGCGGCACCCGGTACGAGCATCGACTCGACGAAGCCGGCGAGCACCTACGGAACGTTCAGCGGGACGTCGATGTCGACACCGTTCGTGAGCGCAGTGGTGGCGCTGATCCTCCAGGCTTGCCAGGGCGAGACCCACGCGAGCGTCTTGAACAAGCTTCAAGCCTCGGCGACCGTCGCCGCCACCGGGTTCGCAGAGACCGAGCTGCTCGTCGACGCAGCCGCCGCGGCGGCGGCCGCCTGCTCGCCGTAGGCGGCAGCTGGGTTCAGATCCGGGCTCTTGACGCCGATGTTCTGAGGCGTCAGGCCGTCAGATCGCCCGCCGGGGACACCACTACGCTGTCCGGCGGGGCGAGGCGCACGTCGAGCGAGGGGACCCAGGACCAGTGGAGCGCAGCGCCCGGAGGCGCGGGGTGAAGGTCGCGGTCGCCGTGGCGGCCATGGCGGCCATCGGCGCCGCGTGCGCACCCGTCGCACCCCCGCCGCCGCCCGCGCCGTCCCCCGCTCCGAAGCCTGCGAGCAAGCCGTCCCCCAACTGCTTTGGTGCCGCCGGGTCAGGCGTGAGCGAGCGGAGCTTCGTCGCGGTCGTCGAGAAGCCCGACGAGGAGACCCCCGAGGTCTACACCTTCGAGGCTGCCACGCCTGCCGAGCAGGACGCCGCCGTCGAGGAGCTCGAGCGGATCGGTGACGTCGTCACCGTGGAGCCCGACGAGCCGGTACGCATCGCCGAGGAGACCGAGGTCCCCCCGACCGACGCGACGACGACCTCGACCGAGCCGACCACGACGACCTCCGTCGCGCCCGCGACGACGACGACCTCTCAGCCCGCGCCCACTGTGCCCGAACCGCCGGCCAGCGCGGACGCTCCGACCGTGAGCGCGGTGACGACCGACGATCAGAGCTACAGCAGTCAGTACGGGTTGCCGCAGAGCGGCTTCGACGATGCGTGGAGCGCCGGCGCCGATGGCGACGGGATCGTGATCGCGGTCCTCGACACCGGCGTGCAGGCGAACCATCCGGATCTGAGCGGCCACGTCCTGAGTGGCCACGACTTCGTCTGCGGGACGGGCGGCACGGCCGTCGACCCCCACGGTCACGGCACGCACGTGGCCGGGATCGCCGGCGCGCGCGACAACACCATCTTCGGCCTCGGCGGCGCCCCCGAGTCGCGCATCCTGCCGGTCCGCGTGCTCGGGAGCAGCGGCTCCGGCAGCACCTCCGACGTGGTCGCCGGCATCTACTGGGCTGTCGACGACGGCGGTGCGGACGTGATCAACCTCAGCCTCGGAGGCGGGTACTCCTCTTCCATGCTGCAGGCCGTCCGCTACGCCGAGGAGGCGGGTGTCGTGGTCGTCGCGGCTGCCGGGAACGAGGGGTGGGACCTGCCTTCGTATCCCGGGGGCTTCGACGAAGTGATCGGCGTCGGCTCGACCACGAGCAACGCCTCGACGCGATCCTCCTTCTCCAACTACGGGAGCTGGGTCGACGTCGGAGCACCCGGCTCAGGGGTGTGGTCGACCGACAAGGGCTCGAGCTTCAGTCCCAAGAGCGGGACGTCGATGGCGACTCCCTTCGTCGCCGCGGCCGCCGCGTTGCTGCTCCAGAAGTGCGGCTACACCGGTCCGACGACGACGGACACGGTCCTCACGAAGCTCCAGCTGGCGGCCAGCCCGGTCGTCTCGAACGGAAGCCCGGGGCTCGGCGGCGCGAAGCACCTCCAGGTCGGCGCCGCGCTCGCCCAGCCCTGCTGAGCCGACCGCGGCGGCTTCTCGGCACGCTCACGCGGCCATGGCACGCGTCAACGTGCCGAATACGCCGAGACGCACCGAGGGACGAGGCCTCGACGACCGGCTCGGCGGCTCCTGACGGCTATCGTGCTGCCGTTCTCCCCGGGCCGCGCTCGGGGCAGCAGGGTGGAGGAGCAGACGTGCGGATCGGGCTTCGACGGGTCGGTCGACTCGGGATCGTCGCGGGTGCGGCCACGGCGGCGGCGTTCGCCTGGGTGCAGGCGCCGGCGGGCGCGGCGCCGGTCACCGAGGAGTTCGCGACGGTCGGGAGCGACACCTTCGTCGTGCCAACGAACATCTGCTTCCTGACGATCAGCGCCGACGGCGGACGTGGTGGCGTCGGCAACACGGTCGACGGCACCGAAGGCGGTGCCGGCGCGTCGGTGCAGGCGCGCGTCCCGGTCACGCCGGAGGCCGAGCTCGTGGTGACGGTGGGCGGCGCGGGTGGCGCGGGCACGCCGACCTCGGGCGGTGCCGGCGGCTTCGGTGGCGGCGGCGCCGGTGGCAACGGTCTGGGCTTCTCGGGCGCTCCCTCGGGCGGTGGTGGCGGCGGAGCGTCCGCGGTCGCCAGCGCCGATGCAGTGCTGCTCGTCGCGGGCGGTGGCGGTGGCGGGAGCGTGGCCCCGGGCACCGGAGGTGCGGCGGGCCTCGTGGGCGAGAACGGTGGTGACGGCGGTGAGCTCGGCGCCGGCGGCGGCGGCAACGGAGGCACGAGCGACGGCAACGGCGGTGCCCCCGGCTTCAACAACCCCACCGACCAGGCCGGTGGCGGCGGTGGCGGCGTGTTCTCGGGGGGTGCGGCGGCCAACGGGGCTTCCGGCGGTGACGGTAACGGCGTCGTCGGCGGTGGCGGTGGCGGGGGCGGCACGCCCACGAACCCGGGCACGGACGGCGGGTCACCCCCGGGCTCGGGGACGCCGGGCACCGGGACGGGTACGAGCGACGCGGGCGCGGGCGTCGCCCCAGGTGGCGACGGCGGGGACGGCGACAGCCCCTCCGACGGTGCCGCCGGCGGCGGCGGAGGCGGGCCTGGCTTCGGCGGCGGTGGCGGCGGCACCGTGTCCGGCGGTGGTGGTGGCGGCGGCTACGGCGCGGGCAGCGCCGGATCGGGCGCCGGCTTCGGCTACGGCGGCGGCGGCGGCTCCTCGTTCGTCGCGGCCGGCGCGACCGACGTGACGTCCGCGCTCAGCGACGCCGACGACGGCACGGTCGTGATCTCCTACGACCCCGACACCGACACGTGCCCACCGGTCATCGTGCTGGAGCCCCGCTTCACCGGCTGACCGCGGCGGCTTCTCGGCACGCTGCCGCGTGCCATCGCCGCGTCAACGTGCCGAGAACCCACAGGGCTACCCCGTCTCGGGCATGCGGGCGGGGAGCTCGCCGTCCATCCACACGGTCTGCTCGAACCGGTTCGTGATGCGCCAGCCGTCGGGAGTGCGCGCCCACTGGTCGTGGTACTCGGCGCCCACGTAGAAGAACGCGCGCTTGCCGTCGTCGCGGTCGTGACCCATCGGGTTGTACAGCGCCGTGCGGCTGGTGGCGGTGTCGCCGTCGAGCGTCACCTCGATGTTGGACACGAGGTGCTGGTACACGGGGAAGTGCGGGAGGATCCCCGCGAGCCACGCCTTCACCTCCGGGTACGGACCCTTCACGCCGCCGGAGGTCGTGTAGTCGAGCGTCGCGTCGGGCGTGAACACGTCGTCGAGCCGGTCGAACTCCTTGGTGTCGAGCGCCCAGGCGTAGGCGATGATCACCGACTCGATCTCGAGGCGATCGGCGAGCTGCTGGACGGCGTCGGACACGGTGGGACCCCCCGGTCGTGCGTCGGCGGACGGAAGCTGACGAGCACGGCAAACGTATCCTCGGGCGATGCCCGAGCACCTCGCCCTCCTCGGCCTGCCCGACTCGGGTCACGACCGGCTCTTCACCGCGCTGACCGGCCAGGACGCGTCGCTCGCCAGTGATCGCCTGCTCGGCGTGGTCGCGATCCCCGACGAGCGGCTCGACCGGCTCGCCGAGATGTCCGAGTCGAAGAAGGTCGTCCCCGCCACCCTCCAGCTCGCCTACCTGCCGCCGCTCTCGACCGAGGCGGGCAAGGGCCTCGGGAGCAGGCTGCTCGGTGAGGTGCGCGACAGCGACGCCGTGATGCTCGTCGTGCGCGCGGACGAGGGCCACGACGCGGCGAAGGAGCTCGCGTCGCTGGAGGAAGAGCTGATCCTCGCCGACCTCGGGTCGGTGGAGTCGCGCCTCGACAAGCAGCGCCGCGCTGCGAAGGGCGACAAGTCGCTGGCGGCCGAGGTCGCCGCGCTGGAGCGCGCCGAGGAGTCGCTGTCGGACGGCACACCCATCTACCGCGGTGACCTGAGCGACGACGAGCGCGCGCACCTGGAGGCCGCGTTCCTGCTCACCAACAAGCCCGCGCTGGTGGTCGTGAACATCGGCACCGACCAGCTCGAGCAGGGTGAAGCGATCGCTGCACCCTTCGGGGACGACGCGCTCGCGGTGTGCCTCGAGCTCGAGGGCGACCCGGACGTCGTCGCGGCGGAAGGCGACGAGCGCGCGTCACTCCTCGCCGACCTCGGCATCCCCGAGAGCGTGGTCCCCCGACTCGCACGCGCCGCGCTCCACCTGTTGGGGCGGCGGACGTTCCTCACCACCGGCGACAAGGAGTCGCGCGCGTGGACGTTCCGCGACGGCTCCACCGCGCCGCAGTGCGCGGGGGTGATCCACAGCGACCTGGAGCGCGGGTTCATCCGGGCCGAGGTCATCGACTGGCAGGAGCTGCTCGGGCTCGGGTCGTGGACGAAGGCGAAGGACGCGGGCGCGCTGCGGGTCGAGGGCAAGGACTACGTCGTGCGCGACGGCGACGTGCTCGAGATCCGGTTCAACGTCTGAGCGCGCCGCGTCCGCGCGACTGGTGAGCGCCGGCCGGGTGCTCGCCGAGGCTGACCTGGCCTGCACCCGGGCCGGGCGCCGCCGGGGGCTCCTGGGCAGGGAGCGCGTCGACCGTCCGCTGGTGCTCGTCCCGTGCCGGCAGGTCCACACGTTCGGGATGCAGGTCCCGATCGATGTCGTGTGGTGCGATCGGCGTGGCAAGGTGCTGCACATGGTGACGCTCCCACCCGGACGCGTCTCCCGCGTGGTGCTGCGAGCCCGCCTCGTGATCGAGGCCGCGGCCGGGGCCGCGTCGACCTGGGGGCTGCGGCCCGGCGACATCGTGACGGTGGAGCTCGCCGATGCCTGAGGGTCGGCTCGTGCTCGTCGGGACGCCGATCGGCAACCTCGGCGACCTGTCGCCGCGGGCCGTCGAGGTGCTGCGCGACGCCGAGGTGATCGCGGCCGAGGACACCCGGCGCACCCGGGCCCTGCTCACCCACATCGGCGTCCCAGCCGGTCGGCGCCTCCAGGCCGTGCACGCGCAGAACGAGACCGCGCGGGCCCGGGAGCTGACCCGAGCGATCTCGACCGGCGCGACGGTCGCGGTCGTCACGGACGCGGGGATGCCGAGCATCTCCGACCCGGGCGCCCGTCTGGTGAGCGCGTGCGTCAAGCAGGGCCTCGCCGTGGAGGTCGTGCCCGGTCCGAGCGCGGTCCTCAGCGCGCTCGTGCTGTCGGGCCTGGCGACCGACCGGTTCGTGTTCGAGGGCTTCCTCCCCCGCAAGGGCAGGGCGCGCAGCGAGGCCTTGTACGCGATCGGTCGCGAGCCGCGCACGATCGTGCTATTCGAGGCACCGCCGCGCGTGCTGGCGACGCTCGCCGACCTCGCCGAGACGTGCGGGCCGGCCCGCAAGGTCGCGGTCGCGCGCGAGCTCACCAAGGTCCACGAGGAGGTGTGGCGCGGCACGCTCGAAGGCGCGGTCCGCCACTTCACCGAGGTCTCGCCGCGAGGGGAGTTCGTCCTCGTGGTCGAGGGACGCGAGCCCGTCGAGGTGGAGGCCGGCGACGACGTGCTCGCCGAGGCCGCTCGCCAGGAGATCCGCGCCGGGCGCTCGACGCGCGAGGCCGCCGACGTGATCGCCGAGCGCTTCAACGTCTCCCGCCGCCGGGCCTACGACGCCGTCCTCGCCCAGCGCGACTGACCCACCCCCTCGATGCGTCTCTCGACCCGCCCCACGACGATGAGCGACGCAACTCAGACCGGGGTCGGGGAACGTGGTCGGTAACGTGGCTCTGATGCCCGAGCCGTTCTACGTGACGACGCCGATCTACTACGTCAACGACGCGCCGCACATCGGCCACGCCTACTCGACCGTCACCTCCGATGCGCTCGCTCGCTGGCGCCGCCTCTGGGGCGACGACGTCGCGTTCCTCACCGGCACCGACGAGCACGGCCTCAAGGTCCAGCGGGCGGCCGAGGCCCAGGGCTCCACGCCGGCCGAGTTCGCGGCCGCCAACGCCGACCGCTACCGCGAGGCGTGGGCCAACCTCGAGATCACCAACACCGACTTCATCCGCACCACCGAGCCCCGCCACCATGCCGCGGTGCAGCAGTTCCTCCAGGCCGTGTACGACGCGGGCTACATCGAGCTCGGCACCTACGAGGGCCTCTACTGCGTGAGCTGCGAGGCGTACTACACCGAGGACGAGCTGGTCGACGGCCTCTGCCCTGTCCATCACAAGCCGGTCGAGCGAGTCACCGAGGAGAACTACTTCTTCCAGCTCTCGCGCTTCGAGGACCGGCTCCTCGCCCACTACGAGGCGCACCCCGGCGCGGTGCAGCCCGAGACCCGTCGCAACGAGGTGCTCGGCTTCATCAAGCAGGGGCTGCGCGACTTCTCGATGAGCCGCACGTCGATCTCGTGGGGCGTCCCCCTGCCGTGGGACACCGAGCACGTCGCGTACGTGTGGTTCGACGCGCTCTTCAACTACTGCACCGCGATCGGGTACGGCACCGATCCATCACGCTTCGAGCGCTTCTGGCCGGCCGACTACCACGTCGTCGGGAAGGACATCGTCCGCTTCCACGCCGTCTACTGGCCCGCGATGCTGATGGCCGCGGGCCTCGAGCCGCCGAAGCACGTGTTCGCGCACGGGTTCCTGCTCGTCGGCGGCGAGAAGATGAGCAAGACCGCGTTCAACCAGATCTCGCCGAACGACCTCGTCGCCGACTTCGGTGCCGACGGCGTGCGCTACCACTTCCTCTCCGACGTGCGCTTCGGATCCGACGGCGACTTCTCCTACGAGGGGATGGTCGCTCGCTACAACGCCGATCTCGCCAACAACTTCGGCAACCTCGCCAGCCGGGTGCTCAACATGGCGACGAGCTACTGCGATGCGGTCGCGCCGAGCGCGCGTGCGGAGGGTCCGCTGATCGAGGCCACGGCGCGCGCCTTCGACGAGGTCTCGACCCGCATGGGCCGGCTCGACTTCTCCGGTGCCTACTTCCACCTGTGGGAGCTGATCCGGGCCGCGAACGCCTACATCGAGGACACCGAGCCCTGGAAGCTCGCCAAGGCCGGCGAGGCCGAGCGGGTCGCGGCGATCCTCGGCGACTGCCTGGAGACGCTGCGCGTGGTCGCGGTGCTCGCGTCACCGGCGATCCCCGGTGCGTGCGGCGAGCTGTGGCGTCGCCTCGGTCTCGACGGGACCCCGGAGGATCAGCGCCTCCCCGACGCGGCCCGGTGGACGGGCGCACCGTCGGGCACCCCACTCGTCAAGGGCGCCGCGCTCTTCCCGCGAAAGGAGTCGGAGACGTGAGCCGGACGCGGAGCGAACGGCCGCGGGGCGGGTACCCCGCGCCGCAGTGAGCGAGCCAATGGTGACGCGGAGCGAACGGCCGCGGGGCGGGTACCCCGCTCCGCAGTGAGCGAGCCAGGGTGGACGGACTCGCACTGCCACGTGCAGTGGGTCGAAGGCGGTGCCGACGCGGCGCTCCAGCGCGGTCGGGACGCCGGCGTGGGAGCGTTCGTCGTCGTCGGCACCGACGCCGCCAGCTCCAACGAGGCGGTCGAGATCGCGGGTCGACACGGTGACGTGCGAGCCACCGTGGGGCTGCACCCCCACGAGGCGTCGAGCCTCGAGCACGAGTGGCCGATGCTGCGCGAGCTCGCCGGCGCGTTCCACGTCGTCGCGATCGGCGAGACCGGGTTCGACCACCACTACGACCACTCTCCGCACGACCACCAGGAGGAGGCGTTCCGCCGTCAGATCCGGCTGGCGCACGAGCTCGACACCGCGCTCGTGATCCACTCCCGAGAGGCATGGGACGACACCTTCCGCGTGCTCGCGGAGGAAGAGGTGCCGCGGCGCACGGTGTTCCACTGCTTCACCGGTGGTCCCGCGGAGGCCGATCGGGCGCTCGAGCTGGGGACGCACCTGTCGTTCAGCGGCATCGTGTCGTTCAAGGGCGCCGACGACGTGCGGGCCGCCGCGGCGCGCTGTCCGCTCGACCGGATGCTCGTCGAGACCGACGCGCCCTACCTCGCCCCGATGCCGCACCGGGGGAAGGAGAACGAGCCGGCCCTGGTGAGGCTCGTGGGGGAGGCGCTGGCGGCGGCTGTCGGCCGCCCGGTCGACGAGGTCGCCGCGGCCACCGTGGAGAACGCTTCCCGGGTGCTGGAGACCCCCGGGGCGAGCCGAGTAGCGTGAGCTGATTCCTCGCCGACGGGTGGACCCGTCGGCGAGCGTCGTTGGGGAGGCGGAGCCGATCAACGAGGAGTCCCGTCGTCGCGGGCGCCTGCATCACCGTCGTGGGCGCCGTTCGAGCGCCCACGACGAGGTCGCGCCGTCGCCCGCGCGCGCCGAGCCGCACGACGCGGCGGCCTGGCTCCCGCTCCCGGCCCCCGACACGCTCCCCAGCGTCGACGAGCTCCTGGCACCCCCCGATCTCGGTGCGGGTGATCTCGGTGCGGGCGATGCCGGGGTCCCGCTCAGCCCGCCCGTCGCACCGCTCAGCCCACCTCCCGCGCCCACCGCCCCGACCGGGGCCGACGCGTCGGTCGACACGCCGACCGAGACCCCTGCCGGGCCGGGTCGGGCCGAGGCCCCGGAAGCCGCGGCCTGGCTGCCGGTGCCCGAGGTCCACGACCTCCCACCCATCGACGATCTCCTCGCACCCGGCACGGGCTCGCCGCCACGTGACATCCCCGTGCAGCCGTCGCCCGCGCGCGCCGAGCCCCACGACGCGACGGCCTGGCTGCCACTTCCCGCCTCGCACGAGCTGCCGCCGATCGAGCTGGAGCCCGCCGAGTCCGAGGATGCGCCGCCGACGAAGCCGCGGCGCCACCGCCGTCGCCTCCGGCCGCACCTCCCGAGCCGTCACACCACGGGACGCCTGGCGCTCTTCGTCCTCGGTGTCGTCACCATCGCTGCGGCGTACTACGGCGTCACGATGCTCCTCGACCAGGGCGACGACGTGACGATCCGCGCCGACGGGAAGACGATCTCGGTCGAGACCGGGGTGAGCACGGTGGGCGCCGTGCTCGCGGAGCACGACGTCGCCGTCGGTGAGTTCGACCGCGTCTCCCCGGCACCCGACACCCCGATCCACAACGACATGAGCGTCGACGTCGTGCGGGCCTGGCCCGTCGAGCTCGACTTCGACGGCGAGCCGACGACGATCTACAGCACCCATCGAGCGCCGCGGGCGTTCGTCGCGGAGGCCGCGCGCCAGCTCGACGTGGCACCGCAGGCGATCGCGCTGCGCACCAACCCGGGCGAGATCACCGAGGACACGACCGACCTCCTGCTGCGCACCAAGAAGGAGGGGACGCTGCTGGTCGACGCCTCCGCGGTCAACTACTCGTCGCCGTCGCACACCGTCGCCGAGCTGCTCGAGGACTACAAGGTCGTGCTCCAGCCGACCGACTTCACCGAGCTCGGTGGTGACGGAGGCCCGATCGCCCTCGACGCGGTGCTGCCGCCGAGCACCGGCGACCAGAACACGAGCATCGAGGTCGTGCGGGTGACCGGACAGACCGAGACCCGCGACGAGCCGTACGACCTCCCCGACGAGCGCCTCCCCGACCCCGAGCTCCCGGTGGGGGAGACGCGCATCCAGGAGCGGGTCACCGGGCTCATGCGGCGGACCTACTCGCTCGAGCTGCACGACGAGCTCCGAGCGGGCGAGACGCTGATCTCGGAGGTCCCGCTGAAGGAGGCCGTCCCGTACGTGGAGTTCTACGGGACCAAGTACAACCCGCTGTGGGACAAGATGGCCCAGTGCGAGACCGGCGGGAACTGGGCCGCGTCCGGCCAGCGCTACCAGGGCGGGCTCGGCATCTACTTCCAGAACTGGAACCACTACGGCGGCCGTGACTTCGCGCCCACCGGTGGCCAGGCCACGAAGTACGAGCAGATCATCGTGGCCGAGCGCATCCGCGCCGAGCACGGGTGGCACGCCTGGGGCTGCGCGAAGACGATCGGCCTCTGAGCCTTCCGATCCGCACCCAGCAACGCCGCCGACACCACGGGGAATCGGTTGGGGCCTGCTCCGCGAGGCCCGCTACGTTCCTCGGCCGTGCCGGTGCTGACCCCCACGGACGTGCGCGCCCTGCTGGCGGAGCACGGGCTGCGTCCGAGCCGGGCCCTCGGCCAGAACTTCCTCGCCGATCCGAACACCGCGCGCCGCATCGCCCGCATCGCCGAGGTCGGCCCCGGCGATCGGGTGCTCGAGATCGGTCCCGGGCTGGGCTCGCTCACGCTCGCGCTCGCCGAGGCCGGCGCCGAGGTGCTCGCGCTCGAGCTCGATCGGCACCTGGTGCCGGTGCTCGAAGGGGTGGTGGCCGAGTCGCCCGCTGTGACGGTCGAGACGGGTGATGCGCTCACGTTCGATTACCGCGCCCGTCTCGCGGGGGAGGGTTGGCGGTGCGTGTCCAACCTCCCGTACAACGTCGCCACCCCGGTCGTCCTGCGGCTGCTCACCGACGCGCCGCAGGTCGAGCGCCTCGTCGTGATGGTGCAGCGTGAGGTCGGCGAGCGGCTGGCGGCGGTGCCCGGGTCGAAGGCCTACGGCGCGCCCTCGGTGCGCGTCGCGTACCACGCGACGGCACGCCTCTGCGGTGCGGTGCCCGCGAACGTCTTCGTGCCCCGACCCAAGGTCGAGTCGGTGCTCGTGTGCCTCGAGCGACGTCGCACCCCGGCCGTCGACGTGTCCTCCCCGGCGTTGATGTTCGAGCTCGTGCACGCCGGGTTCGCCCAGCGCCGCAAGATGCTGCGGCGCTCGCTGCGTCCGCTGCTCGGCGACCGAGCCGACGCGGTGCTCGTGTCTGCGGGCATCGACCCGAGTCGGCGCGCCGAGTCCGTCGGGCTGGACGGCTGGGCCGCCATCGCACAGGAGGCGTCCTCCTGAACGAGCTGACGCGGGCGAGCCGACTGGGGCGGGTGCGGGCGACCGCGTACGCGAAGCTCAACCTCACCTTGCGCGTCCTGGGACGGCGCGACGACGGGTTCCACGAGCTGGAGGCGCTCACGGTCTCCTTCGCGGATCCGCACGACGTGGTCGAGGTGCAGGCGGTGCCGCACCCGGGTGGGATCTCGCTCGAGGTCGTGGGCGAGACCGCCGGCGTGCCGACCGGTCCCGAGAACCTCGCGGTGCGCGCCGGCGAGGCGTTGCTCGTGCGCGCCGGGCGATCGGGTCACGGCGTGAAGATGACGCTGCGCAAGAAGATCCCCGCCGGTGGCGGTCTCGGCGGGGGATCGGCCGACGCGGCAGGCGCGCTGCGCGCGATCCAGCGGCTGCTCGAGGTCGAGATCGACGACGCGGGCATCCTCGAGCTCGGCGCGTCCGTCGGATCGGACGTCCCGTTCTGCCTCACGGGTGGGGCCGCATGGATGCGCGGGCGCGGCGAGGTGCTCGAGCCGGCACCGGTGCAGTCGGGCATGCCGGTCGTCGTGGTGATCCCGCCGTTCTCGATGGCGACCCGCGACGTGTACGCCGCATGGGACGAGCTGGGCGGGCCGAGCTCGCCCCGCGAGGTGCCGGCGCCGCCGGGCATCGCTCACCTGGTGGAGACGTGCGCGAACGACCTGGAGCCGGCGGCGGAGGCGGTGGAGCCGCGGCTCGTCGACTTCCGGGGCGACCTCGAGGCGGCTGCCGGGATGCCGGCCCTGCTCGCGGGCAGCGGGTCGGCCTTCACGGTGATGGTCGGCGACGACCAGGCCGTGGGCTCGGTCGTGCGCAAGATCCGCCGCGCGCTGAAGGTGCCGGTCGCGTCGAGCCAGACGGTCACGCGGGGTGTGCGGCTCGGCGTCGCCTGAGCCGCGGACCGGGGATCCCCGGCCCGGAGGGCTACTTGCCCTGCTGACGCCGCTGCCAGCGCGTCTTCTTCAGAAGCTTCTTGTGCTTCTTCTTGCGCATGCGCTTGCGGCGCTTCTTGATCAGGGAACCCATGGCGTCGAACGACGCTAGTGGCGGGCGCTCGCAGTGTCACATCGGGCCACGATCACGGGGGTCGCGGCGGGTATGGTCGAAGGACCCGAAGCCAGACCGGTCTCGGCGCGGTGGAGCCGGGGTGTAGTCGGGGGTGGTGTAACGGCAGCACGGGGTCCTTTGGAGTCCCAAGTCGAGGTTCGAAACCTCGCCCCCGAGCCCACTCGACTCAGGCACAGTCAGACGATCGCACCGTAGGTCGGCCACAAGAGGAGGACGATGTACCGACCGCTCTCCGCCGTCGTGCTCGCCGCCGGCGAGGGCACGCGCATGCGGTCGTCCACGCCCAAGGTCCTCCACCCGCTGTGCGGGCGCCCGATGATCCTGCACGTGCTCGACACGCTCGTGCAGCTCCCTCTCGAACGGATCGTGGTGGTCGTCGGCCACGGCGCCGAGCACGTGACGAAGACCGTCCACGAGCAGCTCGCGACGGAGCTGCCGATCGAGTTCGTCGAGCAGCGCGTCCAGCGCGGCACCGGCGACGCGGCCAGCGTGGGGCTCACCCCGTTCGCCGACAGCGTCGACGCCGAGGACGACGTGCTCGTGCTCCCCGGCGACGCGCCGCTGCTGCTGCCCGAGACCCTCGCCTCGCTCGCGACCGAGCATCGCCTCGCCGAGGCCGCGGCGACCCTGCTGACCGTCGAGCTCGACGACCCCACGGGCTACGGGCGGATCATCCGGGGCGAGCGCGGCGGCATCGACCGGATCGTCGAGCAGGCCGATGCCAACGACGCCGAGCGGGAGATCCGTGAGGTCAACCCGTCGATCTACTGCTTCCGGCGCGGCTACCTCGCCCCCGCGCTGCGGCGCCTCAACCCCGAGAACGCCCAGGGCGAGTACTACCTGACCGACGTGATCGAGGTGCTGCGGCGCACCGGTCACCCGATCGTCGGCGTGCGCGGTGACGATCCGACGGAGGCGATGGGGGTGAACGACCGGGCCCAGCTCGCGCGTGCGGAGGCGGTGCTGCGCGCCCGCATCAACGAGCGGTGGATGCGCGAGGGAGTGTCGATGACCGACCCCGAGCGCACCTATGTGGACGCGAGCGTCGAGCTCGAGCCCGACGTGCGCCTGCTGCCCAACGTCATGCTCGAGGGGCGCACCGTCATCGGCGCCGGCTCCGTCGTCGGGCCCGACTGCCGGCTCGTCGACACGATCGTCGGTGACGACGTGATCATCTCCCAGACGGTCGCGCGCGAGACGGAGATCGGTGACCGGGCCACGATCGGGCCGTTCGTGTCGATGCGAGCGGGGACCCGCGTCGCCGCCGACGCGCACGTCGGCACGTTCGTCGAGACCAAGAACGCCGACATCGGCGAAGGCGCGAAGGTGCCGCACCTCGCGTACATCGGCGACGCCGAGATCGGTCCCCGGGCGAACATCGGTGCGGGCACGATCACCGCGAACTACGACGGGCGCGAGAAGCACCGCACGAAGGTCGGAGCCGACGCGAAGACGGGTTCCAACACGGTGCTCGTCGCGCCGGTGGAGATCGGTGACGGCGCCTACACGGGTGCCGGCGCGGTCGTCGCGAGCGACGTCCCGCCGGGCGCGCTCGCGAAGGGCGTGCCGGCACGGGTCGAAGAGGGTTGGGCGCAGCGGCGCGATGCCGAGCGCGACGAAGCGAACGCCGGTGACGGCGACGCCGAAGGGCGGGGGTAGCGGAGTGGGCATGGAGCACATGGAGTTCACGCCGAAGAAGCGCCTCATGCTCTTCGCCGGCCGGGGCAACGAGGAGCTCTCCGCCGAGGTCTCGAAGTGCCTCGACGTGCCGCTCGGCCACGTCGTGCTCTCGAGCTTCGCCAACGGTGAGCTCTACTGCCGCTTCGGCGAGAGCGTTCGGGGCGCCGACCTCTTCGTGTTCCAGAGCCACTGCCCGCCGATCAACGACCGGATCATGGAGCAGCTCATCATGATCGACGCCGCGAAGCGGGCGTCGGCGAAGCGGATCACCGCGGTCTGCCCGTTCTACGGATACGCCCGCCAGGACCGGAAGGCCGAGGGCCGGGAGCCGATCACGGCCCGCCTGCTCGCCGACATGCTCACCGCGGCCGGTGTCGACCGGGTGGTCACGGTCGACCTGCACACCGGGCAGATCCAGGGCTTCTTCGACGTGCCGGTCGACCACCTCACCGCGGTGCCGTTGCTCGCCGAGCACGTCGCCGGCAAGGTCGACGGGCAGGTCACGGTGGTCGCACCCGACGCGGGCGGCGGCAAGCTCGCCCGCCGCTTCGCGAACCAGTTCAACGAGCACGGTGTCGAGACCGACCTCGCGTTCATCGACAAGCGCCGTCCGAAGGGCACGCAGAACCTGGCGGTCGCCGAGGAGGTCGTCGGTGAGATCGACGGGCGGTCGTGCGTGCTCGTGGACGACATGATCGACACCGCGGGCACGATCACCAGCGCCGCGCAGCTGCTGCGTGACCGCGGCGCGGCCGAGGTGCGGATCGCGACGACGCACCCGGTGATGTCCGACCCGGCGTCGGAGCGGCTCGCCGCCGCACCGGTGGAGGAGGTCGTGGTCACCAACACGCTCCCGATCCCCGACGACAAGCGCTTCGACACGCTGACGATCCTCTCGATCGCCCCGATCCTCGCCGAGGCCCTCGACGCCGTCTTCGAGGACACCAGCGTCAGCGAGATCTTCCGCGGCGACAACGTCTAGCGCGCCGCTCTCGATTCGGCGTCAGCAGACCCGGCTGAGGGCAGTCTCCTGACGCCGAAACGATGGTCGTGGCGGCTGGTGCCGCCCCTGCTCCTGCTGTTCGTGGGCACGTTCTCGTTCGCGTACCTCGACACGAGCCTGGCCAGCGTGGAGTCGTCGCTGGGTTCGTTCTACGAGCGCACGCGCTTCGCCGACTACCGGGCCGGGGGAGGTGACGTCGACACCTTCGCGGCGCGGGCCCGTCGGCTCGACGGCGTCGCGGCGGTCACGACCCGCACGACGGTGACCCTGGCCGTGTGGGCGCACGACGGGCGGTCGAAGCTCCAGGCCCAGCTCGTGGGCGTGCCGCAGTCGCCGCCGAGGGTCGACGGGTACCTCGTGGAGCAGGGGCGCGGGATCGACATCGAGCAGCCGAACGCCGTGCTGATCGACACCCACACCGCCGAAGGCCTCGACCTCGCACCCGGCGCGAGCCTGCGCGTCCTCGGGCTCGGCGCGGTCGACGACGTCACCGTGCGTGGCGTCGTCGCGTCACCCGAGTACGTCGTGGCAGCGGCCAACGCGCAGCAGCTCGTCACCGCGCCCGGGCAGTTCGCGGTGGTGTTCGCACCCGAGCCGTTCGTCGCCAACGCGGCCGGCCCCCAGGGGATGCAGGAGGTGCTGGTGCGCTACGAGGCCGGCGCCGACCGCGAGCGGCTCGACCGGCGCCTCGAAGCGCTGGCCGCGAGCACCGGCGCCGTGGTGCGCGAGCCGCGCATCGACCAGCCGTCGAACGCGATGGTGCAGGAGGAGCTCGACGGGCTCGGCGTCGCGCGCGTGCTCGCCCCGGGCCTGCTGCTGGTGCTCGCGATCGTGGTGGGTGGGCTGGCCCTCGCGCTGGTCGTCCGTGACGGCGCGTCGCCGCGTCACGCGCTCCTCGGCGGGATCATCGCCACCGACGTCGGCGTCGCCGCAGGAGTCGTCGTCGCAGTGCTGACGGCGCCCGCGATCACGGCCGCGCTCGACGTCCCCATCACCGAGGTCAGCCTGTCGATCGGCGGGATCGTCGTCGCCATGGCGCTCGGCGCGCTCGCGGTCCTCGGCGCCTACGGCGTCGCGAGGATGGTGGCCGCGGAGCGACACATCCGTGTCGCGCGCATCGCGCTCGCCGGTGGTGCCGCGGCCCTGGCGGTCGCGGCGGTCGTCGCGCCGCTCGGCGTCGTCGACAGCGCGGAGGCCACGCTCGCCCGCGCCGACCGGCTCGAGGTGGTCGACGCGCAGATCGCGTTCGAGACGCCGGTCACCGACGAGCAGCTCGAGCAGCTCCGCGCCGTCGAGGGCGTGGCCGTGGCCGAGCCCGTCCCCTCGGCGGTCGTGCAGCTGACCCACGGCAGCGAGGGCTACACGACCCAGCTCGAGGCCTTCGTCCCCCGATCCCGGCTCGCGCGCTTCGAGGCACCCGACGGCGGCGCGCAGCGGCTGCCGCGCCGCGGCGTGCTCGTGCCGGCGCCGCTCGCCGACCTGTTGCGGGTCCGACCCGGCGAGTCGATCGACATCGCGCTTCCCGGCGTCGCGAGCTTCTCGATGCCGATGACCGCGCGCACCTCCGGCGCGCTCGGGAACCTCGTGTTCACGTCGGAGCCTGCGTTGCGGGAGGCGCTGGACGCTGCGCCCGGCGACTTCGCCGGCGGGCTCTTCGACGTCGCCGCGGTGCGCTTCGCGCCCGGTGCCGACTCCGCCCGCATCGCCCGCGAGATCACCGGGTGGTCCGACGTCGCGACCTACGTGGACGTCGCCGCCGATCTCGATGCCTTCGTCGGCGCGCTGCCCATGCTGCGGGTCGTCTCGTGGAGCCTGCTCGGCATCGGCCTCGTCATCGCCGTGCTCGGCGCTGCGGTCGCGGCCCTCGCGATCGCGCCCGGCACCGACACCCGCCGGCTCACGTTCGAGCTCGTGCTGCCCGGCGCGGTCGGCGCCGTGGTGGGCGTCGGCCTCGGCATCGCGGCCACCGACCGGCTGGTCGAGGCCCTCGCGACGCCGGTGGTGCACCTCGAGCCCAGCCTCGACGGCTCCACCGTGCTGGCCGCGATCGGTGTCGTCGTGCTGGTCGACCTCGTCGTCGCCGCCGTCCTCGTCCTCCGGTCCCGCCGCACCGGCACCTGCGCCGTCGGCGCCCCGCCCCCACCGCCATCACCGCCACCACCAGGGTGACCCGGGGGGAGACGGCGCGGCCGACTGACTTGGTCGGGGCGGGGGCGGGCGGCAAGAATGGTCGGTCATGGCCGACGACGTCGTACTGGTTGCCGAGGCGCGCACCGAGCAGGGCTCCCGTCCCGCGGGGCGGCTGCGGCGCGCCGGGTCGGTGCCGGCCGTCGTCTACGGCCTGGGGAGCGACACGATCCCGGTCAAGGTCCCCGCTCGCGAGCTGACCAACGCGCTCGCCAAGGGCGCAAACACGCTCATCACCCTCAAGCTCGACGGCGACGAGGCCCTCACCCTGGCCCGCCAGGTCCAGCGCGATCCCACGCGAGGCGACCTCCTCCACGTCGACTTCATCCGCGTTCGCACCGACGTCGCGGTCGCCGCCGAGGTGCCGCTGCACCTGACGGGTGAGCCCGAGGGCGTGAAGTCGGGCGGCATCGTCGAGCAGCTCATCTTCAACCTGCCCATCGAGGCCAAGCCCCAGGACATCCCGGCCGCCATCGAGCACGACATCTCGGCGCTCGAGATCGGCGACCAGCTGCGCGTCGCCGAGCTCTCGCTGCCCCCCGGCGTCGCCACGACGGTCGACGCCGATGACCTCGTCGGCCAGGTCGTCGCGCCCCGCGTCGTCGAGGAGGAGGCTCCCGAGGGCGAGGAAGGCGAGGAAGGCGAGGGCGTCGAGGGCGAGGCCGCCGAGGGCGGCGAGGGCGAGGCCGCCGAGGCGTCCGACGAGTCCTCCGAGGGTGGCGAGGACTAGTCGGTGCTCCGCCGGCGCCAGCGTCCCGACCGGGCGCCGCGCACCGGTACACCCGCCGAGATCCTGGTGGTCGGGCTGGGCAATCCCGGTGCCGAGTACGCGCACACGAAGCACAACGTCGGCGCGGAGGTCGTCGACGTGCTCGTCGAGCGTCACGGCGGGAAGCTGCGCAAGGGCAAGGAGCGCGCGCTCGCCGACGAGGTCCACATCGACGGCCATCGCGTCGCCCTCGCCATCCCGCAGACCTACATGAACGACTCGGGTGAGTCGGTGCGCCTGCTCGCTCGCCGCTACGGCGTGGAGCCCGAGCAGGTCGTGATCGTGCACGACGAGCTCGACCTCCCGGTCGCGGCGTTGAAGGTGAAGTCGGGCGGCGGTCTGGCCGGCCACAACGGGCTGCGGTCGATCAAGTCGCATCTGCACTCCGACGCGTTCCAGCGCATCCGGATCGGCGTCGGCAAGCCCACGTCGAAGGAGCGCGGCGCCGACCACGTGCTGTCGCGGTTCGGCAAGCGCGAACGGGCCGAGGTCGACGTCACGATCGCGCAGGCGGCGGACGCAGTGGAGACGATCGTCCGCGAAGGGATCGACGCGGCGATGAACCGCTACAACGGCGTCGTCGACGGCCGCTCGGCGTGATCGACCGGGCCCACCTCCGAGCGCTGCACGAGCGCGAGGAGGCGACGTTCGCCGAGACGCATCCGCGTTCGCGCGCCCTCTTCGAGCGCGCCGGTGAGCACCTGCTCGGCGGCGTCCCGATGAACTGGATGCGGCGCTGGCCCGGCGCGTTCCCCGTCTTCGTCGAGGAGGCGAACGGCGCGCGGTTCACCGACGTCGACGGCCACACGTACGTCGACCTGTGCCTCGGCGACACCGGTGCGATGACGGGGCACGCGCCCCCCGCGACGGTCGCGGCGATCGCCGATCGGGCCCCGCGCGGCCTCACGACGATGCTGCCCGGGGAGGACGCGGCGTGGGTCGGTGCCGAGCTCGCACGCCGGTTCGGCCTGCCCTTCTGGCAGCTCGCGCTCTCGGCCACCGACGCCAACCGGTTCGCGCTCCGCCTCGCCCGGCACGTGACGGGCCGGCGCAAGGTGCTCGTCTTCGACTGGTGCTACCACGGCACGGTCGACGAGACCTTGGTGACGCTCGACGACGCGGGTCGGGTCGTGGCGCGACCGGGCAACACCGGGGCTCCCGTCGACCCGTCGGAGACGACGGTCGTCGTCGAGCTGAACGACGTCGATGCCCTCGCGGCCGCACTCGACGCGGGCGACGTCGCGTGCGTGCTCGCCGAGCCGGCGCTCACCAACATCGGCATCGTCCTGCCCGAGCCGGGGTTCCACGAGCACCTTCGGGAGATCACCCACCGCACCGGCACGCTGCTGGTGATCGACGAGACCCACACGATCTGCGCGGGCCCCGGCGGGGCCACCGCGGCCTGGGGCCTCGAACCCGACCTGCTGGTCATCGGCAAGCCGATCGCCGGCGGCGTCCCCGCCGCCGCGTACGGCATGACGGCGGCCGTCGCCGAGGCCGTCGCCGAGGCGATGACCGGCGACGACACCGACGTGAGCGGGATCGGCGGGACCCTCGCCGCGAACGCGCTGGCGCTCGCTGCGGTGCGGGCGACGCTGGGAACCACGCTGCGCGACGAGGACTTCGCGGTCGCGATCCCCCTCGCCGAGCGATGGGCCGAGGGCGTGGCCGGCGCCATCGACTCGCACGGGCTCGCGTGGACGGTGCAACGACTCGGGTGCCGGGCCGAGTACTGGTTCTGCCCGCCGCCGCGCACCGGCGCGGAAGCCGCGGCGGCGGTCGACCACGAGCTCGACGCGTTCATGCACCTCTACGCGCTGAACCGGCAGATCCTGCTCACGCCGTTCCACAACATGGCACTGCTGTGCCCCGAGCACACCGATGCCGACGTCGACCGCCACACCGAGGTCTTCGGCGCTGCGGTCGACGAGCTCACCCGGTCGTCGCCGCCAGCTCGGTGAGCTTGGCGCGCCAGGCGCTGCGGTCGCCCATCGACGCGAACATCGGATCGGCGAAGGGGTCGACGACGCCGTCGTAGACCCAGACGTGCAGCATCCCGCCGAGCACGCCGTCGCATCCGGGCGTGACGTCGGGGTGGTGGCACACCGGGTCGTGGTGGACGTGCCACGTGGTCAGCGCCCCGGCATCGAGGGGCCGGGGCTGATCCCGGCGCGCCACGTACACCGCACCGAGGAGGATCGGCGGTGCGTCACCGCGGTGCAGGTACACGAGCGCTTCGGGGCGTTCGGGGTCGAGCACGCGGTCGTCGCGTCGGTTCGTGACGTTGCGGTAGTGGACGGGCCCGTTGCCGACTCGGTTCGGCGCGAACCCGGCCGCGAGCGCGGCGTCGACGTCGCGCCACGCCTCGGTGGCCTCGGCCGTCTCGACGATCAGGTCGCCGGCCGCGGTGCGCTCCTCGAGCGTCGCGGCGTCCCACAGCGCCTCGTAGTCGCGGCGCTCGGCCCCGGCCGCGCCCGCCGGCCCGGTCGTCGCCAGGAGCGTGCACGAGACCAGCACGAGGGCGGTGATGGAGGCGGGCAGGGTCCGGATCGATCGCATGTGCCGAGCATCCTCGGGCCGTGTGAGGGCTTCGTGAAGCGGCCGCGAGGGCCGGGCCAGCGCGGCCTGTGTCCGGCGGGTGCCGCGGCCCGGTTGGTAGGTTGCCGGGATGCTTCCGGGCGGGCGGTCGAAGCGACGGCGTGGCGCGGCACGGGTGCTGGTCGCAGCGGCGTTCGGTGCGGGCGTCCTGGCCACCGCGGCACCGGTCCCGGCCGGGCTCGGCGCGGATGAGGTGCTCTTCGACGAGGCGACACCCGGGATCTACGCGGATGCGGCCGAGGTGCCGGCGGGCATCTGCTGGGTGACGGTCACCCTGGCGGGTGGCGCAGGCGGTGCCGGTGCCCTCGGGGAGATCGGCGTCGGCCCCGTCGAAGGCTCCGACGGTGGACCGGGCGCGACGGTCACCGCCCGGGTCCCGGTCACACCGAACGCGGTGCTCGACGTGGTCGTGGGCGGCATGGGCGGCGACGGCGGCTTCACGCAGGACCCGATCCTCGCCTTCGGCGGCCCGGGCGGTGTCGGCGGTGGTGGTGGCGGCGGCGGCGGGCGCTTCGGCGGCGGCGGCGACCCGCTCCTCGCCGGCTACGGCGGTGGTGGCGGGGCGTCGGCCGTGACCTGGGATCTCGTCCCGCTGGCAGTCGCGGGCGGCGGCGGTGGTGGTGGCTCCGCCGACGACTCCGCGGGCGGCACCGGCGGCATCGTCGGCGAGGACGCCGGCAACGGCACCGGTCTCGTCCCCGACAACGGCGGTCGGGGCGGCAGCGCTGCCGGCAGCGGCGGCGACGCGGCGGGCGGTGGTGTCGGCCCCGGGAGCGACTTCGGCGGCGGCGACGGCGACGGTGCGGCGGGCGGTGGCGGCGGCAGCGGGTTCGACGACGCGGGTGGCAACGCAGGTGGGAGCGGCCTCGGGGGAGACGGGAGCACCGCGCAGTTCGCGACCGGTGGCGCGGGCGGCGACGGCCGGGCACCCGGTGGAGACGGGGGCGACGGCGTCGCGCCCGGCACGAACAACGCCGGCGGTGGCGGTGGCGGCGGTGGAGTGGGCTTCGCCGGCGGGGCCGGCTCCGACTCATCGGGCGCGGGAGGTGGCGGCTACGGCGGCGGTGGCGCCGGCGCGGGCAGCACCGGCGGCGGTGGTGGCTCGTCGTTCGTGACCCCGGGCAGCACGGTCGTCTCGAGCACCTCCGACAGCACGGGCGACGGCAGCGTGCTGATCAGCTTCGATCCCGACCTCGACGTGTGCAGCGCGCCGATCCCCACTCCGATCTTCACCGGCGACATCCGCTTCACCGGCTGACGTCGCCCCCCACCTCCCCGCGTCGGAAGACTCAGCCACACTCCTTGTCGCTGAGTCTTCCAACGCAGCGATCTGGGGGCGGCAGCGTCTCGGGGGTGTCGGAAGGGTGAGCCACACTCCTTGTCGCTGAGTCTTCCAACGCGTCGATCGGGTGGCGGTACCCTCGCGGCGAGACCCCGGGACGTGAGCGCGTCCCGGGTGTCCTCGCGCGCATGACCGACATCCACACGCCGAACCCCACCGCCGGGGCCATCGAGCCGCCCCTCGCCGTGCTGGCGCCGCTCCTCGCCGAGGAGCCGGCACTGCGCGCGGTGATCGCCCGCGATCCCGTCGCCGCGGTGCCCGAGGCCGCCCGGGCGCTGTTCGTCGCCGCGCTCGCACGCACGTCGACCCGGCGCCCGATCGTGGTCGCGGTGCCGACCGGGGCCGAGGCCGATCGGCTGGTCCACGACCTCGGCGCGTTCCTCCCCCCGGAGGAGGTCGAGCACTTCCCGGCGTGGGAGACCCTGCCGTTCGAGCGGGTCTCGCCGTCGCTCGAGACGATGGGTCGGCGGCTCCGGGTGCTGTGGCGCCTGCGCACCGGCAACCATCCGACCGTGCTCGTCGCGCCCGTGCGCGCGCTCGTGCAGCGCCTCGGGCCGCACGTCGAGGACGTGGAGCCGGTGACGATCCGTGCCGGCCAGCGGGTCGACCGCGACGAGCTCCTCGAGCGGCTCGTCGCCGCGGGCTACCGCCGCGAGTACCAGGTCGAGGCGCGCGGCGAGGTGGCGGTGCGCGGGTCGATCGTCGACGTCTACCCGGTCACCGACGACCACCCGGCGCGCATCGACCTCTGGGGCGACGAGGTCGACCGGCTCAGTGCGTTCGCGGTCGCCGACCAGCGGTCGACCCACGACGTGGACGAGGTGACCATCTACCCCGCGCGCGAGGTGCTGCCCGGTCCGGAGGTGCGCGAGCGCGCCGCGGCGCTCGTGCGCACCGAGGCGTGGGGCGCCGAGGCGTGGGAGCGGCTCGCCGACGGCCAGACGTTCGACGGCATGGAATCGTGGCTGCCGTGGCTCACCGCCGACGAGCACCTCCTGCCCGACCTGCTCCCGGCCGACGCCCTCGTGCTCACGTGCGAGCCCCGACGCATGCGCGACCGCGCGCAAGAGCTGCTCGACGAGGAAGCCGCGCTCGCGTCGACGCTCGCCGTGACCTGGGGTGCGACCGAGCGAGGGAGCGGGGACGAGTGGCCGCGCCTCTCCCTGCCCTTCGACCGCCTCCTCGCGCACACCGCCGCGGGCACCACGAACCTGCTCGCGACGCCCGAGGGTCCGGACACACCGCACCTGGCCGCGACCGCGTTCGACCCGATCGTCGGTGACACGACGGGTCTCGCCGATCGGCTCCGTCGTCTCGCCGCGGACGGCACGCGCGTGGTGCTCGCCGCGGACGGCACCGGCTCCGCCGATCGTCTGGCGCGCGTGCTCGAGGACGAGGGTGTGGAGCCGACCATCGGCGCGACCGCGCCCGGCACCGTCGGCATCGTCGTCGCGCCCGTCGATCGCGGCGTCGTCGTGCCCGCCGTCGGGCTGGCGGTCGTCGGCGAGGCCGACCTCACCGGGCGTCGACGCGTCCACCGGAAGCCGCGCGGCGCTCGTCGGGCGACCGACGTGTACGACGCGCTCACCGCCGGCGACTACGTCGTCCACCACGTGCACGGCGTCGCCCGCTACGAGGGCATGGTGCAGCGCGCGATCGGCGGCGTCGCCCGCGACTACCTGCTGCTCGAGTACAAGGGCGGGGACAAGCTCTACATCCCCACCGATCAGGTGCACAGCGTCCGCCCGTACACCGGCGGAGAGACGCCGACGCTCCACCGGATGGGCGGCGCCGACTTCGAGAAGTCGAAGGCCCGGGTGCGCGCCGCGGTGCGGGAGATCGCCCAGGAGCTGGTGGTGCTCTACCGCAAGCGGCTGGCGAGCCCGGGCCGGGCGTTCGGACCCGACACGCCGTGGCAGCACGAGGTCGAGGAGGCGTTCCCCTTCGAGCCGACGCCCGACCAGGCGAAGGCGATCGTCGAGGTCAAGGCCGACATGGAGCAGCCCCGGCCCATGGACCGGCTCGTGTGCGGCGACGTCGGCTTCGGCAAGACCGAGGTGGCGCTGCGGGCCGCGTTCAAGGCGGTGCAGGACGGCGCCCAGGTGGCGGTCCTGGTCCCGACGACGCTCCTGGCGAACCAGCACGGTCAGACCTTCCGCGAGCGGTTCGCCAGCTATCCGGTGCGCGTCGAGGTGCTGTCGCGCTTCTTGACCACGGCGGAGCAGGACGCGGTGGTGAAGGGGATCGCGGCGGGCGAGGTCGACCTCGTGATCGGGACGCACCGCCTCCTCTCCGACGACATCGCGTTCAAGGACCTCGGGCTGCTCGTGATCGACGAGGAGCAGCGGTTCGGCGTGCAGCACAAGGAGAAGATCAAGAAGCTGCGCACCGGCGTCGACGTGCTCACGCTGTCGGCGACGCCGATCCCCCGCACGCTCGAGCTGTCGCTGACGGGGATCCGCGATCTGTCGCTCGTGAACACGCCCCCCGAGGATCGCCAACCCATCCTCACCTACGTCGGCGAGCACGACGATCGCGCGGTCGCCGAGGCGATCCGTCGCGAGCTGCTGCGAGAAGGCCAGGTGTTCTTCGTCCACAACCAGGTGAAGGACATCGAGTTCGTGGCCGAGGGGCTGCGTGACCTCGTCCCCGAGGCGCGCATCGGGATCGCGCACGGCCAGATGGACGAGGGTCGGCTCGAGCGCGTGGTGCTCGACTTCTGGGAGCGCAAGTACGACGTGCTCGTCTGCACCACGATCGTCGAGAGCGGGCTCGACATCCCGAGCGTCAACACGCTGGTCGTCGACCGCGCCGACCGCCTGGGCCTCGCGCAGATGTACCAGCTGCGGGGGCGCGTCGGGCGCCGCGGTCAGCGCGCCTACGCGTACCTGCTCCACCCCCCGGAGACGCGCCTCACCGAGGAGGCGTACGAGCGGCTGAAGACGATCGGCGAGCTGACCGACCTCGGATCGGGGTTCAAGATCGCCATGCGCGACCTCGAGATCCGAGGCGCCGGCAACCTGCTCGGCGGCGAGCAGTCGGGCCACATCGCGGCCGTCGGGTTCGACCTCTACTGCCAGCTCGTGACCGAGGCGGTCGGCGAGCTGACGGGCGAGGTGCCGCCCGAGCCGATCGAGATCTCGATCGACCTGCCCGTCGACGCGAACCTGCCGTCCGACTACGTGACGCGCGACGACGTGCGCATGGAGGCCTACCGGCGACTGGCGGCGGTGACCCAGCCGAGCGACGTCGACGATGTGCGCGAGGAGTGGGAAGACCGGTACGGCCCTCCACCGCCGGCTGCCGAGGCATTGCTCGCAGCCGCTCGCTTGCGTGCCGAGTGCGTCCGCCTCGGCATCACCAGCGTCAACGTGAGCGGTGGTGCGGCCCGGGTGCGCGGGCTCGACCTGCCGGCGTCGAAGCAGGCGCGCCTGACCCGGCTCGCCCCGGGCGCGAAGGTCGGCAGCGAGGACGCGCTCGTCCCCCTGAAGGCGTCACCGGACGACGTGGCCGACGAGCTGGTGGCGTTGCTGCGGGAGCTGGTGCCGCCCGAGGATCCCGAACCGGTCCCGGTAGAGTCCCGAGCGTCGTGAGGCACCCACTCGTGGATCACCCGTTCGTGAGGCTCCCCCGATGAAGCAGATCGTCGCCATCATCCTCGTCGTCGCGCTCGTTGTCGCGTCGGTCGCCGGCGTCGTCGCGCTCGTGGCGACCGACGCTCCGTCCGCGGCCACGATCGGCGACACGAAGATCTCGCGCACCGACCTGGAGGACGAGCTGCGCGCGCTCGCGGAGAACGAGACGCTCCGCACCGCGATCGAGAGCGCAGGCGCGCCGGCCCTCTCGAGCCACGACGGATCGGTCACGGCCGACATCGGTGCCGGCTGGCTCGCGCTCGTGGTGAGCCAGGAGATCGCTCGGCGCGAGGTCGAGGATCGCGGGCTCGACGAGACCGCGGCCGATCGCCGCCGGGGGCGAAGCCTCGCCGCCGAGTCGGTGGGCGGCGCGAACGTCTTCCGCGACCTCCCCGACTGGTTCCAGCAGCGCCTGGTCGACCGCTGGACCGCGGTGGTGGTGCTCGAGCGCGACCTGACCGACGATCCCACGCCGGCGCTCGAGGCCGCGCTCGCCGAGCAGTGCCCTTCGGGCCGGTACGTGTCCCACATCCTCGTCGAGAGCGACGCCGATGCGGCCGAGGTGCAGGCGGCGCTGGCCGCGGGCGAGGACTTCGCCGACGTCGCCGAACGCCGGTCGTTCGACCAGGGCTCGGCCGCGCAGGGCGGGGCGCTCGGTTGCCTCGACGGCCAGGACTTCGTCGAGCCCTTCGCGACGGTGGCCGCCGAGCAGCCGATCGGCGAGGTGTCCGAGCCGTTCACCACCGAGTTCGGCACCCATCTGGTGCTCGTCAGCGACCAACCGCCGACCGCCGACGTCGAGCGCGTCGCGCTCGAGCTCGTGCTCGGTCGGGCCCGGGGCGAGTCGGTCGACGTGAACGAGCGCTTCGGCATCTGGGACGCGCCCAACGGGCAGGTCCTCCCGCCGGCCATCCGCGGGCAAGCGGCTGCCGCGAACGGCTGACATGCCGGCTTCGCCGGGACGCGTCGTCGTCGTGGGCCTCGGTCCGGGTGACGGCTCCCTCGTGCTCCCCGCGGCGCGCGCCGCGCTCGTCGGCAGCGAGGTGCGCTTCACCCGCACGGCACGCCATCCCGCGATCGACGACCTCGCCGGCGACGGAGTCGCGCTCGAGTCGTTCGACCCGCTCTACGACGCCGCTCACGACCTCGACGACTGCTACCGGGCCATCGTCGCCGCACTCGTCGCCGCGGCGGCCGAGCACGAGCGGGTCGCCTACGCGGTGCCCGGCAACCCCGCGGTGGCGGAGCGCACCGTCGAGCTGCTCCGCGACGCGGCTGCGCGCGGGGAGATCGTGCTCGACGTCGTCCCCGGCCTGTCGTTCGCCGACCTCGCGTGGGCGCGCCTCGGCATCGATCCCATGGCGACCGGTGCCCGGCTCGTCGATGCCCGGACGCTCGACCGCGCACGGCTCGACCCTTCGTCCCCGGTGCTCGTCGCGCAGTGCGACACGTCGCTCGTGCTGTCCGACGTGAAGCTCGCGCTCCTCGAGGTGCTCCCTCCCGAAGCGCCGATCACCGTGCTCCAGCGTCTCGGCTTGCACGACGAGAGCGTCGTCGAGGTCGCGCTCGCCGACCTCGACCGCGTCGTCACGCCCGACCACCTGACCGCGCTTGCGGTGCCGGCTTCGGAGGCGAACGCCACGCACGAGCTCGCCCGGCTGCTCGCGCTCGCCGAGCGACTGCGTGGGCCCGGCGGCTGCCCGTGGGACGCGGAGCAGACGCATCACTCCTTGACGCGCTACCTGCTCGAGGAGAGCTACGAGGTGGTCGAAGCGGTGGAGGGGCTCCCGGCACGCGCTCCGGAGGACGTCGCGGCCGACGACCCGGCCTACGTAGCGCTCGTCGACGAGCTCGGCGACCTGCTGTACCAGGTGATCTTCCACGCCGTGCTCGCCGAGGAGGCGGGTGCGTTCGACATGGCCGACGTCGCGCGCGGGATCCACGACAAGCTGGTGCGCCGCCATCCCCACGTGTTCGGCGAGCCGGGCGACGCGATGTCCGATGCCGACTCGTCGGACGCGGTGATGGCCAACTGGGAGCAGATCAAGAAGGACGAGAAGGGCACGGAGTCGATCGTCGCGAGCATCACGCCCGGTCTGCCTTCGCTGCTCTACGCGCACAAGCTGTACCGCAAGGCGGCTTCGGTCGGGCTCGACCCGGGGGACGTGGACGAGTCGTTGCGACGGATCGACGGCGCGGTCAGCGCCCTGCGGACCGGGGCCGACGACGGCTCGGAGGCGGTGCTCGGCGAGCTGCTCAGCGCCGCCGTGGCCCTCGCCCGGGCGCTCGGCCTCGACACCGAGTCGGCGCTGCGGGGGTGGGCGGCCCGGTTCCGCGACCGGTTCGAGGCGATGGAGGTGCTGGCCCGCGACCGGGGGCTCGACCTGCACCGCCTGGACCACGAGGCCGTCGGGGCGCTCTGGCTCGAAGCCGGCGGCTGAGCGGCGCGAGACTGCACGGCGTGAGCGAGCCCCGCCGGCGCTCTGCCCGGTTCGTGCTGATCGTCGTGGCGCTGATGGCGCTGCCGCTCTTGCTCGCGGTCACGATCGGTCTCGTGCGCGGTCCCGACGAGCGGCCCGCCGAGCAGGCGACGGCGTCCGAGGACGCCTCCATCAACCTCTCCTCCGCGATCACCTTCGGCATCACCGGAGTCGCGGTGGCGGGCTGCGTGGCCGCGCCCTTCGTCGTGCGCGCGGTCCGCAACCGTCGCGCCGAGCCGACGCCCGTTCGCACCACCCGCTGACGCGGGCGTCAGCGCAGGCTGACGGGCAGCGCGTCGAGGCCGCGCAGCACCAGGCGCCCGTTCCAGGCCGGCGCGTCGGTCGCGAGCGCGAGCTCCGGGAACCGTGCCACGAGCGACCCGACCGCGATCCGCGCTTCCGCGCGGGCGAGCACGGCGCCGAGGCAGTGGTGGATGCCGCCGCCGAACGAGATGTGGTGCGGCGCGTCGCGGCGAGTGATGTCGAGCTCGTCGGCGTCGGGGCCGAAGTGCTCCGGATCGTGGTTGGCCGCGCCCAGCATCGTGAAGATGAACGAGCCGGCCTCGATCACCTGCCCGTCGATCTCGAGCGGCGCCAGCGCGATGCGCCGGGTGAACTGCACGGGCGAGTCGTAGCGGAGGAGCTCCTCGATCGCGTTGCCGATCAGGTCGGGCCGGGCGCGCAGCAGCGCGAGCTGGTCGGGGTTGCGCAGGAGCGCCAAGGTGCCGTTGCCGATGAGGTTGACCGTCGTCTCGTGACCGGCGAGGAAGAGCAGGATGACCTGGTCGCGCAGCTCGTCGGCGTCGAGGCGATCACCCGCTTCCTCGGCGGCGATCATCGCCGACAGGAGGTCGTCGGCCGGCTCTCGTCGCTTCCACTCGATCGCCGCGTCGACGTGGGCGACCATGTGATCGGACGCGGCCATCATCCCGGGGAGCTCCTCGGGTGACGTCAGCGGCTCGAGCGACTTCACCAGCGTGTGCGACCACTCGCGCAGCTGGAGGCTGTCGGCCTCGGGCATGCCGAGCATCTCCGAGATCACCGCGAACGGAAGCGGGAACGCCAGGTCGGCGATGACGTCCATCTCGCCGCGATCGGCTGCCTCGTCGAGCATCCCGTCGACCAGATGCTGCGCGTGCGGGAGCAGTGCTTCGATCCGGCGGGGTGTGAACGCCTTGCTCACCAGCCGGCGGATGCGCGTGTGGTCGGGTGGATCGATGTTGAGGATGGCGCGGGTGCCGCGGTTGCGCCGCTCGACGCCGGCCGACGCGAACAGCTCGTCGCGCCCGTTGTAGGCGCTGTGCTGCTCGTCGACCGACAGGCTCGGGTCGCGCAGGAGCCGGGAGCAGTCGTCGTAGCGGGTCAGAGTCCACGGCCCGAGCGGGCTCTGGTGGACCGGGCGGCGCTCCCGGAGGCGGCGGTACTGGTCGTAGGGGCGGTCGAAGAAGCCGGGCTCGTAGGGGTTGAGGAAGAGCTCCTCGTCGGCGCCCTGCTCGGCCGTGGTCACCGGGCCAGGATACGGGCGGACGGCCCGGAAGGGGTCCCTCCCGATCAGGGGCTCCGGGCACTAGTGTCGTTGTCCCGTTTCGTCACTCTGGCCACACTGGCAACATCACCGTTCGAACGGCGGCCCGACGGGCCGGCCGAGAGCCTGGAGCATCCGTGAGCGCCATCGCCGAGATCCTCGCCCGGGAGATCCTCGACTCCCGCGGCAACCCGACCGTCGAGGTCGAGGTCGCCCTGCTGTCGGGCGCGTCCGGGCGAGCCGCGGTGCCGAGCGGGGCGAGCACCGGCGCGCACGAGGCGGTGGAGCTGCGGGACGGCGACGACCGCTACGGCGGCAAGGGCGTGCGCGCGGCGGTCGAGCACGTCAACACCGAGATCGCCGAGGTCGTCCTCGGGCTGGAGGCAGAAGACCAGCGCATGCTCGACGACGCGCTCTGCACGCTCGACGGCACGCCCAACAAGGGCCGCCTCGGCGC
>CAZCUD010000021.1:0-56217 GCA_964501785.1 uncultured Bifidobacteriaceae bacterium
GTACGTCGGGAACGAGACAGCCCTCGGTGCCGTCGATCGGCGCGTCGGTGACGAACAGGTTCGGGCGGTACTCGTCACCGAGCCGGTGCGAGCCGCGCACCCAGCGGACCATGCCGCTCTCGGGGGTCGCCGCGTCGAGCGGCACCCACACCGTGCAGAGCTGTTCTCCCTCGCAGTGGAAGTACGCGGCATCGGTGTGGAAGCGCGTCTCGAACGGCGTGCCCGCCTCCTTCACGAGCACGCTGTCCTCCCACAGGACGACGCGGTCGCTCCGCAGGAGGTCGGCGACGATCGGTGCGAGCGGTGAACGGAGCGCGAACGCGGCGAACGCGTCGTCTCGCCGCCAGTGGTCGACGCCGGCGTTGAACCCGGCGGTGCCGGGCTCGGCGCCCGCGATCGAGCCGAGATCGGCCGCATCGCCGCACGTGATCGTCTGCTCCAGCGGTTCGGCCAGCACGTCCAGCCACGCGGTCGGCAGGATCCCGCGCAGGACGACGACGCCGTCGGCCCAGAGCTGCTCGACCTCGTCGTCGGTGACGGGACGCAGAGGTTCGACGAGGAGGTCAGTGCGCGAGCTCACGGCTCGGCGCCCAGTCGGCCGAGCTCGTCGGCGACCAGTCGCGTGATCGGCTGCTGCGGACCGGCGCGCCACTCGCGCCACGGCAGCCAGTCGTACCACTTCGCGAGCTCGGTGAAGTCTAGGTGGGCGGTGATCAGCTCTTCGCCCGCACCGGCGCGGGCGAGCGTCACCGGGAAGCCGGGGAACTCGGGTCCGCCGATCACGCTGCCGCCCGCCCAGGTCGGCGGTCCGTGGCTGTCGCCGACGCGGTTGGCCGATGCGGCGAACACCAGGTTCTCCTGGGCCCGAACCAACGTCGCCTGCTCGAGGTTCTCGCGCGCGCGTGGCAGGTCGGAGCGGCCGGTCGGGTTGACGAGGAGCCGCGCGCCCTTGAGCGCGAGCACCCGGCACAGCTCCGGGTTGTTGTAGAAGTCGTAGCAGATCGAGATCCCGATCGGTCCGAGGTCGGTCTCGAAGACCGGCAGCGCATCGCCCGGAGTGAACCGATCCGTCTCCAGCGGGATGCCGAGGTGCAGCTTCCGGTACGTGCCGACGAGCCCGCTCGGCGCGACGACGTTCGCGGAGTTGTAGATCACTGCGCGGTCGTGGGCGTCAGCCTCCTCGAAGCCGTAGATCACGTGGATGTCGTCGTCCCGCGCGGCTTGGGCGATCACTGCGCAGGACGGTCCGTCGGCTCGTTCGGCCTCGCCGAGGTGCCATTCGCAGGGCCGATGCTCCGCCGCGCACTCGTCGCAGCGGCCCCAGGTGTTGAGCGCGAGCTCGGGGAAGATCACGAGGTCGCAGCCGCGTCCCGCTGCCCTGGCGATCCAGTCGACGATCCGATCGAGGGTCGCCGACTTGTCCCGGGCGACGGCTTCGAAGTTGACGCACCCGACGGTGATGGCGCTCGGCCCGAGATGCGGCTCGTCGGGGCGCATCACGCCGCCACCCGTCACGCGCGCAACGTATCCCAGGTCGCCGACGGTGTCGGGGCCGGCGCCGTCAGGTGCTGGAGATGCGGTAGAGCAGCCGCAGGCCCTCGTCGTAGATCCACACCGCGCCGAACCCGGCCGCGGCCTGGGTCTCGCCGTCGCCCGGCTCGATCGCGACGACCCGGGCGACCTCGGCGAGGTCGGGGCCCAGGGCCACGATGACGTCGACCGGCCGCTCGTACTGGAGCCCCCAGCTGCCCGGTGGCGCGGCGATCACCAGCTCGGGGGCCGGGTCGTACTCGCGTGAGCTCGTCGGCTCGAGCGTGCTCGGGTCGAGGGCCACGACGGTGCTGACCTCGCTGTCGGGGTCGTAGTCGGTGGTCAGCACCTGCGAGTCGTCGGCGACGACGCCGTCGATGCTCGGTCGGGGCGTCGACGACGCCGCGACCTGCATGGTCGTCGGGTCGACGCGCACGATGTTGCCACCGTCACCTTCGGTCTCCGCGTAGAGCCCGGCCGGACCGGCCGCGAGGTTCGTGGGGGAGCGCTCGACGTCGACCCGACCGTCGACCTCACCTCGCTCGGGATCGATGCGCAAGATCTCGCGGTCGCGCGACGCCGAGACCCAGAGCGCACCGTCGAGCGCCGCGCCGCGGGGCCACAACGCTGCCGAGTCGGCTCGCAGCTCGCCGGGGTCGCCGTCCTCGGCGACGTCGATGGCGTCGTCGGTCTCGAGCGAGCTCGGGTCGATCGGCACCACGTCACCGTCCACCACGTCGATGCCGAACAGCCGATCGTCGACCGCCACCAGGCCCCAGAGGTCGTCGTCGACGGTGCGCCTCCGCACGATCTCGTTCGTCTCGGGATCGATGCGCAGGAGCAGCGTCGTGCGGTCGTCGCTGAACTCGCTCGTGCGGATCGCGACGACGACGTCGGTCCCGGTCGTCGCAGTCGCGGCGAGATAGTGGGGGTTGGCCGGCTTCACGAGGGGGATGGCCGCCTGCACGAGCGCGAGCCCGGGATCGACCGGCCCGGTCTCGAAGTCGACCGGCACCGGTCCCGCTTCGCACTCGTCGATCACCTCGTCCGCGTCGTCGGTTTCGGTCAGCTCGTAGCGGATCGTGGCGTCGAGCCCCGTGTCGGTGAAGGTCCCGCGGAGGCGCACGTTCCCGAAGCTCTGGAGGCCCTCGGCCGGGCCGGAGACCCGAGCCGAGATCGCGAACGTCCCGTCGGGCGCGACGCGGCCACCGACGACGTCCTCGAGGCCCGCCGGCGTGCCGTCGCCGTCGTCGGGGCACTCGATCGCGACGAGCGCGCGGACCTGGGCACCCCCGTCCGAGTCGGGTGCGAGGACGGTCAGGTCGACCGACACGCGCGGGGCAGTGCCCTGGAACGTGCTACCCGCATCGGGTGCACCCGCCGTCTCGCCGGCGCCGGCGACGACTGGAGTGCCCACCATCAGCCCGACCGCGAGCGTGACCACGGTGACGCGAAGGCCTGCCATCGCGGGAGACTAGAACGCTCGACCACATCCCCGTCGTCACCGAGCGGGTGCATGGTCGGGACCACCGTCCGCTGCAACTCGAAGGAGCACGCCCGATGAAGGAGCTCGCCGGCAAGGTCGCGGTCGTCACCGGCGCCGGACAGGGGATCGGCCGCGCGCTCGTCGAACGGTTCTGTGCCGAGGGCATGCAAGCCGTGATCGCCGACGTCGTCCCCGATCTCGTCGAGCGCACCACTGGAGAGCTGCGCGACGACGGGTGCGACGTGACCGGCGTCGTCACCGACGTGACCTCGCTCGAGTCGGTCGAGCAGCTCCGCGACGCGACGCTCGAGGCGTACGGCGCGGTCCACCTGCTGTGCAACAACGCCGGCATCGGCTCGGGCTCCGAGGGGGCGATCTGGGAGCACCACCTCAACGACTGGCGGTGGAGCTTCGATGTGAACGTGTTCGGTGTCGTCAACGGGATGCACGCGTTCCTCCCGACGATGCTGGAGCAGGGTGTGGAGGGTCACGTCGTCAACACGACGTCGGGCAACGGCGGCTTCACGCCGATCGCGAACAGCGCGATCTACGCGGCGACGAAGTCGAGCGTCACGACGATCACCGAGTGCCTGTGGGCGCAGCTGCGCGCGATCGACGCGAACGTGAGCGCTTCGCTCCTGTATCCGTCGACGCGGACGCCCGGCATGCTCGACACCGGGATCTGGCGTCCGGGCGCGAACCGACCCGAGCGCTTCGACCGACCGGGTGCGCCGCCGAAGGAGGGGCGCGACAGCCTCACCCCGCTCCGCGAGCGCATGGAGGCCGCCGGGCTCGAGCTGACCTTCGCGCCGCTCGAGGAGGTGGCCGACCTCTGCGTCCAGGGGATCCGCGATGACACGTTCTGGATCTCCGTGCCCAACGACGAGCAGGCGGCGAGGATCCGGGCGCGCGCCGCCTCGCAGATCGAGCAGACCGCGCCCGAGTACCTGGTGGAGCCCACCCACCTGACGCCGTCGATCACCGACGGGAAGCGCTCGGGGCGGGCGTCGTGATCCCGCCGGACGATCCCGGCGGTCAGCCCGCCGGGCTGCGCCGTGCGTGGTGGGGCATGACCTCGTCCGCCGCGGACGCGATGAGCTCGCCGAGCACGCGGTAGGTCGCCTCGCGCGCCGACGAAGCTCTCCACGCGAGCCCGACGCTGCGGGTCGGATGCTCGGGCTCGAGCTCCAGCAGCGCGACGCCCTCGTCGGGGTGGACGTCCCGCGCGATCGCGCTCTCGGGCACGAGCGTCACGCCGAGCCCCGCGTGCACCATCTGGAGGACCGTGGGAAGGCTCGTGCCCTGGATCTCGGCGCGCCCGTCGTGGCCCGCGAGCTCGCAGACTGCGAGGGCCTGGTCGCGCAGGCAGTGCCCTTCCTCGAGCAGCACGAGTCGCTCCTCGGCCAGCGCGGTCGTCGCGCATCGACGGCGCTGCGCGAGCGGATGCGACTCGGGCACCGCGAGCAGGAACGGCTCGTCGTAGAGCGGGAGCTCCTCGACCCCGGCGCGGTGCAGCGGCAGCGCGAGCAGGAGCACGTCGAGCTCGCCCGCCAGCAGCTGCGCGAGGAGCGGCTCGGTGCGATCCTCACGCAGGTAGAGCTCGAGGCCGGGGTGCGACTCGGAGATCTGGCGGACCGCGTTGGGGAGGACGTAGGGCGCGATCGTGGGGATGACCCCGAGGCGCAGCCGTCCGGTGAGGTCGCCGCCTGCTGCGGCTGCCACGTGGCGCAGGTCGTCGACGTCGCCGAGGATGCGCCGCGTGCGATCGATGATCTGCGTTCCGGCCGCGGTGACCAGCACGCCGCGGCTCGACCGCTCGAAGAGCTGGACGCCCAGGCGCGACTCCAGGGCGCGGATCTGCGCGCTCAGGGCGGGCTGGCTGACGAAGCACGCCTGCGCCGCCCGGCCGAAGTGCAGCGCATCGGCGACGGCGACGGCGTAGCGCAGCTGCTGGAGCGTCGGATCGGCCATAACGTGAGACTATCGAGACTACAAGATGTGTGTCCTTCCCTTATCGCTCGCACACCGCGGATGATGGGCGCCCACGAGGAAGCACCGCGAGCGAACCGCGAGCAGCAGAGGAGGCGGACGTGCCCGACCGCAGCGAGAGCGAGAACCCGGCGATCCCGTCCCCCACGCCCGAGCCGACCCGGCCGCGGACCAACCGCGACTGGTGGCCCGAGCAGCTCGACCTCTCGGTGCTGCACCAGCACTCGCCGCGGTCGAACCCGATGGGCCCCGACTTCGACTACCGGTCGGCGGTGGCGTCGCTCGACGTCGAGGCGCTGAAGCAGGACATCTTCGAGGTGATGTCGACGTCGCAGGACTGGTGGCCCGCCGACTACGGCCACTACGGACCGCTCTTCATCCGCATGTCGTGGCACGCGGCCGGCACGTACCGGATCGCCGACGGGCGAGGAGGTGCCGGCGACGGTGCCCAGCGCTTCGCGCCGCTCAACAGCTGGCCCGACAACGCGAACCTCGACAAGGCGCGCCGTCTCCTCTGGCCGGTGAAGCAGAAGTACGGGTCGAAGCTCTCGTGGGCCGACCTCCTCGTGTTCGCCGGCAACTGTGCCCTGGAGTCGATGGGCTTCGAGACGTTCGGCTTCGCGTTCGGGCGCGAGGACATCTGGGAGCCCGAGGAGGTCTTCTGGGGTCCCGAGGACACCTGGCTCGGCGACGAGCGCTACTCAGGAGACCGGGAGCTCACCGGTCCGTTCGGGGCGGTGCAGATGGGCCTCATCTACGTGAACCCGGAGGGGCCGAACGGCAACCCCGACCCGCTCGCCGCCGCGCGCGACATCCGCGAGACCTTCGCGCGCATGGCGATGAACGACGAGGAGACCGTCGCGCTCATCGTCGGCGGCCACACGTTCGGCAAGTGCCACGGCGCCGGTGACCCCGACCTGGTCGGGCCCGAGCCCGAGGGCTGTCCGGTGCAGCACCAGGGACTCGGGTGGATCAGCTCCTTCGGGAGCGGCAAGGGCGCCGACACGATCACCAGCGGGCTCGAGGGTGCGTGGACGCCCACGCCGATCACCTGGGACAACAGCTACCTCGAGACGCTGTTCGGCTACGAGTGGGAGCTGACCAAGAGCCCCGCCGGCGCGAAGCAGTGGAAGCCGAAGGACGGCGCCGGCGCCGATGCGGTCCCCGACGCGCACGACGCATCGGTGCGCCACGCGCCCATGATGCTGACGACCGATCTGGCGTTGCGCGTCGACCCGGTGTACGAGCCGATCTCGAGACGGTTCCTCGAGAACCCCGAGCAGCTCGCGGATGCGTTCGCCAAGGCGTGGTACAAGCTGCTGCACCGAGACATGGGCCCGGTGTCGCGCTACTTCGGCCCGTGGGTCCCCGAGCCGCAGCTGTGGCAGGACCCGGTCCCGGCCGTCGACCACGACCTGATCGACGACGCCGACGTCGCCGCGCTGAAGGCGCAGATCCTCGACTCGGGGGTGTCGGCGCCACGGCTCGTCGCGACGGCATGGGCGGCAGCTGCCTGCTACCGCGACACCGACAAGCGCGGCGGCGCCAACGGTGCCCGCGTCCGCCTGGCACCACAGAAGGACTGGGACGTCAACGAGCCCGCGGAGCTCGCGGCCGCGCTCGAGGCGCTCGAGCGGGTCCAGCGGGACTTCAACGCCTCGCAGACCGGAGGCAAGCGCGTGTCGCTCGCCGACGTGATCGTGCTGGGCGGCTGTGCGGCCGTCGAGCGGGCGGCCACGGAGGCGGGTCACGACGTCGTCGTCCCGTTCGCGCCGGGCCGGACCGATGCCTCCCAGGAGCAGACCGACGCGGAGTCGTTCGCGGTGCTCGAGCCCCGGGCCGACGGCTTCCGCAGCTACCTCCCGGCGGGGGAGAAGCTCTCGCCCGAGACGCTGCTGCTCGACCGCGCGAACCTGCTGTCGCTGACCGCGCCGGAGATGACCGTCCTGGTGGCGGGCATGCGGGTGCTCGGAGCCAACCACGGAGGCGCGACGACCGGGGTGCTCACCGATCGTCCCGGATCGCTGACGAACGACTTCCTGGTCAACCTGCTCGATCCGGGCACGGAGTGGCAGACGTCCGGATCGGCGGAGCACGTGTACGAGGGTCGTGACCGCGAGTCGGGGGACGTGCGGTGGACGGCAACCGCCGTCGACCTCGTGTTCGGCTCGCATTCGCAGCTCCGTGGCGTGGCCGAGGTCTACGCAGCCGACGACGGCGAAGAGCGGTTCGTGCGCGACTTCGTCGCCGCCTGGGACAAGGTCATGAACCTCGATCGCTTCGATCTGGGGTGAGGCGCGTGCGGTGACGCTGGTGTCATCGCACGCCCCGATGGGTAAGGCGTCGGCGATGACGGAGCGAACGTCGGTCGGATGCCCTCACTGATCCGCGCCCGTGAGTCGGTGCGGACGAGCCTCTGGTTCGTCCCGGCTCTCTGCGCTCTGGCCGCGGTGGCGCTGTGGGCAGGCATGCGCGCGCTCGACCAGTCCGATCTTGTCGAGACCTTGCCCCTCGGCTTCGGAGGCGGCCCCGACGGTGCGCGCGACGTGCTGTCGGCCATCTCCACCTCGATGATCGCGTTCACCGGTGTCGTCTTCTCCGTGACGATCGTGGCGCTGCAGCTCGCGAGCTCGCAGTACTCGCCGCGCGTGCTGCGCAACTTCCTCCGCGACCGTCGCACCCAGCTGGCGCTCGGGTCGTTCATCGCCGCGTTCGTGTACGCGCTGCTGGTCCTGCGCGGGGTGAGGAGCGAGACGGTCGACGAAGCCGCCTTCGTTCCACGGCTCTCGATCAGCATGGCGTTCGTCGTCCTGGCGTTCAGCCTCGTGATGTTCGTGGTCTACGTCCACGAGATCGCGCAGTCGATCCGGGCGTCGCGCATCATCCAGACCATCGGAGACGAGACGCGCCGCTGCCTCGACCAGCTCCTGGCCGATCCGGACGAGGAGGTGGCGTCGGCAGTGATCGAGGAGGCGCGGGCGCGTCGCGAGACGGTGCTCGTGGCGGATCGTCCCGGCTACGTGCTCGGCTTCGACCATCCGCGTCTCGTCGAGGCCGCGCGGTCGGCGGCGCTCCGTCTCGACGCGGCGGTGGCGCCGGGCGACTTCATCCCGACCGGTGGGGTGATCCTCGTCGCGGTCGGGGCTGGGCGCGAAGACCTGGACGAGCCCGCTCTCCGGGCGGCCGTGCCGATGGGCTCGGATCGCACGCTGGAGCAGGACCCGCTGTTCGGTGTGCGCCAGCTGGCCGACGTCGCGCTCCGCGCGCTGTCGCCGGGGATCCACGACCCGACGACGGCTGTGCAATGCCTCGACCAGCTGCACGACCTCCTCAGGCGGATCGTGACCCGACGCTTCCGCAGCGGCGAGCATCGTGATGACGACGGGACCATCCGGTTCGTCGAGCCGCGCCCGACCTGGGACGACGTCGTCGACCTCGCGCTCACCGAGATCCGACGCGCCGGCCGAGATCAGGTGCAGGTGGAGCGTCGCATCGACGCGTTGGTCACCGATCTCCTGACGATCGCACCTTCGTCGCGGCGGGATGCGCTGGAGTCATGTCGAGCCGGCGTGATCGTGCGGGAAGGCTGACCTCCGGCATCACCCGGCGGTGATGGCGTGCGCGGCGAAGGTGTAGGCGAAGCCGAGCGCGACGTCGACCACGTAGTGCTCGCCCGTCACGACCAGCGTCGCGCCCATCGCGAGCGGGTACAGCGCCAGCGCGGTGCGCATCGCGGGCGACACGTCGGAGAAGACGAGTGGCACCAAGAGCGCGTGGGCCGCGTGGATCGACGGCATCGCGGCCACCGTGTTGGAGTTGGCCTGGCCGAAGTCGAGCAGCTGTTGGACTCGCTTCAGACCCAACAGCTCGAGCCCGTCACCCGACGTTCGCTCCACCGGCTCGATCACGCCGTCCTCGGACGCCATCCACGGTGGTGCGCTCGGCAGCGCGACGTAGGTGATCAGACCGGCGACGCTGACGAGCGCGAAGTCGCGGTTCCACCGGCGCCAGCGCTCCCGATCGTGACGGTGCAGCCATGCTGCGCACGCGTACGGCACGACGAAGTGCGAGAGGTAGATCGCGGTGATCGGGACGCTCCACCAGCCGATGCGCCGGTTCGCGTAGAGCCGCTCCTGGAGCTCGACCGTCGGCAGCTTGTCGTTGAACGCTCGCCGCTCGAGCTCGGCGATGCTCTTCATCTGGACCGGCCGGCGCAGCTTGCGCGCCACCCAGCCCGACGAGAGGTAGCCCGCGAGCAGGAGCACCATCGGCGCCCAATCGGACCACGACGAGGCTCGTCGCGGTGCGGTGGTCTTCCTGCGGCGTCGTCGGAGCCCGGCCACGGCGGGTGAGTCTCGCGCCTCGGACGGGGCCGCGCCCAGCGCTCGAGTGCCGTCGCCCCGGAGCCGGGGTCAGCGTCGACGGCGGGCGACGTACTCCTTGTAGCGCTCCGCGGCCGCGGCGAGGTCGGGTCGGGCGTCGAGGACCGGCTGCATCTTCTTCCAGGCCTCCTCGCGCTTCGCCGGGAGGTACTCGGTCGGCCAGTAGCCCTCGTGCGGGCGGTACTCCTTGAGCACCCGCCGCGCGACCGTGGCCTTGTGGACCTCGTCGACGCCGTCGGCGATGCCCATCGTGGGCGCGGCCGCGTACATCGCCTGGATCGGGGTCAGGTCGGTCGTGCCGAGCGAGCCGAGGATGTGAAGGGCGTTGTAGGAGACCTCGCGCAGCACCTTCGCCATCGTGAACTTGACCGCGGCGATGTCGGTGCGGGCCTCCTGCGTGGAGGTGTTGTCGATCTTCCACGCGGTCTCGAGCACGAACAGACGCAGCATGCGGATGGAGGCGTAGGAGTCGGCGATCTTCTCCTGCACCATCTGGTGTTCGCCGATGATCTTCCCATGGCTCTCGCGCGAGAGCGCGCGCTCGCACATCATGTCGAACGCGAGCTTGCACTGTGCGATCGTGCGCATCGCGTGGTGGATGCGCCCACCCCCGAGCCGTCGTTGGGCGAGCACCTTCGCGCCGTCCTCCGGGCCGAGCAGGTGATCGAGAGGAACCCGGACGTCGCGGTAGATGATGTGGTTGTGGTTGCGCGGCTCGGGCATGATCTCGACGCCCGGCGTGTCGCGCGGCACCACGAACATCCCGTTGGTGCACATGACGAAGAGGATGTCGGCCACTCGACCTGCCGACGTGAACCACTTCTCGCCGTTGATGACCCACTCGTCGCCGTCGCGCATGGCGTGCGTCCTGAAGAGGTTGGGATCGCTCCCGCCCTGGGGCTCGGTCATCGAGTAGGCCGAGAACATGTCCTGGTTGAGCAACGGGACGAGCCAGCGCTGCTTCTGCTCCTCGGTGCCGTACGCGGCGAGCATCTCCATGTTGCCGGTGTCGGGCGCGGCCGCACCGAACATCTGCGGCGCCGACGGGTAACGACCGATCACCTCGTTGAGGAGGCCCAGCTTGAGCTGGCCGAAGCCGGGGCCGCCGAGCTCCTCGTCGAGGAAGATCGCCCAGAGGCCCTGGTCCTTGACCTCCTGCTGGAGCTCGCGGACGTAGGCCTTCACCACCGGGTCGGGTGAGCGGATGGCGTACGGGAACACGTGCTCGAGCGGCTCGACCTTCTCGCGACAGAAGTCGTCGACCCAGTCGAGCTTCGTCTGGAACTCGGGCTCGGTCGAGAAGTCCCACCCCATGTGCGCGCTCCTGTTCGTGGTCTCGCGAACGTAGCCGTGGTGCGGTTCGGGCTCAGTCGGGTCGAACCGCGGTCGTGACGAGGACCGTGCCGCCCAGCACCACGCGTCCGGCGCCGTCGACGTGCTCGGTGAACGCCTCGGTGATCGCCTGCACCACGCGCGCACGAGCGTCGTCGTCGATCTCGGCCGTGACGAGCCGGGTCGGCCCGACGTCGAGGGCGACCGCCGCCGCGGCGGCAGGATCGAGGCCACCGGCGAAGGGGAGGTCGAGTCGGTGGGCGGCGACCTCGAGCTCGTGCCAGCCGGCTGGCTCCAACGCCGCGGCGATCGCGTCGGCGTCGTGCAACGAGAACGGGCCTTCGTCGTCGGGCAGTCCCGACTCGACGCGCCCGAGCGCGCCCAGGGTGGCCGCCAGCGGCACCGCGAAGAGCTCCGACTCGCCGCGTCGCGCCCACGTCGTCATCGCCAGTCGGCCCGACGGCCGTGTCGCGCGTGCGAGGTTCGTGAAGGCGCGCACCGGGTCGGCGAAGAACATCACACCGAAGCGCGAGATCACGACGTCGTAGGTGTGCTGCGTGGGCGTCCACTCGACCGCGTCTGACGCGAGCCATTCGACGGGCGCCGCTCCTGCCGCGAGGGGCGAGCTCGCCGCGGCGTCGAGCATCTCGACCGAGATGTCGAGACCGGTCACTCGACCCGCCGGGCCCACCTGCTCGGCGGCGCGGCGCGTGGTCGGTCCGGTGCCGCATCCCACGTCGAGCACCACCTCGCCAGGTGTGAGCCGGGCGGCCGCGAACAGCTCATCGGCGACGGGCGCGAGCTGGACCTCCAGCACCTCCGACTGGCGCAGCCACCGAGCGACGCGGTCGCCCTCCCACGCGTCGGTCACGGATCCGCTCATCGGCGACGACCGTAACCCGGCGCCCTGACGACGGTCCGGGCGATCGACGCGGTGTCACACTGAGCCCGTCGCATGGACAGCTTCGACGTCGACCTCGAGCGCCTTCGTCGGCGCCGCACCGTCAAGTGGACGCTCCACGGGCCCGACGTGCTGGCAGCGTGGGTCGCGGAGATGGACTTCGACGTCGCGCCGCCGATCCGCGCCGCGCTGCTCGACGCGATCGAACGGGAGGACTTCGGCTACGTCTCGGCCGACCTGAGCGAGCTGACGACGGCCTGCGCCGGCTTCCTGATGAGCGAGCACGGCTGGGAGGTACCGCCGACGCGCGTGTTCCCGGTCGCCGATGTGCTCGTGGGCATCCGAGGGGCTCTCGACGTGCTGGTGCCGCAGGGCGCAGACGTCGTCGTGCCCACGCCCGCGTATCCACCTTTCTTTCTTCGAGATCGTCGAGCTCTCGGGACGCCGCGTCGTGCCGGTGCCCATGATCGACGACGTCGATCGCTGGACCCTCGACCTCGATGCGATCGGCGCCGCGCTTCGCGTCGGCGCGCGCGCAGTGCTGCTCTGCAACCCGCACAACCCCACCGGGACCTGTGCTCCCGAGGCCGAGCTCGCGGCGCTGGCCACGATCGTCGACGCGCACGGGGCTCGCGTGATCGCCGACGAGGTCCACGCGCCGCTCGTCTACCCCGGTCACCGACACGTGCCCTATGCGATGGTGAGCGAGACCGCAGCGCAGCACTGCGTGACGGTCACCTCGGCTTCGAAGGCCTGGAACGTCGCGGGCCTCAAGTGCGCGCAGGTCATCACCTCGAACCACGAGGACTCGGCGCGATGGCGAGCCCTCCCCGTGTTCCAGGTCGCGGGCCCCACGCCGCTCGGCGTCGCGGCCGCGGTCGCCGCGTACCGAGACGGCGGCCCGTGGCTCCGTTCGCTCCGGGAGCACCTCGACGGCAACCGACGTGCGCTCACCGACCTCTTGGCCTCGGTCCCGAGCATCACGTATCGCCCGCCGGATGCCACGTACTTCGGGTGGCTCGACTGCACAGAGCTCGGGGTCGACGATCCGGGTGCCTTCTTCCTCCGGCAGGCGCGCGTCGCGCTCAGCGACGGCGCGCCCTTCGGGCCCGGCTCGGAGCAGCGCGTGCGCCTGAACTTCGCGACGTCGCGCGCCCTGCTCGAGCGCATCGTCGACGCGATGGCGACGGCGGTGCGAACGGTCGAAGGGGACGGCTGAGCATCCCGCGGCACGGTCGAGGAGGAGAGGGAGAACCCGCCGGCCCGGCCGGGCAGGGTGGCCGGACCGGCGGTACCCGGGGGGAACCGGGTGACCCGTCAGAGCATGTGCTCGGCCAGCTCCCCGACCTGATCGCAGACGATGTGTCGGCGCTCGAACGCCCACGTGCCGTCGCTGCGCTTGTAGGTGTCGTGGTACGCGCCGCAGGCCACGATCTGCAGCGGCAGCGTCCTGGTCGCCTGCGTCACCGCGAAGTACGAGCGACCGGTCGCAGTCCCCGCGGCGTCGTCGATCTCGATGTCGAAGTTGGTGAGGAAGTGGCGGGTACCCGGGCTGCCCGACCCGTCGACCGCGACGATCGAGCGGTAGAGGTCGGCGACCGGGCCCTCGCCCGCCGCCTCGCTGCCGTCCTGGGGCCCGCCGGTGATGTGCACCGAGCCGCCGGCGAAGATGCGACCGAGCTCATCGAAGCGCGCGCCGTCGAGCGCCTCTGCGTAGCGCGCCATGAGGTTCTCGATCGCTCCCCGGTCGTCCACCGCTCGTCCCCCCTCACCAGCGAACGCAGGCGACTCGCCCGCCGTGCGGCATCGGTGCCGTCTTGACATCGCTTCTATCTTTTCCACTATAGTAATCATCGTACTGATAGCACCACACAGCGACAGACCGCTGTCAGCACCAGGGGGGCGCACGACACGCATGTCGTAGCGGGCTGCACGACCGTCGCCGCGGTCGCAGCGGAGCGTCGCAGCGATGCGTCGCGCCACGCCCTTCCAGAAAGAAGACGGCCGCCGGCAGCCGCCGTGCGGTCTCGGGGGAGCTCTTCATTCCGAGAAGGAGTGCGATGCCAATCACACGCAAGTCCCGACTCTCGATCGTGTTCGCGGCGCTGGCCACGTTCGGCCTGGTCGCGGCCACCCAGGCGACCGCGGTCGCCCAGGGCGGCAGTGGTCAGTCCGAGGCCAAGGCGGCCGTGAAGGCGGCGACGAAGCGACCGACGGAGATCCCGTCGACGACGCCGATCAACGGCACGGTCCCGAGCGACGTCAAGCTCGCGTGGATGGAGTGCGGGATCCCCGACTGCGCCACGCTCGGCGCGCCGCTCCAGCAGGCGTCCAACTACTTCGGTTGGGACCAGGAGAAGATCGACATCGGGCTCACGCCCGAAGAGGTGAAGGCCGGCTGGGAGCGTGCGGTGCGCGCCGAGCCCGGTGCGGTCGTCGCCACCGGCTTCCCTCGCGTGATCTTCGAGCAGGAGCTCCAGACGCTCGCTTCGAACGACGCGAAGGTGATCGACGGCTTCGTCGCCGATCCGCCGGGTGACGGCATCACCGCGGTCTTCAGCGGCACGCCGACCTCCGAGGAGATCGGTGCCCAGTTCGCGAACTGGGTCGTCGCCAAGAAGGGTGATGACGCGAACGTCCTGTTCGTCACGTCGTCGACGTTCCCGACGCTGGGCGACGTCACCAACGGCTGGGACGCGCGGATGGAAGAGCTGTGCCCCGACTGCCCGGTCGACAAGCTCGACGTGCCGGCGACCGCGATCGGTGCCGACCTGCCCGAGCAGATCGTCGCCGAGCTCCGAGGCAACCCGGACATCAACTACATCGTCGTGGACGAGGGCAACATGATGCTCGGCCTCCCCGAAGCGCTGCGCGCCGCGGGGATCACCGACATCCCGGTCATCGGCCAGTACCCGTCGGAGACCACCGTCGAGTACCTCAAGGACGGGTCGATCGTGAAGGCGATCGTCATGACGCAGCAGGCCGACGCGATGTGGCAGGCGGCCGACGTGCTCGCCCGTGCCCTCGCCGGCGACGACTTCGAGCCGGAGCAGCCGAAGAGTGCGGTGTGGATCGTCACGCCGAAGACGGCCGACCAGCTCGAGACCCCGTACGCGGTCGTGAAGGACTACCAGAAGCAGTACAAGGCGCTCTGGAAGGACGCCCGGAGCTGAATCGGGTCCTCCGCGACAGCAGGAGCAGATGACGTTGGCAGGCCCCAGCGCTCCCACGAGCGACGAGGTGCTCGAGTACTTCGAGACCTTGTCGAACTGGGGGCGCTGGGGCCCCGACGACGAAGCGGGCACGCTCAACTACGTCACCGACGCCAAGCGTCGGGAGGCCGCGGCGCTCGTGCAGGAAGGTCGCAGCGCCTCCTGCTCGCTCGTCCTCGCGACCGAGGCGACGCCCGACCAGATCCTCGGTGCGCCGCAGCGCTACATGATCGTCACGGGTGAGGAGGCCCACCCGGAAGACCCGCCGCACCAGGCGAAGTGGGGCCCGATCGAGTACTTCGGCCTCACCTTCCACGGCTTCACGGTCACGCACGTCGACTCGCTCTGCCACAGCGTGTGGCGAGGTCAGATGTACAACGGCCGGCCCGCCGACCTCGTCACCTCGCGCTCGGGTGGGCTCGTCCACTCGGTACTCGCGGCCCGTGACGGGATCGCGACGCGAGGTGTGATCCTCGACATCGCCGGCCTGATGGGGAAGGACTGGCTCGAGCCGGGCTTCGGCGTGTTCCCGGAGCACCTCGACGCGGCGCTGGAGCGTCAGGGCGTCGATGTCGGTGAAGGTGACGCGGTGTTCCTGCGCACCGGCTACGGACGCCGTCGGCGAGAGCTCGGCCACGAGGACATGCTGGCCGTGGGGCAGTCGGGATGGCACGTGGGCTCGCTTCCCTGGGTCCACGAACGACGCGTCGCGATCATCGGCAGCGACACGTCGCAAGAGGTCGTGCCGTCGGGCTACGACGACCCGGTGCTGCCGGTGCACGCGGTGGGGATCGTCGCGATGGGCCTCTGGCTCGTGGACAACCTCGACCTCGAGGACGCGTTCGCGCTCGGTCAGGAGCTCGGGCGCTCCGACTTCCACCTCGCCATGCACCCCCTGCTCATCGAGGGCGGCACGGGGAGCCCCGTCAACCCGGTGGCCACCTACTGAGCTCGCCCGATCAGGATCCGCGACGAGGAGCAACGCCGCGCGTGAGCAACCCCACGACAGTCGAAGACGGCCCCACCCCGGGATCGTCGGCGGGCGACGATGCCGCGCCGCCGGTCGAGGTGACGAAGGACTACAAGGTCGCGTGGTGGTCGCCCCGTCGCATCGGTGCGATCTACCTCTGGATCGCGATCATCATCCTGTTCGGAGCGCTCGAGCCCGAGCTGTTCCTCAGCGACCAGACCGTCAAGGGGATCGCGAACAGCTACGCGATCACTGGCATCGCGGCCCTCGCCGTGCTCGTGCCGTTGGTGGCCGGCGTGTTCGACGTGAGCGTCGGCGCGACGATGACGCTCACCGGCATCGTCGTCGCCAAGCTGCTCTCCGAGACGTCGTTGCCGATCTGGCTCATCGTGATCATCGGGCTGTGCTGCGGCGCCGTGGTCGGACTCGTCAACAGCATCGTCGTCGTGGTGCTGCGCATCCCGTCTCTGATCGGCACCCTGGCGGTCCTGGGGATCGTCGAGGCCGTCGCGATCGGGGTGTCCGACAACCAGATCATCAGCTCGACTCGACTGTCGGGCGAGTTCAGCTTCGACATCGTCGCGTCGCAGATTCTCGGCTTCACGCGCCCCGTGCTGTATGTGCTGGTCATCATGGTGATCCTCGGGCTGCTGTTCGAGCAGACCCAGGTCGGTCGCTTCCTCTACGCCGCGGGCTTCAACGCCCCCGCGGCCCGCTTGGCCGGCCTGCGCGTCAAGGCTCTCCAGACGGGGGCCTTCGTGGTCGGCGGGATGATCGCCGCCATCGCCGGCATGGTGCTCGCCGGCTCGGTCTCGTCGGCGGCGCCGGGTGCCGGAGCGCCGTACCTGTTGCCTTCGTTCGCAGCCGTGTTCCTCGGTGCGACGCAGTTCCGCGACCTGCGCTTCAACGCGTGGGGCACGATCGTGGCCGTGTTCATGCTCGGCACCGGTCAGTACGGTCTGCTCCTGATCGGTGCCCCCCGCTGGATGCCCGACGTCTTCCAGGGCCTCGCGCTCATCATCGCCATCGCGATCACGCAGTTCGGTGGTCGTGAGCGACACGCCTCGTCTGGGGTCTGAGCCGCGGATGTCACCTGTCGCCGTCACCGACGAGCGCGTCGACCTCGCGGTCGACATCCAGCGCGTCTCGAAGACGTTCCCCGGCCAGCGGGCGCTCGACGACGTCGCGTTCAGCATCCGCAACGGCGAGATCCACGCGCTGCTGGGCGAGAACGGCTCGGGGAAGTCGACGCTCATCAAGATCCTCGCCGGGATCTACACGCCCGACAGCGGCAGCGAGATCGAGATCGACGGCGAGCAGCTCGCGTTCGGCTCGCCCCGTGACTCGGCGCGCCGTGGCTTGCGCTTCGTGCACCAGGACCTGGGCCTGATCGACGAGCTCACGGCCGTCGAGAACATGGCGTTGACGTGGCAGTACGCGCGCACATCGCTGCACACGATCCGCTGGCGCGAGCAGCGTCGGCGGACCCGCGAGATGCTCGACCGCCTGGGAGTCGGCGTGTCGGTCGACCGCCCGATCGGCGATCTCCGTCCCGTCGAACGAACCGCCATCGCGATCGCGCGGGCATTGGAGCAGTTCACGGGCCGCATCCGTCTGCTCGTGCTCGACGAGCCGACCGCCGCGCTGCCTCCCGCCGAGGTCGACGCCCTGTTCGAGATCCTCGGGGAGATCCGGTCGCAGGGGATCGCGGTCCTCTACGTGTCGCACCGGCTCGACGAGATCCAACGACTGGCCGATCGGGCGACGGTGCTGCGCGATGGCCGCTGGCAAGCCACGGTCGAGCTCTCCGAGACCTCACGCGAGGAGCTGATCGACCTCATCGTCGGCCATGAGCCGGAGACCTCGATCATCGCCGTGGACGGTGAGGGGCACGTCGAGCCCCCGACCGCGGCCCCGGGTCCCGAGCTGTTCAGGATCGAGGACCTGCGTGGCGGTCGGCTCGACGGTGTCGGCTTCGCCGTGAACGAGGGCGAGATCGTGGGCGTCGCGGGGCTCACCGGATCCGGACGGGAAGAGGTTGCCGAGGGGATCGTCGGCGCGATCCCCGGGCATGTCCGACTGGTCGACGTCCGCGCCGGGCGCGTGCACGACGGCATGAGCCCACGCAAGGCCCGCGACGCGGGCGTCGTGCTCGTGCTGCCGAACCGCTCGGCCAAGGCCGCGGTGTCCGAGCTGACTGCGCGCGAGAACGTCACGTTGCCGTCACTGGGACGCTTCTCTCGGCTCGGGTTCCTGCGCAAGGGACGGGAGGCGCTCGAGGCGCTTCGCCTGATCGAGATGCTCGACGTCCGCCCGCCGCGTCCCGAGCACCTGTTCGCGTTCTTCAGCGGCGGCAACCAGCAGAAGCTGATCTTCGCGAAGTGGCTGGCGATCACTCCGCGGCTCATGGTGCTCGAGGACCCCACCAGCGGTGTCGACGTCGGTGCGCGGGCCCGGATCTACGAGCTGATCCGCGAGCAGGCCGTCTCCGGGGTCGGTGTCGTGCTCGTCTCCTCCGACATCGAGGACCTCGTGTCCGTGGCGACGACGGTCCACGTGATCGCTCACGGTCGCGTCGGCGAGACGCTGACGGGCGACCAGATCACCGAGTCCGGCATCATCGCCTCGCTCAACCGCAGCGCCGAGCGCACGTTCTCGATCCACACCGCCGAAGGGAGCACGCCATGACGGTCCCGACCGAGTCCCTGCCCCTGCTCGATCTCAACGAGCCCGAGTTCTGGCAGGACATCTACACGCCTCTGGCCGCCGCGCGCGAGGAGTCGCCGGTCGCGATGACGACCGACGGCGTCCTCTACGTGCTGAGAGCCGAAGAGATCGAAGCGCTGCTCAAGGACCCGCGCTTCCTCGCGGCCGACCTGCTCGCCATGATGGGCCTCGACTCCGGCCCGGTCTGGTCGTGGTGGCAGACGCTGATGTTCTCGAAGAACCCGCCGGAGCACACCCGGTTGCGCACGCTGGTGTCACGCGCGTTCACGCCGCGGCAGATCGAGAAGATGCGCGCCCACATCCGCGAGATCGCCGAACGGCTCGTGCAGCCCGCGCTCGACGGCGAGGTGTACGACGTGATGACGGAGGCGGCGCACCACTTCCCGTCGACCGTGATGGGCGACATGCTCGGCATCCCCGACGATGACCGGGGCGTCTTCGTCGACTGGACGACGGACATCGGGCTCGCCTTCGGCGCGGCAGGAGATCCCGCGATCAAGGCCCGTGTCGAGGCTGCGCTCGCCGGTCTTGACGAGTACGTGCGGGGCCTGATCGAGCAACGCCGGTCCACTCCGGGCGACGACCTCCTGTCGCAGCTGCTCGAGATCGAGGAGGGATCCGACCGTCTCACGACCGAGGAGCTCGTGGGCATCACCGAGAACCTGATGTTCGCGGGCGAGGACACGACGCGCGGCAGCGTCGGGGCGCTGTTCGAGGTGCTCGCAGAGAAGCCGGCGGTGCACGCGCAGCTTTCCGACGATCCGAGTCTCGTGCCCAACGCGGTCGAGGAGCTGTTGCGATACGAGGCGATCACGTTCTCGACGTCGCGCTCCGCGTCGGAGGATTGCGAGGTCGGCGGCGTCGCTGTCGCCCAGGGCATGACCGTCGGGGTGTGCCTGCCGGCGGCATCGCGTGATCCGCGGCGGTACGACGACCCCGACACCTTCGACGTGACCCGGGCGGACATCCGTCCCCCGACGTTCGGCGCCGGCGTCCACTTCTGCCTCGGCGCCGCGCTCGCTCGCGTCGAGCTCCAGGAGCTCATGTCGGTGCTCACGCAGCGAGCATCGACGATCGAGCTCGTCGACCCCCCGGCGCGATGGATGCCGATGGCGCACATCCGCCGCCACGAGTCGGTGCCGGTGCGGATCAAAGCGCGATGACCGACACCACGCCCCTCGATCTCGTGCGGGCCGTCTACTCGACGCACGAGGAGCGAGACACGCCCGGCCTGCTCGAGCTGCTGGCCGACGACGTGGTGTGGGACACGGCGGAGCACCATCCCTACGCGGGAGACGGACCGTGGCACGGTCACGAGGAGGTCGTGCGGAACGTCGTCGACCCGATCAACCACGACTGGGTCGACTACGTCACCGACGTCGAGGAGATCCTCGACGCCGGCGACAAGATCGTCGTGACCGCGCGCTACCGGGGTACGTACAAGCCGACCGGCCGTCGTCTGGATGCGCAGGTGTGCGTGATCTACACGATCGAGGACGGGCGCATCGTCCGCTTTCAGCAGTTCACCGACACCGCGCAGTTCCGTGAGGTCATCGGCGTCGACGACGCGCTGACCTAGCGGAACCCTGCCGAGCGCACCGCGCTCGCGTCGATCGGACGATCGGACGCACCGAGCGGGAACTGCTGGGAGCTCTGGAGGTGCTTGCGCGCAGCGGTGAGCACGGCATCGGCGGCGCCGTCTTCGATCAGGGCGAGGATCTCGGCGTGCTCCTGGAGGCTCTGCACCCGCTTCTCTGGATCAGGGAAGTGGCCCTCGCGTGTGGCCTCCGCGGCCCATGCCTCCTCGTGCACCGACCACAGGCCTTCGAGCGTGCCGACGACGACGCGCATGGTCTCGTTGCCGCAGAGCTCGACGAGCATCTCGTGGAAGGAGCGGGAGGCATGGATGGCGGCCATCTCGTCGTCGTTGGCCAATGCGCGCTCCAGCGAGTCGTGGGCGTCGCGCAGCTTCGGGACGACCTCCGACGCGCGGTCGACGCGCAGCGCGCAGAGCGCGGCCGCGGCCGGCTCGAGCTGCTGGAGCGCCTCACCGGTGTCGGCGAGGGTCACGCCCCGTGCTTCGAGCACGAGCGCGAGCATGTAGGTGACCGAGTCGGTCTGGGGGACGTGCACGACCGATCCCCCCACGTTGCCCCGTCGTACGGTGACGAGACCCTCGGTCTCGAGGATGCGGAAGGCCTCGCGGACCGACGGCTTGCTGACCTGGAACTCGTCGAGCAGCTCCTCCTGCTTCGGGAGGAGGTCGCCGTCGTGGAGCTCACCGGTCAGGATCCGGGTCCGCAGCTCGTCGGCGATCATCTCGGCGATCCGCGGCTGGCGCAGCTGCGGACGCGGCTGACCTGACGAGCGGGGTCCGTCCTGCGCCACAGCTCCGCCTTCCTGAACGTCGCGAACCCGCCGTTCCCCGACGGTTCGCCTGCCCTTTGTACCGCGCGTGCTGTGCCCGACGGTGCTCCCTGGTCCGCGGGGCGCGTGCTCGCATATTGTGATTGAGATTTAGATGATTCTAACCATGGGGTGGGGGGAGGGAGCGAGATGCCAGCCGATCGCGCGCGCACACCCCGTCCGGTCGACCCCGCGACCGAGCGGGACGCGCAGCGAGCCCGCTTCGCGGCGCTCGCGGCCGAACGACCCGACGACGACGCAGCTCGCTTCGACCCGGGCTACGACGTGTGGCGCCCCTCGCGTGCGCTCGTCGCGGACGCGGCCGCCGATCTCGGCCTCGACCTCGAGCCCGAGGACCTCGTGCTCTTCCACGAGCAGATCGGCGGCGTGCTGGCGTCGTACCGGCGCGTGCGTGCCCTCCCCGAGCCGAGGCCCGAGTCCCGATACCCCCGCACGGTCGGCGCGGCGCCTCTGCCGTCCGAGAACCCGCACCACGCGTGGGCGTGGCGCTGCGAGATCGCCGGAGCACTCGAGGGTCCGCTCGCCGGTCGCACGGTCGCGCTCAAGGACAACGTGCTGGTCGCCGGGGTGCCCGCCTCCAACGGCTCGGGCGTCCTCGAGGGCTACGTGCCCGACGTCGACGCGACCGTCGTCACCCGGATCCTCGACGCGGGCGGCGTCGTCGCCGGCAAGGCCGTCGCCGAGATGTTCGGCCTCTCATCGGGCTCCAACACGGCGGCGACGGGCGCCGTCCGCAACCCACGTCGCCCGACCCATTCGACCGGCGGATCGTCCAGCGGCAGTGCCGCCTTGGTCGCGGCAGGCGCGGTCGACCTCGCCATCGGCAGCGACCAGGGCGGGTCGGTGCGGATCCCGGCGTCGCTCTGCGGCGTCGCCGGGCTGAAGCCGACGTTCGGGCTCGTCCCCTACACGGGCGTCCTCTCCATCGAGCCGACGCTCGACCACCTCGGCCCCATGGCACCGACCGTCCAGGGGGTCGCGGACCTGCTCGGCGCGATCGCGGGTGCAGACGACCTCGACCCTCGCCAGCGCGGGCTCCCCGACGACCTGCCCGACTACGGCGATGCACTCGGCGGAGGGGTCGACGGCCTGCGCATCGGAGTGCTCGTGGAGGGCTTCGGGCTCGCGGGCGATGCCGCGGAAGCCGCGACCGCGCTCGTCCGTGGGGCCGTCGACGCGCTGGCTGCGGGCGGGGCGACCGTCTCCGAGGTGTCGGTGCCCCTGCACCTCGATGCCGGGCACATCGTCACGCCCATCTATGCGGAAGGGATCCGAGCGCAGCTGCTCTCCGGCGGGCTCGGCCACGGGTGGCGAGGGTTCTACCCGTCCTCCGTGCTCGACTCGCTCGGGCGCGTGCTGCCCGGCTCGATCGACCGCCTGTCGGACACGGGCAAGCTCTTCCTGCTCGTCGGCGAGACGATGGCACGCACGACGCAGGGCCGGTACTACGCCCGCGCCCAGAACCAGACGCTCGGGCTGCGGGCGGCGTACGACTCGGTGCTCGCCGAGGTCGACCTCCTCGTCATGCCCACCTGCGCACCCTTCCCGGTCGCGCAGCCGCTCGACGAGTCGCCGTCGCCGACGGACGTGTTCGCCGCCGCGTTCGGCTACCACGCCAACACCGCCCCGTTCAACGTGACCGAGCACCCGGCGCTCACCGTGCCGTGCGGCGACGTCGACGGGCTGCCGGTGGGCGTGATGCTCGTCGGCCGGCACCTCGAGGAGCCGCTGGTGCTGCGCGCCGGTGCCGCGATCGAGCGCGGCGCGGCCTGAGGATCCGAACCGCCCATGGAGGAGATGTTGTGATGAGCTCGGTCGAGGAACGCGTGCAGGTGCTCGAGGAGATCGAAGCGATCCGTCGCCTCAAGCTTCGGTACGCGAGGCACTGCGACGACAGCTACAACCCGGACGGGCTCGCGGGGCTCTTCACCGAGGACGCGGTGTGGGACGCGGGCGACCTCGGTGTGTTCAGGGGCCGTGACGCGATCCGCGGCTACTGGGCCTCGAGCAGCGAGCGAATCCCCTTCGCCATCCACTTCATCACCAACCACGTGGTCGACGTCGACCCGGGCTGCGAGACCGCGAGCGGCGTCTGCTACCTGTGGGAGCCGTTGACCATCGGCGACGACGCGATGTGGGCCGCCGTCGTCTACACCGAGACGTACCGCAAGGTCGACGGTGAGTGGTACTTCCAGACGATGGAGCTGGAGACCGCCTTCCTGACCCCGTACGACAAGGGCTGGGCGAAGCAGCAGTTCCCCGAGGACTGAGGACCCACGATGCAGCTCGGGCTCTTCATGAACACCCACGGCATCGGCGCGACCGTCGACGGACAGTGGACGCTCCAGCACGTGCCCGCGTCGGAGATGCGCCCGCTCGACGTCGCCCGGACTGCGGAGCACGGGGGGTTCCACTCCTTGTGGTTCTCCGACCACGTGCTGGTGACCCTCGACTCCGAGAGCCTCCACACCGCGTCGGATCCGGTCACCGGCAAGCGCGCGTATCCGAAGCGTCCCAACATGCTCGACTGCATGGTGTCGATGGGCGCGGTCGCCGCCGTCACCGATCGCGTCAAGCTCGCGCCCTCGGTGCTGGTGTCGCCGTACCGTCATCCGTTGAGCGACGCGCGCTGCTTGGCGTCCGTCGACGCGTACGCACCGGGTCGGCTCGTCCTCGGTGTCGGCACCGGGTGGATGGCCGAGGAGTTCGCAGCGCTCGGTCTCGACCACGCGACGCGGACCGCGCGCACCCGGGAGTGCATCGAGGTCTACCGGCGGTGCTTCGCCGAAGACGTCGTCGCGTTCTCCGGTGATCACTTCTCGTTCGCGAACGTGTCGATGGACCCGAAGCCCGCGCTGGAGCCGCCGATCGTGTTCGGTGGCGTGACGAAGACCGCCGCGCGCATCGCCGCACGCACGTGCGACGGCTTCTATCCGACGTTCGTCGACCCGCTTGCGTCGCCCGACCGCTACGACGACGTGCTCGACGTCCTCGGCGCCGAGCTCGAGTCGGTGGGTCGAGACGCGAGTGAGATGCACCTGCTCGCGGTCGTGCGAGTGCGACTCCTCGACGCCCCTGACCCGTCCCTGCGGAGGCTGGGGACGGGGACGGCCGGCGAGGTCCTCGATGACCTGGGGGCGCTCGCCGACCGCGGGTTCTCCCACGCCGTCGTGCACCTCGACTGCCCGACGGCGACGATGACCGAGTACCGGGACCGTCTCGATGCGTTCGCAGCCCGGGTCGTGCCCGACGTGAGCGGCATCGCCGTCGCCGGTCCCTGGGCCGGGGGAGCGCTCTGAGGCCGAGGGTCCGATCCGGATGGGCGGTCCGATCCGGATGGGCGGTTGCGGCCACCCGCCGTCCAGTGATAATAAAGATCACTAAGGTTTAGATGTTAGGGCCCTGCCCACAGAGGTGGTGGCCGGAGCGCGCGGCCTCCTCCCATCGAGGCCGCCGGGGGGTTGGTGATGACTCGAGCGGACGCGGGCGAGCGGCTCGGTGGCGCCGCCGTCTGGCTCCCGAGCGTGCTGCCGCCGATCGGGGCCGATCTCGACAGCCGCCAGCGGCTGGCCTGCGCCTTCCGCATCCTCGCGAACGTCGGGTTCAGCGAGAACCTCGCCGGACACATCACCTGGGCGGAGCCGCCCAGCGACGACCTCTGGGTGAACCCCTGGGGCAAGTGGTGGAGCGAGATCCAGGCGTCGGACGTGTGCAAGGTGAGCCCCGATGCCGAGGTCCTCGAGGGGAAGTGGGACGTCACCCCGGCGATCCACATCCACACCGAGCTGCACCGCCGCCGTCCCGACGCCCGCGTGGTGGTGCACAACCACCCGTACTGGACGACCGTGCTGGCGAGCATGGGCGAGCTCCCGAGGTTCGTCCACCAGACGTCGTGCATGTACGACGGCGAGATGGTCATGGTGGACGAGTACGGCGGCGAGATCGACGATCCCGAGCTGGGCACGGAGCTCGCCGAGGCGATCGGCGACGCGTCCGTCGCGCTCCTCGCGAACCACGGGGTCATCGTCACCGGAGCCACGATCGAGGAGGCCGTCTACCGCGCCGCCAGCCTCGACCGCCAGAGCAAGATCACGTACGACGTGCTGGCGTTGGGGCGGGAGCCCCGGGAGATCCCGGCGCCCGTGCGTCCGGCGATGAAGGCGTCGCTGCTCGAGCGGGCGGCCGACGTCTACTGGGCCGGTGCGGTCCGCAAGCTGCTCGCCGCGGAGCCCGAGACGCTCGACTAGAAGGGTCGAGGAGGTCGCTCGACCACGCTCCGGCGCGAAGCGCCGGAGAGAGGAGGGATCGGCATGGCCGACATCGACGAGCTCGTCAGGAACACCAGCTTCACGACGGCACAGGGCGGGAAGGTGACGTTCCTGCCCGAGCCGGACCGGCGTGAGCGGCGCTTCACCGTGATCTCGGTCGACGACCACATCGTCGAGCCGCCTGACACGTTCGAGGGTCGACTGCCGAAGAGGTTCGAGGACCGCGCGCCACGCGTCGTCGAGCGGGACGGCGCCGAGTACTGGTCGTTCGACGGAACCGAGTTCCCCAACGTCGGGTTCAACGCCGTCGTCGGTCGCCCGGTCGACGAGTACAGCTTCGAGCCGACGCGCTTCGAGGACATGCGCCGGGGCGCCTGGGACATCCACGCTCGCATCGCCGACATGGACGTCAACGGGATCTACGCGTCGCTCAACTTCCCGTCGTTCCTGCCGGGCTTCGCCGGTCAGCGGCTCCAGAGCACCACCAAGGATCCCGAGCTCGCCCTCGCGGCCGTCCGGGCCTGGAACGACTGGCACCTCGAGGACTGGGCCGGCCCGTACCCCGACCGGATCATCCCGTGCCAGATCCCCTACTTCCTCGACCCGGAGATCGGTGCCGAGGAGATCCGCAAGAACGCGAGCCGGGGCTTCAAGGCCGTCAGCTTCACCGAGGCACCCACCCAGCTCGGGCTCCCGTCGCTGCACACCGGCTACTGGGACCCGATCATGGCGGCGTGTGCCGAGACCGAGACCGTCGTCAACCTGCACATCGGCTCGTCGGGCACCTCGCCGTCGACGTCCGACGACGCGCCGCCCGACGTCGTCGGCGTGCTCTTCTTCGCGTACGCGATGTTCGCCGCCGTCGACTGGCTCTACTCGAAGATCCCCGTGCGCTTCCCCGATCTCAAGATCTGCCTGTCGGAGGGTGGCATCGGGTGGGTCGCGGGCCTGCTCGACCGCCTCGACCACATGCTCAGCTACCACGAGATGTACGGCACCTGGACCGGGATCGAGCTCACGCCCGCCGAGGTCCTCCAGCGAAGCTTCTGGTTCTGCGCGGTCGAGGATCCCTCGTCGTTCGCACTGCGCGACCGCATCGGCACCGAGCACATCCTCGTGGAGCAGGACTACCCGCACTGCGACTCGACGTGGCCGAACACGCAGGCGATCCTGGCGCGCGACCTCGAAGGGCTCCCCGACGACGCGGTGCGCATGATCACCTGGGAGAACGCCTCGCACCTCTACCGGCACCCCGTGCCCGAGGCCGTGCAGCGCGACCCCGACGCGTTCTGAGCCCCTCTCGCATCGAACCGTGCCGCTGATCGACGACGCCACCGTCGCGGAGCACGTCGCCAGCGGCGCCTGGATCACCGACCCGCTGCGCGAGGTCGTCGGCGCGCACGCGGCGGCTCGCCCCGACGATCCCGCGATCGTCACCGAGCTGGAACGTTGCACGTGGCGGGAGTACGAGGAGCGCGCGCGTCGTCTCGGCGCGACCCTCGCGACGCTCTGCGCCGCGGGCGAACGGGTCGCCGTGCTGCTCCCCGACGGCCCGGCCGTGCACGTCTGCTACCTCGCGACCGAGATGGCCGGACTCGTGGCCGTCGGCATCGGGCCCCGCGCCGGCGATCACGAGATCGCCCATCTGATGACGAAGACCGGCGCGACCGTGCTCGTCACCCATGAGGAGCTCCGCGACCGATCCGCGGCGGAGCTCGCCGCAGCCCTGCGCGAGCGAGGGGTCCAGATCGCGCACCTGGTCACCCTGAGTCGGCCGCCGGCGGGGGCGGAGCTCGCGCGCGTCGACGGCGAGATCGCCGGCGGGGAGCCCGACGTCCTCGTGGGTCGCGGGCTCGGGCCGAACGACCTGTGGCTCCTCAACTCGACCTCGGGCACGACGGGCCTGCCGAAGTGCGTGACCCAGTTCCAGAACCGATGGCACTACTTCCACGTGCTGGCGGTCGAGGCGGGTGCGCTGACCCCCGACGACGTGTTCATGAGCGTCGTGCCGGCGCCGTTCGGCTTCGGGCTCTGGACCGCGCACTTCACGCCGGCGTTCCTCGGCGCACCGGTGGTCGTGCTCGACCACTACACGCCCGAGCTCATGATCGAGACGATCGAGCGCGAGCGGGTCACGGTCCTCGCGTGCGTGTCGACCCAGTTCGTGATGCTGCTCAACAGCGAGGCCGCGCAGGAGCACGACCTCACCTCACTGCGGGTGATGTTCACGGGAGGCGAAGCGGTGCCTGCCGCGCGCGCAGCCGAGTTCGAGGATCGCGTCGGCGCCGCCGTGCTCCAGTTCTACGGGTCCAACGAGACCGGCGCGCTGAGCAGCACCACGCTCTCGGACACACGGGAGCAGCGGTTCACGACCGCGGGCCGAGTGATCGACGCGATGCAGGTGCGACTGCTCGATCCTGACGATCACCGCGACCTGACGACGCCGGGCGCTCCTGGCCAGCCCGCGTGCAAGGGCCCGGCGACGTGCGCGGGGTACTACGACGACGAGGCGGCCAACCGCGAGCTGTACACGGCGGACGGCTGGATGCTGATGGGCGACATCTGCACCATCGACGCCGACGGCTACCTCGAGGTCGTCGGTCGCACCTCCGACATCATCATCCGCGGAGGCAAGAACATCTCCGCGGTCGCAGTGGAGCAAGAGGTCGCGACGCATCCGGCCGTTCGGATGGCCGCGGCCGTCGCGATGCCCGATCCCGTGTTCGGTGAGCGGGTGTGCGTCTTCGTCGAGACGGTCGACGCCACGGAGCTCTCACTGGACGACGTCGTCGAGCACCTCCGCGCGCGGGGCGTCTCGCGGGAGTGGTGGCCCGAGCGGCTCGAGGTGCGGGCCGAGCTGCCCCGCTCGTCGGGTCAGAAGATCGCAAAGGGCGAGCTGCGCAAGGAGATCGAGGCGCTCGTCGAGTCGAGCTGATCGAGCGCGGCGTTCGGCCGCGCCGGAGGGGGAAGAGAGCGATGCTCGAATGGAAGGTCGGGAACGTGCGGATCACGTGCGTCCCGGAGATCGTCCTGGACCTGCCGGGCTCCGAGCTGCTGCCGGACTTCCGCATCGACGATCTCGGGCCGGAGCGGTCGTGGATCGTGCCCGACCACATCGGGGCCGACGGCATGCTGAAGGTCGCTGTCCAGACGTTCGTCGTGCAGTCCCGTGACACGACGATCCTGGTCGACACCTGCTTCGGCAACGACCGTGATCTCCCGTACGAGCACATGGAGCCGCTCGCCACCTCGTTCCTCGACGACCTCGCGTCCGTCGGTGCGCCGCGGGAGCAGGTCGACGTGGTGCTGTGCACGCACCTGCACTTCGACCACGTGGGGTGGAACACGATGCTGGTCGACGGTGAGTGGGTCCCGACCTTCCCGAACGCGCAGTACCTGTTCGGACGGGCCGAGTACGAGCACTGGCAGGAGCACGACGACTTCAACATCGACCTGACCGACAACGTGGAGCCGGTGATCGCAGCCGGACTGCACCGCTTCGTCGACATGGACCACGGGATCACCGACGAGGTCCGACTGCGTCCGACGCCCGGGCACACGCCGGGCCACGCCAGCCTGCTCGTCGAGTCGGGCGGCGATCAGGCGCTCGTCACCGGAGACATGATCCACAACCCGGTGCAGGTGGCCCATCCCGACCTCGCCGCGCTGCCCGATTGGGACGCCGATGCCGCCCGGGCCACCCGGCGAGCCCTGCTGGACGACATCGCCGACACCGGCCTGCTCCTGCTCGGTACGCACTTCGCCGCGCCGACCGGTGGGTACGTGCGCCGCGAGACCGGGTCGGCGGGCTTGCGGTTCGACTCGGCATGACCATGCGGGTCGCGATCCTCGACGACTACCAGCGCGCTTCGCAGCAGTTCGGCGACTGGTCGCTGCTCCCCGAGGGCACGGAGGTCGTGCCGTTCACCGCGCACATCGACGACGACGACGAGCTCGTCGAACGGCTCGCCGGGTTCGACGTGGTCGTCGCCATGCGCGAGCGGACGCCACTGCCCCGGGCGAGGCTCGAACGGCTCACCGACCTGCGCCTGCTGGTGACGACCGGGCCGTTCAACGCGGTCATCGACATGCAGGCGGCCCGGGACCTGGGCGTCGTCGTCTCGGGGACCGGAGGGATCCTGACGCCCACGTCGGAGCTCGCGTGGGGACTGCTCCTCGCGCTGGCTCGCCAGATCCCGGCCGAGCACGCCGCCGTGCAGCGAGGCGGATGGCAGACCACCGTCGGCACCGACCTCGCCGGCGCGACGCTCGGCCTGCTCGGACTCGGCAACCTCGGTGCGGCGGTCGGCGCGGTGGGGCGGGCCTTCGGCATGCAGCTGATCGCCTGGAGCCAGAACCTCACCGCGGCACGCGCCGAAGAGCAGGGGGCCGAGCTCGTGTCGAAGGAGGAGCTGTTCGGGCGCTCCGACTTCCTGAGCATCCACCTGGTGCTGAGCGACCGCACGCGGGGCCTCGTGGGCCGCGAGGAGCTGGCGCTGATGAAGCCGACGGCCTACCTGGTGAACACCTCGCGGGGCCCGATCGTCGACGACGACGCGCTCGTCGACGCGCTCGAGCAAGGTGTTATCGCCGGTGCCGGGCTCGACGTCTTCGATCGAGAGCCATTGCCCCTCGACCACCCGTACCGTGAGCTGCCCAGCGTGGTGGTCACGCCCCACATCGGCTACGTGACCCGCGACTGCTATCGCCTGTTCTACGACGACATCGTCGACGACATCCGGGCGTTCGCGGCCGGCGAGCCGGTGCGGGTGATCGACCCCTGACGCCGCGTCGCCGACGGTGAGCGAACGAGGGTGATTCCCGGGGCGCGTGTTTCGCCGTGTCGCCTGCGTGTTACAGGTTCTTGAACAGGCCCGCCTGGCCTTGAGATCCGGGGCTCGCGACCGGGATGATCGCCGACGTGAGCAACGTCGCCCTCGTCACCGGATGCTCGTCGGACCTCGGCGCGGCGACGGTGCGCGCGCTCGCGAGCCACGGATGGCGCGTCGCGGCGACCGACCTCCGGCCGGAGGCCCTCGCCGACCTCGCCGACTGGCGGGGCGTGTCGACCTACGGCCTCGACGTCACCGACGCGGGCTCGATCGCCACCACGCATGCCGCCGTCGAGCGCGATCTCGGCCCCGTCGACGCCGTCGTCAACCATGCGGGTCACGCACTGGTCGGTCCGCTCGAGGAGCTCGACCTCGACGAGGTCCGTCGACAGCTCGAGACGAACGTCTTCGGCGCGCTCGCAGTGTGCAAGACCGTGCTGCCGACGATGCGTTCGCGGCGCTCGGGGCGAATCCTCAACGTCTCCTCCATCGGCGGAAGGTGGTCGCCGACGATGCGCGGGGCGTTCGCCGCGTCGAAGCACGTGTTGGAGGCATTCACCGACTCCCTGCGAGTCGAGGTCGCGTCGTGGGGCGTCCGCGTCGTGCTCGTCACGCCCGGGTCGACCGAGCAGGCGCCCGACCACGCTCGCCGCGCCGACGACTGCGCGGCCGTCGTCTGCCACGCGCTCGAGGTCCGACGGCCGAGGGCCCGATACGCGGTCGCCGCGCCGGGCTCCTCGATGTCCATCACGGCGAAGCGTCTCGTGCCTCCCCGTCTGCTCGAGGCCGTCGCAGGGCGGCGCCTCCGGGAAGAGCGCTCCCCGTCGACCGGCACTCCGCCGGTGACGGCCCCGGCCGCCGGCTGAGTCCGGCTCGGCGCGCGCCGAGCGCCCGCCGCGGTCCGAACGAGGCGCGCGACGCGCACGAGCACGGATCGGGGATCGCAGCCGACGCCGGATAGGGTCGCCGGTCATGGCGTATCTGGACGGGAAGACGATCGCGATCACGGGAGCGGGCCGCGGCATCGGGCGGGCGGTGGCGATCGCATGCGCGGAGGCGGGCGCGAACGTGGTCGTCAACGACTACGGCGTGAGCATCGACGGGAGTGACCCCAGCAGCGAGGTCGCCGACGAGGTCGTCGCCGAGATCACGGGCAACGGCGGTCAGGCCGTCGCGGTGGCCGACAGCGTCACGACCATGGAGGGCGGCGCCCGGATCGTGCAGACGGCGGTCGACACCTACGGTCGCATCGACGGTGTCGTGTGCGTCGCCGGGATCCTCCGGGAGCGCATGCTCTTCAACATGGCCGAGGAGGAGTGGGACCCGGTCATCGAGACCCACCTGAAGGGCACGTTCACGGTCTTCCGTGCCGCCGCTCCCCTGATGCGTGAGCAGAAGTCCGGCACGCTGATCGGGTTCACGTCGGGCGCGTTCGCGGGCAGCGTCGCGCAGGCGAACTACAGCGCCGCGAAGGGCGGCATCGTGTCGCTCGTCCGCAGTGCGGCGGTCGGCCTCCACAAGTACGGCGTCACCGCGAACTGCATCGCGCCGGTCGCCAAGAGCCGCATGTCGGCGAACGTCCCCGGCGACCTCACCATGGGCGAGCCCGAGGACGTCGCCCCGATGGTCGTGTTCCTGCTCGGCGACAAGGCACGGGACGTCACCGGACAGGTCTACACGGCCAACGACGGGATCATCGCGGTGTGGAACCAGCCGGTCGAGGTGCGCGAGATGCGCAAGGACGGGCGCTGGACCCCCGAGGAGATCGCGACGCGCTTCGACGAGGTCGGCCAGGAGCGCATGCCGATGCTCGACCGCATCGAGGCGATGGCGAAGGCCGCGGCGGAGAAGAAGCAGTCCGGCTGAGCGAGCCGCCCGGGTGCCGCTCGGGCGAATTTCTCTGATCGCTCCTCCGGCTCGGTCGTAGGGTCCGAGGATCGTGAACGTCGGTTCCCCCCGTACCTGGCTCGGTTCGCGCGGCGCGCTCCCGCTCGTCGCCGCGTCGCTCGCGGTGTTCGCGTGGGGGTTCGGGCCGCTCTTCGTCAAGGGGATCGACGCCCCGCTCCCGACGATCGTGCTGTTCCGCGTGGTGCTCGCGATCCCGCTCGCGGTCGGCGTCGCCTACCTCGCCGGGGGACGCGTCTCGTGGTCGCTGCTGCGCCGCGCCTTCCCGACCGCGGTCTGCTTCGGGCTCAGCTTCATCTTCGGGTTCGCTTCCTTCCAGGAGACGTCGATCGTCAACGCGACGCTCATCCCCGCGCTCCAGCCCGCGCTCGTGCTCCTCGTCGCGGGTCGGATGTTCGGAGAGCGCCGGACGCGCGCCGAGCTGGTGCTCGCGGGTGTGGCCTTCCTGGGTGTCGTCGCCGTCGTGGTGAACGCGAGCGCGGGCGAGTCGTCGCTGCAGGGCAACCTGTTCGCGGTCGCCAACCTGCTCGTGTTCACCGGCTACTTCTTGCTCGCCAAGCGGGTCCGCGACGACGACGTGCACTCGTGGTCGCTGCTCGCGGCCGTGTTCATCGACGCCGCAGTCGTCGTGGCTCCATGGGCGCTGCTCTCGGGTGCCGACGTCGGCTCGCTCCACGGCTTCGACTGGGCGTTGCTCCTCGGCTTGATCGTCCTCCCGGGCATGGTGGGGCACGGGTTCATGACGTGGGCGCACCACTACCTCGACGTGACGATCACCTCGATGATGACGCTCGCGAACCCTGTGGTGTCGATCGTCGGCGCCTGGGTGATCTTCGACCAGGCGTTGGTGCCGCTCCAGATCATGGGCGCGATCGGGGTGCTCGTCGCGCTCGGTGCCATCCTGCGCCGGCAGCGGGCCTCGCGGGCGCTGGCCGCCGAGCGCGCGCTCTCCGGCGACCTGCTCGACGAATGAGCCACGTCGACGCGCGCCTCGACCTCTACTGGGTTCCGCTGGGTGCGGGCGCGAGCGTCGTGCGGTTCAGCGGAAAGGCGTACGAAGCGCTGGTCTCGCTCGTGCCGCGTCGTCCGCGGCGCGACCTGTACCACTCGGCTCTGATCGCGCAGGTGGACGGCACGCGCTTCGTCGTCGAGATGGCACCGGTCACCGACGGGAACGGGCGCGACGAGCGCGGTGTCGTCGCCGAGGGTGCCGTCGGATCACGCCTGCTCGGTCGGCTCCGCGTGTTCCGCTACGAGGTCCGGCGCTGGCCGGACGGCACCGTGCCCGACCTTCGATTCGCGGTCGCGAGCCCGGTGCACCTCTCGACCGACGCCGAGCGCGTCGTCGAAGCGTTGGCGCTCGTCGAACGCGTCCCCACCCCGGTGTGGGGTCGCGACGAGCTGCACGCGGGCGAGATGTGGAACTGCAACTCGGTCGTGTCGTGGGTCCTGTGTCGGGCCGGCCTCGACGCGCTCGCGGGCGAGCCGCCGGGTGGCGGGCGCGCCCCCGGGTGGTCGGCAGGCCTCGCGGTCGCGCGGCGCGACCGGCTCGACGCGGCTCCGGACCCCGGGGCCGACTGAGCAGTCGGGTCAGTCGGTCGACCGCAGCTCGAAGTCGGCCCAGTCGAACCCGGGCACGACGACGCAGGTCACGAGGCTCCACGGGCCGCCCGCCGGCGTCGCCGACTGCCATGCGCCGGGCGGGACGACGGCCTGCGGCTCGTGGCCGGCGCTCGGGTCGGGTCCGAGGACGTGCCGGGCACCTTCGACGTGCAGCTCCATCGGCGCGCCGCCCTGCCAGCACCACAGCTCCTCGCTCCGCACGCGGTGCTCGAGCGAGCGCTCACCGGCGGGCAGCAAGTAGAGGATGGCGGTGGCAAGCGCTCTCGGTCCGCTGCCTCCGGGCGGCGTCACCTGCACCGGCGACGTGTAGGTGCGGCGGTAGAAGCCACGCTCGGGGTGCGGCTCGAGCCGCCAACGGGCCACGGCGGTGGCGACGTCCATCCCCGTCGGGTCGAGTCGTTCGACGTCGGGTCGGTCGGCCGCGGCCATGGTCCGCAGGGTAGGTTCCCCCGCCGTGCCCGAGTCGCTCGACGACCAGCTCCAGGCCCTGGTCGGCCGACCCCTGTCGGAGGGTCGCGCGTCGACCCGGGCTCCCGACGAGGTCAACCAGGCGATGATCCGGCACTGGGCGGCCGCGTTCGAGGATGCCAACCCCGTCTACACCGATCCCGACGCGGCGGCACGCTCTCGTCACGGACAGATCGTGGCGCCGCCGCTGATGCTCCAGACGTGGACGATGGCGACCCCGGTCATCACCGGGATCGCCGAGCGGGGTGGTGCGCCCGTCGACGACGGGCGCGCCCCGGTGCTCGCCCTCCTCGACGACGAGGGGTTCACCGGCACGCTTGCGTCGAACTCCGAGTTCGAGTTCCTCCGCTACCTGCACATCGGGGACCACGTCACCGCGACGACCGTGCTCGAGTCGGTGTCGGACCGGAAGCAGACGCGCCTCGGGTCCGGCTACTTCGTGACGTGGCTCACGACCTACACCGACCAGGACGGTGCGGCCGTCGGACGCCAGCGGTTCCGCATCCTGAAGTTCCGGCCCGAGGGTGCGGCGTGAGCGCGCGATCCGTCGACTGGCGCGACCTCGCCGTGGGCGACGAGCTCCCCGAGATGGCGATCGACATCACGCCGACGCGAGTCGTCGCCGGCGCGATCGCCACTCGCGACTTCATGCCGGTGCACCACGACCGCGCGTATGCGAACAGCCAGGGCGCACCGGACATCTTCATGAACATCCTCTCGGACACCGCGTACGTGAGTCGGTTCCTCACCGACTGGGCCGGCCCCGACGCGATGATCCAGCGCCTCTCGATCCGCCTCGGCGTGCCGGTGTTCCCCGGGCACGTGCTGCGGTTCACCGGCGCGGTCACAGGTCTGGAGCGCGATGGTGACGAGGGTCTCGTCGACCTCGAGCTCCGGGCGGTCAACGAGCTCGGCGAGCACGTGAGCGGCACGGCCCGGATCGGGTTGCCGCTCGGAAAGGGGTCGTGAACATGCAGGCGATCACGCTGGAGGGCGAGGAGCTCACGGTCGGGGAGCTCCCAGACCCGACCCCCGCGGCCGACGAGGCACTCGTGCGGATCCGGACGTCGGGGGTCTGCCACTCCGACCTGCACATGGCGAAGGGGGAGTGGCGAGGCATCCCGAGCCTCGGGACGCTGGGCCACGAGGCGATCGGCATCGTCGAGGCGCTGGGCCCGGGCGCGGAGCGCTACGTGAGCGTCGGCGACCGGGTCATCCTCGGCCTGGGAGGCATGGGTGGTGGGTACTGGTGCGGGGCGTGCGAGTTCTGCCTCAGCGGCCGGCCACGGCTGTGCGCGCAGTCGAAGCCGATCCTCGGCACCTTCGCGGAGCTGATCTCGGTGTGGGCGCCGTCGCTCGTGCTCCTGCCCGACTCGATCGACGACCACGAGGCCCCGCTCGCCTGCGGTGGGCTGACCGCGTACAGCGCGGTCAAGAAGCTGTTCGCGAACGGGCTGACGCCGCCGCGCGTCATCGGAGTGGTCGGTGCCGCCGGTGGTCTCGGGCACTACGCGGTGCAGATCCTGCGGACCTTCGGGTTCCACGTGCTGGCGGTCGACGTGGGTGCGGAGCGACTCGAGTTCGTGCGCTCGCTCGGAGCGGAGCGGGCGGTGAGTGCCGACGAGGCGATCAACGTCGCGCAGGACGAGTTCGGCGGTGTCGACGCGGTGCTCGTGTTCGCCGCTCGCATGGCCGGCTTCGATCTCGCGCTCAAGATGCTCCGGCGCGGCGGCCTCTTCGTCGCGGTCGGCATCCCGCCCGAGAGCGACGGCAACTTCGAGCTGCACCCGTTCGAGATGTTCCTCAGCGACCCGACGATCATGTACTCCGCCGTGGGCACGGTGCAGGAGATGCGCGAGCTGGTCGACCTCGTGGCGGCCGGTCGCGTGAAGACCCACGTGTCGCGGGTGGGACGCCTCGAGGACGTGCCGTCGATCTTCGACGACCTCCAGGCCGGCCGCTACCACGGCCGGGCGGTGCTGGAGATCGGTACCTGAGATCAGGGCCTTTCGGCCCTCGCACCGCACTCCGACCCGGTCGAGCATGCGTCGTCGCGGCGATCGAGGTCGCCCTCGCCGCGACGGCCGTGATCGCGGACCTGCTGGCTCGCTCACCGTGAGCAGGGGATCGTCGGGGTGGTCGTCACGACGCTCGACGCGATCGCGTTCTGCGCTCTTCGGTACCGGCATCGCACGGTCTGGGCGTCGGTGTTCGCCCATGGGTGGAGCAACACGATCGGGCTGATCACCTTCTTCCTCGTCGGGACGGTCCACGGCCTCTGGTGAGCGTCCGGTGCATGGTGGGGTCGCTCGGTTGGGAAGAATCACCGGATGGATCCGATGATCGAGGCCCAGGGCCTCACCAAGCGCTTCGGGGAGGTGGAGGCACTCGCCGGGCTCGACCTCGTCGCACCGGGTGGGCAGGTCCTCGCGATCCTCGGCCCGAACGGGGCGGGCAAGACGACGTTCATCCGGACGATCTCGACGCTCACCCGCGCCGACGAGGGGTCGTTGCGGGTCGCGGGCATCGACGTCGCGCAGCACCCGAGCCAGGTGCGGCGCGCCATCGGGCTCGCCGGCCAGTACGCCGCGGTCGAGCCGGCGATGACCGGGCGCGAGAACCTGCGCATGGTCGCCCGTCTGTTCGGCCACGACCGCGCCAGCGCTCGCGTCGCGGCCGACCAGGTGCTCGAGCAGCTCGACCTCACCGATGCGGGCGACCGGCTGGTGCGCACGTACTCCGGCGGGATGGCACGCCGACTCGACCTGGGTGCGAGCCTCGTCGGCGCGCCGCGCATCCTCCTGCTCGACGAGCCGACCACCGGCCTCGACCCGCGCAGCCGCAACGAGCTCTGGCTGGCGATCGAAGAGCTGGCGGCGCGGGGCACCGACGTGGTGCTCACGACCCAGTACCTCGAGGAGGCGGACCGCCTCGCCGATCAGATCGCGATCATCGACCGAGGGCGGCTCGTCGCGTCGGGCACCGGGGACGAGCTCAAGTCGCGCCTCGGTCGTGACGTGGTCGACGTCCGAGTGGCCGACGAGGCCGATCTCGAGCGAGCGGCCGCCGCGCTCGGCCCGGAGGCGACCATCGACCGCGCAACCGCGCACATCGCCCTCCCGGTGACCGAGGGCGCCGACGAGCTGATCGCCGCGGTCCAGGCCCTCGGCGCTGCGAACGTCGCGGTCGACGACGTGGCGCTGCGGCGCCCGACGCTCGACGACGTGTTCCTGGCGCTCACCGGTCGCACGACCGTGGAGCAGGACCAGAGTGACGAGGAGGCGACATCGTGAGCACCGTCCAGGCCCCTGCGCACACCGCGAGCCGGATCACGACCGTGCTCAGCGTCGCGTCGCGAACCGTCCTCAAGATGCTGCGGAGCCCGCAGGTCCTCGGCATCGCGATCGGGCAGAGCATCGTCTTCCTGCTCATGTTCCGATACGTGCTCGGTGGCGCCATCGGCGTGCCGGGCGTCTCGTACGTCGAGTTCCTCGTGCCGGGCTTCGTCGTCTCGGGGCTGCTGTTCACCGCGGGTGGCACTGCCGTCGCCGTGTCGGAGGAGGTGACCGCGGGCCTCTACGACCGACTGCGATCGCTGCCGATCTCGGACAGCGCGGTCCTCGCCGGCCGTGCGCTCGCCGACGCCGGGCTCATGGTCATCGTCGCGGTCGTGACCCTGGGCGTGGGCTTCGTGGTTGGCTTCGAGGCATCCGCGAGCGTCGGCGACTGGCTCCTCGCCCTCGCGCTCCTGGGCGTCTTCGCACTCGCGTTCTCGTTCGCGTTCGTGTGGCTCGGTCTCATCTCGGGCAGCGCCCAGGCCGCGCAGGGGCTCGGGCTCCTCGCGGTCCCGTTCTCGTTCGTGTCGAGCGCCTTCGTCCCGATCGACACGATGCCCGACGTGCTCGAAGCGTTCGCGGAGTGGCAGCCGCTCACCTTCATGGTCAACTCCTGGCGCGGCCTGCTGCTCGGTGACGGGTTCGCCGCGACGTTCGACCACAGCCTCGAGTACTACGTCATCGGCTCGCTCATCTGGACCGTGGTGATCGTGGCCGCCGTGGCCCCGTTCGCGATCCGCTCCTATCGCAAGGGCTGATCGCTCAGCGGCCCACGCCGACGAACATGCGGGCGCGCTCGCGGGGTGTGGCCTGCTCGGTGAACACGGCGAGCTTGTCGAGCGCGCCCGGGAGCGCGGCGAAGAACCGGTGCTGCAGGTCACGGACGACGGTCGGATCGTCGTGCTCTCCGAGCCCCCGCAAGAGGTTGAGCCGGGTGCTCTCGATCCACGCCGCCAGATCGGGTGCGGCCTGCCATCCCATCTCGGTCGTGATGCCGTCCATGATGCAGCGGAGGTAGTCGAAGGGCGTGTGGGGCATGGACGACGGTGGGCACAGCTCGTTCTTCTCGTCCGTCCCGCGACCGGTCGACTCGACGAAGCCCTGGAGCGCGCCCGAGAGCGTCAGGCCCAACCGGGTCACGAGCTGGGGCGTGATGACGTCGTCGGTGAAGATCGGGCGCGGCGGACCGTCGCTCAGCCCCGATGCCGCGCAGTGGACGTGCAGCCGGTCGGGCCCGGTGGGGATCGAGCCGTCCTGGAGCACGATCCGATCCGGCTCGATGCGCTCGACGCGCCCCATCCGCACGACGTCGCGCACCGTGCGCAGCTGGTCGAGCTCCTTGCGACTCACGGTCCCGCCCTTGCACATCCGCGGCGTGACTGCAGCATCGGTGCGCCACATCACGCCGTGGCGCTCGAGCTCGAGGAACACCGCGTCGACCGAGTCGGCAGTGCTCATCGCCTCGAGCTGCACCACCGTCGCCTCGAAGGTCTTCGCCCGGCCCGGCTGGAAGAACGCCCGGTTGAGCACCCAGCTGTCCTGTGGGCGGATCCAGGTGATCGAGTCGGCGTCCGTGCCCCGGTCGAGCAGCCAGCAGATGGCATCGAGGGCCGTCTTGCCGCCGCCGATGATCACGTAGCCGCCGGCCGGCTGCTCGAGTCGCGCGAGGTCGCCGACCGGGACGCAGGCGACACCGGCCGCGACCTCCCACGGCGGGGGTTCGGTGGCGGGGATCCGCGACGCCATGTAGGTCGCGTCGACGACGCTCGCGTGCACCGTGACGTCGGTGGGCCGTCCGGTCACCCGCGAGACGAAGCGGTGCTCACCCACGTAGTCGCTCATCGGGACGAACCGCACCCGACCGGACGCGAGGAAGCGATGTCGCATCACGTCGTCGAAGTAGCCGGCGATCTCGGCGCCGCTCGCGCGCTCGACGAACGAATCGTCGTCGCCGTCGGGCTCGAACCGATCCCGGCCCAATGGCGTCGAGCTCACTCCGTAGAAGCTCGACGGCTGGTGGAGCTGCACGAACGGGTAGGCGTCGAGCCAGTGCCCACCGGGCCGGTGGCGCCGGTCGATCATGACGACGTCGGCATCGCTGCCGTCGAGGAGGGCGTCGACGAACGCCATGCCCAGCGCGCCGGCTCCCACCACGAGGTAGTCGGTCTCGAGCGTCGACGAGTCCGGCATCGACGCGACAGCGTAATGAGGTCAGGACGGCCGGCCTCGTCGATCCACCCGAGCGCGCGCCAGACTCGGGCCGTGGAGACGGGTGGGGAGCGCTGCTTCGAGCAGGTCGGGACGGTCGTCCCCGGCCTCGCGGTCGTGGTCGCCGATCGCGACGGGCTCGTGTGGGAGGCGGGTGCGGGGCTCGCCGAGCTGGCCGCGTCGGTGGAGATGACACCGAGCACGCCGTGCAGCTGGTTCTCGATGACGAAGCTCGTGACCGCGACGGCCGTCGTGCGCCTCGCCGAGCGGGGACTGCTCGACCTCGACGAACCCGTCGTCGACCGGTACGAGCCGTTCGGAGCGATGCGGCCGGCCGTGCGGGCCCATCGGGTGACGCCCCGCCACCTGCTCAGCCACAGCAGTGGTCTGGTCAACCCCCTGCCGTTGCGCTGGATCCACCTCGCGTCCGAGCCGGCGCCTCGCTCGGACACCTTCGTGCAGGCGCAGCTGCGCAAGCACCGAAGGCTTCGGTTCGCGCCGGGGGAGAAGGCCGCGTACAGCAACCTCGGGTACCTCGTGCTGGGGGAGCTGGTCACCCGGGCCACGGGTCAGCCCTTCACCGACCACGTCCGGGCGGAGATCCTCGAGCCACTGGGGATGACCGGCACCGACTTCGTGGCACTCGCGCCGCAGCGCTGGGCGACGCCGTACCAGCGGCGTCGCACGACGCTGAGCGCGCTGCTCCCGCTCCTCGTGCCCCGCCGGGTCATCGGGGCCAAGGACGACCGGTTCGTGGCGTTGCACCACTTCTACGTCGACGGTCCTGCCTACGGCGGGCTGGTCGGCCCGGCGACCGACGCCATCCGGTTCGCGCGCATGCACCTGCGCGGCGGCGAGCTCGACGGCGCGCGCATCCTCACCGAGGACTCGTGCCGCGAGATGCAGACGATCATCGCCCGGGGGCGTCGCCTCGAGGTCGGCTTGGGGTGGTTCCGCCGGGGTGCCGCGCCGGGCGCCGAGCACGTGGAGCACCTCGGCGGTGGTGCCGGCTTCTGGACGTGCCTGCGCCTCTACCCCGGACGTGAGCGAGCCGTCGTGGTGATGGGCAACGCGACGACCTACGACCACGACGCCGTCGTCCGCGACGCCCTGGAGGTCTCGAGCGCGTGAGCGTCGTCGCGCGTCCGACTCGACCGGGAGGTCCCCGTTGCCTGCGTACGTGATCTACCTGGGTGAGGTGCTCGATCCCGACCGCTACGAGGAGTACAAGCCGCTCTCCGCCGCGAGCATCCTCGACGCGGGTGGTCGGTTCCTGGTCCGCGGCGCGGCCGCCACGCCGCTCGAGGGCGATGCACCGCCCCCGCGCACGGTCGTGATCGAGTTCCCCGACCGCCAGTCCGCCCTCGACTGGTACCACGGCGAGGGATACACCGCGGCACGCGAGGTGCGGGAGGGCGCGGCCCACGCCCACATGTACGTGGTCGACGGCGTCGAGTAGCCCGCAGCGGCGGGCCGCGCGCGCTACTCGGTCGCGGTCACCGGGAGCACGGTCGGCCACTCGATGTCGGGCAGCGGCTCGTTGATCCGTGAGTACTTCGGGACGGCCTTCGCCCGATAGTGGTCGGTGGAGTGCGTCCGGTCCTTGTCGTGCTCCGGGATCACCTGTTGCCCGAAGGTCTCGAGCAGCTCGAGGATCTCGTCCTGGTGGAAGTCCTGGGGGATCCCGAACACGAGCTGGTCGCAGCCCACCGAGGAGTAGGCCTCGAGCTGCGCCGACACCTCCTCCGGGTTGCCGACGAGCATGTAGCCGCCCTCGATCATCTGGTCGAGCAACGCCTCGGGGTCGCTGCCGCCGATGTCGCGCAGGCGGATCGGCGGGTTGGGCCAGACGATCGCGTCGGGCGACTGCGGCATCGTGTCGTGGTAGAGGTTCACCATCGTCACGAGGTACCCGCTCAGTCGATCGAGAGCGATCTTGCGGGCCTTGTCGCGATCCTCGAAGCAGATGACGGCGTTGGTCATCATGACGTTGTCGTTCATGAACTGCCCGAGGGGCTCGGTGCAGTCGGCCACCGCCTCCTTGTAGGCGGCGATCCGCTCGCGGAGGTTGTAGATCGGCTCGAAGTTGAACGCGATCGCGCCGATGCCCATCGCGCCGGCCTTGGCGAACGTCGGCGGGTTGCCGCACGCCACCCAGATCGGCGGATGGCCCTTGCCGTAGGGCTTGGGCAGGATGTTGTGGGGCGTCGGCACGGTGAAGTGCTCGCCGTCGAACGAGTAGTCGACCTGTTCCCACATGCGCGGGATCTCGCGCACGACCTCGTCCCACTCGGCCTTCGTCGAGTCCTTGTCGAGGATGTTGAACGAAGCCAGCTCGTGGCTGCCCGCGCCGCGGCCGGTGCCCCACTCGAAGCGGTTGCCGGTGACGTGGTCCATCATCGCCGCCCGCTCCGCGTACCGGACCGGGTGCTCCTTGCGCGGCGAGAGGCTGTTGATCGCGAAGCCGAGGTGGATGTAGTCGGTCTGCGCGGCGACCCACCCCATCACGACCTCGGGCGCCGACATGTGCGAGTACTCGGTGAGCGCGTGGTGCTCGCCGAACCAGGCGAACTTCCAGTTGTGCTTGTCGGCGAAGACCGCGTACTCGGCCTCGCGCATCAGCTGCCGGTGCTCCCAGGTGGTGTCGTGAGCGCCGGGGCCCGGGATGTACCCGTTGAGAAAGATGCCGAACTCCATCGGTCCTCCAGGTCGTCTGCCGACATCGTGGTCCCGCGGGGTGCCCCTCGGCCAACCGGCCCGACGGCGGCGTCGGACGCGAAGGGACGAAAGCCTCTCGACACGCGTCGGTGGCCGGCGGTGGGTCATGCCGATACAGTGCGCCGCTCATCCGGACGGACTGGACCAGGGGGGCCGAGATGGCAGATCTGGACGCGCTCATCAGGCGCGTGAACGACGAGGTCATCAGCCAGGGCAAGTACGACGCGATCGACGACCTCATCGCCGACGACTTCGTCGAGCACGAAGCGGGCGCGCCGAGCGGCAAGGATGCGCTTCGGACGTTCGCCGAGACCTTCCGCAGCGCGTTCCCCGACCTGAAGGCGGAGACGCTCGCAACGGTCGTCCAGGGCGACGAGGTCTGGGCGCACTCCCGCCTCACGGGCACCCATCAGGGCGAGTTCAACGGCATCCCTCCCACCGGCAAGTCGTTCTCGATCGAGATGATCGATCGAGTCAAGACCCGCGACGGCAAGGCCGTCGAGCACTGGGGAGTGTCCGACAACCTCGGGATCATGACCCAGCTCGGAGTGATCCCCGAGGGCTGAGCCCGGTTCGAAGGCCGTCGGCGCGGTTCGGCGAGACCATGTGGGGGTACTACCCCCACATGGTCAAGCTCCTGTCGAAGCGATGGTTCCTGTTCGCGGTGGCCGTGCCGGTCGTGGCCTGGGCGCTCGACTACGTCGGGCGTCGCCTCGAGGACGACGACGGTCCGAGCCGCACCTCGCGATGGCTCCGAGCGCCACGAAGGCTCCGTCGCGGCGAGCCGGTGAGCGCATGAGCGGCTGGGCCACGGTCGGGACCGCCGCGCCCGACTTCCGCGCGCCGTCGAGCCATGGACAGACCCTCGATCGCGACTCGTTCATCGGCAAGGTCGCGGTCGTCCTCGTGCTCCTGCCCGATCGGTCGGACGCGACCGATCGCCTCCTCGACGAGCTCGATGCCCACCTCGTCGACTTCGGCCGGGCTCGGGTGCAGCTGCTGGCGGTCCTGCCCGCGAGCCCGCGTGACGTGCGGACGCTCGTCGAGGAGCGGGGCCTCAACCTGACCGTGCTCGCCGACGAGGCCGCGCTCGCCGACGGGACCGCGTCGATCACCGAGAGCTACGTCGGCGGGCTCGAGCACGGACAGGCCGGCGTCGTGTTCGTCCACTGCTCGGGCGAGCTCGCCGATCGATGGCTGCTCCCCATCGAGCCGGGGATGGGCGCGCGAGTGCTCGAGCGAGCGGAGACCCTCGAGACGCGCGGCTGACCCGTACCCTCGGCCGCCTCGGAGACGGCGCGACCTGCGGACGGCTACAACATGCGTTCGACGACGACGTCGGACGGGGGATCGCGATGGTCGACTCGGAGCCGGTCGTGGTGCGCGAGCGGCGCGGTGCGGTGCTGGTGCTGCGGTTGAACCGCCCCGACGCGCGCAACGCCTTGAACCCCCAGCTGCTCGGCGAGCTGGGCGCCGGCTTGGCCGCCGCCGAGGACGACCCGACGACGCAGGCCGTGGTGCTCACGGGGACCGGCGACCGAGCGTTCTGCGCCGGCATGGACCTCCGAGCGTTCGCGGCCGGCACCGTCGAGCCGCTGACGGCCGAGCAGGAGGCCGGGACCCCGGTCTTCGGCCGGTTCATGAACGACGAGTACCCCGTCCCGGTGGTCGGGGCCGCCAACGCGACGGCCGTGGCGGGCGGTTTCGAGCTGCTGTGCTGCTGTGACGTCGTCGTGGCGTCGTCGGAGGCGCAGTTCGGGCTGCCCGAGGTGAAGCGCGCGCTGTTCCCCGCCGGAGGCGGCATCTTCCTCGGGACGCGCATCCCGCTCGCGGTCGCGCTCGAGATGACGCTGACCGGGGACACGGTCGACGCCGAGCGCGCCGCCTCGCTCGGGCTGGTCAATCGAGTCGTCGCGCCCGAGCGCGTGCTCGAGGAGGCAGTGATGCTCGCCGAGCGCATCGCGGCGAACGGTCCGCTCGCGCTACGGGCGACGAAGGAGCTCGTGCGCCTCGCCGTGACCGACGCCGCAGCAGCCCGCGCCCGCCAGGCGGAGTGGATGCCGAAGATCTTCGGCAGCGAGGACGCGCGGGAAGGCGCGGCAGCGTTCGTCGAGAAGCGGCGGCCGGTCTGGCGCGGCGAGTAGCGCGGTCGCTCGCTACTTGATGAGTGGGTCCCGGGGCAGTCCGAGGATGCGCTCCCCGATCTGGTTGCGCTTGATCTCCGAGGTGCCACCCGCGATCGACATCGCGCGGTGGAAGAGCACGAGCGTGCTGCTGATCGCGCCGGGGCCGTCGGTGAAGGCGGCGTCGGGACCGCTGAGCGCGGTCAGCACGGCTGCCGACTCGTGGCCCATCTCCGACAGCACGAGCTTGGTGATCGCGCCCTCGGGGCCGGGTTCGGCGCCCGCGACCGCGCGGTGGGCGCTGCGGAGGTTGAGCACCGCCATCGCGTGCTCGGTCGCGAGGTAGGAGCCGATGCGCGCGGCCCCGCCCGCGAGCCGATCGGGGTTCGCGTCGTAGGGCGGGATGAGGCCCGTGCCCGGGAACGCCATCCCGCCCTGACCGCCGCCGATGCTCACCGACTCGTTGCCGAGCGTGGCGCGAGCGACGGTCCAGCCACCGTCGATGGGGCCGACGACGTCGTCGTCGGGCACGAACACGTCGTTGAAGAACACCTCGTTGAACTCCGCGGCGCCGCTCGTCATGCGCAAGGGGCGTACCTCGACCCCCTCGGCGTGCATGTCGATGACGACCGTGGTGATGCCCTCGTGCTTCGGGACGTCGGGGTTCGTGCGCACGGTGGCGAAGCCCATGCCCGCGACCTGGGCCTGGCTCGTCCACACCTTCTGCCCGTTGATCAGCCAGCCACCGTCGACCCGCGTCGCCCGGGTCTTGATCCCGGCGGCATCCGAGCCGGCATCGGGCTCGCTGAACAGCTGGCACCAGATGACCTCTTGCGTGAGTGCCGTGGGCACCCAGCGCTGCACCTGGTCTTCGGTCGCGTGCTGGATCAGGGTGAGGATGACCCAGCCGGTGATGCCGTAGCCCGGACGCTTGACGCCGGCTGCCGCGAACTCCTGCTCGACGACGAGCTGCTCGATCGCGCCGGCGTCGCGTCCCCACGGCTTCGGCCAGTGGGGCATGACGTAGCCGGTCTCGATCATGGCGTCGCGCTGCGCGACCGGGTCGAGGTCCTTGATCTCCTCGACGAACGCCTTGACCTCGTCGCGGATCGGCTCGGCCTCGGGCGGCAGCTCGATTGCCTTCTCACGTGAGGTCCCCGCGCGCGTGAGCTCGGTGACGTCGCTGGCGGCCTGCTCGGGCTCGAGCAAGGACAGGAGCACCGTCGCCCGGCGGAGGAACATGTGCGCGTCGTGCTCCCAGGTGAAGCCGATCCCGCCGTGCACCTGCATGTGGAGGTTGGCGCACAGGTCGGCGGCGGGCCCGGCGAGGGTCGCGGCGAGCGCCGCGGTGTAGGTGCGCTGGTCATCCCCCGACGACGCCGCGCGTGCTGCGTCCCACACGGCTGCGGTGCTGAGCTCCGTGGCGACGGCCATGTTGGCGCAGTGGTGCTTCACCGCCTGGTACATCGCGATCGGGCGACCGAACTGCTCGCGAACCTTCGCGTACTCCGCGGCGGCGACGGTGCACTCGCGTGCGATGCCGACCGCCTCGGCGGAGAGGAGGAGGCGCGCGTAATCGGTGAGCGACTGCCGTGCGCCAGCGAGCACCGTCGCGCTCGCGCCGTCGAGGGTCACGCGCGCGGTGCGTCGCGTCGGGTCGAGGTTCGGCGGGACCTCGACCTCGACGCCTCCCTGGCCGACGTCGACGATCGCGACGTCGTCGCCGGCTCCGACCATGATCAGGTCGGCGAGGCCGCCGCAGAGCACCGTCCCGGCGTCGCCGGAGGCCAAGCCGTCGCGCACCGAGACGCTCCCGCCGAGACCGATGCCCGCGGCCTTCGAGCCGTCGGCGAGACCGGGCAGGAGCTCCTTCTTCGCCGCGTCGTCGCCCGCGTCCTCGAGCACCGAGCTCGCGATGACCGTCGGCACGAACGCGCCCGGCGCGAGGGCGCGCCCGAGCTCCTCGACGACCACGACGAGCTCCTCCATCCCGGCGCCGGAGCCGCCGTGCTCCTCCGAGACGTGGAGCCCGAGCCAGCCCAGGTTCGCCACGTCGTCCCAGAGCGCGGGGCGTGGCTCCTCGCCCGCCTCGAGCAGCGCCCGAGCGGCACCCCGAGCGTCGCGCGTGCGGAGCAGGTCGGCGGCCGTCTCGGCAAGGGCCTGATGGTCTTCGGTGATGGCGATCGACATGCACCTACTCTTAGCCGCTCGCTGCCGCACGGGTCGGGGGCGAGGCGCCGGAGTCGAGACGGGCGAGGGGATCGGGTGCAGATCGAGGGCAAGTCGGCAGTGGTGGTCGGTGGAGCGTCCGGGATGGCTCGGGCCTCGGCCGAGATGTTCGTGGCGAAGGGAGCGAGGGTCGCGATCGTCGACCTGCCGGCCTCCGCGGGCGTGGAGGTCGCCGCGGCGTTGGGCGGGACGTTCCACCCCCTCGACGTCACCGACCACGAGGCGACCGAGCGGGTGCTCGCCGAGGCGGTCGAGGCGCTCGGCGGCCTGCACATCGCGGTCAACACCGCGGGGGGCGGCGCAGCGAAGCGGACCCTCACCAAGGAGGGGCCACACCCACTCGACGAGTTCCAGCGAGTCGTCGACCTCAACCTGATCGCGACGTTCAACCTCAATCGGCTCCAGGCGCACCACATGTCGACGAACGAACCAGAGGACGGCGAGCGCGGCGTGATCATCGACACCGCCTCCATCGCGGCGTTCGAGGGCCAGATCGGCCAGGTGGCGTACACCGCGGCGAAGGCGGGGATCGCGGGGATGACCTTCACGATGGCGCGCGACCTCGGGAGCCTCGGGATCCGCGTCATGACGATCGCGCCGAGCCTGTTCTCGACCGGTCTCACCGAGGGGATCCCCGACGAGTTCGCCGACGTGCTGACGAAGGACGCCGCGTTCCCGAAGCGCATGGGTCGTCCGGACGAGTACGGCCGCCTCGCGGTGGCGATCGTCGAGAACCCGATGCTCAACGGATCGACGATCCGTCTCGACGCCGGTCAGCGCTTCGCCCCCAAGTGACCTCTCTCGCGTGATGCGTCATCTGGACCCCGCAAGGCGGGCTCCAGATGCGCATCAGAGATGGCCGGTGAGCACCGGGACCTCGGCGAGGGAGCGGAGGGCGTCGTTGAGGTGCGTGCAGCAGTCGACGCCACGCAGGCGTTGCAGCACCTCCGTGCGCAGCGCGCGAGCGTCTGCGCCCTCGATCCACGACGCGTTCGGCGCGGCGGCGGGGCACTCCGGGTAGGGGAGCACCCGCGGCTCGGCGTGCACCGACACCACGAGACCCGTGCCCAGTTCGATGCGGGCGTCGACGCCGTACTCGTGGACGGCCACCTCGGTGCCGTCGGGTCGCCAGCAGCTGTCTCGGAACATCGCGTCGACGACGACCTCGCCGTCGTCGAGCCACACGTCGATGCGCCGGGCCCGACGCATCGCGATCTGCGGGTGCGCCGGGACCTCGTGCCATCCCGTCGGGTCGTCGGGGGCGACGAGGGGAGGTACATGGGCGACGTTGTGACGCTTCGCCAGGTCGACGGTGCCGTCGGGCGCGAGGGCGCTCGACCCGGGACGGAACCCGGCGCAGATGCCCTCCATCCGGCGTCGGGCAGGCGATGCGTCTCCCCGGGCCTCGGCCTCGGCGATCCGTTCGGCGGCCCGCTCCATCCAGTCGTCGGCCGACTGCGACCAGGCGAACGGTGCCACGAGGGTCGCCGCGGCCACGTCGTCGAGGAGGAGGTAGAGCGGAGTCCCGGCCTCGCGGTCGTCGGGGACGCACTCGTCGATGACGACGCGCGACCCGCCGCCGCACGTCACGCCCACGAGCCGCGTGACGGCGGGCCGCGGCGGGTCGGTGGCCACCTCCTCGATGGTCCGGTCGACCGCGACGCCTGCGGTGACCGTGTCCTCCCGCAGCACCCGGGCTTCGCCCGTGAGCGGTGTCAGCAGGTCACGCGCCCGGCCGTCGAGTCGCAGCTGGGTCCCGAAGCCGTCGGGCCAGTGCATCAGGATCGTGCTCGTGCGCCGCACCGAGCCCGGTCGCCGCGCCGGGGTCGGCGCCGGGTCGCGCGGCGCCTGCGGGTGCGCCTCGCTCACGCGGCCACAGTACGGGCTCACCGGGTTGGGCTAAGCAATGCCCATGGGACAGATCGACGTGACACGCGACGGCCACGTGATGGTCGTCACCATGAACCGCCCGAAGCGCAAGAACGCGATGACGCTCACCATGTTCGCCCTCATGGACGAGGCCTGGCACGAGCTGAGCGCCGACGACGACCTTCGCTGTGCCGTGCTGACCGGTGCGGAGGGCAACTTCTCGTCGGGGATGGACCTGCGCGCGATGGCGGGTGACGTCGACCCCGACGGTGCGATCGACGAGCAGGCCAAGCTGGCCGAGGATCCGGGGTTCATCTACCGCGGGCTCCTCAAGACGTACCGCCCGACGAAGCCGATCATCGCCGCGGTCGAGGGGGTCGCGATCGCGGGCGGCACCGAGATCCTCCAGGGAACCGACATCCGGGTCGCGGGCGAGAGCGCGCGGTTCGGCGTGTCGGAGGCGCGCTGGTCGCTCTACCCGATGGGTGGGTCGGCCGTGCGGCTCGCGCGACAGATCCCCTACACGGTGGCGGCGGACATCCTCCTCACCGGCAAGCACGTGCACGCGCCCGAGGCGAAGGAGATCGGTCTGATCGGCCACGTCGTCCCCGACGGTGAGGCGCTCGAGCGGTCGCTGGAGATCGCGGCGACGATCGCCGCCAACGGGCCGCTCGCGGTCGAGGCGATCACGAGGACCCTGCACGAGACCCAGGGGATGACCGAGGAAGAGGCGTTCGTTCACGAGGCCGGCTACACGAGCACGATCATGTCCTCGGAGGACGCGAAGGAGGGCCCCCGCGCGTTCGCCGAGAAGCGGACGCCGAACTTCCGGCGCCGGTAGGGCCCGCGCCCGCGCCCGCGCCCGCGGCCGGCGGGGCCGGCAGGGCGAACACACGTTCGGTAGGCTGCTCGTGTGATCGCCGGGGCGACGATCCTGCATGCCGACCTCGACGCGTTCTACGCGTCGGTCGAGCAGCTCCTCGATCCGGCGCTCCGTGGCCGGCCGATCGCGGTCGGGGGCAGCGTCGTCCTCGCGGCGTCGTACGAGGCGAAGGCGCACGGCGTGCAGGGCGGGATGCCGGGCTGGCGCGCCCGACGCCTGTGCCCCTCGCTCACGTTCGTCGGCGGGCACTTCTCGGAGTACCAGCGCCTCGGTGACGAGGTCATGGACCTGCTCCACGACTTCACGCCGCTCGTCGAGCGGGTGTCGATCGACGAGGCCTTCCTCGACGTCGCGGGGGCGGTCCACCTCTTCGGTGATCCGCCCGCGATCGCCGAGCAGATCCGTGCCCGAGTCCGAGGCGAGCTCGGCCTGCCGATCTCGGTCGGCGTCGCGACGACGAAGCACCTCGCCAAGGTCGCGTCGCAGGTCGCGAAGCCCGACGGTCTCGTCGTGGTCGAGGCCGGGAAGGAGCGCGCGTTCCTCGATCCGCTGCCGGTCGAGCTGCTGTGGGGAGTGGGGCCCAAGACGCGCGCCCGCCTCGAGGGGCAGGGCATCCGCACGATCGGCGAGCTGGCGGCGACGGAGCCGGAGCGCCTCGCGTCGCTGCTCGGAACCGCGAACGGGGCGAAGATCTCCGCCCGCGCGCACAACGACGACCTCCGTCCCGTCGAAGGGCCGCGGCGCGCCCGGTCGATGGGCGCGCAGTCGGCCCTCGGTCGGCGCATCCCCACGCCGCAGCTGCTGCGCACCGAGCTCGGCTTCCTCGCGGACCGCATCGCCACGCGCCTGCGCGCGGCCGACCGCGCGGGACGCACCGTCACCGTGCGGGTGCGACTCCGCGACCTGCGCTCGGTGACCCGGTCGGCGACCGGATCGGAGCCGATCGCGACGACGCTGGCGCTCACCGAGGCGAGCGTCGCGCTCGCCGAGAAGGCACTGGTCGATCACCCGAACGAACGGGAGATCACCCTGCTCGCGATCTCGGTGTCCAACCTCGTGGAGCACGAGGTCGTCGACGCGGGCGGCGACGAACCACACCGCGCCCTCGACGACGCGGTCGACGCGGTGCGCGAGAGGTTCGGGCGCGCTGCCGTCGGCAACGCGGCAGTGGTCTTCCGCGACGCGGCCAGGGTGCCCGATGCGTTCCGCGAGCTCGCGGAGCACGACCCTTGACCACGCCGTGGTGAGCGGGTCGTAGGGTGCCGGTCATGGCCGACGCGTCGGTGCCGCTCGATCTCGGGCTCTCGACCGCCGTCGACCGCGGCCGCCCCACGTGGTTCGATGCCATCGAGTGGACCGCGGTCGCCGACCACCCGGTCGAGCCCGAGGCGCTCGTCGCACTCCGCTACATGTCCCTGGTCGAGGGTCACACGCCCGGCTACCTGATGCACGCGCTGATGAGCCGCATCGTGCGGGCCGACCCCGACGCGACCGACTTCCTCTCTGCGTGGGCGCACCAGGAGATGTGGCACGCGATCGCCCTCCACGCCTTTCGCGACCTGGCCCTCGGCAACGCGGTCTCGACCCGCCACGTCGAGACCGCGGGTGAGCGCCGAGCGGCGAGCGCATGGGAGCGGTGGGGCTGGCTCGGCTCGCTCGCGGCCGACACCGCGATGGCGAGCACGTTCGCCTCGGTGTACGGGACGATCGGCACGATGAACGAGCTGACCGCGCGCCACGCGTACGCGTCGCTGCGCGCGAGGACGTCGCATCCGGTGCTCCAGCAGATCGTCGAGGTCCTGATGCGCGAGGAGGCGCAGCACGCCGCGTGGTACCAGCGCTTCGCGACCCGGCACCTCGACGGCAACGGGATGGCGCAGTGGGTGACCCGCCAGGTGCTCACCCGCCGGCCGTCGATCGTCGGGGAGGGGTTCCGGGGACGCGCGGACGCCGACCGGCTCATCCTCTACCTGCACGAGGGCACCCGAGGCGAGATCGCGGGCGCGGTCGATGTGGCGGTGGCGCGTCTGCCGGGGCTCGCGGGGGTCACGCCGATGCGCACGCGGATCGAGCAGGCGCGGCGGGCCCGGGTCCCGTCGCTCGCGGCGACGTGACGAGGGCGCTGCGCGCGGCGACCCCCGGCGACGCTCCGGTCATCGCCGAGATCTGGCACGACGGCTGGCACGAGGGCCACGTCGGCTCGGTGCCTCCCGAGCTCGTGCAGGCCCGGACGCGGGACGCGTTCCGAGCCCGCGCGCCCGGGCTCGTGCCCGCCACCGTGGTGGCCGAGGTCGACGGGTGCATCGCCGGCTTCGTCACCGTCGTCGGCGACGAGCTGGATCAGGTGTACGTCGCCGCTGCGCACCGCGGCTCGGGCATCGCCGACGTGCTGCTCGCAGACGGCGAGGCCCGGGTCGCCGCGAGCGGCCACTCGAAGGCCTGGCTCGCGGTCGTCCCGGGCAACGACCGCGCCCGCGCGTTCTACGCACGCAACGGCTGGGTCGACGAGGGGCTGTTCGAGTACCCGGCGCCGACGGGTGACGGCTCGATCACCGTGCGGGCGCACCGCTACACGAAGCGCGTGTAGCTACGACAGCTCGCGCACGAGGTCCTCCATGCGGTCCATCGAGACCTGCATGCCGCCTTCCATCCCCGACTCGAGATGGCCGTCGCGGTGCTCCTGCGTCTCGTGCTGCACGAGGGTGGTGAGCGTGGTCACGCCGTCGACCTCGTCGAGCGTGATGATGTTCACCGCCTGCGCGTCCGGGAAGCCCTCGTACACCTCGGTCGTCACCAGGCGGTGCGGCGCGTCGATCTCGCGGTACTCGCCGTGGAACGCGACCTCCATGTCGCCCTCCATGACGACCCAGCGCCACGAGCCACCGACGCGCAGGTCGATCTCGCAGACCTGCCACACCCCGGTCTCGAACCCCCACCAGCGCTTCACCAGCTCGGGCTCGGTCCACGTGCGCCAGATCAGTGCCGCCGGCGCGTCGAACTGCCGGGTGATCAGGATCTCGGTGTCGCTCGGCGTGGTGACGACTGCCGAGCCGTGTCGGTCCTTCGCGGTGCGCTTCATGGTGCGTCCTCCTCAGCTTGGAGCTCGACGAGCAGGTCGTCGAGCCGGTCGAGTCGCTCGTTCCAGGTGCGCTCGAACGAGCGCACCCAGTCGTGGATCGGCCGCAGGGCCGGGCCGTCGACCCGGTACCAGCGGCGTCGCCCGTCGGCGCGGACCGCCACCACCCCGACCGCACGCAGCACGCCGAGGTGCTTCGACACCTGGGGTTGGCTCAGGCCGAGCCGTTCGACGAGCTCGCCGACGGTCGCCTCCCCGTCGCCCATGGCGTCGAGGAGGTCGCGGCGGCGCTCGTCCGCGACGGCGTTGAACACGTCGGCGGTGGTGGGGGTCCGGGCCACGAAGCAAACATATACCGATATCGGAATGTGTCAACCCTGGGTAGGTTCCCCGTGTGACCTGGGAGCCCGAGCCGGACGCACTGCGGGGGCGGGTCGCGGTCGTCGCCGGCGCCACCCGGGGCGCCGGGCGGGGGATCGCCGCGGCGCTGGGCGAGGTCGGGGCGACGGTCGTGTGCACCGGTCGGAGCACCGGCGCGAAGCGCTACGAGTACGACCGGCCCGAGACGATCGAGGAGACGGCCGACCTCGTCACGAGCCTCGGGGGCACCGGGATCGCGGAGGTCGTCGACCATCTCGACCCCGCTCAGGTGGGCGCGCTGGCCGAGCGCGTGCGCGCCGACCACGGCCACATCGACGTGCTCGTCAACGACATCTGGGGCGCGGAGCTGCTCAAGGGCGGCCCGGACGAGTGGGACGTGCCGATCTGGGAGCTGGACGTCGAGGTCGGTCTGCGCATCCTGCGCCTCGCGATCGACACCCACCTGATCACGTCGCACGCGCTCTTGCCGCTGCTCGTCGAGCGTCCCGGCGGGCTCGTGGTCGAGGTGACCGACGGCACGACCGAGTACAACGCGACGCACTACCGCATCTCGGTCTTCTACGACCTCGCGAAGGTCGCGGTGAACCGGCTCGCGTTCTCCCAGGGCCACGAGCTGGCCCCGTTCGGCGCGACGGCCGTGGCGCTCACGCCGGGCTTCCTGCGCTCCGAGCTCATGCTCGACCACTTCGACGTGACCGAGGAGACCTGGCGCCATGCGTGCGACGGCACGAACGCCGCGGCGGGCCGACCGGTCGCCCCGCCCGACTTCGCGGCATCGGAGTCGCCCCGGTTCGTCGGTCGCGCGGTGGCCGCGCTCGCCGGCGATCCCGGTCGAGCCCGGTGGAACCAGCAGTCGCTCACCTCGGGGATGCTCGCCCGGGAGTACGGCTTCACCGACCTGGACGGCAGCCGGCCCGACGTCTGGCGCTACATCGCCGAGGTGCACGACGGCGGGGGCGACGGCGATCCCGCCTCGTACCGCTAGCACCCAACACTTGATTCAAACGCTCGTTTGAAATAGCGTGCGGGCGTGGCCGCCGTCGACGTCGCTGCGCCCGACACCACCGCCGACCGCCTGCTCGACGCGGCCGAGCGCCTCGTGGCCGACCGTGGGCTCGCGGCCACCTCGGTGCGCGCGATCTGCGCAGAAGCCGGCGCCAACGTCGCCGCGGTCCACTACCACTTCGGGTCCAAGGACGCGCTCGTCGACGCGGTCCTCGAACGACGGATGGCCGACCTCACGTCGACGCGGCTCGCGATGCTCGAGCCACTCGAGGCACAGGCGCACCCGTCGGTCCGCGCGGTCGTCGACGCGCTCGTGCGTCCGCTGGCGGAGTTCGCCCGCGATCCCGATGGGCCCGGCCGCGCGTACGTGCGCTTCCTCGCCGCACTGAAGGCGTCCGACCAGCTCGATCGCATCGGTGTCGCGTTCATGCCGCAGTACGAGCGGCTCGCTCCGGTGCTCGCGCGTGCGGTCCCCGCCGCCGCGCCTTCGCTGCTCGCGTTCCGACTCGACCTCGTCAGCGCACCGCTGCTCGACACGCTCGCCGACCCCGACCATGCGCTTCGCCACTGGTACGGCGACACGCGCCCGACCTACGACGGCCTCGTCGACGCGCTCGTCGACGCGGTCACCGCCACCCTCGCCGCCGAAGCGGCACCAGGAGGTACCCGATGAGCACGACCCTCGCCCTCGAAGTCCGTCCGGTCTCCGGCGCGCTCGGCGCCGAGATCCGCGGCATCGACCTCGAGCAGATCACCGATGCCGAGTTCGACGCGCTGCACGAGCTGCTCATCGAGCACCACGTCGTGTTCCTGCCCGGACAGCGCCTGAGCGCCGACGGTCACGTCTCGTTGGCCCGGCGCTTCGGCGAGATCGAGATCCATCCGTTCATCCCCAAGCTGGACGAGGCGCACCCCGAGATCGTCGTGCTCGACGGCGACCAGGGAGCGCGGGCCGACGTGTGGCACACCGACGTGACCTGGAGCGAGCACCCGCCGATCGCGTCGATCCTCCACATGGTCGTGTGCCCCGGCCGCGGTGGCGACACGATGTTCAGCAACCAGCACCTGGTCTACGAGGCGCTTTCGGCACCGATGCGCGAGCTGCTCGACGGCTGCACGGCGGTGCACACCGCCGCGGTGTTCGGGCACCCCGAGCAGACGGCAGAGCACCCGGTCGTGCGTCGTCACCCGGTGACCGGCCGCAAGTCGCTCTACGTGAACCGGCAGTTCACCTCGCACATCCCGCAGCTCCAGCGCGACGAGAGCGACGCGGTGCTCGCGCACCTGTACTCGTACTCCGAGCAGCCCCTGTTCCAGTGTCGCTACCGGTGGGAGCCGGGCGGCGTGGGGATCTGGGACAACCGATGCACGCAGCACTACGCGGTGAACGACTACGACGAGCGGCGCGTGATCCAGCGCGTCACGGTGCTCGGCGACGACCCGCAGGGCGACCCGCCCCGCTGGGACGACTACGCCGCGCCCCGCATGGGCGCATCGGCGTCGCCGTACTCGCGCTGATCTTCGTCACATCTCCGGGGTTCGGTGGTCTGCAGCGGTTGACAGACCGAACACACGTTCGATAGGATGGGGGTCACTTCCCCCACAGTCGAACGAGCCAGTCGAGACCTTCTCCGGGTGCTCCGGAGGGTGTGTCGCTGGTGGCGATCCTCGGGAGGAGGTGTGATGCGGGTCCCGTCGTTGGACGAGCTGCGGACGTGGCCGAACGAGCGGCTCCTCGCGGCCCGGGATGCGGCACGCGAGCGCGAGCGGCGGGCGCGTCTGGCGCGGGTGCGGATGGATCGGGTGCTCGACGAGCGCGGCGCGATGGGCGGCCGGGCGGCGAGCGAGTGGGTCGCGGCGCGGGATCGCACGTCGTCGCGTTCGGCACGCGAGGAGGTCGCGGTGGCCCGGGCGCTCGAAGACCTGCCCGCGATCCGGGCGTTGGCGGAGGCGGGGCGTCTGTCGTTGGATCAGCTGGTGCCGTTGGTCGAGCTCGCCACGCCCGACACCGACGTTGAGTGGGCCCAGCGGGCCGAGCACTGTGCGCCGAGTGAGCTGCGGCGTCTGCTGCGCAAGTCCCGGGTCGTCTCCGCGGAGGAGATGGCGGAGCGGCGCGCGGCGCGGGCGTTTCGGTGGTGGCGCACCAAGGACGGCCACGGCCTCCGGCTGGCCGGCACGATCTTCGACGTCGACGCCGCGTTCGTCGAAGCCATGCTCGAGCACGAGATCGAGACGATGCGTCCCGCCAAGGGGCAGGCCTGGGACTCCCGGGCGCATCGCGGCGCGGACGCGCTCGCCGCGATCTGTCGCCGCGCCCACACCAGCCACGCCGCCGGCG
>CAZCUD010000022.1:0-42121 GCA_964501785.1 uncultured Bifidobacteriaceae bacterium
CCAGCTGACCGGGTCGGATCCGCTCGGCGCCGGGGTACCCGGCGCCGCCCTCCGGGTCGCTACTCCTCCCAGCTGAACCAGCGGGCCGCGGCCAGGGGCGCGGCGACGGCCCACACGACGAGGACCGCCACGCTGCCCCACGGGAACGGAGCGTCGGCGAGCACGTCTCGCACGCTCTCGGACAGCGCGGCAGCCGGCAGCAGCTCCGCGACGGCCTCGAGCGCGTCCGGGAGCCGGTCGAGCGGGTAGGCCATGCCACCGAGGAACAGCAGCACCAGGAACAGCGCGTTCGCGGCGGCGAGGTTGGCCTCCGCGCGGAGCGTCCCGGCCATGAGGAGCCCGATGCCCGCGAACGCGACGGTGCCGACGAGGAGCAGGACCAGCGCCGGGACGATCCGCCAGGTGAGGTCCCACCCGAGCGCGACCCCGGTGGCCACGATCACGACGGCCTGCGCGGCCTCGATGGCGAGCACGGTGAGCGTCTTCGCCGCGAGCAGCCCGCCCCGTGACAGCGGCGTCGACCCCAGCCGCTTCAGGACCCCGTAGCGCCGCTCGAAGCCCGTGGCGATGCCGAGGCTCACCATCGCGGTCGACATGACCGCGAGCGCGAGGACGCCCGGCACGAGGAAGCCGACGGGATCATCGAGGTCGGTGCTGACCGCGTCGACCTCGGCGAAGAAGACCAGGATCCCGATCGGGATCAGGAACGACACGAGGAGGCTCTCGCCGCGCCGCAGCGAGAGACGAAGCTCGACCCGGGTCTGCGCGGCGACGGCCCGCCGCGTGCTCACGTGCGCCCCTCGCGGGTCAGTCGCAAGAAGACCTCTTCGAGCGAACGCCGACTGCCGCGCAGCTCGTCGAGCTGCACGTCACGGTCACGCAGCCAGACGGCCAGATCGGCCAGCAGCGCGGGAGTCGCATGGGCACCGATCGTGTACTCGCCCGGGCGCGACTCGATCACCCGATCGGCCGTCAAGCCGAGCGCCTGCGCGAGCTCGGCGACCGGCAGGTCCGGCGCCGCGGAGAACCACGTCTCGTCGGCCTCCGCCGACCGGGTCAGCTCCGCGGGCGTGCCACACGCGAGCAGGCGGCCGTGATCGACGATCGCGACGCGATCGCACAGCTCTTCGGCTTCCCCCATGGCGTGCGTGGTCAGGAGCACGGTCACGCCGTCGTCGCGCAGTGACCGCACGAGATCCCAGGTGCCGGCGCGCGCGTGCGGGTCCATGCCCGCGGTCGGCTCGTCCAAGAAGGCGCAGCGGGGGCGCCCGACGAGGGCGAGCGCGAGGGAGAGGCGTTGGCGCTGACCGCCGGAGAGCCGGCGGACCGCCGAGTCGGCCTGCTCCCCCAGGCCGACGACGTCGAGCAGCCGATCGGGATCGTCGGCGTCGTCGTAGAACGCCGCGTACTGGTGCAGCACCTCGCGCGCCCGGATCCCCGGAGCGAGACCACCGTCCTGGAGCATCACGCCGATCTTCGGTCGCAGCGCGGCGCCCTCGGCGATCGGGTCGAGGCCCAGGACGCGCACGGTGCCGCGATCAGGTGCCCGGTACCCCTCGAGGATCTCGACGGTGGTCGTCTTGCCCGCGCCGTTGGGGCCGAGCAGACCGAACACCTCGCCGGCGCCGACGCTCAAGGAGAGGCCGTCGACCGCACGCGTCGATCCGTAGTGCTTCTCGAGCTCGACGACCTCGATGGCTGGAGTCGCCGAGGACATCGGCGGCGGAGCCTACCGGAGCCCCTGACGCGCCCCCTGGTCGTGGCGCGCGCCGAGATCGGACGTCAGCGCTTCAGCAGCCCCCGGGCCACGACGAACGCCTTCCGGCTGTTCGGCACGCGTGCCCGGGTCGTGAACACGTCGCCGTCGGCCGCCTCGATGCGATCGAGGACCTCGACCTGCAGCATGCGCGCGGCGCGGATGCAGCGGGCCGACGCCGGGGGCAGCATGACCATCCCCGCATCGGCGCTCGCGAAGTGGGACCGGGCTCGTTCGATCTCGAAGCCCATGAGGGCGCGCCACTCCGGCGTCGCCTGACGCCGCCATGGGTCGGCACCGAACCGCTCGAGGTCTTCCTTCGGGATGTAGACCCGCTGCCGGTCGAGCGCCTCGTCGACGTCCCGCAGGATGTTGGTGAGCTGGAAGGCGATCGCGAGGTCGCGCGCGTGGCTGACCGCCTCGCCGGAGGTCGGCTCGACGATCGGGAGCATCATCTCGCCGATCGAGGCCGCGGAGCCGTCCATGTAGTCGAGGAGATCGTCGTACGTCTCGTACTCGGTGATCGTCAGGTCCATGGACATCGAGCCCAGGTACCGGCGGAAGCAATCGGGATTGATGTCGAACGCGACGATCGTGTGCACGACCGCCTTCAGCACCGGATCGTCGGAGTCGCCTCGGTCGACGTCGGCGAAGAACCGGTCGGCGAACGCGTCCAGCGTCCTCTGCTGCTCGTCGGCAGGGGCCGGACCGAGCTCCTCGATCACCTCGTCGGCATGCCGGCAGAAGCCGTAGAGCGCGTGGACGTGGTGCCGCTTGACGCGCGGCAGCAGGTACGTCGTCGCGTAGTACGCCCGGCCGTGCGAGCGGAGCAGCTCGCGGCAGCGCTCGTACGACTCCTCGAGGGTGGTCACGCCGGGCACCGTACCCAGCCGCCGCCCACGAAGCGCTACCGGTCGCGCCAGGCGACGTAGGTGCCGAGCTCCTCGAGGGCGACCCGAGCGTCCTCGGCGAGCGGGGCGACGGCCAACGCCCCCAGCGCCTCGGCCACGAGCGCCTCGATCCGCGACTCGATCTCGTCGCAGGCCCCGGTGTCGACGAGCAGCCGTTGGAGCGCAGCGACCTCGGCGTCCGAGAGGTCGCGGCGCCCGATGCGGCCCAGGAGCGCGGCGTCGTCACGCCCGGCCCGGGCCGCGGCGACTGCGACCAGCGGCGTGAGCTTGCCCTCGCGGAGGTCGTCGCCGACCGGCTTGCCGGTGACGCTGACGTCGCCGAACACGCCCAGCAGGTCGTCCCGGAGCTGGAAGGCCTCGCCCAGCGGGAGGCCGACCGCGCTGAGCGGCTCGCGGAGCTCGTCGAGGCGCCCGGCGAGGGCCGCACCCAGGTGCAGTGGCCGCTCGACCGTGTACTTGCCCGACTTGTAGCGACCGATCCGCGCGGCTTGGGCCGGGTCGTTGGACGCGCTCGCGGTGCCGACCAGATCGAGGTACTGGCCCACGCAGAGCTCGACGCGCAGCTCGTCGAAGATGCGACGGGCCGCGGCCGGAGCGTCGCCGAACAGCATGTCGGAGTACACGAACGCGAGATCGCCCACCAGGATGGCCGTGCCCTCTCCGTAGCGTCGGGCTTCGCCTCGCCAACCACGCGCCTCGTGACGCGTGATCGCACCGGAGTGGATCGCCGGGAGCCCGCGCCGCAGGTCGGACCCGTCCATCACGTCGTCGTGGACGAGCGCGAACGTGTGGAGCAGCTCGAGGGCGGCACCCGCGCCGACGATCACCTCGTCGGCCGGATCACCTCCGGCGCCGACGTAGGCCCAGTGGCAGAAGGCCGGCCGCAGCCGCTTCCCGCCGGCCAGCACGAGGTCGCGAAGCGCCACGAGCGGCTCTTCGAGCAGGGGGTCGACCGCGGCCCAGCGCGCGATCTCGGCGTCGAGCAGCGCGAGCACGCGAGCTTCGGCCCGGCCCCCCACCTCGGCGAGGCTCGGTGGGACAGCGGCGGGGCGCCGCGTCACGGCCACCACGCGATCGTAGGTGGCGATCCCTCCGAGGATGCCAGCCGTGGATCGCTACGATCGCCGCCGGTGGCGGAGTTCCTGTCGGTCGAGTGGATCGCCGCGCTCGACGCCGCCGCCCGCCGGTCTCAACGCCTGGCCGCGTGCGCCACCGAGGAGCCGTTCGTCCTCGAGGTCCGCGTCGCAGGGCCCGACGGCGGAGAGGCCGTCCACCAGCTGCTGCTCCGCGCCGACGGCGTGCGGGTCGTCCCCGGAGAGGCGGCGCCGGCCGACGTCGTCCTCCGAGCGGCCCTGCCCACCGCCGCCGACCTCTCCCGGGGTCGGATCGACGCGCAACGGGCGCTCGCGAACGGCGGGCTCCGGCTGCGCGGCGACGTGGAGGCGCTGACGCGCCGCGCCGAGGCGCTGCGCGCCGTCGACGACGTCTTCGCGGCGGTGCGCGCCGAGACCACCTACCCCGCCGAGCTGACCGAACCGGGCGCACCGCCGCTGCCGGACGACCGGTAGCCTCCGGACGTCGCTGTGCTGCCCTTCGAACGACTGCGCGCGCTCGCCCGCCACGCCGGCGACGAGACCGAGCTGGTGCTCGAGGCCGCGGACTGCTTCGCCGACTTCGGTCCCGACCCCGCTCAGCTCGTCACCGTGTGCCGTCGCCTCCTCGCGCACCACCCGGCGTGCGGCCCGCTGTGGTGGCTGTGCGCGAGGGTCGTCGCCGCACCAGACCCGGCCGCTGCCGCGCGGGACGCCCGCGACCGCCTGGCGCGAGACCGGACCGCGTCGCGGCTGGCGGCGCTGCTCCCCTTCCCTCACGACGAGCCGATCGCCGTCCTCGGCTGGCCCGAGGTTGCGGGCGATGCGCTCGCCGAGCGACCCGACCTCGACGTCGTCGTCGTGCGCGACGACCGCGCCGCGGGACGGATCCGCCGGCGCGCCCACGACGACGAGCTGCGACTCCGCATGGTCGACCTGACCGAGGTCATCGCCGCGGCACCCAGCCATCTGCTGCTCGAGGTGTCGGCGATGTCGGCGTCGGGCGCGCTCGTGTCCGAGGGCTCGGGTGACCTGCTGTGGTCGCTCGGAAGCACGACCACGTTGTGGCTCGTCGCAGGGACGGGGCGCCTGCTCCCCCAGCGGCTCTTCGACGTGGCCCGCGGCGAGGTGGAGCGCGCCGACGACGGGCGGGTGGAGTCGATCGACCTCGCGCGCGTCGATCGCATCGCCGGTCCCGACGGACTCGACCCGGTCGAGCGCTTCGTGGGCCGCGTCGACTGCCCCGTCGCCCCCGAGCTCCTGCGCCTCTGATCCGCGCCTGCACGGAGCGTCCGCGGCGACGACGGACGCGGTGGCTACCGTCGCGCGATGTCCGACGAAGCCGTGACCACGCCCGCCGCGGACCTCTCGACGATCTGCATGCAGTGCGGCGCCCAGATGCGCGAGGAGCATGCGCACTACCGCTGCCCCGAGTGCGGCTGGCGGGACTCCTGCTGCGACTCCCCCTACTGAGGCATCAGGCCTCGAGGGCGAGGGTCGGGCCGTCGAGGTCGTCGCCGTCGTCGAGCGCCTGCGCGGTGCGCAGGTCGTCGATGCGGTCGAGCTCGCGCTGGAGCATCCGCTGGCGCGTACCGGTCAGGTCGTCGAAGTCGCGGCGCGCCGTGTGCAACGTCCGGTCGAGCTTGTCCATCTTCTCGACGTACATGCCCCACTGCTTCGCGAACGCGCCGAGGCGGGCCAGGATCTCGTTGGACGTGCGCTCGACCCGGAAGTTGTCCACCGCCTGGCGCACCACGGCGAGCACCGCGTAGAGCGTGAGCGGGGAGCAGAACACGAGCTTCTGCCCGAGCGCGTCGTCGAGGATCGTGCGATCCTGCTCGTGGATGAAGCCGTACACGGCTTCGTTGGGGATGAACAGCAGCACGCAGTCGACCGAGTCGCCGGCCCCGCGCTCGCCGGAGGCGTCGCTGTAGCCGCGTCCGGCCAACGTCTTGACGTGCCCGCGCACGTCGCGCAGGAAGTCGTCACGCGCCCGCCGCTGCTCGAGCTCGCCGTCGGCCTCGAGGTAGCGCAGATAGTTGTCGAGCGGGAACTTCACGTCCATGTGGAGCGAGAGCCCGTCGGGGAGCAGGAACGTGAAGTCGGGGATGCCGGCAGCGACGGCGCGCTGCTTGCGGTAGTTGACCCCCTCGACGAAGCCGTGCAGGCGCAGCACGTCGTCGGCCATCCGCTCGCCCCACTGGCCCCGGGCCTTCGTGCTGGACAGCGCCTGGCGCAGGCTCTGGGTCGTCTCCGACAGGACGCTCATCTGCTCGTGCGAGCGTTGGATCGCGCCGGCGAGCTCGCCGAACTTGGTCTGGCGGTCGCGCTCGAGGTCGCGCACGAGCTGCTGGACCTGGTGCATCTCGTCGGTCATGGCCCGGCCCATGGCGTCGAGCGTGTCGTCGATCGACGACTTCTTGCCCGCCAGGTCCTGGGCCGCACGGGCCTGCTCCGCGGCGAAGCGGTGCTGGGCGTCGGCGAGGAGGCGCTGCATCTCGGCCCGGTGCTCGGCGGACGCCCGCTGCTCGGCCTCGAGCCGGGCCAGCGCCTCCGCGGCGAGGCCGTCGTCGTCACGGCGCCGGCCCACCACCACCCACACGAGGCCACCCGTCACGACGGCTCCGAGCAGGATCCCCACCACCATCAGCACGATCTCCATGCTCCGAGGGTCGCACGGGGGTGAGACACCCTCGCGGATGGTGCCGAAAGGGGCGCTGACCTGCGGCTTCGCGGCTCAGGGCGCAGGCGCCGGCGCAGCCGGGGCCGGGTCGCCGAGGGCGTGGATGAAGCCGCCGCGGGTGCCGACGTAGATGCGGCCCTTCCACACGGCCGGCGTGGCCTCGATGCAGCTCCCGAGGCCCACCTGCCAGATCTCGGGCGGGTCGACCAGGGTGTTCGAGACGTCGTAGGCGTGGAACACGCCCCCGCAGTCGCCCTGGAGCCACACGTTGTCGACGATGACCGGCGACCCCATCAGCGGAGCCGGGAGCTGCTTCTCCCACCGGATCGCGCCGGTGTTGCGATCGACCCCGATCGCCCGCCCCGTGTACGTCGTGTAGATCACCAGGTCGCCGACGATGCCCGGCGTCGAGTACACGCCGGCCTTCTCCGACCCCTGGTCGTGCTGGCCCCACACGAGCGGCGCGTCGGGCGCGGCCGGGTTCAGCTTCCACATCTGCCCGACGGCCTGGCCCTGCGCGTTGTGGCGCTCCCACTCGGAGCCGCCGTAGAGCATCCCGGCCTCGTCGACCACGATCGAGCCGTCGGAGTCGTCGCCGGTCCAGAAGCGGAAGATCCGGTTCGGCACGCCGCCCGACAGCAGCGGCGCGATGTCCCAGCCCTGCACGAGCCCGCCGGAGTTGCCGAAGTACAGCGTGTTGCCCGAGATCGCGACCGACATCTCGATCGACACCTCGGAGCCGACGTTGGCGATCAGCTCGTCGTCCCAACCCGGCGTGTTCCACACGAGCTGAGGTGCCACCGTGACGAGCCCGTCGGGGCCCGGCGCGCGGTTGAGCTTCACGACGTGCATCTGGCTGTTCTCGCCGCCCTCGAACAGGTAGTCCTGGAGCACGAGCGCGCTCGAGTCCCAGTCGTCGTTCCACTTGGTCGGCGACACGTCGTCGGCCGACATCTTCCAGAGCTCGGTGGCCTCGGGCCGATCGATCGCGATGATCCGGAAGTAGCCGTCGCGCGAACCCGAGTACACGAGCGGGTACCCGTCGGGATCGACGGTCACCGAGCCCTTGATGATGTCGCCGGTCGGGAACGGCGGGAGGATGTCCTGGCCGGTCGCGGCGTCGACGAAGTGGATCGCGCGGTCGTACGCACCGAACACGACCCACGTGCGCCCGTCGCGCTCGAAGACCGCGGGTTGACCCGTCCACCCCATGCCACACCAGTTGGTGGTCTCGCCCCGATCCTCCGAGAGCGAGCACATCGCCGCGCCCGGGTACTGCCACAGCACCTGCGGCGCGGCCGGCACGGGGCCCTGGCCGTAGTAGCTGCGCGTCGGGTTGCCCCGGAACGTGAGCAGCCCTTCGGTCGTCGCCTCGTAGTACGGCTGGAAGGCCGACGCGGGATCGACCCAGCCGGTGTAGGGCGGCTTCGTGGTCGTGGTCGTCTCGGGCGGCTGCGACGTGGTCGTGCGGGTCGTCCGCGCGCCCTGCGACCCTTCCGAGTCGGTGCGGGTGACGGCGTACGCGCCCACGCCAACCGCGACCACCACCGCCACGACGCCCAGCGTCAGGATCACCGTGCGGCGACGACGGGCCCGGCGGCGCCGCGCCGCAGCCCTCCGGCTGGTCTGCTCCCCCCTCACCGGAGGCCGTGAAGCCACCGGGTGAGCGTACCGGTGCCCCTCCCGCGCCCCTGGTCAGTGACGGATCGGGAGCCTCACGCGACCCGGGTCAGCTCGACCGTCACCTCCTCCACGGTCGGTGACGGCCGGCCGCGCGTGGGCCTCACGCGACCCGGGTCAGCTCGACCGTCACCTCCAGCCCCTTGGCGGCGCCTCCGTGGTAGACGCCCTTGAGCGGGGTGACGTCGGCGTACTCGCGCCCGCGGGCCACGACGACGTGACGCTCGGCGACCACCGATCCCGACGTCGGGTCGACGGGGTACCAGTCGCCGATCCACGCCTCGATCCACGCGTGCCCCTGCCCCTCGTGCGTGACGCCGACCTCGGCGTCGTCGTGGGGCAGCTGGTACCCCGACGCGTATCGCGCGGGGATCCCCGCGCCGCGCAGCAGTGCGATCCCGAGGTGCGCGAAGTCCTGGCACACGCCTCGCCGGTGCGCGAGGACCTGCGCCGCGGTCGTCGTGACGTCGGTCGTCCCGCGCTCGTACACCAGCTCCGTGCGCAGCCAGTCGACGACCGCGTCGAGGGTCGCCGCGGGCGTGGGAGACGCTCCGAGCTCGCTCGCGAGCCTCGCCACTTCACCCGCCACCTCGGTCGCCGGCGTGGGCGCGAGGAACTCGCAGAGCCGATCGACCACCGGCGCGGCGCGCAGCTCGTCCCACTCCACGTCCGCGCTCGGGGGTCCGGTCGGCGGCGCCGTCTCGACCAGCGACCGGCCGGTCACCACCAGGCGTCGATGGGGATCGTGCACGTCGAACGCGTGCACGCGGGTGCCCCAGTAATCGCGGTAGCGGAACACCGTGACCGCGGGCTCGACCTCGAAGCGGTGCTCGAGCGTGAACTGCGACGTTGCGTCCAGCGGCGAGATCCGCGCCTCGTTGTACGAGGTGTGGACGACGTCCTCGTACTCGTACTGCGTGCGGTGCAGGATCTCGAGCCGCCACGACATGTCACACGCTCCACTCGATGACGCGGGTCACCTGGAAGTAGCGCTGGGCGACGGCCTCGTGCACCTCTCGACAGCCCTCCTCGAGCCGGCCGAGCAGCTGCGGGAGCGTCGCCAGCACCTCGTCCCCCCGGAGGTAGGCGAGCGACGCGCAGAGGCGGCCCACGCGCCGCAGCGCCTCGTCGTCGATCCCGGTGCGGTCGGCGCGCGGGTCCAGGTCGCCCAGGCACTGCTCGGCGATGCTCAGGCACGAGTACACCGACCGGGGGAAGAGGCGGTCGAGCACCAGGAACTCCACCGCGCGCTCGGCCGACACGCTGCGCCGGTACGTGCGCAGGAACGCCTCGTGCGCGGAGCAGCTGCGCAGCGTCGTCGTCCAGCCACCCTCGCCCGTGCCTTCTGCCGAACGGGCTCGCAAGAGGCGCGCGGTCATGTCGGCTCGCTCCAGGCTCCGCCCGAGGACGAGGAAGCGGAACCCGTCGTCGCGACTCATCGTCGCGTCGACGAGCCCACCGACGGCCGCGACCCGGTCCTTGACCCACTGGAACAGGTCGTGGCGCCCGGCGCCGCGCACCAGGCGCAGCCGACGCGGCAGGTCCTGGTGGATCGCGTTGATCGTCTCCCAGATCTCGCTCGACAGCGCCTCGCGCGCGCCCCGAGCGTTCTCCCAGGCGCTCTCGATCGACGCGGCGATCGAGCCCGGGAACCCGGGATCGAGCGCGAGGACCGAGGTCACCCGCGCCGCGGTCATCTCACCGTCGAGCGCGGACGGCTCGACCCCCATCGCGCCGAGCAGCGCGCGACACACCGACTGCTCGTCGACGTGCGGGTCCTCGACGAGCAGGTGGTAGTGGACGTCGAGGAGCCGCGCGGTCCCCTCGGCCCGCTCGACGTACCGGCCGATCCAGTACAGCGACTCGGCGATCCGGCTCAGCACGGGTGGCCCGTCGCCGTCGAGGCCGTCATCGCGCCTGCTGCTGTTGCTGCTGCTGCTGGTCGTGCTGCTCGGTGAGCCCGGCCACCGGCGCGCTGGTCGCGGGCGCGCTCACGGGCACGTGGTCGACCGGCTCGTCCTCCGGCGCCTCCCGGTCGGCCGAGGGCGCGCGGGTCCCTCCCGCAGCGTCGGGATCTCCCGACACCCCCGGCGGGGCGAGCACCCACGTGTCCTTCGAGCCGCCGCCCTGGCTGGAGTTCACGACGAGGCTCCCCGCCGGCAGGGCGACCCGGGTCAGGCCGCCGGGCACGACCCACACGTCACGCCCGTCGTGCACCGCGAACGGACGCAGGTCGACGTGCCGCGGTGCCAGCTCGCCCCCGTCCACCAGGGTCGGCGACGTCGACAGGGCGACGGGCTCCTGGGCGATCCACCCGCGCGGGTCGGCCTCGACGTCGACGCGCAGGCGTTCCAGCGTGGCCTCGTCCGCGTGCGGCCCCATCACGATCCCGTGGCCGCCCGAGCCGTCGACGGGCTTGAAGACGAGCCCGTCGATCCGCCGCAGCGCCTCGGCCCGCACCTCCGGATCCTCGAGCCGGTAGGTCTGGACGTTCGACAGGATCGGCGCCTCGCCGAGGAAGTACTCGATCATCGCGGGGACGAACGGGTAGACGGCCTTGTCGTCGCCGACGCCGTTGCCGGGTGCGTTCGCGATCGTCACGTTGCCCGCCCGGGCCGCGTTCAGGATGCCGGCACACCCGATCACCGAGTCGGGACGGAAGTGCACCGGGTCGAGGTACTCGTCGTCGATGCGGCGGTAGACGACGTCCACCCGCTGCTCACCGTCGGTCGTCCGCATGTACACGCGCTGCTCGCGACAGACCAGGTCACGACCTTCGACCAGCTCGACCCCCATCTGGCGCGCGAGGAAGGTGTGCTCGAAGTACGCGGCGTTGTGCACGCCGGGCGTGAGGACGACGACGACCGGATCGTCGACCCCGCTCGGCGCGGTCGATCGCAGGGCGTGGAGCAGGCGCGCGCCGTAGTCGGCGACGCGGCGCACGCCCTGGCTCGCGAAGAGCTCGGGGAAGACGTGCGTCATCGCCCGACGGTTCTCGACGACGTACGAGATCCCCGACGGCGTCCGCAGGTTGTCCTCGAGGACGCAGAACGTGCCGTCCGCGTCGCGCACCAGGTCGATGCCGGCGACGTGCACCCGGACGCCGGCGGGTGGCTCCGTCCCGGCGACGGCCCGATGGAAGTGCGTCGACGTGACCACCAGGCGCCGGGGCACCACGCCGTCGGCGAGGATCTCACCCGGGCCGTAGACGTCGGCCAGGAAGGCCTCGAGTGCCCGCACCCGCTGCCTCACCCCCGCCTCGACCACGGCCCACTCGTCGGCTGCGATGACCCGTGGGATCAGGTCGAGCGGGAACGGGCGCTCCTCGCCCGAGAGGGCGAACGTGATCCCCTGCTCGCGGAAGGCCCGGTCACGGGCGGCGCAGCGGGCCTCGAAGTCGTCGTGGGACAGGGTCTGGAGCGCCTCGTGCAGGGGCGAGCACGACTCGTGCGGCAGCCCGGCCGCCGCGTACATCTCGTCGTACGTCCCCTCCGGCGGTCGGTAGCCGTCGACCAGGTCCCCCACGTCGTCGAGTGCAGCGCAGGCGCGTTACGGGACCGTTACAGGGGGGTGACGCCCTGCGCACACGCGTGCGCGATCATCGAGGGATGTCGCGGTCGGATCGCCACGGCGACGACGAGCTCCCGCTCGAGCTCGGAGCCGTGTCCAACGCGGAGACGGCACCCGTCCCGCCGACGCCGGCCATGCGGGAGACGGCCCGTCTGGCCCGGGACCTCATCGACCGCCAGGCGCGGCGGCGCAACATGGCCCGACGCGAGTTCCTGCGCACGTCGATGGCCACCGCCGCCGTCCTCTTCACCCTCGGAGCGACGAGCCGCGCCGCGGGTGCGACCGGCGGTGGCTTCCGCGTGCCGGCGGACGCGAGCGTCGACCCCGACGTGGCCCGCGCGTACCTGGGTGGCGACGAGTTCGTGATGGACGTGCAGACGCACTTCCTCGAGCTCGAGCCCGACAGCCCGCTGCCCGGCTTCCCGCAGTCGTCCTGCGACGCCAGCGACCCGCGCCTGTGCTATTCGATCGACCGCTACCTCGAGGAGCTGTTCCTTCGCAGCGACACGAACGTCGCCGTCGTGAGCGCGGTGCCGGCGGCCGGGCTCGACGGTCCGCTCTCCCCCGCCCGCATGGACGAGGCCCGTCGAGCCGCCGACGCGCTCTGCGGCGACGGACGGCTGCTCATGCACGGGCAGGCGACCCCACAGATCGGCGAGCTCTCCGCCCGGCTGGACGAGATGGACGACCTGGTCGCCCGATACCCGATCAGCTCGTGGAAGGTGTACACGCACACGCCGGTGCGCGGCTGGTTCCTCGACGACCACGACGCCGCGGCCCCGCAGGTCGGGCAGGCCTTTCTCGACCGCGCGCGCGAGTCCGGGGTGACCACCGTGTCCGTGCACAAGGGCCTCTCGGGGCGCGACACGTTCGCATCTCCGGTCGACATCGGGCCTGCGGCGAAGGCCAACCCCGACATCGACTTCGTCGTGTACCACTCCGGGTTCGAGAACGCGGTCCCCGAGGGGCCTCCCGACCCGACGGGAGCAGGCGTCGACCGCCTCGTGGCCTCGCTCGAGGCGAACGGCATCGAGCCCGGGAGCAACGTGTACGCCGAGCTCGGCTCCACCTGGTTCCTCACCATGCGCGACCCCGAGCAGGCCGCGCACGTGCTCGGCAAGCTCCTGCGCGCCGTCGGCCCGAAGCGGATCCTCTGGGGCACCGACTCGATCTGGTACGGCACGCCACAGACCCAGATCGAGGCGTTCCGGGCCTTCGAGATCAGCCCCGAGCTCCAGGAGCGCCACGGGTACCCCGCACTCACGGCACGCACGAAGCGGCGCATCCTCGGCACCAACGCGGCGCGCCTCTACGGGATCGATCCGGTGCGCAGCCGGTGCGACTTCACCCGCGAGGAGCTCGCCGAGGTGCGCCAAGCGCTGCCGTCGCGTCCCGCGTCGTACGGTCCGCGGACCTACGCCGCGGTGCGCGAGCACGTCGCTCAGCACGGCGTCATCGGCTTCTGATTCGAGTCGGGGTCAGCGCCGCCGCAGACCCACGATCGCGTGGAGGCCCGGCGGGAGCTCCTCGTCCCCGAAGGCGGGCCCGACGCGTGCGTCGACGTCGTGCGTGGCGAGCAGCTCGACGGCGTGGCCGACGTCGACGAGGACGTTCTCGTGGCGCTCGTCGTCTCGCCGCCAGGTGTCGTCACCGGTGCGCACGAAGGTCGTGATGTCGCGCACGAAGCGCGTGGGGGTGGGCAGCGAGAAGCGCGTGGCGATCGCCCAGTCGTCATCGACCGCGACGTAGGGCGGCGCGTCGCGTCTGGTGTCCGCGTAGTCGAGGCCGCAGAGGTCGATGGCGAGCACGCCGCCGGGCGCCAGCGCCTCCGCGATCGCCACGAGCGCACGATCGACGGCGCCCTCGTCGGGCAGGTAGCTCAACGCGTGCCCGACCGACACGATCGCATCGGCCTCGGGCAGCTGGTCGTGTGGCAGCACCAGCGCGCGAACGTCGTGCGCGTCGGGAACGGTCACGCGCGCCAGCTCGAGCATCGCGGGCGATGCGTCGGTGGCGACGACGCGGTGCCCCGCGTCGACGAGGTGGCGGGTCAGCAGGCCGCTGCCGCACCCGAGCTCGAGGACGAGCCCGTCGCGCTCGCGCACCGGTGCGAGGAGCGCGAGGATCCCGGGCGCGGTGCGGTCGGCATGGAAGCCGAACCCGAGATGGTGGACGAGTGCGAGGTCGCGTCGGTAGTAGTCGGCCGTCACGATCCGGGATCGCTAGAACGAGCCACCGTCGACCACGATCCGTTGGTCGGTCAGATACCGCGCCGAGTCGGACACCAGGAAGCGCACGACGTCGGCGACCTCGTCCGGCGTGCAGACGTGCCCGAACGGCGCCGTCGCGTCGAGCTGCCGGATGTCGTCGGCACCCATCGCCCCGCGCACCAGGCGCCGACCCATCTCGGTGTCGACCAGCCCGGGTGCGACGACGTTGACATGGACGCCGTGGCGGCGCTCCTCCTTCGCCAGCGTCCGCGCGAGCGCTTCCATCGACGCCTTGGCGATGTTGTAGGGCGAGGAGTTCGCGGCCATGTACCCCGTCGCCGCACTCGACACGAGCACGACGTCGCCCCGGGGACAGGTCCGCATCTGCGGCAGCAGCAGCTTCGCGAACATGAACGCCGAGAACGTGTGGATCCGGAAGAGTCGTTCGATCTCGTCGGGCTCGGTGTCGACGACCGTCTGCCCACGGCTCGCGATCCCGGCGCTGTGCACGAGCACGTCGACGTGGCCGAAGTCGTCGAGCACCGCGTCGGTGACGGCCGCGACGGCGTCGAGATCGTCGACGGCGGCGCGATAGGCCTTCGCGCGCACGCCGAGCGCCTCGGCCTCGGCCACGGTCTGCGCGGCGCTCTCCTCGTCGCGCCGGTAGACCATCGCCACGTCGGCCCCGTCGGCGGCGAGCCCGACCGAGATCGCCGCGCCGATGCCGCGGTTGCCCCCGGTGACGAGCGCGACCCGCCCCCCGAGGCCGCGCGCTACCGGATCGCTCATCGAGTCGCCTCCTCCGTCGTACGGTCGCTCACCCGCGACCGGCCGCCAGCTTCGCGGCTCGGTCGACGAGCGACGGCTGGCCCAGCCGGGCCGCCCACGCGTCGAACGCCGGCGTGGGCCCCGTCCAGTGCCAGTCGTCGACCGACCCGACGGCGGCGTCGGTGCGCAACGTGGCCAGCACCTTGAACAGGTCGGCATCGGCCCGGTGCTCGTCGAGGGTGGCAGCGAGCTTCGTCGCGCCGCGGACCGTGACGTCCCATTCGGTCGCCCGGGCCGGGATCGACTCGATCGACCCGTACCGGGACAGCACCGCGGCCGCCGACTTGGCCCCCCATCCGGGGAGGCCGGGGAAGCCGTCGGCGCTGTCGCCCACGAGGGCCAGCCAGTCGGGGATGGACGTCGGCCCGACTCCGAACTTCGCGACGACGCCTGCCTCGTCGCGCAGCTCCCCCTGGCGGCGATCGAGCTGGACGACCCGGGGGTCGCGCACGCACTGGGCGAGATCCTTGTCGGGGGTGCAGATCACCGCCCGCTCCACTCGGGGGTCGTCGAGCGCGACCGCCGCCGCGGAGGCGAGCGCGTCGTCGGCCTCCAGCTCCACCTCCGCCCACACCGCGACGCCGAGTGCGCGCAGCGCGTCCTCGAGCAGCGGGAACTGCGCCCACAGCACGGGATCGATGCCGGTGCCGGTCTTGTAGCCGGGCCACAGGTCGTTGCGGAACGACTCGATCACGTGGTCGGTCGCGACCCCGACGTGCGTCGCCTCCTCGAGGAGGTCGAGCATCGAACGGACGACGCCCCGCACGGCGCCGACGTCGACACCGTCGGGATCGAGGTGCTCCGGCAGCGCGTAGAAGTAGCGGAAGAGCTCGTAGGTCCCGTCGACGAGGTGCACCTGCACGGCCGTCACGGTACGAGATCCGCCACCACCGCGCGGTGGTCGCTCACCGCGGATGCCTCGCACACCTCGGCGGAGCGCACGCGCAGCCCGGCGACCGCGACGTAGTCGAGCCGAAGCCGCGGGGCGGCGGCGGGGTACGTCGGACCGTGCTCCGCCACCGTGAAGCCGGCCTCCTCGAAGATCGGCACCGCGCTCGCGGGTTGGAGGTTGCAGTCGCCCAGGAGCACGTGCGGGCCGGGACGAGCCAGGAGTGCGCGCAGGACCGCTCGGAGCTGCTCCGGCGCGTCGTGGGGCAGGTGGCGCAGGCGTGCCGGTCGATGCTGGAGGTGCGTGACGGCGACCGCGCACCGCAGCCCGCGCACCGTCACGTCGGCGAGCAGCGCGGCCCGCGGCTCGCGCTCGGGCGCCCGCGGCAGGTCGAGCCGCTCGACGTCGCTCACGCGACCGCGGGCGACGAGCGAGTTCCCGTAGGCGCGCCACCGTCCTCGTCGGATCGCCGGACCGGCGACGTGGCGCGCCCGCAAGAAGGTGGCGACGAGTCGCCCCTGGTCGACGTAGCCCGACCGGCGTCGGCCACGCTCGACCTCCTGGAGGCCGAGCACGTCGGCGCCGAGGGCTGCACACGCCCGCACGAGGCCCATCGGGCGCACCCGATCCGCACCGTCGGCTCCATGTCGGATGTTGAACGTCGCCACTCGGATCGCGTCACGCTCGCGCAGACGGTGCGCGCTCACGCCGCGCCGTCACCGTCGATCGCACGCCGGCGGAACTCGGCGAGCCCGGTGTCGACCACCTGGTCGTGGGCCCACCGCATCGCCGGGCGCGCCACGCTCGACAGCGGCCGCAGCACGCGGTCGCGCAGGTGCAGCTCCCAGGCCAGCCTCGCCTCGCAGCCGCCGGGCGCGTCGGTGATCGCGAGTCGAGCCGGGCCCTCGAGATCGCCCTCGACCCGCGTCGCCACGGACACCCGGGGCACGACGTCCTCGACCCGCACCGTGAAGCGGAGCGAGTACGGCAGCGGCGCTCGCACGACGCACGAGGCGGTGTCCCCGGGACGCAGACCACCTCCGTCGAGGGTCCGGAGCCACGACCACCACTCGACGTAGCGGTCGGTGCGCTCGAGCAGCGTCCAGAGCGCTGCGGGGGTCACGTCGAGGCGGAACGCGCGGTCGTAACGAAAGGGCGCGCTCACGCCGTCGTGGTCGCGAGGACCTCGTCCGCGCCGGCGGCATCGTCGCCGGCGACGGCCGGCGCGTCGCGCCGGAACAGGCCCAGGTAGAACCACACGACGGCGGCCCAGACCGCCGTCGCGCCCGCCAGGTGGAACCCGACGAGCACCTCCGGGATCCCGGTGAGGTACTGCGCGTAGCCGATGCCGGCTTGCGCGAGCACGATGCCGAGCAGCACTCCGAGGCGGACCACGACGTCACGCGTCGCACGCGTGCGCCAGAGCATCCATCCGGTGACCACGATGAGGACGATGAACAGGATCACGCTCGACCCGTGGATCCGGGCGACGTCGCGGATGTCGAAGGCGAAGCGCTTCGCGTCCTCGTCGCCACCGTGCGGGCCGGTCGCCGTCACCACCGTCCCGGTGACGACGACGATCGTCGCCGCCACCAGCAGCACCCGACCCATGGTCCGAACGATCGGGGCGACCGCGAGGCGCGCGGCCACATCGGGCTCGCTCGCCCGGCGGTAGAGCACCAGCGCGTTCGCGAGCAGCACGAGCGACACGAGGAAGTGGGCCATCACGAAGGGCGGCTGGAGCTCGAAGAGCACCGTGAGCCCGCCCAGCACCGCCTGGGCGAACACTCCGCCGACGAGGCCCACCGACAGCCAGATCAGGTCGCGCCGACGCGGGACGCGCAGGAACGACCCGAGCACCGCGATGATGACCGACAGGGACACCAGCCCCGTGAACAGGCGGTTCACGAACTCGACCATCGCGTTGACGTCGCTCGCGTGGCGCGGCGTGAGCCGCCCGGGCTCGCAGTTGGGCCACTCGGGGCAGCCCAGCCCGGAGCCCGTGAGACGCACCGCGCCGCCCGTCACGATGATGATCGCGAGCAGCACCGTGGCGATCAGCGCGATCCGCTCGTACGCGACCGGGCTCAGGCGGGGCAGTCGCACGGCCCGATGCTAGGTGGCGGCCGCTCGGATGCCCGAGGTCGGGTCGCGACCGACGGCGTCGGTGACCCCGCCCCCCGTCTACCCTCGCCCGACGATGGCCCGGAACCCGCCGACCTCGGTCCGCGCCGCACGGCGGGCGCAACGGCGACGACGGCGACGGTTGGTGGGGCTCGGCATCGGTGCCGTCGTGGTGGTGCTCGGGGCCGTCGCGGGCGCCTGGTACGTGACGCGCGAAGACGAGCCGGGTCATGTCGCGAGCCCGGCCGCCACGACCACGACCACGACCGCCAGCGGGCCGACGACCACGACGACCCTGCGGGATCCGCGGCGCGGCAACGGACAGCCGGTGACGCTCGCCTTCGGCGGTGACGTGCACTTCGAGGGCCACCTCCGCGGCAAGCTCCTCGCCGATCCTGCGGCGCTGCTCGCTCCCGTCGCGCCGACGCTGTCCGCCGCCGACGTCGCGGTGCTCAACCTCGAGACCGCGATCACCGAGGGCGGCGCACCGGTGCCGAAGAAGTACAACTTCCGCACGCCGGCGGTCGCGCTCGACGCGATGCGCGCGGCCGGCGTCGACGCGGTCTCGGTCGCGAACAACCACGGTCTCGACTTCGGGCCCCAGGGGCTCGCCGACACCATCGCGGCGGCCACCGAGCGTCAGTTCCCCGTCCTCGGCATCGGCAACAACTGGAACGAGGCGTTCACGCCGTATCGGGTCGACGTGCGCGGCCAGCGCATCACCATCTTCGCCGCGACCGACGTGATCGACTCGCCGTACGAGACGACGTGGGACGCGACCGAGACCGAGCCCGGGCTGGCGTCCACGAAGCTGGACGGACTCGAGCGGATGGCCGCGAACGTCGCGCTCGCGCGGACCGACTCCGACACCGTCGTCGTGTTCTTGCACTGGGGCGTCGAACGGGAGAACTGCCCGTCCGACCGGCAGCGGGAGGTCGCACAGGTGCTGACCGACGCCGGCGCCGACATCGTGGTCGGGTCGCACGCGCATCACCTGCAGGGCGGTGGGCGGTTCGGCACCGCGTTCGTCGACTACGGGCTCGGCAACTTCGTCTTCTACAACGAGCAGGGTGAGTATGGGCGGACCGGCGTGCTCCTCGTGACCGCGACCGGGCGGGACATCGACTCGTACCAGTGGGTGCCCGCCCGCATCACCGGCGGTGTGGCCACGCCCTTGGCGCCCGGACCGGAGGCGGATGCCGAGATCGCGCACTGGAACGAGCTGCGCGCGTGCACCGGGCTCGCGCCGTGATCGAGCCGGATCACGGGGCCCACCGCCGCGGATAGCGTCGCCCGCATGGTCGCGCCGCTGCACTACGACGAGTTCGGGCTGTTCCACGAGAACGCCCAGGAGCACGGGCTCCCCTACGACGGCCCGCCGAGCGTTCGTCGAGAGTCGGTCGTCGTCGACGACGGCGGCCGCCGGCTGAGCGCGCTCGTCTGGGGCGACGACGACCCCGACCTCGTGCTCCTCCACGGCGGCGCCCAGAACGCGCACACGTGGGACACCGTCGCGCTGGCCCTCGATCGGCCGCTCGTCGCGATCGACCTCCCGGGTCACGGGCACTCCGACCACCGGCCCGATGGGCCGTTCAGCCCGCGGGAGAACGCGAGCGACGTCGCGGTCGCGATCCGTGACCTGGCACCCGAGGCGCGGATGGTCGTCGGCATGTCGCTCGGCGGCCTCACGACGATCGCGCTCACGGCGCACGATCCCGCGCTCGCTCGCAAGGTCGTGCTCGTCGACGTGACGCCGGGCGTCGACCGCGACAAGGCCGCGCCGATCGCCCAGTTCATCGCCGGCCCGGAGAGCTTCGAGAGCTTCGACGAGATCCTCGCTCGCACGATCGAGTTCAACCCGACGCGATCGGAGCAGTCGCTCCGGCGCGGAGTGCTCCACAACGCCGTCGAGCGTGACGACGGGCGCTGGGTGTGGCGCTATCAGCGACCCACGGTCTCGGAGGGCGCACCGGTCGACGAGCTCGAGATCCCGGCCGACTTCGCCACCTTGTGGGACGACGTCGGGTCGATCACCGTCCCGCTGATGCTCGTGCGGGGCGACGCGGCCGGCAGCGTCGTCGACGACGCCGACGTCGCCGAGCTCCGACGCCGTCAGCCCGACGCGCGCGTGGAGGTCGTCGAAGGCGCCGGGCACTCCATCCAGGGCGACCGGCCGGTCGAGCTCGCGACCCTGCTCGCGGAGTTCGCCGACTCGTGATCGCCCGGTGACGCTCTCGCCGATCGTCGACCACGCGACGTTCAGGGCGACCCGAGGAGCGTTGCACGCGGTCGCCGAGCACGTCCTCGCGGCGTATCGATACCACGCGGAGCGGCGCATCGGTCTCGTGGCCACCCACGACGGCTTCGGCACGCCCGACCTCGGCCCCGCCGGCAGCGTCCGCGTCGACGGCACCGAGCTGGTCGTCCAACGACGAGGCTCCGACGTCCGCGAGCCGATCACCTCGCTGCGCACGGCCGCCGCCGCGTGCGGCATCGAACCACAGGCCCCCGACGTGTACCCCACCGTCACGACGCTCGACGTCGACGCTCCCCTCGCGATCGACGCCGACGCGGCGGATCGACTCGTGGCCTGGTTGTCCTACGGCTGGGACCTGCTGCGCGCGCTCGAGGGCGCGACGGAGCCGGTCCTCTGGCCCGAGCACTTCGACGCCGCCGTCGAGCTCGGCGACGAGGCGGCCGGCTCGCGCGGCACGTTCGGCGTGTCACCCGGTGACGACGCTCACGACGCTCCGTACCTCTACGTCACCCACTGGGCGGACGTGCCCGCGAGCGAGTACTGGAACGACGCTTCGTTCGCGGGGGCCAGCCTGCCGTACGACGAGGTCGCCGACACGAGCGATCCGGTCGGCCTCGGGCTCGACTTCTTCGCGCGAGGGCGCGCGGCGCTCGAACGGCGCTAGGCCGGCTCAGGCGCGCAGCACGGTGCGCCGCGACGCGGTCGCCTCGATCGACGACCACGAGTAGCGCATGGGCACCAGACGACCCTCGGACCAGTCGACCTGCTGATCGGCGAAGTGCGGGCTGTCGGCCACGCCCGACGCCCCGAGGGGAACGATCCAACCGCCCCGGTCCCAGTCGGACAGATCGAACACGTAGCGCGCCACCGACGAGCTCGTCACTCCGAACCCGTGGCCGGCCGGGTGCGCCGCACACATCACGGTGTCCCACTCACCACCGACCTCGATCGTCGGCGGGTCGAGCACCTCGGCCGCCGACGGATCGACGAGCCCGAGCGGATGCCTCGGCGCGACGCGGTGGAGCATCCCCCACCTCCACTCGGAGACGTCGTCGCCGTACGAGGTGCGCAGGACCCCGACCGCGTCCGTGAGCGCGTCGGCGAGCTCGTCGTCCCACGTCCGACCCTCGCCGAGCAGCGTCGTGTCGTCCGAGTCGAGCAACCCCGTCGAGAGGGCCCACAGGCGCAGCTCGAGGGGCTGGAAGGTCCCCGGCGGCTCGTCGGGCAGCGGGGCCCGGACCGACGCGAGGCGGGGATGGTGCGCGAGCCGCCGACAGACGGCGTCTCGCGTCGCGACGTAGACCGTCGCGGCGACCGAGTCGCGGTCCATCGTGTGGTCCCAGGACCGCAGGACGTCGACCGCCGCTCGCTCCCAGTCGTCGCGCGGGTCGACGGCGATGATGCGTGGCACCCACACCTCGGCGGCGAGCGAGCGCAGGTCACGGTGGATCGCGGCCATGTCCTCCGCGGTGGCGCGGTCGAGCTCGTCGAGGCGGGCGTGGATCCGCCGGGCGCGATCAGGTCGCGAGTAGTCGAGCCCGAGGTAGTGCGGGTACTCGTCACCGACGATGCGCTGGTTCGCGGTGACGATGCGACCGGACGCCGGGTTGTGCAACGACGGCATGTCCTCGGCCGCGACGAGACCGGACCACTCGTGCTCGGCATCTGCGGGCACCGGACCCCACGCGTTCGCGCGCGAGCGCACCGGGATCTGACCCACGGTGCGGTACGCGATGTCGCCCGCGACGTCGGCGCTCACGAAGTTGTTCACCGGGTCGACCCACGTGCGCATCGCGTCATCGAGCTCACCGACGTCCCGTGCCCGCAGCATCGGCAGCACGACCGAGAGCCCCGTGCTCGGCGCGACCAGCGCGGTCGATCGCAGGCTGATGACGGCTCCCGAGTCGACGCCGCCGAACACGACCGGTCCCGTTGCCGTCTCCGCGACCGACACGACGACGGGCTCGGCATCCCGCACCGTGATCTCCTCGTCACGCCTCGACACGATCGCGTCGGCGTCCTCGACGAAGAGGTCCTGGTAGTCGCCGTTGGCGTTGGTCACGCACCACGCCACGTGCTCGTTGTGGCCGAAGTGCGGCATGCCCGGCACGCCGACGAACGCGAGCCCGATCGCGTCGAGCTCGTCGCAGGTGAGGTGACACTGGTAGTAGACGCCCGGCACCTCGAGGAACCGGTGCGGGTCGCCCGCGACGAGCGGCTTGCCGGACGCGGTGTGCGAACCGTGCAGGGCCCAGGAGTTGCTGCCCGAGACGGGCTCGGCGACCCGCGCCATGGCGGCGAGCACCGCGTCCAGCTCGGCAGGGTCGTGCGCGTGCGGGCGGATCGTCTCCGGCGGCGGCGCGACCAGGGGCACCGGACGCGTGTCGGATCCCTCGAGCCGAGCGACCGCGTCGGCTCCGATGGCGGTGGCGAGCCGGCCGCGCCACAGCTTCTTCTGCCAGTTGGCGAACACCACGTGGCGCACGAGGAACACCGCGCAGCAGTCGGCCGCGTCCCACCGCTCTGGCATCGTCGACACCAGCGCGAGGTCGGGCGGAAGGGGGCGGTCGAGCGAGAGGTAGGCGTTGACGCCGGCGGCGAACGCATCGAGCACGGCGCGGGCCTCGGCTCCGAGCGCGTCGGCCTCGCGCGCCGCCGTCGCCGCGAGCCCGCAGCGGCGAGCGAAGGCGTCGAACCGGACTCCTGCCGGGCCGGCCAGCTCCGCCCACGTGCCTCGGGCCCGTCGTCGGTCGTACTCGAGCTGGCCCAGGCGATCCTCGGCCTGGGCGTAGCCCTGACCGAAGAACGCGCCGCGTGCCGACTCGGCGCGCACGTGCGGGATCCCCCACTCGTCGCGCACCACGACGACCGTCTCGCCGTCGAGGCCCGCCAACCCCCCGACGTCCTCGACGCGCACCGCCTCGGTCACGGGTTCGACGCTACGCGTCCGACCGGTGCGTCCGGCGGGCAAAGATGCGTCCGTGCACGAGGACCTCATCCGGTCGGCGCGGCGACGACTCTGGATCGTCGCGATCACCGGGATCGTGATCCTCGGCCTGACGGTGACCGTCCTCGTGTTCCCGATCGCGTGGGTCCTCGGCGCGCTTTCCAGCCCGTTGGGCACCGACCTGGGGTTCGGCTGGGGCCTCGTGGAGTGGGCACTCCTCGTCAGCCTCGCCCTCGGTCTGCTCGGTGCCCTCGCGATGTTCGTGATCTCCCTGGTCGGCGCGGAGGCCGGGGCGCTCGGCTACGTCCAGGCCTGGCCCGGACCGCGGGCGTCGAACCTCGCGCCCGCGGGGCTGCCGCTCGACGACCTGGAGCGGGTCGAGCAGATGCTCGAGGTGCTCGCCCTCGCCGCCGGCGTGCGCGCTCCGAGGGTCGCGATGGTCGTCGACGACGCACCCAACTGCCTCACGGTGGGGCGCAGCCCGGCTCGGGCGTGGATCGTCGTGACGAGCGGCCTCGTCGAGCGCCTGCCCAAGCGCGAGCTCGAAGCCGTGCTGGCGTACGAGCTCGGGCGCGTCGTGGAGCTCGAGGTGTCGTTCGACACCGTGGTGTACGCGCTGACCGCGCGCACCTTCGAGGTCTGGGCCGCTGCCTTCGACGACGCCGACGAGGTGACGTTGCTCCTGCTGCCCGTCGGCCTCGTCGCGCTCCCCTTCTACCTCGCGTCGGTCGCGCTCAGGGGGGCGGCGCTGCGCAACCGCGCCCGCCTCGCGGACGGGCTCGCGGTGCGCTACTGCCGCGACCCGGGTGCGCTCGCGCGGGCGCTCGGCCGCGTGCTGGCCGACCGCGACGAGGCCCGGCTCGCCGACCCGGCCAACGCGCACCTGTGGCTCGAGTACCCCCACGACCGCACCTCGCGCTGGCTCCTCCGCACCCACCGCATCCTGCCGAAGCGCATCCGTCGGCTGGAGCAGCTCGGTGGTGCGAGCGCGGTCGGTGGCGCCGGCGAGGGTGCCGACCGGGACGGAGCCCACGGGGACGGGCCTGTGGGAGACTGAGGGCATGGCAACGACGACCGGCACCACCTTCACCCGGATGGACGAGTCGACCGCCGAGCAGTGGGCGGTCATCGGCAAGGAGACGTTCGAGCACCAGGACCGAGTCGCCGAATCGGTCCTCGAGATGCTGCGCTCGCTCGCCGCGATCACCGATGGCTTCGCCGTCGACCAGCTCACGCACTCCCTCCAGACCGCGACGCGCGCGGAGCGAGCCGGAGCCGACGACGAGATGGTGGTCGCGTCCTTGTGCCACGACATCGGCAAGGCCGTGAGCGTGCCCAACCACCCGCGCATCGCAGCCGAGATCCTGAAGTCGTACGTGCGTCCCGAGGTGTACGACGTCATCCGCGTCCACCAGGACTTCCAGGGCCGGCACTACTACCACCACTTCGGCGGCGACCCCGACGCGCGCGAGCAGTACCGCGACGAGCCGTGGTTCGACCTCGCGGCCCGGTTCGCCGACGAGTGGGATCAGATCGCGTTCGATCCCGACTACGACACGCTCCCCCTCGAGCACTTCGAGGACAAGGTGCGCAAGGTCTTCGGCGCCCCGCACTCGATGTGAGCCGTCGCTCGTGACGGGCGACGTCGAGGCACCGCTCGATCCCTTTCCCGACGACTGGTCCCGGGCGCTCGCGGTCGCGGCGCACCCCGACGACCTCGAGTACGGCGCGGCGAGCGCGATCGCCCGCTGGACGAGCGAGGGCCGAACCGTCACCTACACCCTCGTCACCCGGGGCGAGGCGGGCATCCAGGGGCTCGCCCCCGACGTGTGCGGGCCGCGCCGGGTCGACGAGGAGATCGCCGGCGCCGCCCGGGTCGGTGTCGACGTCGTCGAGTTCCTCGACCATCCCGACGGTCTCGTGGAGCACGGCCCGGCGCTGCGCCGCGACCTCGCGGCAGCGATCCGGCGCCACCGTCCGGAGGTGATCGTGTCGATCAACTTCCGCGAACGATGGGCACCCGGCTCGCCGGTCAACCACGTCGACCACCGGGTGGTCGGGCTGGCGCTGATCGACGCGGCGCGCGACGCGGCGAACCGCTGGATCTTCCCCGAGCTGGTCGACCAGGGGCTCGAGCCCTGGGAGGGCACGCGCCTGCTCGCGTTCAACGCCTCGCCGCAGGCGACGCACGCCGTCGACGTGACCGGGCACCTCGACCGCGGCATCGCGTCGCTCCGCGAGCACCGCGCGTACCTCGAGGGCCTGGGCGACGGCACGACCGATCCCGACGCCTTCCTCCGGGGCGGCGCCGAGGCCGTCGGCGCTCGCCAGGGCGTCGAGCACGCCGTCGCCTTCGAGATCATCCCGACCTGACGCGCGGCTCCTCGGTCACGCCGAGTCGCCGAGCGCACTCGCGCGCCCGGGCGACGATCTCGTCCTCGCCCTCGATCAGCCCGTCCCGCATGAGCACCACGCCGTCGACGACGGTCGCGTCGATCACGTCGCCCGCCGCGGCGTAGACGAGGTTCGCCATCGCGTTGCCCGGCTCGAGCGTCACCGCGTCGGCCCGGGCGAGCACGAAGTCAGCGGGCTCACCCACCGCGACAGGCGTCGCGCCGAGCGCGGGTGCGAGTGACCCCGTCGCCACCGCCCACGCCTCCGCGGCGGGAAGGGCGGCGGGATCGCCCTGCGCGTGCTTCTGGATCAGGGCCAGCACCTTCGTGTCGGCGAGCAGGTCGAGCGAGTTGTTGGACGCCGCGCCGTCGGTCCCGAGACCGACGGGGATCCCTCGGGCACGCGTCTCGGCGTACGGGAAGAGTCGTCCCACGGCGAGCTTGAGGTTCGAGACCGGGTTGGTGACCACGGTCGCGCCGCGTTCGGCGATGAGCTCCCGATCCGCGTCGTCGGTCCAGACCGCGTGCGCGAGGACGGTCGTCGGACCGAGGATGCCGAGTCGGTCGAGGAGCGCCGCCGGTCCCTCGCCGTAGCGATCGCGACACCCCGTCACCTCGTCCTCGATCTCCAGGAAGTGGATGTGGATCGGGAGGCCGCGCTCGCGCGCCTCGCCGGCCGCCCACTCCAGCGTCCCGGCGCTCACGGTGTAGATGCCGTGCGGCGTCAACGAGGCGGTGACGTGCGGACCGAACGTCTCGAGGAGGTCGAGCACGCTCTCACCGTCGGCCTGCACCTCCTTCGCGCGGACGTCGTCGAGGCCGTCGACCAACGGCAGCCCGACCACCGCGCGCACGCCCGCGTCCTCGACCGCGCGGGCCACCGCGTCGGGCTGCCAGTACATGTCCCAGAAGCGAGTGGTGCCCGAGCGGATCATCTCCGCGCAGGCCAGCCGCGTGCCCCAGTACACGTCGTCGGAGGTCAGGCGCGCCTCGGCGGGCCAGATCCGGTGCTCGAGCCAGTCCATGAGCGCGAGGTCGCTCCCGTAGCCACGGAACAGCGTCATCGCCGCGTGGGTGTGACCGTTGACGAGCCCGGGGAGCAGCAGTCGGCCGGCGCCATCGAGGATCTCGTCACCGGGCTCGGGCTGCACGTCCCTGCCGAGCGCGACGATCCGCCCGTCGACGGCGCGCAGCGTGACGCGCTCGCCACCGAACGACGCGTCGACGACTGCGAGGCTCACCGAGACAGCTCGGGCGCGACCGCGGCCAGGGCGGCGACGATCGCGCGCCGGTTGGCCGCCTTGCCCGCCTCGAACTCCTCGCGGGTCAGGGCCCTCGCTCCGAGCCCGTTCGCGAGGTTGTCGACCACGCAGACGGCCGCGTAGTCGAGGCCCAGCTCGTTGGCGACGATGCACTCGGACGCGGCGGTCATGCCCACGACGTCGGCGTGCTGGGCGATGAGCCGGATCTCGGCCGGGGTCTCGAAGCGCGGCCCGTTGGTCTGCCAGTAGACGCCACCGTCGACGAGCGCCGCGCCGGTCGCGGTCGCCCACGCCTCGACGACCCGTGCTCGCCACTCAGCGGTGAACCCGGGGACGACGTGGGACCGGGCGTCGTCGAACACGCTGACGGGCGGATGGTCGAGCGCTATGAAGTCGTCGGGCGCTAGCAGCGTCCCGACCGGCCGATCGAGGCGCAGCGACCCGACCGAGCTGACCGCCAGGATCCGATCGCACCCGGCCGCCTGGAGCGCCTGGAGGTTGCGGGCATGGTCGACGAGGTGGGCCGGCGTGTAGCGATCGAGCCCGTGCCGCGAGAGCACGAGGCAGTGCTCGGCGTCGAGGAGGGTGACGGGACCGCGCGCGCCGTGCGCGGGTCGCCGTCGCCCGTGCTCGGGGAACACCACGCCGGTGAGATCGGGAGTGAGGATCGAGTGCCCGCCGACGATCGCGAGGCGCCCCATCGCCCGATCGTATTCGGGGGCGCCCGACGCCCCCGTAGGCTCGCGGGGTGTCACGGAGCCGGACCCGGGCCTCGTCCGCTGCAGGAGCAGTCGCCGCCGTGTCGGTCGCAGCGCTGCTGCTCGGAGCGTGCGGCGGCGGCAGCGGCGGCGGACAGCTCGCCGAGCAGACGGAGTCGCGGGTCGAGACCGACCTCCCGGGAACGCCGATCCCGGCGAGCGAGCTCGAGTCGCCCGAGAGCGCGGCCGACGTCGCCGACGAGCTGATCGCGGTCGAGGCGGGGCTCCGTGGGGACGACCGCGACCCCGAGCGGCTGGCCGAGCTCGGACGGCGACAGCAGCTCGCGTACCGCGCGCTCGCCGCCCATCCCCGGTGGGTGGCCGCGGTGGTCGACGACGTGCCCCGGCACCTGCGCGACGCGGTGCAGGCCAACGTCGACGCCGACGCGGCGCTCGACGAGCTCACGGGCGACAGCGAGGCGCCGACGGAGCTCCCCGACTGGCACATCGTCCCGCCGCTGCCCGCATCCACGCTGCGCCGCCACTACGAGGAGGCCGAGGTCGCGAGCGGCGTCCCCTGGCCCTACCTCGCCGCGATCAACCTCGTCGAGACGCGCATGGGCCGGATCCGCGGCACGTCCAGCGCAGGCGCGCACGGCCCGATGCAGTTCATCCCAGCGACCTGGGAAGCGTACGGCGAAGGCGACGTGACCGACGACCGCGACGCGATCCTGGCTGCCGGTCGCTACCTGGCCGATCGCGGCGCCCCCGAGGACATGGACTCGGCGCTGTTCGCCTACAACAACGACACCCGATACGTCCGAGCCGTCCGCGCTTATGCGACGGTGATGCTCGCCGACCCCCGGGCCTACGACGGCTACCACGCGTGGCAGGTCTTCTTCGGCAAGGCCGACGGCACGGTCCTGCTCCCCGAGGGCTTCGGCGCGCCCTGAGGCGCCGCCCCGCCTCGCCGAACGCGTCCTCGAGGCTACCGGGCAGTAATCTGCGCGCTGATGTGGTGGCGGCGCTCCGACGGACGGCTCGTGCGCGGGCTGAGCAACACCCGTCGGGCGATGCCCTACTTCATGCGGGGTCGCAACGAGTCCACGGTCTACTTCGAGCAGGACATCGCGCTCCCCAAGACCGACGCCTTCATCCGGGCCTGGAACCAGGCCAACCCCAACCTCCGGATCGACGTGTTCCACATCGTGGTGTGGGCGCTCAAGGAGGGGATGGCGCGCAACCCCGGCGTCAACCGCTTCGTCGCCGGTGGTCGCCTCTACCAGCGCGAGGGGGTGTGGTTCTCCTACGCCGTCAAGCAGAAGCTCGAGAACGACTCGCCGATGGTCGCGGTCAAGCGCCGGTTCGACGAGGACGCGACCTTCGGCGACATGGTGCAGGGGATCGCGGAGACGCAGGCCGCGTTCAAGTCGGGAGAAGCGAACCGCGTCGACGGTGAGCTCGGACTGCTGCTGATGCTTCCCGGCTGGATCCGTCGGGCGGTCATGGCGACGATCCGGGGGCTCGACCGCTGGGGGATGCTCCCACCCTCGTACGTCCGCAACGACCCGATGTACTCCTCGGCGTTCTTCGCCAACATGGCGAGCCTCGGCATGCCCGCCGTGTATCACCACCTCTACGAGTACGGGACCGCCGGCATCTTCTGCTCCATCGGGCGTCCGGTCACCGATCCGGGCGGACCGACCAGCGGACCCGACCGCCGGCGGTCCATGATGCTGCGCTGGACCTACGACGAGCGCGTCGACGACGGGCTCTCCGCATGGTTCACGCTCCGACGGATCAAGCAGATCGTCGAGGACCCCGAGCTCGTCGGCCTCACGGTCGAGGCGCTGCCCGCCGGTGCCATCGACGACGCCGCGGAACGGGCCGTGACCGACGACGCCCCGGTCGGCTGATCCCGCATCCGGCCACTCCCCCGCCACCACATCCGGCTCACGGCCACCCGCCCCGTAGAATGCCGTCCGGCATGAGCTACTTCTCGGAGCGGCTCGAGGCGTTCCCTCGGATCGAGCCCTACCGGCTGGCCCGGGACTCGGGCTACTGGCCGTACTACAAGACCGTCGAGAGCGCCTCGACGCCGCGCGTCGTCGTCGAGGGCCGTGAGGTCATCAACTTCGGCTCCAACAACTACCTGAGCCTCTCGTACCACCCCGCGGTGGTGGAGGCCGCCATCGCGGCGACGCAGCGCTTCGGCAGCGGTGTGACGGGCAGCCGACTGCTGAACGGCACGCTGACCCTGCACAAGGAGCTCGAAGCCGAGCTCGCGGACTTCTACGGCTGTGAGGCCGCCCTCGTGTTCGCGACCGGCTACGTCGCGAACCTCTGTGCCATCGCCGGGTTCCTGGCCCGCCACGACGTCGCGGTGGTCGACAAGGAGATCCACAACTCGCTGCTGACAGGCGTGCGGCTCTCGGGTGCGACGATGAAGCGCTTTCGCCACAACGACGTCGGCCATCTCGAGAAGGTGCTCGACGCGCTGCCTGCGGAGGCCGGCAAGGGCGTGATCGTCGACGGCGTGTACTCCATGGGGGGCGACACCGCTCCCCTGGACGAGATGGTGGCGCTCGTGCGCCGTCATCCCAACACGTTCCTCGTCGACGACGAAGCGCACGGGATCGGGGTCCTCGGCGAACGGGGCCGTGGCGCGGCCGAGCAGTACGGCGTCCTCGACGACGTCGACCTCGTCACCATCACGTTCTCGAAGACCCTCGGGTCGTGCGGTGGCGCGATCATCGGCTCGCAGGAGGCGATCGAGCTCCTCCAGCTCACGTCCGACCCGTTCATCTTCACCGCGTCGAACACCCCGGGATCCGTGGCGGCGGCCCTCGCGGCGTTGCGCGTGCTGCGCGACGAACCGGAGCGACCGGCCCGACTCCGCGCCAACGTCGCGTCGTTCCTGACGATGCTCAACGAGCGCGGGGTGCCGACCAACCCGGCCGAGAGCGCGATCGTCACGATCCCGCTCCGGCGGTTCGACGAGGTGTCGACCGTCCTGCTGGCGCTCGACCTGCTCGACAAGGGCGTGTTCGTGAACCCCGTGATCCCGCCTGCGGTCACCAAGGAGATGGGGCTCATCAGGCTCAGCCTCATGGTCGACCACGACACGGCCACGCTCGAAGAGGCGTCCGACACGCTCGCGAAGGTCCTCGCCGACCACGACCAGCTCCCCGACTGAGCGGGCGGCTCAGCCGATCAGCAGGCGGTACCCCAGGTCGAGCTCGTCGAGGGCGAGCAGCTCGGCGTGCCGCCGCTCCCACGCTCCGTCGTCCAGGTCGGCGCGCAGGCGCGCGATCCCGCGCTCGACATGACGGGGGTCGAGGCGCGCCAGGCCGGACATCCCGGCACGCACCTCCGGGTCGAGATATCGCTCCGGGCGACGCCAGTAGGCACCCATGACCCCGTCCTCGCAGTCGTGCGGCACCGGCACGGTCTCGATGCGGCCCACGCCGCCGAGCGCCTCGACGACGGACGGGATCGCCGGCGCGGCCGCGTCGAGCGGACCGATCTCCGGTACGTAGTCGAGGAGCCAGAAGTCGTGTGCGACGATCGGCTCGAAGGCGAGGACGACGACGCGATCGGCGACACGCCGCAGCTCGCGACACCCGGCCTCGAGATCCGTCCAGTGGTGGACCGTGAGGATCGCCGACGCGACGTCGAACGCGGCACGGGCGATCGGCAGGCGCTCGGCGAAGCCGCGGACCACGGGTGCTGCGCCGCGCGGCCGCTGCGACACCATCTCGATCGACGGCTCCACCGCGACGACGACGCGGTCCCGGGGCTCGTACGAACCCGTGCCCGCTCCGACGTTCACCACCGACGCGGCATCACCGATCGCATCGAAGATCCGACGTTCGAACCGCGGGTCGGGACGACGGTGCAGGGCGTAGCCACGACCGATCGAGTCGTACCGCGTGGCCACGAGTGCTACGCGGCCCGCTCGCGCACCTGCTCGAAGCGCTTCTCCCACGCGTTGTGACGCGCCTTCGCGTCCTGGATGAACGGTGACCACCCGATCACCTTGATGATCACGTCGTTGAGCAGGCGCGGGAACCCGGCGAGCGGTCGCTTGAAGTCGACGAAGAGCACGACCCGGGTGCCGTCCGTGTCGTTCCACGCCTCGTGCTCGAACACGTCGTCGAACACCAGGCTCTTGCCCTCGGTCCAGTGACGGACGTCGTGCCCGACCCGGATGCCGCACGCCTCGCGAGGCTCCGGCACCATCAGCGCGAGGTGGTAGCGCAGCACGCCCTTGTACGGCCCACCGTGCGGCGGGATCCGCTTGTGCGGAGCGAAGATGGAGAACATCGCGGTCGTCATGCCCGGGATGCGCTGGAGCAGTCGCGTCGTCTCGGGGCAGCGATCGACGTTGTGGCCCGCGGTGAAGCCGTAGCCGTAGAAGAAGAAGGTCTTCCAACGGTCGTCGTCGGTGATCTGGTACTGGTCGGTGGAGATGTCCTGGAAGTTCGGGAGCGCGTCACGGTGCTCGAGCACCTGCTCGAGCTCGGCTCGGATCCTCGGTGCGCCGGCCTCGAGCTCCGCGATCCAGGGGAAGTCGGCCGGGTCGAAGAACGTGTGGTCCCCGACGAGCGACCGTCGCCCGAAGTAGCCGTCGAGCCAGCGCACGAACCGCTCACCGATGCGGTTCGCGAGGTCGACGAGGCGCTCTCGGAGCGAGCGCCCCGACGGGCCGGAATCTGGTGCCTCGGCCTCCACGGGACGAGCGTACTGCCGGATGGGTCGGCGACGGCCTTCGACTCGCGCCCTCAGTCGCCCGAGTGCCGTGCGAGGAACTCTCGAGCCACTGCGCCGTCGACGACCCGGCGGAACGGCGGCATCGCCTCGAGGAGCACGCTGCGGTAGCGGGCGGTCGCGAGACGCCGATCGAGGACGCACACCACGCCCCGGTCGGCGTGCGATCGGATCAGCCGCCCGGCACCTTGCGCGAGCGCGAGCGCGGCCGCAGGGAGGTCGACCTCGCCGAACCCGCTGCCTCCCGCGCGCTCGACGGCCTCTCGCCGCGCCTGTTCGAGGGGATCGTCGGGACGCGTGAACGGAAGGCGGTCGATGACGACGAGCAGGCACGCGGGGCCGGGCACGTCGAGCCCCTGCCAGAACGCCCGCGTCGCCACGAGGCAGCTCGTCTCGTCCGCGCCGAACTCGGCGACCAGGCGCGCGGTCGTGTCGTCACCTTGGGCCAGGACGCGGTGATCGGTCGCCTCGCGCAGGACTGCCGCGAACGCATGCACGTTCCGCCACGACGTGCAGAGGACGAGCGTGCGCCCGCCGGCGGCATCGACGAGCTCGCAGACCTCACGCTCCGCGGCCGGCGCCCATCCCTCGTCGCGCACGTCGGGCAGCGATCGGGGCACGTACAGCATCGCCTGCTCGCGCAGATCGAACGGCGACTCGAAGCGCCGGGCGTCGTAGCCGAAGCCGGGTCCCGCCGCGACCTCGTCGTCACCCGGTGCGTCGTCGGCGTCACCACCGTCGTGGGCGCCGAGGGGCGCCTCGGGCGCCAGGCCGAGCCGCCGCGCGAGCGGCTCGAAGCGCCGCCCCGGGCCGAGGGTCGCGGACACCAGCACGACCGGGACCTCCGCGAACAGCACCGGCGCGAGCCGCTCGCCGATCTCGATGGGCGCGAGGCGCAGCACCGGCCGTTCGCCGCCGTCGATCCAGGTGACGTCGTCGTCGCTGGGCGCACGGAATCGGCGGACTGCCTCGACGCGCGACTGCGCGAGTCGCACGGCCTGCGCGGCGGCCGCACCCGACTCCCGGTCCACCGAGCGCATCGCGGCGCCGATGCGCGCATCGGTCGTCGCGAGCAGCGCCGCGAAGCCTTCCTCGGTCGGGTCGAAGCGGCCGTCGAGGTCCTCCAGCCAGTCGTCGAGCCGCTCGCCGCTCTCCGCCACAGCATCGCACTCGGCCTGGGTCCCACCGGCGCGCCGGAGCCTCCCGGCGAGCTGTCGGAGCCCCCCGACGGTCAGCTCGGCGCTGAGCGCGCTCGTCGCGAAGCGGTCGAACGCGTGCGCCTCGTCGAGGACGACGACGTCGTGCTCGGGCAGCAGCTTGCCACCCGACCCGAGGTGCGCGGCGTACAGGGCGTGGTTGACGACGACGACGGCGGCCTCCGCGGCACGCCGGCGCGCAACCTCCGCGAAGCAGGCCTCCCCGACCTCGCAGCGGTTCGCGCCGGGACATTCGTTGGGACCGCAGGTGACCGCGCGCCACGACCGGGGCTCGATGGACTCGGGCAGGTCCGCGACGTCACCCGTCTCGGAGTCGGCCGAGAACTGCTCGAGGCGCTCGAGGTCTCGGGCGAACGTGGGCCCCGGTCGTTCGTCGAACAGCGCCTCGCCACCCCGCGCGCCCTCGAGCCTCGCGAGGCACAGGTAGTTCGCGCGTCCCTTGAGCAGCGCACCCGTGAGGTCGATCCCTCCGTGCTCCTGCACGAGCGGCAGGTCCTTGCGCCAGAGCTGGTCCTGGAGCGTCAGCGTGGCGGTCGCGACGACCGCGCGGACCCCGCTCGCCGCGATCGCGCTCAGGTACGCCAGGCTCTTGCCGGAACCGGTCGGTGCCTCCGCCACGAGATGGTGCCGCCCGTCGATCGCGGCTGCGATGGCCTCGGTCAGGCGGCGCTGCCCGGGACGGTCGTCACCACCCAGCGCCCCCACGCACCGGGAGAGCACCTCGATGGCATCGCCGGCTTCGCCGTCGCCACTCACCCGTCGGTCGCCACCGAGCCGATCGTCGCGGCGCCGGCTGCCCGATCCACCCGGCGCGACGTCCACCGCATCGCGATCCGGACGACGTCGAACGCCGCACGCAGCGAGTCGGACCCGCGCCGCACGCTGCTGCCCTCGATCGCGGTCCACGTGACCGGTCGCTCGACCACTCGATAGCCGAGGCGACGCGCGAGGAGCAGGACCTCGACGTCGAACGCGAAGCGCTCACAGCGCGAGAGCGAGAACAGCCGGCGCGCGACGTCGCCCCGGAACATCTTGAACCCGCACTGGGTGTCGTCGCTCTCGATCCCGGTGAGCGTGCGCACCATGCGGTTGAAGACACGCGCCATGACCGCGCGGTCGCGGGTGCCGTTCCGGACGACCGCGTCGGGGAGCGTCCGCGATCCGGAGACGACGTCGGCATCGTCGAGGGCGTCGAGGAAGACCGGCAACGCCGACAGGTCGGTCGCGAGGTCGGCGTCCATGTAGAGGACCGCGTCGCCGGTCGATGCCAGCACGCCCTCACGCACCGCCGCTCCCTTGCCGCGGTTCTGCTCCAGCCGCAGCACGGACGAGCCCGTGGTCCCCTGGAGGTTCGCCTCGGCGACCGCCGCGGTCTCGTCGCTGCTCCCGTCGTCGACCACGATGATCTCGAGTCCGTCGGATGCCGCCGCGGCGATGAGCGCGTGCAGCGTCGCGCCCAGTCGGGTGGCCTCGTTGAAGGCCGGGATGACGACCGACAGCTTCCCCCCGGGCATCGGCCCAATGTAAGCGGGGTCCTCGGGAGGGCGGGGCATGACCTCAGCGGTCGACTGCTTCGCGCACCGCGGCCTCGAACGCCGCCACGGCCCGATCCCAGGTGAGCTCTCCTGCACGATCGCGTGCGGCGGCGGAGAGGCGCTGACGTTCGGAGGCGTCGCTCGCGAGCCGGATCCACGCCGCGGCGAAGGCTTCGTCGTCGGCGACCAGCACGCCGGTCCGGCCGTCGACGACCGAGTCCCGCACGCCCCGCACGTCGAAGGCCAGCGTCGGCGTGCCCGCAGCGGCGGCCTCCATGATCACCGTCCCCCACCCCTCGTGATGAGCGGCATGGACGAGGAACCAGGCCTCGCCGAGCAGGCGCTGCTTGTCGTCGCCCGAGATCGGTCCCATGAACGTGACGCCCTCGCCGCTGCGCTCGCGCAGCCGGTCGGCTTCGGGACCGTCGCCCGCGATCACGAGCCGACCGCCGGTGGCCGCTCGGACCTGCTCCCAGATCGCCAAGAGCCGCTCGACGCGCTTGTGGGCGACGAGACGACCCAGGGCGACGAAGAGCGGCGTCTCCGACTTGGCGACGACCTCCGCGACCGGGTCGGTGCCCATCTCGATCGTGCGGATCCGCGCCGGGTCGATGCCGATGTCGGCGAGGCTCTCCGCCGTCGAGCGCGACACCGCCACGAACAGCTCGTCTCGGTAGAGCGCCGGCATGGCGCGCTCCTCGAGGAACCGGCCCACCCCGGCCACGGGCTGGCGGAAGTACATCGCCCACTGGTCGACGTGGACGTGGTGCACGAGGCACACCACGGGCTTGCGCCGCCACAGCGGGCTGAAGAACGGGACTCCGTTCTCCACGTCGACGAGCACGTCCCAGTCGCGGAACCGCCGCCAGTACGAGAACGGCGCTCGTACGTACTGCGAGTAGCGACCACCGGCGTCGATGACGGGATACGACCGTCCGCCGGTCGGACCGCCGGCCAGCAGGGCGACCTCGTGACCACGCGCGCCCAGACCCGTGGCGAGCCGATCCGTCACGTACTCGGCGCCGCCGGCCTGCGGGTGGGCCAGGTCTTTCCACGAGACGAAGAGGACGCGCATGTGCTCCGAAGTCCGGGTCGGCGCATCATAGGATCGCCGCGGCCCATGGCCGCTCCCACGATCCCGACGACGACGCGCGCCCCGGTGCTCGGCACCTCTGGTGCCGAGCGCTCCGGCAGGCTGTGGCCGATCGCGGTCGTGGTCGCGCTGTGCGCGCTCGCCGCGACGTTCGCCAGCGCCACCGGTCGCTACATCGGCGACAACCGGTTCGAGGTCTACTGGGCACCGCTCGAGCTCCTGGGCCGCCACCTCGCTGCGTGGGACACCACTCGGGGGCTCGGACGGGCCCGATGGGACTTCTGGCCCGCGACCGCCGGGGCGATCGCGGCGCTGCGGGCGATCGGCCTCGGCCCCGACGCCGCTGAGCGCGTGTGGCACGCCGCGCTGCTGACGAGCGCGGGCGTCGGGGCGGCGGCCGCGCTGCGCCTCTTCCGGCCCCGCATCGGCGTCGAGCACTGGTTCGCCGCGTTCCTCTACGGGTTCGGTCCCTTCGCCGCGGTGTACCTGCTCCCGACGAACCTCTTCGTCGGGCACGCGTTCGCGCCGTGGTTCCTCGTGGCGTTCGTGACCGGCGTCCGCGGCAACCGACCCCTGCGGTGGGCAGCGCTCTTCGCGCTGCTGTGGTTCGTGCCCGGCAACATGAACTACCCGGCCCTGCTCTTCGCCGCGCTGCCGCTCGTCCCGGCCGCGCTCTACCTCACCCTCGTCGAGCGCTCCGTGTCGTGGGGCCGCGTGATCCGATGGCTCGGCGCGGCAGCGGGCCTGACGCTGCTCGTCTCGGCCGCCGCCTTCGTCACGGTGCGGGAGAGCTCGGCGATCAACGACGAGAACCTCGCGCTCACGGAGACCGTGCGCGAGATCAATCGCACGTCGTCCTGGTCGGAGTCGTGGCGGGGCCTCGGCTTCTGGGGCGCCTACTGGGGCGACAGCCGCGGCGCGATCCTCCCGCAGTTCGCTCGCTTCTTCTGGTGGCCGATCGTGCTCGCGACGTTCCTCGTGCCGTTGGCGGCCGTCGCGACGCTCTGGCGCTCGCGCTGGCGGGCACGGATCCTGTTCGCCGGCATCCTCGTGCTCGGACTCGTCCTGATGGTCGGCGCGTTCCCCCTGGACGACACGACCCCGTACGGGCGCTTCCTGCTCTGGGCATTCGACAGCTTCCCGGGGATCCTCGCGGTCCGCAGCGGGCACAAGGCCGGCGTGATGGTTGCGCTCGGCGCCGCCGCGCTCGCCGCCGTCGCGCTCGCCGCCGTCGTCGCGCGCGCCAGGGCACGCGCCGGTGGATGGCGACACCCGCTTCCCGTCATCGCCGCAGGTGTGACGGTGGTGATCGTCCTGGCCGGCTCCTTCCCGTTCTGGACCGGTCGCCTGTACTCGCCCAACGACGGCGTCGACGACATCCCGGCCTACTGGGACGAGGCTGCCGACGACCTGGACGCGCGACCCGGTGACGGCCGAGTCCTCGTGCTGCCCTCCACCGCGCTCGGCGCGTACACGTGGGGCATGAGCGGTGACGACATCGTCGAAGGGCTCCTCGAGCGGCCCTCGGTCGCCCGCGGGCTGCTCACCAAGTGGTCGGGCACCGACGAGGTCGCCAACGTCGTCGCGGGGGTGGACGACTACCTGAACGGCGAGGACTACGAGCCGGGCGTCCTCGGACCCATCGCGCGTCGGCTCGGGATCGAGTACGTGCTCGTGCGCAACGACCTGGACTGGGCGACCAGCAAGCGCCCGCGTCCGGGCACCCTCGACTCGCTCCGCGACGACCCCGACCTCGAGCTGGTCCGCACGTTCGGTGCCGCGGGCGAGAACGTGGCGCAGGTCGACGCCGTGAGCGCCGAGGAAGCCGCGTTGGCGCCGCTCGAGCTGTACCGCGTCCGCTCGTACGACGGGGTCGCGCGCGCCGAGACCGTCCCGCCGCTGCTGGTGTCGGGTGACGGTGACGCGTGGCCGGGGCTCGCGACCTCCGAGACGCTGACCCAGGAAGGCCCGATCCTCTACACCGGGGCCGCCGACACCGCCGAGCTCGAGGCCGCGCTCGAGGCCGGGTCGCCGGTCGTGATCAGCGACACGAACCGGCGACGCGTGCGAGAGATCCCGATCTTCGACTCGATCGCGCGCAGCTCCTACACGCTCGCCGAAGGGCAGGAGCTGCGTCGCCCGACCCAGGACCTCTTCGACGCGCCGGGCGCGGAGTCGGTCGCGCACTTCACCGACGCGACCCGGATCGAGGCGTCGTCGTACGGAAGGCCGCCGCTCCCCCAGGCCTATTTCCGCCCGTCCAACGCGTTCGACGGCGACCCCCGCACGTCGTGGCGCGTCTCACCCGCGTTCGTGGACGAGGACGAGCAGTGGGTTCGCGTCGTCTTCGACGGCAAGCGTCAGGTGAACGGCGTCGAGCTCGTGGCGGCCCAGACGAAGCCGAGCGAACGCTCGCCCGACCCGATGCACGTCACCGCGGCGACCGTGGTGCTCTCGGACGGCACCGAACGGTCGGTCGACCTCGTCGACGGCAGGGGGCAGGTGGACTTCGGGGGCCATCGCACCGACTCGGTCGAGGTGCGCATCGACGGAGTCGGCGGCACGGATCCTCGTCCGTTCGGGTTCTCCGAGATCACGATCGACGACCTCGACCTGCGTGAGGCGATCCAGGTCCCCGACGACCTGCTCCGCGAGGCGGAGGAGACACCGCGGTTGCGGGCGCTGCTCGAGGCCGCGCCGCTGACGTACCAGTTCTCGCGCCTCGAGCGACTCGACGACCATGCGGTCGAGCCGACGATCCACCGCCGGTTCCGAACGCTCGACGATCGGGCCTTCGTCCTCCAGGGCCGCTTGGACGGCGACTCGCTGACGGCGCCCGACCAATGCCGCGACATCGGGCTCACGATCGACGATCGGCCGGTCGCCGTGCGTGCCGATGACCGGCCGTCCTCGTTCGTCGCGTGCGAGCCGGTGCAGCTGGCACCGGGCTGGCACACGCTGCGCACCGAGCGTGAGCCGTCGGTGCGGCGTGTGTGGCTGCGCGACGTCGCCGAGGACCGCGAGGACGGCGAGCAGGTCGCCGGCGGCTCCGACGCCGCGCTCGTCGACCTCGGCCGGGACGACCTCACGGTCGACGCGACCCTCGAGAGCCCCGGCGTGATCATCTCGGGCCAATCGTCCGACGAGGGCTGGGACGCGACGATCGACGGAGAGGATCCGGGACGTCAGCAGTCGCTCGACGGTCAGGCCGCGTGGCCCGTCGACGCGGGCGAGCACCGGCTCGAGGTCGAGCACGGCTCGCAGACGGCGTACCGGGTCGCGCTGGCGGTCACCGGGATCGGTCTCGTGCTGTGCCTGTACCTGCTCGTCCGAGGGAGGTGGCGATGAGCGCCCGCGCGAGGTGGGTCACGTCGGCCACGCTGGTGGCCGCCGGTGTCGTCGTCGGGGGGCTCGTCGGAGCGGTCGCGGCGCTCGTCGCCGTCCTCGTCGGCTTCTGGCGCGGCTACCGCACCGTCGCCGGGGTCGCCTTCGTCGTGCTCGTCGTCGCAGCGTTGCTCACCGCGTTCGAGGCGCCCGCCACAGGGCAGGCCCCCGACTACCTGTTCGACTTCGCCCTCGACCGGCCCCTCGCCGCGCAGGCCGGACGGGTCGCCGGGATCTTCGTGCTCGTCGCAGTCGTACTGGCCGCGATCCGCGAGCGCGCGCCATCATCACGGGTCCACGAAGGGGGGAAGTCGTGACGATCCACCACCGCACCTGCCCGCTGTGCGAGGCCATGTGCGGCCTCGAGATCCACGTGTCGGACGACGACGGGCGGGTGCAGCTCATCCGCGGCGATCGCGAGGACGTGTGGAGCAAGGGGTACCTGTGCCCCAAGGGCACGACCCTCGGTCATCTCCACGAGGACCCGGACCGCATCCGTGAGCCGATGGTGCGCCACGGCGAAACCTGGACCACGGTGACCTGGGACGAGGCGTTCGCGCGCTGCGAGGAGCTCATCCACGGGGTTCGCGACCGGCACGGCGCCGAGGCGCTCACGGCGTACATCGGGAACCCGGCCGTCCACAACTTCTCGCTCGGTCGGTACGTGGGCCTGTTCATGGGCCTCGCCGGCTTCCCGATGATCTACTCCGCCGGAACGGTCGACCAGTGGCCCAAGAACGTCTCGTGCGCGCTCATGTACGGCAACATGTGGTCGATCCCCGCGCCCGACGTGCAGCGCACCGACTACCTCGTGGTCATGGGAGCCAACCCCCAGGCGTCCCAGGGCAGCCTGCTCGCGGTGCCCGACATCCTCGGCGAGATCGACAAGATCGCCGAGCGCGGCGGCAAGACCGTCGTCATCGACCCACGACGCACCGGCACCGCCGACCACGCCCAGGAATGGATCCCGATCGTCCCCGGCACCGACGCCGCCCTGCTCCTCGCGATCGCCCACGTGCTCTTCGCGGAGGGCCTCGTCGACCTCGGCGACGTCGCGGACATCGTCGAGCGTGCCGACGTCGTCGAGCAGGTGGTGCGCGAGTTCCCTCCCGCCGCAGTCAGCGAGACCTGTGGGATCCCCGCGGCCACCATCGAGCGGCTCGCTCGTGAGATCGCGGCCGCGCCCTCCGCCGCGGTGTACGGGCGGATCGGCCTCTGCAACCAGGAGTTCGGGACGCTCGCGTCCTGGCTCATCGACGTCGTCAACATCATCACCGGGAACTTCGACCGGCCGGGCGGGCTGATGTTCGGCAACCCGATCGCCTGGTCGACCGCGTCGCTCCCGAACCCGACCTGGGCCGACGGGTACGAGTTCGGCCGGTGGCGCAGCCGCGTGCGCGGAGCTCCCGAGGTGCTCGGTCAGGTGCCGGTGTCGTGCCTCGCGGAGGAGATCTCCACCCCGGGTGAGGGCCAGATCAAGGGCCTGATCACGATCGCGGGCAACCCGGTCATCAGCGCGCCCGACGCCGGGCGGCTCGACGAGGCGCTGCCCGAGCTCGAGTGCATGATCAGCGTCGACAACTGGCTCAACGAGACCACCCGCCATGCCCACGTGATCCTGCCCGGGCTCTCGGCGCTCGAGCAGCCGCACTACGACGAGATGATCTGGTCGTGGGCGGCGCGGTCGGCCGGCAACTACTCGCCCGCGGTGTTCCCGAGGGACGATCGCCCCCACGAGTGGGAGATCCTCGCTCGTCTCGGCGCGTGGTGTGCGGGGATGAAGGGCGAAGACGTCGACGTCCGGATGCTCGACGACGGGTTCTTCTCCGCCCTCGTCGAGATGAAGGGCCTCGATCCCCAGGCGGTGCTCGCTCACTACGTCGGGACGCGCTTCGAGGCCGGAGGCCCGGAGCGGATGCTCGACCTGACGATCCGCACCGGCCCGTGGGGTGACCGCTACGGCGAGGACCCCGACGGACTCTCGCTCGCGTCGTTCGAGGACGCTCCCCACGGGATCGACAAGGGGCCGACGATCCCTCGCGCCCGTGAGGTCGTCTGCACGAAGTCGGGCACGATCGACCTCGCTCCGGAGTACATCATCGGGGACATCCCCCGCCTGCAGGCCCGGCTGAGCCGGCCCCGTGAGTCGCTGGTGCTCACGAGCCGACGGCACCTGCGCTCGAACAACTCCTGGATGCACAACGTGAAGGTGCTCGTGAAGGGCAAGGATCGCTGCACGCTGCTCATCCACCCCGAGGACGCGCGGGCGAGCGGCGTCGTCGACGGCAAGCTCGCGCGCGTGTCGTCGGAAGCGGGTTCGCTCGAGGTCCCCGTCGAGGTGAGCGACGAGATGATGCCGGGCGTCGTCAGCCTCCCGCACGGCTGGGGGCACGACCGACCCGGCACCCGGATGTCGATCGCGCGGGAGCACGCGGGCGTGAACAACAACCTGCTCGCACCGGGCACGTTCGTGGACGAGATCTCCGGGAACGCCGCGGTGAACGGCATCCCCGTGGAGGTCGCGCCTGCCTGACATGCTGGCGCCATGAGCGACGCCGTCGACCTCTCCGTGCTCGACCTCACACCCGTCGAGATGGAGTGCATGCGCTGTCGACGGCGGGCGCCGATGCGCTTCGCCGGGATGTGCGGGGCGTGCCGCGACGAGCTGTGCGCGCAGTACGACGTGGCCGGGCGCTCGGTCGACGTGGCCGACTACGAGCCCAAGATGAACGTGACGCCGAACGCGGTCGCCCTCAAGGACGACTGAGCGGGCCGCTCAGGCCCAGCTCTCCCGCTCTCGGCACCTGCGGTGCCGGGCCGCTC
>CAZCUD010000023.1:0-37918 GCA_964501785.1 uncultured Bifidobacteriaceae bacterium
CCGACCTCCTCGGGCGCCTCGCCCGCGGCCGCGCCCTGTGGAAGATCGCCGGCCGTACCGCGGTCGTCCAACACCGCATCGCCGCCCACGAGACCGGCTGGTGCGACACCGACACCCGCATGCGACCGACCACGTCCTCATGACTGTGCGCGACTCGCGGGTCGATCGCGACGAGCTCCTTGCCCGCACCGACCTGGCAGCGCTCGCTGACGAGCTGCTCGGCGCCCACCGCGGCGCGGGTGCACTAGCCCGCTGGCCCTGCCCGTCGCATCAACCTCAGACGGGCCGCACACCGCCGGTGTCGATGTTCACCGGCCACCGCGGCGAGCAACGCTGGCACTGCCACGCCTGCGGCGCGGGCGGCACCGCCATCGACCTCCTCATCGCCGCCCGCGGCCTCAACGTCCGCGACGCCTTCGCAAACCTGGCCAACCACACGCGCACCCAACCTCGGGTCGCGCCGCGTCCAGCGCCGGCACCGGCACCGAATGCCGACCGCGCAATCGCCGAACACGTCGACCGCTGCGCCCACCTCCTCTGGACAACCCAAGGCCAACCCGTGCGCGCGTGGCTGCACGCACGCGGCTTCACCGACACCACCCTGCGCCACCACCACATCGGCACCGACCCCGGCCCCGAAGTCCTGCCGCGCGCCGCGGGGCTGCCCCGACAGGGCCACGCCGCGATCCTCCCCGTCCACGACGACGGCCGCGCGGTGTACTTCCAAGCCCGCTACCTCCACCCCGACCGCGCCGGCAGCCGCAAATACGACAACCCTTCTGCCCGACTCGCCCCCAACCCCCGACTCGCGAGCTTTGAGCCGCCAGCGTCAGCGCGCTCCGGTGCGGTGTTCGTGTGCGAAGGGATCCCCGACGCGCTCAGCATCGCCCAAGCCGGCCACCACGCCGTCGCGCTTCTCGGCGTCGGCCTCGCCGCCCACACCATCGCTCAGCGACTCGCCGTCACCCATCCGGATGCGCCCCTACGCATCGCGTTCGACACCGACCCCCGCGGCATCGACGCCCGCGACACGCTCGTCGACGAGCTCTCCGACCTCGAGCACCCCGACTACGCCACAGTCGAGCTTCCCGCCGGCGTCACCGACATCAACGAATGGCTCCGCCTCGACCCGAACACCTTCGCCGCGCACCTCGACCATGCATCAGCACCCAGTCAGGCGCGCGACCTCGCGATCGAACTCCACCGCTAACCGGTCGACCGGCGAACGCCGGTCACCGTGCGAGGTCGTGTGCGACCACCATGGCCTCCGGCACCAGCCCCGCCTCGGGAGCAGCCGCCACCACGGTTCGGTCGTCGTTGAAGCGAGTGAGCAGCGTCGGGTCCTGCTCGATCGCTAGGCACTCGTCGCGATGGCTTCGCGCCTCTCGGGCGAGCACCTGGAGTCCGCTCTCGACGTCGCGCACGACCGGCGCGTGCGCAGCGTCTTCCGGGTCCGGTGTCGTGTCGGTGGCGGTGTAGATGCGCACGTCGTCGCGACCGCGGCTCACGCCCACATACAAGCCGGCCGGAGTCGTCGACGCGCCGACCAACAACCGCGCTGTCGCGAACGTGGCGCCCTGTGCCGCGTGGGACGTCAAGGCGTATGAGTGCGTCACGATCCCGCGGACACCGCCGCGGTGCTCGTGCTCGAGGGCGGCGCGCGGCACGAAGATGAGACCCCGGTCCTCGAAGTCGATCCACATGCCTGTCTGTCGCTCGTCGATGGCGGTGACCCTTCCGCGGGTGCCGTTGCGGACATGCCGCGCCGGCTCGCCCGGTGGATGTAGGTCTCGCGCAGGGGCGCGGGCGATGATCTCGTCGCCAGCCTGGAACTCCTGCCCGCCCGCGCGCAGCTGCGGACCGTGAAGCACTCCGATCGACCGCAAGTGCTCGCGGGCGCGTTGGTTCAGCGCGCGGCGGGTTCGGTGGTCGTCGGTGATCATGCATGCCGTCGCGTCCGCGGCGATTCGATACCGGTCATGGGCCCAGTCGCGGATGATCTGGCTATAGGCGTCGGCTCGTGTGTTGGCTTGTGCCACCCGGTCGTCGACCAGGAGACGGTGCAGACCGGCGTCGGTGTCACGCTGGCGCAGCTCATCGGTGGCGGCGCGCACCTGGATCATGTGCTCACCGGCTTGGCGGTGTGAGCCCGACAGGTGGACGGCGAGATGACCCCAGCGGCGCGCCAACGCCGCGAACGCGCCGCCTGCCGCGACCGACGAGTGCTGCGCGGGATCACCGACCAGGACCAGTCGTGTGGCGGGCGGGACGCGGTCGAGGAGGCGTGCGAGGTCGATCGTGCCCACCGCCGAGGCTTCGTCGACGATCAGCACGCCGGGTGCCGCGGCCGGCTCCCTAGGGTGGTCGGCGCGAGCGAGGTAGGCGGCCAGCGTCTCCGATCGGATGCCGCTGACGCGTTCGAGGTTCTCGGCCGCGGTGCCCTGCACCGCGACCCCCGCGACGGTGAACCCCGAAATAGCCCACAGGGTCGCGGCCGCGCGTAGCAGGGTGGTCTTGCCGCTCCCGGCCGCACCAATCACACACTGGACGCGATGCGACGACCGCACGAGCCGCTCCAGCGCATCGCGCTGATGCTCGTCCAGGCCGCTGCCTGCTGTAAGCGTGTTGATCAGCACGGGATCGGTCTGTGGGTGGAGCGCGCGTACGCCATGGCGAAACGCGTCGAGCACACGACACTCGGCCTGCACCATCGCCCGCGTCGTGTAGCGCGACTCGACGCCACGGTCACTCGCCGGGTCCGGCGCCAGCTCCAAGACTCGAGGATCGAGCACCAGCCGATCCGCGAGGCGTTCCACGGTCCGCGCGTCGGCGCGACCGACCATCGCGTCGGCGAGCGCCTGGATCGCGTCCTGGCGAGTGAACGTCGAGTGCGCGCCGGTCAACCCGTCATGACCCAATAGGCGATCAAACCACCACGCGAGCTCTCTCGTTGAGGGCGATGACGACGGGGCATGCCCGAAGCAGTGGGCATGGTCGACCGCATCGAAGCCGGCCGCGTCGAGGCGCACTGCCCATTCACGGGCCAGCACGTCGAGGGACTCGACGTGCTTGGGGGCACGAGTCCACAGCGACACGGCTTGGCGATTCTTCGCGCTCGACACCCCCAGCGCATCGGCGGTGGCGTCGATCTCGCTGCGGCGCGTGCTCATCGCCTCGATCGCACTCGCCGGGACCCCCTCGATCTCGGCGATGCCGCTGCGCACCATGCGCCACCGAACTCCGAGGCGGGCGGCGAGCTCGACTCGCAGCTGCGCGCCCGCCAGGTAGGCCGCGGTCTTCGCATGCGTGAGCAGATCGCGGCCGTTGAGCGCACGCGCCGAGCCATCAGGGCGCCGGGTCGTGTTGGCGACGACGACATGAGTGTGCAGCTGCGGATCCGCTGCCCGCGACGTCAGGTGCACGAACGCGGCGCCGGTCAGACCATCGCCCGCTACTCGACGCGCCGATCGGCCGGTGAAGGTGGCGTGGCGCTCCAGATAGCCCAGGCCCGCGTCGACGGCGCACGCGAAAGCGTCGGTGATCACCTCACGGGTCGCCGGGTCGGCTCCCGCCCACAACAGGCTGACCGATTTGGGGACCGAGAAGGTCACGTCGTAGCCGATCACCACGCTGGGCTGACGGCGACTCGACGCGAAGCGCAACAGCTCGTCGCGCGTGACCCGCCACCGGCCGTCCTCACCTTGGTGCGCGATCAGGAACAGCCGCGAGCCCATGACCGCCCCCAGCGTCTTGGCGTCGCCGCCGGTGCGGACCAGCAAGCTCCGCGTCTTGCCAGCCAGCTTGCGCAGATACCGATCCGACACGCCCACCAGCGTGGCGGCCTCCTGAAACGTGTACGCCGACTGGTCCCACCCGACGTCACTCGCAGGCTCGCGAGGAGATCCGTTGCTGCCGGGGCACGGCTGGGGGAGCGAGGGTCGAGTCAACGGCGCACCGCTGCGGGGGTCCTCCCCGCGCAGCAGCGCCTCCAGGTCCTCGCGCGCGACCACACCATCGAGAGCGAAGGCCGCTCGGCCGGTGCCGATCCAACGGCCCGGCCCCTCGGGCGTTCGATCCACGAAGTAGCCGCCGACCGGTGACCGACCGCGGTTCTCTGTCGACGGGAGGGAGGTCTGGCGAGAGCCCATGACGTAGTCGACCGAGGCCGCCGCGGCGCGGGCGCCGGCCCCGATCGGAGCGCGCAGCACGGTCACGACCGCCCGCACGACCCCGCCGATCCCCTCATACCTGCGGCGTCGGCCGTGTGATGACCGCGTGCAGTGCTTGTGATGAGTTGCCGTCGCGGCGCCCCGCGCGCCTGTGAGGCGCCCGGGATGTGCGCCCTGACTACTCCCAGCAGAAATCTCGCGATGGGGATCGCGACTGTGAGCGTGAGTGTGAGCGCCGCGTCGCATCCTCCTGGTCCCCCAGACCGTGGAGGTCCCCGATGTCTGCTCGACTCTTCGCCGCCCTCGACACCGAGTGGGAGCTGCTCGGTTCGAGCCGTCCCGCCCGCCAGGCGACTCGCCGCTGGCGCAACGACCCGGCCCTCAGCTGCTTCTCGAAGCTCGAGGACCTCATCGAGGCCGTGCGCGGCGCGGGTGACGCCGAGGCCATCGATCAGATCCTCGTCGCGCTCGTCCGCCGTGCCCCCCACGACGACGTCGCCGCCCGGACCCTGCTCCAGGCGATCCTGCCCGGCCTGTTCAACGTCGCTCGCCGCATCGGCCACGGTCGCATCGACGACGACCTCGAAAGCGACGTCGTCGCCGAGGCGATGAGCCGCATCCGCACCTACCCGCTGGCGCGACGTCCCCGCGCGATCGCCGCCAACATCACCTGGGACGTCTTCGGACGCCTCCACCGCGCCCGCACCCGCAGCGCCAAGCTCACCATCGAACCCACCGACACCATTCCCACTCCCCGCCCCCACGTCGGCGCCGATGAGCTGGACGCGGCGGTCGAGCTGCGCTGTCTCATCACCCAGGCCCTGCGCTCGGGCCGGCTCCGCGAACCCGACGCTCGCCTGCTCGTGGCCATCTCGCTCGAGCACGACACCCTGCGACGCCGCGCCGAACGCGAAGGAATTGCCTACGCCGCGATGAACGAGCGGTGGCGACGCGCCCGCAACCGACTCCGTCTCGCGGTCGCAGCCTGACTCCATGTCCCAACAACGCACCGGCCGCCCGCCAACCCACACAACCCGATGAGCCCAAGCCAATGGGCGATCGCGATCGCGGCGACAGCCCTGCTCATCGTCGCCACAGCCACCAGGGGCGCCTCGTGGTCGAGACCACGCCGGCGACTCGGGGTCAGTGCCTCGGCGCGCCTCGCACGCCGCTCCGACCTGCGGCCACTCGCGGCGCGCCGCTCGCGCCTCTCGGGACGCTTCGTCCTCGGCCGCTGGCACCACACACTGCTCGCCACCGAAGCCACCACCCGCCGCCGACGCATCAACCGGAGGCCGCCGGCGCGGACCAGCGTGGCGATCGTCGGACCCACCCGCTGCGGCAAGACCGCCGCCGCCATCACGGGCATCCTCGAATGGGACGGACCGGCCATCCTCAGCTCGGTCAAGACCGACCTCATGAGCGCCACCATCGGCTGGCGCCGCACCCTCGGTGACGTCCGCGTCTTCGACCCCACCGATTCGACCGGCACACCCACCGCGGGATGGTCACCACTGCGCGGTGCCACGACCATCACCGGCGCCCAGCAAGCCGCCCGCGCGCTCATCGACACCGGACCCCGAAGCGGCGTCGACGACGTCGACTTCTTCACCCGCCTCGCCGAACAGCTCCTCTGGCCGCTCCTCTACCTAGCCGCGACCAACGGCGCCACCATGCGCGACGTCATCCGCTGGACCCAACACCAGACCTCACCCGAGGAACCCGGCACCGACCTCGCCCACTACACCCGCACCGTCACCGACCGAGGACGCGACGCCTGCCACGCCCTCTACGGGATCTGGGCGCTCGATCGACGAACCCGAGCCAGCGCCTACGCCACCGCGCAAACCGTCCTCGGCGCCTGGACCGACCCCGGCGTCGCCGACGCCAGCGACTACGAAGACATCGACCTCACCTGGCTCCTCGACGGCACCAACACCCTCTACATCTGCGCGCCCTTGCATCACCAACAGCGACTCGCCCCCGTGTTCGGCGGACTCCTGGGCGACCTGATCAACCAGGCCTACGAGCACGTGAACCGCACCAACCAGCCGTTGCGACCAACCCTGATCGTGCTCGACGAGGCCGCCAACACCCCGACGCGCTGGCTGCCCCACGTCGCGAGTACCTGCGCGGGCATCGGACTGCTCCTCGTCACCGTCTGGCAATCCAAAGCCCAGCTCGACGCCGCGTACGGGACCCTCGCCGACTCGGTGCTGACCAACCACGCCACCAAGCTCATCTTCTCTGGCGCGTCCGATCTCCCGACCCTCGACTACGTCGCGCGGCTCCTCGGCGACGAAGAGATTCCCCGGCGGTCAACCACTCGCGACCGCTACCACCAACCCAGCATCACGACCGCCACCGGCCAAACCGTCATGCTCCCCGCGCATGTCCTGCGCCAAGCAGCCCCGGGCCGCGCGCTACTTATCCACAACACGCTGCCGCCCGCCCACGTCCGCAGCCACCCCTACTACCGCGACCGCAGACTCATCACACGCGCCCGCACGCCGTGAGTAGTGGCTTCCGGCCCTTGGATGAGCACTGCACTGCCGGAGCTATTCGACATGCATTTCCACAAGGGCTCTGATCGCGCGAACCAATTCTCGGGCGGCACGGCTGTCATGAAGCCGTACTCGATGCGCTCACAAAGCCAGAGACATCCGCACACATCACAGACGCGCTCACACCCGCGCCGGTTCCGCCCGAAGGGCGGAACCGGCATTTGTGCATCGCCTGTGATGAGGGTCGCGGTGAGGGGTGGAGGTTCGGATCGATGGATGCGATCGATTCCCTTCCTGATGGGGGACGGATGCCGGATCATGCTCGGAGTGTGCGAGCTGGTGATCCCTGCTGGCGTCCCTGATGGAGTCCGCGACGCGGTTCCACCCGCGCCCGCGGAGACTGGGGATCCGAGTCCGGCAGGTCCTGAGGTCCGCGCGGACCGTGTGTCCGAGTCCCACGCGAGCACGTCCCGCCGGAAGGGCGGGACGTGCAGCTGTGCATCGGGTGGGCTCGGTGGATCGCGGGCGGTGGTGTCGCGAGCATCGTGAGGTCGCGATGGCTGCTTCTACTTGTCGACGCGGTCCAAGTATTGCTTGTCGACTTGGAGTTCCTCGCTGAGGTCGCCGAGCCAATGGGTGAAGATCGATCCCCGCTGCAAGGTCCCCCCATAGCGATTGCATGACAAGAGGGTCACGCTCTTGCGAGCCCGGGTCAAGGCGACGATGAGTTGACAGATTTCGATCTCGGTCGGGCGGGCGTTCCTGAGCGGGAACGAACCTTCGTTCATTCCCACGAGGAAGACGTGTGCAGCTTCAAGTCCCTTCGACGTCATCATGTTGGCGAAGAGGACAGACGGTGCGTCGGGGACGGCATTAAGGACGGCGCGTTGATCCTCGACCGGTGGACGCTCCCGCAGGCCGATCGCAACAGCAATGTCGGCCCAACGCAAGCCGGTGGCTCTCTCGAGGAGATCACGTTCGTCGTCGTCCGGGTCCTCGCCACTCGCCCTTAGGCGCTGCAGCAGTGCGAGAACTGCGAGGCGCTGCTCGAGATACTCGTGATCGATCAAGTCAACGAGCTCGGCGCCGGTCGTCAGAGCCTCGCGCACCCAGTCGTGCCAACCGGATGGCTGATCGAAGTGCAGGAGGATTCTCCACCCGAGGCGTGATCGATCGTTCCGGCGGAGTAGCTGGTATCCGTCGATGGCCGCGACGTCGTGGCGCGGCCGTGTCTTCATGTAGAGGTTCGGAAAGCCCTGTGATGCGAGAAGCGCAAAGACTCTGTCGGTGTGCTGCTTCTTCCCGATCACGAGAACGGTCGGGTAGTCCTTGGCGCGCGACTCGGCGATCTCCTCGGCATCGATCCGGCCGATCGCATTCGCGATATAGCGAGCCATGTATGGCGTCTTCTTGCTATCGACACTGCATCTGGCATGCACGAGCGTCGGATATCGCTCGCCTTCAGCGCGCTTCTCTGGCAGGTAGCAGATGTAGGGCTTGTCCACCCGGTCTTGAAGGAGTCCGGCCGACTGCGCCGCGGCGACAACTGCGCGCGTAGCCGCCACAACCACAGCAGTGCATCGACTACAGAACGGCAATGTGAACGGCTTGAAGCGAGTATCGGAAACGAGGTCGCGGATGAAGCTCGCTGAGGCATGCTTGAAGCCGTAGAGCGCTTGGTCGTCGTCGCCGACGATCAGGACCGGGCTGACCTTGGCAAGACACTCGATCAAGTCGACTTCGAGTCGACTGAAGTCCTGGTACTCGTCGACCACGATCTGGCCGTATCGAGGTATGAGCGTCGGGTCGCGCTCGAGCGCGTCAACGACTCGATAGACCGAGTCCGTGTGACCCACCACGTCGTAGTAGTCGCCGCTCCGAAGCACATCGCCAACGAGGTCGAGATCCTGACGATTCATGAAGGCGCGCTGGAGATCGGCATCGGTCACGGCACGGTCGAAGAGGAGGAGATCGCCTTCGTAGATCTGTTCGATCGGCGGGTAGTAGGTGACAGCGCGGGAGACGCCCGGCACGTCGGTGGAAAGGAGGAGCTTCTTCGCAAACCCATGAAACGAGTACGCGACGTCCTGTCCAAGCGCTCGCTCAAGGTCCTCCACGAGTGCAACGAGGAACGTCATTGCCAGGGAAGGCCCTTGGGTCTGGTCAATCAGGCGCTGGAATGTGTAGGACTTGCCCGTGCCAGGGCCGGCGACGATGACCTTATGGTGTGACTCGTCGTCCAGGATCAGGGAGAGCGCACGTGCGCGTTCCTGCTCGAGTTCATCGTCAGTCATAGTGCGAATCTGAGAGGCGTAGGGGAAGCGATGCGCTGGATGGTCGGCGGGGTCGTCGCAATTGCCATTGTCCTAGGGATTGGTAGTTGGTTCGTACTTCGCTCGACCGAAACAGTGATTGAGGCATCCCGGGACTGCGTCGAAGGCGCGACTCGGGGCTGCGCCGAAGAGACCGCTCGTCATCGGTGTCGTGCCCGAGAAGACATTGCGGATAGTCCAGAGGACTTCATCGTGAAGGTCGAGATCCGGGTTTTCAAGGGTGGTTCGATCGACATCGACGGGCCGGACCGACGAATCGGAACTCAGTTCTTCCGGATCTCCTGCGGTCGGTTCTACGACTGACGAGAGTCCGTCCGGTCCGACCTCTTGATGATTCTGGGCCAGTAGGGAGCCGTTCGGGCGGAGTTGGTCCTCTCGTTGGCACATGGCGGTGGTTCACTGGGCGCGGTGAAGCGCAAGTACCCAGTTGTCAGTCTGGATTGTATGGATCGTTGCTCCGGGACGACACGGTCTACACATCGACGCGTGCGGTTCGGCAAGGCTGTGCGAGAAGGCGCGACGCGGTCAACGACGCGTGATCGTCAGGTCGCGCTCGCGGGCGAGGGCGGAATTGACGCGTCGAGGTCGGCAATGGTTCGTGCTGCCGCGTGAACGGCGAACCAGTCAACCGCGGCGAGGAACGTATAGTCGGCTTTCCATCGGAGGCGCCGAGCCTTGTCGGGCTCAACCTCAACTCCGGCGTGTGCGACGCGATTGCGCTGCATGAATAGACCGTGATGTTCCTCGCTGCTGATCTCGGTTCCGTCCATGTCCGTTCGGGTCACGATGAGCATCGCGTGGCTTGTCGCATCCATGAATGCTGAGCAGATCCCGTCCACCTCACGGTCCACCCTGTCCACGTCGTCCCAGTCGTTGACATGAAGGTACGGACAATCCGGACCGCCGCGGCCGCAGTCGGCGCGGCAGGTCAAGTAAGCGGTGCGCTTGCACACGCGGGTGATCTCGTGGCGGCGTGGTTTGCGGTGCGGGTCGTCGTCGTCAGAGAGGAGGATCTCGATAGCAATTGCTGTGAGGAGAACGATGACGCGCGGGACAAGCGAACGTCGAGCCTCGTCTAGGAACTCGAGCGCCAGTAGCACGCGCCGTTGTAGTTCGCCGCGGCATTCCTCGGGCCTCGTGAGCGCGTCGCACAGATACGAGAACCGAGCGTCGTCCGTGAGCTGATCCAGATCGACGGACGAAAAGGTCCAGCCGGCGAGGTTGCCGTGTCGCCGCCATGAGATCCCCAACCGTTCCCCATGTGCGAGCACGACACGTGTCACTGCCTGTACCTCTCCCCGGAGCCCGAAGAGCTGTCGGCCAGCGTCGACGTAGCGATTGCGAGCGTGCTGCAAGAGGCGCAGGATCGCGAGCGCGATTCGCACTTTCGCCTCGGCATCGTCGACGTCTGCGCCAGGCGCGATCGCTGTCGCTGAGTCCCAATCCCTAATCTCATCGCTCCCGAAGGCGACGACGGGGTGAGTGGCAGCGGCCTCGGCCTCGATGTCGCGATACGCAGCACCCTGCGGCCGTATCACGACAGGTCCCACAGCACACTCGCGCTCCACCTCTAGACCCTCGACCAAGAACTCGAAGCGCCTCACTGCCGCAGCTTCACTCGTGGCACCCATCGACGTCGAAGGTAGGAGATCGCACCGCGCCGGACTCGCACATCGCTTCGCGCCGCGCCGCGAGAATCTCCAGATGACCGAGAACGCGGACGAGACGCCCCTCGAACCGATCTACGGATGGGTAGACGCCGGAGCAGGCCTGCAGATCCTTCGTGAAGAAGCGCGCCTTGACGACGAACGATTGGGTGACCTCCACGTCGAGCTAAGACTGTTGCACGATGCCAACCCTCGTTGGCGGCTGGACCCGCCCGGTGAGATGGCCCTCGGTCCGGCAATCCTGCGAGTCCGCCATCCACGACTCAGCGAGATCGACATTACCGCTGAGGTTGCGAACAGCGACGGCCGAGGGTGGATCCATCCGTGCTCCTTAGGGGCCGGGACCGGAATCGAACGTGTCGTCGCCCACTGGATCAACGTCGAGATGATTCTGCCGGCCGAAGGATTACAGCGAGATGGTTCGACGTGGGCTGGTCGCTGGTCCGTGGACGCGGCCGGTTGGCGCTTCACACTCGACAGCAGGCCTGACCTCTCCACGCAGCTGCGTCAAGCGCGCGAACTCGACGCGCAGTACGTCATGACACATATCAGCGAACTTGAAGCGTCGGACGGTCGCACATTCACCGGTGACGAAGCCGCCCACGTGCTGCATGGACTGCAGCTGGCGCTCTCGTTCGCGCTCGGCCGCTGGGTGGCGCCAGCACTGCCCGTTGGGCTCGACAGCCGGGGCGACACCGTCTGGGAGCAGTGGGCCCCCTGGCGCTGCGACCACCTGCGAGGCCACCAGTCGTGGTGGGACACGCATACTGGCGACGATCTAAAGACGTTCGTCGCTGCCTTCCTCGACGCGTTTCTCGACGCATCGCAGCACGCGGAAGTGCGACTTCTGGCGCATCATGTGATTGAGGCAAATCGAGCTGGAATGACCAGCGAAGCGAGGGTGATGCTCGCATCTGCAAGCCTCCAATACCACGCTTGGGTCACACTCGTGCTCAGCGGCCGGCTCTCCGGAAAGCAGTTCAAGAAGCTGTCGGCGGTCGGCGTGTTGCGCCAACAACTGACGGATGCCGGGATCCAGCTCGTCGTACCGCCGGAACTCGGGGCACTGGACGAACTCGGCAAGTCCGAGGGCGAAGACGCGCCTGGCTCCCTGAATTGGGTGCGAAACCGCCTGGTTCACCCCAAGGTCCCCGACGAGCCGTACCAACTGGAAGGTCTGGTGTGGGAGGCGGCACAGCTGCTACTCGAATACAGCGAGCTGCTATTGCTTCGACGGGTCGGCTACTCAGGCCACTATTCACGTCGATACCCGCCACACCGCTGGACCCACGAGTCCGAGTTAGTGCCTTGGGCTACTCGGGATTGACGGGCCGGACCGGGACATCTTCGATCGGCGCCAGGGTGAGCAGCCGCGTCGTGTTGTTAAGGGCTGGCTCAACGTGCACGACGACGGACCTGTCCACTGACGCCTCACTGGACAACGGCTCTGCTGATTCGAGTGTTGCAGCAAGGAGCACCATGGTCAGCGGCCCGAGTTCGACGGTCTGATCACCGATCTCGAAGCGTTTGGTCCCGCTGACGGCAAGCTGCACCGGGCCGCCCATGGGCAGGTCTCGCCGTAGCTGCATCGTGAGCGTGCACGGTTCCCATGTGTCCTCGATGGTTTCACCACGAAGCAGGCGTGCCACTGTGATCGCGCCCTCGTAGTCAGCAGTGGTCAGCGAGTCCAGATCCGGGATCCTCAGATCCGCGGAATGCTTCGACTGGATCTCTGCGAGCGCGTGGATGAACTCGACCAGGTCATCGGTGACCGGCGATTCGCTCTCGGTCAACTCGAAGAGCTGGAGAGCAGGTGGTCCATGCTCGGGCGCGAACCGCAGTGAATGCGGCTCGCGCCATGCGTGCAGGAATCGCACTGCCTCGACAACGGCAGCTGGCTGCAGCCCGACGAGCGGGCGAAGACTGAGTTGGAAGCGACCCTCCTGGTGACCTTGGCTGTCGGGAGGATCGACGAGCAACTCGATATCGAACGTGCCGGACCGGTCGGTGCCATGCACGCGGCGGCCACCGAGCGTTCCTCGAGTTGGTGACCCCATCACCACGACGACCTCGGCAACGTCGACGTCCTGATCGACGATCTGCAATCGCAAGTGATACGGCGACGTGATGGACGAATGTGCGGCACCGATCCAGAGGGCGCCCTCCGAGGCCTCGTCTCCGAGTCCTCCTGGCAACCCCAGCTTCAGGTTGGTGACGGAGCCGTATGGCAGCTCTGCAGACGTTCCATACTGCATCGCTCGGTCCCACTGTGCCCTCGTGTCGTCGTCCATGCGATCGGCGCGCACGACGAAGGTGAGCGGTATCGGTGCATCGACGACAGCCATGCGGTAACGGGCATAGATGTGATGCACGATCGCAGTGGCCCGATCGGAAAGGACGTGCGAGGCCACGACACCGGGCTTCCCCAGAACCTCGTCCCGCGTCGGCGGCGAATGACGAACCTCGAAGTCGTACGTGTAAAAGGGATCGTCGGCATTGAGCTGGCGGTGCAGCGCACGGAGTGGCTCCACCACGTCGGCCGGCGACATGACACGCAGTCCGTCACCGAGCCCCATCATCGCCCGTAGATCGGCGATGGCCTGTTCGAGCCGGTCATCGCGATCGAGAACGTGCCGGACGACCTCGGGATACTTCGCAGCGAGACCGTCGAGTCGATCCAGCCCGAACCATTGGCACTCGAAGGACTGTTCCTTCGCGAGTCGCTCAAACCAGTCCCACTGTTCGAGCGTCGGATTCAGCGGAATGACGAGGTACCAGTCTCGGACTTCAACCTCGGCGGTCTCGACGAGCCGCGCCAGCGACTCCTTGATGTGGCGCTTCCGCGTGGCGGTCAAACCGGTGGCGAACGCTTTCGCCTGGAAGACGTCACCGTGTCGCAGTGAGTCGACGGGGTCGAAGACGTCAATCCCGCCGTCACCCCTCGATGGATGAATACGAACGGAGTTCGGTCGTTCGCGCCCCAGCAAGATTCCTGTCAGCCACTCGAATGCTCCGGGCTCAAGCGTTACCCAAGGGACGTGCATTCGCCCAGTGTCGCGCCCCAGTGCGTCATTGGACGCGATGCTGTCTAGTCAGCGACGTCCGGCCTGTCACCGAGGCTGTCACCAAACAGCACGCACTCAACGATGAGCGGTGGACGCGATGCCCCCCACTGGAGCGGACGAACGAACTCCAGCGCATTCAGCGTGATCCGGCAGGCGGCTGTGACGCTTGTCAAGCCCCTCGTAACCCGAGGATCGCGCAGGCGCGGAACACCTACGACAGAGCGCGTGCCCCTTGCAGGCTGCAGCGTTGTGACGCGGTCACAGCCTTTTCGCGATGTCAACACACGAGCTCTCTGTTGAGGCTTGCGATCCAGCCTCGGGCTATTTCCGATCGACAACGTGCGACATCACCGATGTTGTCGCTCGTCAACACTACGGTTGGACCGTGGCGAGCGACCTAGTTGGCGTTGCCGAGATTGCCGAGCTCCTTGGAGTCACGAGGCAGCGAGTGAATCGTCTGGTCAAGACGCATGACGATTTCCCGCGTCCGACGGCCGAACTCTCCGCGGGTCGGATCTGGAGGCGGTCCGACATCGTGCGCTGGGCTCGTGCCGCCGGTCGGTTGCCGAAGGGCCGATCGTGACCGTCGCACCCAGCCGTCATAGTGCTGGCAGCAAGAAATCCCGGGGAGGGGACGTGTCGCTCGTAGGGTCGGAGGCCATCGAAGCTGGCGCGCTCGTGGCTCTCCGCGCAGCGGCGTGCGATCGCAGCTACGTCTCGATGGGAAGTCGGCGGACGACGTCGGTCCACGAGTTCTATCGGTACCCGGCGCGGTTTTCGCCGACCTTCGCACGATCGGCGATCGAAGCCTTCACCAATCCCGGTGATGTCGTGCTTGATCCCTTCGTTGGTGGTGGCACCTCGCTCGTCGAAGCCCGGCTCTCCGGACGGCTCGGCGTTGGTGCTGACTTGAATGAGCTAGCGGTTTTCGTCGCCAAGGCGAAGACGCGCATCTACTCTGCGTCGAGTCTTGCTGCGGCGCGCGCCTGGGCAGACGACGTCTCGGAAGTCGTGTCCCTGGGCCGCCGTGCCCCGAGCGCGGATCTATGGGAGGAAGCGGGCTATCTGCGTCACCTCGACGCCGAGGACACGTGGCGCATCAGGAACGCGATCTCCCTGGCGCTCGATGACATCCAAGACCTTGTTCCGGCCGGTGCGGCGATGCTTGCTCGGTGTGCGCTCCTTCGCACCGGCCAGTGGGCGCTCGACATGCGCCAAGAGGTTCCGCCGGTTGCACTTTTCCGCGAGAAGCTCTTCGAGGCGGTCAACGCGATGGCCGACACCGCCGCCGACTTCGCCGCCAAGGCCCGCCGCGCGGATGCAGCACTGCCAAGCGGCGTCGACGCCCGGACCGTTGTGCTGAGTCAGGGGGTACCTGGGCTCGCAGATCATCCCAAGCTCCGATCGCACTCGCCGCCGAGGCTGGTGCTCACGTCTCCGCCGTATCCGGGTGTCTACGTGAACTACCACCGATGGAAGCTGCGTGGCCGGAAGGAGACACCTGCGCCCTTCTGGATCGCTGACTGCCCGGATGGCCGCGGCATGTCGCATTACACGATGTCGGCAAGGGTCGATCGGACCCTTGACGCGTACTTTCGTAACCTCGGCGCCGCGTGGCGAGATCTCGTTCGCCTCGTCGGTCCTCAAACGTGGATCGCGCAGATGGTGGGGTTCCACGACCCCGAAGTCGACCTCGATCGCTATCTCGACGTCCTCTCAGGTGTCGGGCTCGAGGAGATTCGATTCCCGGAGTTGGCGACTGCGCCCGATGGCCGGCTGTGGCGCGATGTTCCCGGGCGGCGCTGGTGGGTGGTAGCTGGAGAACGGAATCGGCGCGCGCCGCACACGTCCCGAGAAGTGGTACTTCTACACCGCTTGGCGTCGGCTACTCGGTCTCAAAGTCCAAGGACAAGGAGCCGATCGTCTCGATCATCGGGATGAGCACCGCCGCTAGCGCCTTGGAGACCGACGCGACAACGTCCTCGATGCTCATCGAGTTGTCATCGTCAGTGTCTTCGCGCCGCTCACCGGACCGATCGTCTTGGATCAACGCGAGGCCGACGAGCACCAGCGAGTAGACGAAGCGGGCCTTGAGAAGCTTTGGCTCTTCCTTCGAATCCTTCTCCGCGATCCGGAGGTACTTGTTGTCGACGTTGACGAAGAAGTCGTACACGTCGGTCGTCTCGCTCTCGCCCGCGTGCTTGATCACGACGGCGGTGTTCTCGTCGAACCCGTGATCGGTCCAGTGTTCCTCGTCGACCTCGACGATGTTGGGGAGCGAAAGACCGCCGGTGCCGCCCGTTGTGCCCTTGCCCTCTGTCACCGGCGGCCGGCTGCCGCCACCCCCGCCGCCACCGGAGCTCTTCGGGCGTACCCGGAGCTCAAGGTTGTTCACGAAGGGCTCGACCCGGGACGGGTCCGTAACCTCAAGCGTGAACGCGAGGACGTCACCCTGGTGCGCGTCCTCGGGCAGTTCGAACGAGAGGTGCGAGAGGCCGCTTTTCGGCCCGGGCATGGACCAGTTCTCGACGACATGCCCGACGTCGTCACGGACCTGCCGCAGTACGACGGTGCCTGCGTCAAGCTCGCGGTGAAAGTAGTCGTCCTCCGCGTCGGTCTCGAAGCTGACCCGCACCCGGGAACCGAGGTGAGCGTCGCGATGGAGCTCTTCTCCGTCCTTCAGGCCCTTGAATCTGAAGAAGGTCGGGTACGTCTTCCCCACGAACTCGCCGCCGCCGCCGTTACCGGTCCCCAAGAGCGGGAAGGGCGAGGAGAGCTTGATGCCGTGGAGGAAGAGCTTCGCGAGGGATGGTGACTGTCGTACGAGCTCCTCGAGCACGGTCGCCAGCGGCTTCGAGTCGGACAGCTTGTCGGCGAGATCCTCCTCGCGGCGACGGTTGCGAAGCGCGCGGAGGGTGGGATCGTCCTTCAGGAAGCGCTCGATCTCGGTCTCCAGACGGTCCGACAACGCGGTCGAGCGCAACCTGTCGCGACTGTTCATGAACAGGTCCTCGCGCATCTCACCTTCGATGTTCGTGCAGTCGGCCATCACCAGCAGCGAGTCCGCGAGGTAGCTCATCCCAACGCTCTTGCGCCGAAAGAAGTCGATCGGGAACGTCGCGTGTGTCTGCCCGTTGACGGCGAACACCAAGCCGTGCCTTGCCGTGCGGTACTCGGTCGCCTTGGACTTGCGGAACGCGAAGACGCGCACCCGGACGAGCGTGCCGTCGAGGCTGATGACGCTCCCGACCGGAAAATCGGGTTCGAGGACCTCGGCCTTGTTCTGCTCGAGCCGAGCGGCGAGGCCGAGCACGTTCGTGGCAAAGCTGCCGGCGTGCCCGCGGTAGCCCGGCCGACACTCGAAGACTCTGATGGGAAGCGCGACTTCGACGAGCCCGAGGTCGACACGACGGAGGAGACCACCGCCCGACGACACGATGTTCGACCGGGTTCCACCCTGCCACCCGTACTCGTACAGCTTGATCAGTGATCCGTATGGTGCTGGCCTGGCGTAGGCGTCGCGAGTTGTCGCGTCCGCGACTGGGAAGATCGGCCACTCGTCGGCCGCGAACGCAAGTACTCGTCCGTGATTGCTCTCACTGGCCTCGACCGGCGCGAGGTAGGTGAACACCGAGCTTCGGGAACCCGACTGTGGGGGCTCACGGCGGACGATGGTGAAGCCCCACTCGCGGTCGCGGTCGGTGCTCGCCGCGTCGAGCAACGCCGGGTTGCGGCGGGAGACGACGAGCTGCAGACGATGGTGGCCACCGCAGAACTGGAGCACGCCCGTTCCGCCCATGTTGAACTTGCCTTGGACGAAGGGGATCCGCAGCTTGTTGCTCTTGCCAATCGACATGAACGTGTCGGGGAAGGCGTCGGGCGTCTGGCCCTCTCCCTGGTCAGCGATCGAGATGCTCGGCAGTCCGTCGCTTGGCATGTTGCCGGTGGCCGCCAACGTAAGCAATCGGCCCTGCTCGGTGGCCTTGGCGTCCGCCCAGAGCGCGATTCGACCGGCCTTCTCATCGAGGTCGTCGTCGACGTATCCGTCGAAGAAGCGAGCGACCGCGGCGCGGATTGACTGCGGAGCTTCGTGAGATGTTGGATCGATGCCCGCCTCGTGGCATGCGTTCGTGAGCCTCGCGTCAACCGAGTTCACCAGCTTCTCGATCAGGGCGGCCACGGCCTCGCTCTGCTGGTTGCCGATCGAGGAGAAGTTGTTCTCGTTGTCGCCGAGGAGACGCCAGGCGTCGGAGTTGTCCCAGTACCCCGCTTCCTTCAAGAGCTCGACGACCTGCTCCTCCGTGTCGGCGCGCATCAGCGCCATGCAGAGGTCCCGCGGCTTCATGTGGTCACCCGACCCCCTCCGATCCGGCAGCACTATCGACACGACGACGCCCCTGGTCGGTGATCTCCCAAAGCCCACGCGGCGAGTCCTTCACCATGTCGCCCGACTTCACGAGCGTCAATCGCGCGAACTGGACCTTGTTCTTCCAGCGGACGAGCCCCGAGGACACCTTCTCGTGGTCTGCAGGCAGGAACTGGCCCGCGAGAAGTTCGCCGACGCGCTCGATCACCTCGGTTGCTGGCGCGCGGCCGCCTTGCTCCTGGAGCGCACGGAGGACAGGGAGCTCGTATGCCGTTTCGGGGAGCACGGTGCCGCGGGCCGCCCGAGACCGCCCTTTCGTTCGCGCCGTCTTCTTCCGTGACGTCCGCGACCTCTTCTCCCGGACACCGGAGTCAACGCTCGTCGGTGCCGGTCTCAGGGGCACGACCGGCGTTGTCAACGCCGTCGCGGCCGGCGTGATACCGAGCACCCGGCGAAGCACGGAGTTGGCGTCGTCGACGAGGGGCTCGGCCTGCTCTTGCAGGGCGGCGAAGACGTCGTCGTCGATTGACAGGTCCCTGGGCATTTGGCAGGCCCTCCGCTGCAATTGAGATTGCAATATACATTGCCGGAAGACCCGAAGCCCGTCAAGCAATCTTTCTTGTAAGCGCGCCTTCTAGATCTTGATGCAGAAGGGCCTCGGGGCCTCGGGGCCTCGGGGTCTCAGGCCTCAGGGCTCAGGGCCTCACGGGCGAGCCCCGCCCCGTACGGCAATCCTTGACTCCTGCGATCGGTAGATCCGTCACTGCCGGCATTGGCGCGGCGCCCACTATTCGAGGGGTTCCTCGTACTCAAGGGGTTCCTCGGTACCGATGCTCTCCTCAAGTGCAGTGGCAGCCCGCTGATCAGTCGCCTCGAGGAGGTGCCGATATCGGGCCACCATCTCAAGCGTCTGCCAGCCATGCCGATCCATGACCTCCCCGACGCTGGCGCCGTTCTTCAGGAGCGCTGTCGCTGAGTGGTGGCGCAGATCGTGCATCCGCATGGGTGGAACTCCAGCGTTCTTGCATGCTGCGACGAACGCGTGGCTGACGGTCGAGGGGTGCCACGGACAACGACCCGCGGGATCCGGTGAGAACACGAGCGCGTCGGCGTCGAGATCCGTTCCGACCGCATTGGCGATGGCCTCGCAGTGCTGGCGGTGACTACCGAGCATTCTCGCTGTCTTCGGTCCCAATGCGATGCGTCTCGCGAGGCCGGTCTTCGTCTGCTTCTCCAGGACTCCTCCGGGAACCGCGACGATGGATCGGCGGAACACTGCCGTCGACGCGGCGAGGTCGACGTCATCCCAACGAAGTCCGCACGCCTCGCCGCGGCGGCACCCTGTCCACGCGAGGAACGCGATGAGAGCTCCGAACTCAGGGTCTTGGTCGAGCGCGTGCTTGATCAGCGTTCGCACAGCGCCCGACGACGGCGGCGCAATTTCCTGCTGACCCAGCGGTGGGAGCTCGATTCCCTCCGTGGCCAGCGATGCGACGAGACCACGCCGCTTGGCCCAAGCGAGGGACTGGCGCATTGCCCAGTGGATCTTGCGGATCGACGAGCCAGACAGCCCGCCGCCGTGGAGGCGCGCGTACAGGTCTTCGATGTGAGCGGACCGAAGTTTGCCGACAGAGATGCTCCCGATGACCGGGGCTAGTTGCCGGATCGCGACGCGGTACCGCTCAACTGTCGAAGGCGCGAAGTGAGGCCGTCGCGCCTCAAGCCAGGCCTCGACGACCTCGAGGACGGTACGCGGCTCTGTGTTGCCGACGGGGCTCATCGCCTGCGTCTCGAGCACGAACTTCGCGAGCGCGAGTTGTGCTTGCCGCTTGGTGCCTCGCACGGTCTTAGACGCGTACCGCCGGCGACCCGATGCGTCGCGGCCTATGAACACGAGCAATTGCCAGGACTGTTCGCCGCGTTGGCGCAGGTGACCCTTCACGATCGTCACTCCCATACGTCAGGGGCGCCGACGGCGCCGGATTGACAACTGGATTGACAATCCGGTGGTCGGGAGTGACAGGTCCGATCGCGCAGGCGTCTGACCTGCGGTTTCGGCAGCGCCCTCGGCAGGACTCGAACCTGCGCACACGGCTCCGGAGGCCGATGCTCTATCCGCTGAGCTACGAGGGCGAGGGGTCCAGCGTACGCGCCGCGACCGGTTCGGCCCGTCCCGAGGGGGTGGAGGCCGCTCAGTCGAGGACCTCCGGCTGCTCGCGCACGAGCATGCGCACCGCTCCGTTCCAGTAGGAGTCGAGCGCGTGGGTGCGGAACGCGTCCTTCAGCGGCCCGCGGTGCTCGGGCGCGATCTCGTGCGTCGGCACGCCCGCCACGAGCGCGTCGGCGGTGAGGCGGCACATGCGATCGAACGTCTGCGCCCGGTACGTGGCCTCTTCCACCGACGCGCCGACGACGATCACCCCGTGGCTCAGCAGGATCACCCCGTCGGCGTCGCCCACCCGCTCGGCGAGCCACTCGCCGGCGTCTGCGTCGAGGACCTGCCCCTCGTACTCGTCGACGAGGGCGAGCGCGCCGTCGAACATGCACGCCGCCTGGTGCGTGATCTCGGGGAGCCGCCCCATCGTCGCGAGGAGCGTCGCGTGGTACGGGTGGTTGTGCACGATGACGCGCGCGGCGGGGCGCCGTCGATGGATGCCGGTGTGCAAGAAGATCGCGGGGCTCACGTCCCAGTCGCCCTCACGCGGCTCGCCCGACGCGCTCACCCGCACGAGGTCGGAGGCGCGCACCTCGTCCCACCACATCCCCCACGGCGTCACCCACAGGTCACCGTCGGGCTCGGCCATCGTCACGTGGCCGGCCATGTTCTCGTTGAAGCCGATCCCCGCCAGCACGCGGTGCAGGCACGCGAGCTTCTGGCGCTCCGTCAGCTCGACGGCCGGCGGCATGGCTCGCGGCTTCCAGCCCGCCCCCTCGCTCACGCGAGCGACGGTACCGTGCGCGCCGTGCCGGTGCCCACGATCACCACCCAGAGCGGTGACCTGCGCGGCGTGACGGTCGCCGCGCCCAGTGGGCGCGACGTCCACCGGTTCCTGGGCATCCCCTACGCCGCGGCGCCTGTCGGTGACCTGCGCTGGCGTGCCCCGCGGCCGGTCGCACCCTGGACGGGCGTGCGAGCCGCGGCGTCGTTCGCGCCGGCCGCGCCGCAACGGGGCGCGGTCGAGACCGTCCTCCCCGGGTTCGCACCCGACGGGCCGATCGACGAGGACTGTCTCGCGCTCAACGTCTGGACGCCGAGCGTCGACGGCGTACGACCGGTCCTGGTCTGGATCCCGGGGGGCGCGTACCTCAGCGGGGGGACGGCGCAGCCGGTGTACGACGCGGCGCGGCTCGCGGACGAAGGCGACGTCGTCGTGGTCACGGTCGGGTACCGCCTCGGTGCGCTGGGGTTCCTCGCGCTCGGTGACGACGCGGACGCGAACTGCGGCCTCCGCGACCAGCTCGCGGCGCTCGGGTGGGTGCGAGAGCACGCCGACCGGTTCGGTGGTGATCCGCGCCGGGTCACGGTCATCGGGGAGTCCGCGGGTGCGGGATCGCTGCTCCACCTTCTCGCGTCGCCGCGCCGGGCCGGAGCCTTCGACCGGGCGATCGTGCAGAGCGGGCAGCCGACCACGCTCGATGCAGCCGCCGCGGTCGAGGTCGCCGACGCGTTCGCGCGCGCGCTCGATCTCCCCCGAGCCGATGCTGCGCGCCTGCGGAACGTGCCCCTGGAGCAGCTGCTCGACGCGCAGGAGTCGACGCTCGCGGCGATGCTCGGGCGGGTCGGTCCGATGCCGTTCGCGCCCACGATCGACGGCGACGTGTGCGACGGGTCGATCGTGGACGGGATCGCCGCCGGCCGTGCCCGCGACGTCGAGCTCGTCATCGGCACGACGCGCGACGAGCTGGCGCTGTTCCCCGACCCCCGCGCCGGCGACCTCGACGACGCGCGACTCGTGCGCCGGATCGCGGCACTCGCGCCCGAGGACGCGCCCGAGCAGATCCTCCGGACCTACCGGGCGTCGCTCGGCGACGCGGCCACCAACGCGCGGATCTGGGACGCGGTGCGGACCGACGCGATGATGCGCGTGCCGAACCTGCGCGTGGCCGACGCCGCGACGCGCGCCGGCACGCGCACGTACGTCTACCGGTTCGACTGGGAGGCGCCCGGGCTCGGCGCCGCCCACGCCATCGACATCCCCTTCACCTTCGGAGGCTTCGATCGGGAGGGCTGGGGCGCGGTCGTCGGGCACGACGATCGCGCCGCGGCGCTCGGGGTGCGATGGCGAGCCGCGTGGACCGCGTTCGCGGCCGACGGGCAGCCCGGCGATCCGTGGTGGCGCCGCTACGACGGATCTCGGCCGACCGCGGTGTTCTCGGCCGACGGCGTCGACGTGATCGACGACCCCGACTCGGAGACCCGGCGCTGCTGGATGCCCTGAGCTACCCGCGCGACGCGATCCGGAAGAGCCCGTCGCTCTGCGAGAGGACGTAGAGCTCGCCTGCCTCGTCCTCACCGAAGGACGACGGCGATTCGACGTCGGGCCCGAGGCGCACCCGTTCGGCGAGCTCGCCGTCGTGATCGAGCCTGAGGGCCCGCAGCTCGCCGTTGCAGTAGTCGGTGAAGACGTACCAGCCCTCGAGCTCGGGGATCTCTCGCCCGCGGTACACGTAGCCACCGATCACGGAGCAGTTCCCCTCGTCGTGCGACAGGACGGCGACCGGCTCGACGTGGTCGTCGATCTGGCCCGCGCGGTACTGGTCCTCGCCCTCGTAGACGGGCCAGCCGAAGTTGTGGCCGCACGGCTCGTCGCCGGGCACGCGGTCGATCTCCTCCCACGCGCTCTGGCCGACGTCGGCGATCCAGAGGTCGCCGGTGTCGCGGTCGAACGAGAACCGCCACGGGTTGCGCAAGCCGAGGTCGCAGATCTCGGCGCCGCCGTCGTTCGTGTCGACGCGGAGGATCTTGCCGAGCAGCGTGTCGGGTGACTGCCCGTTGCCCTCCGGCGCGTGGCCGACGCCCTTGTCGCCGGCGCCTCCACCGTCGCCCATGCCCAGGTACAGCTCGCCGTCGGGACCGAAGGCCAGCTGTCCGCCGTTGTGGTTGCTCTCGCGGTCGCGGATGCGCAGCACGACTCGCCGGGACTCGGGGTCGACGGTCGGGCGCTCGTCGCCCTCGACCCCGTACGCGGCGACGCGCGTGTTGCCGTCCCGATCGGTGTGGTGCACGTACAGCTCGGTTCCGTCGGGCGAGAAGGCCAGGCCCAGGAGCCCCTGCTCGCCGCCGCTGCGCACGAGATCGGTCAGGTCGAGGAACGTCTCGACGTCGCCGTCGCGCACCGACACGACCCGACCGTCCTGCTCTGCGACGTAGAGCGCGTCGTCGTCGGCGCGCACTGCCATGGCCGTCGGCGTGTCGACCGCGGCGATCTCCTCGAGCTTCACTCGTGGCGACGACTGCACGGTCGGCGCGAAGCCGCTCGTCACCGCGGTGGGGTCGATCCTGAACACGCCGTCGGTGCCGGAAGCGACGTAGAGCTCCCCTGCTCCGTCCTCTCCGAAGGTCGTCGGTCCCTGCACCGAGATGCCGAGGTCGCGCTCGAGCTCGACCGCGCCGTCCGGTCCGAGCCGCAGTGCACGCACCCGTCCGTCGCAGTTGTCGGTGAAGAGGTACGCGCCGCGCAGATCGGGGATCCGCGTCCCGCGGTACACGTGCCCGCCGACGACGGCGCACGCGCCGGTGTCCTGACTGATCTCGAACGTCGGTCCGACGGTGCCGGGCGCGGCGTCGGTGCGGAACGGGTGCGACCCCTCCAGCAGCGGCCAGCCGAGGTTCGCGCCGGCGGCCTGCGCGAACGGGAGGCGCGTGATCTCCTCCCAGGCGTTCTGGCCGACGTCACCGATCCAGAGGTCGTCGGTGTCGCGGTCGAACGAGAACCGCCAGGGGTTGCGCAGCCCGGACATCTGCGCGGTCGCCGCCCCGGTCGCGGTGTCGATGCGCACGATCTTGCCGAGCAGCGTGTCGGGTGACTGCCCGTTGCCCTCGGGCGCGTGCCCGGGGCCCTCGTCGTTCGCGCCGCCGCCGTCGCCGAGCCCCAGGTAGAGCGCGCCGTCCGGCCCGAAGGCGAGCTGCCCCCCGTTGTGGTTGGCCTGCGGTTGGGCGACCGTCAGCAGCGTGCGCCTCGTCGCCGGATCCGCGGTGCCGCCCCCGTCGGCGCCCGGGACGAAGGTGTGCTCGTCGACCACGGTCTCGCCGTCGCGACCTGTGTAGTGGACGTAGAGGCGCTCGCCGTCGGGCGAGAACGTGAGCCCGAGGAGCCCCTGCTCGCCGCCGCTGCGCACGAGATCGGCGAGGTCGAGCACCGGGGTCGCGGCGACGGTGCGCGAGCCGTCAGGACCGGGGACCAGGGCGAGGACCGGGCCTCCCTGCTCGGCCACGTAGAGGGCGTCGTCGCCCGGCCGGTGAGCGATCGCGGTGGGCGCGTCCGCCGGCGCGACCGGTGAGAGCGTGACCGAGGCCGCGGCGAGGTCGGGGGCCGCGGTCGTGGTCGTCGCCTCGCTGGTCGTCGTGCGCCGGTCGGCGGCCGTCGTCGCCGGGGTGGCGGTCGAGTCGTCGGCGGATCCGGAGCACGCGGCGGCGGCCACGCCGGCGACGACCGCGACGGCGAGGAGCGCTCGGCGCATCGGGGCCGAGGCTAACCCCCGCCTCTCGTCGCTCACGCGCGCCCTCTCGTTGCTCACGCGCGCTCCCCCGACGCCGGGACGTACCATTCTCGTGTGAAGTACGTCGTGCTCGTACCCGACGGCTGTGCCGACGAACCGCTCGACGAGCTGGGTGGGCGCACGCCACTCGAGGCGGCGGCGATGCCGCGGCTCGCGACGCTGGCCGCTCGCGGCGAGGTCGGGCGGGCGGCGGTGATCCCCGACGGGCTCCCGCCCGGCAGCGACGTCGGCAACATGGCGATCCTCGGATACGACCCCGCGCGCTTCCACACCGGCCGGGCGCCGATCGAGGCGGCGGCGATGGGCGTCGAGCTCGGCCCCGACGAGGTCGCCTACCGCTGCAACCTCGTGACGGTCGTCGACGACACGATGGTCGACTTCGCCGCCGGCCACCCGACCGACGAGCAGAGCCACCCGATCGTCGCCGCGCTCGACGCCGAGCTGGGGGGCGGTCGAGACGGAGTCCGGTTCCACGCCGGCGTCGAGTACCGCCACCTCTGCGTCGTCCCCGGCGACTGGGTCGACGCCGACTGCGTGCCGCCCCACGACCTCACCGGGCGAGCCGCGGTCTGGCCGACCGGTCCCGCCGCCGAGAAGCTGCGGGCGCTGATGGACGCGTCACGGCCGGTGGTCGAGCGCGTCGCGGCCGAGACGGGGAGCGCCGCGACCCAGATCTGGCTGTGGGGCCAGGGCCGCAAGCCCGCACTCCCGCCGTTCGCGGCCACCTACGGCGTGCCGGCGCGGCTGTCGTCGGCCGTCGACCTGGTGCGGGGGTTGGGCGTGCTCACCGGGATCGAGGTCGTCGACGTGCCCGGCGCGACCGCCGGGTTCGACAACGACTACGGCGCCCAGGCGCGGGCGTGCCTCGACTCGCTCGAGACGCGCGACCTCTTCCTCCTCCACGTGGAGGCGACCGACGAAGCCGGCCATCAGGGCGCGGTCGACGAGAAGGTGGCCGCGCTCGAGCGCTGGGACGCCGAGATCATCGGGCCGATCGTCGACGCGCTCGCCGGCGAACCGCACCGGATCCTGCTCCTGCCCGATCACGCGACCCCGTGCTCGGCGCGCACGCACACGAGCGATCCCGTGCCCTACCTCTTGTACGACTCGACGACCGTCGGGCCGGGCGGCACCTACACCGAGCGCGGCGTCGCCGCCGCACCGGTCGTCGCCGGCGACTCCTTGATGCGACGACTCGTCGCCTGAGTCGTCGCGCATCCCTCGCCCTCGCGTCCCGACCTCGTCCGGTCGGAGGCTCCGCGCCTGCGAGCGAGCGACGCCGGCGGGCCGATCGGATCGGACGTGTTGCCGGGCCCCCGACCGACCGATAGAGTGGTCATCGTCTCCACCGCTCGGTGCGAGCACCTCCAGAAGCCCACTTCGGGCTCTCCTGGATGCGTCACGGCCTCCCCCGTCGTGAGCACCGCGGCCGCACACCCCGTGTTCGGTCGTCGTCGCCGGATCGTTGCCGGTCCGAGACACCCGCCCTTGGCAACCCGACTCGGCCCCTCGAACCCGGACGGGGCGAGCACGTTCCAGCCGTCAGCAGGAGCACCCTCCACATGAGCACGACCGACCTCGACCGCACGACCCTCGACGGCAAGGACCGCGAGCAGCTCCACGCCATCGCCGGCGCGATGGGGGTCAAGGCCCCCACGCGGATGCGCAAGGCGGAGCTGATCGACGCGATCCTCGCCGCGGCCGACGGCGACGCACCCGGCAACGGCGACGCCGCGGCGGGTGACGCATCGGGTCGGCGAACCGTCCGCTCGGCGCGCGCATCCCAGGTCGAGTCCGACTCGATCGAGGCGCTCGCCGCCGAGGAGGACGCGATCGCGTCCAGCGGCGGCGAGGACGCGCCCGAGCCTCGGCCCCGGCCCAACCGTCGCGGTGCGAGCGGTGGCTCGTCCGGCGAGGCGGCAGGCTCCGACGAGACGTCCTCGGGCGGCGCCTCCGAGGGTGGCGGGAGCACGTCGACGGCCACCGTCGAGATCGATCCGGAGGACGAGAAGGCGTCGTACGGCGACGGCAACCAGAGCCGCAACCGCCGTCGGCGTCGGCGTGGGCGCGGCGGCCAGACCGACGAGCCCCGCTCCAACGAGCCGGTCGGTGACCCGGTGCCGATCCAGGGGCTCCTCGAGCTGCGCGACGAGGGCTACGGGTTCCTGCGGACGCGCGGCTACCTCGCGAGCCAGAACGACGTGTACGTGTCGGCGTCGCAGGTGCGCCGGTTCGGGCTCCGCAAGGGCGACTTCGTCGAGGGCTACTCGCGACCCCAGGCCTCGAACGAGAAGTACCCCGCACTGCTGCGCGTCGACAGCATCAACACGATGACGCCCGACGACGCTCGGGCCCGTCCGCGCTTCGAGGACCTGACCCCGCTGTTCCCCGACGAGAACCTCCGCCTCGAGCTGCCCGAGGACCCGGGCGAGGTGACCGGACGGATCATCGACCTGATCTCGCCCATCGGGAAGGGTCAGCGGGGGCTCATCGTGTCGCCCCCGAAGGCCGGCAAGACCACGATCCTCAAGCAGATCGTCTACTCGATCGAGCGCAACAACCCCGAGGTCCACCTCATGGTCGCACTCGTCGACGAGCGCCCCGAAGAGGTCACCGACATGAAGCGGCACGTGCTGCGCGGTGAGGTGGTGGCCTCGACGTTCGACCGCCCCTCCGACGAGCACACGCAGGTCGCGGAGCTCACGATCGAGCGCGCCAAGCGCCTGGTCGAGATGGGCAAGGACGTCGTGATCGTGCTCGACGGCATCACCCGCCTCGCCCGCGCGTACAACCTGTCCGCGCCGGCGTCGGGCCGGATCCTCTCCGGTGGTGTCGACTCCACCGCCCTGTACCCGCCGAAGCGCTTCTTCGGCGCGGCGCGCAACATCGAGGAAGGTGGATCCCTCACGATCATCGCGACCGCGCTCGTCGACACCGGCAGCCGGATGGACGAGGTGATCTTCGAGGAGTTCAAGGGCACGGGCAACATGGAGCTGCGCCTCGACCGCAAGATCGCCGAGCGCCGCATCTACCCCGCGATCGACGTCGAGGCGTCGAGCACGCGCCACGAAGAGCTCCTCTTCGAGCGCAACCAGCTCAACCAGGTGTGGAAGCTGCGGCGGGTCCTGAACGCCCTCGACGCCGACGGTGGGGGCTCCTCGGGTCGCGGGCTCGACCTGCTGCTCGAGAAGCTGAAGACGACCCAGAGCAACGCCGAGTTCCTCGCCGAGGTCGCCAAGGCCCCCTCGCTCGGGACCTGACCTGCGCCGCCTCCCGACGGCCCGGCGGGAATCCCGCGGGCCCGCGGCGTGTTCCCGTCGAGGCCCCCGTCCTCTAGATTTGGACCCACGATGAAGACCGACATCCACCCCGAGTACCAGGAATGCACGGTGCACTGCTCGTGCGGCAACGAGTTCACGACCCGATCGACGGTGTCGTCGTTGCGAGTCGAGCTGTGCTCGGAGTGCCACCCCTTCTACACGGGGAAGCAGAAGCTCGTCGACACCGGTGGTCGCGTCGAGCGCTTCCAGCGCCGCTACGCGAAGTCCGGGAGCGCGAAGAAGGGGTAGCGGGCGTGGCTGAGCCCAAGTACATGGGCGGCCAAGCCGTCATGGAAGGCGTGATGATGCGCGGCCCGCGCACCTGGGCCGTCGCGGTGCGCACTCCCGACGACGACATCGAGCTCATGGTGCACGACGCACCCACCTGGGCCGAGCGCTGGTCGAAGATCCCGGTCGTGCGCGGCGTGATGGCGCTCGCCGAGTCGCTGTCGCTCGGCTTCAAGGCGCTCGCCTGGTCCGCCGACCGTCAGCTCCCGGAAGAGGAGCGGCTCTCGCCGAAGGCGATGGGCTGGACCATGGGCGTCTCGCTCGTCTTCTTCATGGCCATCTTCCTCGTGCTGCCGGCCCTGGGCACCAACGCGCTCGGCGACCGGCTCGGGGTCGACGGGTTCTGGTACCACCTGCTCGAGGGCGGCGTCCGGCTCGCGATCTTCCTCGGCTACCTGCTCGCGATCGGGCTCCTGCCCGACATCAAGCGCGTGTTCATGTACCACGGCGCCGAGCACAAGGCGATCGCCGCGTACGAGAACGGTGTGGAGCTGACGCCGGCGTCCGCGCAGCAGTTCACGACCCAGCACGTGCGCTGCGGCACCAACTTCCTCCTCACCGTCATGGTCGTGACGATCGTCGTGTACTCCTTCGTCGGGCGACCCGACCTCCCGCTGCTCCTCGCGTCGCGCATCCTCCTCATCCCGCTGATCGCGGGCCTCGCGTACGAGGTGATCCGCTTCGCCGCGCGTCACATGGATCGGGCGTGGGTCCGAGTGCTGATGCGCCCGGGGCTCGGTCTCCAGCGGCTGACGACCCGCGAGCCGACGATCGAGCAGCTCGAGGTCGCGATCACGTCGCTGCGCGCGGTCATGACCGCCGAGCAGCTCGCCGAGGTCGAGTCCCGCACGGCGACCGTTCCCTCACTGGTCACACCGGCGTTCCGCGGCGCGCTCTGATCGCACCGGGGCCAGGTGGCCACTTCGGCCCCTTGACTCGTGCCACGGCGAGTGGTCATACTGTCGCTCCTCGCACACTCTGAGCGTTCGGCTGGGGTCCCCACTCGTCAGGCTGGGGAGGGACGAGCGCTCCGAGGCGGGGCTGGGGCGATTGGAACGCGACGACCCCTGGGCTGACCGCGGTCACCTGGGTCCGGGGCGAGCGAGTGGTGAGACCGGCCAATCCCACCGAACGGCGCGTGCGCACGCGCCGGGGTCGCGGGAGGCATCGTGGGGCCGGCTCGGATCAAGGACGCCACCCGACTGCCGCGCGCGGCGCGGGTCGGATGGATCAGCGTCCTCGCGGGGCTGCTCGGGATCGGTGTCGGTGGAGCGCTGACGATCGTCGGCGCCGCTGGTGCCTCGCAGCAGCCGCAGCTGCACGCGTCGGTCGCCGACTGCTCGACCACGGTCACGTACACGGTGAGCTCACCCGACGGCGACGACGCCGCCCGCACCAACGGCAGCGTCGGTGTGTGGTGGCGCGACGGCGACGTCGGCGGCTTCGCGCCGGATCCCGGCGAGCTGCCGTCCGTCAACGCGTTGACGATCGACGGGGGCTTCACCTTCACCGGCACGATCGAGACCGGTGCGGCGCCGGGCAGCGCGGTGACCGTGCGCGCCGCCGCACTCGAGGCCTGGGGTGACGGGGCGGCGGCAGGTGAGCCGGTGTTCGCGACCGTCACGTTGCCGCCTGCCTGCGAGACGGCTCCCGCGCCCGAGCCGTCGACGTCGGACCCGACCGCACCGCCGGTCGTGGACGCCCCCGACCTCACGACCCCGTCGGCTCCCGACGTCCCCGCCACGCCGGCGCCGCTCGTCGACGAGGACGGCGTCCCGGCGGAGATCGAGGCCGGCGCGCCGAACGGCGGCGACGGCAACGCCGACGGATTCGCCGACTCGGAGCAGGCGCACGTGGCGTCGCTGCCGAGCGCGCTCGACGTCGACGGCAACGGCGCGAAGGACGACTACGTCACGATCGCCGCACCCGAGGGCACGTCGCTCGCGAACGTGCGCGCGCTCCGGGTGCCGGCCGACAACCCTCCCCCCGACGGTGCGACGCTGCCGGCGGGGCTCTTCGACTACGACCTGGCGGTCGCGAACCCCGGTGATCCGGCCGACGTCGAGCTGTTCCTGCCGGACGGTCGCCACGAGGCCGTCTACATGCTCCAGGACGGTCGGTGGCGCGAGTTCGACGCGCATGCCTCGATCGACGACGCGAGCGATCGGGCGCTCCTCCACCTCGTCGACGGAGGCGCCGGCGACGAGAGCGGAGTCGACGGCGTCATCAACGACCCCGTCGGCGTCGGCACGCCCGGTGAGCCGGGGACGATCACCGCGCACAAGGTCTCGGTCGACGCCAACGGCCAGACGTTCGGCTTCCGCCTGCGATCGTGCACCAACAGCGGCGCGAGCGCGTCGATCAGCTCCTGCAGCGGTGCCTCGACGGTCGGTGACCGCACGGGCGTGGCCGCCGGCGACTACGGGATCTGGAACGGCCTCACCACCGGATCGAACCAGTGGTACTTCGTCAGCGAGATCAACGTCCCGAGCGGCTTCGGCCTGACGTCGGTGACGTGCAGCGGGGGAGTCAACGCGAACAGCGGCACGGTGAGCGGCGAGACCGGTTGGTTCGTCAAGCTCGGACCGACCGGTCAGAGCGCCCAGTGCACGTTCACCAACGCGTCCAACTCGATCACCGCGCGCAAGGGTGGGGTGCGGGTCCCCGGCCAGAACAACGCGAACACCTACGTGTCCGGTGTCGACGGCGCGACGTTCGAGGTCGCGACGAACAGCACGTTCACGAGCGGCCTCGCCGACCTGTGCACGACGTCGTCGACGCCGGGACCGCTCGGCACCTGCACGGTGTCGAACGTCACCAACGGCACGAAGTGGGTGCGCGAGAAGACGTCGCCTGCGGGGTGGGACAAGATCACCACCGTCGCCTACGGCGGCGGACCGAGCGGCCCGAACCCAGACGTCGCGTACAACGAGTCGACCGGGAACCTCACCGGTGGGACGTCGGCGACCACCCGTTGGTTCATGAACCGCATGACGAACCCGCCGCTCGCGGTCGACACCTGCGGGCTGAAGATCGGGCTGCTGCTCGACAAGTCGCAGTCGATCTCGGGCTTCCAAGACGACTACATCGAGGCCGCGCAGGGCTTCGTCAGCTCGCTCGCGAACACCCCGACGCAGATGAAGCTCTGGAGCTTCGGGATCAACGCGCAGACCTACAACGGCGGGAGCTTCTACGACCTGGCGAACGGCGCCGACGTCACGAGCGCGAACACCCAGATCGAGAACGTCTACAACAACCTCGAGTCGGGCACGAACTGGGACGTGGGGCTCCAGGCCGTCGGCAACGCCGGCCTCGACGTCCTGTTCGTGATCACCGACGGCAACCCCATCATGTGGCAGGGGAACACGAGCGGGACCACGGTCGACCTCATCGACGTCGAGGCCGGGGTCGCCTCGGCGAACCTGGTCAAGAGCTTCGGACAGCGAGTGGTGTCGGTCGGCGTCGGCAACCTGACGGCCACCAACATCTCGCTGCTCTCCGGACCCACCCAGGGCTCCGACTACTTCGTCGGGTCGGTGGCCGAGCTCCAGCAGACCCTCAACGACCTCGCCAAGTCGCTCTGTGGCGGCAGCCTCACGGTCAAGAAGGAGGTGAAGACCGGTCCGGGCGCGAACGACTTCGCGGTGGCGCCGGGCTGGGCCTTCAACGCCTCCCCGGCGGCGACCACCGTCACGCCCGCCAACGGTCAGACCGGGGCCAACGGCACCGTCAACTTCGACTACGCGGCCGGCCCGTGGCCCAAGGCCGTGACGGTCACCGAGACCCAGCAGACCGGCTACTCGCTGGTTCAGCAGGGCGGTCAGAACGCCGCGTGCACGGTCGACGGGTCGCCGGCGACGGTCCAGAGCGGGGGGAGCGCCGGGGCGCCGAACGTCACCCTCGAGGTCGACGCGAACGACATCGTCGCGTGCACGTTCCGCAACAGCCCGGCGACGAGCTCCATCCAGGTCAGGAAGGAGACGACCGGCGGCGCAGCCGGGCCCTTCCAGTTCACGGTGACCGGCCCGAACGCCACCAATGCGAACCGGAGTGCGACCACCAACGCCTCGGGCGTGCCGGTGAACGCGGGTGAGCCGGTGACCGGACTCTTCCCCGGGTCGTACACCATCACCGAGTCGTCCCTGCCCGCCGGTTGGGAGCTCACCGACATCGCGTGCACGGGCGCCACCGACGACGGCACGCCCGACCTCGAGGCCGACCGGATCGTGGTGGGCGTCGGCGCCGGTCAACAGGTGATCTGCACGTTCACCAACAGCAGCCAGGTGGGCGAGATCACGATCGTGAAGCAGGCGATCGGTGGAGTGGACACGTTCCCGTTCGACCTGTCCCAGGGCGGCAACCCGGTGCCCGGCACACCGACGCTGGAGATCGCCGCGGGGCCGGCCACGCCCGCCGACGACGGCACCGACACCTGGACCGACGTCGCGGCCGGCACCTACGCGGTGTCCGAGCAGCTGCCCGCGGGCTGGACCCTGACCGGCTCGAGCTGCGACGACGGGTCGACGCTCGACGCAGTCGAGGTCTCACCGGGCGAGACCGTCACCTGCACGGTGACCAACACCAAGCTCGCCGAGGTCACCATCGAGAAGGTGGCGGTCGGCGCGGGCGCCGGCAGCGACTTCGACTTCTCGGTGCCGACCGCGTTCGACGTGCCGGACGACACGCTCACGCTGTCGCCGCCCGACGGTGGTGGTGACGACGCGCAGACCTTCGCAGTGCCGGCGGGCTCCTATCCGGTGACCGAGCTGGGCCCGCCTGCGGGCTGGGACCTGACCGGCCTCGTCTGCGACGACGGTTCGCCGACGCAGGACGCCACCGCGACCATCGACGTCGTGGCAGGCGAAGCGGTGACCTGCACGTGGACCAACACCAAGCGCGGCACCGTGACCGTCGTGAAGCGCGGCGTCGGGGCCGGCGCGGACTTCGACTTCGACGTGCCGGCTGCGTTCGACGAGCCCGACGACACGATCACCCTGACCACGCCCACCGGCGGCGGTGACGACTCGACCAGCTACACGGTGGCGCCGGGCACGTACCCGGTCTCCGAGCAGCCGGCACCCGACGGCTGGGACCTGACCGACGTCGAGTGCACGAACGACTCGGAGATCGAGGCGCCCACAGCGCAGATCGCGGTTGCGCCCGGCGAAGACGTCACCTGCACGTGGACGAACACCAAGCGCGGCGAGCTCGAGATCGTCAAGGACGGGGTCGGTGAGGGGCCGGGCGCAGCGTTCGAGTTCACCGTGCCGTCCGCGTTCGACGAGCCCGGCAACGTCCTCACGTTGACAACCCCTGATGGCGGTGGAGAGGACGCGAAGACCTACACGCTCCCGCCCGCGACCTACGTGATCGACGAGGCGGCCATGCCTGCCGGTTGGGACTTCACCGGGATCACCTGTGACGCGCAGGACTACCAGGTCGAGCTGACCGGTGTGTCGGTCGCGCTCCAGCCCGGCGAGTCGGCATCGTGCACGTGGACGAACACGAAGCAGGCGACGATCGACATCGTCAAGGAGGGCGTCGGTGCCGGCCCCGGTGCGCCGTTCGACTTCGACGTGCCGGGCGAGTTCACCGAGCCGAACGACACGCTGACGCTCACCACGCCGACCGACGGCGGCGATGACTCGAAGAGCTACCGCGTGCCCGCGGGGACGTACCCCGTCACCGAGCAGACCGACCTCCCGGGCGGCTGGGACTTCACCGCGCTCTCCTGCTCGAACGACTCGCCGACCGACGGGCGCACCGCGACGATCCAGGTCGAGCCGGGTGAGGAGGTGACCTGCACGTGGACCAACACCAAGCAGGCAGAGATCACCATCACCAAGGTGACCGTCGGCGAGGGTGAGGCGACGTTCGACTTCGCCGTGCCGCCGGCCTTCGGTGAGCCCGACGACACGCTCTCGCTGACGCCGCCGGCCGGCGGCGGGTCGGCGGCCGACAGCTTCTTCGTGCCCGCCGGCGAGTACACGGTCGCCGAGGAGCAGGTGCCGGACGGTTGGGACTTCACGTCGCTCACCTGCACGAACGAGTCCGTGGTGACCGATGCGTCGGTCGTCATCGAGGTCGGCCCGGGCGAGCAGGTGACCTGCACGTGGACGAACACGCAGCGGCCCGAGAACGGCAACATCGTGATCACCAAGGTCGGCGTCGGCGCGGGCGACGGTGCGCCCTTCGGCTTCTCGGTGCCAGCCGAGTTCGGAGAGCCCGGCGACACGCTGACGCTCACCACTCCGGCGGGTGGCGGCAACGACTCGAAGGGCTTCTCGGTCCCGCCCGACACCGAGGACGGCTACGTCGTGAGCGAGGTCGCACCGCTCCCGGCCGGATGGGACTTCAGCGATCTCGAGTGCACCGACCCCGACGGGCAGGACCCGGCGACGATCGAGGACCGGACCGCCACGATCTTCGTGAGCTCCGGTGAGACGGTCACCTGCACGTGGACGAACACCAAGCGCGGCGACGTGACGGTCGAGAAGGTGGGTGTGGGCGCGGGTGCGGGCGCGACGTTCGACTTCTCGGTGCCGGGGGCGTTCGGTGAGCCGGACGACACGCTGGCGCTGACGACGCCGACCGACGGGGGCAGCGACAGCGCGTCCTACTCCGTCGCGCCCGGCACCTACGCGGTGACCGAGACGGTCCCGCTGCCCGACGGCTGGGACTTCACGGATCTCGAGTGCACCAACGGCTCGGTGATCGACGACCGCACCGCGGAGATCGAGGTCGCGGCCGGTGAGAGCGTCACCTGCACGTGGACGAACACGAAGCTCCCCGGCACGGTCACGATCGCCAAGACCGCAGTGGGCGAGAGCGCGGAGAGCTTCCAGTTCTCGGTGCCGCCGGCGTTCGGCGCACCGGACGACACCGTCACCCTGTCGACCCCGGCGGGTGGCGGCACCGTCGAGTCGTCGGCGTTCGAGGTGCCGGAGGGCACGTACCCGGTGAGCGAGCTCGGGCCTCCCGCGGCCTGGGACCTCACCGACCTCGAGTGCACCAACGACTCCCCGATCGCGAGCCCGACCGTCGAGATCCAGGTGCCCGCCGGCGGTGAGGTGACCTGCACGTGGACCAACACCGAACGTGCCGACGTGACCATCGAGAAGGTCGCGATCGGCTCCGGACCCGGTGCCACGTTCCAGTTCTCGGTGCCCGCCGCCTTCGGCGAGCCCGACGACACGCTCTCGCTCCAGACCCCCGCGGGTGGTGGCGAGGATGCGCAGACCTTCTCGGTGCCGCCGGGCTCGTACGCGGTCAGCGAGCAGGGCCCGCCGTCGGGCTGGCGCCTGACCGGCATCGAGTGCTCGAACGACGCGACACCTGATGGTGCGGGCGTCGAGATCGAGGTCGCGGCGGGCGCGACCGTCACGTGCACCTGGACAAACGAGGTCACGACGGCGCGCGTCGAGGTGGTCAAGCAGGTCGGCGGCAGCGACGTCGGCGGGTGGACCTTCGACGGCCAGGTGAGCGGCGGCACCGCGCACTTCGCCGGCGGCGGCACCGCCGAGGCGCGCACGACCGCAGGTTCGCCGCCGCTCGCGACCTTCGATCTCGAGCAGGTGCCGGACGCGGGCGCCGCGGTGCTGCTCGCCGAGCAGCTCCAGGTCGGCTACGGCTTCGCCGGCGTGTCCTGCGCCGTGATCGCCGAGCAGGGCGAGGACCAGCCGATCTCGGCCGAGCCCGACGGTGCCACCGCGACGCCGACCGTGCTGCCCGACCAGGTCGTGCGCTGCACGTTCGTGAACAACCTCCTGCCGGCGTCGATCTCGCTCGTGAAGACCGCCTCGGCCTCGCAGGTGACCGCCGGGAGCGACACGTCGTTCTCGATCGTGATCACCAACGACGGCCAGGTGCCGCTCACCAACGTCGTCGTGACCGATCCGGTCCCGACCGGCACCACCTTCGTCTCGGCGACGGTCGTCGACGGTGAGTCGGGCATCTGCTCGGAGGCCGGCGGGTTGGTCACGTGCACCCTCGACGGGACGCTCGAGGTGGGCGAGACGTCGACGATCTCGCTCGTGGTCAACGTGCCTGCGTCGGCGACGCCGTTCACGATCGTCAACAGCGCGACCGTGACCGGCGATCCGCCGGTGTGCCCGCCGTCGACGGACGAGCCGACGGGTGACGTGAGCGCGACGGTCGGCGAGTGCCCGGTGACGTCGACCGATGACGCGACGGTCCCGGTGATCGGGGTCGGTGGTGAGACGGCGACGGTGGACGCGCCTCGCATCGTGGCGGGCACGCTGCCGTTCACGGGTCCCGCGGGTGCCGCGGCGCTGAAGGCCGGAGCATGGCTCCTCGCGCTCGGTGGCGTGATCCAGCTCTCGACCCGGCGGCGCCGCCCGACGAGCTAGCGGTCGCCGTTCCGCCAGGACCGGTGCAGGCGATGCCCTGCTCCACGGAGAAGGGCATCGCGAACCGGGTCGGTACCCTGGTTCGACATGGAGCAGCCGAGCGTCTCGCTGAGCGGCCGCAGGTGCCCTGCGGCCGAGCGAGCGCGACCGATGTGATGTTCGAGCAGCTGGCCGACCTCGAGATCGAGCTCGAGAAGCTCGAGACGCGCCTGCCCGAGATCTACGCGGGCGGTGACCAGGCCGCCGCGCGCGCGGCGGGTCGTCGCCACGCCGAGCTGAAGCCGATCGTCGACGCCTATCGCGAGTACCGCACGACCGAGAGCGCGGTCGCCGATGCCAAGGAGATGCTCGCCTCGGAGCAGGACGCAGACATGCGTGAGTACCTCCGCGGCGAGCTCGAGGAGCAAGAGCGCGAGCTCGTCGCCCTCGAGGCTCGCCTCCGTGAGCTGCTCGTGCCACGCGACCCCAATGACGGCAAGAACGTGATCCTCGAGATCCGCGGGGCCGAGGGAGGGGAGGAGGCGAACCTCTGGGCGGCCGACCTGCTCCACATGTACGAAGGCCTCGCGAAGCGACACGGCTGGAAGAGCGAGGTGCTCGCGAGCCAGCCGTCCGACATGGGCGGCATGCGCGACGTGACGCTCGTGTTCAGGGGTGACGACGCCTGGGCCCGGCTCAAGCACGAGGCGGGTCCGCACCGCGTGCAGCGGGTGCCCGTGACCGAGAGCCAGGGGCGCGTGCACACCAGCGCCGCCACCGTCGCGGTCCTGCCGGAGGCCGAGGAGGTCGACGTCGACATCGCACCCGGCGACCTCGAGGTCGACGTCTACCGCTCGAGCGGGCCCGGCGGACAGTCGGTCAACACCACCGACTCGGCGGTTCGCATCACGCACCTCCCCACGGGGCTCGTCGTCACCTGCCAGGACGAGAAGAGCCAGCTCCAGAACAAGGAGAAGGCGCTGCGGATCCTGCGGTCGCGCCTGCTCCAGCTCGAGCAGGAGCGCCAGGACTCCGAGCTGTCCTCGGCGCGGCGGGACCAGGTGAAGGGCGGGGGGCGGTCCGAGAAGATCCGCACCTACAACTTCAAGGAGAACCGGGTCACCGACCACCGGATCGG